>CAJTGI010000009.1 GCA_910575435.1 Clostridiaceae bacterium | reverse complement strand
CTTTGCTGCTAAACTGGTTTTCGATCCCATAGCCACCTCCTGAATCCGGTCTAAAAAGTTAAGTTTTAAACTTTTTGGACTTTTTATAATGGTTAGGCTATTATCTCAAAGATTTGGTAACTGGTCGAGGTACTTGTGATTTACCGTTTACAAACGAACTTGTAACACCACCCAAAAAAACAATATAATATGCAAATTCAAACTCGCTAACAAAATTTTTGTATAATGTTACCAACTCTGTTCCTATCATATATGGAGAAGGATGTTTGTCCCCTTTAGATTGCAAATCCCATAATTTGTCCGACATCTTAGTCATTCCAGTTAAATCGTTAAAAAAATCTACCACAAAATAGTAAATTTCTTCACTATCTTCCCTTAAATTCATAAGATATAATAATGCTTTTGTCTCAGTATCTGCTGCTGATGGTCGTAACCGTTCAGAAGACCTAACCGTATAAGCCACACTAAATTCCTCCTAATGTTCTATACTAAAACGTCAACCATTTTTCTATATCAATCACATATGAGTAAGTTACTTCGCTAATTCTTCTTCCATCTTCCTCTGTATACCTTCAATATCCGAAAAAATCAATCGAATGCCCCGCCGATACATTGCCAATACCTCCCGCAAATTAACAGACAACTCCCTTTCTAATTCGCTATGTATCGTAACAGGTTTATTTTCAATCGTATGCACATGGTCAAGATAGCTGCTTATAATAGGAAATGCGTTCTGAATCAAGAAAGCATTTTCTCTCCCAGCAAATTTTCCTATAATAATTGTATTGCATTTGCCGTATCGTTTCACTTTCTTTACGATAATTTTCTTATACTTCTCAACTTGAGAACTAATTGGAATCATCCAGTACAGTTCCTTATTTTTATTATCTTGAATTGCCAAAAAATGCGGACGATAATTACCGTCTTCCTTATTACTCATAAGGTATTTATCCTTTACCAACTCAAAAAACACATTTTTGATATGATAAGAGTATCCTTGCTTTACTTCCATAACTTCTCCTTATGAAAAAAATCCCCACCAAAATTGATGGGGATTTCTACGAACTATACTACTTATATCCCACCTGTATAGCAAGTGGCAATCATTTACATACCGAATTATTTATACCCCACACCATCGGCAAGTGGCAAAAATAGCAGTCATGCTTCTTATACCCCGTCGCACAACAAACGGCAAACATTTACTTCTAATCATAGTATAGCAGAATTCAGAGAAAATGCAACAGATTTTTCATTTGACTTTCCCCATCTTTTGCACAACTGATCTTCCTCAAAAATAAGAAATGATATTGTCAAATGCAAAAAAACTATACAAATGTTATAATTAAATCACGACAAATAACCAAACATTTGAGTATTTTTGCATGATTAATATAACAGATTAGGGTGTGAAATTAAAAGGGATTTATCAGATTTTTCAGAAAAATTTCTCATGGCTTAAAAATACCAAAGAGTAAGTTCGTTACACTCACTGTCTGCACATTTTCCCAAAACCTGTGTCCGCATGCCGGACAGGGGCATTTGGGTGATCGGGTTTCAGAAAATGGGGAAAGTCAAAAAAATGACCGTATCATGCTTACCGCACAATACGGTCATTTCCCTACTCATTCACTGCCCGAAACAACTCTACAATCAATTACAGTCCTGCCAGATTTTCCATATTCAACGCATCAGCAGATGTTACCCGCCTTAGTTCTGCCTCAATAAGACAATCTGCTGCCTACTGTCCCCCAGAGGGTGCCGCCACAGACTCCCCGCCAGATGGCGCAGATGCGGCTGCCTCTGCGCTGGCCTCCGCGTTCATGGCAGTCTCTGCCATATTCAGGCTCTCCATATTCGCCACCGTGGACATCATATCCTCGCCAGCCACGCCCTGATCCGCAGAGAAGGGATTGCTGTACTCCTGGCCGTCCGTCTCACTCTGCAGCAACTGAATCTTGCGGCGGATATATTGCATATCTGCCATCATCAGCTCCATCTCCTCCGTGCGCCTGTTCTTATTCTTCTCCTGGCTCTCCTGGGTCTTTAGCTGGGTCTTCAACCGCTCCAGTTCCTTCTTCGCCTTATACTTCCTGGGTGGGCGTCGCACTTGTGCCACCTGCTGCTTCTTATGGCTCTCCTTCGATTTATTCCGATTCTTCATCTGAACCTCGAACTTGATATTCACATACTTTTTCCTGGCGGTACGCACCATCCGCTGGGCATGGGCCAAGGCCAGTTCAATATCCTTCTTTTCATACTGGCCGGAAGCAGACATGCGCTTTACCATGCTCAAGTTAGAAGAAGCAGTGCTCAATGCCGCTGAAGCCTGGGTAGAGCTCTTCGCCCGGCTGATGGTTGTGGAGACACGGTTATAACTGTAATTCACCTTCTTCTTAGGCTTATTCTTCTCCTTCTTCCGCATCTTCTCCCGATATTCCTTCCATCTGTCCAGCATGATCTTCAAGGAATCCAACTGGCGCTGCAGTTCATCCACCTCGCCAAAGCCATTCTTCTTTTCCTCGTCCTCCTTTTTTCCGCTAGCCTCTTCTTCCTGCTGCTTCTTCTCCTGCTCCTTCTTTTTCAATTCCAGCCAATATGCCTGCTCTTTGGCAATGGCCTCTCTGTACTGGGCAGATACATTGCTCTTCTGCTGGCTGACGGTATACTGGGCATTCGCTCCCTGACCCGCCTCCTGCATTCCCATCTGATGGGGGTTCTCCGCCCCGCCGGGGGCATTGGTCCGAGAAGCCCTGTAAACCGCGGCCGGACTCTGGGCCTGGGATGCCTTCCTCGTCCCTGTATTCCTACTTCCCGCCGTAGTTTTCTGCTTCGCAGGGGAAGGCGTGTTAGCCTCCACAACCTCCCTCGTCATTTCGCCTATCATACAAACACCTCCTTGTATTTGATGCCTTGTGAATGCAATTCCCTTTGCACCCGCTTTACCAAAACACTTCCAATCATGCCAGCTTTGCTGGCACAAACATCTTTGCGACTAAAACACCGGGCTACCGCCGCTACGCGTCTTTACCCTCTTCACTCCGTTTCGGTCCGTGCTTGACAGACATCCACTGGATGTCTAGCACCCTCCACCATTCGGAACTCTCGCACTGCTTACAGCATTGCTTCTACGCTCTGCTTCGGTCCGTGCTTAGCAGACATCCACTGGATGTCTAGCTCCGTTCCTCATGTTGGACGCTCGCACAATCATAGCGAATATTCATGCAAGCATGATATTTGCTATGGCTTTGCTCGCTGTTTTAGCCACACTTCCTCGTATCACTTATATCGGCAAAAAAAGAGAGAGAGTTTACCACTCTCTCCCATATTCCATGAATTTATCGTTACTAATCACAGCATTATTCACAGTAACATTTTTCAGCAGATCTCCGCTCCTGACGGCATCTCCTTCTCCGGTGCCACCAGTGCCAGATGTCCCTGGGCATCCTCCGCGCACAGGAGCATTCCCTCGGAAAGCACCCCTGCCAGCTTCGCAGGCTTTAAGTTGACCAGCACCATCACTTTCTTGCCCACCATCTCCTCCGCAGAATAATGCTGCTTGATGCCGGAGACGATCTGCTTCACCTGGCTTCCAATCTTTACCTGGGAGCACAGCAGTTTCTTAGACTTCTTCACTTCCTCGCAGGCGATGATCTCTCCCACCTGGAATTGCATTTTCATAAAGTCATCAAAGGTAATCTCCGGCTTTGCCTCGATATCAATGACCTCTTCCTCCACTTCCCCGGACTCTGCCTTCGCCTCGGCAATCTGCTTCTGCTTGATCTCCTCGGCCTTCGCCAGCACCTCCTTCACATCCATCCTCATAAAGAGAATCTCCGGCTTTTCCGTAACCTTCGTGCCGGAGGGCAGCTTTCCGAAGGAATCCATCTCGTCACAGCCTCGCTTCGGAGCATTGAGCTGCGCCAAAATCTTCTCCGTAGTATCAGGCATAAACGCCTCTAAGAGGCTGGCACCAATCACAATGCTCTCTGCCAGATTGTACAATACCGTAGAAAGGCGATCCTTCTTGGCCTCATCCTTGCCCAGTATCCAGGGTTCCGTCTCGTCCACATATTTGTTGCATCGCTTGAATAAAGCAAACACTTCCGTGATGGCATCCGCCACCCGCAGCTGGTCCATCTTCTGCGCCACCTTGCCGGGAGTTGCCAGCACCAGTTCCTTGAGGCTATTGTCAATGGCATTGTCCTCCTCGCTGTTTGCCTGGGCCTTATCTTCCAGCACGCCCCCCAGATACTTATTGCTCATGGATATGGTGCGGTTCACCAGATTGCCCAGCACATTGGCGAGATCAGAATTTACCCGATCCGTAACCAGTTCCCAGCTGACCACGCCATCATTTTCAAAGGGCATCTCATGCAGTACGAAATAGCGCACCGCATCCACGCCAAACAGCCCCGCCAAATCATCCGCATAAATCACATTCCCCTTGGACTTGCTCATCTTGCCATCTCCCTGCAGATTCAGCCAGGGATGTCCGAATATCTGCTTGGGCAAGGGCAAATCCAAAGCCATCAGCATGATGGGCCAGTAAATCGTATGAAAGCGAAGGATATCCTTTCCAATCAAATGCAAATCAGCGGGCCAGAACTTCTCATAGAGATTCTCCCCATCCTCCAAGGCATAGTTTCCGTCCAAGTCATACCCCAGCCCGGTAATGTAATTGCTCAAAGCATCAACCCACACATAGACCACATGCCCCGGGTCAAAATCCACCGGAACGCCCCACTGGAAAGAAGTGCGGGAAACGCACAGATCCTGCAGCCCCGGAAGGAGGAAATTATTCATCATCTCATTCTTGCGGGACTCGGGCTGGATAAACTCTGGATGGGTATTAATATGCTCAATCAGCCTGTCGGCATATTTGCTCAATTTCAGGAAATAAGCCTCCTCCTTGGCCGGCTGGCATTCCCGCCCGCAGTCAGGGCATTTGCCATCCACCAGCTGGGATGTCGTAAAGAATGACTCGCAGGGCGTACAGTACATCCCCTCGTAATTTCCCTTATAAATATCCCCCTGATCGTATAATCTCTTAAAAATCTTCTGCACCTGCTTTTCATGGTAATCATCCGTGGTGCGGATAAACCTGTCATAAGAGGTATTCATCAAATCCCAGATTGTCTTAATCTCTCCGGAAACGTCATCCACGAACTGCTTTGGCGTCTTCCCCACCTCCGCACTCTTCAATTCCACCTTCTGCCCATGCTCGTCCGTCCCAGTCTGAAAGCGCACGTCATATCCCTGGAATCTCTTGAAGCGCACGATGCTGTCCGCCAAAATCGCCTCATAGGTATTTCCAATATGGGGCTTGCCAGATGTATACGCAATCGCAGTGGTCAAATAATATCTTTTCTTTTCTGCCATTTCTCCTCTCCATTCTGCATACGCCGATTCTATTCATCTAAGTTTGGGCCACGTATGCCGGCACAAACTGGAAAATCTAGAATTTTTATCCAAAACATTTGAATATCATTATAGACGCAATAAATCCCCATTGTCAAGAAACTTCCCTTATAAATGCTTTCATATATTTCAATAGCAACAGCAATTAGGCGGTAATGAATAAAAAAATCGGAAGCAGAACCGTCACGAATACCAGCGTAAATATAGAATACCGAAATAACATATATTTTCTATTTGCTATTCTGGCATTTGCAATAATTTCTTTGGCAAGCAATTTCTCCACCTTTTTGGGAGACCTGCCAGGCTTGTCAAATATCTCTCTATTCACTCTCTCCATAAAGGAATCCACAGAATATTTACACACATCCTTCCAGTAAAACATATTATCTTCTTCTAAATGCCCTCCCTGTTCAGATTCTGTGTCAATTTGAAAAACAGGCAAAAAAGATGCCAAAGAAATGCTGATTGAAATGACATAGCCTACTGTCAGCAATATCTTAAAACTAAGGTATAACTCGATCCTCTCCTCGTAAATGACAGCCAAAGCTGCTATTGAAAAAGCGATAGCGGCCGCATGTTTCGCCTCCGCAAACTGAAGCCATGCATTCACCCGGTCTAATGATTTCTCATAAAAACTGATCCGTTCTTTCTTCTTCATCGTGAATCATCCTCTTTCCATTTCCGATATTGATTAAAAGCCAGAGTCAATGTATTTTTTAAATCCGAAACGCATTCTTCTTCCCTTAGGAAATCCATTTCCTTCTCCGTGATCATTTTATACTCAGAATGTTTTCTCTTATTTAGGCAAATCGATCCACTTTCAATCTCTGCCAGAACAATAATCCCTTTATGCAACTCCATATGGTCTTCTACCTTGTATAGCGCAATGGGCCGGGGTTGCCGATCTTTTCTGTTTTTTGCTAAAATCGGAGAAACTGTAATTCCAAAATCATTTTTATATTCATCCTTTATGCTATCGACCAATTCTTTCCGGGCATTTGCCTTTGCACATCCACATTCCCATTTACCATTTAATATTTTTCTATGATCACGCTTTGCGATTAGCGCCTGGCCTTTTTTGTCAAAGCAAACCGCTACGCAATGCAATTCCAAACGAGATTCATTTAACAATGACTCCATCTTTCCATTTTCACTGTCAATGAGGCTTTCTATCATTTTAATTTTATACCCCAATTTCCTGTCATACAATATTTTTCCCAAGGCTTTTTTATTGTCTTGATACATGCTTTCTCTGAATGGCTTATCACCGAATAATTCCTTATAAATATCATCTTGTTCTATAGCATCAAAGGGAAGGCTGTCTATAAATTCAATATTTTCATTCTTACTTTTATCATAATACCATATGATGGGATAAACCTTTCCTCCCCACACGCCTTTCAATGACCGATATGTAATAATCTGCATCCTTTCATTGTACTCGTCACGCCCAGATAGCATATACGCCAATTCAAAACTTACTGTCAGCCGCCTCTCTCTCGTCTGCTTTGTCAGCCTAAATCCGGCATCAATATCATGGCCTATAAATTCATAGAAATGATTTTTCTTGCTCTCTTCAAAAATCTCAAATATATTTTCTGCATAAAGCCCTTCCTTCGCCTCTGCATTCTTCTTTCTGTCAGTCACAGGCGCAAGCCATGCGGTTGCCTGAACAGATACCACATTCTGTAATTTCATCGTATCAATATCCCGAGGCTCTAATTGGGTAATCTGTTCAAAAAATCCCTCCCCATCAGTTTTATTGCAAAAATCCACCAAGATAGAATAAATATAATCCGTATATTCAAAAATCGTTTCCCTTTCAAATATTGTGACAATAAATATAATCTCGTCACCCAGCACTCGCCACACTTCCGCCCTGGCAATCTTTTCTTTCACAGTATCCCGCAACCGCTTGATGATCTCATGAAGCACAATCGACCATCCATAATAATTGACCGTCTTATATGCCGAGGAATTGACAATGTCAAAAGAAAAGAACAAAACCACGCTGTCAGACCTTTCCAAATCAGGCTTTGCCTTTGGTGGAATTTTTTCTTTCTCCTGGCTATATAACCTGCTCCGATATTTTGATAATTCATTTCCTACCATTCTAGATATCCCAACCACTTTCCCCTGCATGATGCAGCATCTGCAGATACATGGAAATATTCTGCTATCTTAGAAACAGATACTTGTTCGCCTTCCGTATGCCTGTCTAATGCCTCTTTATATTGATCCTTGGGCATCAACAATGCCGCAGCAAACTCATTCGCCTGCCACTCAATTTCCGAATCGCCTTTGCGGTTAAAACTTTGATTGCAATTCGCATTCCATAAGCTTTCATCAATCATAAATCCCATATGGAGAAATAAATGTCCTAATTCATGGGCTATTGTAAAATTTTTTCTATTTGGGGGCTGGCTGCTGGGAATTACTATTTTAAAGCTACATTTCCCCTGATCTTTCTGTGGAACTTTCTCAATGTAACCGTCAGAATACATGCCAACGGAATCATCCTCCACAATGTCTCCCCCCATCTTTCTCACAATATCTTCCATGCTGGCAATGGGAACTTCAATATGAAATATATCTATAACGTCTTGAGCCAATTCATTGATGGTAGCTCTCATCTCTCGATCCATAACAATCACCTCCTAGATATCCAATCCGATCCGCCCATAAATCAAATTCAAAATCACTTGTATCTTAATATATGCAATATGTCATTCCAAATTCTTTTCCTAATCTCAGTGTACATTATATATTTACATATGTCAACCCTTGACACGACAAAAAACACCACGGACGCATGCCGTGGTGCTTCTACTGGGCTAGCGGGATTCGAACCCACGAGTGCAGGAGTCAAAGTCCTGTGCCTTACCGCTTGGCGATAGCCCATTATGATTATAAAAAAATCCCTGCTACGTGATAACAAGGATAGAAGGGTGGATACTGGGATTCGAACCCAGGGCCTCCAGAGCCACAATCTGGCGCGCTAACCAACTGCGCTATACCCACCATGAAGACGTGTCAAGAGGGATTCGAACCCCCGACCTACGGCTTAGAAGGCCGTTGCTCTATCCAGCTGAGCTATTGACACGTATAAGAGCGGGTGATGGGAATCGAACCCACGTATCCAGCTTGGAAGGCTGGTGTTCTACCATTGAACTACACCCGCATAATTATTGCCGAAGCTCCAAGTACCCGCTTCTCTCTATGAAATTGACGTCACCAGTCGGGGTGACAGGACTTGAACCTGCGACCCCCTGATCCCAAATCAGGTACTCTAGCCAAACTGAGCCACACCCCGAATCAAGTCTATTTCCTCGCCTTTTATCGTGACGCAAGTAATATTATAGCATAGTTTTTCATGATGTCAACCATTTTTTTCATTTTTTCAACATCTTTTTTGTTTCACTACGATTCACGGTCGCTGTGAAAAGATAAAGTCCTCTCACCAAAACCCAAGTATAAGCGTAACTTATACTTTGTTATCTGGCGGCGTGCCCAGTTTTTCTTTTCTTGGATACAACGCAAA
This sequence comes from Clostridiaceae bacterium, assembly GCA_910575435.1. Lineage (GTDB taxonomy): Bacteria > Bacillota > Clostridia > Lachnospirales > Lachnospiraceae > Butyribacter. The sequence continues at coordinate 150,553 of CAJTGI010000009.1, read as the reverse complement.
ATATCGTAGCAAAAATCTTCACTATTTCTTGAACAAATCTGAATGCGTACCAGTTCTGTCCAATACTAATTCTCTGTCCGTCACCCTATAAATAAGTAGCCAGTCAGGCGTGATATGGCATTCCCTATGCCCCGCATAATCGCCTTTCAGAGGATGCTCCCTGTACTTTCCATCCAGCGGCTCCGGCACTGCCAGCGTATCAATCACGGAATATAGCAGGTTAAAATCAAACTTCCGTTTCTGACACATTTTCAAATCCTTTTTAAACCTATTTGTCGCCGATATTTTCAACATTCCTCATTCCTCCAAAAGCATGTTTATAAAGTCTTTTGCAGATCCTTCGAAATGCTGTCCTGTCCCATTTTCTACCATTTGATCAGCCTCTTCTATGGCCATTTCCGTCTCTTTGTTCGGCACGTCTCCGCCATCAAGCGTCATTCCCTGAATATAGCCAATAAGGTATGCGATCTTCGTATCTGGAACAGTGTCTAATAGTTGATATAGCCTCTCTCTCTCTCTCATGCTACCATCTCCTTATACATAAATCGGGAAAACCTCCAATCCCCAATATCTTTGTTATAAAGATAACACCTGACGGCATAAAAAGTCAACATCCGAATCAGCCAAGAATCATCACTGACGGGCAGAATACCCCTCTATAATCCTCTTGGCTTCCTCCACAAACCGCCTCATCTCCCCATCCGTTCCTATGGAAATCCGCAGATAATTTTCTATCCGGGGAGAAGAAAAATGGCGCACGAAAATATGCTCCTCCCGCAAACCATCAAATATCACCTGGGCCGGCACGGTCTCATGCCTGGCAAAGACAAAATTGGTCATGGAATCCTGAAAGTGGAACCCCATCCGAAGCAATTCCTTCTTCGTCCACTCCCTGGTGGACACCACCTTCCCGCAAGTCTCCCGGAAATATTCCTCATCCTCGATGGCGGCCACGCCAATCTCCGTGGACAATCTGGTCATAGGATAACTGTTGAAGGAAAATCGCACGTCATTCATGGCGGCAATCAAATCCTGACTCCCTATGGCATGGCCAATCCGCATCCCCGCCAGAGACCGAGATTTTGAATATGTCTGCACAATCAGCACATTGTCATATCGCTCCACCAGGGCCTTGGCAGACCCCTCCCTGCTGAAATCTACATACGCCTCGTCAATGATTACCACCACGTCCTGATTATGGCGCACGATTTCCTCCAGGGCATCTATTCCCTGATAAACGCCCGTGGGGGCATTGGGATTGGCGATAACCAGCCCCCCATTTTCACCAAAATAGTCCTCCCTCACCATCTGGAAATCCTCGTCCAGAGGAATCTGGCGGTAGGGAATCTGGAAAAGTTCCGCCCACACGTCATAGAAAGAATAGGTAATATCCGGAAATAAAATGGGCTTCCCGCTATTGAAAAATGTCATAAAGGCAATGGCAAGCACGTCATCAGACCCCACTCCCACAAATACCTGCTCCCGCTCCACCCCATTGTACCTGGCAATGGCATCCACCAACTTTTCCGAAGCCGGGTCGGGATAGAGGCGAAGCAAATCCTCGCTGTAATCATCCAGAACCTTCCGCACCTTGGGAGAAGGGGGATAGGGATTTTCATTGGTATTTAATTTAATCATATCCGGAAGATTCGGCTGCTCGCCCGGCACGTAGGGCTGTATTTTCCGCAAATTATCTCTCCAGTTTCCCATAGAATCCTTCCTCTCTCTCGGCGATATTACCTTGCACACAATTCTCTCTCATCTCTCTTAACGGTATTTCCTTGCACACAGTTCTCTTTCATCTCTCAGCGATATTTCCCCGCACACAACTCTCTTTCATCTCTCAGCGATATTCCCTCGCAGCCAACACTTATCATGCCAGCCAACTTCGCCGTCAAACATGGTCATGGCATCTAATAGCACTCTGCCAATTTCTCAAAAGAAGGGAAGGATCGCTTAATCATCTCCGGGTCTACGCAGTAGGCGATGCGCACATACCCGGGACACATGAAAGCACTGCCCGGCACTAGGAGCAAATTAAATTCCTTGGCCTTTGCCACAAATGCACCGTCATCCTCTCCCTTTGCCTTTACCCAAAGATAAAAGGCCCCCTGGGGCTTGGCGCACGCAAAGCCCAATTCTGTCAATTTATCATAGAGCAATTTTCTGTTTCTATCATAAGCAGACACATCCGTACTCTCATCCAGGCATCTCGCCACCGTAAGCTGCTGTAGGGATGGCGCATTGACAAAGCCCAGAATCCTCGTGGCAATCGTCGCCCCGTCCACCACATTTTCAAAATCATCCACCTCATCGGGAATCACCAGATAGCCGATGCGCTCTCCCGGCAGGGAAAGAGACTTGCTGTAGGAATACCCCACAATGGTATTGTCATAATATTTAGTCAAATAAGGTACTTCCACCCCGTCATAGGCCAGTTCCCGGTACGGCTCGTCTGCAATGAGATAGATCGCCGTGGCAAATTCTTTCTGCTTCGCTTCCAGTATGGACGCCATTTTCTTAATGGTATCCTCAGAATATACCACGCCCGTGGGATTATTTGGCGTATTCACAATGACCGCCTTGGTTTTTGCAGTAATCTTCTTCTCAAACTCCACTAAATTCGGCTGAAAATCAGGAATGCTGGGGGAAATCGCCACCATTTTTCCATCCACATTGGCCACGTAATTATTGTATTCTCCAAAATAAGGCGCAAAGGCAATCACTTCGTCCCCGGGATCAATCAAAGTCTTCAAAATAGTATTCAGCCCTCCGGCCGCCCCCACTGTCATAATAATGTTCTTCTGACCGAAAGACGTGCCGAATTTCTGATTCAAAGATAGCGCAATGGCTTGCCGCACTTCCTCGTGCCCGGCATTATTCATGTACCCATGTATTTTATTGGGGCTCTCCTCCTTCAAAATGGCTATCATCTGCTCCCTCACTGCCTTGGGAGGCTCCACGCTGGGATTGCCCAGGCTGAAATCATATACGTTTTCCGCCCCGAACTTCGCCGCCATCTTCTTTCCTTCCTCAAACATGGCACGGGTCACGGAACTTCCCGCCACGTATTTTGCCATCTTTTTCGCTATCATATCCTTACCTCTTTTCTCTGTCTAAGCCTTTCTGCTATTTCCAGACCATGCCGCCAAAGGCAGCGCAAACCCTTCTGCCTGTTGCTATCAGTATATCTAGGCATATATTTGTTGTCAATAGCGGCGGATTTCTTTTTTTGTATGTTACTACTCACAATGACTGGACAGTTTTGTGGAAATGCCTTGTCTGGTCTTGAAAACTTTTTTCTTGTTGCATATAATATGGATGGGAGCCTCTCTTTTCTATTGAGCGTATGATATATGAATACAATTAACATTACCGCATACAATAAGCAGAAAGGAAGTGATTCTATGCCATCATTAGCACAGGAAAAACTCTATACCATTGATGATATCTATTCCCTGCCAGATGGAGAACGCGCAGAACTGATTGATGGCCAAATATATATGATGGCGCCACCCAACCGCAAACATCAAACAATAGTCCGGGAACTTTTTTCTTCCATAAATTCCTATATTAAGTTAAAAGGCGGTTCCTGTGAGCCATTTTTTGCTCCATTTGCTGTATTTCTAAATAAAGACGATACAAACTATGTTGAGCCAGATATATCCGTAATCTGTGACAAATCAAAGCTCACTGACAAAGGCTGTTCCGGTGCGCCTGACTGGATCATAGAAATCGTCTCCCCTGGCAGCAGACGCATGGACTATTTCACAAAACTCTTTAAATACCGCGCTGCAGGTGTCAGGGAATACTGGATTGTTGACCACGAGAAGAACCGTATCCTTGTTTACAGCTTTGAAACAGAGGATACCGAAGATTATACCTTTGCTGATTCCGTAAAGGCTGGCATCTATGATGATCTGCTGATCAACTTCTCAAATATCGCTGATTTGTAATTGTATTTTCTTCTCTATAACTGTAAATAGTAACACTTTTTCATGCTTAATTAAAAATATTTTCAAAAAACACTTGCCAAGTTCTATTTTTTTTGCTATGATACCAATGTTGCTGATTAACAGTGACGTAAATATGTGTATGCGCGATTAGCTCAGCTGGCAGAGCACCTGACTCTTAATCAGGGTGTCCAGGGTTCGAACCCCTGATCGCGCATTTTTTGTTTTTCTAAATTTCCAAAAAAGTTACATTTCTACTCTGCCACTCTCACAGTCTTTGATCCGTATCACTGGGTACGTAACAAAATGACCGCCGGAGACGTATATAAGGATGGAAAGATTGATGGCAAGGATGTGAGCAGATTGCTCCAATACCGCCTGGGAACGATCAGTTCCTTAGATTAGTTTTGCCTACATGAAGGATGGGATTTTACATCCCCCTCGCAGAGACACAACACGCAATACTGATTGCTGATTTATCACAATGGCAGAGCCATCACTTGGCTCTGCCATTATTTTCACGGGATCATTCCTCGCCATCCTCATTCATCTCGCTAATTTCATCAACTTCACTGCCAGACTGGGGCTCTCTCTTCCTCTTAAGCATAAATTGATGCAGATAGTTCAGCAGCATCCTATCTTCAGGATTAACATCATCAAAAACAATGCTTTTTCCATACAATGCCTGCTCCTCCATAAGATCCTCGTCAACATAGTCCGGCGTATATTCTCCGGCAAGGATATCGTTAGGCGTCACGTCCAACAGCTTGCAGATCTCTATCAGAAGAGGGAGAGAGATGCTGCCAAAGCCGATTTCCGCATGGGATACATGATCGGTGGATACGCCAATCTTTTCGGCCAGCTGCGCCTGCGTCATCCCGCACTGCCGGCGAAGCGTGCGAAGATTCTGTCCAATGTTTTTTCGATTCATACTTTCCTCCATTTCCGCAAAGCAAACTTTGCACATAACCTAGTTAATCTATTCCCCAAAATATGTATGCAGTTTGATGGTCAGTCCTGGTCTGACCGAGGCCCTTTTTTCCTCTTAACCATAAATTGGTACATATAGTTCAGTACCATTCTGTCATCAGGATTGATGTTCCGAAAGGATAAGGTCTTCCCATCCAGCCCCTCTTCTTCCATAAAAACATCATCATCTGCAGAATCCGGCGCATACTCCCCAGCCAAAAGATCATTTGGCGTCACTCCCAGCAATTTGCAAATATCAAGCAAAAGGGGGAGGGATATGCTGCCAAAGCCGATTTCCGCATGGGATACATGATCAGTGGAGACACCGATCTCTTGCGCTAGCTGCGCCTGAGTCATACCGCATTGCCGGCGCAACATGCGGAGGTTTTGTCCAACATTTTTTCGATTCATGAAAGCACCATCTTTCTTCATAGTATATTGTCATTTACCAACAGTTTCTAAGTATCCTACAGAAATTAAAATACCATATCTAGGATAGCAAATCATAACGCATAATACAATGTATTAAAACATCTATTTGCGTCTTTTTAACCCAGTATATTCCCTCTTCTTTTCCATTTTTCGCATCATATAATGTCTGGTCAGCACAGCCAAGCAAATCTGATATTTCCGCCTCAACATCCTTTGTCCAGGCATATCCGTCGGATGCGCTAATCACTCTGGCCTCATATTCAGATACCATCATGGGAGCTTTCAAGTGTTTCATAATATTCTTCCAGATAACTTGGTATTTCTGCTTTGTGAGTACAGCCGTGAAATGAATGGCAGTTTCGCACCATTTAAAAAACCAATTCCAACTGTTCTGCCACCTCAATCTGAGACACCACCATAATCTCCGGCTCATTCCCCTTCACATGGTCCACCCTGAGGTACTGCATGCCACCCCGCAGGCTTGCCGCAATCAGGTTCAGCACATAGATATTGTCAAATCTATTGTAGATAGACTCCCCGCCAAGCCCTGTCAGACAAATCAGCTGGGTATTCGCCTTCTTCGCCATATCCATCAGCGGTTTCAGCAAATGGGAGGCATTGGTCTGGGCAAAGGGATTGTCCATCACCAGCACCTTTCCCTCGTTCCAATCCGAAAAGAAATCCGTATCGTCCTTCCGCATATAATACAATAGGCTTGATAGGATCACGAATGCGGACAGGAATCCCTCCCCGCCGGAATTTTTCGCCACCTCTGCCCAGGTAATGGGATATTCCCGCTGGGCCTCGATCTTATATAATTTAATCTGCACATTGCCGATGCCGATCACCGTGTCATAGAGATTCCTGGTGGTAATCTGGGTGCCAAAATACTCCTGGGCATTTTCGTTCTTCTCATAGAGGGCAATGCCCTCCCTGGTAATCTCATCTATCAGATCCATCAGCCGGATACGATATACTTCCGCATTCTCATCCCACTCCGGCAGTTGAATCCGAAGCATTTTCAAGGGTCGCTCCCGAACAGTTATGGTAGAGTTGGCATCAATCTTTCCCAGATTACTATGCACATCCCTGATGTAATCCTCCATCAACTCCACAATCTTTTCCCGCTCCTTCTCCACCACGGAAATGTCCACTTCCAATTTCTCCATCAGATTGTCATAGGACTGCACCGTGGTGTGAAGCTGCTGCAATACCTGGGTGGCATCCCCTGAAAGCTCCAGCATGGCCTCCAGAGGCTTCCGATAAAATTCCTCCTCAAAGACCTCCATCCGCAGAATCTGATTCAGCACCCGCTCCAGATGCTCCCTGCCATCCCTGCATTTCTCCGTTAACTCCTTGTAATCCCTGACAAGGCTTCCCTTCCTGTCCCGGAGCTGGCTGCGGCTCAGATCAGAAAGTTCCTCCTCCCAGACCATTTCTTCATCTGCCGTCAGATTGCTGTACTCTGCCAAGGCTGTGAGATTTTCCTCATAACTCTGCAAAGACTCCCCGATGGCATCTGCCCTCTTCTGCAATTCCTTCTCCTGAAATGCCAGCTGGTTCCTCACTCCGTCGAAATCCTTGTTCTGAATCTCCTTTTTCGGAAGAGCTTCCTCCTCCCCGCACTCCCGGCGGATTCGCTCCAGTTTGTCTTCCATCCTGTTTTTTAATACCTGAATCTGGGTTTCCTCGTTTCCTGCAAGCATCTTCTTATTCTCGATTTTCTTAACCAAATCCTCTAGTTTGATCTCCAGATAGGTTTCTTCCTTGGCATTGTAATCCTTCCCATGCCATGTCCCCGGCTCCAGCCCATATTTCCTGCAAAGACGCTCCAGTTCCCTTTCCGCTTCCTGATACCGCTTCCACGCCTTCTGTTCCTGCCCCTCCAGTTCCTGCAATTCCTGGGACAGGCTGGCAGTAATCGCCCGGAATCTCGCCTCCCTGTCGGCAATGCTCATAACCTCCAGTTCCTCGCTCCCCCTGTACTCCGTCTTTTCATCATAATCTGCAAAACGCCGGAAGCATACCTGCAGTTCCTTCTCCTCCTGCGCCAGGTTCTCCCTCTCAAATTCTGCCCTTTTCAACTGTTCCTGGAGTTTTTCCAACTGGCTGTTTGACAACTGCTTTCTCTCCAGCAATCTCTCCTGTTCCCTCCTGCACCTCTCCAGTTCCTCATAATCCTGCCGATACGCCTCATAGGCCCCGCAGAGCCGCTCAAAGTCTTCCATCTGACGCTTCCTATCGTCAATGTCCCTCACAGCCTTCTGGATATCGGCCTCCAGTTGCTTTGCCCTGTCTCTGGCATCTGCCAGTTCCTGGGAGGTTTCCCCCATCTTCTTCGCCAGTTCCTCCACCTGGCGGACCAGCTCCCCTATAGCCTCCTCATTCTCCTGGTAAAGTTCCCTGCTCACTGACTGGTTGCGAATGATCTCCTTCCTCTCAAAGTATTCCTTGTACTCCCCATCCCGAATGGCGATGGCTTCCTTCTTCCGCTGAATCTGCTGTCGGAGTTCCTCCACCAAAACTGCCAACTTCTTCTCATTCAGCAAATTTTCATTAAAGAGAACATAAAAACACACCCCGGAAAAAGAAACCAAGCCGCCCTGCGCTCCCTGCTGCTTTGCCTCCAATTCCTCTCTCCTGATGATTGGCACAGGAAAGGAGGTGAATACCCCTCCCCCATGGCCTGACAGTTTTTCCAGTTCCCTGTCAGAGCAGATCAGGGCATAAGGCAGGAAAGGATGACTGCGGACAATTTCCCTGTTCTGTCTTTCCGTATAGCCATTTTTCTTCAGCCACTCCATGCCGTACACCACATGGATTCCCAGATCCTCCAACTCCCGCTCCAGAGTCTCCGGCAATTCCAGAGTTTTTCCCTGGGTCAGTTTCTGATGCTCCTTTTCCAGAGCATCTTCATCCTTCTCCAGATTTCTGCGAAACTGGGCAATCTCCCGCAATTTCCGATCCGACACCTGTAGAATCTTCTCCCTGTCAAAGCGTTCCTCCTCCCCCATTTCCAAGTATTTTAAAATCGCCTCCCGCTTAGAAAGTTCCTCCTGATAGTTCCGATGAAGTTCTTCCTTCTTCTGCTGTTCCCATTCCTTTTCCAGCAGCTCCTTATTCTGTTCCTCCAGGCTGCGCTCCAGCCCCCGGATTCTTTCTTTGCAGTCCTCAGCCTCCCGCCTTCTCCTGGTCTGTCCCCTGACGGCCTCCTCCAGTTCCCGCTTATGCACCTGTCCCTTGATATCCAGCATCCCCGGCTCATAACTTCCCATGATATTTCGGGCAAGGTCCTCCCCATAGCGGCTATTATACTCCTCTTCCCTAGCATCATAGGACCTGACGCTGCTTTTCAGAGAACCCTCCTTCGCTGCATTTTCCCGTATCTCCTGCTCTAAGGCATCAATCATCTCTTTTCTCTCCAGAATATCCTTTCCAGCCTGATCTGCCTCCTCTGCCCGCTCTTTCCGCCTCCTTTCATTTTCCTCCAGAGCTTTCTCATAATGGCATCTCAGACCATACCCCAGAAAACTGCGCTCCGGCGCCAAATCCTCGTCCCGCCTGTGGTAGACCTCCACTTTCTGGCGAACCTCCTCCAGTTCCCCCTTTTCCTCCGTCACCACGGACTGCTGCCTCGCACACAGAAGCAAATGGAGCTCCCCTTCCTTTTCCCGATGCTCCTCCTCCAGTTCCTCCTGTTCCATCAAGATCATTTCCTTATTCATGATATGGAACTTCTGCTCTTCCTCAAATCCATAGTATTCCCCAGATAACTTCTCATAGGTAATGCGCTCCACAGCCTGGCGCACATCCTCCAGACCGTCCTTCACTTCCCCCATTCTCTCCTGGGCAGAATCCCTCACCCGGTGCAGCTCCCCGATAAAGCAGGCAATCCTGCCCTCCTGCTGTCCCTTCTGCTCCTCCGCTTCCTGATACTCTAGTGCCCTTTCCTCAATACGGGCTCCCTCCTCCTGAAAGAGACGGATGGTATCCCTGCGCTGTATTTTTGACTGATTGTCCTTGTACTGTCCCACATACTTCCCGGTAATGGACTGAAATTCCCCCATCCTGTCCTTCTCTTTATTCAGCTTGCCCTCCACGGCATCCAGAAACCATTTCTCCACAAGGCCCCTCTCGTCCCGGCAATCGGAAAATAAATTGGACAGCCCCGATTCCTCCAGGTTGACCTTCTTGATAATCGCCTCCCACTCTTTATAATTGATCTGATACTCCATCAGTTTGTCAAAATACTGCCTGGACTGGGCAGCGTTCATCATATCATAATAAAAGAAATCTAGGGAGGAATCCTTCTTAAAGCTTTCGAAGAGCTGACGGCACGCCAGAAAATTCTTTAATACCATCTCCTTCTTTCCCTTTTCCACCACCGGCAGATGATGAATATCCGTCAGACAGGACTCCCGGTATTCGGAAATGAAATTCACCATATCCAGATTGTCCCCCTGCTCTCCCTCCATACTCTGGCTCCTGCGCACCATCATCCCCGTCAGCACATATCCCGCCCCCTGGTCAAGCATCCACTCCACCAGAATGAAGGTAGGCTTTCCCGTGGTAAAATAACTTTCAAATGGGCGGTCCTTGGCATCCCGGTAACGCTTGTGGACAAAGGGGGCCATCATCATCTGCACCAGGACAGACTTTCCCCCGCCGTTTCGCAGGGAGAGAAGGGTACTCTCCCCATTCATGTGAAATGTCTCATCGCTGATTTTTATGGCATTGTTGTTATAATTCAGGTTAATCAGCCGCACAGAATTTATTTTACTCATCTTCCCACACCCCCAGTATCCGTCTGATTCGCTGGTAATTATTCTGGTTCAGAAGATTCCAGTCCATAAAATTATCCAGCTTCTTCGTTGTCATAATCATCTCGTCCTGCTCCACATAGTCTATCAGTCCCTGTTTTTGCAAAAAAATCAATATCTGGTGCAAGAACCCTTCCTTTGTAGTGCGGGCATGGGAACCCCGCTCGTCAGAGCGCAGGGCCTCGTATGCCTCTAAGATATCCTTGAAAGCAATACCCTCCTCCTCTTCCTCCCTGGCATTTTCCGCCCCCTCCTTGAGACGTTCTGACAGGCAGTTCTGCAATTCTCCCACCCGGATATACTCCCTAGTCTTACTGCTGCTTCCCTGGCCGTCAAAAAATTCCACTAGAATTGTAAGGATGACAAATTGAGATAAATAATAATCCCGATCCGTAGCATTGGACTTGCAGAGGACAGATTTCAACTGGGCCTTGGAAAATCCCAGAAAATGATTCTCCTCTTTGGGAATCAGGTAAATCACATTCCCATACCGCTCAACGGTACTGTCTGCCAGTTCTCCCTGAGACTTTACCAGATTCTGTACCTCCTCCTGCTCCGTATAAGCCTTGTATAGGGCGCTCTCCTTCTCCCCCTGCAACTCGTGATGCTCCAGAAGATAATAGAAAATCTCCTGGCTGGCTCTCACCGTCTCTAACTCGTATGCCATCTTCCGTTACTCCTCTCATTCACTGACATTTCTGCCTCTCTTGCCATGGGCATTATTATATTGATGAAAAATTCTCATTATTTTGTTATTCCCGCCTGACCTCTATCATCACGTTGGAGCATTTGATGCGCTTCCTCTCTCCCCGCTCATCCATCACATCCTCGAAAACCACCGCCTCATCATCCTCCAGACGATAGGTGGCAATTTCCACAATCCCATGGTGCCCGGGATACTCTTCCGTCAGATGTAGCACCATCTCGCTCAGCTGAAATTCCATAGGCGCATCCTGGATAAACTCGCTCCGCTCCCTCTCCAATGCTTTCACATCTATTTCTCTATTCTTAATTAATTCCACCATAATCTCTTTGAAAATCTCTACATTGGGTATGAGCCTGTCCTGCTCCCCACTGTTTTCCCGGATTCTATCCCTGATTTCTTTCAGGGAAATCCCCCCATTCTCATCTGCCATTTCCAGAAGGAAGCCAAGGCTCTCCTCATACTTTTTCAATTTCTCCCTTCGAAGCCGCTCCTGCTCCTCCTGCCATTCCTCCTCATCAAAGTCAAGCTCCTCCGTGGAATCCTTCTCCTCCCTCTTCCTCACCGGCCGCTGCAATTCAAAAGCCTTGTTAATATTGTAACTCTTGTCAATATCCCGGTTAAATAACGGTCTCAGAAAATAATCCAAATCCTCTAACACTCCCGGATTCTCCAGTATCTTGTCATACAGCTCCGACCGCAGAGGAAACCTCTTAATCAGGGACATCTGGGATAATGCTTCCAGTTCCGCCGTATAGACAGCCTTCAAGTCAAAATGGCTATTCAAAATCCTCTGATGCTCGTCAATAGTCCGATTGAGATAATGTTCGATTTCCCGGAGATGATTCAACTTCTCCTCCTCTTTCTGGCTCAGCCGCCGCACGTTAATATTCTCTTCCTCCAGCTCTTTGGCCCTGCTCTTAACCAGCTGCTGGTAATTCTGAAATTTCTGCTTCGTGTCGCTGATCGTCTCCAGATTTTCCAGCAAAATTTCCTCGTAATCCTTCACGGAATAATTCAGGGCATTTCGCCGGATTTTCCCCATGGCCTCCTGAATCTTCTGCAGCTGTATCCGCATCAAATTAAAGACATTCTTGATCTCATCCACCGCCTTGTCATAGCTTTGCTTCTCCAGGTGCATCTGAAAAATCATCTCGTGGATAGTCAATTTCATATTATTCTCTATCTCAAGAGTGGACAATAAAAGATTATATCCATCATCCGTCAGATAATAAGATGTCCTCTTCAACTCCTGCTCCACATAGACAATCTTATTCGCCACATAACTAATATGCATTATATGATAGGCATTGGTCTCAAAATTATAGCAGTCAAAGTACATCGCCCTTCCCTCATTGGACAGAACCACATTGACAATAAAATCCCCCAACTGCCTGCACTCGTCGTAAGTCATCTCCTTGCCGAAATGCTGCACATTCACCGTGTCAATATAGGCGCCAATATCATCCATGGTGCAGTTCTCTTCCCGCAGAGATTGCTCCATAATATATAGCATCACCGCATAAATCAAGTTAATCTGCTCATCCGTTTTCAGAAAGCCATACTGCTTCCAGGTAGTCTTCTGCATGCTGTTTCGCATCAGCACCACATACATGCCCACATGTTTCATACGCTTTGGAAAATGTTCTAAGAAATCATAACGCATCTTCTTTTCTCTGCCCCCCGCTAAAATCCGACAAGTTCAATATCTCCTGGGGAATATATTTGTCACTGTCCAAAATCTCCTTCATCCTCCCTGCCTGCTCCCAGGAAAAATAAGAAAAAAATAGCCCGGAAATATTCCTGTTCTGCCCCTCCCTGGTTCTGGGGAGAGACGCCATCCGTCCTGCCTTTGTCAGCATCATCTCATATGCCGGAATAAAGGGCAGAATCTGCCAGCAATCCCGGAAGGCCCCTGCAAAATTCTCATAAATACCTATCCCCTCATAATCCAGATCCCCAAAATAATAAATCTTGTTTCCCGGCTCCATCATATAAGGCTCCACACAAAAATGAAAATCCCCAAACGACTTGAGGATTCTCTTTCCCGCTCCATAAATCAACGTCCCGATCTCTATGCCAAATATACTTTCCTTCCCCTCCAGCAAATGCCGCCGCATGCTGTAAAAAGTATCCTTGTTTTCCAAGACCAGCAAATTCTGCGGAGTCATCCTGGTGCGGGAATAATATGCTAAAGGCTCCGCCGTCCCATAGACATTCAAATCCTCCATGCCCAGACCGCAGCACTTCAAGATGCGCCGTCCCTGCTCCCTGGTGAGGAACTTCTCCCTCTGCCAGATCTCAAAACTCCGCTCATTCACCGATTCAGGATAGGCCAACAGATCCTGGCTTCCACGCAAATACTTGTCCAAAAGCAGCACAAACTCCCTGTCCCGCTGATAATTCTCCAAATGCTCCAGATAGTAGTCCACAGAAATCATAGGGTGAATCTGATATTTCAGTTCCTCCTCCAGACTACTATAATCCCTCTCCTGCTCTAACACCCAGTAGGAACGGAAAAGTGCCGGGCGCTTACCATTCATCCCGGAGGACTTTACTGGCTTGATTTTTTCCTGCTCTAATAAATCCATCACATAATGATACTGCTGGTCATAGGATACTCTGCTGTAAGATTTCAAAAGTTCTTCTAAGGAAATACGCTTCATCCCCAAAGCCTCCTCTTGTTATTCCACTGTAACTATTCACAATTATAGCATTACTAAAGGCTGTTTCCAAGGATTTTTATTTTTTGTTCTATTTAACATTTTTGGGCGACATCTTAATCCCCCGTTTTTCCCCCTGAACGATGAAAATGCCTCGCTGATTTTATCCTTTTCCTGTCTGCCGTACTCCAAATAATTATGAACCACCGTGCTTTTTTCTTTATTTTCCAGCCCCTCTCCTAATCCCTCTAGCACGATATCGCAAGGAATCCTGTCAGCAAACATTTCTGGGACAGCAGCATCGACTTTCTGGATATCCCATTATATCCCCCGGCACCATATTCATCCATCGCCTTCGTGATATCCTTCAGCATTGCATCAAGTTTTTCCTTCACCTCAGGAAGCATATTCTGATCAGCATCATGATCCTCCAAATAACAATGCATGTTTACAGGCAAATTGCTATCTACTAGCTTGACCCGCCAAACACCGACAAGAAGCAGATTTGCTTGCAAATATGCGAGAAATGCTTTATATCCCATCAGCAAAAAATATAGTTGCTAAAATTATCAAGATGCCTTATAGTGAAAAAAGGGAACGCCAGCGCGTTCCCTTGCAAGAAATCCAAAAGAACTAAAGTTCTTCGGATTTCTTGGTTGGCTTAGCGCTACACTGTGGCAAAGTTTCCATAAATTTAAAAAGCGCAAAATCGACATTCTTCGCATTGAAATATTGAGCAATTTCCTATACAGTATAAAGAAAAGAGGTGTTGGTCGGATGAGGACAATCAGTATTGGGAAGCAGAGTTTTTCTTCCATTCGCGAAAGAAATAATTTTTATATTGACAAGACAGACTTTATCCGAGAATGGTGGGAGGCGGACGATGCGGTTACCTTGATTGCCCGCCCCCGCCGTTTTGGCAAGACGCTGAATATGGATATGCTAAACTGCTTCTTTTCCAAACGATATGAAGGACGTGCCGAACTATTTGAGGGACTTTCCATCTGGAACGAAGAAAACTATCGGGCACTGCAGGGCACATATCCTGTGATATTCCTGTCCTTTGCCGATGTCAAGGAACAAAATGCAGATGATGCCATGCAAAGCATAAAATTCAATATCATCGAACTGTACAATCAATATGATTTTTTGATGAAACAAGATTGCCTAAGCGAAAGCGAGCGGGAACAATTTGCATCAGTCAACAGAACGATGCCCGACCGGGATATCACGAAGAGCATTCGCATACTGTGCAATTATCTTTATAAATATTATGGCAGGAATGTCATCATCCTGCTGGACGAATACGACACTCCCATGCAGGAGGCTTATGTAAACGGCTACTGGGATGAAATGGCCGCCTTCATCCGCAACCTCTTTAACGCCACGTTCAAGACCAATCCTTACTTAGAGCGGGCAGTTATGACAGGAATTACCCGAATCAGCAAGGAATCCATCTTCTCTGATTTGAACAATCTCAAGGTTGTTACCACAACTTCCAGCAAATACGGCAATGCTTTTGGCTTTACCGAGCAGGAAGTATTTGACGCTCTGGATGAGTATGGCATGGGAAACGAAAAGGAACTTGTGAAAAAATGGTATGACGGCTTTACCTTCGGCAGACATACTGATATCTATAATCCATGGTCAATTACAAATTATCTGGATGAGAGAAGACTGGGAACCTATTGGGCGAACACCAGCTCCAACGGCTTGATCTCCAACCTGATTCGGCATGGGGATATAAACATCAAAGAAACCATGGAGGATTTGCTGGCAGGAAAATCCCTGCATGCGGAAATTGACGAAGAAATTATTTTCTCACAGCTGGATGCCAGAAAAGACGCCATCTGGAGCCTGATGCTTGCCAGCGGATACCTGAAAGTTCTGCACAGCGAATTTACTGCGGACGGCCACTTCCGCTATGAACTGGGAGTTACTAATTTCGAGACGCAAATCATGTTCCGTGACATGATACGGGGCTGGTTTGACGGGCGGGACTCCCATTACAATGATTTCATCAAGGCAATGCTGCAAAATGACAAAAAGGCGATGAACCACTACATGAATAAGGTCGCCCTACAGACATTCAGTTATTTTGACGTGGGAAACAAGCCGTCCCATGAGATGGAGCCAGAGAAGTTTTACCATGGCTTTGTGCTTGGACTGATGGTAGAGTTAAAGGACAAATATCATATCACATCCAACAGGGAGAGTGGCTTCGGCCGTTATGACATCATGCTGGAACCAATTGCCGCAGGAGACGACAACGCACCTTCCACCGCATACGTCTTGGAATTCAAAGTCTACGATGCCGATGACGAGCAGGAACTGCAGGACACAGTAGAAGCCGCCCTGCGCCAGATTGAAGACAAGGGATATGATGCGGAATTGCTGGCAAAGGGGATAGCGCAGGAGCAGATCAGGCATTATGGATTTGCCTTTCGGGGAAAAGAGGTGTTGATCGGATGAGGACAATCAGTATTGGGAAGCAAAGTTTTTCTTCCATTCGTGAAAATCCTCTATGCTATACAGCGGCTGATGAAATGCTTTGACAGCAAAGAAAACACCACAAACAACACAGCAACGAATTATATAACATCCACCAATCATGCCATAGCTATCTTACTCAAATGGACATCTTTCCTCCGCATCCATCAGAGAAATGCAAGCCTTCACCAGCCTCTCTTTCCTCCGCTCCCCTTCCTCCACCTCCAGCACCGGGCAATATGCCCGGTCAATTCCATTGTCCGAAATCAAAACCTTGCACATAGCATAACGATCCTCTGATTGATTCACGGAAAACCTCCCTCCCCTTTCTATCAATATATATATTTCCCAAGGGAAATGTCCTATTCTTTTTCTTAAATCTAACGTGCTGACATTTTCAGTCTGCTATAACGAAAATAATTCTGCACCAAGTTCACTAAAACTTAATTTTCACTGCTTTGCCTTCATATTATTATTACTGAGCCAAAATACTTCTGGAGGATTTTCCATGAATCTAGATCATATCATTATGTATCTCAGAAAATCCCGCTCAGACAATGCAGATTTATCCCTGCAGGAAGTCCTTGCCCGCCACGAGCGGCAGCTCCAGGAATTTGCCGGCAAGGAATATGGCGTCCCCCTTCCGGAAAGCCAAATCTATCGGGAAGTGGTTTCCGGCGAAACCATCGCCGACAGGCCAGTGATGAGCGCCATCATGTCCATTCTGGAAACGGGAGGCGTGCAGGGAGTTCTTGTCATCGAGCCGCAAAGACTGTCCCGCGGGGACATGGAAGACTGCGGCCATCTCATCAATGTATTCCGCTACACCGATACAAAAGTCATTACGCCAGCAAAAACATACGATCTGACCGAAGAGTATGACAGGAAATTTTTCGAAATGGAATTAACCCGTGGAAATGATTACCTAGAATACACAAAGCGCATATTGAACCGCGGCAGAATCCGTTCAGTAAAAGAAGGAAACTTTATCGGTTCCATCCCGCCCTATGGCTATGAAAAAGTGAAAGTAGGCACGGGAAAGGACGGCTACCACACACTTCGCATCATCCCAGAGGAAGCCAGCACGCTTCGGCTGATGTACGAGTTATATGTCTATAAAGGATATGGATATGCCAAAATCGCCAAACATCTCGACCTGCTTGGCATCAAGCCTCGCAAAGCCCGATACTGGTCCCCCTCCGCTATCAGAGATTTTTTAACGAATCCCGTATACATTGGGAAAATCCGATGGAACCGCAGAAAGACCAAAAAGACCATTGCCCAGGGAAAAGTGACCAAGCAGCGTCCCAATTCACCAGAGAAGGACTGGATCATTGCGGATGGCAGACATCCCCCCATCATTGACCGGGAAATATTTTATGCCGCCCAGGACCGAATCGGGAATACTCCCTGCGTGAGAAAGCACAAAGAAATCATGAACCCCTTTGCCGGCCTCTTATTCTGCGGCTCCTGCGGCCACGCCATGTCCTACAAGCGTTCATTTCGAGGAAAATCCAACGCACTGAACGAGAGCATGGTCTGCAACTGCCAGTCCGCCTGCCATACAAAATCAGTGCAATATGCCGCATTGTGCGAGAGAATCTATAAATTGCTGGAACAGACCATGGAAAACCTCGCAATAAACAGGGCAGACCACGCAGAGAAGAAATTTGCGCCCCAAGAAAAAATCATAGAGACCCTGGAACTGCAGTTGGGCAAACTGAAGGAAAAGGACGCCCGCCAAAAGGACGCCTTTGACGATGGCATTTACACGAAGGAAGAATACCTCTCCCGAAATGCAAAGGTGCAATCCCAGATAGCGGAAAAGGAAAAAGCCATAGAGGATGCCCGGTCCTTCTGCCTCCCCGCCACAGTCCCCCAAAAACCCATGATCTATCTTGCCGACTGTCTGCATGCCCTCCGCAATCCCGCACTTCCCGCGGCAGAAAAAAACCTATTCCTGAAAAACTGCATCCAGCGGATCGATTATTTCAACACCCAGCCTTCCCAGCCGGGCATAGGACGGCATGTGGCAAATATTTTTGAACTTCATGTGAAGATGAAACTTTAGATTGCCACTATTTGCAGCGGATTACGGCAAAGGGTTATCCCGGTCCAGTCTCACCCCCAACATACATGGTCTGATGAACTGGCACATATGGAAATCGTGGCCGCCATCATCCACCAGCTGACCAAAGACCTGACGCCAGAAGAAATCAAAGCCTCCGGTTTTGATAAATATTATATCGACCACACCCTTGGCATCTGGCCCCAGTCAGCTGGCGGCCAAGAGTTCAGCTCCCTGCAGTTCCAAAGCACAGGCGATACCATTACGGATTTGTATGAGGATATGGCGGCAGAGCAGAAGGCCCGCCTGACATACGACAACATTCTCCGCATCATCAAGGATCCTGAAATCGCTGATCCGATTCGATTCTTGCGGGAGAGGGAAATCGTACATTTCCAGCGTTTCGGCGAATCCCTGCGCAGAGTGCAGGATAGCCTGGACAGCAGGAATTTCTATGCTTTCAACCCGCAGATCGACAAAAAAACATGTTAGCCTGACTCTGCGGCTTGTAAAATTCCCTGGGGGAACTGATTCAGAACTGGTCCCCCAGGGATTTTTTCGTCTTTATTTTTGACTTTCCTTCCAGAAAAGAATATAATAAAGATTAAAATGTACTATCCGCAACGATTTCTCAAGCTGGAATCACCATGCCTACAGCAAGATTGCAGATGGAAGAATGCATTGCCGCGGTAGTAGCACGAAAATACAGAATGGAGAATGAAACACTATGAAAACAGGAAGCGAAGGCATTTTATTGCCAGTTTACTTTATCATGATCGGAGTGGCAGTCTGCTTGAATGTATTTAGCGGTTCCGGCTATGACCCAGTAAATATCGTAGTAAACATCTGCATGTTTCTGATTATCGGATGCATCATCCTCTGGGCCAACACCCGCTGCTTTATGCCGGTGAGCAGAATGGTGGCGCGAATGCGGTACACCATACAGACCATCGAAATCGACTTCGACAAATCTGAATCATACCTGTGGAGAAAATACAAGAGCAAGAACAAACTTTTCGATAACAAACTGCTGGACGAGCGGTTCAATGAATATAAGCTGGAGAGCATGCGGATGAGCATCCTCTCGGAACACGGTCTGCGCTGCGATATCGAGGACTACATCAATGAGTATTTTATTGATGCCACAATGAAAAAGGGAATGCTAAGCATCATCCCCGGTGTCCTTACCGGGCTGGGCATCCTGGGCACATTCGTGGGCCTGTCCTTCGGACTGCAGAACTTTAATACCGGCACGGCGGCGGCAATCACCAACAGCATCGCACCTCTGATGGACGGCATCAAGATTGCCTTCCACACTTCCATTTATGGCATGGTATTTTCCCTGATTTTCAACTTTGTATATAAGAAGAATTTGGAAGACGCATACCGAACTGTGGACAAATTCTTAGAGACCTATCACAAGTATGTACTCCCCAAGGCAGAAAGCGACAATATTCAGATACTGGTAAATTCCATTGACGCCATGGGAGAGAAAATCGCTGACTGCATCGCCGAGGCCATGCAGCCCGCCCACCACGACTACTATGAAAATAACACTGAGCCAGATATAGACCCGTATGGCAATGAATCCGAGCCATCCATGGCTACATACGGCAACGATCCCGAACCAGCCATGGCTCCATATGACAATGATTCCGAGCCATCCGCGGATCTATATGGAAATGATTCCGGCTTGGAATAGCAGCACCAGAATACATAGAAATGAGGTAAATTATGCGCGGCAAACAT
The DNA here is from genome assembly GCA_910575435.1 of Clostridiaceae bacterium. Lineage (GTDB taxonomy): Bacteria > Bacillota > Clostridia > Lachnospirales > Lachnospiraceae > Butyribacter. Next base: position 130,706 of record CAJTGI010000009.1, on the reverse strand, counting down.
AGGCGGGAAGAGGAAGAGACCAGTTACTGGCTCTCCTATTCTGACATGATGGCAGCACTATTGCTGATATTTATACTGATTATCTCCTTTACCCTCCTGCAATCCCAGACAGTATATGAGGAGAAGGAAAATGAACTGATCGCCCAAAAGGAACTGGTAGAGGAGCAGCAGGAGCAGTTGGAGGAACAGCAGGAACAGCTAGACAAGCTAATCGGCATCCGCAAGGAGCTGATCGAGGCATTAAAGCAAGAATTTGAAGGCTCTGACCTGAGCGTGGCAGTGGACTCTAAAACGGGCTCTATCGCCTTGGATTCCAGCATCCTCTTTGATTCGGGACAATTCTCCCTAAAGAACACCGGAGAAGATTTATTAAAGAAATTCCTTCCAAAATACATCAAGGTTCTGACCAGCCAAGAATTCAAGGATTATGTGTCCGAAATCATTATCGAGGGGCATACGGATAGCACGGGAAGCTATCTGTTCAACTTGGAGCTGTCCCAGAAGCGAGCGCTGTCCGTATCCTCCTTCTGTCTGGATACAGAAAAGAATGTGCTCTCCCAGGCGCAGGTTGACGGTCTGCGCAAGATTGTCACCGCCAATGGCAAATCCTTTAGCAATCCAGTATTGGACGCCAATGGCAGGGAAAACCAGAACGCCTCCCGGAGAGTGGAATTCTTATTCCGCTTGAAGGACGAGGAAATGATTAATGATATGAGCCAGATATTAAACGAGTGATTGTTACTATTCTCAGTCACATCTAGAAAAAGAACAGCACGAACCGAAACGGAGATCTATAATAAGGAGAGAATCCATGCCGGAACTTGAGATTATCGCCCATATCCGTACAGATTTCCCAGAAAAATTCGGCATTCCCAGGCAGAGCGGCCTGGTTCCCGAACTTAGAGGGAAAATCATTTTTCAGGAAAAATATCGGAGGCCAGAAGCATTCCGAGGCTTGGAGGAATTTTCCCACATATGGATCCTGTGGCAGTTCTCCCAGGCACTGCGGCAGGATTGGACCCCCTCTGTCCGGCCTCCAAAATTAGGTGGAAATGCGAGAAAGGGCGTATTCGCCACCCGCTCCCCCTTCCGGCCCAACGGAATCGGCCTGTCCTGCGTGAAACTGGATGCCATCAAAAACGAGAAAGAAAACGGCATCGTCCTCTATGTATCAGGAATAGACATGATGGATGGCACGCCCATCTACGACATCAAGCCCTACCTCTCCTTTGCGGACAGCAAGCCAGACGCCTCCTGTGGATTTGCAGATCCGAAAGAGCGGGATTCGCTCACCGTGAGCATCCCTGCCTCCTGCACAGAAAATTTCCCGGCAGAAAGGCTATCCGCCCTGACCCATCTCCTGGCACAGGATCCTAGGCCCGCATATCAGACTGATCCCTCCCGCATATACGGCCTTTCCTATGCTGGATACGAAGTGAAATTCCGGGTGGAAGAAAATATCTTATATGTAATGGCAATAACTTAGCGAAATCGATGCGGAAGGAAGGAGGATGAAAGATGTACCACAATCTGGCAGAGGAACTGCAAGAGCAAATCAAGCGCGACAGGGAAAACCACTGGGTCAATCCCCATGCCTTTCAAGATCAAGACATTGTGCGGCGGGATGAAAAACACGACCGGGCAAATCTGTGGCGGCCGGCTTTCGTGCGGGACACGGAAAAGATTATGCACCTGCCCTTCTACAACCGATATTCTGACAAAACCCAGGTATTCTCCCTCTATAAGAATGATGACATTTCCCGGCGGGCCCTCCATGTCCAGCTGGTTTCCCGCATCGCCCGGAACATCGGCTCCATGCTGGGACTTAACTGCGACCTGATCGAAGCCATTTCCCTGGGACACGACATCGGGCACACCCCCTTCGGCCATGCGGGGGAGCGCAAGCTAAATGAGCTTTATCATGGGAATACCGGAAGGTACTTTAACCACAATGTACACAGCGTGCGGCTGCTGGATGCCATCTGCGTGCAGAACCTGAGCCTGCAAACCCTGGACGGCATCCTGTGCCATAATGGTGAAATGGAGTTAAAAGAATACCGCCCTCAGCCATACTCGGACTTTCAAAGGCTGGATCAGAAAATGGAACATTGCTACACGGACAAGTCTGCCGTGAAGAAACAGATTCCCGCCACTTTGGAGGGATGCGTCATGCGGATTTCCGATATCATCGCCTATCTGGGCAAGGACAGGCAGGATGCCATGAAATTGAATCTATTTACCCAAGAGCCACATTACAATGGCAGTATTATCGGCACTACCAACGCCCAGATTATTAATAATATGATTGTAAATATTATTGAGAACAGTTACGGCAAAGACTACCTGCGCATGGACGAAGAATACTTTGAAGAGTTTTCCAAGGCAAAGGCAGAGAATAGCGACTGGATTTACAGAGACGAAAAGACTGACCGCATTTATCAGGACACGCTCAATCCCATGATGGAAGAACTTTATACCCATCTCCTGAAAGATGCAAGAAGCATGGATGAACATAGCATTTTCTATCGGCATCACATTGCATACATAGAAGATATCACAAAATATGCAAGAAAGGGAAAAGACTGCCCCGATTACCGGGAAACGCCACCGGATGACATGGTGGTGGACTTTATTGCCGCCATGACTGACGATTACATGATCGACTTGTATCGCTACCTCTTCCCAAAGGGACGCTATCAGGTAACCTACCAGGGATACTTCCATTGACAATTTTGCGCAAATTTGTTAGAATGTCTGCGGTTATTATTAGTTTGAATTTGTGCCGAAGCGTCACAAATTCTATTGATTGCGGAGCAGAATCTGAAATCTGCTCGCATCCTTAGCACAAAGCGCTTCAGAATGGAGAAAAAAATGAAGAAAAAATTACTCGCAATTACACTATGCACCACATTGTCATTGGGAGCACTCACAGGATGCGGCGGTTCTGCCGTGAAGAAACTGGCGGATACGGCGAAAGAGATTTCTGAGCAGTCTGACTCCACCTCGGCAACCAATGGCCCTACAGCCACTCCGGCGCCCAAGGAGACCGCCCTTGCCATGAAAAAGACTGGAGAAGTTGGCGATTGGAAATTCACAGTGAAAAAACTGGCTTCCAAAAAAACCATCAAGACAAGCAAGTATATCGGGCAAAAGCCATCCGAGAGTGGTAATCTTTTTGTACTTGCCACTGTCAACGTTACAAATAACGGGAAAAAAGAAGCGACCTTTCTGCCTAGTGTAGGTTTGGAAAATACTGCGATGGCAGCTAAACTTATCTATAAAGATAATTTTGAATATATTCCTACCTTAATTACAGGTTATGACAAAGACGTTATGAACAAAAAAATCAAACCACTTTCTAAGAAAAGTGGCATTATAGCATTTAGCGTGCCCAAGAAGGTAGCAAAAGACTTAAAATCATGCAAAATCCGCATCGGCACTAAGGGTGAGGCAGTCGTCTTTACTGCAAAATAATATCTTTACATAATGATTTGCTGGAAATAGCAGAAGAGCCATTCCCAGAGGAGGAGTGATGACTACACCCATGCTTGAACAGAAAAATGACGCCATATCCGCCCAACGGTTTATCGATACACCCGGTGCAGATATCAAAGAAGATTTTTTATATGTACAGGAAACGGGATTCCTAAAAAACAAGAAGCCCATTGCAAGCCATCGGGAAAAAATGGACTCCTACCTCATCATTTACGTGCTGTCGGGAGAGGGATTCTTTACTTACCGAAAAAAGCAAGTAAAAGCATACCCTGGCGCATGCTTTTACATAAACTGCCAGCAGCCCTATTCCCACGAAGCCCTGAAAGGGAATCCTTGGGAACTGATGTGGGTGCATTTCAATGGCAAGCCTGCAGATCGGTTTTATGAATATTTTAGACAGCGTTGTGAAAATATTTTTTATCCGGAAAATCCCATGAATACCATGGATATTCTGAGAGAAATATTTGAAAACACGCAGACCAAACCGCTTTACTATGAGTTAGAGAATCACCTTCTGATCACCACATTATTGACAGAACTGATTACTTGCCAGAAACAGCGGAAAAAGTCTTTTCAGCATATTACCACGGAGCAAAAGCTAGGAGAGATTCAGGTCTATCTGGAAAAGAATTACATGCAGCCCTGTTCCCTTGATAAGCTATCCAAGCAGTTCTATATGAGCAAGTATTATCTCAGCAGGGAATTCAAGCAGAGGTATGGGGAAGGCATCTCTTCCTACCTCACCAAGCTGCGCATCACTCGCGCAAAGGAATTGCTGCGTTTCTCCGACATGAGTACCAGCGAGATTGCCGCTTCCTGTGGCGTAAATGACAGTAATCATTTTTTAAAGACCTTCAAGAAAGTGGAGGGCATCACCCCCACGGAATATCGTAAGAAATGGAGAGAATAAAAAAGAGGAAGAGTCTTTCTAAGGCAGCACAAACGCTGCCCAAGAAAGACTATGCTTCCTCTCAGAAGAACGCAAAACCTGCGTTCTTCGCATTGAAAATGCCGAGAACTTTTCTTTACCCTCTCGGCTCCTTGAGAAATTCATCTAGAATATCACAGGCCAAGCCAATCAATTCTGGGCAGGGCCTTTTTTTATAATAATTCTCCGTCCTTGCTTCCGGCGTAGTGTCTGTAAACTCTGCCGTCTTCAAATCCGCCCCCGCCACTCCTGCGGAGGCTTCTCGTCCCTTTCTGGGAACAAGCCCCAGCAGTTCCTTGCAGTAAATGCTGTCCCCGCCATTCTGCTCGCGGTAACGCTTGGCAAGCATCTGCACCACGTCATAGTTTGCCTTCTTTCCAGCCGCATCCTTGCCCTGGGTGGCACCAGTTTCCAGCCCGGCCACCAGAAGCATTCCAGAAAAGGCGCCGCAAATCTCCCGCATCCTGCCCATGCCAGCCCCGAAGGAGGCCGCAATCCGGCAGGCCATCTCCGGCGTAATCCCATAATCCTCCGCATAGGCGAGAAACACTGACTGGGAGCAGTTATATCCCTCCCGGAAATATGCCATCGCCTTCTCTCGCTTCGTCATCTCAGCCCTCCCTATTTTTCCAATTGCTGTGCCAAATCATGGAGTTCTGTCACCATATCCATCACTTCTGAAGCGGCATTATCATTTTCCCCGCTGCTTGCAAATGTCTCGCTGGAATGCGCCGTCACCTCCTCGGTGATGGCTGAAACCGTCTGAATATTCTCAATGATTCCGGCATTTGCCCCAGCCAGCTCTCCCACTGCGATGGCAAGGTTCTGCGCCTGAACCTGGATATCCCCAGAGACCCTCTCCACGCCCTGGAAGCTTTCTGCGGTGCGGGATGCCTTTTCGCCCTGAACATGATTATACTCCACAAGATTGTTAATGGCATCCACCACCACCTGGATTTCCTGAGCAATATTCTGAATGATGGACGTAATTTCCGTGGTAGCCTCGCTGGTCTGCCCTGCAAGAGAAGAAATCTCCCCGGCAACCACTGCAAAGCCTTTTCCCGCCTCCCCAGCCCGGGCCGCCTCAATGCTTGCATTCAGGGAAAGCAGGCTGGTCTGGGTGGTGATGCCCTCTATCACGTTTATAATCGTCCCCATTTTATCAGCATATTCGCTTAACTTCTTCAATTCCTCCGTGGCTTTGCCACCCGCCTCATTCGTCTGCTCCACCTGTTCCATCAGATTGTGCAGATTGTCATGCCCTGTCGCAATCTCCCGGTCTGCCACCCGCATATCGTCTGTAATCGTTTTTGAAATCCTCTCCACGCGGCCAATATGTTCCTGAATAACTTCCGTCTTCTCCAGCTGGTTCTGCACTGCTTCCACCGAATCAGAAGTTCCCTGGGTCACTTCCTGCATGGCCGCCATGGTCTTGCCCAAAGACTCATGAAGATATTGCATTTTCTCGGTAACCTTCTTAATCAAAACCGCCATATTGTCAGAAACAGATACCGTCTTTTCCAATAATACGTCAGACTTCTCCTTCGCCATATCCGCCTTTTCAATCTTCTTCTGGCTGGCAAAATTTAATGTCTTGGTAACCATCATCAGAAACGCTGCGCAGACAATCAGCACGGCAATCCTGATTTCCAGCGTGGCGCTATCCGGCAAATCCTCCGGCACATTAATCATTTTATATACAATATCCAATATGTTCACAGCAAGAACGCCTATGCTGATGCGAATCACATATCCGCGATCAGAGTACGCCGTGATAGCGATCAGCATGGGCAGGGCATAAACAAATGCCAGCACAGAAATAGTTGTAAATAGTACAAATGCATACAGCACGGCAAATCCCACAGAAATCAGAATCCTTAATTTGCCACTGTCCTGATTCTTCCAATACAATAAAAAAGAAAGGAGCAAGGGAACCAAGCTAATGGCCAAAAACACCGCATAATATTCCAAATCTCTGGACCCCTTCACCACTTCCACCAGGTATGCCAAATCCAAGACAACGCTAATGATTAGATAGCATCCAAATAGCGTACGGTTCGCCAATGCCAGATCTGACATCTTTTTCGCAGACTCTTTCATAATATTTTCCTCCCATCATTGTATTATATGATGCTAAGGTCAAAATACCTTCCACCCCAACATCACTATATTATATAGAAATTAGTATACCATTATTTACATTGCAAGAAAAAGAAATCCTCCCTATTTTCCAGTTCTATTTCCCACCGATTCCTGCCTTTTTGCACACATCCGCCAGGCAGCATCTCTCGCAGTGGGGCGCAGTCCTAGCCGTGCAGACGTCCCTGCCATGATACACCATCCTGTGGCACAACGCATTTCCCTCCTCCGGAGGGATAATCTTCCAAAGCGCCATCTCCACCTTTTTCGGCTCCTTGATGCCGTCCACCAGCCCGATGCGATTCGCCAGGCGAATACAGTGCGTGTCTGTCACGATGGCAGGCTTTCCAAACACATCCCCCAAAATCAGATTGGCACTCTTCCTCCCCACCCCCGGCAGCTTCAATAACGCTTCCATGGTATCCGGCACCTCCCCATGGAATTCTAAAAGAAGCATTCTCATGCAGGCACTGATATCCCTAGCCTTGCTCTTTCCCAGCCCGCAGGGCCTGACAATCTCCTCTATCTCATCCACAGGGGCGGCCGCCAGAGATTGGATATCAGGAAACTTCTCATACAGATGGGGAACAATCTTATTTACCCGCTCGTCCGTGCACTGGGCCGCCAGGCGCACGCTAATCAGCAACTTCCATGAATCTTGGTATTCCAGCGAGCAATCTGCATCCGGGTACTCTCCCGCCAGCCGCTCTATCACTGCCAATGCTCGTTCTTTCTTCCTCATAATGGTTGTTTTCCGCCTTTCCTTTACTGTATTGAATCTTATGGATTGGTATGTTTACTGCTTTTGATCCAAGTAATTATTTTATCATGATTATTGCCATCACTTCTGGCATAACCCAAGTTGCGGAGCAACTTGCATGATAAATGCCTTAGCATTTATTTTATCATAAATTTTATGGCATATTCAAGTTTGAAATGCTTGAAAGTTCAGAGATAGTTCACCTTTAAGTCTATGATATGCATGGATGAACTAATTTTTAGGGTATTAACAATTTTTCATGCATAATGTATCGAATAATTAGGGATTAAAATTTGTCATTAATATGCTACACTGGTATCATGTGTTTCGACATTACTTTAGTCAGAAAAAGAATATCTATTTATGGGAGGAGTTATGATACTTTTACAAAACGTAGGAAAATATTATTATTCCGAAACCTCTGTCACCCAAGCCCTTCGAAAAATCAATTTGCAATTTGACGTGGGAGAATTTGTGGCAATTACCGGGGAAAGCGGCAGCGGCAAATCCACTCTGCTAAATATCATTAGCGGAATGGACACATTTGACGAAGGCGAGCTTTTTTTTAACGGCGAGCCTACCTTCCAATTTGATGGGGCCGACTGGGAAGATTTTCGCAGGGAGCAGATTGGCTTTGTATTTCAGGACTACAATCTGATCGGCCATTACTCTGCCCTGGACAATGTAACCAGCGCCTTATTGATTATGGGGGAGGAAAGAGAGGCCGCCACCGAGCGGGCCATGGCCTACTTGGAGAAAGTGGGGCTAAAAGGACTGGAAAACCAGCGTTCCTCCGAACTTTCCAGCGGTCAGAAGCAGCGTCTATCTATTGCCAGAGCCTTGGCCAAGGAGACGAAAATCATTGTGGCGGATGAACCCACCGGCAATCTGGACAGCGAGACGGGGGAGCAGATTATCGCCCTCCTAAAAGAACTGTCAAAGAACCGTCTAATCCTTATGGTCACCCACAATTACGAGCAGGCTGAGTCATACGTGACCAGAAAGGTGCGCCTCCACGACGGCGAGGTCGTAGTAGACGTCAATGTGAATGAGGATAAGAATTTTGACAGCCCCGCCCATGAAGCTTCGATTAATTTGGATGGGAATACAGATGCGGATCAGGATGTCCGTGAAAGCCATCCTACCACCACAGCCTCCATCCCCAAAGATAGCAAACTGTGGAAGAGGCATCAGAGAACTGTGTCATGGGACTTTGCAAAGATGAATATCCGCACCCAGATTGGGCGTTCCCTGCTATTCCGCACCTTTTTCCTGTTTACGGCCATCCTTTCCTTTATTTTTATAGGACAGTTATATAAATGCGCCGATGATACCTACACGAAAGACTATGACAAGAGCATTTACGCTCAGAAAAATGATAGCCGCCTGTCTGTCCGGCGCAAGGATGGAAAGGAACTGACGGAGAAGGATATCGAGAAGATGAAGTCCATCCGGCATGTGGTCCAAGTAGATTCCCAGGATTACGCCGGAGATGTAAACTACTATGTGGAGGAGGGGAAGGACTACGTCTACCACCACGGCACCACGGAGGACACGTACGGCAGTAGTTACATGACCAATGACAGCAGCGCATGGATTGGGGATAATGCCCGGAGCCGCATGGCTTCTAAAGATGTGCCTGACTTTAAGAAAAAGGATAAGTTCATGCGATCCGCCACCTGCATTGACAAGTCAGACTTATCCGAAGGCCGGCTGCCGGAAAAGAGAAATGAGATCGTTCTGTATCCCACAAAGGGCACCAAGATTGGGGATATGAAAAAGATTTATTTTACAGCGGCCAATATCTGGGAGGAAGAATACTATCTGGGAAATCTGGAAGTGGTTGGCTTTCTAAAGAAAGAGACCGAGCAGATTTACTTTTATCCAGACTTCTGCCGCATGCTCACCGCCTCAGCGGATGGCGACAGCGTTACCCTCAGATATTACTTTGACATGCATGCCAATGCCTATAAGGGAGCGGATCAATTTATCCTAGCCATTGCGGATGACCTAGCGAAGAAGGACGGGGACGAAGAATCCGATGCAATCTATGGACGGGTGTCACGGAATCATATTCCCAATCTAAGCGAATTTGATTCCATGGGCAATCTAATCCAGGGGCCCGTGGAAGAACTTCTGCCCGGCTCAGACCAGATATTGGTAAACGTCAACTGGTCAAGGGGTTCCGTTCCCAAAAAGCTGGCCAAGATTGACAAAATCCCATCGGACATTACCGTGCTGGGCGGGAATGGGAGCGAAGCGGGGGCAGACAACAGCTTCAATAGCCACAGCAGCCATTTTCTGGAGGTAAGCGAGGAAGTATTCAACCAATTCTATCCCCGCCAATCCTCCCAGGCCTCGGTGTATATCAAGAACTACACCAAGACGGACAGAGTTCTCAGGGCATTGGAAAAAATGGGATACGAGGGACTCAGCACTTACCGGGTGGCCTCCGTCAATTACAACGAAGAGAAAGTCATGGAAAGACTGATATTTATCTGCATCTCCGTAGTAATTTTAATCATACTCTTCGCTGTGGAAATTTTAATACTGCGCTCCATCATGAAAATACGCATCAAAGATTTTTACGTGATGAAATCCATGGGAATGCAGCTGCCAATTATACGAAAAATCAGCGTTTACGAGATGACGCGCTACTGCGTCGAAGCCATCATTGCGACAGCGGCCATTATGATGATCCTGAACGTGATTGGCATTCCGTACATCACGTCCATGTTGATATACTATGGGCTGGTGGCTTCCGCCACATATATCGCCTACAATATTATCCTGGAACTGGCTACCGTAGGGTCATTCAACCGCCTGCTGGCAAGAAAGGAGAGAGGAAATTGATCAAAGTATCCAAATTAAATAAATATTTTAATAAGGGACGCAAGAGCGAAATGCACGTGCTAGACGACATTGAATTAGAGTTTCCAGATACGGGCCTAGTCTGCATTTTGGGAGAGAGCGGTTCCGGTAAGACGACCCTCCTGAACACCATCGGCGGCTTGGATACCTTCCATTCAGGAGTGCTGGACTACAACGGGACCCAGGTGAAGAAATATCAGCCAAAAGTCATAGAAGACATCCGCAATGACAACTTTGGATATATCTTTCAGAATTATTACTTGCTGCAAGATTACACCGTGGCCTACAATGTGAAATTAGCGCTAAATACTTTTGATATTTCGGAAGAAGAGAAAGAAGAGAGAGTCCAATATGTGCTGGAAAAATTGGATATCAGCAGATACAAGAAAAAACTGGTCTCCCAGCTCTCCGGCGGACAGCAGCAGAGGGTGTCCATTGCCAGGGCATTGGTAAAATCTCCGAAAATCATTTTGGCGGATGAACCCACAGGCAACCTTGACGAGGAAAATACCCTGCGCACCATGAGCATTCTGAAAAATATCGCAAAGGAATGCCTGGTAATCCTGGTGTCCCACGAGCGGCGAATTGCCAATTTCTTTGCAGACCGCATTATTGAAATCCGGGACGGAAAGATTACCAAGGACTACGTGAATGCAAATGATGACGCCTATGAGCGGATGGATGATGGCAATATTTACCTGAAGGATTTGAAAGAGGAACATCTCTTTTCTGAAGATGACGCTTTCATTCGCCTGTATGAGAATCCCAAAAAAGCGAAAGACCATATGCCCATCAGATTAAATCTGGCATGGAAGCACGGAAAGCTTTACATCCAGAACCTGACAGACTGCGATATGATTCTTGCAGGCACGGAGGCAGGTTGCGAGATGCTTGACACCCACCGCCCCAATGTAGAAATGACGGAAGTGGAGAATTTTGAATTTTCCCTGCCCCATTTGAAAAACCACACTTCCGCAAGGCTTGGCTTTCGGGAAATCTGGAAATTAGCCATCGAAAACATTGGCATCATGGGAAAGAAGCAGGCATTTATCATTGGAATCCTGCTCCTTACCGGCGTCATGATGACGATTAGCCTGGCGAACTTCACCAATAATTTCTTTTACAATGAGCGCTCCATACTGAAAAATGATTCCCATTACATCAATATCAGCTTGGAGCCGGAATATGAAATGGAACATACCGAATATTACCGCTCTGTGCGAGGATTTTTTGAAAAATATTTTATCTCCGGGGAGTATTCTGATGTTTTTAAGTCAGGAGGGGGTAAGCTTCTCCTTTATTATGATGGATTCAACCAGTTGAATTCTATGGAAGTGGAGTTTAAAGACATGTCCTATGTAGACATCAAGCATCTTCCGGAGAAGAATCTGGTCTATGGCAGGATGCCAAAGGATATCTCGGAAATCGTGGTAGACCAATGGCTGATTGACCGCTTTATGGACAAGGAAAATCCATACCAGACCATATTTTCCAAAACAGAAGATTTCCTCCATGCAAAGCTGGTCAATACCATCACTTCTGACCACCTGGAAATCGTGGGCATCTGCAATACCAATGAGCCAAGCATCTATATTTCCCAGAACAAGGCGCTGGGATTGACCATAGATGGATATTCCATCGCAAGCGTAAGCCAGCTGCAAAAGAAATATCCGGGAAAATACGATGACCTGAACCTTAAGACAGGAGAACTCCTGATGGCCCAGACCCTGTACGATGATTACGATATGCGAAAGACCAGTTCCTTCCGCATGGCAAATGGACGGGAATACCAAATCATGGGAAACTTTCCCGACGGATTTGGGGTAAATTATGTGCTAAGCGACTTGGACTGCCTGACCATACGCAACGACTACATCATCGGTACCAGCCGATTCCAAGTTTACACAAAGAATCCCGGCAAGGCAGTCAAGGAGCTGCGCAAAATAGCAAGTGATTACAAGCAAGGCGTTAGCATCACCGTAATTAACCCCAACCAAAGCCAGATGGCAAAATTTGACAAGGGCCGAGAGGATTCTGTTTCCTCCCGGAATTTGATAGCCTTGGCAGCGGTGATTATCTCCCTGTTTATCATTTATTTCATGGTGAAGTCAAACGTGTCAGCCCGCACCGAGGAACTGACGGTATACCGCCTCATAGGCATTGAGAAAATCAGCATCATTCAAGCCTATCTTCTGGAAATGTTCCTCATCACCTCCTACACGGTGCTTCCCGCCGTGCTGATTACCAGCGGCGTGATTCGATTCATTGGTTCGATTCCCTCCCTGGAATTGGGCATGATCTTCCCCTGGTGGTGCGTTCTGCTGCTACTTTTGGTCATGTACCTGCTGAACCTGGTCATCAGCATATTGCCAGTAAGAAGTATCCTGTCCCGTCCTCCGGCGGTACTGGCGGCAAAATAAGTTTTGCCCCAGAGCGAAGCGTCGGGACAGATGACCTCCAAGGGCGGCATCCATTGCGATGCCGCCCTTTCTTTCACAAAAATATTTATATCTGCAATACTTTTTCTACCTCTTCCCGATTCATAGAGAACTCACTCATCAACCTCTCGATCAACCTTTCCTCAGGCATCCCGAACTCCCTTGCCATCTCTATAGTAGCCTGGATGCGGCCCTGTTTTACTCCTTGCTCCATTCCTTGCTCAAGGCCATATTCCATCCCCTTCGCAATCATCCGATCCGCATAGGTTTCCAACACCTGTCCTCTCATAACAGCACTCACCTCCCGCTTTGCATTCTGGTTCTCACGGAACACATACTCCACCAGCCTGTTCGTAAAATCCACAATATTTGACATGTCATACTCGTTTAAAAGTCCGACATCCCTAGCATCCATCATGCCCTGATACAGTCTCCGATATTCCTCAGATATTTCTTCCAAACTGTCTTTCTCACTAATATGCTCATACTTTAGTATATAGTATGGTATCAAAAAATACAATTGCTTTCCAAGAATATCCTCCTCTGAATACTGCTGCACTTTGACCACAGGAACGCGATATGGAAATCATACTCCACCATCCGAAGCACCATGGAACCATCTGGGTTGCTCTGGCACTCTATATGATACAACTTATGCCCGATATGGATCGCAGAGTCCGTGACCCTCTCATCCAATCCATCGACATCTCCGGACAGTACATGATGCTCCCCAGACCACAGTTCAATCTTCTCCGTCATTTTGTAATCCTTATGGAACACCTCATTAATCAAAGGTATTAGCAATTTGGAATTTTTCTCGCACAGCGTGCGGAAAATATCGTCAAAAATCTTCCCCATTCTCTTCTCCTCTCCTTGGGCATTTTTCTTTTGCGAGTAACATTTTGACGCTATTATAATTGCCAATCTCTTCCTTTGCAACCGTAGGTTTTAAGCACATTAGTTTCTAGTATAAATTGCACAAAAAACATAGTACTTCTAAAATATAAAGACTGGAAATCCCCCTCAAAACTGGAGATATGCCATTTCTCTTTTTATTATTCTACTTAATCATTTCTTGTAATTTTGCATAATAATTATGACTTAATTTCTCTGAATTAAACAAAAGATTTTCTCATATTATTTTTTACATGTTAGCACATTGCCAAAATAATAAAAACATTTTTGTTAACTTTTATTTTTTACTTTAAATATGCACAAACATTTATACTCATACACTTCCCAATCCCTGTCTTGGAACACATTAAAAACCACCCTCCATCATGTTAAAAAGCAAGGCACCATTCCTTTCTTGATGCCTTGCTTTCTCTAGCCCTGTTCTTCCTGCAAATATTTCCGGGTATCTGCCTTTACGTCCTCCAACGTCAGAGAAGCCAATTCCCGTTCCATGGCAGACTGCACCCGGAGCAACTTATCATCTAGGATATGATGGATATTCCTTCCCACAGGACAATCCGAACTGGGATTTTCATGGAAATGAAACAACGCTCCCTTCTCCACGCATTCCACCGCATTGTATATATCTAAGAAAGTGATTTCGCCCAAAGGCTTTGCCACCCTGGCACCCCCGGTTCCCCGAGCCACATCCACCAGCCCTGCGGCTTTAAGCTGCCCCAGAATCTTCCTTATAATCACCGGATTCACATTGGTACTCCCCGCAAGAAAATCACTGGTGATCTTATACTCATCCCCAAAGTGATCAATGCAGGCAAAAATATGAATCGCCAGCGTAAAGCGACTTGAAATCTGCATATCATACACTACCTTTCTACCATTATTTCCTATCTTTCTGATTCAGGCTCTGCCGTGAAAATGCCGTAAATTTCCCACTATTCGTGTTCTGCTGTGAAAATGCCGTAAATTCTCCACTATTCAGGCTCTGCCGTGGGAGCCGCCGTAGATTCTCCATGATTCACCGATCTGGTAAAGCTCAAGTTGGCACTCTTCTTCTTCAGCACATTGTACTCATAACTGCCCCTCACCTTCACGCCGCCTTCCGCCTCCGCAGAAAACTCTATTTTCAATGTATCGTTATTCTTCTCCTTCAAGGTATAGATCGCCGCACTGTTTTCTGAAAATGAGATATCATTTTCCTTAAATTGCCGAAACAACTTCCCCAGATTTTCCGTCCCATCCTCCTGGCTGTAATAAACCGTCTTCCGCTGGGTATCATAGACCACGAAGGTGCGGGACTTGGTGCCGTTATAAATCAGCTGGGCATATCGTTTGGCATTTTCCCCCATGGCAGGCACCCACAGGAGGTCGCAGTAATATCCCTTCACGTCCGTGAATTGTACCTGAGAGCCTCTGGGTGACAGGGTGACAGACTGAATTTCCTCGCTGGAAGTGCTATCCCGCTTGGTGGATACCATAATCGCAGTACCGCCATCCTCCTTCGCCAAGGTGTGATCCTTTGCCTCTCCCTGAGCCGAATTGCCATTCCCATCCGTACTCTCTTTCTTTAATTTCTCCACGTCTTCCTCGGTGTAATCCTTCGCCTCATAGGCAGCCCGGTCCTTATTCCATTGATAATACTGCACCTTATTGCCCATGGGAACGGCAAACACTCCCTCTACTCCGTCTGCGGCTTCAAACTGCACAGACTCCCTCTGATTCTTTTCCATGGACACGGAGATGATCCCTTCCTGAAGCACCTTCAATTCCTTCTCTTCCACATTCACCAGAGAAAACTGGCATACTTGGGAATCCTGGATTTTCGGCTTGTCCTTCTCCCCCTCAAACAATTTGCCAAATTCTGCCTCCGTCAATGCCTGCTTCTGCCCCAGGATGATTTCCTGAACGCCATCCCCGTTAAAGTCGCCCATTTCCAGCCCCAATCCCTCAGAAAAATGATAACTCTTCATCGCCGATCTGCTGAACACTTCATCCATATCCATACTGTCTATTTTATTATCTGCATCATCGTACATCACCAGAGAAAATTTCCCCTGGTAGCCCTCGGAGCCATCCTTCTCCCCCTCACCCATCTCTAACTGGATGACCCTGTTCAATCCGTTGGGGGACTGGGTGCTTCCCTTGGCAATCACCAAATTCTTTCCATCCTCAAATATTTTTTCTGCCGACTTCTCTCCCTTCCCAGACACCGTCTTGCCATCCTCCATCCATACCCGCTGCAACGGGGTTAGGCAAAAGAGCAGGGCAATCGTGGCCAGCAGGCAGCCATATGCGGACAGGCTCCCGCCGGAAGCATACCATTTCTGATACATCATCCTCTTTGCCCGGCCTTCCGGATTCCTCTCAAAAATAGTTAGGAAAGAATAGATGCTGGGAGATTTCTTCTCCTCCAAATTGCCATCCCCATCCTTCACAACCCTCTGCCGCTTTCGGAAATTCAGAATTGCCTGGGCATATTTTCTGCGAACCGAATCTGACCCTTTTGCCGTCAACTTTTCATCACACCAAATCTCATTATCCCGGCTCCACAGGTAATAGTATAGCCACATCACTGGATTAAACCAATACACCACTGTGATGAACACCACCAAAAAACGGCGCATTGGCTCCATTTTTCGGCTCTCCATGTGGCGGAGCAGCCAAGTCGTCTCCGCCGTTTGAAAGCCTTTCGGAAGGTAAAGCCTTTTGCGGAAGACGCCCAGCTGCACGGGAAGTTCAATGGCGGAAGATTCGTATATATTTTCCCCAATCTCTCCAGCCTTTGCAAAATACCTTCGGAGATTCCTCTGGGTGAGGGCTAGATGGAGAAGCAGAATCACCACGCCTGCCACCCAGATAATACTACAGCCTTTAAAGGTAGTAGTGGCAGTGATACTCCTCCTGAAAATATCGCTCCAGTGAAATACCATGCCGCCATTCCCTTTCATGTCAAAGCCCAGGCGATTTAACAGCAGGTAGTAATAATGGCTTACGCCTGGAATGACAAAAAGCAGGCTGGTCATTGCGAAGGGGCATACGCTCCGCAAATACAACAGCCTCCATTCCCACATCACGTATTTTCTCTCATGCCTTCTCATAAGCAGCCTTGCCAGCAGCACCCAGGGCAATGTAAAAGCCATTAATAGTGCCATAGATGCCACGAAAAAGAAGGCCCGATAAATTATTTCCATACATATTTCCTCATCTATCTATTTATAAACCAGTCGTGATAAGTATATCATAGGACAAAATATTATTCAAAACCAATTTTATGGATTTTTTTTATGAGATTATGGTACAATGTAACCAAAGAGTAACTATGCATGGCTGAAAATTTCGGGTTTTTTTAAGCTGTGAATGATAACATCGAAGAAGTAAATTATCAGGAATTGTCATAAAATATTTGCAGATAACTCGCAGAAACTTACTTTGGCAGTTCCAAGGGAGGATGAATATGAGACAGGGATTTATTAAGGTGGCGGCTGTCACTCCGGATTTGCAGGTGGGGGACGTGCCCTTTAACACAGAAAAAATCATAGAGCAGATGAAGCGGGCGGAGACAGAAAAGGCAAAACTGGCAGTCTTTCCGGAACTGTGCCTGACAGGCTACACTTGCGGCGATTTATTTTTGCAGGACAGCCTTCTCCAGGGCGTTTTCACCGGATTAAAGGATATCATGCAGGCATCCGCTTCCATGGACATGATGGTGCTGGTAGGCTTTCCCCTCTATGCGAGAAATTCTTTATACAATGTGGCCGGAGTCATATTCCGTGGGAAACTGCTGGGAATCGTGCCCAAGCAATATCTTCCCAATTATTCTGAATTTTACGAGGCAAGGCATTTCTCCCAGCCGGAAGTCGGCTATGAATATATCAACCTTTCGTCACTGGGAGCGGCGGGAGAGGCGATACCCTTTGGCACCAACCTAACTTTTCAGGCCAGAAATCTCCCCGCCTTCCGCCTGGGCATAGATATCTGCGAGGATTTGTGGATGCCCATCCCCCCATCCAGCCATCACGCCACGGCCGGAGCCACGGTGATTGCCAACCTTTCCGCCAGCGATGAGACTACGGGAAAAGATTTGTACCGCCGGGAATTGGTGCAGAACCAGTCTGCCCGCCTGGTTTGCGGCTACATTTACGCCGATGCCGGCGAGGGGGAATCCTCCACGGATCTGGTCTTTGCCGGGCATAATCTCATTGTGGAAAATGGCAGCCTTCTGGTCCAGTCCGAGCGTTTCCAGAATGGAATGATTGTGAGCGAATTGGACTTGGGACGCCTGATTAGCGAACGCCGCCGCATGAGCACCTATCCCACCGTGGGAAGAGTGGAAGAGTATTTGAATGTATCCTTTTCTTTCTCCGAGATTGAAGAGACTTCCCTCACCCGCCAATATCCCCAGACTCCCTTCGTTCCCCAAAATAAGGCGGACAGAGACCGCAGATGTGATGAGATTTTAAATATTCAGGCACTGGGCTTAAAAAAACGCCTGTCCCACACCCACAGCAAGACTGCCGTGGTGGGCATTTCGGGCGGATTGGATTCCACCTTGGCCCTTCTTGTCACCGCCAAGGCTTTCGATCTGCTGGGGCTTGACCACAGCGGCATCCTGTCCGTGACCATGCCCTGCTTCGGCACCACGGACCGCACCTACCAGAATGCCTGCGAACTCACCCGCATCCTGGGCGCCACATTGAAGGAAGTGCCCATCCATGAGGCGGTGGAACTTCATTTCCGGGATATCGGGCATGACGCAGACGAGCGGGATATCACCTACGAAAATTCCCAGGCAAGGCAGCGGACGCTGGTGCTGATGGATCTGGCGAACCAGTCCGGCGGGATGGTCATCGGCACCGGGGACATGTCGGAACTGGCACTGGGCTGGGCAACCTATAACGGCGACCACATGTCCATGTACGGCGTGAACTCCTCCGTACCCAAGACTTTGGTGCGCTATCTGGTACAATATTATGCGGAAACCACAGAAGAGGAAAGGCTGAAAGAAATTTTGATGGACGTGCTGGACACTCCCGTCAGCCCGGAACTGCTGCCCCCGGAACAGGGGAAAATATCCCAGAAGACGGAAGATATCGTAGGGCCATACGAACTCCACGACTTCTTCCTATACTTCCTCATGCGCTTTGGCTACGCCCCCAAAAAGATCTACCGGCTTGCAAAATTCACCTTTGAAGGAACTTACGAGCCAGCCGTTATCCACAAATGGCTGCGCACCTTCTATCGGCGGTTCTTCTCTCAGCAGTTCAAGCGATCCTGCCTGCCAGACGGCCCGAAAGTGGGAAGCGTCGCCCTGTCCCCCAGAGGAGACTGGCGCATGCCCAGCGATGCCTCCGTCAATCTGTGGATGCAGGAACTGGACGAGATTAAAACGTGAATGAAAAAACCATTCACAACATGAATGATATTCATGTGGGAAGAACCGTCCGCAAAAGCAAACTTGTTGCAAAGCAGCATTCTTCCACCGTTTGTGCCGGCGGAGCCGGCATGATGGAACTTCCACTTTGTAGAAGTGGAAAAATCAGGATTAGCGAGGAAACATAAATGAATATAACTTTATATTATCGAGAAAAAGGAAATAAGGAACCTTTCATCCTTTTGCATGGGAACGGAGAAAACAACTCATATTTCAAACATCAAATAGATTATTTTAGCAACAGATATAGAGTAATTGCTATAGACACACGAGGTCACGGCAAATCACCAAGAGGCACTAAACCCTTTACTATCGAACAATTTTCCTATGATTTATGCGATTTCATGACAAGCCATGAAATTTCAAATGCGGTTATTTTGGGATTTTCCGACGGGGCAAATATAGCAATGAAATTTGCAATAAACTATCCCGACAAGGTAAAGGCATTGATATTGAATGGGGGAAATCTGAATCCGAAAGGGGTAAAAAAAACGACACAAATTCCTATTGAAATAGGATACAAAATAGCAAGGCGATTTGCTTTAAAATCATCTTGTGCAAAAAAGAGTGCTGAAATGCTTGGGTTAATGGTGAACGAACCGAATATTAAACGAACCCAACTATCAAAAATAACTGTTCCCACGCTCATAATCTGTGGAAGAAATGATATCATTAAGGAATCTCATACAAAAGAAATTGCGGAAAATATACCTAATGCAAAATTATCCATTATTAAAGGCAATCATTTTATTGCAAATAAGAGATACCTTGCATTCAACAAAGAGGTTGAGAGTTTTTTGAAAACAATTTAGTCAAATACCCCGCCTTCATCATCCAATTTTCATCGCCAAGCCCCAAGCGAACCGTGTAAATCCCATTGTCATTTTGACAGCAAACCATATCGGAACTGTCATTCTCCTCCAGAATAAAAATAGTGGAATCCTCTGAATATTCTTTGCCAGTAAATGGATGAATCTTGTCTCCAAATCAATTTGTTGTAAAAAATAAACCATATATCCCCCCTATCAAAAAACTCTACGTATTTTTATTTGTACACTATTACATGGTATCATAAAACTGCACAAATATGTTGTAAAAAAACCAGCATATTTTCATAATTATACTTTATTCTTTGCTACTGCTCTATCTAAAATATATAAAAAAGGAATAAAAGATTTGTGCAACATAACAATACAAATTAGAATTATCTGTACGTAGACAAAAGGGCTCACACCTTATAATCTCGGAGATTCCGTCCTGTTTCTTACAATATTTCCATTAAGTTTTTGTACAATTTTGCCCCTCTTGTCAATCTTAAAACTTTAGTAGTTGCAAAAGAAATCATTTCCGTCTATAATTGGCAACAATATATTTTCAACAAATTCTTTCGCTGAAAACAATCTGCTGTTACCATTCTCGGCTTCGCCGCTCATAGTAACAAGTCATATTAACTTATGAAATACACAAAGGAGGAATGCATGGGGAAGATTTATGATGACATATTCCGCACATTATGCGAGAAAAATCCACATTTGCTAATACCGCTCATCAATGAAGTTTTTCACCAAAATTACAAAATGACAGATCAGATAGAATTGATGTCAGGGGAACACCATGTGATGAAAGATAATCAGGAAAGCCTTGACCAGAGAATCACGGATTCCGCCATACATATTGGCGATAAGATTTATCATCTGGAATGCCAGAGCAACCCGGATGGCTCCATGATATTGCGAATGGTGGAGTATGATTTCCATATCGCTCTGGAAAATGCCATGCCTACAAAATTTGGTTACGAAATGAAGTTCCCAGAATCTGCCGTCCTCTATCTCCGACATACAAAAAATACGCCTGATGAAATCCAAATGAAGATTACCTTTCCACAAAATATCAGCGTGACATACCGTGTTCCCGTAATAAAAGTGCAACAGTATTCAGGGGAGGATATCCTTGAAAAAGATTTGTATTTTTTGATTCCGTATTGTACACATATTGAACTACTAACGTTCAATATGGTATACTGAAATATGAACAAATTAAGCAAGGGGAATCCTTGAAAGAGATATCCACGGAGTATCGAAAGTTGCATCAAGGCATGATAAAGGCCAGAGATGCCGGAATATTGAATGAATATGATATATCTAATATCATAGACTTTACAACCAGACTGACGGAACATCTTTTTAAAGAAAATTTGGAAGCAAAGCGGGAGGTGAATGCCGTTATGGGCGGAGAAGTTTTAGAAACCTATGCAGACCAGATGATTGCCAAAGGAAGGGAAGAAGGCATAGCGGAAGGCTTGCTCGAGGGCCAGCGCAAAGGCTTGCTTGAGGGCGAACGCAAAGGCTTACTTGAGGGTGAACGCAGAGGCTTGCTTGAGGGCGAACGCAAAGGCTTACTTGAGGGTGAACGCAGAGGCTTGCTTGAGGGTGAACGCAGAGGAAAAGTAGAAATTTTGTACGAAATGAATTTTTCCATAGAAAAGATTGCAGAAAAGCTTAATATTTCCGCAGAACAAGTGAAAAACATTTTGCATCATAACGAATAATGCTCTAAGAGGCAGATGCCATGCAATATAAGATAACGCATGGCATTTTTCGTTCCGACCATTTGCTACATAAAATCGTCCATTCATAGCATTTGCAAAACTTAGGAAAACTATATGGCGATATTTAGGATAATTAGGTAGGTGATGAAAATGCTTTGGAGCGCATTGTGCGATGACGAGATTACTACTATTTTGAAATCAGGGGGGAGAATGACGAAAATAGTGTGACGGACACGGTATAAATCAGCGAGGACGGCCAGCTTTTTCTAAAAGAATATGGCGGGATTGGCGATAGCGATTCTCTTAATATCTCTCCAGAAGTTTTGATTTGACCAAACTGATAGAGGTATGTTATAATGTAACTGTTCTTTTTACGAAATAATACATGACTGACTTTATGATGGAGCGCTTGTTAAATACAGTTGCCGAAAGGAGCTATTTATGAAAACAATCAGCATTGGAAACCAAAGTTTTTCCGACATCAGGGAAAAGGACTGTTTTTACATTGACAAGACGGATTTTATCAGGGAATGGTGGGAGGCCCGGGATTCCGTCACGCTCATTGCCCGGCCCCGCCGCTTTGGAAAGACATTGAATATGGATATGCTGAACTGCTTTTTTTCCACAGAGTATGCGGGAAGAGCGGATCTCTTTAAGGGGCTTTCCATATGGGAGGAAACGGATGAAAATGGGGAATACGCATACCGGGAACTTCAAGGCAGCTATCCGCTCATCTTTGTAAGTTTTGCATCTATAAAAGAAAATGCATTCGAAATCGCATATCACAGGATTTGTAATATATTGATGCAGACATACAAGCGATTCCGCTTTCTGCTGGAAGAGGACTTTCTGACAGAGCAGGAAAAGAAGCAGTTCTTGTCCATTGACAGGGAAATGCCGGCGGACATCGCTGCGGATTCTCTAGGGACGCTCTGCGAATACCTTTCCCGCTATTATGGAAAAAAGGTCATCCTGCTGATGGACGAATACGATACGCCGATGCAGGAGGCATATGTAAATGGCTACTGGGATGAGATGATACTGTTCTTTCGCAGTATGTTCAATGCCGCATTTAAGACGAATCCCTATCTGGAAAGGGCCATCATGACAGGATGCACCAGAATCAGCAAGGAAAGCATGTTTTCCGGATTGAATAACCTGCGCGTGGTAACAACGACTTCAAAAATATATGAAACTTCTTTCGGCTTTACGGAAGAGGAAGTATTTGCTGCTCTGGATTCCTTTGGCATGGGTGAACAAAAAGAAAAGACAAAGGAATGGTATGACGGATTTACTTTCGGGATGCATACGGATATTTATAATCCCTGGTCTATTATCAATCTGTTGAATGAAAGGGAGTTCGGCACCTACTGGGTAAATACCAGTTCCAATGGCCTGATTAATGTGGTCATTCAGCAGGGAAGCGCAAATGTCAAACAGACCATGGAAGACTTGCTGGCGGGAAAGTCGTTGGTTACGGATATTGATGAACAGATCATCTTTGACCAGCTGGAATATACAGACACTGCGATATGGAGTTTGATGTTAGCGGGAGGTTATCTAAAGGTACTGCGCAGTGTGTTTCTGCCGGAGGGTGGCTACCGCTATGAGCTCAGCCTTACGAATATGGAAATACGCTTTATGATGCGTAAGATGATTCGTGATTGGTTCCGGCATCCGGCGGCAAGATACAATGACTTTATCAAAGCAATGTTGCTGGGGGATATTGATGCCATGAACGAATTTATGAATGATATTGCGCTACAGTCATTCAGCAGCTTTGATGCGGCAAAAAATGCTTCGGAGAAAGATGACCCAGAACGTTTTTATCATGGATTCGTATTGGGACTGATGGTGGATTTATCGGACAGATATCATGTGATCTCCAATCGGGAAAGCGGATTCGGACGCTATGATGTGATGCTGAAGCCAATTAACAAAAAAAGTGATGCTATTATTATAGAATTTAAGGTGCATAAGCCAAAAAGGGAGTCCTCCTTGGAAGAGACAGTGCAGGCAGCGCTGGAGCAAATACAGGATAAGCAATATGATGCGGAGCTGGTCGCAGAGGGGGTTGCAAAGGAGCAGATTCGGCATTATGGCTTTGCATTTCGGGGAAAAGAAGTGCTGATTGGGTAATCTTTTCTAGGAGAATCCCAAAGTAGGGACAATTCTCCCAATTATTAATGCCAAGGTCAAAAAGTAATTTCCCCAACTGATGCTACGGATTGTTACATTGCTCCGCAATTTTCAATCAAAGAGCCTCAGCTGCTCTACCCTCAAGGACTTTATCTTTCTCACAGTAACCCTGTCCCCATCCAATACCTCCCCACAGAGAAGGGGAGAATCCGGGCGATATCGATCCTTCCCATCATCCCTGCCCTGATTTGCGTAACAATACACACATCCATTCTTGCAGGTATGATAGGTGCCAATTTCCACGCTCTCAATACAACCGCATGCCGCCCGCTGACCCTTATCCTTTGAACCCTGGATTTTGCACCCGATAATCCTCTCAATGAGCCCCTGATCAATGCAGCTGTTGCGTTTGATTCCCCACTGCCGCAAATCCATCTCCTCTGCGCAACTACCTATCTCCATCCCATTTTCCACCGCAATCCCGCTGAGCGTTTCCGCAAATTTAGCCAAGCCGTCTCGGTCAATTTCATGCATCCCTAAAGATTCCATACTGCGCATGATCCTGGCATACAAATCCACAAAGCTGATGACGCACTTTTCCGTATAGCCTTTCAGCGAACTGGCAATTTCCCGAAAGGCATGCACATGATACTCCGGCGTATATTTGGGGGTAAATAGAATCGGGTCATACCGCCAGACCACCCTCTCCCTTTCAATCCTCTCCGACAATTTCCGGAAAACCGGAATCATCACTTTCTTCTTATCCGGCACATTTCTTTCAACATCCGTACCATACCCCGTCAAAGTAAACTGAAAATAATATGGATATGCCTTGATCTCATCCAACCTACCCATCATAGGCTCCGGGTTCTTCGTCCAGAAGACAATGCAGTCCACCACGTCAGGAGATATGTCAATCCTGCTAATCTGACGGGCATTCATAGGATTTCTCACATAAAGAAAGCCTTCCCTGATTCGATTGTAAAACCATTCCGAATAATAATTCGGAATATCCGTCCTTCTGCTTGCGCTTAAAATCATACCATCCCTCCCTGCACCAGCAATCAGCACCTCAACTCCTCGCCCAGCGCAAAGGAATAAATCAGTCTCTCCGCCACCTTCTTCCCCGTCAATCTCTCCAGTGCCTTGGCGTAATAATCCAACTGCGCTCGATATTTCTCCACCAGTTCCCCTTCCTGCCCCGGCCTTGCGGAATCCGTCTTGTAATCCACCAGCACGATCTCCTCCCCCTGAAAGAAAAAGGCATCAATAATTCCCTGCACCATAATCATGGCATCGCTGTCCTGTTCCGGGTAAATTTCCCTAGCTGGCAGCCCCATCATAAAAGGCTGCTCCAGCCGGAGATTCCCCTCACGGTGAGCCCGGGCCATCCGCTGGCCGATATCCGACGCCAGAAATGCCACGAATTTGCCGCTATCCAATACCCGTCGCTCCTGATCAGTCATATATCCCACCGCAATCATCTCCTCCAGAAACCCGTCAAAATCCTTCTCCGACCAATTCCCACCGCTCTCGCTAATCTTCTCATAGGGGAAATGCTCCATCACCATATGGTACAGCGTACCCCTGGCCGCCCCGGACAATTCCTTTTCTCCCTGTAAAAATGCCGGGCGGGGAATCTCCATCTCCTCCCAGGAAAAATCTTTCTCTTCCTCCATCTGCTCCGCTCTGATCATTGACCGCCTCTTCAACTCCGACACAGACATTTTCACCGGCAATTCTGCCTCGGATTGGTAGGGATAGCGATAATTTCCCTGACGCTCCAATGCCTCCCGCATCTCCTCATCAAACACATTCGCCGTATCCATCTCCCTTAACTCCCGGCAGAGCGACAGCTCCCTCTTCTGCTCCTCCACCTCTGCCGTGACAGCATCCTCCGGGCAGAGAACCTCCACCCGAAATAATTCATCCTGATCCTCCAAGACTCCCCTCCGCCCAAGCACCACCGGGGCAATCCAGTCCAGATACGTCTGGGCGCCGCTAAGGGCTGAAAAGTCCATATTTCCTCCCCGCTCTGCCCATCCTTCCACTTTCTTCTCCACATCAGAGGCCGTACCTGTAATGAACAATTTCTCCTTCGCCCTAGTCAATGCCACGTAAAGCACCCTGATTTCCTCCGCCAGAGTGCCCAGCACCACCTGGTTGGCAACAAACTTCTTCGCAAGGGTGGGCTGCTTGACCCGCAAATCCAGATCCACAAAATCGCAGCCCACCCCAAATTCGCTGTCAATCACCGTGCTCTTTCTGGCATCCATCAGATTAAACCTCTTGCCCATGCCCGCCACGAAAACCACAGGAAACTCCAGCCCCTTGCTCTTATGAATGGTCATAATCCGCACCGCATTGGCATTCTCCCCGTCCACCACGGCCTCCCCAAAATCCACCTCCGATTTCTGCAGGCTCTCAATATATCTAGCAAAGCCATAAATGCCCCGGTGCCCATTGCGGGCAAACTCCAGAGACTGCTGCAATAAAATATCTAAATTAGCCCGACGCTTCTCCCCGGAGGGCATGGCAGACATATACTGGTAATACCCCGTCTCGTCATAGATCTTTCGCAACAGTTCATACACAGAATGGGTGCCGCCATAACTGCGGTAGCCATGCAATCGATCCATAAAAAGCCCCAGTTTTTCCCGCAGGGCATCATTCTCCCCATTTTCCAGATAGGCTTCCACCTGGTCCAGATAATTCAAATCCCCCTCCATCGTCCCAATCCAGGCCAGCTCCTCATCCGTCAGTTCTCCCAGACAGGAGCGCAGCACTGCTGCCAGAGGGATATCCTGTCTGGGATTATCAATGACATGGAGAAAATTTAAGATAGTCTCCACTTCCAAGGAATCAAAGTACCCCGTGCGGGTATCGGCAAAAGCAGGGATACCCATATCATTCAGAACCCCCACAAACTCCTCCGCCCAGCCCGTGACGCTGCGCAGAAGTATGGCCACATCCCCATAGGACACCGGGCGATATCCATGCTTTCCCTGCACATACAGCGGATCATCCCCCTGCACCATGCCACGTATTTTCTCCCCAATGACTGCCGCCTCCAAAGACTTCCTCTCCAGAGTAACATCCTCGCTTTTCTGCTCTATTAGTACAAGTTCCGTCTTTCCCCCGGCAGGATGATCGCAGGCATCAAAAACCATCCCAGGCACCAGCCTTGCCGCCTCATCATAACGGATGCCCCCAAGCCCCTCCTGCATGACGCTTTCAAAAATCCAGTTGGCACTCTCCAAAACCCCCGCCCTGCTGCGGAAATTCATGCTCAGATCAATGCGGCGGTCCTCCCCCTCTTCCGGAGAAAAGATCCCATATTTATGCAAAAAGATTTCCGGCTTTGCCATGCGGAATTTATAGATGCTCTGCTTCACATCCCCCACCATGAAGAGAAATGGCTTCTCCCCCTCCGGGCCGCACAGACTGGTGAGAAGAAGCTCCTGCACCTCATTGCTGTCCTGATACTCGTCCGTCATAATCTCATCAAAATACTGCTGCAGCTCCTTTGCCGTCTCGCTGGGCGTCACGCCTCCATCCTCCCCCCGCTCCGTCAGAATCTGCAGGGCAAGATGCTCCATATCCGAGAAGTCCAAAATCTGCTCCTCCCGCTTTTTTGCCGAGTACGCCCTCCCAAACTCCAATGTCAGAGAAATCAATTCCTCCACCGGCTCCCGCATCTGCATCATGTCAGAAAGCATTGCCTCCGGATGCTGAAAGAAAAATTTCTTGCGCAAATCCAGAATGCCCTTTTTCAGATAGCCCTCCCGAAGAGACTGGACTCTCCCCTTCTTCTCCGGAGACACCGCTTCCGCCTTCTTCCCCCGAATTGCCTTCAGCTTCATCGCCTCAAACCCCGCCAGCAGCTCCTCCCACTGGCAATAAGTCTCCGCCGCTACCAATCTTTCCAAAAACTCCACGTCCGAGGCCACCGCTTCCTGATATGGCTCCGGCCCGCCTTCCTCCTGGCACAACGCCAATGCCTCCCTCGCCATTCCAGCATACTCGCCGGCACATCGCTTCACATAGGCTAGAAGTTCCTGCATCCACTGGCTCTCCTCCATCTCTTCTACTGCTGTAGAAGCATAAATCTCTCCGAGACCGCCAACCCACTCCTCAGGAAATGGATAGCTGGTAGACTTTTCATACAGCGTCAGCACCACATCTTCCAAACTTTTATCCGTCCGTCCTGGGGAAAAGATATTCGTAAAATTCAGAAATCTTTCGTCTCCCTCCTCCCGGGCATGGAGATACTTCTCCTCCAAAAGTTCCTCCAATATCTCTTGCTTCATCATCCCCAAATCCGTCTCGTCACCCACCCGATACACCGGGTCCAAATCAATCACATGAAAATAATTCCGCAAGATCCACTGGCAAAAACTATCAATCGTGGTAATCTGCGCGCTGTGAAGCAGACTGGCCTGCCTGGCAATATGGTCATTTTCCGGCTCCTCCTGCAAACGCTCCTCCAAAGCCGACCCAATTCGGCCGCGCATCTCCGATGCCGCCGCCTTAGTGAAAGTCACCACCAGAAGTCGGTCAATGTCGCAGGGAGACTCATCCCTGCTAATCTTGGCAATAATCCTCTCCACCAGCACCGCCGTCTTTCCCGAGCCTGCTGCCGCCGAAACCAAAATATTTTTATCCCGCAAGGAAATTACATCCTCTTGCTCCTTCGTCCACTGTGGCTTACCCATCCCTTCACCTCTTTCTTCTTTTTCTTCCCGCAAGAATATTATTCATATCTCCAAACATGTCGGTTTCGCTGGCACGAACACTGCTTTGCAAATAGGCAAAACTTTAGATTTTCTTGCCAGCCGCAATTGCCTGACCTAGAAAATCTTTTTGCCTTTTTCCCGCACTTTCCGAAGCACATCATCATCGCTCAACTTCTCTATCATCCGGTATTCATTGCCCGGCAGTTTCCCATCAAATCGGCAAATTCCCCGAAAAGCGCAGTATGCACAGGCATTTTCCCCGCTGCTGTCCATCTTTCGATAAGGATTCACCTCGGCATGTCCCGCCATAATCTCATCCCGAATCGACCTAAGCTTCTCCTCCGTAAATGTCATCAAATCCTCAAAATCTCCCGTAGTCACTGCCTTAGAAGCCTTCTTCAAACTGCCATCCTTATTGGTGGCAATGGGCATAATGACAGAACTGGCATTGGCCGCCAGCCCCTGCTCCCCCGCTAGGGTATCATCCATCGAAGGCAGAATCGAATCGTCCTCATTCAGCAGTCCATCCATGCGCAGTTCCCTTAAAATCTGCCGCTCAATGTCCTCCTTCTCGCCCTTTCCCTCCACCATGGGATCGTCAATGTGATAGTAAAGCACCCCGGCGGGAATCACCAATTTCTTTCCTCTGCCATCCCGCCTCTCCTGGTCCACGCCAGCCTTCAAGTACACCAGAAGCTGCATCTGCAACCCATAATACAAATCTGACAGGGAAAGGTTCTTCTTTCCCGTCTTATAATCTACGATTTTAATATACGACCTGTCGCCCTCTTCCATCTGGTCCGTCCTGTCAATCTTTCCCACCAATCGAAGCAGTCCGCCTTCTTCACCCTCCCCTTTCGTGCGGTGCATCACCTCAAAGGAAATCTCACTCTCCACCGTAGCAAACTGCCCCCGCTCCATCTGTTTCGTAATCGCCCAGATTGTCCGCCTCAAGATCCTCTGGAGCCTGGTAATGAGATAGGCATCTCGCTCCGTGTGATGGAGCAAATCATTCCTGTACTCCTCCACTGCCCGCAAGACGCACTGATCCCCCCTGGACTTCTGCTCCTTCTCTGAAATGTCTCCCCAATCTTCCCCTCGTGAAATCATATCTCTGGTATACAATTCCAATGCGCGATGCACAATATTTCCTATATCAAAAAAGGCCACCTGATGCTCCTGCCGCTCCCTTAATTTCAGTCCATACCGCATAAAATAAGCAAAGGCGCAAGCGGCATATTGCTCAAACTGAGAGGTGCTGCCCGTAAGGATCTCCTGATACAATGTCCTCGCCACCTCCTTGGATAGCATGGTCTTATCCTCCCGGTAAAACGCCGCATCCACCAGCCTGTCCACCTTATTCCTCCGAGAATCATCCTCCCGGTAATAGCGATAAATCTCCCGCCACTTCTCTCCCCGGAAATTCCTATCCCGCAACCCCCGAATCAGATAATCCGCTCCCTGAGAATTGCCCAGAAGGAAACTGTCATCCTGGCGATTCTCTTCCACCACCGGGATCAGCTTCGGATACATATGCCTGATCCGGTCTATGATATAGGCAGGATTCCTCCCCTTGCCGTCATTTCCCGTCTCGCAATAAGTCAGGTACAGATGGCGGGAAGGCTTGGTCAGGTTCAAGTACAAATAAAACTGCTCCGTATAAATCTTCTCCCGCAGAGTGGGTGCCAGCTCATACTCCTCCTCTGCCAGAAATAATCTCTCCGAATCGGAAATCACGCCGCCGCCCCCGCCAGAGGCAGGAATATTTCCATCATTCATCCCCAGGAAGAAGAGATACTTCACATGGGCAAGTCGGGTTCTATTCATATCCCCGATCACCACCTGGTCTACCCCCGGCGGGATCAGCCCCACCCTGGCCTCAGAAAATCCCGTAGTGAGAATCTCCTGAAACTCCCGCAAGTCCATTTCCTCCTCCCCCAGAAGTTCCACAAGCCTGTCGAACACGCCCAGCACGATGCCATACAGTTGCTGGTACTCCCACTGCAGCGTCCGCTCCCCCTGTGCGTCGAACTCCTCTGCCAGTCTCATAATTTTCTCATAATATTTCTCCCCCTCCATCCATTCGCAGAAAGCAGTGGCATATTCCCTCACGGAATGCCTACCCCTTCCCACCGCTTCATACAACTCCCCCAGCTGGTCCAGCGTCTCCTGCCTGGCAGCATCCAGCATCAGATGAATTTCCTGCTGCCTCTCCTTCCCAGCCTTTTCAGAATCCCCCCCATTCCTGCCCAGATAAAAAACATTTTCCGTCTTCCACATCTCCTGCCATTTCTTATAGCCCCGAATGCCCGTCGCCCGCAGAAAATTCTCTAGCAAGTCACCCTGCTCCAGCGTCACATGGGAAAAGACATTCTTCTCAAAGGCCATCACCTTTTCCGTTTGGAAATTCGACAGAAAAATATCAATGGTCTGCTGAATCAATTCCACAAAAGGATGTTCCTCAATCCCCTTCTTCTGATCCACGAAATAAGGAATCTGCGCCCGCTCCAAGATCTCCCCCGCCAGTGCGCCGTACACGCCCAAATCCCCAGTAATTACCGCAATATCCCGATATCTGGCCTCCCCCTCCAGCAAAAGCCCCCGAATCTGCTCCGCCACAAACTCCACTTCCTGCTCCGGCTGCCTCATAATATGTAGAGAAATATCATGAGGTTCCTCCCCGTACTCCTCCATGGGATATCGAAACAGCCCCCGCTCCAACTGGCAAATACCCGGCGCCTCGAAAAACCTCGTCTCCTGCGGCGTCTCTCCCGTCCAGATTTCAGAACAAACCTCAATCCCGTGAGCCTGCGCCATCTTCCTCAATCGATAAATCGTCTGCTGGCTCATATAAAAAAGCCCATGCTTCGCCCCCGGCTTCACGATGCTCACGCCCTTGTCAATGGTCACCGTGACATACACCTTCCTGGCAATGGAAAGAAGCCGCTCAATAAACTGGTACTGCGTGGGGGTAAACCCCGTAAACCCATCCAGGCAAACCACGCTGTCCCGCAGAATCCCCGACTCCTCCGTCACCCCGGCAAGCACCGTGAGAACTTCCTCCGAAGTAATGAAATGCTCCTCCAGATAATCTGAAAATCCCCGGTAAATCTTCTGCATATCCTGCAATTTCCGCACCAGCAGCGGCTGCCTTTTCGCACTGGCAATCATCTCCGACAGCGTCTCCTCGTCAATCCCATACTGGTACAGTTCTGACAGAAAGGACTTGATCTCCTGCACATACCCCGCCTTGTGAATATTTCTACCAAAATAATCCAACTCCCCCTCCATCTGGGCCAGCACCTTCTTCAGCACCATGGTCTTGCCCATATCATCCAGCACCGGAAGATTTCCCGCACCCGTCTCCTCGAACACCCGAAAGGCAAGGCGCACGAAACTCTGCACGTCAATATTCATAATGCCCTTGGATTCGCTGATGCTGATCAGCTCCTTCTGAGTCTGCATGGTAAACTGCTCCGGCACCAGAAAAATATATTGTCTCTGCGGAAAATAAGCCGCCTCCTGGGAAATGAAATGCTGGGCATAATACGTCTTCCCACATCCCGAGCCTCCCAAAATAAATTGCAATGACATCTTAAATCACATTCCTTTCCCATTTATATCAATGATGTGGTGACAAAAAGTATTTTGCTGCCAACTGATACTACGAATTGCTCTTCCTTTTTCTTTACTTCTTTTATATTATATGTTACGGTATTTATGTAAAAAGTGCAACTTTTTACATATCTCTTATATATAAAGCAGGTTGGCAAAATCTAAAGAATACAATAGGCATTTGACATGAATGTTAGGGGAACAAAGAAGAAAATACAAGTAGTAGCAAATATTTTTATCTATCGCATCAGACAAACAATGAACAAATATCTGTTCAGTCGAGCATTTTAGAAAAGGGGGTTTTAGGATTTACTCGCTTTTTCCAAGTGGGAGGCGGGCAAATAACTGTCAATAAAAAAGGGATGCTGACTTCTAAATATGCGAAAGCAGTAGTAAGTTTAGATGAAGAGAAGGGATACATTCAACGAGTAGCAGCACATGAATTAGGTCATGCCCTTGGATTATCACATAGAGTTTGCAATACCCAAAGCATCATGTATAACTACATGAAAGAAATTAAGGTGACATTGCCGCAAAGAACTGATGTAAAAATGGCACATCATGTTTATTCAATTTGTTGATTGGGGAGGAGATGAAAATGAAACATAAAAAGAAAAAAGCATTTATTTTCATATTGGGAGTTGTTGCCTTAATTTTCGGACTGATATATGGTTACATCTATCTCAACATGCGTGGCACATATGTGTGGGCGAGCATTGTTCCACATGAAACATTACAGGTATCTTCCTTTCAGGAAGGGGATTCCTATAACGATCACTATGAAAAAAAAGTAAATCCTGAATTGTGTTACATGGATGAACCAAACTACACAGAAGATGAGTTATTTGGAAACAGTTGTAAATTCATCATATATGGAAGTGTTTTGGAGGTGAAGGATTTCTTATTTAAAAAAGAGAAGCACACCTATTCTTGCCATACCATCACAGTTAGAGTGGAAAAAAGTATTTATGGAGGATTAAAGGACAAACAGGAAGTCAGGATTTTGCGAAAATGGAATTGGATGAGCAATAGAGATATTTCTTCTGGCGGAAAGGGGATTTTTATTGTAAAAGATAGGCCAAGTAAAATAATATCGGGTCAGAATAAATTCATTACGATAGGAAATATGCATCGTGATGCATATCATGGCTACTGTATGGCAGAAAATGCGCCAGGAATCGAAAAAATAACTTCTAAGAAAGAAGCGATTACTTATTGGAAAAAACAGAAATGGTTAAAGGAGAAATAGCATGAAAAAAGGTATTTATTTTACGTTTATTTTAATTGCTTTCTTTTCAACGATTTTATTTTTTAATATATACAGAAAAGAAGTTAGTACTAAAGTAAACAGCCACAAATTGCTGTCCGTTGCTTATGATAAAAGTAAAGTATGTGAAAAGCAAACATTAGAATTAAATAACCTAGAGGCATCGTGCATGCTATATAATCCAGTAATGGAAAACTATATTAATCAATCAGATGCGATTATTGTTGGGGATGTTCAGGATATTAAATATTATGAATACCAAGGATTTCCATGGAGCAAACTGACAGTTAAGGTGGATGAAACAGTGCGGGGAGACATAGAAGCAGGGGAAAGTATTAATGTTTATGTTATGGAAGGATATCAGTATATTGATAAAGAAAAAACAGGATTGATAGAGGTGTGTGGAGATGGCATGGGTTTACATAAAAAAGGAGAACAAATAATTCTTGGAATAAATGAAGAAAATGGAGATAGCGTTTTTGAAAAGGGAAGTTATAGGAGAACCTGTAGTTGCTTTTCAGAATACCGTTTTAACTCCAACAGAAAAAATTACCATATTTACGAAGGGGAAAAAGAACAGTTATTAGGAAAGAGGGAGATTAAACAACGAATTAAAGAAATATGTCGTTAATTGTGGGTGGTGTCATTTAGTTATGAAGTTAGATTAGTGCACGTTGCCTCCGTGCAGGGTATTATAAGAAAGGATGAAAACTAATTTATGAAGAAGTTGACGTTCGCAGGAATTGCAATCATAGCAACAGTCATTTTAATTGGAGGAATATATTATTTCACGCTTCCCAAGATTGAATACAACAACACCCTTTTTACATCCCAGCGTAAAAAGGAATTAAGCCAAATAACCTATTGGGTTGCCGATAAAGAAAAGAACATCCATCCGGGAAGAAAAATGGATCAAGTCTTCGCCCTGCTGGCAGGCGAGCATCTCGAAAAAGATTCCCGCAAGAACAGCGAAAGAGACGGACATTTTTCCGTCAGCCTTCAATTTGATGATTCCGTAATGGAACTTGGCATATTAGAGGGAGAACTTACCGTGATATCTGATAATAAAGAATTGGACGGTCTATACAAGGTTAGCAGTCACTTTTCCACCGAGCTTTTCAAACTTCTGGATTAATTATTATTTTACAGAGGAAAAAAGTTAATTAGACGCATGTGTGCTATTATGATACGATAATGATGTTGGGATCAAAAGAAAAGGTATGTTGACCCCAACACCATTATTTGTGTACCATTGAAATAATGGAAAGGAGCATATAGTGCATCATATTGTAATAAACACAGAACGCCTCTCACTTCGCCCCCTATCGTTCAGCGATGCCGATGCGGTTTACGAATGGGCCAGTGATGAAAGAGTGACACGTTATATGAACTATCCAACTTACACAAACATCCAACAGGTAAGAGAGTGACTTGCATCTGCCGCAGAGGATTCCAGTATATACCATTTTGGCTTAGAACGTATTTCAGACGGTAGATTGATTGGCAGTGGAGATATATGCCCGGACAACCATATGGAGTATTGGAGATTTGGCTACAATTACGCTATGACTGTTGGGGAAATGGCTATGCCACAGAAGCGGCGAAAGCCATGATGGACTATGTCCGCAGGGAATTTGGCGTGACACATTTTCGCGCACGCCACGCTGAGCCAAATCTTGCATCGGGCAAAGTAATCGAAAAGTGTGGTTTAAAATTTATAGGGACTCCAAAAAAATGCCTGTATAATACAGGCAAGAGCAGAACCTAGATTTTCGGCCCTGCTCTTTGTAACTATCAATGTATCTTATATCAGTTTTTGAGTTTACACAAAATTTGAAAGTCTCTCTAGAGTTTAAAAATCGGTATTAACCGATAGCCCCTTTGTCCCCTTATAATAAATCCGGGCAGTTTATATCATCATGCAGACATACCAATACCCTTAAAATTATGTATATTTTCTATGCTTCACTTGAAACATTCGACATTTCATTTGATACAGTATCATTTTCAGCCGCAGGCGTATTATTGGTATCATGCTCCGAATTTTCATTTGGTGCTTCTGTCGGCTTAGAAATTTCTAAGCTCATGGTTGTTTCCATTCCTCCGATACTCATTGTCATTACAAGCACTCTTGAACCGTCTGGCTTAACAATAATTTCTGTCTTTGATTCAGATTCTTGTTTATCTTCCTGCTTCAATTCTTCATCTGATACGTCATTATCCTCCTGCTCCAATAATGGATTTGTTGATTTAAGTGCCTTATAAATATCCTGCACATTGGCATTCTGCCTTGTATCTTCGGGTGCAGACACCTCTGTTTCCTGTTTTTGTGGGGAAAATTGTCCTACCCTGCTCTTATTGTGTTTATTTGCTGCTACATTGTTTTGATAAAAATTATGTCCAATTCCATTTATGCTCATTTTTCAAATCCTCCATTGTTATCAATATTTTTTCTACGGTTCTTCTGTCATTCAGAGCCGCCTTTGCCCCCTTATGATAAGTCCGGGCAAATTTGGTTTTACTGCAATTGTGTCCTGTTTGCATATTGGTATGCACCTAAAACATCACTTACTCATAAACTACTCATTTCTTTCTCCTTTCCTGTAACAACACAGCTACGCTAAATTCGTTTTTCCTTGCCCTAATATCCACATCTCCCATGTATTTATCTACTTCACGTTTTACATTGGATAAACCAATGCCGTGCAGGGATGTATCCTTTCCCTTTGTGGAAAGTGGAAGATTGGTTTTTGTGTCAAATGTCACCTCCCCCTCAAATGAATTTTTTACATTTATCACATAAAACTTTTTCTTCTGCCTGCCGGAAAGATAAATGTATCTTTTCCCCTCTGCCATTTTTTCACAGGCTTCAAGGGCATTTTGCAGAAGATTGTTAATAATAACCCCTATATCATACGCATAATAGCCGTCCGATTTTGGATAGGAAAACTCCGACTGAAACTGTATTCCCTGTTTCTCTGCGGCTTTCTGCTTGTCATTCACAATCACGTCTGTAACAGTATTTCCCGTTTTAATGGTAATTTCAAATACATTCATGCTTTCGTCCATATGGTCAATATACTGCTCTATATCCCCATAGCAGCCATTTCTGACAAGCCCTTTGATATTCGTCATATGGTTCTTCATTTCATGCTTCATCTGGCGTATGCCATGATAAAACTGCTCCACCTCCTCCATTCGTTCCTGTATTGCGTGAACCTGCTGCTGTTCCACGAAGTATTTTTCCTTTTCCTCCTGCAAGCCTATCATTTTCTGATAAGACACTATCGTAATCAAAATCCCTGCATAGAACAGGGCGGCAACCACAGGCACAATCCCAAGAAATACTGGGAATTGTTCATAAAGTTGTATCATCGTGTTTTCATTCACAATTAGCAGAATACTAAAAATAATATTTACAAACAAAATCCCTGTTACCGGGGTCAAAAGCATGTAACACAATTCTTTGATATGCAGCTTTCTTATTTTTTTCTTCAAAAGCCGCCCCATGACGCACAACATAACCGAGAGCAGGAGCATTTGCAACACCGCAACAAAAGCATAGTTTGATGCCGCACGGCTGAAAATGTTTTTAGTCATTTCCAAGGTTTCCGCGTTTTGTTCTAGGCGTTTGTCTACAAGAAAACTTACGCTTCTCATAATCAGCGCACTTAATTTTCTGGCACAAAAGAAAAGCACACCCAAAAGAATCGTAAATTCTCTCTCCATATCCAAAAACTTTGAAGCCGCCGCCAAGAGGACGATTACTCCTATCATGCACAGCCAACCATAAACAGACGTTGTCATGCCGATAAAATACATAACCATATAAACTGCAAAAACCATAAGCGCTTTTTTGATTCTGCTTTTCCTCTGTTCCTTTTTCCCTGCCATAAATGGATAGAAAAAAGCCGTCATACAGGCAGCATATAAAAACACTTGAATGCCGGACATGATATTCATAATCAAATTAAAACCTGCTTCGTTCAATGCCTGTCCCTCCTACTGCATAAAGCGCAGATATGCCTTTACAAAGTCCTCATACTTATATTTGGAAAGGGGCAGCTTATCCCCGTTTGCAAGCATGATTTCTGTCCTGCTGTATTCGTCCACACAGGAGAGGTTGACAAGATAGCCTTTGTGTATGCGGCAGAATCGCCCCTGCAATTCTTCTTCAAGCTCCCCGATTTTTGCATAATATTCTAGGCTGCGCAAGCTGGCTTGTTCCCCATCTTTGGTATAAAGCACTACCTTGTGTTTCCGGCTTTCCATGTAATAAATATGGTCTAACGGTATGGCTTTGTTTGCCCCGGCGTACCGGATAAGCAGGGTTTTCTTTTTCTGCTCCGTTTCGGATAAAATCTTATCCTGCGCTCGGCTGAAAACCTCCGCAAATTTCTGTTCATTCACAGGCTTTACCAGATACCCCAGCGCTTCCACTTCAAAAGCGTCATAGACATACTTTTCATAGCCCGTAACAAAAATGATTACGGGCTGTTTTATCTGCTCCATGCCCCTAATCTGTCTTGCCATTCCCATACCATTTATGACGTTGCCGTCCATGCCGGACGCAGAACCCTCTAACTCTATATCCAAGAACAGTAAATCATGCCCCATGCCGCCTGACAGGTATTCATCAGCAGAAGCATACTCCGTAATTTCACATTCCGCGTTCTGCCCTCTGATAAGCGAAACAAGGTAGCTTCTTATGTTCTTTTCATCATCACATATTGCAACCTTTATCATATGCCCTCCTTTGACCTTCACATAAAATATCGGAAAAAATGAAATTATGTCTAATACCGATTGCACGAAAACACGTTTTGACAGCACAACTGGACAGAAAACACTTTTAGCGTTCCTTTTTATGTTCCTTTTCGGGCTGCCTTGATATAGTATCTACGTTCTGCTTGATTGTATCATACTGCTTTACTTTCTTTTTCAACTTTCACCGTTTTTTGCTGCTTGCAACTCCTTAGTAGTGCATGAGAAAACTGGAGCGTAGCGGCTAACTAATAGCTGCCGTATTTGCAATAATTCCTAACGGCAGATGTTCGTCAATTACCATAACACATTTTTCATTCTGTAAGTCCATTTTTAATACCTTTCCTTTCTGCCTTATACTCTGACAGGAATAATCCTATCAAGGTCAAAATTGTTCCTGTTCCTGCCAATAAAGTCAACTTCTCATGTAAAATCAGAACAGAAGTAATAACAGTTATGACGGGAACCATGTAAATATACACGCTTGTTTTTACTGCGCCTAACTCTTTTACTGCAAAATTCCATGTAACGAAGCAAAGCGCAGAAGCCCCTGCCCCTAAATACAAAATATTAAACAGATACGTCATGTTCGCAAAACGGGATAAATCCGGCTTGAAGTCAAAAAAGAATAGGGTTGGTATCATAAACAAAATTCCATAAAAGAATGTCCTGCGGGTGGATAAGACAACAGGATAGCCAAAACTGCTGATTTTCCTTGTCAATATGGAGTAACAAGCCCAGATAAGGGCAGCAGCGACCGCCAATAAATCGCCCATAGGGTTAAGCTCCAATTTTGAACCGTTAAAGCTGATTAAGATTATCCCGACCATTGCAACGAAAAATCCAATAAAGAACTGCACCCGCAATTTTTCTTCTGACTTCATAAACAAATGAGCCAGTATCGCCGTAAAAAATGGGGCAACAGATATAATCACGCCCACATTAGAAGCCAGTGTAAATGTTAAAGCAATATTTTCCAACAGGTAATATAGGCATATCCCACACAATCCCGCAGCAACAAAGGTCAATTCCTGCTTATAATCTGTCATTTTTAATCTTTTGGGGTGTACCATGAATAAAATCAAAAAGCCCATAATAAAACGAAAAAACAAAATTTCCACAGGCTGAAAATCCACCAACAGGATTTTAGTGGAGATAAATGTCGTCCCCCATATTACGATTGTTAATAAAGCCGCTAAATGTCCGGATGTTTTTTTATGCTCCATTCTGTTACTCACCGTCCCCTTTCCTGTCAAAAAATATGTCACGATAAACGCCGGGGGCAAGCCCAATAAATCTAGTAAAATAATTTGTAAAATGACTCTGATCTGAAAACCCTGTCTGCATAGCCACTTCTACGGGCTGCATACCTTTTCCCAACAATACCTTTGCTTCATTGATACGGATTGTTTCCAAATATCGGTACGGGGTAATGCCTTTTATTTTGGTAAAAGCCCGAAGCAGGGTAGATTTACTTAAACCGGCGTAACGGCATATCTGGTCTAAATAAATCCGTTCATTAAAGTGCTGCCTAATAAATTCACAGGCTTTTTCAATTTCCTGCGGACATTCCGGCACACAGCTTTCAAAAGGCTGTCCGTACTTTTGTACCAGTTCGGAAATGAGGAATAAAAGATTTTCTTCCTTTCCAAAATCAGAGTTTCCCGTTATTACCATTTCGTGAAGCGGACGCAGATAACAGGTAATTTCATCATCATAAACAACATTCCTTGAAAAGCCGGGAAGCTCCCGTTTCCCGGTTACTTCTTCCGCTAAATCAAGCATGATACTTTTGGAAATATTAAATCCCCGATAATCAAATGTCCCGTTGTCGCTTTGGACACAGGCGTGATTATCCCCCGGATTAAAAAGTATGACATTGCCCTTTTCTATACGGTATTCTTTGTTTTTGCAAGATAAAACACGCTGCCCATCCTCAACAAAGCCTATCACATAATACTCATGGAAATGGTTTGGAAATGGCTGCCGGGTCCCCTCAAAACGATAGGCTTCAATCCTTATTTCATCATCATAAACTACCGTTCTTGTTTCTTTCTTCATATGTTTTTGCTCCTTTCCGCACATATTGTACCGCTGAAACACCAGAAAGTCTTGTAAAATATCTTCAAATTTTTGTTTCATGCACAAAGACAGCGCAAGAGGTCATTCAATGACTTCTATGCCCTGCCCTTATTATGCTTTTATCTGCTCTCAATTTGCCGTTCCCGTTCCGGCTGCTTTGTCTGCCGCAAGATGCTGTCTACATTCTGCTTGATTGTATCATACTGCTTTACTTTCTTTTTCAGCTTCCCATACTCTTGATACAGCTTGTCTTTCTTCTCCGTAAGCTCCTTGTACTCCGTATGCAACGTTTTGAAGTCGGGCAGTTTCCTACGGAGTATTGGAGATTTGGCTACAATTACGCTATGACTGTTGGGGAAATGGCTATGCGACAGAAGCGGCGAAAGCCATGATGGACTATGTCCGCAGGGAATTTGGCGTGACACATTTTCGCGCAAGCCACGCTGAGCCAAATCTTACATTGGGCAAAGTAATCGAAAAGTGTGGTTTAAAATTTATACAGTATTGTAAATGGCAAAACTTAACGGAAGTTGCAAAATGAGGTCAATGGAGTATGAGAGGATAGACTAACCAAAAAATAACTGTATCACTGATAGCCAGACTTTTTTTGCCTGCATATCAATGATACAGCCTCTTGCTCATTCATCAGCAGATTATAGTGCTTCGCAGCGACACTACTTCTCGTGTTCCTCCAGCATCTCCTTCACGGACTCCACCAGCATCTTCTCCGTATATTGGGCATCCTCCGACATCACGATCTCCTCCATCCCGTTTCCTGCCGTCAGCTGCTTGGAAATCTTTTCCACCGTGGGCTTCATCAAAGGATACATCGTCTCCACACTCTCTTCCAGGTTCACTATTTCCAGAGACTTCACGTGGTCTTCATCCAGCGTCAGCTGCAAATTCACCGAGGTGTCACCTAATTTTAATTCCTTGGTATAGACCCCTGCCTCATAGATTTCCTCGGTGCCATAATCGTATGTCAATTCCTTTCCCTGATTTCTTCCGGGCCAAAACAGCACCAGCAGCACCACTATAATAATAATGACAGCCAAGGCCAGAATTCCTGCGTATATCAATTTTTTTGCCTGTAAAACCACAATTTTGGTATTTGACATAGTTCCCTCCGTTATACTTGATTCTGCAAATTCTTTCCGTGAAATCTCTTCTTACTATATTCTATTAGATAAAAATATTCTTTATGACTAAATCCACTCTTTTCAAGGGTTCTCTTGGAGATCACAACCCCATGCCCCACAGCAAAAAGAAATCGACCTCATCCATTTTTCTGCAAAAAAGAGCGCCACAGTTTCAAACTGTGACGCTCTTAAGCATTCGCTATATCAGCGTATCAGACTTCGATATCCATATCGCAGAAAAGCACCTTATTTCTTCTTGCTATTCTTAGTTGCTTCCTGCTCTAACTGATATCTTCTT
Organism: Clostridiaceae bacterium; assembly: GCA_910575435.1. Taxonomy (GTDB): domain Bacteria; phylum Bacillota; class Clostridia; order Lachnospirales; family Lachnospiraceae; genus Butyribacter. Next base: position 89,144 of record CAJTGI010000009.1, on the reverse strand, counting down.
TCAGCCTGCTTCTTTGACCATTCCAGACACTTATCGTATCCGTACTTCTTAGTCTTGCTAATCATGGAACTTACATTCTTCTCAAATTCCTTATCAGTCTTAGAGAACATAGCCTTCCAAGAACCAGCCTTGATTTCCTGTGTTACCTGAGACCATGTGGTCTTCAAATCGTCATCCTTCTGCTCCATTGCAAATGATGTACCAGGAGAAACCGTATATTTGCCGCTCTTCTCGAAATATTCATTCGCTGTATTGCAGCCTGTCTTATCTCTCCAATCCTGCTCGATCTCTGTCTCAGCCTTGGTAATATTGCTCTTCCAGTTATCACTGTTATAAGTCTCTCCGTTAGAATCCGGATTCTCTACGTCATTTGCCCATGTAGAGATTGCTGCCTGGCACTGACCATCCTTGAATGAGCCCTTGTAGCCGTTGCCCATCTTGGTATTGATATTCTTCTTGCACTCCTTGCCCAGATCTGTAAAGTAAGTGTTGCCCTCTTTGTCATAATCCCAGCAAAGTCCCTTAGGTCCATATGCGTATGTCATCTTGCCCTCTGGGCTTGCAAACCAGTTGATTACTTCCATACACTTCTCAGGATACTCGGAAGAAGCGCCAATACATGTTACATAGTCGCCACCCTGGGTATTCATACCATATACGATCGGGCTAGCGTCTTCCGGCTTCATGCTGTACATCATCTTGCCGGCCTTAGTGTGTACGGGCTTATTGTAAGCCAGCTGACCAGAGTAATTGAAGATAGACCAGAATACTCCGCCGTTCTGAACCTTCTCTACTGCCTTATCATATGTCTGTGTCATGGAGTCAGGATCTACCAAATCCTCCTGGAATAATTCATTGAAGAACTTCAGCATCTCCAGGTAAGGACCATTCTCCTCCAGAGCGTCATGATAATTTCCAGTAGCAGGATCATATAAACCAATTCCCAACTCGTCATATCCGTACCATGCCGTAGCAGTCGCCTTGACATACATTACATAATCCACATCCCAATCCGGCCACAGAGATACGGCATATGTGTCATTGCCATTGTCGTCCTTAGGACAAATCTTCCTCATATCCAACATGAGCTTTTTGAAATCATCCAGTGATTTAACCGTAGGATAGCCTAACTGCTTATAAAGATCCCAGCGCACATCCCATGTATAGAAAAATGACTGATGATCCTCATTGCTCAGCGCGATATCATTTCCGATTCCGTATACCTTGCTCTCCTTATTGTTCGTCGCAACCTTGGTGATGCCTCTGTTCTTTTCCATGGCATCTTTCATGTTCTTATAGACATTGGGAGCATACTCTTTTACAAGATCATCTTCTTCCCAGTCATACAGCAAGCCATTCTTTACAGCATTCTGATAATCTGTATCATTGTGTCCGAAAATAACGATATCTCCCAGATTGCCTTCCTCCATACGAGTCTGAAGCATTCCCTGCTGATCTGGAATGATATTAAACTTTACGTTGAACTTCTTTTTCAAGATGTCACCCATCCAGCCGGTCTGAAGACCCGAATAGTTCGCTACCTGACTGAACACATCCAATGTGATCGTCTCATTCTTCTTGCTTCCTCCGCAGCCGGTAACAGCTGCCGCAGAACCCACTACCATTGTACTTGCCAACAGCAGGGATACCGCTTTCTTCCATGTTGATTTTTTCATGAAATCATCTCCTCCTTCTTTTTTTGTACAGCGCAATGTTTTTTTTGCACATAAATAAGCGGAATCCGCTTATTTTAACGATATTACTAGTTTACCCCTAAACCGTCAGAAATGCAAGAAACATTTTGCCAAAAATTAGCATGCATGCGCCCCCCTCGTTTCTATTTCTATCAATTAATTTACCATATTTCTGCCATAATGTTTACCCTATTTTTTTGAAAAAAATTATTAGATTTTTCTAGTTTCTGTCTTATATTGCGAAAAAGAGCACCGAATTATTTCGATGCTCTTTTTATACTAGATGCGCGAACTCTTTTGTCGCATTATGAAGGATATCTTCCTGCTATTTCTTCTCCTTGTTCTTAGCAGCCTCCTGCTCTAAAGCATAGCGTTCTGCCGCTTGCTCCTTTGCCCATTTCAGACATTTGTCATAGCCATACTTTTTGGTGTTCGCCCTCATCTTTTTCACTTGTTCATCAAAGTCCTTGTCATTCTTTGCATACATGGCCTTCCAAGAACTTGCCTTGATCTCACTCGTCACCTGCGCCCAGGTGGTTTTCAAATCATCGTCCTTCTCTCCCAGAGAAAAAGAAGTTCCCGGCGCAACCACGTATTTTCCCTTTTCAAAATAGTCATTAATGCTGACTACGCCGTTCTTGTCTCTCCAATCCTGCTCGATCTCGGTCTCCGCTTTGGTAATATTGCTCTTCCAGTTATCACTGTTGTAAGTCTCCCCATTAGAGTCAGGGTTTTCCGCATCATTTGCCCAGGTAGAGAAAGCGGCCTGGCATACGCCATCATGGTAGCTTCCCTTGTATCCGTTGCCCATCTTGGTCTTCTCGTTCTTCTTGCACTCCTTGCCCAGATCAGTAAAATAGGTATTCTTTTCCTTGTCATAGTCCCAAGTAACGCCTTGAGGGCCATAGCCATAAGTCATGCGTCCCTCCGGCGTGCAGAACCAGTTCATAATCTCCATGCACAGTTCCGGATACTCAGTATTGGCGCCGATGCAGGTAGGGTGATTTCCTCCCTGGGTATTCATGCCATACACAAGGGGCGATGCATCTTCCGGCTTCATGCAGAACATCATCTTTCCAGCCTTGGTATGCGCAGGCTTATTATAGGCCAGCGAGCCACTATAGTTAAAGATAGACCAAAGCACGCCGCCATTCTGCACCTTCTCCACCATCTTGTCGTATGTCTGCGTCATGGAATCCGGGTCCAGCAGGCCATCCTGATTGAGCTTGTTAAAGAATTTTAACATCTCCAAATATGGTCCATCTTCCTCCATGGCATCATGGTACACGCCTGTCTGGGGATCATAGAGGCCAATTCCCAACTCATCATATCCATACCAAGCCGTTGCCGTTGCCTTCACATACATTACCATGGACTCATCCCAATCCGGCCACAGAGACACGGCGTATGTGGGATTGTCGCTATCATCCTTCGGGCAGATTTCCCTCATGTCATTTAAGAGCTTGCGGAAATCCTCCAGCGTCTTTACCTGAGGATATCCAAGCTGCTTGTACAAATCCCAGCGCACATCCCAGTTGTAGAAGAACATCTGGTGGTCATCATTGGTAAGCGCCACCGCATCGCCCAGCCCATATACCTTCTTCTCCTTGCCATTGGTAATCTTCTCTGTCAGTTTTCTGTTCTTCTCGAGTGCAGGCTTCATATTCTTATAAATATCCGGCCCATACTCTTTGAGAAGGTTGTCTTCCTCCAAATCAAAGAGAAGACCATTTTTTACCGCCGTTGCATAGTTGGTATCGTCATTTCCCCAGATAACGATATCCCCCAGATTCCCCTGTTCCATACGCGTCTGAAGCATGCCTTGCTGGTCTGGAATAATGTTCAATTTGACATTGAACTTCTTCTTAAGGATGTCTCCCATCCAGCCCGTCTGCAATCCTGAGTAATTCGCCAGCTGACTGAACACGTCCAGCGTAATTACTTCTTTCTTCTTGCTACCGCATCCGGAGATGCCTGCGGCAGTTCCCAATACCATGCTGCATGCCAGTACGAGAGAAACCGCCTTGTTGGTAATGCTTTTTCTCATGTTGTTTCCCCTTTCCTTTTTTTGATCAAAGTTTCCCAGCACAAAATCAGCCTATTGAAACTCCAATCTTAATAGATAATAGATATTTTTTGATATATATTTACGTGCTGACGCACTACTATTCACATAGTTATCGAGCCAGCACATATTATATCCCTTATTATTCCCTTGCTAGATTGCTATTCTTCCCCTTCCTGCACTTCATCCTGCGAGCCATTCTGCCCCTCAATCGTCCGAAAAGCCTGCATCGCCCATGAACTGATTGTAAGAATCAGGCATCCCGGCCCAATCAGTATGCCTAGCAGAATCAAAACGCTATTCCACATGAAAAACATAATCAGGAGCGCCAGCACAATTACCAGGAAAATCGTTCTCAAAATGTATCTCACAGAAATGGAGAAAGAATTTCTCATGGTATTGATAATGGTATTCTCATACCGTGCCTGTAGCGGAAAGGCATAAATCAAATGCAAGAATGCCATGACGGTGGCAATGATTCCCACCACCAGAAATCCCATGCTGCTGCGTCCCAGTTCCTCAGCCGCCTGATAAAAAGAAAAGTCAAGGCGGATGGCGCACACTACGGCTATCAAGATAATTCCCAAAATCGTCCCTTTCCCATAATTCTCCTTATATGCTTTAAAAAACGGAGAAAAAATATAGCCCTCCTGCTCGTCCACCATCTTTAACGCTACCGAAAATGCCGCCGTGGTGGATGCCCCTAATCCCAAAATAATGGGAAGAAATACCAGGGGTGCAAAAGTCGTCAGGTAATTCACTGCAATGGCAGGAATCACCCCCCCAAAAAATAACCACATAATATTTAACATCAACATATCCAGCAATCTGGACATAAACCGATACACCGGACTCTCCAGGCTGAAAAAACCACTACCCTTGCTCATCTCTTCCTCCGTTTCATTACATTCCTAATCATTTGACCAGCGCATCTTCTAAGGTTCTGCGCTTAGCCGCCTCTTTCTTTGACCATTTGGCGCAATCCTTGTAGCCAATCTTCTTGCATTTCTCTATCATCTCGCTAACAATTCGGTCATATTCCGCATCTGACTTTGCATAGATTGCGTCCCAGGACTGCTCCGCCATAACCTTGCCAACCCTTTCCCATAATTTTTTAAGTTGGCGAGGCTTTTCGCCCAAGTCAAAATCCGTACCTGGAGAAACCGTATGTTCTCCTTTCTCCAGATAATCCTCCACGCTCCTAAAACCTGTCTTTTCCTGCCAATCCTTCTCCACTTTCGTCTTAGGCTTGGAGATACTGCTCTCCCAGCATTCATAATTATAAGTCTCCCCATCCGTCTCCGGATTGGAAGCATCATTATGCCAAAGAGGTGCAATCTGAGGCGTGCCTTCTACAAAAGTTCCCTGATATCCATTTCCCAATTCAGTTCTTATATTTTCCTTGCACTTCTTTCCCAATTCTGTCAATTCCGTCTTCTTCTGGTCATTGTATTTCCAGCACAATTCCTTGGGACCATAATTCATCGTCAGGCATCCCTCAGGCGTAGCCATCCAATTAATCAACTCCATGCATTTCTCTGGGTACTTCGACGCAGTGCCTACGCACAGGATAGAACTATGTCCTCCCATATTTAAGCCATAAACGATGGGGCTAGCCTGGCCGGGCTTCATGGCTTGCATCATCTTCCCTTCCCTGACATGCTTCTGTTCGTTATATGCCATAGACCCTGAATAATTAAAGATGGAAAACATTGCCCCACCATCCTCAATCTTCTTGATTGCCTCCTCGTATCCCTGCTTCCTTGAATCCGGATCCAGCAGTCCATCCTGATAGAGTTTGTGATAAAACTTAAGCATTTGCAGATAGGGTCCATCCTTATCCAATGCGCCATGCCATGTTCCCGTCTTTGAATCATACATGCCCATTCCCAATTCATCAAACCCGTAGTATGCAGATGCCATAGCCTTTACATAAAATATCATGGACTCATCCCAATCGCTCCATAGTATTGAGGCATAAGCTTTATTTCCAGAGTCATCCTTCGGACATGCCTTCACCATGTCTTTCAGCAATTTCTCATAATCTTCCAAATTATCTATCTTGGGATATCCCAACTGCTTATACAGATCCCAGCGCAAATCCCAAGTATAGAAAAATGGCTGGTGATCTTTAGCGGAAGCCCCCATATAACAGCTAATCCCATAAAGCTTATCGCTACTGCCATCTGTAATCGCAGCAGTCAACTTCTGATTTTTCTTTAGGGCATTCCCCATGTGATCTTTAATATAAGGGCCATGCTTCTCCAGCAAATCATCATGGTTCCAATCATAAAGCAAGCCCTTCTTTAATATTTCGCTATATATCGTACTGCTTTCCTGGAATAGCAGAATATCTCCCAAATCTTTCTCTTTTAAACGTTTCTCGTATTCATCTGAAAAGAATGGAGTAATATTTAGCTTCACATTAAATTTCTCCTTCAGGATATCTGCCATCCAGCCCTCCTGAACGCCATGAAAACTCCCAAATTCGCAAAATACGTCCAGAGTGATAATTTCCTTTTTTTTCTCCTTCTTTGCAGAATTGTTGCCATCGCTCCTCCCGCATCCGGAAAGGCTGGTCAATCCCAATGCCATGCTAGAAATCAATAGCACGGATACCATCTTTTTCATCTTAATTTTTTTCATTTTCCCTCTCCCTGTTTCATATAATACTTCCTACGTCATATCATATTAAAAATCCCCTATATAGAATGACCAGCTGCGAAACATGACATCCCGCAGCTGGCTTCTAACTGTTTTACAATACTATTTAACCCTTCACAGCTCCCAACATAATACCCTTCTCGAAATACCTCTGCATAAATGGATATACGCAGAAAATCGGGATAACGGATACCATGGAAATCGTGTATCTGATTACCTTTGCATTCAGGGCTTCCTCCATCATACGCTGTGCGTCGGACGCGCTCTGTCCCATGATGGCGCCGATGTTTGATGCAGTATTCAGGTAGATATACAGTCTATGCTGCAATGTAAACATGCTGCTGTTTCCCTGCATGTAAATCAAAGAATCCTGGAAGGAGTTCCAATGACCTACCGCACCAAAGATTGCGATGGTGGCTAGAATCGGTTTTGATAGCGGGAAAATCAACTTGGTAAACACCTGCATATAAGATGCTCCGTCAATAAATGCACTCTCTTCCAATTCGCCCGGTATGGACTCTATATATGTCTTTACTAATATGATATTGTATGGCTGCACGATGGCCGGAAGGATATATACCAGATAATTCTGGGTCAATCCCAGCAATGCCATATTCAAGTACAGCGGAATCATGCCAGCATTAAAGTACATTGTGATTACCAGGAAGCGATACCAGAAACTCCTATGCCACATTTCCTGCTTTGTTACCAGGTAGCCAACGAAAGCGGATGCGATTACCATCAGAACCGTACCAATCACCGTTCTGCTGATGGTAACGATAAAGGATGCTCCCAAATCGCCCACTTCCCGAAGTGCCAGATAGTTATCAATATTAATTCCCTTTGGATAGAAGTTAATCAAACCTCTCTTTACCAGGCTATTATCTGAAATGGTGTTGATAAACAGATAATAAAAGGGGAATATACAAGTGAGTGTAAACACTGTAAAGAATGCATAGTTGATGATATTGAAGATCACATCTCCCACCGTCGTGCGGTACATTTTCTTATGCTTCTTGTAATACTGCTTCTCCCGTTTTGCGTCCAACTTTTCCTGTTTCGTCTTTGCCATGTGTACTCACCTCCTATACTATACTCTCGCCGCGCAGCGCTTTTGACAAGGCATTGGCGCTAAACAGCAAGATAACGCTGATGACCGATTTGAACATGCCCACCACCGTCGATAGCGGCAAGCTGCCGTCCTCGATACCGATTTGATATACATACAAATCCAGCACTCGGATATGCTCTCTGTTCTCTGCGTTGTAGAATACCAGGTACTGATCCAATCCGTTGTTCAGCATGCCTGATATTGCCATCAGCAGCAATACGAAGAATGTGGGAAGCAATCCCGGCAAAGTAATATGCCAAATCTTTTGGAAACGACCCGCACCGTCCACCGTGGCGGCCTCGTATAGGGATTGGTCGATTCCCGAAATACCCGCGATATAGATGATGGCACTCCAACCTACGCCTTTCCATGTACCCCACGCCCACATCTTAATCCATGTGTGGTTATCTCCCATCAGGTAGTTCTTACCCTTGGCATTTTCCGCAAGAATTCCAACTTCTTTAGCAAATGTATTGATAAAACCATCCGTGGAGAAGATAGAAAGGGCAACTGCGTACACCAGCACCCATGATATGAAGTTCGGAATCGTGGTAAATGCCTGAACAAAACGACGGAACTTCATATTGCGAACTTCGCAGAGGAACACTGCGAATATCATAGGAAGCCACTGGGTTACGATATTCAGCGCACTGATACCCAATGTATTCCTGATTACAGAAATCAAATCCGTTCTGGTTGCCTCATTCTCGAACAAATATGCAAACCACTTAATTCCGACAAAATTCTTCATAGAAAGCGTTCCGCCCGGCTTATAATCAAAGAATGCATATCTCCAGCCATAAAGCGGCAGATAGCAGAACAGGAATGCCATAAATGCGAAAGGCAGGAACATTAAGAATAACTTATACTTGGAATCCATCTCATAGCGCATGTCTGCCGTTACCTTAGGCAGCTTGCTCATAATGACCAGAGACAATAAAAGTACGATTAACGCCAGGGCTCCAAAAACGAATACGCCTATAGGCATTTCCGGCCCCAACTTTTTCACTAGCCTAGTTTCGCCACCCACTTCACCGTTCAGCATTATGTAAGAGACAAAGCAGACTGCGTAGCCTGCGATTTCAGACAGGGCACCCAGGATGGTAAATTTGAGGCCCAGCCTCTGAAGCCTGGCGTTTCCTAGGGACATGCATGCGCCCGCACCTGTTGCGACAATACCCAATACCGCAACCACCGCGCCTATGTAAGCGATAATGAAATATGTCTCGCTCACCCAGTTCATGCGAAAGGCTCTCGCCAAATCATCTGTCAGCGCAGTATAAGAGACAGCAGATGTGAAAAGAGAAATCTTGCCGCTCACCAATTCGCAAATCTTTGCCGGATTTGCAACTGGAAAGAATGCCATGGCAATAACCAGAATGGTAATAGCTCTCTGAATGCCATATAAACCACTGACTAATCCTTTCTTCTCGGTTCTTTCTTCTTTCATAACGACCTCCTTGTTTGTTATTTCCCCCAACTCCCCTGTATTCATTTTGTGTAAATTTATAATAAGTGCATTTATGAATACTCATCTTCATAGGCTGCATTTCATTTCATCCCATGCCATCCCCATAACTGGGAAAATCAACCGAACCGCAGCCATTGCGGCACAGCCAAGCCACAGCAGTTCAGGTCTGGGATTGGCAATTCCGCAATACACATTTCTTTCAAGTTTATTTTATTCTCTATGCCATTCGAGAGAAAAGGAGATGAGATGACGAGATCATCTCATCCCCAGATAAAAATCCATTAAGAATTATTTTTTCTTTCTGGTCACTACTACTACAATACCTGCAACTACTACTACCGCTCCCACGATACCTGCTATTACGCCTGCATTTACAGAAGAACCACCCTCGCTGTCGTCATCTTCAGAAGCAGCAGAAGATGCGTCATCCTGCTTTGGTGCCGGCGTAGGCGTTGCCGGAACTGCATCAGGATTGTCATTGGCAAATCCAGAAATCGTAAAGGTGATTTCGATAGAATCATTGGGTGCCATCGCAAGTTCCGGAGAATCTGCATACTCGCCCTGACCCTTGGCATAGGTATCGATCAGATACAGGCTGGTATATCCTGCGTCTAATGTCTCAGGCTTGAAGAACTGCGTCTCGGGAAGGGTAACCTCGTTGCCGTCAACCTTCAGGGAAACGTCAGTAAACTGCACCTTGTCCTTGGCATCTGCCGGAAGGTTTGTGGAAAGATAAAGCATAGATATCTTCATCTGATCTGCGGACACGCCTTCTGGAGCGTTTGCCAGAACGCCATTCAGACCAGTAATCTTTGCCGTGTATGTTCCGTTTCCTTTTAATTCTACACCCTCCACGGTACCGTCAATCTTCTCAGTTCCATTGTCGCCAGACCACATAACATCCGTCTCATAGTTCAATCCATTCAAATCTGTTCCGGTAAGACCAAGCGTCTCACTGGTGCACTCATCATGGAATCTCCAAGACTCTGTCTGCTGGAATCCTACAAATGCCTTATAGGAACCTGCCGGGTCAAATGCAGCAGCAGTCTTTTCAGCCGCCTTCTTTGCCTTTTTAGATTTCTTGGCAGCATCTGCCGTGCTGCCCATGCTTGCTACGACAGTCAGCGCCAGCGTGGCAGCCAATACTGATGCAGCAACTTTTTTCAGTGATTTTCTCATCATCCTAATCCTCCTCTTGATATTAAAATACGCACACAATCAGATGTACTTAACTAGTATATCATAAAATTGCACAAAAGTAACCATAAAAATTTAATTTTTTTACCCCAAAAATTACAGTTTTTAATAAAATATCATATAATTACGAAAATTTACACAAAAAAATGCATCCATTTCTGTTCATATTGCTCATAAAGGTGCTTGAATCTGGACTTTGAATTGCCTTTAATCTATATAATTCACAGGAAAGCAAAGCGTGATCCTAGTTCCCTTGCCTACCTGGCTATCCATGGCCACCCCATATTCGCTTCCATATTTGATGCGGATCCTCTGATTCACGTTATTGATTCCCACATGTCTGCTATCCGTGGACGCACCCTCCCGCAAGTCTTTCTGGATTTTGGCCAAGGATTCGCTATCAATTCCCACGCCATTATCCTCTATCATGATATGGATTTCTTCTTCCTCCTGCATGACGTGTATCCCCAGCGCACCTCTTCCATCCACGAACTCCAGGCCATGCACAAAGGCATTTTCCACAAAAGGCTGCATTATCAGCGGAAGCACCATGCAATCCAGATCCACCCGTTCATCCACCGTCATGCTTGAAATAATCCGATCCCCAAAACGATACTTTTGTATTACCAGATAATTTTCCGTCAATTCCAGTTCCGAACTTAAAGTCACCATCTGGGGGCCCGCCTGGATATTCCTCCGCATTATTTTGGCCAGCATTTTCACCAATTCCTCAATCTCAGGCTGCCTGTTCATCTTCGCCTTCATTCGAATGGTTTCCAGGGTATTATAAATAAAATGAGGATTGATCTGATCGGCCAGCATCTTAAATTCTACTTCCTTCTGCCGGGTGTGAAGCCTTTCCTTCTGTACCTGCTCCTGCACTACTTGCTCTGTCAGCACTTGAATCTCCTTCATCATCTGCTCCAGCTCGCCAAAGATCAAGCCTACCTCGTCCGTGCCCTCCAAAGGCTCCACCTTTTCATACTCTCCCGTGGCTACCCGGTGCATCTGCTGAAATAGTTTCTGAATGCGATTCTCAAATAAAATAGAAAAGAAAAGAATCAGCCCGATAGAAATCACTAACCCCACAGCAACAGTAGTCAAACTGACAAAATTAGTCCTGCTCACATTGGACATGATATTGCGATAATTCTGGATACTTGCAACGGTATAGTATTCCATGCCGCTTCTGCCATATATCCTCTGATAAGTTAGCAGATGCCTCTGAGTCCAAAAATTCATGAGGAGGGAGTCCTCCTCCCTCTTAAAATCCTTGAGTTTGCCGATGATGTGCTTCTCGGTCTTTCCTATGGGAAAATTCCTGACTATCGCTTCGTCATTTCCAGAGAGTATGGCAGTCCCCTCCTCCCTCTTGGAAAGCTTCCCAGTAAATTCATTCATCTCCAGAACAATTTGCAGGATTCCCAGCATCCCTCCCTTCTCGTTCGGAATGCACCGGGTCATCTGCATAGTCTTCTGCCCGCTCCTCTTATCGATATCATAAGACCAGTATACATTCCCCTCATAAGAGGCGGTATAGTTATACCAATGCTTGGCTTTGATCGTATCGCTATCCACGAAGGTGATATAGCGGTTGGAAGTCCTATCCGAATTCTCTACATATATAATAATGTCGGCAATGTTTTCCTGGAAATAATCCAGGTATTCGTCAATAAAATCCATCTTCCGGCAATCCCGCTCAAAATCTTCCTGGCTCTTGTATTCTTTATTTTTCAGGCGGGAAACAATCTGCCTCACCTCTTCATCCCCGTAGATATGGTCGGAAGCCTGCTCGGCCACACGCATGGACTGGGAAATGCTGCTGGATATCAGGGCGATTTCCTCCATCTCCGCCTCCTTGGTCTGATCCAGCATAATCGTCCTGCTGCGGGCATTGGAATAAAGAATTGCCAGCAGAAAAGGAATAATGCCTCCTATTATATAAATAAGAAGCATTCTTTCACGAAACCTAATATTTCTAAATCTAAATCTTTTTAAAAAATTTTTCTTCATATAATCCTTTATAAATCGTCAATCTTAAACTGCACCTGCAATGGCTCCTTCAGCGGCTTTCCATTGAGAGACGTGACCTTCGTGGTGATATTCAATATGTAGGACTCATTCTGGGCATAAGGCTCCAAAGGCTCCACCTCGATCTCATTCTCCAAAGAATTATATCGAATCGCGGTCTTTAGAGGCGACATGCTCATCGTCGTCACATACAAATTTACATTATTTACCGTCTTGGGATCAAGGGGGACATTAAACTTAATCTTCCAGAGAAAATTCCCTGTCTTGAACTTCAAATCCTGCTTCACCTTATTTTCCAATCCCTCCGTCATGGATTCAAACGCCAGATAATTAGGCATGCATTCCACCAACCTTTCTATATTTTACTCCCAGCTGATGCCGCGGACGCTCCGATGCCTTGCGGCTCCCGCAACCCTCCAGACACCATATCATCATTTTACTATTAAATAGCGTAAAAATCAAGATTTCCATGGGAAAAATAAAAGGAGGCAGGGATTCGGCGGCGGTCAGCCTTGTCCGTTGGCTGACAATCCATTCTTCCATCTATGTGCTATTTAATTTTCAATCCTTAAGATTACTTCCTTCGTTTCTTAAATTTACAGGACACAATTAAATCAACGCATCATTCCGCAATGTTTCATTCAAGTCACACTGCAAGAGACGCTTTCCGCCAATATAATAAGCAAGTGCAACAAACAATACTATCGCAGCCGCAAATATCAAAATAGGCAGGATCGGGGCTTCCGACCAGAATACCATCGGGTCTAAATAGCTTGCTGTTACGGCAAACTGCACAAACAGTACGGTAAGCGGCAATGTAATCAAAAGTGGTTTCCCTGCTATTACAAACGCTTCAATACAGAACATTTTCCTCATTTCCTGCGGTGTCAAGCCAATGGACATATATTGGGCAAATTCTCGATTCCTTTGACGGAGAAACCCTAACGTATTTGAAAAGACATTCGCAATTCCAATCATGGCAAGCAATACACAAAAAGCACCAAAAATCAATACCATGCCTTGGAATAAACTGTCATTAGACAATCTTTCCCGTACTCGGTTTTCACTTTCAATTTCATACTGCTCCGATACAAGCCGCACGATTTCCTGTTCCAGACCATTTAAATCCGCAAGATTTGCAGTGACCTTTGAAAGAATACGGATATAGCTGTCAGTTTCCGCCTCACATACCTCTCCCAAAGTTTTATTCCACATGGTAAGCGGAATAAAATGTACAAGGGCATAATTATCATATTCTTCCCTTAGCGCGGGGGCTTTCTGTGTATAAGATAAAACAGGGATTTCTACGACTTTATCGTCTTTATAAAATGCTGTTTGCTGGTTATCCTCCCTCACAAAAGGAACATATTCTTTATAGCGGAAATTGCTGTTTATGCTATCCCAAATCTGGTTTAATACGATTGCGCCATCAAGACTTGGCGTAATCCCAATCTGTGAGCAGAAGTTTAAAAAACTTGTGTCATCCAGAACAACAATCGGTGCAGATACTTGAAACTGCCCATTTTCATTCGGCGTTCCCGAAACTGATTCAAACCCGCCAAGTGATGACAGTTCATCGCTCTGTAATCCCTCTGGCAGAAATGTCATCGCTTCCGCCTTTTGATATACCGTGGCATCTTGTATCCCCGAAATATCCTGCAATTCATCTGTCAAGCCAAAATCCCATATTTTCGTGTCCTTTAAGGTTATCATGATATCCCACACATTCTGATACCGTTCAAAATAAGTATATCTGGTACTGATATATGTAAGGGTAGTAAAGCAGAGCATGATAGAAAAACCCAGAAAAGACAGCAATAATGACAATGTGGATATCCGTAAATGTTTCTTCTGAGCCTTTAATGCATTTCCTACAAGTTCCCCTTTCATGCCAAAAATACAAGATAAAAACCGAGAATGTTTCTTTTTCTTTAACAACAAACCGCTTGTATTTCTGATTGCTTCAAGCGGCGTCATCCTGCTCAGTTTTCTTGCGGGAATCCACGCAGAAAAAATTACGGTTAAGAATGAAATGAACACCGTAGCCGCAAATATAGACGGATGATACTGAAAAACAGCCTCGTGGCGTCCAGATACATCCGAAGCAAAAAAATTGATTGCTTTTATTACCCCATAGCTAATTAAAATCCCAGACATACTTCCAATTAGCATTGGCAGTATGCTTAAAGCCATCGCTTCCTGCAACAGACAGGTTCTAATTTGCCTTGGTGTAGCCCCAATACTCGAAAATATACCAAATTGATGGATTCTGGCATTCATGGATAATTCAAAAGAGCCTCGGATAATTAAGATTAACGACACTGCCACAATAATCAGTATCACCACATACAGTGTCAAAAGCATTGGCGGCGTCTCGTCCTCTGGGTCGTGTATAAAATAGCGGGACAGGAGCAATGAATTGTATTGTATGGAATCTTCATTTAGCCCAAGCTGTGCTGCAATTAGTGGCATATCACGATAAATCGTTCTGGCATTCTTAAAATAAACATCCGCCACTATTTTTTCTTTTTGGGATAATTCATCGTTAATAACTGCTTTTTTTACATTCGCAAATTGACATACCAAAGATAATAAATTATCTTCTGATAAATCATCAGAACCTAATGATTCACAAACAATGCGCCCCTGCCAGTCGCCCTCCTCTAATATGATTTGTTCCACATCATACGCCCAAAAATTGTAAGCGATACTGCATAACAGCGACAAAAACATGGTAGCAACAAAAGCAGCCGCCATAATTGATATACTGGATGCACGATTATTCTTAATATAGCTTTTGGAGTAGTCCTTCCACATGCTGCTCACCTCCGCTTCTGGTCGCTGACAATTTGTCCGTCTTCGATGGTCACAATTCGGTCAGCTTCCAATGCAATTTTTTCGTCATGGGTAATAAGGAGTATCGTCTGTTTTAAATTTCGGTTTGACAGTTTTAAGAGGTCAATAATTTCCTTTGAATTTTTTTGGTCAAGGTTTCCTGTCGGTTCATCAGCAAAGAGGATGGCAGGACGGTAAATCAGAGACCTTGCGATTGCGACCCGCTGCTGCTGTCCTCCGGATAGCTGGCTCGGCAGGCTTTCCAGTTTGTCCTCTATCCCCAATGTCTTTACAATCGTTTTAAAGTAATCCAAGTCTGGCTTTCTTTTGTCAAGCAGCATAGGCATAAGGATGTTTTTTTCTGCTGTCAAAGTGGGAATCAGATTGTAAAACTGGTATACCAATCCAACCTTTCTCCTTCTGAAAATTGCGGCATCCGTAGCATTTAATCCGCTAAGGTCAACACCATCAATTGTTACAGTGCCTTTTGTCGGCTTGTCCACGCTGCCCAGAATATGCAGGAGCGTTGATTTTCCAGAGCCGGATGCCCCAATAATTGCGACAAAATCACCTTTTTCAATAGATAGGCTGATTCCATTTAAAGCAGTAACTTGATTATCGCCTTTTCCAAATACTTTTTCGATACCGTTACATCTTAGTATTTCCATGTTGTCAAATCCTCCCGTTTGTTATTCTCTATACTTTAATATGAATCTTTCTATTATCCCTTCGAGCAATGAGGAAAATAGCCATGTCTGCATGGTCATTTGATGAATGCCGCAAGGTTCAAAAAGCTTGTTGCTCGCAACATCGTTTTTGATTTGAGATTCCTCAAAGTATTTTCATTATAACAAATGGAAGTGACATCTCAGTGACTGCGCCCTATTTTTATCGTGCCTGGCGAGGTGTTTTCGAGCCTGGCAAAACTTCGCACCTTTTTTGCGAATTATAAAAACGAACCTCAAAACATGCCCCGCCATTCGGAAAATTGAATGCACGGATGATTCCGTTTTGCATTTCTATAATTGCTTTTGTAAGGGAAAGTCCTATCCCGATTCCAGTATTTTTTGCGTTTTCCCCACGATAGAACCGCTCAAACAGATGGGGAAAGTCTTCTTTTGCAAATCCCTCCCCCTCGTCCCATATCCGTATCTGCACATAAAGAGGATTTTTTTCATAGGAACAATGGACAGCAGTGCCTGTTCCTGATGCTTCCATACAGTTTTTCATTAAATTCATGACCGCTTCCATCGTCCAGTTTAAATCCACATTGATATTCATCTCGCCCATTTCTGGAACGTCAATCAGAACGCCCTTCTGCATGAACAATTCATATAAATTGTCCGATGCCAGAGAAAGAATCGTAAAAACATCTGTTGGTTTCCTGTCAAATGCAAGCGTTCCCGCATCAATGCGGGACAATAGCAATAACGCTTCTTCTAAATGCATGAGCCTGTTTATCTGCCGTTGTATATCCTTGATATTGGCGTGCATTTTACACGCCATAGAGGCATGCTCTTGTGGCGTTTCTGCGGTATGAATTTCGCCCAAATGTTCTTTCGCCATTTGGACAGTTAAGGAAATAGACGTAATCGGCGTTTTCAGCTGATGGGCAATATTAGAAAGATTTTCTGCAAAATTGTTTCGTGCTGTCAGGGCTTCTTCCCTTGTCTGGTAAAGTTCCGTTACCGTTTTATATATTTCATCTTGCAGTTTTGAAAATTCATCATCTGAAGATTCAAAAACCAATCCCTGAACGCCTGTATTTATTTTTTCCAAATATTCCGTCAATGCTTGGATGCGAGCGTCCGATTTTCTATGCCAATACCAGAAAGAGAAAAGGAACAGCATGCCGCCTGCCAAAAAAACTAAAACGGCAATCCAAAGGGCTGTCGTACCCGTAATTCCTAAATTTGATGGATAATAACCAAAGTCTGATATTACATGATTATCAAATTTATTTGATAATATATTTTCGCCTGTCATATGGAAGTCATGTATTTTCAATACTTCCAAAACAGCCTGCCGGGAATCTGGATTATTTTCAATCATGCTGTCACAAAATCCTCCCAATATATGAAAACACACATGGCGATAGTAAAGGGTAAGAAGGTATGTAGTCATTGCCGCTACAATAAGACTGACCGACAACACGAACAGAACCGTTATTTCCCTATTTGATTTTTTGCTCATATTTCAATCCTCCATACGGTAGCCA
Source organism: Clostridiaceae bacterium (assembly GCA_910575435.1). Classification (GTDB taxonomy): domain Bacteria; phylum Bacillota; class Clostridia; order Lachnospirales; family Lachnospiraceae; genus Butyribacter. The sequence continues at coordinate 71,858 of CAJTGI010000009.1, read as the reverse complement.
AAACTCCGTATTGTTTTTAAGCAGGACGGATGATGGAGTTTTTCTCTAAGCCGTTTCATTGTAACGGTCAACGTATTATCATTGACATAATTCCCGTTATTGTCCCAGATTTGAGTCAGCAGCCGTTCTCTTGTGACGGTTTTCCCCTTATTTTCCATCAAAAGCTGCAAAAGTTGGTATTCTGCTTGGCTGACAGTAATTTCTTCTTCGCCGCAAAATACCGCCATTTTGTTTTTGTCAATTGAAATAGAACCGCAGCAAAGATACTGGCTCTGCACATTCCCTGCCCTGCGCAGCAGTGCGCGGATGCGGGAATGCAGAACTTCTAATTCAAAAGGTTTTGTCACATAATCATCTGCCCCATATTCAAAGCCAGAAATAATATCACGAGTATCATCTCGGACAGTCAGAAAAATAACTGGAAGTTCTTTCCATTTTAAGCGTATCCATCTGCAAAAACTGTTTCCATCGCCGTCTGGCATATTCCAGTCAATCAGCGCAATGCTCGGGATATGACCTTCCAATGCCTTCTTTCCGCTTTCCAATGTTCCAAATATAGAAACGGCATACCCTTTCTGGCTCAGATATTCTTTTACAGCCATAGCAATATTTTCATCATCTTCAATATAATAGATTTCTATCATTTTCCCATTCCTGCACTGTCATGTAATCAAACATAAGATACCTCCCAAAATCAACTAAAAGCATTCTTTATTATAGTCGGTTAAGCGAACTAAAGCAAGCCTGTAAAAATTTCACATCCACTTAAAAACGACAAGGTTTGCACCCTGCCGTTTCTCATTGCTTATGCGTAAATAATTTCCTGCTCTACAATTTCCATTGGCACCACTGGCACACGCTACATTCGAATGGAATATAGACAGAACATACGGTATGCTAATCTTTTCCTGCATTACAGATAAAAAATTTCAATTTGCCCGTCTGTTTTTCCGGCAAAAGATACCGATAATACCGGAACTGGAATGTCGCATGAGATAACCTAGTCGTCTTGATAGATTGGCAAAACAATGATTCAATCTTTCCCTGTTCCTCATCGGTAGCGACAGATACTACAAACACGTCTATTTCCTCCTGTTCCACCCTATACTGGAATATTCTGCCTTCTATCCCCCACTGGACTTCCTGAAATACCCGATGAAAGAAACTGGCAGATATGGCGGTCCCATCATCCATCATTACCAAGTCATCTTTTCTTGCTCCCTTCAGCTGAATTACTGCTCCTCGGTTTCCACATTTGCACTGAACTTTCCGAAACCTGCCAATATCCCCTGTGTTATATTTTACCAACGGCATCACCAGATTGTTTTTTGCTGTAACTATAATATTTCCATCCTCTTCCTCCTCCACAGGATGACCATTATTTAGAATTTCTACATGGACATTATGCTCCATAACATGAAGGCTTCCACAAGGACATTGATAGGCAATCGTCCCCATCTCATTACACCCATATTGGCTTGCCACCAAAACTTGAAACGCCCTGCCGATAAAGTTTCCCTGCTGTTCTGTAAACATTTCTCCAGACAGTTCGATATATTTCAAAGAGGGAATAGGCTCTGTTCCGGTTTCAAACAGATATCTGGCTAAAATCATAGCTACGCTTGGCTGCAAAAGCATCCATTGTGGTTCAAAACGATATATCTCTTCAAAGATTTCTTCCAGGTTATCTTCTGTTAGAAATTCCTTTGAAATTCCTAATCCATTTTTGCGATACTCGAATTCTGATCTTTCCCCGCCACGATGGAAAGTAAAAAAATAACATAACTTTGAACTGGTATCTATGCCATAATATTTTTTTCGGTATAGCCACAAAGAGAGCATAGACTTCTTCTGTTCCGCCTTCGTTGTGTAAGTTTCCATATATTCCCCAGTAGAGCCAGATGTGTAATCAGAAATGATATCAGAACCGCCCAGTTTTGAAAAATATTGGGAGGAAACCACAGAAAGTCCCCCGTGTGCTATTTCCTGTTTTGTAGTTACAGGAAACTCCTCCCAGGGCGCATCCAAGTCAATGTTATTATATTTTTCGTGATAAAAATTCGTATATTCATATGCGTAAATTAAAATCTCTCTCTTTTGCATCATCTAATCCCCTATCTCCAATTTTATTTTGAAAATTTCTCAAGCAGACGCTCCACAGTCTGCCTGTCTCTCTCCCGTATATCCCGCAATCTATCCATCAACCGAAGAATAATCCTCTCATCATCAGACACGGAAAACTTGACATACATATTTTGCGCAATCAAACACTGTTTCTCCAAATCCGCTAATCCTTGATGCAAGGCAGAGTCCCAAACTGTTATCTTTTTTTCTGACAAATATTCATACCGCTTCACCATCAGATGCTTGTGGTCGCACAACTGAACCAAGCTCCTCCAGTCATACCTTGCATAATTGGAATCGCCTTTTGCAACTCCTTCCAGACATTGTTCCAGCAAATCATAACAGTGCAATCCAAAAAAGACCTCATTTGAATAATTTTCATCACAATGGAAAGGTTCCGGACATACGGTGCGATTAAAATAACATACGCCACGATTAGGATATAAATAGTCCTCCAACTGTTCCTTCACATATTCCGGCACAAATTGATAATCTACGGAAGCCGTTTGATACAAAAACACGCTCACTTCCCATATTTCCCCGGAAACCAAGTCAAAACCACGATTTAATTGCTCAAATGTAATTTCCTTCCTGCCATATTTCCCATTTTCAAAATTATCCGCAATAAAAATCATCCGTCTGGCTGCATCATATCCGTAAATAAAGGTGGGATGGCGAAATCCATAGTTTCCAGCCATATCTGTTCTAAAAAACTGGTCTAAGAAAGTCGAGATATAATATCCTGCATTTATAGCATCCATCACAAATTTGTGCAATTTTCCATACCTTGCCCTCACAAAAGATTTCGGTATGGTATACTTTTGAATGAAAGGACATAAATCAAACATATTGGGCGTCAACTGATGAATGCTGTATGGATAAAATGTAATGCTAGCATCCCTGGCCTCCCACCGATAATCAATGTAATGGGCGCCTCTTAACTGAATAAAATGATTCAGCAGCCAGTCCATCCCGTTTTTCTGCTGGCAAATTATGCCAGACAGAAAATTTTGCTCTGGCCATGCCCCAATTTCCACATCCTCCAGAGGCAGCATATGTAATTTTCTATCTTTTTTCCTCAGCATTTTTTATGCCTTTCTCTAATTGTTTTTGAATCAGTTCACAAAAACTTCCAACCATCTGAAAATTTTCACTGAGTAAATCTACATCCTCAAACTCTATTCCAAAAACTTTCTCTGTTCTTACGATGACACACATAATATCCACAGAATTTAAATCCAATTCTTCAAAAATATCTGTATCCTCTGACAGTGCCACTTCTCTGTCTGTATATTCCGAAAATATTCCCGACAATTTCTCCATTATGTCTTTTTTCTCGTCTAACCGCATTTTTTCTCCTAAATTCACCAATATCAATTCCGTCCCAAAAGGGCATCATATGCGCTAGCGCACTGATGCCCATAACTAGTATTAATTATTTTTGTATCCACTGATTATTTAGATACAATAGACAACACGTCTTCTAAAGAAATCTTTTTCTTATCGTCTTTCTCAGTTCCCAGGCTGTATGTCTGGATATCGTTGGATTTATCTGAATCCATTTCAAAAACAGACTGCTCTACATTAATTAGGCTGGGATAGGAATCTTCATATGTCTCCACGATAAACAGATACTTCTTGCCCTTTTCAATGCCAGCAGTAACATTTTCCTGATTTTCGTTTCCGGCATCCAACTGCTTAATTTTCAACACATCATCCACTTCTTCGCCGTCATACAATGTGTCTTTTTTTACTTCATAGATAATATATGGAAACTTCTCAGCACCTTCCCCCTCATAAATTTTCAAATCCTCATGGGATATTCCCACCACCGTTCCGCTGAAAACAGAATCTGAAGCATCCACCAGCGACTTTGCATCCTCATACACCGCATAATCTGGAGAAGAAGCTGAGTTTTCGTTGCTGGACTGTTCGGAGGCATTGGAATTATTCTCCTTCGCCACCTGGGCAGCCTTCTTGTCAGTTCCTGTCTTTGACTGCTCTGACTGTCCACATCCTGCCAGACAGATTCCCATTGTAATACATAACGCCAAAATACTTTTCTTCATAATAATCACCATTCCCTTTCCATACCTGCAAGTTCTTGACTGCAGGTACGATGTTTGCAAAATATACAAGTCATATAACAAAAACATATTTTTTCATTGAAGTTTAAATTATTTGTACATTTTATTTACATTTTGAATATCATATTGCTGAGGAAGCGTCATGCTGTTCCGATCTCTTGTATGCTTCATAATTGACTCCTGCCCGGTGACAGGATTGTCACACAGCCAGAAAACATGGCCAAATTCATGAGTAATAGTACTTTTAATAAAACTGTGGACATTGCGCGCATTTGCAACGATTGTTCTGCCATTGACATAAATCGTATATTTTGTGATATATCCATAACTATTTGAGATAGAACGATTCAAGCCATACCAGGAATCGGGAAAATCAGTTATCACCACGCTATTCTTGCTCGTAGACTTCTCATTGATATAAACATTTGCTCTAGAGTTATTCCATGCTGAAACACTCTCCGAGACAATGGATGACCAAGAATAAGTTGAACCGCTCCCCTTTATATTCACGCTTACCCTGCCATTTTCATCACCATAACTAAGATATGGAGAAGCAGCATATCCAACAGATGATGGATATATTGCACACGCCAGTGCAAGCGAGTAAACCAATGTCCGTTTTAATTTCATATTAAAACCTCCTTCATCATGTGTATTTTAAAAATGCAATGGATATTCTTACCAAAGTCAGATCAAACCACTAGAACATAACGCCTCCTTTCCATCCTCGCCCCTTCTAATGATATTTTTAATAAACTCTCAGGAATTAAGGGATTGCTGCGAATTTGATGTTATTTGAGATACATCCATATCTACCCGGTTTAAGCAGGATTTCTCACCGGATTTGCCAACCCACGTTTGACCACTTTGTGAAACCGACCAACACGATCTTCCTAATTAAATAATCTAGGCATTTTCAGGGATATCAATTTTTATAACAAAGACTTTCTTAAAGCACGCCCGGACACTATCAATAATAAAAATCAATTTCCCGGATGAAGATAAAAGCCTTGCCTCGCAAATACTAGTATCTTAATATTATATTATCCCAACAAATAAACTTGAAAAATACTTTTATTGAATAACAAAATATTTTTCTTTTCTACATCAAAATGTTCTTTCATCAAATAATTTACTACATAAAATAAACAATACTCAATATTATAAATTATCCCTTTTCAATTTGTACGTTCGTAAGTTCTAAACATATTTAATTTTACTATATTTAATTTTCAAATCTTTACTATATCAAAGTAACATATTATGGTTTCACGGTCAAGTTTTTTTAGTTCGAATTAATTTTGCTGTTCATCTAATATTTCTATCCGGCAATTTTTTTAACCTCTCAGGCACAGTGTTTTGCTAAACCTGTTTTCATCCCGGCATGGATCTTTGCCTTGGCAGATGCCAGCTGGATGATAAATGTCACTGTCAGAAACATCTTCATTTTTTCCAATCCCCGGATGGCATGCTTTTCAAATTGAAAATCTCTGCATCTTTCTATCTTTTGGGGACGCCACTACGCCGCCAATACATGCTATGCACATAGTATCGCAACATATGGCACTATTTTCCTATATTTTCTTATCATGGTGACACCCCCTCTTATTTATCCAATTTCCGATATAAACCTTCTTCCTTCCAATATTTTTCTTTCCCTCCCTCCCGATACTGCTTATATTCCCTCCGCTGTTCATCATACAGATATTCCATTTCATATCCCCCTACGCTCTCGTAGGCAGAGGACTCAAAAGGAGACTCCTTTGATGCCCTTTTTAATAAATAGATTTCCGTATCATCCTCTTCCGCAATGCTTTCCTGCGGGCGCATCTCCATCTGATAAAGGGTATCTTCCTTTCCTGCCGGCACTTTTTCATCCAGATAATAGGAATAATACTCTTTGCTGGATAAATAGCCCCCGATCAAATATACCGCAAGCACTTCACCCTTTCTTACATTTCCTTTGATCACATCTCGCACTCGAACGCTCAGGCGTCTCCATGGCGTTCCCAGATATTCGCAGTACTGTATCTCTTGCACTTCTCCCTTTACAATGCAGTCCGACTCCTCTATGTACTCCTCCTCGCTCTTGCGAATTGCCTCCGCCATTGTCGCTTCACCCATATCAAGCCGGATGACGGGGTTCTTTTCGCCGCACTCCACAAAGGCTACCTTCGAAACCTTCTCCTCTGCCTTTTCCCTCCCATGTTTCCTTATTTCGATTCCTGCAAATGCCACTGCTACGGCAAATACAAAAATAACAGACGCAAAAAATTTCCTATTCCTTTTCATATTCTTCTCCTCCGAATAGTTTCTTTATGTTAGCATACCGCCGTATATATATGTTTCACTGCGGCAACCGCATTGCTGTCGGGAACGACAGAAATCCCTGCGTCTACCGATGCCCAAAACATAATACTCTTCACGCAGTTTCTATGGGACAATCCCAGTGCATGGCCCAGTTCATGTACTGCTGTTCTCTTCACCTTTTGGCTGTCTGTTATGGATGTATTGACCTGGATGACGCAAGAAGTATAAATTCCATCCAATTTTTCTCCTTCATCTTTTTGTTTCATTTGTTTCACCTGATCAAAATATATCGTTCTTGCATATACGTTACTTCCATTATACCCAGGCTTGAATTTGATTGCCGCCACGCTGCTGTCAGTAATTTTACTCAGCCGTATATACCTGCTGATTCCCTTATTTTCAAACTGATTATTCCACACATTGATTGCCGATGTGATCCTTACCTCATAGCGGTCAGGAAAATCTGCGGAAATAAAACATGGTTTTGAACCAGTCCGTTTGTTCCCAACTTTTAAATAATAATCACCAAACGTATGGTATCCATGCTTGCAAATATATCCGTCTTCTTTGGAACCATGCCGCACCGGGTCATCATCCAATGCCATGGCCCTTCCGCCAGAAAACCCCACGACCATCATCCCTGCCATCAGGTAGCATTCCATTCTTCGTAACAATTTTCTCTTAATCATATTTTTCCTCCTTCAAGAATAGATATTTCGTGCAACACTACTGTGCAATCCGCCCCCTTCACAAGCGAAATTTGCTTCGTCTATCAATCGTATCTGTGCGCCCTCGCATTGATTATTAGACATAGGGATCATAGTAAAGACGATTTTTTCCCCAGAAGTCCCTCACCTCCTCCAGACCGTTCAATTCTCTTAGTTCCGGCAAGTATTCTTCCCCGTAGCAAAAACGATGATCTATCTCCCCTATCATCCCGATGGCATCCACTTTCTTCTGACTGTCAACAAAAGTCACCTCCACCGTCGGCATTCTGGGAATAAACATCCCCTCTGTCCCTTCCGGCATCATTTCCGCTTCATAACTATCATCGTCCCCTGAATAGGGCATCACCAGATACACTTTCTGCCCCTTGTCCAATCCTCCATGGATGCCCTTTAAGACTTCTGCCTTCAGCAGGGCATAGGCATACACCCTGGCTCCTGTTGAATCATCAGCAGTATTTGTGCTAAATGGCCGGGCTTCTAAAATCTTTCCATAAAAAATATACTCGCACTGCTCTCCAAAAAGGAGTTCCGGCGTATTTGCATTGCCATAATGATATTCGGAATACGATCCCCCCTCCTCAAAGGGGAATGCATCCAGCATGACACGGTATTGGTATCCAGGCTTTTTTGTCGCAGGTTCTGCCTGATGGACGAGCATTGCCACTACGCCGCCAATACATGCTATGGCACATAGTATCGCAATATATGGCACTATTTTCCTAAATTTTCTTATCATGGTAATCCCTCCTCTCTATTCTATAAACATCTCCGATGCCTGTAAAATACAGTGCCAACTGGCCATATCCAGGCTGGTCAGTTCCTCTACTAAACAAGTTTCTTTTTTGCATACAAGACCACTATGTGAGCGGCTTCCTTCCCATGCAAAATAAAATTTTGTAATCAATTACTTGGATACAAATAGCATTTGCCCGTCCTTGTGCCTATTATGAGCCGTTGTATCGAAGTAGAGACGATTTTCTTCCCAGAAATCCCTCACCTCCTCCAGGCTGTTCAATTCTTTCAGTTCTGACAAATACTCTTCCCTGCAACAAAAACGGTGATCTCTCATCCCTACCATCCCAATAGCATCCACTTTCTTCTGACTGTCAACAAAAGTCACTTCCACCGTCGGCATTCTGGGAATAAACATCCCCTCTGTCCCTTCCGGAATCATCTCTGCTTCATGACTATCATCGTCCCCTGAATAGGGCATCACCAGATATACCTTTTGCCCCTTGTCCAATCCTCCATGGATGCCCTTTAAGACTTCTGCCTTCAGCAGGGCATAGGCATACACCAAACTTCCCGATCCTGCTAAATCAGCGGCAGTATTTGTGCTAAATGGCCGAGCTTCTAAAATCTTTCCATAAAAAATATACTCGCACTGCTCTCCAAAAAGGAGTTCCGGCGTATTTGCATTGCCGTAATTATATCTGGAATACGATCCCCCCTCCTCAAAGGGGAATGCATCCAGCATGACACGGTATTGGTATCCAGGCTTTTTTGTCGCAGGTTCTGCCTGATGGACGAGCATTGCTACTACGCCGCCAATACATGCTATGGCACATAGTATCGCAATATATGGCACTATTTTCCTAAATTTTCTTATCATGGTAATACCTCCTTCTGATTTTATAGACAAGTACAAAACAGCCTATAGATTTAATTCTTTTTATGATATAGATGAATGGATAAATTTCTTCACAATTGAAACGAACTTTACTCCTTGGACAAGAGTAGGTAATAGACTAAACTATTAGAACGCCATCCCCCCCTTTATATATTTAGGTGCTTACGAAATTCCAGAACCTGCATAATAAACGAAATTCTTTTACATTCTTACTTACAATAAAAACAAATATAAACAACTTCAACAATTTTAATTTATTCACAAAAAACAACTACTGATATAATAACATGCCACGGTTTCACGGTCAAGTTCCTTATGGCTTTGACTTTCCCCATTTTCTGAAACCCAATCACCCGAAAGCCCCTATTCCAAAGCATTGATTCAATGTAAGCTGCTGTGATTGCTCTTTTTTCAAGATAAACCCTTTTATGCCGGAGCGTGTTCCTGCAAGGACACGCTCAATCGCATATCCCAACGCATAAAAAATGAATTTTGGCATGTCATAAATTCTTTTGGAGCATTCCCTTAACTCCATCATAAATATAGTGTCCTCTTTCTCCGAGTTCATAATGCCAATATATCCTGTTGCAAGAGTCGCAAACAGATTTAAGTTACGAATGGATTGTAATGACATCACCCTTAAATCTTCCAGTTCAAACTGCTGCTTTTTAAACTCAACAGATTCCTCTATTTCCTTCAAAGAGGCAACCGTCTTCTTTTTATGACAAGTACAAACTACAGTTTGTCCATTATCGTTCACGTACTTTCCAGCATAATCATCATTATAATCATCATATACAGGATTTTTTAACTCTCTCTGTCATCTTTTCATCAATTACTTGATTCACTTCAGCATATTCCCAATTTTCAGTCAATTCCACTTTTTCCATATCCTCAATCTTTTCAGAATCTTTTTCGATCATATCCAAATATCTATCATATCCAGTGGAAATATTTTCAGCCTTGGCTATATAACAATTATTTGTACATGCCATGGTAACCATAGCTAAAACAAGTGCTATTTTTCTTTTGTAATTAAACATTGTATAACCTTTCCTTTCAGTTCTTCATAAATTATTTCCGTATCTTTACTTTCTTCATTGTCCTTTAGAGAATCAACATTTAGCCCAAACTTATTTACTAGATAACCCACACAAATTATTGTTTTCACAGCATTTTCACTTTCCTTATAGCAATGCATTTTAAATCGATCAAGTGTCATATCATAAAAACTCTCTGCATAAGTTTCCATATCCAAGCCTAATCCCTGTGCTTGTTCCACGTATCCATCATATGTCACCTTAGCATATTTGGCCATTTGATCTTCGTTAATTTCAATATCAGATGACCTCAATACGCTGTCCATAATTTGTTTGTTGCGATTTGCAGTTATCTCCCCTTCCCTCTGTTCCTTCACTCTATCCGCAACATAACTCCTGTATTGGTCAACCGTATCTAGTCCATAATTTTTTTTAACAAAATCCTTGTTCAATTTAGGAATATTAATCTTTTGTATCCTAACAATCTCAATCTCATTATTATTCTTCCAGAAATAACGATTATCTTGTTTTTTCCCAACAATCCATTGATCAAATTTTTTCCCATAATTACCTTTTCCAACAACAATCTTATCCTCATTCTCTACTCCATTATCATAAATCTTTAATGAAATAAAATCGCCCTTTTTCACTGTTTTGCGTTTTTTTACATCAGAATATGTTACCGCAGATTGAAGATCATCATTTATATATTGTTTAATCAATTCATCTACATTTCCGATTGATTCCTCATTATATGAAATATCTGAATAACTGATTTGATTAATATTTAAATCGCTGATGCCCTTTTGCTGCAGCAACTCCTCTGTGACACCGCACAAGGAATACTCGTCATCATTTCTAGTATTTCCAATAAATATGCTTACAAGAATACATGTCACACAACAAACAGTTATGCATAACAATGCAATCATAAATTTCTTAAATTTCAAAAAGCACATATTCTTTTTCCGTCGGCAAATTGGTATCAGCAACCAATTTGTACAATCCGCTTTCCATATTCCAGTTTTTGAAATTCGCCACATCCAAAGTATAGTTGATTTTAATCTTTGCTTTGGATTTTTTCTTCAAAACAAACCCCTTTGCATTTGCATCAAAAGCATAATCATCCTTGAATGAAATTTTTTTCCACTTAGTTCCCAAATACTGATATAATTGGTAACCCTGCCCATAATTAAAATAAACATTCTTTTTCCCAGAATATAAATTTGCAATGGTTTCCACAACCACTTTTTTCGACCCCACAGTTACTTTTTTCAGTGCTAAGTGGCTAGCCTTGTCTTTTTTTGTAGTGATATTCCATGCGGCCTTCTTGCTTCCATATTTCGCAGTAACTTTCGCTTTTCCGGATTTCCATGCAACGAGCATGACTTTATGATTACTCTTTGCTTCAACAATCCTGACGCACGAACCTCTGCTAACCTTCCATTTCACACCCTTTTTCGTGGGAACGGATAACACCTTGCAATCTCCTTCAAAAATAGAACATTTTTTTGCACCGCCGGCACACGCTACATTTGAATGGAACACAGACAGACAGCCCAGCAATAATGACATGAAAACTGGCGCAACTTTTACACGATATTTATTTTCCATCATTTTTCTCCTATTCATAATTTCTTCTTAAATTAATTTGAAACTCCAGACTCATACAATTAGCCATAGCAAAAAATCCACACATTTCTCTCAAAAATTCTTTTAGCAATTCCCATAAAAGTTAATTGTCATTTTTTACTTAATCTACCCTCCCTTCATTTTTCATGATTGACACTCTATTGACAATGTTAATTAAGTATATGCATTTTCTTAGCCTTTGTCAATATTATTGTAAGTCATAAAGATGCCCTGAACCGCCAGAAGAAAACCGTAATAATATCTAGCAGATCTCCCACCACTATGCTATACTTGTAATATGATAAAACCAAAGAGACAAACAGGTCAGATGCATGCACAAACGCCTATTATTAGAAAGGAAAAATCTATGCCCAAAATAAATTTTAAGCCGGGAAACATGCTGTATCCCCTCCCCGCAGTCCTAGTAAGCTGCGGCGATATTCAAGGAACGTCAAACCTCCTTACCGTGGCGTGGGCCGGAACGGTTTGCACCAATCCCCCCATGCTCTCCATCTCCGTCAGGCCGGAGCGATATTCTTACAGTCTGATTCGGGAATCGGGAGAGTTCGTGGTAAATCTTACCACGGAGGAATTGGCTTTCGCCACGGATTTCTGTGGCGTGCGCTCCGGCAGGGACATGGATAAATGGAAGGCATGCAACCTTACAAAAGAATCCGCCGACACGGTAAAATGCCCCATGGTGCAAGAATCTCCGGTAAATATCGAGTGCCAGGTATCAGACATCCACGAACTGGGATCCCACCACATGTTTCTTGCCAAGGTAACCGGCGTGCATGTGGACGATGCCTACATGGATGAAAGCGGAGCCTTTCACCTGAATGACAGCGGGCTTCTGGCATATTCCCACGGAACCTATCTCTCACTGGGGGAGACGCTGGGCACTTTCGGCTATTCTGTCAAAAAAGGAAAGGAACGCTAGAAATACCATTTTTGAACAAGCACCTTTTTACAGCGCAAACATATCTTAATCTATGAGTTGAAAAAGGGAACACAAAATATCCTACGGATATTAGCGCGTTCCCTTGCAAGAATTTGCGAAACAAATTCTTGGTTGGCACAGCGTCACGCTATGGCAATATTCTCTATAATTAAATGAGAGGGAGGAATACCATATGAGAATCACTTATCTAAAAATCCAGAATTTCAAGTCTATTAGAAATCTGGAAATTCATGACATTGAGAATGCATTGATTCTGGTGGGGAAAAACAACACTGGAAAGACTGCTGCCATTGACGCCCTCCTTCTCGTATCCGGGCAGAAGAAAGTGCAGAGCAATGAATTTCTCAACCCGGACCACCCCATTGAAATTACAGTCAAGGTAGAATATGATGAGGAAGACTTGTATTATTACTATCAGAGGTCAATTCTCAGTAAAGCGAGGGATTACGAGACCTGGCTCACGGAAGTTCACGACAAATTGCCCTCTTTCCAAGACGGAATCCTCTCATTTACCTATAAGATTAGCCCCCAGCTGAACCTGCGCTACAGCGACGGTCACCAAAAAAACAATCACTACATCCAGGAATTTTTTCCAAGGATGTACCATATTGACCAGAATAGAAATCTCGAGGCGTTGCAGAATGATGTATTTAGCTTCTATGATAAGGAATCCTTTCAAATGCTGAAGGACAACAAGTGTACATTTGACCAGCAGAAAAATTGCGACCGCTGCTTTCATTGCATCGGCATGATCAATAAGAAGACACCGGAGGAGCTAACCCTTTTTGAAACTGTCCGCCTCTTTCAATATAAACTTTTTGACACAAACTTGAACGAATTTGCTGAGAAGGTAAATGCCCACTTCCATGCCAATGGAAGCCCTTCTCAGGAAATTCAATATGTCATGAAATACGACATGGATTATTTGCTCCATGTGGATACTTTGGTGCGCAGCAAGGAACGGGGAGGAAATGTAGGCTCTATCAATATGTTGGGCGAAGGACTGCGCAGCATCTACGCCCTGTCCCTATTGGAGACATATGTGGAGGAGGAAAGCGTCCTTCCCTGCATTATCATGATAGAAGACCCGGAAATCTATCTCCATCCCCAGCTGCAAAAGGTGGCAAGCGAGATTTTATATCGGCTGTCCAAGAAAAACCAGGTGATTTTCTCCACCCACTCTCCCAATCTAATTTTTAATTTTTCTACGAAGCAGATTAAGGAAGTGGTACTGGATGAGGATTACTATACCGTGGTGAAGGAAAACACTGATGTGGACACCATTCTGGATGATTTGGGCTACACTGCCAATGACCTGATGAATGTGAGTTTTGTATTTATCGTAGAGGGCAAGCAGGACAGCAACCGCCTTCCCCTGCTTTTAGAAAAATATTATTCGGAAATCTATGACGAGCAGGGAAATCTGCGGCGAATCACCATTATTCCCACCAACAGCTGCACCAACATAAAGACATATGCCAACCTGAAATATATTAACAAGCTGTATCTCAAAGACCAGTTCTTGATGATTCGGGATAGCGACGGGAAGAATCCCAAATACTTAAAAAAGCAACTATGCAATTATTATGGCCAGCGTTCCCGGGAAGACGTGGGAAACCTGCCCCGGGTAGAGCCAAAGAATGTATTGATTTTAAAATATTACTCCTTTGAAAATTATTTCCTAGAGCCAAAAGTGATGGCAAAAATTGGCGTCATAAAATCAGAGGAAGACTTTTATAATATTCTTTATAAGAAATATAAAGATTATCTGTTCAAGCTGAACAGTTTCAAAAGGCTTCTTCGCTCCAAGAATTTTCGAATCAATAGCAAGCAGGATATAAAGGATCACCTGGAAGACATAAAGATCTATGTCAGGGGACATAATCTCTTTGATATTTTTTATGGACGCTACCATGGAAGCGCCGAGCAGGAGATATTGCGCAAATATATTGAAATTGCCCCCAGAGAAACTTTTCAGGATATTTTTGATGCAATCGACTCCTTCGTATATTTTGAAAATAGGAAGAAAGAGTAACTAAGCGAGCATTATTATTCACAGTACCATCCCTTTATGCGATAGACCCTCTGACTGTGAATAGTTACCTCTGAAACACAATTATGTTGCAGAATTGTGACATTTTTTAAATTTTATTAACATGGTTGACATTTTCATCTCTTTCATTGTAATATGTATATACTGTTTTGCCGAGATATAAATGTTCGTAGATTCTACGCATGTAGATAAAAATTATAAAACAGTAAATTGCTTACAGAGTTTGCGCTAGAAAAGATATCATGAATAGTTGCTATTTACAGTCATATATAGAAAAGGAACGGGATTTCCTATTTGCAAATTTGATCCTGTTCATCGCGTGATGGAGCGAGCAACTGTGAATGGCAACCATAGATTTAAGAAGTTTGAAATAATATTTGATGAGGTGCATTATGGAAAATCAATATATCATCAAGGGTGGCACTCCCCTGCGGGGAGAAGTGACCATTAGCGGTGCCAAAAATGCTGCTTTGGGCATCTTGGCTGCCGCTATTATGACAGATGAAACTGTTTTAATAGATAATTTGCCCAATGTAAGAGATATTAATGTACTATTATCTGCCATCGAGAGTATCGGCGCTACCGTAAACCGCATCGGTCCCCACGAGGTGGAGATTAATGGCAGCACGATCACAGATGTGACAGTGGATGATGACTTTATTCGCAAGATTCGCGCTTCCTATTATCTGCTGGGAGCGCTTTTAGGAAAATACAATAAGGCGAAGGTAGCTCTTCCCGGCGGATGCGACATCGGAAGCCGCCCCATGGACCAGCACCTGAAAGGTTTTCGCGCCTTAGGCGCAACCGTAAATATGGGCTTTGGGATGATAGACACCCACGCCGATGTTCTGACGGGAAACCATATCTTCATGGACGTGGTATCCGTGGGCGCTACCATCAATATCATGCTGGCTGCCTGCATGGCAGAGGGCAAGACTGTCATTGAAAATGCGGCAAAAGAGCCCCATATCGTAGACGTTGCCAACTTTCTGAACAGCATGGGTGCCAATATCAAGGGCGCAGGAACAGACAAGATTCGCATCAGGGGAGTGGAAAAGCTGCACGCCAGCGAATATTCCATTATTCCTGACCAGATTGAGGCGGGAACCTTTATGGTGGCCGCCGCCGCCACAAAGGGCGACGTGCTGATTAAGAATGTGATTCCAAAGCATTTGGAGGCCATTTCCGGAAAACTGACGGAAATCGGCGCTACCGTGGAAGAATTTGATGACGCAGTGCGGGTTCACTGCACGGAAAGGCTGCACCACACCCAGGTGAAGACTTCCCCTTATCCGGGATTTCCCACGGATATGCAGCCCCAGATCGCCACTCTGCTGGCACTGTCCGATGGAACCAGCACGGTGACGGAAAGCATTTTCGAGAATAGATTTAAATACGTGGATGAACTGATGCGCATGGGTGCCAATATCAAAGTAGAAGGCAATGTGGCAATCATAGAAGGCGTCGGGGGGCTGACCGGCGCTTCGATTAGCGCTCCTGATCTGCGGGCGGGAGCCGCTCTAGTAGTAGCAGGACTGGTATCCGAGGGATACACCACTGTGGATTCCATCCAGTATATTGAGCGCGGATATGAGTGCTTCGAGGATAAAATGACTGCGCTGGGGGCATATATGGATAAAATTCCCGTAGACGATGACAGGGCGATTCAAAAATTCAAACTCAAAGTTGGTTAGATGGCATTTACAGAGAGTGGCAGGAAGTGGCTTGAGACACAGCCGTTCTTTTTTTCGTATCCCTTGTAAATATGCCAAAAAAAGCGTATAATTATATTAACTTTTGTTTTTATTCGCGAAGGACAAGGTTTCCCGCACAATATGCGGCTCCTTGCGAATAGCAGTGATTTAGGCTTATAGGATAAAAGGAGGAGGTGTCATGATTGCAAGCCAATTTTAAAGATTATTATCAAATCCTTCAAGTACATCACGACGCTTCCCCTGATGTAATTAAGGCTGCCTATCGGAAATTGTGCTCCCTGTATCATCCAGACACCAGTCGGAATGAACAGCAGACCACCCGGATGATGGAGATCAATGAGGCATACCGAGTTCTAGGCGACCCGGACAAGCGTACGGAATATCAGCGCGCTTGGCTGGAGAGATTCAGGCAGCGCAGCAATCACGTGATTTCTGCCATCCATCCCCCCCAGGGGATGGCATACGATTCGGCCCAGAATATCCTGGATCAATTTTTCCATGCGCTGTATACCAAGAACTGGGACAGCGCCTACGGATGCCTTACCTTAGAGGATCAGGAAAGAATCTCCAGGAACCAGTTTTTTGCATGGAG
Organism: Clostridiaceae bacterium; assembly: GCA_910575435.1. Taxonomy (GTDB): domain Bacteria; phylum Bacillota; class Clostridia; order Lachnospirales; family Lachnospiraceae; genus Butyribacter. The sequence continues at coordinate 54,986 of CAJTGI010000009.1, read as the reverse complement.
GGAAGCAGTGAGCGGATGCTTTGAAATGCAGGATTACCGCATCCAGAAGTATCGCTCCTACAATCGGTGCAGGATTGGCGAGGTAGTCTATGAGCAGGTGGCGGAGTATGCGGTGCTGGTATCTGACCTAGATCTCCAGACCTCCCAAGTCTCCCAGTCAACCACCCATAAATACGCCGCATATGACGGCGTTTCCTGGAAAGTTTGCCTGGGCGTAAAATCCGTGAAGCAGGCTACGATGAAATTCAAGCTCATGGCAGAGCGAAGGAAGAATTTCGACCCACTCTCTCTTTACGAGAGTGCCGTTTCCAAAACGGACCCCCTGACGGGCCTCTTGAGCGAGCAGGGCTTCTATGACGAGGCCATGCGGGAAGTGGCGCGCCACAAGAGGTATCACAATCCACTGTCCCTGGTAGTTTTCCAAGTGCACTGCAAGAACCGGGAACGGGAAATCCCCTGCCTTTGCCGATGCGCCAGCGTAATTAAGTCTACCTGCCGCATCACGGATATCGTGGCAAGGATTTCGGACAACCAGATTCTATGCCTTCTCACGGAGACCACGGAAAGCCAGGCGCTGGATGCCACCCAGAAGTTTGTGAATAATATCAAGCTGCGCCAGACCGAGCCATTTTCCCTGAATGCGGGAGTGATGCAGTACAAGGGGACGGTGGCAATCGAGGATGCAGTATTTGCCGCATGCTCAGATGCCAGCAGGGAAGGCAACACTCTGTGGATTAGCGAAAATGGCACGATATAGCGATTTGGCGCATATTTTAACAATAGAAAGGCATAGGTAATTCATGGCTGGACATAGAGGACGATTTATCACTTTTGAGGGGATCGACGGATGTGGCAAAAGTACCCAGATTCGCCACTTGAAGCAGCGGGTGGAATCCCTTTCCCTTCCATGCTGGGAAACCTTCGAGCCCTCTTCCGGGCCGGTGGGTTCCATGTTGCGCCAATGCCTTTCGGGGCGAATGAAGACCGATGAGCGCACGATGGCTGCTCTCTTTGCCGCAGACCGGCTGGATCATCTGCTGAACGATCGGGACGGCATTCTTCAAAAAGTCCAGCAGGGCATCCATGTCATATGCGACCGCTATATTCTATCCAATTACGCTTATCAAGGCGTCAGCGCGCCTATGGACTGGATTCAGGAACTCAATAGCGAAGCCGGAAAAGTCCTGCAGCCGGATTGCCACATATTTATTGACGTGGACCCGGAGGTTTCCCTGGAACGCATGGCGAAAGCCAGATTTCACAGGGACTTATATGAAACTAGGGAGCGGCTGACAGAAGTCAGGAATTGCTATTTTTCATTGATAGATAGGTTTCGGGAGGATGAGAACATCCTGATCGTAGACGGAAGCAAGGAGGAAGATGCCATTGCGGAAACGATTTGGGAGCATATATCTGATCTTTTTGAAGAGGGCTGAGAATGACACTATTTTCAATAACATAAAAGCAAAAAATGGCAGTTTTCTTTGAGAAAAATAAATGGAAAAATGACGATATCATTATATAATAGAACCAGAAAGGAGGGGCGGAGATGGACATAAAAGTAAGCAACATGCAGCAGATCCAGCAGGCGGCGCAGAAAACTTCCGTGGCGGAGGCAGATGGCTCCTTCCGTTTTGCCCTGCTCAGCAGCATTGAGGAAAATGAACTGCAGGCTCACCTCTCCCTTATGATGGAGGAAATCACCCAGCAAGGCAATAAGCTGAGCAGACGCATGGATGTGAAAGACTTGCAGGAATACCGCAAGCTCATTAAGGAATTTATCAATGAGATTGCCGCCCATTCCCATGAATTCAGCCGAGAAAATTTTCTTGACAGAAAGGGAAGGCACCGGGTATATGGCATTGTGAAGAAAATCAACGAGACCTTAGATGAACTGGCAGAGGAACTTCTCAGCGAGGAGAAAGACCGCATATCCATTCTAAGCAAAATTGATGAGATCCGAGGATTAATTTTGGATATATTTACTTAAAAGTGCCAGGCAAACTTAGCTGTCAGAAATTCATTTCATGCTGGACTATAATAGATTGAGAGCCCGTTAAACGATTGGAGGGAGGCCAAAATGGCAAATTTTAAAGATATCATTGGACAGGACACCGTAAAGAAGCATCTTCAAACAGGAATATCCCAGGGCAATATTTCCCATGCTTATATTATAAACGGAGAAACTGGTTCTGGCAGACGCTTGCTGGCCTCCGCTCTGACCAAGACGCTGCTCTGCGACAATCCTGCGCCAGAGGGGGATGCCTGCGGCGTGTGCAAGTCCTGCCTCCAGACGGATTCCAACAATCATCCGGACGTGCGCTTCATCGTCCACGAGAAGGCAAGCATCGGCGTTGACGATATCAGGGACCAGCTGATTAACGATATCACTATCAAGCCATACAGCAGCAAGCACAAGATTTACATCGTTCCGGATGCGAATAAAATGACAGAGCAGGCACAGAATGCCCTGTTAAAGACCATTGAAGAACCGCCGGAATATGCGGTAGTCATTCTCCTGACAGAGACGGCAGACACCCTCCTGGAAACCATCCAGTCCCGGTGCATAATCCTGAATACCCGGCCTCTGGACAAGAAGGAGATCAAGCAATATCTGGTTAATAATCTCCAGATGGAGCCAGAACGAGCGGAAATTGCCGCTGGATTCTGCCAGGGAAATGTGGGAAAGGCTATTCATTTTGCCTCTTCCGAGGATTTCCAAGAGACAAAGGCAGACACGCTGCGCCTTGTGAAAGAGATTGACGACATGGATATCGCAGATACCATCTCCATCATCAAGGAATTGAACCAGAGAAAGGGAAAAATCAATGAATATCTGGATCTGATGCTTTTATGGTACAGGGACGTGCTGATGTTCAAGGTGACGAAAGATGCCAATATCCTCTTATACCGGGAAGAATATCAGGCGATTTCCAAGCAGGCCAGCCTGCGCAACTACGAGGATATTGAAAAAATCATCAGCGCCATTGACAAGGCGAAAGTGCGGCTGAACGCAAATGTGAATTTTGATACCGCCATCGAACTTCTGCTTCTGGCAATGAAAGAATAAATGCATGAAGAATGAGAGACGATAAGAAAGGATTTATTTATGATAACGATTATTGGTGTTCGTTTTAGAAAATCGGGAAAAGCATATTATTTTGACCCGGCTGGCAAAGAGGTAAAGAAAGGGGACCACGTCATTGTGGAAACTGCCCGGGGCGTGGAATACGGACTAGTCGTCCTAGCCCCAAAGGAAGTGCCAGAGGAAAAAGTAGTAAAGCCCCTGAAGCCTATTATTCGTCTGGCCACGCTGGAAGATGACATCACAAACGAAAATAATGAGATCGAGGAGGGCGTGGCTTTCGACATTTGCCTTGAAAAGATTCGGAATCATGGACTGGATATGAAATTGATTGATTCAGAATATACATTTGACAAGAATAAGCTGCTCTTTTACTTTACCGCCGATGGGCGAATTGATTTTAGAGAATTGGTAAAAGACCTGGCTTCCGTGTTCCGCACCCGCATTGAGCTGCGGCAGATTGGCGTGAGGGATGAGACGAAGCTGATTGGCGGCATCGCCATGTGCGGACGCCCCCTGTGCTGCCATACCTTTCTGGCAGATTTCGCCCCCGTCTCCATCAAGATGGCGAAGGAACAGAATCTCTCCCTGAACCCATCAAAGATATCAGGAGCCTGCGGACGGCTGATGTGCTGCCTGAAAAATGAGGAGGAAGCCTACGAACACCTAAACAAAACCCTTCCGCGCATAGGCGCTGCCGTAACCACCTATAATGGATATAAAGGCTATGTGCAAAGCATCAGCGTCTTGAAGCAGAAAGTCAAAGTGCTTATAACCAAGAAAAATGATGAGAGGGAAATTCGCGAATATGCAGTAAACGAACTTCGGTTTGACAACCATAACCGCCTCTCAGAAACGTCCGGGGGGCAGGCTTTACCCGATGAAGAACTGGACGAGAATACTTTGAGGGAATTAGAGCAGCTTGAAAAGAAGGATTTGGAGGATGCTGCGGAAAGCAGCGAGCAGAATGCCAAAGGGGGCAAAAACCACCAGGGCAGGAGGCGCAGCAATAGCCACAATGGAAGAAAAGATTACCGGCAGCGCAGCGGGGATGGCTATAGAGAGCAAGGCGACGAACGCTTTGACAAGTCCAAGTGGGGCGATGGAAGAAAAGAATACAGAAAAAATCGAAAAAGCACTTCCGATCGCCACAATAATGATTACAGAAAAAGACAAAATGATTATTCATATGAAGAGCAGGGCGATGAACGAAATGAAAATAGAAACAAAAAATCCCGCTATCGCAATAGCCATAACTCCCATAAAGGAGGCCGGCATCAGGGAAGAAGATAAATCAAAATAAATTCAAAAGCACGCATAATATCATCCAGCTTGCCGCATAAGGCACAGCTGGATGAACCTCACATTGCATATATACAATTAAGACCATAAAGATATTATTTTATACATATTTTTATAATTAAGACTTGTTTTTTTTGACAAATTATCATATACTGAAATTGGAGAACATATATATGTACGTTAAACAACAACTTCGTGCAGGTGAACGTTTAGATGATTTACAGAGGAGTGGATATCACATTATCCAGCACCCGGAAAAATTCTGCTTTGGGATGGACGCTGTCCTTCTGTCCCACTTTGCAGAATTAAAAAAGGACAGTCGGGTACTGGATATGGGAACAGGCACTGGCGTTATTCCCATTCTTCTCTGCGCCATTTCGGACGCATCCCGCTTTGACGCCCTGGAAATCCAGGAGGAGAGCGTGGATATGGCATCCCGCAGCGTTGCATGGAATGGGCTGGAAGAAAAAATCCACATTAGAAGAGGAAATATTAGGGAGGCATCTTCCATCTATGGAAAGCATGTTTTTGATGCCGTAATCACCAACCCCCCCTATATTAATGAAAAGCATGGCTTAAGGAATCCTGAAATGCCAAAAGCCATTGCCAGGCACGAGATTTACTGTACATTGGAAGATGTCATCCGGGAAGCATCGGAGGTATTAAAGCCAAAGAAGAGTTTTTTCATGGTGCATCGCCCCCAAAGGCTTCCAGAAATATTTTATACATTGCAGCAGCATCGGCTGGAACCCAAGCGCATGTGCCTGGTCCATCCCTTTATCCATAAGGAGCCGAACATGGTGTTAATCGAGGCAGTGAGGGACGGCAACCCTATGCTTAAGATAGAGCCGCCTATCATTGTCTATGAAAGGAAAGACAAATACACCCAGCAAATTCTAGATTTGTATAAATAACCGTTTTATAATGCATAAGGAGGTAAGCATATTATGGCAGGGAAGTTAATTCTATGTCCCACACCCATTGGAAATTTGGAAGACATGTCATTTCGCATGGTGAGAGCACTCTCCCACACGGATTTGATTGCGGCGGAAGACACCAGGAATACCTTAAAATTATTAAATGCTTTTACCATAAAAAAAATACCGCTGACCAGTTATCACGAACACAATAAGAAGGAAAAGGGGCCTTATTTGCTTGACAAGCTAAGGGAGGGATTAACCATCACCCTTGTGACGGATGCGGGAACGCCCGGCATCTCTGATCCGGGATCGGATTTGGCCAGGCAGGCTATGGAGGAAGGGATCAAAGTCGTATCCATTCCTGGCCCCTGCGCCTGCATCACGGCCTTGACCATATCCGGACTGCCCACCAAGAGATTCGCCTTTGACGGCTTTCTTCCCCGCGCGAAGAAGCCGAGAAAAGAGATGATAGAATCATATAAGATGGAGCAGCGCACGATTATTCTGTATGAAGCTCCCCATCGCCTGATCAGCACCTTGCAGGAGCTACATGAAGCCTTAGGAGACAGGCTGATTTCCGTCTGCAAGGAACTGACGAAATATCATGAGACCGTTTTTTCCTTCACTCTTTCTACAGCCATAGAATATTTTGAGGAAAATCCCCCAAAGGGAGAATATGTAGTATTGCTCAAAGGCATCAGCGATGAAGAATTGGCAAGCGAAATGAAGAAAAGATGGGACGCCATATCCCTGATGGAGCATCTGGGCATCTACCAATCCCAGGGAATGACAAAAAAAGATGCGATGAAGCAGGTGGCAAAAGACCGGGGCCTCTCAAAAAGAGACATTTATGAAGCCCTGCTGGAGTAACATATTTTACATCTTTTTTCTTAAACTGGATAAAATAATTTTACCAAGATTAAAATTATGGGCTTATGCTCGCGCCCAGACACGCATGTTGCGCAGGATGGAGGTATTTTATGAAAATAATTTTATTTGGTAGAAAGAGATTTTTATTTAGTTTTATCGTGCCGATTACCGCCATTTATTGGCTATTTGCTATTATGCAGCTATTCATATAGTATCCCTTTGGATCTCAATGATTTATTTAGTCCTCTATGCTTTCCATTTTCTTGGAAAACATAGAGGACTTTTTTTAATAACTTCTTCCCATATTTCTCTTATGGCACCGCCTGCGCTCCCTTCTGAATGCCATCTCATTGCACAGCATAATCTGGGCTAATGCATGCATCCAGCGGTTACTAATCTCCTCCCTGTGTTTGCAATTTGCATTTTCACATACCTTTCTTGCCAATCTCTCCACGCATACCTTATCTGGATACTCGTCATACATCAAGCTCCCATCATATTCCATCCTGTCGCACATTTCCTGTACGGTGGCCTGCATATTCCGCAGCTGCAAGGGATAGAGATAATCATTTCTCATCACGTAGTTCTCCTGATTTACCTCTGTCAGTTCCAGGGGAAATGTCATGCAATTTCCCTTTGCATAATTGCTCTTCTTCATTTCATCCTCATTTCTGCGCTGCTTTTTTCATGGATCAGCTCTGCCGAGACTATGGATAAAGCAACTGCTATTCACAATAACTTCTTCTATTAACTTATGATTTTTTTTGAAAAAAGTTCCATCCATCATTGCCTTTTTTCTAAAGAAACACTATACTATTACTACAAAACAGTATAGAAATGAGGGTTGAATTTGAAATATATTTATAAATTTATTATACTATTTTTCGTATTTATCGGTTCCATTTTTTATTTTGGGAGAACCATACCAGAAATATCTGTCGCAACTACGACGGCTACCAGCATCAAAGATTCCACCTTTCCTCTGATATATCTTCAATTAGGGGATTACACGGTAAACATGCTGCACGGATACAGCAGCAGGCTGGACAGCGGTTCTGTAAGGGAATCCATTACGCCTTTGGATACCAATAAGAAATTTACTGTCAAAATCCAGCAAAATGCTTCTAAAATCAAGAAGCTAACATTTGAACTTTTAGATATTGCCAACGATAAAGTGATAGAGAACGGCTCCATGTCAGCCTTTGATTCCGAGGAAAATTACCGCACTGCAAGCCTGAAGCTTACATGCGGGCTAGACACTAGCAAGGAATATGGATTCCAGATTGCGCTTACCACGAATGTAAGCAAAAAAATATTTTTCTATACGCGAATAAAATATTATTCCAATGACTTTTTCTTGGACAAGAAACTGGATTTTGTGGAGAAATTCCACAAAGCTACCTTTGGCAAAGAGAAAAACTTTCGGATTGCCCCTTACTTGGAAGCAAACACCAATGATGACGCTACTTTTGCTGATGTGGATATCCATTCCAGCGAGAGCATGATTACCTGGAAGAAGTTAAAGCCGAAGATTCTTACTGACGTGGTGCCTACCATCAATGAAATTAATATTGAGACAGCCGCAGTCACGCAGAATTACTTTATTCATATGAAAACGGATTCCGGCACGGAGACCTACACGGTAAAGGAATACTATCGCATCCGCTATTCCGGAAACAGAATATATCTGCTGGCCTTTCACCGCACCATGGAAGCCCTTTTTGATCCAAATCTGGTATCGCTGAAAAAGAGTGAATTTAAGATTGGCATTTCTAAGGAATCCGACATGGAACTTGCCTCCAGCGAGTCGAACAAGCAGGTGGCATTCGTGCGAAATGGAAGCCTATGGTATTATAACCTGAATGCAAATAAGATAACCTCCGTCTTTTCTTTTGACAAGGGATCAAAAGATTATTTGAGGCACTACTACAATCAGCATGATATTAAGATACTAAATATTGAGGACAATGGAAATATTAGCTTCATGCTGTACGGTTATATGAATTGCGGGGATTATGAGGGACGCGTGGGCATTCTCCTCTATGATTATGATTCAAAAAAGAATCAGATACTGGAGCGGGTATATCTCCCCCTCACTATCACTTACCAGCAGTTAAAAGAGGACATCGGAGAGTTTTCTTATGTAAATGATAAGAATATTTTCTATTTCTCCCTCAATGATAAAGTTTATGCCTACAATATTTCATCCAAGCGGTATGACTATCTGACAGAGCATGCATCCAGGGATCATTTTTCCATGCTCAAAGACGCCAAGTCCTTTGTCTGGTCAAATATTGGAGAAAACGGACATGCGGATAACATCACCATTTTGGATTTGGATACTTCAAAAACCCTTACGGTGAAGTCTCCCTCCTCAGAGAGCATGATCGTATTGGGCACGATTGACTCCAATATCATATACGGATACGTGCGCAATAAAGATATATACGAGTCTTCTATCGGCGATATCATTACTCCGGCGTACAAGCTTGTGATCGCCAACTGCAAGGGAGAGATCCTCAGGGAATACCGGGTAAATAATCGCTATGTGACCGGGGCGTCTGTAGAAGATAATATCATACATCTGAAACGGGTGCAGAAAAGAAATGGCAAATTTGTCAAGGTAAGCGATGACACGATTATGAATCAAAAGAATACCAAGACCAAGTCGGTTCAGCTCACCACCCGCATCACAGATAAATTCCTCACGGAAAATTACCTTTCCCTGCCCGCTGGATTTATCTTAGAGAAAAAGCCGGCCATAACTGCCACGAAACAGGTGATGGTTACGGAAAATACCACGCTCCACCTATCCAATGACGAGGTGAACAGTTCGGCAAAGTATTATATCTACGCCAATGGGGAAATCACCAAATCCACCACAAATGCTGCCAAAGCAATTCAGGAAGCGGACCATCAGATGGGTATCGTGATGGATAATTCCTCCCACATTGTTTGGGAGCGGGGGGGCAAATTCCTCAGCAAGCAGATAGGAAATATTTCTTATCCAGAGGGCAATGCGACCAGCACGAAAGCCGCCGCCCAGATGCTTCTGCAGGCGGCGCAAGTAACCACCTCAACATCCCAGCTGAGCGGAAAGTCCATCCTCTCCATGCTGAAAAAGCACCTTGAAAGGCCAGTTGCCCTCACCGGATGCACCTTGGACGAGGTATTGTATTTTGTCAGCGGGGAAAAGCCCGTGATTGGCATGGTAGACAATAATCATGCCGTACTGATTACAGAATACACCACTTCAGAAGTTTGCTGGATGGACCCTGTGACTAGAACCAAGAGGAGGATGTCTCTGCAGCGGGCGGAAAATCTCTTTAAGGAGGCCGGATACCGCTTTGTAAGTTACATCTCCAATTAGTGGATTTGCAACTTCTTACGATTGCCCTTTATGCAATTTATATAAAAATATGTTTATAACTTTGTGAGAGAGTTACAAATAACAAACATGCGTTTATATCCCTTTGTTTATTTTATATATCGTACGTGAATAAAAATGCTATTGATTTTTCTATTTTGTCAATAGCATTTTTCTTTCATCTGTCGTATAATTTGATTATTGCTACTATGTTAGCATTCATAAGATATCGGCTTTGGAGTGAGAAAGGATTTCTAATGAAACGATTATTTTCAAAGCACACATCTCATGAAAAAGAGCATCATCACTTTATTTCACTCATTCTACTATCTCTCGGGTTGGTATCCCTGCTTTATATTCTGGCATTTTGCCATCTGCCAGACAAGGGAAAGGCATCTTTGATTTATCATGCATCTGCCAGGGAAAAAGAGCAGGAATCTGAAAATAATGATATTTCAGAAGCAGTATTTCTATCGCCGAATACCATCCATCAAATCTCGCTGTCACCCTACAACCACAGGTACTACTACGCTATTTTTCAAGAAAATAGTACCCTGAGAATTCTCTCGGGCAGTTCATCTATCCGGGTAACCTTTTATTCTCCTAGTGGAGATAAACTAAATATTCACAAGAAAAAGCATCAATACCATATTGAAAAAGTTTCTGGAGACACCCTCTCTCCCGGAGATAGAATTTTTATCAAATTTGCCAGCGTATCCACAAAACCTTGTTCCATAAAGGTGCAATTTAAACAGTCATCTGCAAAAAAAGCCTCAAACAAAAACACAGACACTCCAAAGCCTAGGAAAACTACTTCAAGACCTAAGAAAACCACTTCAAAGCCTGGGAAAGCCACCTCAAGACCTAAGAAAGCCACTTCAAAGCCTGGGAAAGCTGCCTCAAGACCTAAGAAAGCCACTTCAAAATCCACGCCAAAGGCGACATCAGCGGCAAATAAAATCATACATGCCACGTCTGCGCCATCACCAATTCCACAGAATACGGCCCCTGCCACGCCTAAGCCATCACCTGCTGCAAAAAAGAAGGTCCCTAAGCAGACTCTTCATGTCAGACCACACTTTTTGCAGCTACTCGTCGGCGCCAAAAAAGAATTATCTCTCTCGCTGGGAAAATCCCCCCTGCCTCTGTCAGATTGCACCTATTTCCTGACAGATCCTTCCCTCGTATCTATCCAGGGCAATACCGTACTTGGAAAAAAGGAGGGCATCGCCATCTTGTATTTCCGAACAAAGAAAGCCGCCCTCTCCGGCAGCTGTCTGATCCGGATTACGAAAAGCAAATAAAAATTGCCATTTATACTCGGTTTGTAGAAAGGATTGATAATGATGCATTACAATATAAAGACCCCTGCCATTCCTGAAAGAATTAGAAAAGAATATCATCTGGCATCTCTTCTATCCCTTCATGAAAATGCCATTGTCTTCTCTCTGGAGAAGAAGAAACCTTCTTCCAAAAAGAAAGCCAATCTCGTGCATCCAGATCCAACCCACGGGGTCATAAAGATTATTCCCAAATCCTATTTTGACGAAGACCTCTTTCACACTCTGCAATCACTCCACCATCCTCTTTTGCTCCTGCCCGTAGAACTGATTGCAGAGGAAGAATATGTGTATGGTCTCTATCCCAGATTAGTCCCTCTCTCAGAATATCTATCCAGGGGAACGCTGCCACTTTCCAAATTGGTCCAGTTGATCAAAGATATGAGTCAGATTATTTCCTGCCTCCATGATAAAAATATCATTCATGGAGATATCGCTCCCGGCAATATCTATCTGGACGATGAGGGGCATTTTTTTCTGGGAGATTTTTCTTCGGGAAGAATCTCTTCCTCCCGCCAGTCCTTTGCTTCCCTAGCCAAGAGTAAGAAAAAGACTGCCGCCACCTTTCCCTTTACATGCGGGGACTACCGACAGGATATATTTAGTTTTCTCACAATACTGTTACATTTGCTGAAAGCCTGCTCCTCTGCAGATGAAAACGATGCTGCCATCCTCTCTAACTTACAAGATTTTATAGAAGAATCACTCTTGGATTTAAGAAAAGACAAAAAATATTCTTTCACGTTCCGAGAAGTATGTCAAAAAATCTTATCTGCCATAGAGGAAAATAAAAAAAGATACCATCGCACCAGCCGGGATTTCCTTCTGACCCAGGAAAAACTAAAATTCCTACATGAGACCACCAAGGCTGTAAAGAAAAAAGGGTTCTCTGCCTGCCTTTTGCAAAAATCAAAGATATCTCCCCCCGTCTTCGCATTAGCAGTCTGCTCCATCATCTTCCTATCCGCCATAATTTACTATGGCACAGGTATTTTCAAACAGAATAAGGCATATCCTCCCACCAGTCAAGTCTTTGAATCTGAACATGCGATAAAGGATATAGAAAACAGCGTAACGACCCTTTCCCCCTCGGAACATGTCACCCCAACCGCCACTCCCATGGCAAGCCCTGCACCAAGCCAAAAGGACCGTTCCATTCTTGATATCTCTGGAAAGAAATATCAAAATGTTCCCTCCTCTTCCAAGACGGATTCCTCTGTAAAAATTATTTTTGCCCAGGATAACAAAATGAAAAAGCTTTCCTCCTTTTCAAACTATCCTGCCCTGGAAGAGTTATACCTAGATGGCAATATCATCTCAGACCTGTCGAACTTGCCTGACTTCAAGCACCTTGCCATCTTAGGCTTATCCAACAATCGAGTGACTAACCTATCCGATCTGAAAACCATTGCCTCTCTCAAGATACTGGATTTGTCCGGCCAGAAAAATCTTTCTCATTTCTATTCTCTGAGAAGGTTTAAAAACTTAGATTATCTAATTCTTACGGATACCAATGCAACGGAGAATGATCTGCGGCGTCTGCAGCAGTCATTGCCTCAATGCATGATACTTTACTAATGTCAAAATACAGTCTAATCCGTGCCTGCCCATTGCCTGGCACAAACCAGATAACACAGAAAAGGAGATTAGTGTGAAAAATAATGCTGATGCACTTATTTTTCACACGGCTATTTGTTTCTGAGCAAAAACAAATAGCTTTGATGGCAGATGAGAAACTGCATTCGCAGCTTTCTCATTGCCTCTTCGCAACAAGTTGCTCAGAAATGGAGATTATTATGATGAAAAAACTACTTATATTTTTATCCTTATTGATTCCGTTAGTTCTTCCCTGCCTCACCTCAGGAACACACTCTGCCGCAGCGGGAAAGAAGCCTGCATTTGCAAGGAAATGCAATGAAATCACAGTTGGAAAGAGCTTTAAATTCTCAGTAAAACATGTAAAGAAATCCTATAAGGTAATCTACTCATCATCCAAAAAAAAGATTGCCACGATTAAAAGAAATACTGGAAAATGCACTGGCATGAATCCTGGAAGATGCATTATCTATGCAAAAATATATAACAAAAAGCATCATAAGATAAAGACCTTGAAGCATACCCTCAGGGTAGCAGAGAACGCCCTGCTGCCAAATGCATCCTTTCACCTGGTAGAATCCATCAATCCTTTTAATTATACGATAAAAATCGGATGCAATCGCATCTTATTAAAAAAGGAAGTGCATAAAAGCAAGATTACCTTAATGAAAAATGGAAATTCCTCCCCCCTTTCCGCGTCCTTTTCCCAGCTATCTTCTACAGGAAAGGAAGTCACCTATATCCTGAACAGTCAGAGCCAGAAGAAATTATGTCCTAGAAATGGAACGATGGACGGGACATATACCTTGTCTTCTCCTCTCTTCCGCAAGAAAATAACTCTGTCCTATCAGGAGCGGATTGGAAATCATTCTCTATCCGGCTATGTTTTTTCTGTAGAGGGAAGTCCCATCAACCAGGCATATGTAAAATGCATGGCAGAAGGTTCCGTCAAGACATGCCGCACGGACAAGAATGGATTCTACCATCTAAAAAAAGTAAAAAATCCCATTTCTGTCACTGTGACAAAATCCGGATATCTCCCTGAAACCCTCACCCAGCCAACCACCTTTTCCGATGCCACCAGATGTGAAAATATCTTTCTCCACAGTCAGAATGATAATCTTTTCGCTGCCCAATTTCACGTTGCCAGCCAGCGTGGAACTGCCATTCCCAATGCTTCCGTCTCACTTTTCGAGCGTGACAGGGAAGATCAAATCCTATGTTCGGGAGAAACCGACGAACAGGGAAACATTCTTTTTTATACAGATCGAATCCCTTCTTCCTCCCCCTGCACCAAATGGACCATCGGCAAAGAAGATAGCTTAGCATATGAAAATCATTTTACTCCGGAATCTGCCAACAAGATCAAGATTTCCCCCTTATCCCTGGATAAAAGTTACACTCTATTGGTTGGAAAATCCCCCAAAGAAAATGTGCCGGGCTATCCCTTCCGAAAGTTTACATTCTGCCCCAGAGACTATCTCTCCCATCAATTTTTATTTGACGTAAAACTATCTGACAGCAACGCCCTCTCATTGGAAAATCTTTCTCTAACATGGAAAGGGGAAGACCTCTGTCCTCCCTCCCATCTTCGCCTTTCCTTTTATCAAAAGCAATGCCAAAAACCCGTTCTGACAGTTAATTTATCAGAACAAGATTTCCAGATAGGTGGCCAATCCCTAACCCTTCCTGCCAGCATCCCCCACGCCTTGCCAGATGGCGCTTACTACATCAAATGCATGCTGGAAGACGGGGAACAAAACTGCATATCTCAAACTTCCTTGACAGAAATAGTTATTTCCGATGGAAAATGTTCTTCCAGAGAAATTTCCTTCCCTTCCTGTTCCTATGCTCGGATTTTAGCTTATGGGGATTTTTCCCAGACAGATATCCAAGCGTCTTTCCACCGATATGAGAAAGTAGATGGAGAATTTTATTATATCGATACCCTAAGTTCCTCCCCCTTCCAGGGAAATAAGTGGGATGTCAAGACAGCCAACCTGATACTGCCCTGCACCCAGGCCGGAATATCCTATCTTCTCCTTCCCGGCCAGGGAAAAGTCATCCCAGATAAACACCTGATATTTCTCCCAAAAGAGAAAAATATATTCTATGAAATAAGTACCGCCCTGGCATCTCTTCCTGCGGCAAAGGTAAACTGCGTCCCAGTATCAGAAAGCACTTCTGACATGCCATCATATATATGGAACGATAAATACAATCCTCCGATAGCAAGCCACACTAAGGCTACAAAATCATACGTGCGCAACTGTCCCACTTACCCCAACACTATTACAACATTTTATAAAAATGATGGAACTTATCTCTCCGCATCTCTGTCCATAAGCTCCACAAAAGATATTCTATCAAATAATAGCAGCGCCATTATGGATATCTATACCAATGGAAAGGAATTAGTTACCACCCAAAAAAGTTATCAACAGTAGTTAGTACCGCTGAATTCCATCCTTTGTTACACTGGCTAGAACGCTTTTCATCCGCTGGGGTTTTTCCGCGCCAAAACTATATGCCGCAGAGAGATTCTTCATCCCCTCCTGCAATGTTTCCTCCCTGGAAGTATATAGTCTTGCCAGCACATCTCCCTGCCTGATCGGATCTCCCGTTTTCTTATAAAAGCGGATTCCTGCCCGGGAATCAATGCCAGACTCCTTATTTTCCCTGCCAGCACCCAGAATAACTGCTGTCCGACCACACGCCTCCGTATCCATATGGGTTACAAATCCATCCACCGGCGAAATCAGCTTCATTTCATAGATGGCTTTTCGGAACTTTTCTGGATGATAGATATAGCTGGAATCTCCTCCCTGCCTCTCCACCATGGCAGCAAGCTTATCCAAAGCCCTGCCCTCATCTATAGCAGATTTCACAAGGCTGGCACATGTTTTCTCATCACCAATTCCCCCCAGCATCAGCATAGCGATGGAAAATGTCTGGCAAATTCTTCGGAAATCCTCCGGGCCTCCTCCCTGCAGAGTCTGGATCGCTTCTATGATCTCTATATCATTTCCCACCGCCTCCCCCAAGGGTACATCCATGTCTGTGAGAATAGCAACCGTCTCCTTGCCAGCACCTTCGCCTATGGCCACCATTTTCTCTGCCAGCAGGAGGGCATCATCCAGACTTTTCATAAAAGCCCCACTGCCGACTGTCACATCCAGCACAATCTTATCACTGCCAGCCGCCAGCTTCTTGCTCATAATGGATGCCGCAATCAATGGTATGCTGTCCACTGTACTAGTCACATCTCGGAGGGCGTAAAGTTTTTTATCTGCCGGAGCAATATTTGCCGACTGGCCGATGATAGCCAATCCCAAATCATTTACTGTCTCAAAAAATGCATCCTCATCCATGGCTGTCGCCAGACCGGGAATAGACTCCAGCTTATCTATCGTTCCTCCGGTAAATCCCAGGCCCCGTCCGCTCATCTTGGCCACTTTGCCACCACATGCCGCCACCAGTGGCCCTACCACAAGAGTAGTCTTATCCCCCACGCCTCCGGTACTGTGCTTATCTACTTTGATTCCCTGAATCCGCGACAGATCTGCCATATCCCCTGACTCCGTCATGCATTTTGTCATTTCTATCAATTCCCTATCCGTCATACCCTGAAAATAGATGGCCATCAAAAAGGCCGCCATCTGATAATCTGGAATCTCACCTGCCACAAATCCATTGATTGCAAAGTAAATTTCCTCTTCCGTCAATTCCATTCCCTTTTTCTTCTTGTCAATTACGTCATATATCCTCATATGCACCGCCCTTTCTCTCTGCCTTGCCACTCTTTCCCGCAGCCAGCATCATACCTATTTCCTGACATTCCCTAGTTTAAATATCTTTCTAACCCAGATTTTCTGGCCCAAATCCTTGGGGAAGAAGGTCTTCCAAAGTATATATACGAAAATCCTTTTCATTTCTTGCCAGTATAATTTCAAATTCCTTGGGGTTGCAAAATTCCCTCATGACCTGCAGGCAAATGCCGCAAGGGGGACAAAATTCCAGAGAATCCTCTCCGTGGCCTCCCACAATTGTAATTCTAGAAAAATCCTTTTTCCCCTCGCTTATTGCCTTAAAAAAAGCTGTCCTCTCCGCACAATTTGATGGTCCATAGGCAGCATTTTCTATATTGCACCCACGATATCCATTTCCCTCTGCCGTTTCTAAATAAGCCCCCACATGAAACTCGGAATAGGGCGCATAAGACATCTTTCTTGCCTCCAAGGCATTTTTAATTCCTAATTCTTCTCGATTCATTTAAGACACCTTCTTTCTACCAGATATTTCATTATGCCAGCCATATGAATGCGGCAAATATTGAGCAAATGATTATTTAACTTGCTGGTATCAGTCTTATTTTACATGGTTTCTTCTCTTTATACAAGTTCACTAACATTTGATTTCCCAAAAGATTTATGATATGCTGTTATAATAGAATGCAATCAGAGGGGAGAGAAATAATATGAAATTGCTTACTGTTACAATACCTTGTTACAATTCTCAGGAATATATGACCCACGCCATTGAAAGCGCACTGGCCGGGGGAGATGACATGGAGATCCTGATTGTGGATGATGGGTCTACCGACAATACGCTGGCCATTGCTCAGGAATATGAGAAGAAATATCCTCTTATTGTCCGTGCCATCCACAAGGAAAACGGAGGGCATGGTTCTGCTGTGAACACTGGCATCGCCAACGCCACTGGAAAGTTTTTCAAGGTATTAGATAGCGATGACTGGTTTGATGTGGACAGTCTGAAAAAGATTATCCACTTTATTAAATATATTGCCAAGGATTCTATTCCTTTGGATTTGATTGTCAGCAATTATGTGTATGAAAAGCCTAGCATCAATAAGCAGAAATCCATGAACTACCGCAGCGCCTTTCCCTGCAATAAATTTTTGAGCTGGGATGAGGCAAAGCATTTTTGCATGACCAATAATCTGCTGATGCATTCGCTGATGTACCGCACGGAATTATTGAGAAAATGCAAACTGCAGCTGCCAGAGCATACATTTTATGTAGATAATATTTTTGCTTTTGTGCCACTCCCCTATGTCAAGAGACTTTATTATTTGAATGTGGATTTGTACCGATACTACATTGGGAGAGATGACCAGTCCGTCAACGAAGCTGTTATGACCAAGCGTATTGACCAGCAGATTAAAATCACCAAGATTATGATTGATTCCTTTGATTTGGACAGCATCAAGAGCAAGAAACTTCAAAGCTACATGCTTCAATACTTATCCATTATGATGATTGTCACATCCGCATTGCTTGTAAATGAAGGTTCCAAAGCAAACCTCGCCAAGAGGCAGGAACTTTGGAATTATTTGAAAAATGCAGATCAGAAAGTATACCACTTGATTACCCAGAAAAAGTTTGGATTTGCATTGCAATTTAAATCCAGTTTTGGCAAGAAAGTTATTGTGAATGGCTACCATCTGATGAATAAGATTTATGCATTTAACTAATAGAATGGAGTACCTATGAGTGATTTAATGTATTATGATGAGGAAGAGGAATGGAATTGCGCCATACTGCTGTATAATGCTGTCTTAAAAGAAATTTGCACAAAGATTGAAATATTAAACAATGAATTTAAGATGGCTCATCAGTACAATCCGATTGAACATATTTCTTCCCGCATCAAGTCAATGCACAGTATTGCCAGAAAAATGCGGATCAAGCAAAAAGAATTGACTGTGGAAAATGTCATTCGGTATATCAATGATGTAGCGGGAGTGCGTATTATCTGCTCTTTTACATCTGATATCTATCGCATTGCGGTAGCGATTGCAAAGCAGGATGATGTCACTGTCCTACAGGTGAAGGATTACATTGCCAATCCCAAGCCTAATGGATATACCAGTTATCATATGATAGTATCCATTCCGATATTTTTGTCAAACGATATGATAAATACGAAAGTTGAAATCCAAATTCGGACCATTGCTATGGATTTCTGGGCCAGCTTGGAACACAAAATTTATTATAAATTTGAGGGAAAAGCTCCTGACAACATTCGAAATGAATTGAAAGAATGCGCGAGAATTATCTCTTTCCTGGATCAGAAAATGCTCTCTATCAATGAGAGCGTCAACAATTATCAGGAAGATTACAGCCCTCCTATTATTGAGCCAGAAGAGCCATCCATGCCTACTGACATGGAACAGAAATTAGATTCCCTGAAACCTCTTTTTGGTTCTATCGCAGGAGATAACAATTTACCGAAACAGAATATATAGAACTAATGCGAAATAGGCAGTCACTCTGCAACATCCCAGCAGTCGGCTGTCTATTTTTAGTGGCAGAATAAAGAAAAAACCAATCACACAAAATATAATCAAATCATAAATTTCAAAAAGGCTCACATAAATATTTCGATATATGGCGCATATTCCCAGGAGAATCGTAATGCTAAAGATTGACTCCTGGTTATTGCTAGTTACATAAGTTTGTTCAGTAGAGGAAGAGAATTTAATATTTATAAAATTAGCACACCAAGATAGAAATATAAATCCCATCGTATGAGGCAGTACAGAAGAATGCACGCTAATAAAAAGCATTCCATCCACCAAAAGATAACTGCCCGCCAAAATGCATATTTCCAATCCCAAAAGGTAGCCTATCTTCTTCCAAAGGTTTCCTCTCATAGAATCCCGTAATCTTTCTATAAGTGAAAGCCAGCCAATCTTCCTCCCCTCCAGAAAAAAGTATAGCATTCCTGCCAAAGCCAAGATGCATCCATCTCCTCTTCCCAGAACATTCTGAACCTGCCTCTTGTCAAACAAATAATCTGCGCATAGAAGTAGCAAAAGAATATAAGAAATCACAAAAAACATATTGCTGCCATCCATCTTATCCGCAAATATTTTCTGCCGCCCAATTAACCCTGCCATTTTCTGTCGGTCAAATTGGCACTCGCCACCCTCTCTGCTCTGAATCAATGATATCCCCTGCACCACCAGAAAATGAAAAATCGTGCTTCCCATCAATACAGAAAAAGCCATTTCCATATTTCCTAGCCAGAGCAATACCCCGCAAATATTCCCAAGGCTTAACAGGTAAATCAATCTTCTCTGGGTTTCCCTTTTCATATTCATATGCTTCCTTTATCTTTTCTTTTGCGGCACCATCTTTTTGAGGCTGATATTCTTCTTCGCCTCTTCCAGTGCCTGCTGCTCTTCCTCAGAGAGAATGACAAAAGCCTCTCCCCCCACCACTTCCTTGGCATAGGTATAGCAACCATCTTTCGTGCTATGCATAGAATTTAAGATAAATCCATTGTCATCTTCCGTAAGCAATACGAGAACAAAACTCAGCTTTCCACCAATCTCTTTAAAAGCATCATATTTCACAATACCTATTTTCTGATAAGCCGTAGTCAGCTGACCATTAATTCCTTGAATTTTTCTATAAATATCTTCTACATTATTTTCCAGAGTATCAATGGCAGCAAACTTGTCCAAAATAGCCTTTTCCAAATTTTTGCCATTTTCTCCAGCCATAAATATATTATATTTCTTTCGGAGACTGGAATTTTTCGCCATGGTAATCACCAGCATGATAAACATAATAAATATCACGCCCGCCATACCCATCACCACATATCCCAAATCAATTCCAAATTGTTCTAAAATTTCCATCTTATGCACAATCCTTTCTGTTAATGATAACCCACTCCACAGTCAAAATTCACTGCAATGATTTTATCCTTCTTTATGTAAAAGCAAATCTACAATCCTCTCAAATTCATCCTTAGAAAAATATTCAATCTCAATCTTTCCCTTGCCTTTATCCTTATGATTGATATGAACTTTTGTCCCCATGGCATCTTTGAGCCTTTCCTCGAAACTGGCATATACCACCTTCATCTGCTCGTCTTCTTTTTTCTCCACTTTCTTCGCACTGGGATTGAGAAGTCTCTTCACCAATTTTTCTGTCTCGCGAACACTGAGATTCTCATCAAATACTTTTATTGCCACTTCATATTGTTCGTCCTTATTCTCAATGGCTAGCAACGCCCTGGCATGTCCGCTTTTTATTTTATCCTCAATAATCATATTGCGGACTCTCTCATCTAATTTCAGCAACCGAAGAGAATTTGTCACTGCCGTCCTGCTCTTAGAAACTCTTTCAGCCACTTCATCCTGCTTCAACTCATATTCCTCAATCAATCTCTGGAATGCCTCCGCCTCTTCAATAGGATTCAAATCCTCTCTCTGGAGATTCTCAATCAGCGCAATTTCCATGACTTCTCTGTCAGAATACTCTTTTACAATCACAGGAACAGTCTTCAATCCAGCAATTTTGGCAGCCCGCCATCTGCGTTCCCCTGCAATAATCTGAAAAAAGCCTTTTTTTCCTTCCTGGACAATCAACGGCTCAATCATCCCATGCTGTTGAATAGAGTCCGCCAATTCCTGCAAACTATCCTCATTAAAGTTTTTTCTCGGTTGAGACGCATTTGGCTCAATCTTATTAATATCTATCTGATCCGTTTCCTTAATTACTTCCTTGACAACTTGCTTCTCTCTCTCTCTTCTCTCCTCTTCTTTTGATTTTGGAATCAAAGAATCAATCCCTGCTCCTAAACCTCTTCTTGCAGCCATAAACTAAATTCCCCTTTCAATTACTTCATCCGCTAAATTCCGATAACCATCTGCCCCCGCCGACTTACTGTCATAGAGATTAATAGGCAATCCATGGCTTGGTGCCTCGGCCAATCGAATATTTCTCGGAATAATTGTCTTATAAATATTTTCTTGCAAATTTTCTTTTACATTTTCCACTACTTGTAGAGATAGGCATGTTCTAGCGTCATACATGGTAAAGACCACACCCTCGATTTCCAAACTGCTATTCAATCTCTCCTTCACTAATTCAATGGTATAAAGCAACTCGCTTAATCCCTCCAAAGCATAGTATTCACATTGAATTGGAACAAGAACAGTGTCGGCGGTAGTCATAGCATTTACAGTCAAAGTATTTAGAGAAGGTGGACAGTCAATAATGATAAAATCATAATTATCTCTTATTTTATCCACATGTTCTTTTAGAATATACTCCCTATTCTCCCTTCCAATAAGTTCTATCTCTGCTCCGGCAAGTCCTCTTTCAGAAGGAACTACCTTCAGTCCATCGCACACAGAAGATTCAATGGTTTCCCATATAGTAGTATCTCCTAAAAGCAAGTCATAACTGGTATTCTCTACTTTTCCCTTGTCAACGCCCAATCCACTGGTAGCATTCCCCTGAGGATCAATGTCAATCACCAAAGTTTTCTTTCCCTTTTCAGCAAGACAGGCTGACAAGTTAATCGCTGTGGTAGTTTTTCCCACGCCGCCTTTTTGATTTGAAATCGCTATCACTCTACCCATACTTTTATCCTTTCTTCTCTATAACTGTGAATAATTTCTTTTGTCATTATCCACAACTATCTATCCTTCATAAATTAGACTCACTATCTTTTAAGAAAGGCTTCCACTAACATAATTACAGTCATTACAAATTTGTCCAATTTATAAGTAAAAATAGCCTTTCAGCCAAATTTAAAAAAGACTAAAATCTTATGTATAAACACAATAATTCCAGTCTTATTCTAAAAATCACTGTGAACAATAATATTCTATCATACTTTCTCCATAAAGAAAACACAATATCTAGTATTTTGCAAATTCTAATCAAAAATGTTTCACGTGAAACATTTTACAATAATGGAGACCTTTTAGGTTTTCCCGCCTGTCGAGGATATTGTTTCCCTATCTTATTTTTTTTATTAAAAACAGCCAATATACGAGAATAATCTGTATCAGGTATATGATAAGGAATTTCTTGATTTAATTCGCATTTCAAGATAGACAATGCATTCTTTGATTGTCCCAATTCTTCTGCCAACTGCTCGCTCTTGTAAGAGATAAATTTTCCTCCCACTCTCACAAATGGCGTACATAATTCCAACAAAACCGGGAGAGATGCTACTGCCCTTGAAACACAGAAATCAAATTGCTCTCGATACATTCCATCTCTTCCATAGTCTTCTGCCCGTCCATGAATTAATGTCACATGATTCAATTCACATTTTTCTAATACCTGATCTATAAAGCGCAATCTCTTTTTCAACGAATCCAATAAAACAAATTTCGTATTAGAATAGAAAATTGCTAATGGAATTCCTGGAAATCCCGCTCCAGTTCCTACATCAATCATAGAGCATCCTGAAAAATCAAAATATTTTGAAACCATAAGGCTATCAATAAAATGCTTCAATACCACCTCTTCCATATCTGTAATAGTTGTCAAATTCATCGACTTATTGGTTTCTATTAGCATTTCATAAAAAATTGAAAAGCGACGAATCATCTGGTCTGTCAAAGACAAATCAGACAAGTCCGCCACATGGGACAAGTAATCCTCCATCTCCATAAAAATACCCATACCTTTCTACCTTCATTAACAATTTGCTATCTATATTATAATGCAAATCCCATCATTCCTTTGCACCTTTCCATTTTTCCAAATAAATCAATAGCACAGATATATCTGCCGGGGAAACTCCTGAAATACGAGAAGCCTGTCCCACAGATGCGGGGCGATAATTCTTTAATTTCTGAATTGCCTCCAGTCGAAGACTGCCCACTTCATCGTAATCAATATCCTCTGGAATTTTTTTATTTTCCAGTTTCTGATAAGATGCCACCTGTCTCATTTGCTTCGCAATATAACCCTCATATTTCAAATTAATATTTACTTGTTCCTGCACATCCTCTGGCAAATCTGGCCTATCCTCATCAATTTCTTTTAAAACCTCATAGGACAATTCCGGCCGCTTAATCAAATCTTCCATATTAGAACCAGACTTCAAAGGCATGCTGCCATGTCTTTCCAAAAAGGAATTAACTGCTTCATTTGAACCTACGGTTTTCTTTCTCAGCCTAGCAATTTCCCTTTCTATCATAAGCCTCTTGTCACACAACCTATCATACCGTTCCTGAGAAATCAATCCAATACCATATCCAATTTCCGTCAGACGAAGATCCGCATTATCTTGCCTCAAGAGCAAGCGATATTCTGCCCGGGAAGTCATCATGCGATAAGGTTCATTGGTCCCCTTAGTAATCAAATCATCAATCAGTACGCCAATATATCCCTGCGACCGATCAATCATTACAGGCTCCAGACCTTTGATTTTTCTGGCGGCATTTATCCCTGCAATAATACCCTGGGCAGCCGCCTCCTCATAACCAGAACTTCCATTTGATTGTCCCGCGCTATAAAATCCAGCAATATCTTTAAATTCCAAGGATGCTTTCAACTGCACCGGATCAATGCAGTCATATTCAATGGCATAAGCATTTCTCACAATCACAGCATGTTCCAACCCCGGGACAGTGCGATACATGGCATACTGGACATCCTCCGGAAGAGAACTGGACATCCCCCCAATATACATTTCATTGGTATACAGTCCCTCCGGCTCTAAAAATACCTGATGCCTATCCTTATCCGCAAACCGCATGACCTTGTCCTCGATAGACGGACAATACCTTGGTCCGGTTCCCTGAATATTTCCAGAATAGAGCGGAGAGCGGTCAATATTTTTTCTAATGATATCATGGGTTTCCTCATTGGTATAAGTCAGCCAGCATGAAATCTGCTCCCTCTCCAAATCTTCTGATTGATTAGTAAAGGAAAAGGGCACAATTCTATCATTTCCCTTCTGTTCCTGCATTCGTTCAAAATCTACCGTTCTGCCATCCACCCTGGCAGGAGTACCCGTTTTAAAGCGGCGAACCTCTATCCCCAAATCTATCAAGCAATCTGTCAGGTGATTTGCCGCCGATAATCCATTAGGCCCGGTGTTATTGCTCACATCACCATAAATGCATCTGGCCTTCAGATAAGTTCCCGTACACATAACAACGCATTGGCAGGGATAGATTGCATCAGAGGAAGTACGCACGCCTGTCACTTTTCCATCCTCCACCAATACCTCTGCCACTTCTCCTTGCTTCAATATGAGATTGTCCGTATTTTCCAAGACCTTTCTCATAGCATGGCTGTAATCTTCTTTATCTGCCTGGGCGCGGAGGGAGTGGACAGCAGGCCCCTTGGACATATTTAGCATCTTAGACTGAATAAATGTCTTGTCAATATTTTTTCCCATCTCTCCGCCCAGGGCATCCACTTCCCGCACGAGATGTCCCTTGGAACTCCCACCCACATTAGGATTGCAAGGCATCATAGCAATACTGTCAACGCTCACAGTAAATACCAATGTACGACAGCCAAGTCTGGCACATGCCAGCGCGGCTTCACAACCAGCATGACCTGCACCAATCACTATTACATCATAATCATCATACACATATGACATATTAAATATTATTCCTTTCTATCATTGGAATGAGTAACTAATTTCAACAATTTATCTCTCATAATCTAAGTCAACGGACCTATTTCGCTAGCAATGCTTCACATCATTTTCCCATGCAGAACTCGCTGAAGATCTTATTTACCAAATCTTCTGACGCCGTCTCTCCATTGATTAATCCCAGACTGCGATAAGCATCCATCAGATCAACCATATACAGATCTTCCGGCATTCCGTCTCGAATCGTCTGCAGCACGGACTCCAAACTATGGCAGGCATTTTCCACCGCTTCCAGATGACGGACGCTGGTAAGGTAAATCTGATTGTTGAAAGAAATATCCTCCTGGCAAAAGGCATCAGAAATATATTTTTCCAACTGATCCAATCCCTCTCCCGTCTTTGAAGAAAAAGAAATGCCTTCCCACTGAAGCCAGTCTTTCCATTCCCTTTCCTCCCAAGATTCCTGCAAGTCAATCTTATTAAAAAGAATGACGCCTTTTTTATCCCCCAGAAGAGACAATATCTTCTCATCACCCTCATCGAAAGAATCCGTCACATCCACCACATATATGATAAAATCTGCCCGTCCGAGATATTCCTTCGCCTTTTCCACGCCCAAGGTCTCCACAATATCTTCCGTATCATGAATGCCAGCCGTATCCACCACATTGAGAATCAGACTGCCGAGATGGACAGTTTCCTCAAGCACATCTCTCGTAGTTCCCGCCACGCTAGTCACAATCGCCCGCTCCTCATCCAACAAAAGATTCATCAGCGAAGACTTGCCCGCATTGGGCTTTCCCACAATTACCGTATAAATTCCCTCTGATTTCATCCTTCCCTGCTCAAAATGTTCCATCAACTGACCAAGGGTGGCAATCTCTTTTTCCAATATCTGGGCAAACTTGTCAGAAAAGCCATCCAGAGAATAATGTTCCGGATCATCCAGGGCAGATTCAATCATCCCCATATAATAGAGAATCTCCTCCCGCACCTTTCCAATATGTTCAGATACCCTTCCCTCCAACTGATCCACTGCACTTTTCAGGGCAAAATCGCTTTTGGAAGAAATCATCTTCATCACCGACTCCGCCTGGGCCAAATCAATTCTTCCATTTAAAAATGCCCTCTTAGAAAATTCTCCCGGCTCCGCCAGTCTGGCACCCAGCCGAATCAGCAATTTTAATATCTTCTGAATCAGGAACGGCCCTCCATGGCAATCTAACTCAACCACATCTTCCATAGTATAGCTACGGGGAGCCTTCATCAATAGCACCATCACCTCATCTATGACAGATTCATCTTCCTCCACGATCAATCCATAATGGATTGTATGAGATGCCTGATACTTAAAATAATCCTCATCCCAAGAAGAATGCCCATCTTCCAAATACTTTCTGGTGCGAAATACCTTTCCTGCCAGAAGAAGCGCATCCATTCCACTTATTCTAATGATGCCAATTCCTCCGCCCATGCCACTGGCAATGCCAGCAATCGTATCCTGCTCCATAATTCGCTCCGTTTCTAACTATTTGCTATCTGCATTTTCCCCCGGCATCATAATACTTCAAAAGGATGGGACTGCAACCAGCCCCATCCTCTTTCTGATACCATAGAATTTACTACAACGATTTAAAAATTTATGCCAACTCATCTTTCTCTTTTACTTCGCTATCTTTTCCCAAATCCTCATTCAAACTTTTATAGGGATTATGATGGCCATTGGATTTGCGATAGCCGCCTTTATTTTTATGATAAGGACGGCCCTTAGAATACTTTCCCCTGCGCTCATATCCAGTATCCACTCCAGGTTTTAAGGTAATAACCACTTTCCGATATGGCTCCTCCCCCTCGCTGTGGGTTTCCACAAATTTATCCTTCTGGAGTGCAGAATGAATGATTCTTCTCTCATAAGGATTCATTGGCTCGAGAAAAATAGGCTTATGCACTTTTTTCACCTTATGTGCCAAATTATTGGCCAGATTTTCTAAGGTCTCTTTCCTTCTCTCCCGGTAATTCTCCGTATCCAGCTTTACCCTCACATAGGTATCTGAATGGGCATTTACCACCAGGCTTACCAAATATTGCAAAGAATCCAGCGTATTGCCGCGCTTACCAATCAGGATGCCCATCTCTTCCCCTGACAAATCCACAGAAAGCACTTTTTCTTCCTCATCATAAGACGCATCAATATTCACATCCATATTCATAGCCTTAAAAACCTTATTTAAAAAATCAATGGCACAATCCTCAAAACTCATTTTCAAGCGAACGCGAATTATTGCCGGCTTGCTAAAAAGACCCAATAACTTGGAAGACTCCCTTTCAACCACCTCATATTCTACCTTCTCACTGGTAGTTTCCATATCCAACAAAGCGCTGGTCAATGCCTCGTCCACCGTCTTCGCTGTAAATTCTCTCCATTCCATATTGTTACCTCCCCTTTTACGAATCCTCACGTCTATTCAACATATTAGCATAAGAAGCAATGCTTCCCTCCTTATACTTTTTATTATCCGGCCTAGAATAATTCGTATTCTTCGTCTTATTCTTCGTAACCTGTGAAGCATTCGGCACAGCCTTCCCATCTTTTTTCTTCTCTGAAACGGAAGGCTTATTCTTTAAATCCTGAGTTGCAATTTTTGGATTTACACCCATCTTTTCAAATCGCTTTTTTGACTTCTCCACATTCTTCTGAATCATCTCATCCATATCTGTCTTGCTGAAATATAAGTTGATTCCCAGTGACTGGAAGATGCGGAACACATTTCCTGCCACCCAGTAAATGCCCACGCCAATAGGAAACATAAAGCACATAGCGCCGGATACGAATGGCATGACGTTGTTCATCACTTTCATAGAATTTGCAGTAGGATTATCTCCATCCATGCTCTGACTTGCCCCCGCCATGCTCAGCTTCGTACTGAGAATCTGGGTAACTACGGACAGAATAGGAATAGAAATGCTAATGCTCTTAAGCTTCGGCGTATCTGCAATATTCATCCCAAGAAATGAATTGATATGGGCTGACTGGTTCTTGACAGAATCAATCATAGATGTCAAATCAGGAAACTTATCTGCCAGCTTGTCCCAGGAACCAGAATTAAACTGTCCCAGAACATCTATAAAATAGTTCAGCTCGTTTCCATTTTCCTTGGCATGCTTTACAGCATCAGTTACCACATAGGTCTGGGTGCCAACCATATCCGCAATATCCTTTACGGAAGCGCCCAATCCCTTTAATTGCCCTGCGACTCCGGCATAGATATCATAGACCTGTCCCACATATGCCGGCACATTATAAATCACTCGATACAGAGCAAATAAAATAGGCATGGTAATCAGAAGGGGAAGACAGCCACTGGCAGGGCTTACCCCATATTTCTGATAAACCGCCTGGGTTTCCAGAGACATTTTCTGCTGGGATGCCTGATCCTTCTTATTTTTATATTTTTTCTGTATCGCCTGAATCTCCGGGTTCATGATAGCAGACATCTTAGAAAACTTTTGCTGCTTGATCTGCAGCGGCAGCATCAACCCATTGACTAGAAATGTAAAAATAATCAGGCAAATACCTGTATTTTCAATTCCAACCAAGTCCAGGACATAATAGATTGCTTCCAGAATCTTGCCAAGAACCCGCGCAATCGGTCCCAAAAAAGCACCCTGATAGGTGGTTAAAATCACATTCATCATCATAAAAATCTCCCATTCTTGCCCAACCTGCGAATTTGGGTGCAAGCAAAATATTTACAATGCGAGCCATGCTCGCAATGTGAAAAATTCATTTTCACACTTTTGTCCCATACAATTATGGCACGGGATCATATCCACCTTTTGCGAAAGGATGACATCGCAGCACTCTTCTTACAGCTAAAAAACTCCCTTTAAAAAAACCATGTTTTTCCAATGCCTCAACCGCATATTGAGAACATGTTGGCGTGTATATGCACGTCGGTCTTCTTTTTAAGGGAGACAAATACTTCTGATATCCGTTAATCAGCAATATCACCAATTTCTTCATATTTACTCTTCATTCAATATTCCGTGCAATCTTCCCAAATGCAGCATTGCACTTTCCACATCCGAAAACTTTTTGCCTTTCGCCGTATTCCTCGCCACAATCACAATGTCAAAACTTTTCTCAAACATATTCAAGTGAAGCCGAATACTCTCTCTGATCAACCGGGTTGTCCTATGCCTTACTACACTGTTTCCAACTTTCTTGCTAACAGTAATCCCGAACCTGTTCTCTCCGAAATCATTATTGAGAACATACATCACCAAATACTTGTTGGCATAGGATTTCCCCCGATGATACACATCTACAAACTCTCTGTTCTTCTTAATAGAATGAAATATCATATTCCCCTCTATCACATAAATATAAATAGAAGAAAAGGTCACATGAATGCGACCTATGCGGATAACTTATGTCTTCCCTTTGCTCTTCTATTAGCCAACACTTTCCTTCCATTGGACGTATGCATTCTCTTCCTAAATCCATGGACTCTCTTGCGATGCCTCTTCTTGGGCTGATATGTCATTTTCATCCCGTATACACCTCCTTCACATATAATATCTTCTGCAATCAAGCAAAATTACGCAAAATCACATGTATCTCATATTATATTAGTATTTAGGCTTTTCGTCAAGTATAAATGTAATTTTTTTGTCAATAAGGCATTAGATGCCGGAAAATAGAAACAACTACTTTCCAGAATCTCTGCCTTAGTTTTTCTTAATATTGCGACAAACACTGTCATACTTTGCTTTTCCATTAGAACTTTTTCATTTTCATCCCCCTCTTTTGCAAAATGACAGCATCATACATCTTCTGCCATATTTTTAATGCGAAGCCTTCTGTGAACCCTAAATATGATAACTCCCACTATCAGGATGCAAATCACAATCCCTATGGGAATGGCTACTAGCCACCTGCCGTATTTCCCCCCAGTATAGGGTTTCGTAAGAGTAATCTCTTTCCCTATCTGGTCATTTTCCGGATCTGACAGGCAGATAGCATAGGGCTTGTATTCCCCGGTCTTGCTATCATAGTCATCCCCATAAATTCTCCAATATCGCTTCTGCCTATCCTGATAAATGAACGATGAATCCATAAGGATAGAATCCATGGTTGGATATTTCTTTTTAGAGCATGTTCCCACAACTTTTCCCGAGCAGGGATAGGACCATTTGACGATGTCTTTCTGGAGCGTGTCTGACACAGTTCCCAGTGCTTTCTTTAATTCGGAATCTTTTGGCTTTCCCATTTCTTTCCTGTATTCCGCAATAAATGAATCCATATTCTCCAAAAATTCCAAATCCCGCAATTTCACCCATTTGTCTAAGCCGTTCGATGCAAGACCCCATGTATCGAAATTTGTTTGATATGTATAGATAACGTAAAAACACTCTCCTTTTTCAATCGGAGCAACTTCCTTGTCAGATTCAGGATTCTTATAGCAAGTCACTTCCTTTCTGGCAAGGTAGCCGTGTCCGCTATACTTGCATTCCTTCTTGTGCGTCAGATAAAAGGAATTATCGGATAATTCAAGATAATCTGTATCCTGCCGGTGCGCCTTGCCGCCTTCTAGTGCTGCCACTTGCACTCCCGTACCGGCACAACAAATGAACAATATAATTATGCTTAAAAATACATATGACTTTTTCATATTCAGCCCCCTCTTTCAAAATTAGTAAACATAATATGTATATTTCCAAACATAAGGGGCACCTTCAGAAATAAATACATACTTATATTCTTCTTTTTTACCTCCTGGCACAATCCACTTCCATGTATCTTCTGATGGGTCATAGATCTTTACTTCCTTTTTCTTACTGGAATTATGATATCCCGTTACTACGACATCATGTACTGGAAAATCCTTACGCCAAAATCCCACGGCAATCATCATACGCTTATAAAGTATATTTTGCATAATCTTATCATATGTAATCGGATAATCAGCATATTTATACACATCCATATGATACATCTTAAACGCCTTCAATACCTGCTTTGGCTTTGCACCGTCATATTTGCCCAACACCTTCTTGCTCACTGTCTTTGCGCTGATATGCTTGTTGAAAAAATAATTATAGATGGATGCCACGCATGCCGCCCAGCATATATTTTTATTTGCCTGGGGCACCATATAGGGACCGGAATTGCAGACCCTCTTCCCCTTGCCCTCCACGGAAAAGCCAGGCGAATATCCCTCCTTCGCATCTGGATCTACTTTCAAATTCTTCGTCTGGATTTTTTGATATCTCTTCACCTGATGGCTCATAACCTTTACTTTCGCATACGCATCCAAATCTGAAAAGGAATCATATTCGTTGAACTCTTTGATTTTCACCTTCTTACTTGACAAAGAAATCGGAGAAATTGTCTGGGCATGGATATTTTCCTGATCCTTATAAAAAATAGAATTTTCATACAGTGATTTCTTTTGATAGATTCCTGTGGCGGGTGAGATCCCGCCCTTCATCCCCTCATCCGTCTGGATGACTTCCAGCGTCAGGTAAACATGCTCGCCGCTCTCAATAGGGAAATAAAACACCGCATCCTGCTCGTCCTTCTTCTCCACATCATAGATGATATACGGCTCGCCCAACCGCAATGTCTGATAATCTAACTTCTTCCCCAGATCCTTTTCCGCCAGCTTGCACATGTCGATATAAATTTCCTTCGCATATGTAATGGCGCTCTCGGGAACGGAATCTCTGATTTCTGAAAGATCCTCCTTGGATTCCGCAATCCTTTCCGTCAGATCTGAATGAGAAACTGTCTCCACTTCCTTTGCATCAGCCATATTCTTCCATCCAAAAAACATGCTGATAGCCAACAATAGCATGATGATATTCTTCTTCATATGACACTCTCCTTTCTGTTCGGTCAAGCCTACAAATACAAACTTTAGGACATTGACATGTTTTAATTGAATTGCAGATACTTTTTTTCTCATTACTGATGCCATAGAAAACTTTTTTTATTCCACCTCCTCCTGCATCCAATATCCATATTTTACCAGAAAATTATTAAGAAAAACGAAAGAAATTATTAAGAATTATTAAGATTTCATAGAACAAAGATCATCACTGGACAGATTGCTGCGCGAAACACATTCCACCCTGCCGGAGACATTTTCCACATACTTGTCCACACGTAGAAAATGTCAAAAATTAATTTTCATCATTATTGAAAACATCATCAAATAGAAAAATATCATTATAATAGGAAGAAAATAATACGATCATTCCCATTTTACACATGGATTGTAAAATATTATTTCATTCTATTAACGTAGTTTGACAATTCATTATCTGCCCATTTTAATCCATTCTACCTTTGTCGATAGAAAACCTGTTCGTCCTCAGTTATGCACAAATTGTATACAAAATGTGGAAAACTTTTTTGGAATCTTTAAGGAAATCAAAGTTTTCCACAGAGTTTTCCACATTTTCCACGAAATCCTTTTAAAATCTACATTTTGCTTATGCAACAAATGTGAAAAACTTGACAACAAATTTATCCACAACTCTTGTGGATTGATGTGGAAAACTAATTATATCAAGTTATCCACAAAAAACTCCTTTTGTTTTTTCTTTTCTAAAGTTATTCCTTGTATTTTCCCCATATTTGATATAAAATATGAATGTATAATGTGTTATTTGTCACCCTTCTTTAAAATTGCTTTAAAAGGGGTTACAGCCCCTTATACGACAATATTATGTTACGAACCACAGTCATAGAGAAGGCATATCCTGCTTCATCGCATTTGCCTGCAAGAGACACTTCTTCTCTATAGTAATGTTGTTTATATAAGAAAAGAGGAACAAGCAGTGGAAAATCAGTTAAAACAAAATTGGGATAAAATATTGGAACACATGCACATCACATTCTCCATATCTGACGTGTCCTTTCGCACGTTTATTCAGGTATTGAGCGTTTATTCTGTGCAGGATGACGTGCTCACCATCCTGATTGATAATACTTCCATCGGGGACAGCAAGGAATTTATTGAAAAGAGATATTCCGTCTTCCTCTCTGTTTCCATCGAGGAAGTCATTGGCATCCACTTTGATATTCAATTTATCTCTTTGTCAGAGATTAAGGATATGCCGAAGAAAAGCAAGGAGGAGCTTTCTCCTTCCAAAAAGAAAAAGCATACGATCATTAATCCTTACTATACCTTCGATACCTTTATCGTGGGAGATAACAATGATTTTGCCCAGGCGGCTTCCCTAAAGGTGGCAGAAGATCCTGGCGAGAGCATCAACCCCCTCTACATATATGGTGGCGCCGGACTGGGTAAGACCCATCTGATGCATGCCATCGCAAACTACATTATGGAGCATGACAGCTCTAAGCGAGTAGTATATGTAACCAGCGAGACTTTCACCAACGAGATTGTGGAAGCGCTCAGGGGTAGCAAGAACGGATCTTCCAAGTCACTGAAGGAATTTCGAGAGAAATACAGGGAGAACGTGGACGTATTGCTGATTGATGATATCCAGTTCATTATTGGCAAGGATTCCACTCAGTCAGAATTCTTCTTTACCTTTAGTGATCTGACAGACAGTAAAAAGCAGGTCATCATATCCTCGGACAAGCACCCATCCAATATGACTACGTTAGACGAGCGGTTCCGCTCGCGTTTCGAGATGGGAATTACAGTGGATATCAAGCCGCCCACCTATGAAACCCGAATGGCAATCCTCCGCTCTAAAGTGGACAAGGAGCATATCCATATCGAAGACTCTGTGCTAGACTACATTGCGGACAATATTACGTCCAATATCCGAGAATTGCAGGGGGCCATCAACCAGGTCATTTCCTTTGCCAAGCTCTGCGAGAAGGAGGCAACCATGGAACTGGCCATGCAGGCTTTATCCGATAAGATTAACCCTGACATGAAAAAGCCGATTACCATCGACTATATCTTAGAAATTGTGGCGGATCATTTTAATATCACCATCAATGACATCCTCTCCAAGAAGAGGAACAATGCCATCGCTTACCCGAGGCATATCTGCATGTACCTTTGCAGAGAACTGACAGGCACTTCCCTCTCGGAAATCGGGAGCAAGATTGGCGCCAGAGACCATTCCACGGTAATTCACAGCCTAGACTTTATCGAGGACAGAATCAAGATTTCTGACCCAGAAACGATACAGAATCTTGACGTGCTGAAAAAAAAGATTGACCCTCAGCAGTAAAAAAGGGAACGTAATATCTGCGTTCTTTCATATCAACAGCCTGTGGTTAATTTTTCCACATATTCACAATAACCGTGGACAACTTTTTGATTCCCTTTTCTAAAGAAAACCTGCCTGTGAATAACCTTGTTTTTTTACACAGTGAATCCTATGATAATTCACGACTTTTCAAAGGTAAATTTCCTTAGAAACAGGGGGCTGGAACTAGTTATGAACTTCATAACAGCCTATAATGATACTAATACGATTAAATATAAATAATTAATATATATTTTTATGGAACTTAAAAAAGCCTTTCTTGTGAAAGATATTTTTTCACAATATGAACGCTGTTCGCTATGCGGATTTTCATTTGCGCATAGCGTGCAAGGTTCGCTTTATATTTGCGGCTATGCAAGAATGGGGGATTTATATGAACATTGTCTGTGAAAAATCAAAGTTACTGGAAGGAATTAACATTGCCTTGAAAGCTATTTCTGGAAAGTCTACCATGGCGATTCTGGAATGTCTGGTAATCGAGGTGGTGGATGATACCATTAAATTGATTGCCAATGATTTGGAGATTGGCATTGAGACAATTATGGAAGGACAAATTCAGACGGAAGGGTCTGTGGCGGTGAATGCCAAAGTTTTTTATGAGATTATCCGCAAGCTTCCCTCGGACGAGGTGAGTATTTCCGTGGATGACAAATATATGATGAACATTCGATGCGGAAAGGCTACTTTTGATATTTCTGCCAAATCCACGGAGGAATTTCCCTATCTTCCTGCCATTGTGAAGGATAGGAAGATTACAGTTTCCCAGTTTACCTTAAAGGAAGTCATTCGCCAGACGGTATTTTCTATCTCTGACAATGAAAATACCAAGGTCATGACGGGTGAATTATTTGAGATTAAGGGAAATCAGCTGAAAGTAGTATCCCTTGACGGACACCGCATTTCCATTAGGAAAGTGGATTTGAAGGAAAGTTATGACGATGTCAGCGTGATTATTCCCGGAAAGACGCTGATTGAAATCAGCAAGATCTTAAATGGGGATATCGAGGATGAGGTGAATATCTTCTTTACGGAGAAGCATGCCCTCTTTGAGTTTGAAAATACGATTCTTCTGTCCAGACTGATAGAAGGAGAATACTATAAGATTGATAAGATGCTTTCCAGCGACTATGATACCAAGCTGACGGTGAATAAGAAGGATATGCTGGAATGTATTGATAGAACAACTCTCTTGATCAGGGAGTCAGAAAAGAAACCTGTGATCATTGATATTAAGGATGAGACTATGGGATTTTCCATGCATTCAGCCATTGGCTCCATGGATGAGGAGATTTCTGCCACCAAGGAGGGAAAGGATATCCTGATCGGCTTCAATCCTAGATTTCTCATGGATGCCCTGCGGGTCATTGATGAGGAGGAAATCAATATCTATATGATTAACCCTAAGGCACCTTGCTTTATCAGGAATGACGAGGAGACATATATCTACCTCATTCTTCCGGTAAACTTTAATATATAGTAACCAACGATGTAATAAGCCATTCACAGTTATGTAGAGGAGACGGTGCATTCTTCTATATGGCTGTGGATGGCTGGGATAGAAAGGCAGACGTATGACAGCAGTAGAGATTCGAGATGACTTTATCAAACTGGGACAGTTGCTGAAACTGGCCAATCTTGTGTCCTCCGGGGTGGAGGCCAAGGTAGTGATTCAGGATGGGCTGGTGAAGGTCAATGGCGAGGTGGAGACTCGCAGGGGAAAGAAGATTTATCCCCAGGATGTGGTGGAATACCACGGACAAGAGGTCACAGTGATTGGAGAGTAGTCTATGTATATTGATACTCTTGAGGTAGGCAATTTTAGAAATTATGATTTTGCCAAGATTGATTTTCATAATAAGACAAATATTCTCTGCGGCGACAATGCCCAGGGGAAGACAAATATATTGGAGTCTATCTTTGTCTGTGGAACCACCAAGTCCCACAAGGGGTGCAAGGATAGGGAATTGATCCGGCTGGGAGAAGAGGAGGCTCATATCCGCATGCATCTGGTGAAGAAGAATATGTCTCACCGGATAGACATGCATCTGAAAAAGAGCAAAGGAAAAGGCATTGCCATTGACGGCATTCCCATCAAGAGGTCGGGAGAGCTTTTGGGGCTATTGAATGTGATTTTCTTTTCCCCGGAGGATCTTCGGATTATCAAGAATGGCCCTTCCGAGAGAAGAAGGTTTGTCAATATGGAGTTATGCCAGTTGGATGCGGTATATCTCCATGACCTGGGAGAGTACAATAAGGTGCTTGCCCAGAGAAATAAGCTGCTCAAGCAGATTTATCACCAGCCCTCTCTGAAAGAGACGCTGGATTTGTGGGACATGCAGCTGGTGGAATATGGCAGCAAGCTGGTGAGACGCCGGGAGACTTTTGTAGAAGAGATTGGTGAAATTGTCACTGAGGTCAATGGAAGGCTTACCGGTGGAAAAGAACTGATTCGCATGATCTATGAGCCGGATGTTTTGGTGGATGATTTCCAGAGGAAGCTGGCAGATGCCAGGGAGAAGGATTTGAAGACCTGTTCTACAAATGTAGGACCCCATCGGGATGATATTTGCTTCCTGAATGGCGATATTGATTTGAGGAGATATGGCTCCCAGGGGCAGCAGCGTACTTGCGCCCTGTCTCTCAAATTGGCAGAGATTGAATTGGTAAAGGATTTGATCGGGGATTCCCCGATTCTATTATTGGACGATGTCCTGTCGGAATTAGATCGCAAGCGGCAGAATTACCTGCTGGATAGCATTCATGATATCCAGGCGATTATTACCTGCACGGGCATTGAGGAGTTTGTGGGGAGCAGATTGACGTTGGATAAGATTTTTAGGGTGGTGCAGGGAGAGATTACAGTTCAGGAAGATGAATGATTGTGGCAAGTTTGCGTCCGCACTGCGACGCGAATATTGCATGGTGTATCAGGCAGTGCAGAAATGAGGCAGATTATGGGAACAGAAGTGAATGGTGAATATGGTGCGGATCAGATTCAGATATTAGAGGGGTTGGAAGCGGTACGCAAGCGGCCGGGAATGTATATCGGCAGTACCTCGATCCGGGGCCTTCATCATTTGGTGTATGAGATTGTAGATAATGCCGTGGATGAGGCGCTGGCGGGTTTTTGTGATGAGATTACTGTCACGATTCAGGAAGACAATTCCATCAAGGTGGTGGATAACGGTCGGGGCATTCCCGTGGGGATCAATCAAAAGGCAGGGCTTCCAGCGGTGGAGGTGGTGTTTACCGTGCTCCATGCCGGCGGAAAGTTCGGCGGCGGGGGATACAAGGTCTCAGGAGGACTTCACGGCGTGGGGGCTTCTGTTGTCAATGCCCTTTCTGAGTGGCTGGAAGTGACGATTCATATAGATGGGAAGATGTATAGGCAGCGTTATGAGCGGGGACATGTGATGTATCCTTTGAAGGAAATTGGAACCACGGACCGCTCTGGCACAGAAGTTATTTTCCTTCCCGATAAGAAGATTTTTGAAGAGACGGAATATGATTATGAGATATTGCGTCAGCGGTTGCGGGAGATGGCTTTTCTCACCAGGGGATTGAAGATTATTTTGGTGGATGAGAGGCTGGAAGAGCCGAAGGTGCGGGAATTTCATTATGAAGGCGGCATCAAGGAATACGTAGAGTATTTGAACCGACACAAGGACCCGCTATACAATGAGATTATGTATTGTGAGGGACAGCGGGGCGACGTGTATGTGGAAGTGGCAATGCAGCACAATGATTCCTATGCAGAGGGCACATACAGTTTCGTTAACAATATTACCACCCCGGAAGGGGGAACGCATCTGACAGGCTTTCGGAATGCGCTGACAAAGACATTTAATGACTATGCCAAGAAAAATAAGATTATTAAGGAGAAAGAGGAGAATCTTTCTGGAGAAGATATCAGGGAAGGGCTTTCCGCCATTGTGAGCATCAAGATTTCGGAACCCCAGTTTGAGGGGCAGACGAAGCAGAAGCTGGGAAACAGCCAGGCGAGAGGTGCGGTGGAATCTGTAGTGGCAGAACAACTTACTTATTTCTTGGAGCAAAACCCGTCCATCGCGAAGTTGATTTGCGATAAGGCGCTTTTGGCCCAGAGGGCCAGGGATGCCGCCAGGAAGGCCAGGGACCTGACCCGCAGGAAAACGGCTTTGGAGGGAACCAGCCTGCCGGGAAAATTGGCGGATTGCAGTGATAAGGACCCGAAGAATTGCGAGATATATATCGTGGAGGGAGATTCCGCCGGGGGAAGTGCCAAGACTGCCAGAAACCGCGCTACCCAGGCCATTCTTCCTCTTCGGGGCAAGATTCTCAATGTGGAGAAGGCGAGACTGGATCGAATCCTAGTCAATGAGGAAATCAAGGCGATGATTACTGCCTTTGGCACGGGAATCGATGAGGATTTTGATATCGGCAAATTGCGCTATGACAAGATTGTCATCATGACGGATGCGGATGTGGATGGCGCCCACATTGCCACTTTGATGCTGACATTCCTGTACCGGTTTATGCCGGAATTGATCCGCAAGGGTCATGTGTACCTGGCTCAGCCGCCCCTGTATAAAGTGGAGAGGAATAAGAAGGTCTGGTATGCCTATGATGATAATGAACTGAATGATATTCTTGCGGAAATTGGCAGGGATGGAAATAATAAGATCCAGCGGTATAAAGGTCTGGGTGAGATGGATGCCGACCAGCTCTGGGATACTACGATGGACCCGGAAAAGCGGGTACTTCTGCGGGTAAATATTGACGAGGAGAGCGAGTCGGAGATTGACGTGGTGTTTAATACCCTCATGGGCGACAAGGTGGAGCCCAGGCGGGAATTTATCGAGAGGAATGCAAAGTATGTAAGAAACTTGGATATATAGTGATGCCTAGTGCACTGTATCGTTGACATTCAGCCAAACCTCCTAGCCTAATTTTCCATATATCAATGATACAGTATACTAGCCAGTTTGCGCATATGCGCTGCTTGCCGCAGACTGGAAAGTGTGCAAAGAATGCAAAATCAGCATTCTTCATGGATTGTTTGTGTCGCTCGTGGCGGCATGATTGAAAATATAAAAAAAGCAGCGCAGAAATGAGGAAGAGATGGACGAAAATATATTTGATAAAGTCAATGACGTGGATTTGAAAAAAACCATGGAAACATCTTACATAGACTATGCCATGTCTGTCATTGCCGCCAGGGCCTTGCCGGATGTGAGGGATGGCTTGAAGCCGGTGCAGAGAAGGATTTTGTATGCGATGGCGGAACTGCACAATGACCCGGATAAGCCTCACCGTAAATGCGCCCGTATCGTGGGTGATACCATGGGTAAATATCATCCCCACGGAGATAGCTCTATCTATGGGGCTTTGGTGAATCTGGCCCAGGAGTGGTCTACCAGGTATCCCTTGGTGGATGGCCATGGGAATTTTGGTTCCGTGGACGGGGATGGCGCCGCCGCCATGCGTTATACTGAGGCGAGGCTGAGCAAGATTTCTAAGAAGATGCTAGATGATATCGAGAAGGATACGGTGGACTTCGTACCCAACTTTGACGAGACGGAGAAAGAGCCCGTAGTGCTTCCCGCCAGATTTCCCAATCTTTTGGTAAATGGCACTTCCGGCATTGCGGTGGGAATGGCCACCAATATACCTCCCCACAATCTTCGGGAAGTGATTGACGGCGTGGTAAAACTGATTGATGATATCTGTGATGAGAAAAGTACCACCATAGAAGAGATGATGCATATTATCAAGGGGCCGGATTTCCCGACGGGAGCGGAGATTCTTGGCACTAGGGGAATCGAGGATGCCTACCGTACCGGGCGGGGGAAAATACGCGTCCGCGCGATTACGAATATCGAGCCTATGGATAATGGGAAAAACCGTATTGTAGTGACAGAACTACCTTATATGGTGAATAAGGCAAAACTGATTGAAAAAATATCGGAACTGCACAGGGATAAGAAGGTAGATGGCATCACGGACCTGAGGGACGAGACGAACCGGGAAGGCATGCGCATCTGCATTGAGCTTCGCCGGGATGTGAATCCTAATATTGTCTTGAACCAGTTGTACAAGCACACCCAGATGCAGGATACCTTTGGGGTGATTATGCTTGCTCTGGTGAATAATGAGCCGGTGGTAATGAATCTGATGCAGATTCTTCAATATTATCTCAAGCATCAGGAGGAAGTGGTTACACGCAGGACGAAGTACGAGCTGAATAAGGCGGAAGAGCGGGCGCATATCTTGCAGGGACTCTTAATCGCTCTGGATAATATTGACGAAGTGATTAACATTATCCGCGGCTCAAAGAGTACCAATGAGGCCAAGGAAAAGCTGATTGCACGCTTTGAACTTTCCCAGCCTCAGGC
Source organism: Clostridiaceae bacterium (assembly GCA_910575435.1). Lineage (GTDB taxonomy): Bacteria > Bacillota > Clostridia > Lachnospirales > Lachnospiraceae > Butyribacter. The sequence goes on along the minus strand of CAJTGI010000009.1, from coordinate 14,472 downwards.
GGATGCCATCGTAGAGATGCGCCTTCGTGCCCTGACAGGCTTGGAGCGAGAGAAAATTGAGAATGAATTTGCTGAATTACAGAAAAAGATTCAGGAATTTAAGGCGATTCTGGCAGACAGGAAGCTTCTCTTGGGCGTGATTAGGGAAGAGATTCTGGTAATACGGGATAAATATGGGGATGAGAGGCGTACCGCCATCGGGTATGATGAATTTGATATTTCTATGGAGGATATGATTCCCAGAGAGAATACGGTGATTACCATGACCAAGCTGGGATATATCAAGCGCATGACCATGGAGAATTTTAACAGCCAGCACCGTGGCGGCAAGGGCATTAAGGGAATGCAGACCATTGAAAATGATTATGTGGAAGAGTTATTTATGGCTACCACCCACCACTATATTATGTTCTTTACCAATATGGGCAGGGTGTATCGCTTGAAGGCATACGAGATTCCCGAGTCCAGCCGCACGGCCAGAGGTACTGCTATCATCAATTTGCTGCAGCTCCTGCCGGAGGAAAAGATTACCGCCGTGATTCCCTTGAGGGAGTACGAGGACGGAAAGTATCTATTTATGGCTACTAAGAAAGGGCTTGTGAAAAAGACTTCGATTATTGATTATGCAAATATTCGGAAATCCGGCTTGCAGGCCATCAAGCTGCGGGAGGATGATGAGCTGATCGAGGTGAAAGTGACCAATAAAGAGAAAGAAATCCTTTTGGTGACGAAGCATGGGCAGTGCATCAGATTCCACGAAAATGACGTGCGCCCAACCGGAAGAACTTCTATGGGCGTAATCGGCATGAATCTAACGTATGATGATGAAGTGGTGGCAATGCAGATGAATAGTCAGGGAGATAGTATTCTTCTGGTATCAGAATATGGTTTGGGCAAGCGCACGTCCATGGAGGAGTTTACGGTGCAGTACCGTGGCGGCAAGGGCGTGAAGTGCTATAAGATTACGGAAAAGACAGGGAATGTCATTGGTGCCAAGGCGGTGAATGATGAGAATGAAGTGATGCTAATTACCACCGAGGGAATCATTATCCAGTTGAAGGTTTCAGAAGTTTCCCAGTTGGGGAGGATTACTTCCGGGGTGAAGCTGATTGATCTGGATAATACGAAGGATATTGTGGTGGCAAGTCTTGCGAAGGTGCGGGAGGCCGTGCCGGAGGAGAATGGTGTTGGCAATGAAGAAAGCATGGCGGATGGCGCTGAGATTGAAGAAAGTGATACTGAGGAGAACAGTGCTGGAGATATAGCAGATGGATCGGACCATGCTTCTGGCGATATAGATGGCTCTCTGGACAGATTGCTGGAGAGGGCAGAGGAAGAGAAGGAAAATGAATAGTAACAATGAATAAGATGCTATCTTATTGAAAAGATTGCAGTTAACAGTAAAGAACTATAAGAGTAGGTAGCATAGAGAAAAGAGGTTGGCAGTCATGAGAGAGATTTCTACTGATGTGATTACGGAGAACATCAAGGAAATGTGCATTGAGGCTAATTTGACCCTGACGGAAGATGTAAAGGGAAAGTTAGATCAGATGGAGGGGGAAGAGACGGAGAAGCTGGGGAAGCAGATTCTTGGCCAGCTGCAGGAGAATCTTCAGATAGCCAAGGAGAAGAGCATTCCCATTTGCCAGGATACGGGGATGGCAGTGGTGTTCATGAAAATAGGACAGGAAGTGCATATCTCAGGAGGAAGCCTGGAAGATGCCATCAATGAGGGAATCCGCCAGGGCTATGTGGAGGGATATCTGCGAAAATCCGTGGTGAGAGATCCCATTGACCGGGTAAATACGGATGATAATACGCCGGGGGTGATTCATTATGAGGTGGTTCCGGGAGATCAAGTGGAAATTACCGTGGCACCTAAGGGATTTGGCAGTGAGAATATGAGCAGGGTGGTGATGCTAAAGCCCGCAGATGGCATCGAGGGAGTGAAAGACGTCATTCTCGAGACGGTGAAACTGGCGGGGCCAAATGCCTGTCCCCCAGTAGTGGTGGGCGTTGGCATGGGAGGTACATTTGAAAAGTGCGCCCTTCTCGCCAAGAAGGCTTTGACAAGAGAACTGGGCAGCCACAATTCTATTCCCTATGTGAAGGAACTGGAGGAAGAAATGCTTGCTAAGATTAATGCATTGGGTATTGGCCCTGCAGGCTTGGGGGGCAATACCACCGCCCTGGGCATCAATATCGAGACCTATCCCACTCACATTGCAGGACTGCCTGTGGCTGTCAATATGTGCTGCCATGTGAACCGCCATAAGACGAGAATTATCTGATAAAAGTGCGAATGAAAAGACCATTCACACAGGAAGAATGAAAGCATTTGTGCCGCAAAATGGCATATTTGAGAGAGTGACTGAGTATGGGGATGATGAAGAAGGAGGAAGATACTTTGGATAAATATATTACCACTCCACTGACAGAGGAAAAAGTGTCAGACCTGAAAGCCGGGGATTATGTATATATCAGCGGAACAGTCTATACTGCCAGGGATGCGGCGCATAAGAGAATGTATGATGCGATGCAGGAGGGGCAGCAGATTCCCATTGATTTGAAGGAAAATATCATCTATTATCTCGGGCCATCTCCCGCTAGGGAAGGGCAGGTCATTGGCTCGGCGGGCCCTACTACCAGCAGTCGGATGGACAAATATACGCCTCTTTTTTTGGAACATGGATTAAAGGGGATGATTGGAAAAGGAAAGCGTTCTCCGGAGGTCATTGCATCCATGGCAGAAAATCATGCAGTGTATTTTGCGGCCATCGGAGGTGCTGGGGCACTGCTATCACAGTGTATTAAAAAGTCAGAAATTGTTGCCTACGAGGATTTGGGGACGGAGGCAATCCGAAAGTTGGAAGTGGAAAATCTTCCGGTGATCGTAGTGATAGACCAGGAGAAAAATAATATGTATGATCAGACATTGAGATAGAAAATATATTATTAGGCAAGGCATTAGTTAATTGAGCATAATTTTGTAGAATGGGGGTGAACATATAAAAAAATTACATAAAGCGGAAGAACTTATTGAAAGGATGAAAGACAAGAATATAAAATTCAATAAAGCATATACAGAAGAGAGAGCAGTTGCATTTTTAAAAGGACAGTCATATTATAAGAAAATAACAAGTTACCAAAACAATTTTCAATATTCAATGGTAAATGGTACAAAGAAATATATGGATTTAGATTTTTCGTATTTAGTTGAATTGTCTACCTTAGATATGGAGTTTCGATTTTTGATAATACGAATGTGCTTGAATATTGAACATGCTGCTAAGGTATATATTATAAATAAGTGTATAGAAAATGAGGAAGACGGCTATTCTATTGTAGAGGAATACTTTCTGTATCAATCCAATAATAAAAAGAATGTAAAGGGGAAAATTTTAAAAAATGCCAATAATTCTTATTGTATGGATTTAGTTGTCGAGAATCAAAATAGGATGCCATTATGGGTATTACTAGAAGTGGTTTCATTTGGTGATTTATGTCACCTGTATAAATTTGTCAGACAAAAAGGTTATGTAACGTCAGAAGAAGTTGATCTGTTATTTCATGTAAGAAATTTTAGAAATGCGGCTGCACATAATCATTGTTTGTTTAGTCAGTTAAAATCACAAGATGAAAAATCACTGCCAATAGTTAGTCAATATGTTGCAAAAATTGAAAGTATCACAAAGTCTGAAAGAAAATCAAGATTATCTTCAAAGTGCATAAATGACTTTGTAACTCTTTTAGTTGCATTTGAATATTATATTAAGAGTAACGGTATTATGAAACATACCAAAGAAGATATTCGAAATTTATTTTTTGATCGTATGTTATTGCATAAAGATTATTTTAAACATTGTAATACGGTAAAAAATGCATATATATTCGCAAATAAGATACTTGACATATGGTTGGCATAATGATAAAATCACACACATGGAGTTAAAAAGTATTGATATTAATAAAATACTTTTGTATGGGCTGAGTGTATCTCGGCCCTAGTTTTTTATATTAGACAAGATAAAACAAGATGCAGGTAATGTGTCTTCGAGAATATTGGAATGTGAATCCTCGTAGCAAATACATCACTATAAGTTGCTGAATATTTAGTGATTTTAAGCATGGGAATTTTTATATTCCTTTGGCGTGATATTCTCATGCTTTTTAAATACCTTCGTGAAGTAGTAGGCATTGCAGAATCCCAATATTTCTGCAATCTCCGTAATTGAAAAATGTTTGCTCTCCAAAAGTTTCTTGCTCTCCTCTATGCGATATTTTTCCAAAAACTGGAAGATAGTAGTTCCAGTATTTTCCTTGAATTTTCTGTTCATATAGTCAAAATTGTGATGAAATACTTCCTCCAAGGTTTTGCTGCTGATTTTTTCCCTGTGGTGTTCTTTCAAATATGCCATGATAGGCAGAGTAAATGAAAAGGAAGGGTTATTTTTTGGCAGCTGCTGGAGCAACTCCCAGCGGGACAGCTTTAATAAGATCATAAGAAACAGGCAGTCATTCATGCTCTGCTGATGTGGCAGGGCTTTTTTGGAGACGTGCAACAGCTGTCTTACATCTTCTATTATTTCTTGGAATGTATGCGCATCTGGATAAAAATATTTTGGTAAGAGCAGATAATCCGGTTGGGAATCCTCTCCCATATGGGCAATCATTTGCTCTTGGATATTGATTTTTTTTTGCTGGTATTCCTCCGGGGTCAGGGCGATTTCTTCCAGATCATCCCAACGAAAGTGAATGTAATAATAGTGGATGGAATCCTGAAAGGGAAGCCCGAAATGGCATCTTCCCGGCGTCAGCATCAAAATATCTCCCCCTGTCAGACGATATTTTAATGCATCTTCTTTAAGGATCATGGTGCCGTCAATTATAATGTACAATATCCAGTCCGCGGGCGTACGCTTGAAATGCTTATTGATTTTGCGTACTTTCACTTCCCCCAAAAGCGTGGTGTGCGGGGAGTGGTCCAGAGAACTTATCAAATAGGGAAAAGTATCCATATATCCACCTCATGTCGTTATTCTATATTTTTTAGTCGTTTTATGATAAGATTTCAAATAAAAAATATGTTATCTTATATAAAGGTAATTGTCAACTATATTATATTGAGGAGGTAGATGTGGATGAATAAAAGAAATAGCATGATCCGCAAAGCGATATCCCTGTGCATAGTTATGGGAATGCTGGTGACAGGAGTATGTAGCCAGACTGCCAATGCAAGAAAGAAAGTGTCGATTAGCAGCAAGAAGCTCACGCTTAAGGTTGGACAGAAAAAGAAACTAAAGGTAAAGAATACGAAAAAGAAGGTTGTCTGGTCCAGCAAAAACAAAAAGGTAGCTACAGTGGATAAGAAAGGTTTGGTAAAGGCAAAGAAGAAGGGAAGCACTACCATTATCGCTAAGGTTGGAAAGAAGAAATATACCTGCAAGGTGACAGTGAAGAAAAAAAGTGCGGCTGTAAAGCCTACCAAAAAGCCTACGACTTCTGCATCGCAAAAGCCGTCAGGACCTTCTTCCAATTCTACGCCTGCGCCAAGCATTGTGCCCACGCCGGATCCGCCAAGCATTACGCCCACGCCGGATGCGCATTGGGACGAGGGCAAGAAAAGCGGGACGGAAGAGGATTATAATAAGTATTTCAATGTCGATATGAAGGAGTATCAAAGCAAAAAGGAAAGTACGAAGATGGGGACGATTCAGACTTTTCAATACGAATCCGGAGTAGTGGGTAGTACGAGGGAAGCAAGCATTTATCTCCCGCCGGACTACTCGACCTCGAAGAAGTATCCGGTACTCTATATGATTCATGGGCTTGGATGCGACAGGACGCAGTGGGTATACATGCAGTTAAATGAGATCCTTAGCAACATGATTGCCAGAAATGAAATAAGGCCCTTGATTGCAGTGGTGCCGAGCGTCATTCCAAAAGATGGATTAAATCCCAATACCTTCAGTGCTGAAAACATCGAGGCATTTACTAAGTTTGAAAAGGAATTTTTGGAGGATTTGGAGCCGTATATCCTGAAAAATTATAGCGTATCTTCGGATAGAAAGGATACGGGCGTTTGCGGGCTTTCCATGGGAGGAATGGAAGCGCTGCATCTAGGATTTTCCATCAAGGACCACTTTAACTACATTGGTTCTTTCTCAGCGGCGCCCACGCTGAATCAGGATTTGCTGACTTTGGAGGGATGGAAGACATCTCCAGATCTGGTCATGTTGTGTACCGGAACGAAAGATGGCACCGTGGGAGACAATCCTTACAATTACCATATGTCTTTGGAAAAGAACAATGTAGACCATATCTGGTATTTATACCCGAATGGGACGCATGAAAGCAGGGTATGGAAACATGGCTTGGTGAATTTCTTGAGGTGGAGCTACTAGCGTACTGTACCATTAAAAGAAAATTATCGGCAAAATAGCAGGTAATACATCTTTTCCATGTCGTTATCCTATAGTTTATAGTCGTTTTCTGATATGAAATTTATCATAAAAATATGTTATAATATATTAAGAAAATGTCAATTACGACATATAAAGGAGGTAGATGTGGATGAATAAAAGAAATAGGATAATCCGCAAAGCCATATCCCTGTGCATAGTCATGGGAATGCTGGTGACAGGTGTTTGTAGCCAGACTGCCAGTGCGGGAAAGAAAGTTTCCATCAGCAGCAAGAAACTGACATTGAAAGTTGGCCAGAAAAAGAAGCTGAAAGTAAAGAATGCGAAAAAGAAGGTTGTCTGGTCCAGCAAAAACAAAAAGGTGGCTACGGTGGATAAGAAAGGTATGGTAAAGGCAAAGAAGAAGGGCACTGCTAAGATTATTGCCAAGGTGGGAAAGAAGAAGTATACCTGCAAGGTGACAGTGAAAAAGAAAAAGACTAGCAAGCCTAATACTGCGACGCAGAAGCCAACAACGCCTTCAAAGCCCACAGTGGCTCCATCCCCCACAGCTGTTCCTACAGCGACGCCGGTTCCTACGCCCACTCCTACGCCAGATCCGGATTGGGACGAGGGCAAGAAGAGTGGAACAGAAGAGGATTTCGATAAGTATTTTAGCGTTGACATGTCACAGTATCACAGCCAGATCAAAGGCGTGAAGCTGGGAACCATAAAGAAAATTACATATGATTCCAAAGTTGTGGGAGCCAGCAGAGAGGCAAGCATTTATTTGCCGCCGGATTATTCCGCCTCAAAAAAATACCCGGTTCTCTACATGCTTCATGGGCTTAACTGCGATAGGACGCAGTGGGTATTTATGTCGCTGAATGAGATTATCAGCAACATGATTTCCAGAGGGGAAGTAAAGCCTTTTGTAGCGGTAGTCCCGAGCGTGATACCGAAGGATGGTCTTGATCCTAGCAATGTCTCTGAGAATATTAAGGCATTTTCTCTTTTCGAGAGAGAGTTTTTGGAGGATTTGGAGCCCTTTATTTTGAAAAATTATAGCATTTCCTCAGATAGGAAAGATACGGGAGTTTGTGGCCTGTCCATGGGTGGAATGGAATCGCTGCATTTAGCATTTTCCATCAAGGATCATTTCAATTATATCGGTGCCTTCTCATCAGCACCTACATTGAATCAGGATTTGCTGACTCTGGAAGGATGGAAAACAGTGCCAGAAGTGATCTTGACCTGCACTGGCTCTGAAGATGGTGCCATAGGTGGATCTCCAGATCAGTATCATAAGAAGTTGGAGGAAAATAATGTAGACCACATGTGGTATGTATATCCAGGTGGCAAGCATGAAAGCAAGGTGTGGAAGCATGGCTTGGTAAATTTCTTAAAGAGAAGCTATCAGCATTAAATCATTTCTTGTTGGAATCATAATGCGACGAGAGGATTTCCCATTAGTTTTTTGGGAAATCCTCTTTTAGTTGTTGTAAAAGGAGATACAAAAAATTTAGATAAGAATCCCAGTGTATTCAGAAGTTTAATTATAAAATATATAAACATGAAAATAAAATCCTAAAAATTAACAAATTTTTTTAATAAATTAGCAAAAAATGTAAAAATATATACAAATTCGTAAAAAAATCAACAAAATTCGTAAAAAAATCAACAAATTGATATTGAGAATAACGAAAAAAAATAGTATAATCCATATATAAGTGTCTGCTTTTGCAATATGCGTGTTATTTATTGTCACATAAATTATATTGTATTAGCACAGATGTAATTAAAACACTCTAATTAGGCGATTTATAGCAAGAATGATATAAACAAGCATTGTACTATTGCTTCTATATCAAAGTGACAGATACTTCTATGAAAATCGCAAGGCATAAGTAATAGAAGTTCTGATAGATAGGAATTTTAAAATATGCTGAGAGGAGGGAAGGTATTCTAATTCAATAAAGAGGAGGTAATAAAAAATTACGAGATGCGCAAATGAAGGATTAGCCGTTTTTCCAGAGAGGGAAAAACTTGCGCAAGTCAGGCTAGTCTGGAAGGAACAACATGTAGTATTGGGAAAGTGAGGATGAAGATTTGACGAGAAAAACAACAAGAAAAATAAAAAGACTTTTTGCCGTAATTCTCACGCTGGCAATGGTTTTGACTTCAGTTGTGTGGCCAAATGTGGAAAAAGCTTCTGCGGCTACAACTCTGCCGGGGTCAGGATTATATGCCGTGAAGATATTGACGGCAGCAGGAAACAAATTGCTTAGCAAGAAGCCAGAATCAGAAACTGATAGGTCTTTGGATATTCAAGAGAATGCAAATGCAGAGGCTTTGACTGCAAAGTATCTTGAACTAGGATTTATCGCAAACTTAGATAGCGCACAGGATAGTGACAAATTGTTTACCCTGACTGCAAAGAATGCAGAGGGTACTACAGGAACGGCTGTAGATGTTACGAAAGCAGATGTGAAGCTGAATGCTGATTCTGGTCAGTACGTAGCTCATGTGGCTCTTCAGACATTGAAAGATTCTGTGACAGGAACTCTTGCAAGCGTGGCTCTCAGCTTCGTGCAGGAAGAGCCTGAAATTACTTTGAAAGCTTACAATGCATTAAATGATGGTGCTAATGATGAGCAGAAAGTAACTGTTTCTGGAGCAACGATGGGAACAGGCGACGGACATGTGACGATGCAGGAGTTTTCATTGAAGGATATGCAGAAAGCGGATGCCAATATCACTTACAGCAAAGTAAGTGGCGCAAAGGTAAAAGTGTACATTCATGTAAGCAAGTCTGCGAATTACACTAGGCTGAAAGTCCGCGGCGGAAATATTGTTACCAACAGTTTCTCTAATAAGGAATTGGTAGGTAGGGATTGTACAACAAAATCCAGCAGCAATTCTCCCCATTACATTCATCTTGGCTATCGTACTTCCGGTGGTTATGGATCAGGCATGGGCGTAAAGGAAAGCGGTAATTATGTGTTTACCGAGACGGCTGTAACGAAGGGTTCTGATGATGAATCAGCAGGTATTCGCCTGACGCGCATGACGAATGACGGCGTAGAAGCCCGTATCATTGGAATTGTCTTCGGTTCCGTGGCATCCGTATCCGTTGATGAAAAAGGTAATTTTACCAAAGGATTTGATGAGAAGGCCGCCAATGTAGAGGATTGGGAGTTGGATGATTCCGATACGTCTGATGAGGAACTGATACCGGAAGCTAAGAAAAAAATCCAGACGGCTCTTTCCAGTGCCAAGACAATCCAGAAAGAAGATTGCTTGACAGAGGATTCGTACAATGCGCTGCAGACACGAATTACAGAGGCTCAGGCTGCATTAGATAAAGCCGATGCGACACTGCAAGAATTGGAAACTGCCCTTGCAAATCTAAATGCGGCAGTGAATGCGGCAGTGAGAGAGTCAGTAACGGGATTGAGGAAAGCCATTCAATACTGCAAGAGTGTGAAGGAGGCAGATTACAGTGCGGAATCTTTCGCAAAATTGGCTCCGGCAATTACAGAGGCAGAGGCAGTTTATGCTGATTATGGAAATAAGACAGATGATGAATTAAAAGCTGCCAGAGATGCTCTGGAGGCAGTGCGCGTGGCATTGGTACCGAAAATGTCTGACGCTGCCAGCAATCCAAAAGATTTCCGTATACTTGGCAAGAAAGATGTTGTAAGGGAAATGGGTGCCGGCATTAATTTGGGTAATACCATGGATGGCGGACTTTATGAAGTAACAGAGACATCATGGCAGGCATATAAGACTACGAAGGCTTATATCAAGGCTCTTCATGATGCAGGCTATAACACCGTGCGTATTCCTGTAACTTGGGGCGTGCATATTAATGAAGATTTCACGATTAAGGAAGCATGGATTAACCGTGTTCAGGAAATCGTGGACTACTGTGTAGACCAGGATATGTATGCAATTATCAATATTCACCATGACGGCGCTGCAAACCACGATGACCGTGGAAACAATACGCCGGCATGCTGGCTGGATACTTACCAGTGGGATATTGAGAAAGTATACCAGAAGTATGAGGGCGTATGGAAGACGATTGCTAATCGTTTCAAAGACTATGACGAGCACTTGATCTTCGAGAGCATGAATGAGGTAACTGATGCTCATAGATTGGGAGCAGGACAGAAAAATGAAGATGCAAAGGTATTGAATGCCTTGAATCAGCTCTTTATCAATACTGTTCGCGCTACAGGTTCTAATAATACTAAGCGTTGGCTGGCAATTACAGGACGTTTTGCGACGACTACAGCTATTACCACGATGCCAGAGGATACATTGGCAGACAAGGGAGAGGTAGGTACTACCCGCCTGATGTTCTCTGTACACATTTATAAGGGAAACAGCCAGGTAAGATGGACTTATTCTAATTTATTAGACTGGAAGGGCTCTCTCAGTTCTAGCACTAATAATGTGAAGAAATTAGATCAGAATATGCCGCTGTATGTAGGGGAATATGGCGTAAGGACGCAGGTTCAGACTGGTTCTGCAACAGGTTTTAATAATACGGAACGTGCTTTGAATTACGAATCATGCGCCGCTATAGCTGAGTATTATGGTGCAGTTCCCATTGTTTGGGATCAGGGTACTCAAAATTATCTGAATGTTAAGACAGAGACGGGCATTTTCACCGACTGGGATAGACCAAGTCTGAAACCAGTCTATGACAATGTAGTACACGCTACAATTCGCGGTACTTATGAAGGTGCTAAAAATAATGAAAATATCATACTTGATATTTATAAATCTTATGGTCATGCGGATGAAAATAATAATAGCATTTCCAAAGATCCTGAGATTGCGCCTGCTACAGATATTAGATTGAGCGATACCTCTCTGTCAATGAAGGCTGGAGAGTGGAAGACTGTGACAGCAGAGTCTAATTCAGCTAGGGATATGGTAGTTTGGAGCACGGATGATGATGCCGTTGCCACAGTTTCTAGGGGATTGATTCATGCAAAGGGCACAGGTATCACCACGATCCATGCAAAGACTCAGTTAGGTGACGTAGTAAAAGATATCAAGGTTATTGTGGCATCTAGTGGAAAAGAGACTGCCACGGCAATTAAGACAGATAAGCCTTATTATGAAATTACAGAGGGCGATACTGTTGATATTAAGACCACATTGACGCCGGAAGACAGCAAGGATGCCATTACTTATACCTCTTCTAACACAGAAATTGCTACTGTAAGCAGCAGCGGTAAGATTACGGCAGAGAATCCTGGAACGACTTATATCATTGCATCTGCTGCAAGTGGTGTAAGTACCATTGCAACTGTAAAAGTCAATAGAAAGGGTGCTGCCAATACCGTATCTGCTACATTGAATGTGATGTTTGGTTCTGGACTTGTAGAAAAGAGCGCGCCAGTGACCATGACAGGAGATGGACAGTACACGGTAACCTATGATTTGGCAACAGATTTGTCAGAAGAAGGAAAGAAAGCGAATATCAGCAAATTAGAGAAGTTGATTTCCGTATATCTCTTAGATACCAATACATTGAAGCCTGTGGTATCCAGCGCAAAGATTCGCTATGACAAACTTACCGTAAATGATAAAGAATTAACTCTGAAGACGCCGGAAGAGTTAAAGGCAATGTATGAGAAAAATAAGATTGAGGTTGAAGTAGGTGAAGATGGTTGCTTTAAAAACCTGCTGAAGGCCAGCGGTCAGTTGGATTCCAATGATCCAATTAACGGATGGGATGGATGCGTAGTAACAGATGACGATGTAACCATTGACTCCAAAGATCATGTAGTAAGTTTTAAGAATATTGACAATCCTACAAAAATATCTTTGACATTTACCATCAAGGATATGAAGTTCTTCCCTCTCAAGGAGAAGACAAAGGAAGCAACAGAACTGAAAGGCGTGACAGATAGCAAATTTGTATTGCCTGCTGCTGGAGAGACTAAGGAATTAGAACTGGCAATCACACCTGCTGACTCCGATTCTGAAGTGACCTTCTACTCTACCAATTCTTCTGTAGTTGCAGTAAGCAATTCAAAGGTTATGGTAGATGCAGAAGGCAAGATTAAGATTAATGTCACTGCATTAAGCGAAGGAACTGCGACTATTGTAGCCATTACAGAAAATGGGCTGAAAGTATTCTTTTCTGCAGGCGTGGGCAATATGCAGGTAGGCGATTTGGAAGATCCGAAAGATCCAACACCTCCGGGATTGGATGGTTCAGAAGTTCCAGATCCATCTGTAACGCCAGATCCATCTGCAACGCCAGATTCATCTGCAGCGCCAGATCCGTCTGCAACGCCAGATCCGTCTGCAACACCGGCTCCAAGTAAGACACCGGATCCGAATGAAACACCAAAGCCAAGTACCACACCTAATCCAAATGGAAATGGTAATGGATCGTCAACAAATGTAACAGTTGCAAAAAAATCTGTAATCATTGCGGCAGGGAAAACTGTTTCTGTAGGATTTAAGGCACCATCCACACCTACAGTAAAGTCTTCCAATAAGAAGATTGCCACGGCAAAGGTTAAGGGCACTAAGATTGCCATTTCTGTACCTAAGAAGGCAACTAAGGGATCAACTGCGAAGATTACTTTGAAATCAGGAACCAAGTCCGCTGTCATCAAGGTAACGGTCAAGAATCCTGCCAAGAAAATCAAGGCAGCGAAGAAGACCTTGTCAGTGAAGAAGAAAAAGAGCGTGACTGCCAAATTCAAGATTACTGCCACAAATAAGAAAAAGGCAGCGGCAGATACCATCAAGGTAACTTCTAAGAAAAAGAAGATTGCCAAAGTGGTGAAATATTCTGTGAAGAAGGGCAAGGCAACTGTAAAGATCAAAGGTCTTAAGAAGGGCAAGACGACTATTACCCTTAAGATTGGAAAGAAATCGGCTAAGGTAACAGTAAAGGTGAAATAAAGAATTCGTTTTATAAGAATTGGATATAACTTATGCCGAGGGGGGCTGTACACTAGATATTTTAGTGTGCAGCCCTTTTTACTGTATAGGAAACTGCGCCACAGTGTAGCGCTATGCCAATCAAGAAATCCGAAGAACTTTAGTTCTTTTGGATTATCTTGCAAGGGAACGCGCTGGCGTCCCTTTTTTTGCTGTTTATAAAGATTATCAAACAATAATGATTATTTTTGCTGTCTTTTTCCCTAGTCTGAAAAAGGTAGACTGCGGGTAAGGCAAAGGGCTGAAAATGATTGTCAGTCAAAGTATTCCTATATAATAGGAAAAAAGTGCTCAACTCAAAACCGTGTTTTTTACATTTTAGATCTGTTTTCATATTATTATGTTTTCTAAGCGCAAGTAATTTTTATGCTATTTTGTTAAAAGAAAAGAAAAAGCAATAAAATTAAAAAAATTGTTGACAATAGTACAGAATCTTGATATACTAATCATTGCTCGGCGGTCATATCAGCGGTCGCCTAAGAAAATGGAGAAATACTCAAGAGGCTGAAGAGGCGCCCCTGCTAAGGGTGTAGGTCGTTCACGCGGCGCGAGGGTTCAAATCCCTCTTTCTCCGTTACATTTTTACATGTTGCAAATAAGATGAAAAAATGTAAAAAAAACTGTTGACAAATAGTTCTAGGCGTGATATTATAAAACACGCTGACGCACGAAAAATGTCAGCAACACCTTGACAACTGAACAGTAGAACAACCCTGAAAATTCTAACAAAATTTTCAACCCCGGACCGCGGGGCCGACGGAACACATGCCCGGAGGCAGCGGAAAGGGAAGCGGGAGACATCCCGCACAGTAAATAAAGAACTTTAGTTCCCAGAACCAAAGTTCATGGAGCCAAAGTCCGGAAGGGCCAAGGCTCCAGCGGAAAACAAAGCCAGCAGGAAGAAACTCCTGCCGAGCAGGAAAAGCTTAAACATGAGAGTTTGATCCTGGCTCAGGATGAACGCTGGCGGCGTGCCTAACACATGCAAGTCGAACGAAGCCATGCCGACGGAACTCTCCGGAGGGAAGACGGCACGGACTTAGTGGCGGACGGGTGAGTAACGCGTGGGTAACCTGCCCTGTACAGGGGG
>CAJTGI010000008.1 GCA_910575435.1 Clostridiaceae bacterium | reverse complement strand
TTCGACCGATAGTAGGTAGCAAAGACAGGAAAAGCTGTCAAGGGTAAACTTCGCGCTACGCGCCCTTGACAGCTTTTCCCGCCTTTGCTATTGGGCAGTCAAGAGGACGAAATCAGTAAACTGCTTTCGCCCTCAATTTATTATGGGGATTGTTACGCAATAGAGGGTATTTTATCCTTGATTTATGCGGCTTTGTGGGCGTTGGTATGACGGGGTAAGGATTTTATATGTCTGCCTTCAAAAATGGCGTTCTATTGCGTAACTGGCACTAAAGTGGCTTTATACTTAAAGATTGTATTTCGAGCCATTGCGATAATATATTTGATATTCGTTTCATTTCTAATATAACAGAATCTTTAAGGTCTTTATAGCCCATTCCGTCAAAACAAGTTTCTACTAATCCAAAAAGAGGTTTCTGTCTATCTAACTTAGAAGAAGAAATAATACTATTTCCATTTTTATCTGCCAAACTTGGGTGCATCATACAATTTCTAAAAGTACTGTTCATAAATTTAGCGTTTTTAACATCAATTTCATTCAAATAATCAGAAATATTTTGTGTCATCAATTTGTTTTGTACAAAATGCTCATGTAAATCAGTTAATTTATGTATGCTGTAATAATAGACAACATAATTTATTTTGAGCCACCAACCATAATCATCTTTTTCGTAATCGTTTAAAACGTATAGAAGAAAATTCATTGTGGATAAAGTATGAAGTAAATAAAGAAAAATGGCTTTCCCATTTTCCTCTTGTGGTAAAAGAGCAGACTTGCGATTTGTATTATAATCTGCATAATAAAAATCGACAATATTTTTGTTTGAATTTATAGTTACCGGCATGTCAAAGCTTTCCAGTGCAGAACGAATGAAATTTATAAATTGTGCGCATGTATAAGCATATTGATAACATTCCTTTCCCACATGCTCATCTAAGTTAAAATTATTAGGAGAAATCTCATAAGCAGTAGCAATTTCATTAAGGCTCTTTTTTAAGAAACGATTATCTTGTAACAAATAGTAATTATATTGTGTATTTCCAATTACTATTTTATTCTTATTTGTGTAAATACCCAGATTATAATGAATATTCCAGCTTTTCATAAAAGAAAAAGTATGCTGGTTTTTAAAAATCTCATTTTGGAGATAATCTATCGCCAATAACATTCTTTTAGATTTGCTGTATCCATCTTCAAAAATTTTCAATTTCATGCGAATATCTTTTATTCGTGCAGAGTATGGTATTTCAAGTTTTATTTCATTTGACGAAAGCATTTCTAATATGGTAGCTGCCGTTAATGTAAAATAAGGGATAATTCCAAAACCAGTTACTCCATCTTGCTGTAAAGACTTAGCTAAACTATATACTGTTTCGCAATCATATTTGATTTGAAGTAATGACAAATACTCATTTATTGTCATTTCTGCATTGTATTCATTTTTGTTCTTTTCTTTCATAATTTCACTCTCTTTCACTAACAATCTTGTGTATTGATTTTAGCTGAAATAAATAAAAACTGCAACAAAAAATAAGTAGGTACAACGTAATCTGTCATACCTACCTATATGCACCCTGTTTGTCAGCGTTGGTGATAAGTTGTTGTGTATACTTCCTTATCAACGTAAAATCAAGGCTTTGCGGAGTTATACCAAGTTATGCAAAATGTAATAAAAATACTATTCATCTGCCACGGCAGTATCTTGGAAAATCCCGGAAAAGCTAGTAAAATCAATGGTTTTACGAATCAGAAAGGCGTTTACTACACCACTACTACACCATTTTTGAAAGAACTTTGATGTGATAATGAAAACGGAGGACTTTGATGTTATTGTGGAAATTTATAGGAAATTTTGTTATAATAGATAGAAAATATATTATCCATACTATTGTGGCTGAGAGATATCTGTATTTCTTGTAAAAAGCTATAAATTAGTATTCGGTTTTGAAGTGATTGAAAATGAAAAGAGAAAGGATAGTTTATATGACCGCGAATCAATATGTTGAAAGTATTGTGAAAAAGCACAAATTACCGGACACTATAGATAATTATACTGATAATACCGTTGTAACACCATTAAAAAAATCATAAGAAACTGGGCTGGTACATGTTTATGTGATATAAAATTGTCAGGCTCAAGAGCAAAAGGAACAGCTATTGATATTGCAACTGATTTAGATTTGTTTATTTCGTTGAGTTCAACAACAAGCAACACTCTTAAAGAGATATATAATTCGTTATATGATTATGTGGTACGGCAAGGAATTACAGCCCGAAAGCAAAATGTATCTATAGGTATTACATATCAAAATAAGGATGTGGATTTAGTTCCTGCTAAGCGACAGGGGCAATATGGAAATGACCATAGCTTATATAGGCGAAAAGCAGATTCATGGACAAAAACAAATATTGATACACACATTCATAAAGTAAAAAATTCTGGAAGAATTACTGAAATTGTTGCGTTGAAAATATGGAGAGAAAATCATAGTTTAGATTTTCCGTCAATATATTTAGAATGTTTTGCAATGGAAGTCCTTTGGGGACGGAATTTATATTCGTATGCAGACAACTTTAGATTTCTGCTTGAAAACATTCGAGATAATATTGATAGCAAAAGAATTATTGACCCGGCAAATAGTAACAATATATTATCTGATGAATTGAGTTATAATGAAAAAAAGAAGTTAGCGATGCAAGCAACCAGTAGTTTAAGTGAAAAATACTGGGAATCAATAATTTGGTGAAAAAATGAATAAAAAACCTAATCTAAAAAGTTTGTTTACTGCTTTACAGGCAGATATGATATCAAAAGCCCAATTTAGTAATGTATTGAATCATCCTGTTGACAAGGGGGACAATTCTGAAGAAAATTGGATTAAATGGTTTGATGATTATCTCCCTAAAAGGTATAAGGCAGCAAAAGCAACAGTTGTCGATTCGCAGGGGAATATTAGTGAGCAAATAGACCTTGCTTTATATGATATACAATATTCATACTTAGCATTCAACCAAAATGGCATTTTGTATATTCCGGCAGAAAGTGTTTATGCAGTATTTGAGATTAAACAGGATTTAAATAAAACACATATGGAATATGCGGGGAAGAAAGCTGAAAGTGTTCGGAATTTATACAGAACGTCTGCTTCAATTCCATATGCAGGCGGGGTATATCCGCCAAAACCTTTACACCGTATTCTTGCTGGAATATTAACCACAACTAGCGAATGGAAAGAACCATTTGGAAATCCATTCAAAAAGTGTCTTAATGAATATACGGAAAAACAACAGATAGATTGTGGCTGTGTTTTACAGGGAGGGGCTTTTTGTTTTGATTATCCTACCAGTAATTTAAAAACAAGCAACCAAGAAGAATCATTAGTGTATTTCTTTTTGCAATTATTGATATTACTCCAGAATATGGGGACAGTTCCTGCTATTGATTTAGCTGAATATATGAAAGCATTGGAGATTTCAGAGGAAATTGTTTAATAATTAAGTAGGAGATAATTTTATAAGTAGTAATAAGAGCGGCAGCGTCCTTTGAATGGATTGTTGCCGCTTATATTAGTACTCCAAAGATGGAATATTTACTTTGTGCAAATGTTTATGTACCATAAAGGAACAACACAATAATGATAGCCACCACTATTCCCCAAAAGAGTGAAACAAACTGGCACTTGTTCTCTCTTTTTTCTTGTGCGCCTTGCGGCGCACGTTTCTAATGGGTTAAAGTCCCTAATCCGCCCTAGTAGTGGGAAGGATATAGCCAAGACCAAGGGTGTCCATCGTGAGCTGGAATCTGAAGGAAGGTGGAGGCAAATCTCCGGTCTGACGAACAGAAATTACATCAGGCTATGATTAAGGATATGTGGAGCTCGGCATAAACCAGTTAATGGCTAATTAGATGTAATGAAAAAGCGGAAAGGAAAAGCACAATCCAGACGAAACCGGCTGCTGTGTCAAGAAATCTTGTGAGTTGGCAAGAATTTTGATATAATGGGAAGCAGGAACCCCGATACCGGGAGAAAGGCAGGGCGATATATGCACATAAGCTATCAACCCCTTTGGAACTTACTGAAAGAACGAAATATGAGAAAAGAAGACTTGCGGCTTGCCACCGGTCTTACCACAAATATGATTGCCAATATGGGAAAGGAAAAACATATCAGTATGGAAACACTACTTCGCATTTGTGAAAGCTTGAATTGTGACATTTCTGATGTGATTGAGTTGAAAAAAAGTGACGTAACAGAGTGAAAAGCGCCGTTTTGAGACACATTTCTGTTAGAAAGGTAGGCTGCTATGAGTGAAATTATATTGATAAAACCAACAAAAGAATATGCAGAACAAGTTATGGCATACAAAGAAGAAATGTTGCAGCATGGAGACAGCTTTGATGGTTGTGCAGGACTTGAAGATGTACAATCGTTTGAAGAATGGATTGATTTTGAAAACAGATTAAAGGAAAAATACAAAAGCGAATATGTTCCATCTGAAGTTTTTTTAGCCATACGGCAAAAAGATAAATATGTAGTAGGTATGATTGATTTTCGACATCCCTTATCAGATTTTCTTTTTAATTTTGGTGGTAATATCGGGTATAGTATTCGTCCATCGGAAAGGCAGAAAGGTTATGGTTCAGAAATGCTTAAATTGATTTTACCTATTTGCCGTCAATTAGGAGAAACCAGAGTGTTATTAACTTGTGATAAAATGAATGAAGCATCCCAAAAAACGATTATTAAAAATGGTGGTGTGTTAGAAAAAGAGGTCATTGATACAGTGGGATTAAGTGAAAGCGGTGTTATCCTGCGATATTGGATTACAATTTGATAAAGAGCTACCATTATGGGAATCCCATGGCAACATTTTGAAAAGTCCTGAAAAAGCCAGTAAAATCAATGGTTCTGCGGTTCAAAAAGGCGTTTACTACACCATTTTTTGAAAGAGCCTTGAAATGACGGAAATCACTAAAGATTTGAGGTGCAATATGAATAAAAAGGAACTTGTAAAATACTTCTATGAAGTCATTGTTTCAGAAAATTTGCTTGAAGAACTTCCGCAGTATATTTCAACAGATTGCGTTCTTGTCAATGGAGAACGTAGAATACCGTTAGGTCTTGAAGGCATGAAAGAACATCTTACAGCCGTGAAACAAACATATCCCGATTATTCAATGCGGGTAATACGACAATATGAAGATGGGGATTGCGTTATTTCTGAATTTATCATGGAAGGAACCCATGAAGGAGAATGGACTGGAATAAAGCCAACACACAAACGTTTATCTTTCACAGGTGTTGATATTGATAAAGTTATCGATGGTAAAATTGTTGAGCATGGCGGAGCCGTCAACACATTTGAAACACTATATGAACAACACATGATAAAACCTGTTTGAGTGCCGATTTAATTCGGACAAATCGAAGGGAGGATAACAGATGATACGGCAAATCAGTAATAAAATAGAACTTGCTGCGGCTATCAGTTTAATATGGGAAACCTTTTTGCAGTTTGAAGCCCCTGACTATTCTGATGAAGGGATTCGGTCATTTCGTGATTTCATTGAGAATGATGAAATCGTAAACTCTTTAGAAGTGTTTGGAGCCTATGACAATGATGAGTTAAAGGGTGTTATTGCCACAAAAGAGAATCGAAAGCACATTTGCTGCTTTTTTGTAAAAGCTGAATATCATAAACAAGGTATCGGCAGAAAATTATGGGAATATGTTTTGGACAGCAGTAATCATTCCGAATACACAGTTAATTCATCTCCTTATGCTGTTCCAGTGTATCATAAATTAGGTTTTATAGATATGGATAGCGAACAATTATCTGACGGAATGAGATTTACTCCAATGAAATTTATACGATAGCAAGCAAAAAAATATCAATACAGAAAGCCGCCGTTGCAGGAACACAATTCCCACAACGGCAGTTTTTTATTTCCAGCCCTTACGCCGGAAATTCATGCCGGAGTGTTTTATCAGCGGGGATTTTCGGAACAGCTTTTTTAAAGTGGTTCTTTCTTCTTCCGAGAGCCGCTTGTATTTAAGCTGAAATGCCTTGCAGAAGATTTCCAGAAATTCCTGCACCTTATCCCCAGAAGAACGCATAGCCTTTTGGACTTCTTTTATCAGTTCATCAGCAGGCGTGACTGTCGGCGCACTTTCTATATCATTCTCATGGGCTTTGCGTACATCGTGAAGAATGGCGTCCCATGTCTTGTGTGTAACATGGCAGAAAAAATCTTCCTCTGCTATTTGACCGGCTTCTAAGATTTTCAAAGAACGGTCTGCGGCAGCTTCCGGGTGTTCTTCCAGTATCATAGCCCTTACAGTAGCCAGCGAATTATTTATATCATGGAAGCGCATGGTCGCCATACCGTCCACATAGATTTCCGTATCTGCTATCAATTCCGTAAATTTTTCATGGGTAGCAATCTCACACAGAAGCCGGTTATTGATACGCCCGCTTTTTAATAGGTCTATCATGCTGTCGCTCAAATGCAGCTCCGTCAAAGCTGTATTTGGGTGATTTCTATTTTCCGTCAGACATAGCAGATAGTCCGTAGACACACCGTAAAACTTCGCCAGTGTCACAAGGCTGCCGTGGTTGATTTCTTTATAATCATCATTTTCATAGCTGCCGAGGGCTGATTTAGAAATGCCGGTTGTCGCCGCCAATTCTTCCAGATTCAAATGCCGTTCCACCCGTAAATCCTTTAGCCGTTCCTGTATCGTAATGCTTTGTTTCATAAGTTGTTGCCCCTTCCCTGCGGCTTGCCGCCGCTAATGACATTATACCATACCATTTCCTTAATCGTGGAAATTTCTGCTTTTTTACGGTTTTTCCGACTTTATGGACATACGGCAGAAGGCTCAAAAATGTTCTATCATACAAGTAATTCATCAATGGATATTTCCAATCGAATGACCGGCTTGTGTGGGATATGCTTCCCCGGCGATGTAGCGCTAGGACTTACGGCAGGGAGATGGAGGAACCCTGACCGTGACGAGCGTACCAAAGGGAGCGATACGCCGCTGTGAGATTCAGGGGAGGAACGCCACCAGGGAGAACCGGCAAAAAGAACACTGAAATGATACCGAAATGCAACAATCACATAGGGAGCAACATACCCTAACCGCAATACTATGGGAGATTTCAAGGCGGCTCTACGGCTGTATTTTCCTTGAAAATCGTCCCGAAACACGACACAAAAAAACCATATCCGTCCATTCCCGCTGTTACGGCAGAAATGGGCGGTTTTCTATGAAGGAGGCACTATGCCGAGAATGCCGAAAAAGTTGAAGAAGGAACTTGCTTTCTTCCTCAATGACCGGGGGCGTATGACCTATAATGACCTTTGCCGGAAATGTCAGCACACCTGCAAGCAGAGTTTCCGGGTGGTTGTGGTGGAATGCCCCCAGTATCTATCCAAACGAGCCAAGAAAAAGAAGGAGGAACCTGCCTGAATGGATTTTGAATTTATGACGATTGACACGCCCCTGCCGCCCTGTATGCCGCTTCCCAAAGCGGCGCTGCGGCTTCCTATCAGCAATATTGCAAAGGTTTTGTATGCTCTGCTGTTGGACACGCTGCAAATGGCGGGCATGGAGGACAGCAACGGGATTCTGTTTATCTGTTTTCCTATTGTGGAATTATCGGAGGAACTTTGCCGAAGCAGCATGACCGTGAAGCGTTCCCTGAATGAGTTGGAGAACGCCGGATTGATTATGCGGGTGCGCCGGGGCTTTGGAGAGCCGAACCACATCTATCTATTGATTCCGCGGAAAGAAGTTGACCTATGAGTGAAAAGCTGGAACGGCTCAACCATGAAATTGAAAAGACCGAAGCCAAGCTGCGGCGGGCACAGCATGAGGAAAAGATATTGGAACACCAGATAAAACAGCTTACCCGGAAAGAACGGACGCACCGGCTTTGCACCAGAGGGGCGATGCTGGAAAGCTATTTTCCCCACCCGGAAGCTGTGACCGATGAACAGGTCAGCCAGATTTTGAAGGTGCTGTTTCATCAGGAAGCTGCCCGGCAGCTTATGGAATCCATTCTTGCCAAGAACCCACAGTGGGAGTAAAAAACGATTGCCGGAAACGGCAGTTTTGCTTTCAGAACGGCAAGCGGCTGCTTCCCCCTCTGAAAGAGGGCGCAACTATACACCGGTCGAGCCGGTGCGTTGCGCCCTGCCGGGGGCTTCCTGCGGAAAGCAGATGATTTCCAGCAGATTTGCAATCAGTTTCCAATCCTCACAGGTGACGCTACACCTCCCCTGCGCTGGCTGCGCCAGCTACCCTTTTGTGGACTTGCCGCCCGGAACCGCTTTATGCTGTGAGTTTTTCAAGACAGTAAGTTGTAATTAGCCTATTTTCAAAAATAGTTAGTTGCAGTATAATATAAAAAGAATATTGTTGGGAGGTGCAAAAGAGAATATGACATTTGAGGAAATATAATCTAAAATTGAAAACAGTACAGCTGTTTCAATCTTAGAGATTAAAGAAATACAGTATGGAAAATGCATTTGTCTAAATAATGGTGGAAAAGTGAATTGCTTTAATACTGGAAAATATACTATACAAGGGAAAGGGCAAGATGAGATAAGAAACATTTTAGAGGGTGTTTCTCAAACAAATAATCGTAAGATATTTGTAGTATATGGGCATGATGAGATTGCACGAACACAGTTAGAAGCATTGTTACGTCGATGGGATTTGGAACCAATTATTCTTGACCAGCAAGCTTCTGGGGGACAAACTATTATTGAAAAACTTGAAGAATATGGTAGTGATGTGGGATATGCTATTGTTTTAGCCACACCAGATGATGATGGGAAAGCGAAGGCTGAAAGTGTGTATAAATCTCGTGTTCGTCAAAATGTTGTTTTGGAACTGGGAATGTTTTTAGCCAAGTTGGGTAGGGAAAGCGTTGCAATTCTACTTAAAGAAGCAGTCGATTTTGAAAAGCCTTCAGACATTCAGGGACTTGTTTATATCCCTTTTCAAAATAAAGTAGATGAAGTGGCTATTAGTCTTATCAGGGAACTGAGCAGACAAGGGTATAAAATTGATACGACCAAAATATAAAGCAAAGATTTATCTATAAATATCAGCCGCCCACCGGCGGCACACCCAAAGCAGGAAATCAGAAACGGTTCCCTGCTTTTTTCATGCTCGGAACCGGGAGAAAGGAGGATGCAGACTTGCCATGTCCACACTATGACATTAACATCATTCAGCGAAGTAACCGCCAGTCAGCCGTTGCCGCCGCAGCCTACCAAAGCGGAGAACGGCTGTTTTCGGAATACGATGGGGAACAGAAATACTATTCCCACAAGAGCGAAATCGTCCACAAGGAAATCATGCTGCCGCCCCATGCCCCGCCGGAATATGCAGACCGCAACACCCTATGGAACGCCGCCGAAGCCATTGAGAAACAATGGAACTCCCAGCTTGCCCGCAGAATCGTGCTTGCCATACCGAGGGAAATCCCCCCGGAGCAGCACGATGATCTGCTTCGGGACTACTGCCGGGAGTTTTTTGTTTCCAAAGGCATGATTGCGGATTTTGCCATTCACAACAAGGGGGACGGCAATCCCCACGCCCATATCCTCTTAACCATGCGGGCAATGGACGAAACCGGCAGATGGCTTCCCAAGTCCCGGAAGGTCTATGACCTTGACGAAAACGGGGAGCGAATCCGGCTTCCCTCCGGCAACTGGAAAAGCCATAAGGAGGACACTGTGGACTGGAACGACCAGACCAAAGCGGAACTCTGGCGGCAGGGCTGGGCAGACACTTCTAACCGCTATCTGGAAGCCAACGCCCGCCCGGAACGCCTTGACCTTCGCTCCTATGAACGGCAGGGCATTGATAAAATCCCCACCGTCCACATGGGGGCTGCGGTCAGCCACATGGAGAAACAGGGAATCCCGACCAATATCGGAAACCTGAACCGGGACATTAAAGCCGCCAACGCCCTTATGCAGTCTATCCGGCAGATGGTACGCAGCTTAAAGGGCTGGCTTGCCGACCTGAAAGAAAAGAAACAGACTGTCCTTGCGGCGTTGGAAGAAAAGCGGGAACCCACCCTGCCGGAACTGCTTTCCCGGTATCTGGATTTGCGGAGTGGGGAACGCTCCGGCTGGACTTCTAAGGGGAAGTTAAAAGGAACGGTTTCTGATTTTAACAAAGTCATGGAAGCCCTGACCTTCTTAAAAGAAAAAGAACTTTCCACTGTGGCGAGCCTTGACACCTATCTGGATAAGGTCAGTGAAACAGCCGTTTCTATCCGGGCAGAGATGAAGCCGAAGGAAAAGCGTATCCGGGAGATTGATACCCTGCTTTCCCATATCGGAAACTTTGAAGCCGGGAAGCCGGTTCATGCCGAGTATGCCGCTATCCGATGGAAGAAACCAAAGGAACAGTTTGCCGCCGCCCACCGGGAGGAACTGGACGCTTACTATGCCGCCGTCCGCTATTTCAAAGCACATTTGGAGGGAAATCGGTACAACCCCAAGAAGCTGACCGAGGAAAAGGAACAGCTTACCGAGGAAGTGGCTTCCCATAAGGCGGCGCTGGAAGCGGTTCAGGCTGATGTGCGGATTTTAAGGGACGTGCGGCACTGGCTGAATCAGGTCTTACCGTCTGACCAGTACCGACAGACCGCCGAACCGGGGAAAAAAATCCACCATCGGGGAATTGAAAGGACGGGAACAGAGAATCCGGGAGGAACGGGCAGAGAAGAAGCTGCCGCCCTGGACACAGAAACAACAGGATATGGAACACTAAGCGTCTGCATTTTCAACCGGGAATGTCAGGCGCTTTTTCTATGCAGACGAAAGGAGGGCTGCACATGAATGTATTTGAAGCCGTGAAGCAGTCTGTCACCGCAAGACAGACTGTGGAGCATTATGGAATCCGTGTGGGGAGGAACGGGATGGCGTGCTGCCCCTTCCATGAGGACAGAACCCCCAGTATGAAGGTAGACCGCCGCTATCACTGTTTCGGCTGTCAGGCAGACGGGGACGTGATTGACTTTGTTTCCCGGCTGGAAGGAATCTCGCCAAAGGAAGCCGCCCTGCGGCTGGCAGCGGATTTTTCCATTCCCTATGAGGACAGGGAGCCGCCGGACAGAAGCCGGAGCCGCCCCAAGATACCAAAGGAATCCCCGGAGCAGCAATTCCGGCGCATGGAGCGCCACTGTTTCCGGGTACTGTCCGACTATTATCATTTACTGCGCCGATGGGAACGGGACTATGCCCCCAAGACCCCGGAGGACGCATGGACCCCCTTGTTTGTGGAAGCCTTACAGAACAAATCCCATGTGGAATATCTGCTGGACGTGCTGCTGTTTTCGGATACGCAGGAACGTGCTTCCCTTGTTATCGAATACGGAAAGGAAGTGAGGAACCTTGAACGAAGAATGGCAGACCTTGCCGCCAGAGATACGGCAGGCTGTAACCGACACCACAGAAGCCGTCCCACTGCCCCGGAGCGTTGAGGAAGTAAAGGCTATGCTGGAAACCACAGAAAAGGGTGGCTTCCGCAACAGTATCAAAAACTGCCTGACCGTGTTCAGGTATGACCCGCTGCTTTCCGGGGCGGTTGCCAAAAACCTGCTGACCGAGCGCACCGACATGATGAAGCCCATCGGACACCGGCGGGCGTTTGGAAAGTCCATGACCGACACAGACATGAAATATATCCGGCTCTATCTGGAAGAAACCTATGGGCTGACAAGCGAGAAAAAGATAGCAGACGCCGCCGACCTTGCCGCCAATGAAAACAGCTACCACCCAATCCGGGACTATCTAAGCCGCCTGACATGGGACGGGACAGAGCGAATCCGCTTGTGTCTGCGGCGTTTTCTGGGAGCCGGTGCAGATGAATATACCCATCAGGCATTGCGCCTGTTCCTTCTGGGAGCCATTCACCGGGTATTCTCCCCCGGCTGCAAGTTTGAAGTCATGCTCTGTCTGGTGGGCGGTCAGGGAGCCGGGAAGTCTACCTTTTTCCGGCTGCTGGCAGTCAAGGACGAGTGGTTTTCCGATGACCTTAGAAAGCTGGACGATGACAACATATACCGTAAGCTGCAAGGGCACTGGATTATCGAAATGTCAGAGATGATTGCCACCGCCAACGCCAAGAGCATTGAGGAAATCAAGTCTTTTTTAAGCCGCCAGAAGGAGGTCTACAAGATACCCTATGAAACCCACCCGGCAGACCGCCCCCGTCAATGCGTGTTCGGCGGCACGTCCAACGCCCCGGACTTCCTGCCCCTTGACCGTTCCGGCAATCGGCGCTTCCTGCCGGTCATGGTAAACCCGGAACAGGCGGAGGTTCACCTTTTGGAGGACGAAGCCGCTTCCAGAGCCTATCTGGAACAGGTATGGGCGGAAGCAATGGAACTCTACCGCACCGGGGACGTGAAGCTGTCCTTCTCCCCGGAGATGACCGCCTACCTCAAAGAACACCAGCGGGAATTTATGCTGGAGGACACCAAAGCCGGAATGATTCAGGCATACCTTGACCGTTTTACCGGCGAAGCGGTCTGTTCCAAACAGCTATACAAGGAAGCCTTAAACCACCCCTTTGACGAGCCGAAGCAATGGGAAATCCGGGAAATCAATGACATTATGCACCACTGTATGACCGGCTGGAAGTATTTTTCCAATCCCCGAATGTTCCCGGAGTACGGCAGACAAAAGGGCTGGGAACGGGAAATTCCGGCAACGGACAGCGGAAACGGAGCCGGAAAAACCCCGGAGGGATTCGTGGAGGTCACAGAGCAGATGGAACTTCCCTTCTGAAAAAATCTGCTCCTAAGCTATCCCGTTGCCGGCTTTGTTGCTATCCCGTTGCCGAGCCGGTTGCCGGGGAAAGTCCCGTAACTGCGGGCTTTTCTCCCCTCTGACAACCAAAACAACCGAAAAATAAAAGAAAACTTAAATAATAATGTATCCGCCAGACAGAGATGATTTGCAAGGTTTTTTGAAGCCCGTTGCCGGACTTCGTTGCCGCCCTCTCCATGTCTGGCTATTTTCATGTATGGAGGTAAATGCCTATGAAAGAAATCCCTATATGGGAAAAGAGCAATCTTAGTTTGGAAGAAGCAGCGGCTTATTCTGGAATTGGTATCAATAAACTGCGTGACCTGACAAGCGACCAGAATTGCCGGTTTGTCTTGTGGGTAGGAAATAAGCGATTGATTAAACGCCGCCTGTTCGACCAGTATATCGAGCAGGCGTATTCAATTTAATGCTATCTTTTGAAAAACAGTGATGTAAAAGGCTGCCTTGATGTGATACAATAAACGTGTCATATCAAGGCTCTTTCCATCACGGAAAGGAGTTTGACAATGTCCGAGAAACGCAAAGACAATAAAGGAAGAATCCTGCGGACAGGAGAGAGCCAGAGAAAAGACCTGATTTATCAATATCGGTACACGGATATTCGTGGAAAGCGGCAAACGATATATTCCTCTGATTTGAAGGAACTGCGGGAAAAGGAAAAAGAAATCCAGAAGCAGGTTGATGATGGCATTGACTATGCGGCGGGTAAGATTACGGTGATTGCCCTGCTGGAACGCTATATCAGTTTGAAGCAAGGTGTTCGGTATAATACCAAAGTCGGCTATAACTTTGTGCTGAATCTGATGAAGAAAGAAGATTTTGGATACCGGCAGATTCGGGATATTAAAGTATCAGACGCACAGAAATGGATTATGAAGCTTCATAAAGACGGTAAAGGGTACAGCACCATTACCAGCGTCAGGGGCGTTGTCAAACCGGCGTTCCAGATGGCTTATAATGAAGATATTATCCGTAGGAATCCCTTTGATTTTAAGCTGACAGATGTTGTCCCGAATGATTCACAGAAGCGGATTGCCATGACAGAGGAACAGCAGGAGATTTGGATGGGCTTTATCCGGGAGGACAAAACTATACCAAGTATTATGATGAATTTGTCGTACTGCTGGGAACCGGTATGCGTGTCAGTGAATTTTGTGGGCTGACAAAGAATGATTTGGATTTTGAGAATCGGAGAATCCGGGTAGACCATCAGCTTGTGCGGGAACGTGGCGGTAAATATTATGTGGAGAAAACTAAGACAGAATGTGGCTTCCGCTTTATTCCCATGACGGAGGAAGTGTATCAAAGTCTGAAAAACATTCTTGCTAATCGGCGGAAGCTGAAAACAGAGATGATTGTAGACGGGTACAGCGGTTTCATTCTGATAGATAAGGATAGCCACCCGAAAGTAGCACTGCATATCGAAAATGAAATGCGCTGGGCTATGAAGAAATACAAGAAGATGCACCCCGATAAGCCGCTGCCCCATATCACGCCCCATGTGTTCCGACATACGTTCTGCACGAATATGGCAAACAAGGGAATGGATATTAAGACCTTACAGTATGTGATGGGACATTCTGATGTAGGCGTTACGCTGAATGTCTACACCCACGCCAGCTATGACCGGGCTGCGGAACAGATGGCAAAAGTTATCGACTTCAAGGTGTCTGATGTGCAGGAAAAGCAGAGAAAATCAGGTTAAAAAGGTATCAGGTTACTACACCACTTACTACACCATTTGCCCGTGAATTTGCGTAGATTCATAAAGAATAGCGTAGGTTTGGGGCAAAACAAGAAAAATAAGAAAAGCGCCAGAAAGCCAGTAATATCAAGGTTTGAAGGCTTATGAAGGGATATAAACAAGATGATAAAAATACTATTTATTTGCCACGGCAATATTTGCCGTAGCACAATGGCTCAATTCGTCTTTCAGGACATGGTGAACAAACAAGGCATTGCAGATCATTTTGCCATCGACTCGAAAGCCACCAGCACGGAGGAACTGGGCAATGGTCCCCATTACGGCACTGTCCGGAAATTGAAAGAAGTGGGGGTGCCGGTATTGTCCCACCGGGCCAGCCAGATGCGCCGCAGCGATTACAAGGACTACGACTACATCATCGGAATGGATGGATGGAATTATCGGAATATGATGCGGATATTGGGGGGAGACCCGGAGGGGAAGGTTTCTCTTTTGCTGGACCATACGGAGCATCCCAGGGACATTGCCGACCCATGGTACAGCGGAAACTTTGATGCCACTTATGAAGACGTGGTGGAGGGGTGCGAGGCGTTGCTTAGGAAACTGCTGGAGGAGGATCTTTCATAGATGCGGGCAAGTGTTGCCGCAGCAAGTTTGGGAGTATTGAAATGCATTATCTGGGAAAAAAGGCATGAAATATGGGAGAATTGGAGTTTGATTTGCCGTATTGCATCATGTAGACTGAAATAGAGTAATATGCGCTATTTGTATCTTTCTATAATCCATAGTTTGTTATGTGTAAAATAATGCTAAAGGAGAAACCACATGAAAAAGATTTTTACAAAACGACTTTTTATCTATATGCTAGCGGCATTTCTTGTCACGATTACGGCTATTTTTGTCTTGCAGACAGTCATCATTCAGCGCAGCAATTCCGCTGCCAGCCAGACAAAGTTAGAAGACGTGAAAGGAAAGCTTGCCAGCAATGAGGAGAATGTGAAAAGGCTCACGGATAATCTGAGCGAGGATAACCTTGCCAAGACCAGGGCATTTGCAGATATGCTTGCCGTGGACCCGTCTATTGCAAAGGACAAAAGCAAACTGGACAATATCAAAGACAGGCTGATGGTAAATGAGTTACATATTATTGACGAGAAGGGAATCATTACTAGTAGTACCATAGATAGTTATGTGGGCTTTGACATGACCAGCGGGGAGCAGTCCAATGCATTTATGGTGATCGTTGACGATCCTTCCATCGAGATTGCCCAGGAGCCTCAGGTAAATGTGGCAGAGGGCGTGGTGATGCAGTATATTGGCGTGGCGAGAACTGATGCAAAGGGTCTGGTGCAGGTAGGGGTGCGTCCTGAGGTTTTGGAAAATATGCTTGCCAGCACCGAGATTAATGAGGTGATGAAGGATATTGACTTCGGGGAGAAGGGCTATGTCTATGCCATTGATGCAAAGGATGGGAAGATACTGGCGCACAAGGAATCATCCCTGATTGGGAAATCTGCTGAAAAGGCTGGATTCCCCAAAGATTTTGCGGGCAGCGGAAAAGCGGTTGTCAACGGGGTGAAAGGATACTATCAGGCAGAGGAATACCAGGGGCAGATTATCGGAACTTTCATGCCATCCGGGGAGTATTACGGGGAACGGCGCAATCAGACCTTGGTGGTGACTGTCAGCATGGTTGTCATTTTCGGGGTGCTGTTGCTTATGATCAACCAGCTGGTTGACAAAAAGATTGTCCAGGGAATTAATCGGATTTCTCAGTCCATGAAAGATATTTCCGAGGGGAATTTTGATATTTCTGTAAATGAGCAGGGCAATCCGGAGTTTTCCCAGCTCTCCGACAGCATCAATAAGATGGTGGCCAGCATAGGGCAGAATATGGCGGAAAATGAGGAACTTCTGGAGCATCAGAAGGGAGATATGGAGAAGAATCGCATCTTGATTCAGAATATAAAGGATGTCTGCGTGGACTTGGAGGAGGTATCGGGAGCCACTCAGGAGAATGCGGACAGCATTTACCGGGGTACCGGGGAGCAGGAAGATGCGGTAGAGGATCTCAAGCAGATTATGAATCAGCTGAACGAGGAATTGAATAACAGCGTAAAAGTATCTGTCGCTGTGACCGAGGAAACGGGCAGCACGGTGGCAAAGATTTTGCAGACCCAGTCCCAGATGGATTTGCTAAAAGATTCTATGCAGAAGATTACGGATATGTCCATGGCCATTGAGACCATCATCAGCGAGATCAATTCCATTGCCGAGCAGACCAATCTGCTTTCCCTGAACGCATCCATTGAGGCGGCGAGAGCGGGAGAGATGGGCAAGGGATTTGCCGTGGTGGCAACCCAGGTGGGAGAGCTGGCGGCAAGAAGCGCCCAGGCGGCGAAGGAGACCAATGATTTGATTACCAACTCTATCAAGGCGGTGGAGAGCGGCAAAGGCATTACGGATCAGACGGCAGAGGCATTTGGCGTGGCCGTGGCAGATATTGAGAAGGCCAGCAAGGATGTGAAGGTGATTACTGACATGGTGAGGGGGAATATGGACATCGTGTCTGATGCCGTGGGCAAGATGGGAAGGATATCCGACGTGGTTGAGAAGAATGTGCAGATTTCCCAGAATACCAAGCAGGTTTCATCCAATATGGCGGATGTGGCAGGAAAATTATTAGAATTGGTGGAATAGGAAAATTAGGAAATCAGGCATGGTGAAAGGATTGCATTATTTGTGAGGCGGAAGCCCCTGCTGCAGAGTGTGCGGCAGGGGCTTCTTGGCGTATACGGAATTTCGCCATGGCGTATCGCCGTACCCTTTTTTATAGTTGAAACCTCGGATGAAATCATGTAAAATAAAATATGAAATATTCTCTGAATAGAGAAGGCGGCCTGCTGGCGGCGCCAGGGATGCAGGCAGAACGGGAATAATATGAAATATGGCGCAGAAATGGGGAAGATATGGCGGAAATGAAAGAAATAATTTTACGAAAGTTTGCGGAAGTGTATGGGGGAGAGCCTGGGGCCAGGGTATTTTTTGCGCCGGGCCGGGTCAATCTGATTGGCGAGCATACGGATTATAATGGGGGGCATGTATTCCCCTGCGCGCTTACGATAGGTACTTATGCGGTGGCGAGAAAGAGAGCGGATCGGAAGTTGCGCTTCTTTTCTATGAATTTTGAACATCTGGGCGTGATTGAATCTTCTCTGGATGACTTGAATCCCAAGAAGGAAGCAGGGTGGACCAATTATCCCAAGGGCGTGATGTGGGCATTTGGCGAGAGGGGAATGGAAATTCCATGTGGCTTGGATATTCTTCTGAATGGAAATATTCCCAATGGCTCCGGCTTGTCTTCTTCTGCTTCCGTGGAGGTGGTTACGGGATATATTCTGAGGGAGATGTTTGGCCTGGAGGTTTCGAATCAGGATTTGGCGCTGATCGGCCAGTTTTCGGAGAATCAGTTCAATGGGGTGAACTGCGGCATCATGGATCAGTTTGCCATCGCCATGGGTAAGAAGGACAATGCGATTTTTCTGGATACGGCAGATTTATCATATGAGTATGCGCCCATTAAGCTGGAGGGGGCTAAGATTGTGATTTCCTGTAGCAATAAGAAGCGGGGATTGGGAAGTTCTAAGTACAATGAACGCCGGGAGGAGTGCGAGAAGGCGCTGAAGCAGATTCAGGCGGGCATGGGCATTGATACGCTGGGGGATTTGACGGAGGAAGAGTTCGAGTCGGTGAAGATGGCCATCACTGATGAGGATTGCCGCAGGAGGGCGAAGCATGCGGTCTATGAGAACCAGCGCACCATTCATGCTGCTGCGGCCCTGAAGGCGAAGGATATTGAGAAGTTCGGGCAGCTAATGAATGAATCCCATGTCTCCCTCCGGGATGATTATGAAGTGACGGGGGAGGAATTGGATACTCTGGTGGAGGAAGCCTGGAAAGTGGATGGCGTGATTGGTTCCCGCATGACGGGGGCTGGATTTGGCGGCTGCACCGTGAGCATCGTGAAGGATGAGGCGGTAGACCAGTTTATACAGGACGTGGGCAGTGCTTATAAATCAGTGATTGGCTATGAGGCGGACTTCTATGTGGTGGATGTCGGCTCTGGTCCCTGCGAACTGTAACGAATGGGGCAAGATAACATACCGTGAGGAAAATGAAGGATAGGGTAGGTGGCGGAGGAGGCGATCGTGATGAAACCGAGAAAGAAAGTAAAAGATTTTACATTGGAAGAGACAAAGCTGCTCATGGATTTGTCGGAGTGTGCGATGTTTTCCGCCCTGCAGGGACCGGATATTGCCCTGCTCTATGGAAATAAGAAGCTGTATTCCATGATACAGTATACGCCGGAAGAGTTTTCGGAGAAGTTTCAGAATCATCTGATGGAGATTATTCTGCCGGAGGATAAGCAGAAAGTGCGGATGCTCATTGCGAGGCAGTCTGCCGCTGGCGGGGTGATCCATCTGGAGTTTCGCATTCAGAGAAAGGATGGCATTGCCCAGTGGGTATCTCTGAGCGCCAGCAGCGTCACGGTGGATGGCACGATGCGGTATTATTGCTCCTGCATTAATGTGACCCAGCAGAAGCGCACGTTGCAGGAGGTCTACAATGCGAAGCAGGAAGTGGATACGATAGCCAACAGCATTCCCGGCGGGGTAATCAAGCTGAGGGTGGCGGATTTTACCTTGCTGTATGCCAACGATGGGTTTTACCAGATATCCGGCTATAGCAGGGCGGATTATTTTGCCCTTTTTGGCAATCAGTGCGACAAGGCGATTTATCCCGAGGATGTAAAGCTTGTAAAGTCTATGGTTCATTCTGCGGTGGAAAATCATGGGACCCTAAGCTTTGCGTATCGTATCCTGGACAAGAATGAGGGCGTGCGATGGTTTTATATCAATGGACGCCGGGTGGAGGATCATGACTGCTCCCCGGTATATCTATGCATTATCATGGACATTACCGATAGGAAGAGGATGGAGGAAAAGCTGGAGGACAATGTGCGCCGCTCCAGGTACCTCCACCGCTATATGAAGGAAGTGGAATGGACATATCATGTGGATACGGATAAGTTCTGCCGCAGTGGCGACTTGATCAGCACATTTTCCACCGAGGAGGAATTTACAGGGTTTTTGGCGACAGGATTTCTTGATAAGGTTACCCATCCGGAGGATGCGGAAAAGCTGAAACGGGCGATTGAAGAGAGGGCCGCCACGATCGGGAAGAGTCAGGGCATATTCCGGGTAAAAAATAATCATGGGAATTATAATGCCATGCAGATTAGCATGGTTTCTATCAGCCTGACGGAGGATGACAAGCCGGACCGGATTTATGGAGAATCCAGAATGCTGCAGGAAAATGCCATGTTTGCTTCCTCAATGGCTGCCCAGAAGGCTTCTGCCCAAGTGCCGGCAAATAATGAGATTTTGGTGCCGGAGGGGGATTACAGGGAAGAGGAGACAGATGCGGTTACGAAACTGATGGGGCTGCGTGTGTTTGCCAAGGCTGCCAAAGAGGTTTTGACTGACAGGGATGAGGATCAAAATTATGGCGTGCTGTGCTGCGACATCAATGCTTTCCAGAAATTAAACTTTCATTACGGCGTGTCTTCGGGAAATGAAATTCTCAGGCTCTATGGCGGCGTGCTGAGCCGTTCCCTCGCATATCGGGGGCTTGCTTGCCGCATTAAGGGGGATTACTTTATTCTGCTGTTTCAATACAAGGAATATCGGGAGTTGCTAAAGACTTTGTCCCAGATGATGCGGGAAATGACAGATGAGGAGCAAAAGCTGAGTTTTAAGATTTATGGATTGACTTGCGGCATTTATTTGGTGCAATCGGAGGACAAGGGAAGCGATTTCAATCATATGATTGAGTGCGCGGATCTGGCTCGGAGGAGCATCAAGGGAATCAGGGGAAATCATTTCGCTATTTATACGGACGATTTGGAGAAGAATCGCTTTTATGAGGAAGAGTTAATTCAGGAGATTAGCGAGGCCATGCAGAATGGCACGATGGAAATCTGCTATCAGCCCAGGGTTCGGGAGACCAAGGACAATGTGATGGGTTGCAAGGTGGTGCCCGGGGTCCAGAGAAAGAATGGGGAATATATCCCGCTGGAGGATATCAGGAGGTATGTGGATCGCAATTCGGAAATCCAGCAGCTGTCCTTTTATGTCCTGTCCCATGTATGCCAGACCCAGGGGGCATGGAAGGCGAAGGGCAAGAAGATTATGCCTATTTCCATTGATATTACCCAGGGACAGTTGTGCATGCAGGGGGCTGTGGACAGGATTGACAATATTGTGAAGAAAAATAACATTGATCCCTTCTATATACTTTTTGAAATCCAGGAGCAGTATTTTAAGGATCTGATTCCTGATTTCCAGCTGGCGTTGGAGGATTTGCACAGGAGGGGATATCGCTTGATCATCAGCCGCTTCGGCTCGGATCACACAGCCCTGCAGGCGGTTCGCCATCTGCCGATTCACGCCATCAAGTTTCACGGGGAGTTTTTTAAGGAGAATATGGCGAATGAAAAGGAACGGCTGATGTACAGAACCATTGTCAAACTGATGAAGGAACTGGGATTGGAGGTGTCTTGCGGCGGCATCCATACAAAAATGCAGGAAGATGTTGCAAGGGATGTGGGATGTGATATACTGGAAGGCGACATGTATTATGGAAGTATTCGCAATGATGTCTATGAGAAGTGCTTTTTGAGCAATTAGCATCCATTGGAGCTGCTTCTAAAGACACATTGGATTCTGGATTTTTTAGAAGATGGCGGCAAATAGCCACAGTGCATCGAAAGACTTATAGGAAAAGGAGGAGGAAGCAGAGATGATGGAGAGGAAAGGATTATTCGTCAAGGGAATTGCATTTTGCCTGTTGCTGGCAATGTGCGTGTCCGTTCTGTCGTGGAATGAGGCAGAGGCGGCATCCAAGCCGAAGAAGCCGTCCTTTACGGTGACGAAGAGGGCAAGGACGACAGCCACTATTAAGATTAAGAAAAAGGATAAGGTGACCGTTTATCATGTCTTTGTGAAAAAGGGAAAGAAAGGGAAATACCGTCTGTGGACGTTTTCTTTTAAGAGGACATTTAAAATTAAGAAATTAAAGCCTGGTTCTGAATATTATGTGAAGATTCGGGCTTGCCGCACCAGGGGGCTCAGCATTAAGAAGAGCAAGTTTTCCGGGGCGAAGAAGATTAAGAAGTATAAGAAGGCATCGCCAAAGGCAACGCCAAAGCCTACGACGGATCCATCCGTCCAGCCATCTCCAGATCCGTCAGATTCCACCACCCAGGAGAAATACGCTCAGGAGGTTCTGGCCTTGGCGAATGAAGAGAGGGCGAAGGAAGGGCTGCCTCCCTTGGCATTGGATCAGAAGTTATGCGAGGCGGCGGCAATCCGCGCTGGAGAAATCGTGGAGCAATTCTCCCATACCCGGCCGGACGGGACGAACTGCTTTACGGTATTTCAGCAGAATGGCATCAACTACCGGGCTGCGGGAGAGAATATTGCGGCAGGGCAGAGCACGCCGGCTGCGGTGATGGACAGCTGGATGCATTCCGAGGGCCATCGGGCCAATATCATGTCGTCTGAATTTGGCAAGCTGGGAGTAGGGTTTGTGCGGGCTCCCCAGGGCTATCAATATTACTGGGTGCAGATGTTTACGGATTAGTATTAACATTTATAAAGCCGATTGCTTCGTGCTTTGCTTTAATAAGATAGAATAGGAGGCAGAGGAAAAATAAGATGCTAGATATGAAATTTTTGAGGGAAAACCCTGAGGCTGTGAAGGAAAACATTAAGAAAAAGTTCCAGGAGGACAAACTACCTCTGGTGGACAAGGTGATTGATCTGGATGCCAAGTCCAGAAAGGCAAAGCAGGAGGCAGATGAATTGCGGGCCAGCCGGAAGAAGATTTCTAAGGAAATCGGCGCTTTGATGGGACAGGGCAAGAAGGAGGAGGCCGAGGAGAAGAAGGCAGAGGTTGCCAGAAATGCGGAGCGTTTGGCTGAACTGGAGGCTCAGGAAAGGGAGTTCCAGGAAAAAGTAAGGGAAATCATGCTGGTGATTCCCAATATCATTGATCCCAGCGTTCCCATCGGCAAAGACGATAGCGAGAATGTGGAGATCGAGAAGTTTGGCGAGCCGGTGGTGCCGGATTATGAGATTCCTTATCACGCCGAGATTATGGAGAGTTTTGACGGGCTTGATATCGATGCGGCGGGAAGAGTGGCTGGAAATGGCTTTTATTACCTTATGGGGGATATTGCCAGGCTTCATTCCGCAGTGATTTCCTACGCCAGGGATTTCATGATTGACAGGGGATTTACCTACTGCGTGCCTCCCTTTATGATTCGCAGCAACGTGGTGACTGGGGTGATGAGTTTTGCGGAGATGGATGCCATGATGTATAAAATCGAGGGAGAGGATTTGTATCTGATCGGGACCAGCGAGCATTCCATGATTGGAAAATTCATTGACACCATTACTCCCGAGGAGGAATTGCCCAAGACCCTGACTTCCTACTCGCCCTGCTTCCGCAAGGAAAAGGGGGCCCACGGGATCGAGGAGCGGGGCGTGTACCGCATCCATCAGTTTGAAAAGCAGGAGATGATCGTAGTGTGCAAGCCAGAGGAAAGCCCTATGTGGTTCGACAGGCTCTGGAAGAACACGGTGGATCTGTTCCGCACCTTGGACATTCCGGTGCGCACGCTGGAATGCTGTTCCGGGGATTTGGCAGACCTGAAAGTGAAGTCCATTGACGTGGAGGCCTGGTCACCCCGCCAGCAGAAATACTTTGAGGTGGGCAGCTGCTCCAATCTGGGAGACGCCCAGGCCCGCCGCCTGCAGATTCGCGTGCGGAAAGAGGGCAATGAGAAATATTTCGCCCATACTTTGAACAATACCGTGGTGGCTCCGCCCCGGATGCTGATTGCATTTCTGGAGAATAATCTCCAGGCTGACGGGAGCGTGGCAATTCCAGAAGCGCTGAGGCCGTATATGGGCGGCAAGGAAGCGTTGATTCCGGAAAAGAAGTAAATAAATATAGAAATAAAAAAAGGGAATGCCAGCGCATTCCCTTTGTGTACTGCCACGTTTCGAGCAGTTTCCTATACGTTAAAAAGGCAAGGCTCATTGATTTTGAACCTTGCTTTTTTAACTCCTGCCCGGTTATTCCAAGTCCTCGATATATCTTTTCATGCGGGAAAATTCCTCGCCGTCATAAATCTTTTTTAACAGGGCGTCCGTGCTGCGCAGTGCCGCTAGGTAGTCGGCGGCGTCCAGGATTCCCTGCTCCATCACGTCCGCAAATTCGTCCAGATCCACCACTTTTACCATGCCATCGGGGTAGATTAGCACGTCAATCAATAAATCGTGAAAGACGTAAGTGCCGTCGGCTTCATTTATCACGGGCTTTATGATGTCGCAGTACCAATACACTAGATTTCCTGCGGGGCTATATACCTTGCTCAGCTTTACGCCCTGGTCCAAAAAGTAAGCGGAATATCCTCTTGCAATATCATTTCTACGCTTTAGCACATCCCATTTTGTGACAATGATTTTCCGGGATGCGGATATGATCTCATCATCTTTTAATTCTATCATTTCATCTGGCAGATAACGCCTGCGGAACAGTCTCATTTTTTCCATCTCATCTGGCCTCCTTTCGCAATCCGCGCTAATCGCAAGCATAAATAAGCAGCTTACTATTTATGTTATTGCATCGTCTAGGTGGCGTGCCAAACAAGCATGCCGCCATGCTCGTTCACTCGGCTTTGCTTTTATTAAAGAACATTAGGATAATTATAATATTCTGGTGGGAGAAAGTAAAGAAAAAATCTAAAGATAACTTGCGATTGCCTGGGGTTTTCATTATAATGAATGGTAATAGACTGAGGACAGGGTGGGGAGAGATGGAATGGAATCAGGAGGATATGTATGAGAAAAGTTATGGTAATAGATGATAGCAGAACCATCTTATCAATCGCTAAGGGCGAACTAGAGCGTGATTATCAGGTGATTACTGCCCTGTCAGGAGACGAGGGGCTTTTTTTGCTGGAAAGGTTTATTCCGGATTTGATTTTGCTGGATCTGAATATGCCAGGGATGGATGGGAAGGAAGTACTGCGCCGCATCCGCCAAGATGAGAAATGGAGGAGGATACCTGTCATTTTCCTGACTGCCGATACTACGCCCCAGACAGAGGAAGAGTGCCTTCGCCTTGGCGCGGATGATTATATATCAAAGCCTTTTGTATCCATTGTAATGCGCCGCCGCATATCCCGCGTGATCGAATTGTATGATTTGCGCAATGACCTGGAGACCCAGCTGCAGGAGAAGACGAAGCAGGTAGAGAGCGCGACCCTGAATTCCATTATGGTGGTTGCCAACACCATTGATGCAAAGGACGCTTATACTGCGGGGCATTCTTTTCGCGTGGCCCAGTGTGCCGAGGAGATTGCCAAGAATCTTGGCTGGGATGAAAATAAGCGGCTGAATCTCCATTATGTGGCACTTTTGCACGATGTGGGGAAGATTGGCGTGCCTGATGCCATACTCAATAAGCCCCTGGCTCTCACCAAGGAGGAATTTGACGTGATTCGCCGCCACCCGGTGATGGGCGGCGAGATACTGAAAGATATCCGCATGATTCCCCATGTAGGGGAAGGCGCTCTTTACCATCACGAGCGTTACGATGGCAGAGGCTATCCCACAGGGCTGAAAGGAAAAACCATTCCGGAATTTGCCAGGATTATTACCATTGCAGATACATATGATGCCATGAATTCACGGAGGGTATATAGGGATAAGCTTCCCAGGGAGAAGATTATCGCAGAGTTTGAGAGGTGCAATGGCGCCCAGTTTGACCCGGAGTTCGGGCAAGTGTTTATCAATATGTTGAAAAATGGATTTTCTTTGGACAAAATGTCCGGGGAGGAGTATGCAAATCTCACGGATGAGAGCAGCAAGCTCCTGAATAAGATTATTACGGAATTTACTATGGACATCAAGGAAAAGGCCATGATGGATTCCCTGACGGGATTATACAATCGAAGCTATTTCAAGGAGAAGGTGGAGAAAATCTGGGATGCCGGCCATACTGGGGCGTTGCTGATGATAGATTTGGATAATTTCAAGTCCATCAATGACAGGTTCGGCCACATTATGGGGGATCGGGTGCTGCGCATGCTGGCGGAGACTCTCCGGGAGCAGACCGGGGAGGATGACGTGATCGGGCGCATCGGCGGAGATGAGTTTATTCTCTTTTACACAGATATGACGGACCATGATGACCTGGCGGAGAAGGCAAACAATATTCTGGATTCCATGCAGCGGAAGTTGAAGGAAATCAAGCATCAAGACATTACTTCCGTCTCTATCGGCATTGCCTTATATCCGGAACATGGAAACAAATTTGAAAAGATATTTAAGAATACGGACCATGCCCTGTATTATGTAAAGGAAAATGGGAAGAATGATTTTCACTTCTATGCCCGGCAGGGGCACGGCAAGAACGATCAGGATAAGACGGCTGACCTGAATCATGTCCGATATATCCTGGAAGGCAGAATGGGAGGTGAGGAAGGGGCATATAACGTGGGCTTTCATGATTTCCAGAAAATCTATGATTTTGTTTCCCGCTGTGTGAACAGGAAGTCCCAGGAAGTGCAGACCATGCTTCTGACGCTGGAACCCAAGGATACGCCCTATCTGCCCAGCGATGTGCTGGAAAAGGGAATGAATACTTTGGAGAGGGCGATTGTCTCTTCTCTGCGGGCGGTGGATG
This sequence comes from Clostridiaceae bacterium, assembly GCA_910575435.1. Taxonomy (GTDB): domain Bacteria; phylum Bacillota; class Clostridia; order Lachnospirales; family Lachnospiraceae; genus Butyribacter. The sequence goes on along the minus strand of CAJTGI010000008.1, from coordinate 135,400 downwards.
TGAGCACGAGGTACAGCAGTAGCCAATACGTGGTGATACTCATGGATGCTGACGCGGATGGGGGGAATATTGTGGCAAAGCGCATTGTTGACAAATTCTATGAGATTTATCCCCACAAGGATATCGTGCTGACCCAGGCGATGCAGAAAATGATGCCTACTCAGGAGGAATAAGCAGGGTTATTTTTATGGACATTTGGAAAAAAATACCTTATAATATAAAAGATTGTTGCTGTTCCAAGCCATAGGGCTTATCGCATAAAGTGATAGGGTGGCGGCGAATGGCGATAAGCGCCTGGATGGCAATGGAAGGAGAGATCTTGAAAGATAAAAAAGTGCTGCGCAGTTTCGTGATGATTTCTCAGATTGGAATCAGCATGATGGTGCCCATTTTTCTCTGTGGGGCATTGGGCTACTGGCTGGATGGCATATTTCATCAGAAGATGATATTTCTGCTACTGATTCTCTTGGGAATAGGGGCAGGATTTCGCAATATGTATGTGGTGACGCGCTCCTTCTATGCGGCGGATATGAAGAAGGAGCACGACAGGCTGGCATATATGGAGGGGTTGAAGAATTATAGCAGGGAGCACCCGGAAGAAGATTTCTCTGACGTAATGGAGGGAAAGAGGAAGCGCTATCCGGACCCGAAGGGGCCTGCAAGGAATTGAGGCATGGCTTGCTGTCATTGGAAACCGGCGGCGGGCTGGGAGAAGTTTCGGGCTGCGTGTTGCTGGCGGCCGGGAGGAGATTATGGGACAGGCGAGGCAGGTTCGCAGAGAGCTTTTGATGGGGTTGGGAGTTTGGACGGCGCCAATGCTGGTTCTTCTCGCCGTATTTCGGGAAAATCATCTGGCGGCAATTTTGGGCGCGCTGCTTGGGACGGCGGCGGCAGCAGTTCTGATTTTTCACATGTACAGACATTTGGATATTGCGCTGGATATGGATGCGAAGCATGCACAGTCCCATATTCAGATTGCATCATTTCAGAGAGTGTTTATCATGGGGGCGGTTTTAGTGATTTCATTTATGCTCCCGATTTATTTTGATCCTGTAGGCGTGGTCCTTGGAATGTTTGGCGTGAAAATCTCCGCCCTGATGTATCCTGTGCTACATGCGCAGTATGAAAAGCGGAGGAAAAGGAAAATATAGTTTGATATGGCATAAGACGCTGCTATTCGCAGCCATTCTATCGCGTCAAGAGGTGAATGGCCGTGCACGGCAACTGCAAAATGCCGTTTCAATAGATCTGCCGGCGCAGTTTGCTAAAAGCTGCGTTGCAGAAATATCTAGTAAAGGAAGGTGAGAATGTGGGAGGTGGCATCGTAGGTATATCGATGGGTTCCCCAGGGAATCTCATTCATGCTGCCAGTGAAAAAGAACAGGTAGACTTTTTTATCCACGGATACTGGAAGCTTCCCTTTAAGTTTCTGGGTTCGGATGTGTATTTGACGACGACGCATATTTCGCTGATTATCGTCATACTGTCCATTTTGGTCTTTGCAATCTGCGCAAACCGTGCGATTAAAAAAGCCAGGCCCGATGAAGTGCCAGGCCCGTTTCTGAATGTCGTGGAACTGATCGTAGAGATGCTAGATGGCATGGTATCTAGTTCCATGGGAGAGAAAAAGGCTGTGAAGTTCCGCAACTACGTGGGGGCGCTGTTCATCTTTATCCTGGTGTGCAACCTGTCGGGGTTACTTGGCCTAAGGCCGCCGACAGCGGATTTTGGCGTGACATTTCCGCTGGCTTTGATCACATGGGTATTGATTCAGTTCAATGGATTCAAATATCAGAAGTTTGGCAAGATTAAGGGATTGTTTGAACCAATCTTTTTGTTCTTCCCGATGAACCTGATCAGTGAGTTTTCCACTCCGATTTCCATGTCGCTGCGTCTGTTTGGCAACATCTTGTCCGGTACAGTTATGATGGGGCTTCTGTACGGATTATTGCCGAAGGTACTTACATTGATTTGGCCGGCAGCCCTTCATGCATATTTGGACGTGTTTGCAGGGGCGATTCAGACATACGTGTTCTGTATGCTGACGATGTGTTTCGTGTCCGATGCAATCGGAGACGAAATCTAAATTTTACTTTGCTTTTGTCGGCGGAATGTTTTGGGCCGACGTGATTGGAAGTATGATGATTTAATTGATTTAAAGGAGGATTTTAAAATGAATATTGATAATCAGGGTTTAATCGCAATGGGTTCCGCAATCGGAGCAGGATTGGCAGTTATCGCAGGTATCGGTCCTGGCGTAGGCCAGGGTATTGCCGCAGGTTATGGCGCTTCCGCAGTGGGACGCAATCCGGGGGCAAAGGGTGATGTTATGTCTACCATGCTTTTGGGCCAGGCGGTAGCCGAGACAACAGGTCTGTATGGCTTGGTCGTTGCGCTTATTCTGTTATTCGCTAACCCTCTGAGAGGATAAGAGTTGAAGTTTCGCTCACGCTTGAAAAAACAACAAACTAAAGTTTGTTTGCGAAGTGAAACCAGTCAACTCTCAAAGTTTGCGCTTCGAGCAGCGCAAGCTTTGGTGCATTAGTTGCAGAAAGGAGGGTATCAAGTGAATGTAATGAATGTTTTTTTGGCGGGTGGATTAGGTAATCGCATCTTCGGTCTTGATCCACAGCTTTTGCTGGATTCCTGCATTACGATTCTGGCAATGCTGTTTCTGGCATTCTTCCTGTCATTTCTTCTCTTTATTCCTGCAAGGACATTCTTGCAAAAGAGGCAGGATGGCATCAGGGAGCAGATGGAGACAGCCGCCAAAGAAAAAGATGACGCTTTGAAATTCAAAGCGGAGTATGACGATAGGTTGAGGAATGTTCAGAAGGAATCCGAGGAGATTCTCACAGAGACCCGCAAGAAGGCGCTGAAAAAGGAGTCGGAGATCATTGGCGAGGCGAAGGAAGAGGCCGCCCGCGTGATTGACCGTGCCAACAGGGAAGCGGAGCTAGAGAAAAATAAGGTCAAGGATCAGGTGAAGCAGGAAGTGATTTCCGTGGCAACCCTGATGGCTGGAAAGATTGTTGCATCTTCTTTGGATGAAAGTAAGCAGTCACAGTTAATCGCAGACACTTTGGAAGAAATGGGTGATGACACATGGCTAAGTTAGTATCAAAAACATACGGCGATGCCTTGTTCGAGGTGGCCGTGGAGCATGGCGCCATTGATTCCATGATGGAGGAAGTGGAGGCTGTGCAGGGCATTTTCCAAGAAAATGAGGATTATGTCAGGCTTCTGAATCATCCGAAAATCCCTGTAGAGGAAAAGCATGCTATCATGAAGGATGCTTTTGATGGGAAGATTTCCAATGAGTTGATGGGACTTTTTACTACTGTTGTAGAAAAGGGGAGGTTTTCGGAGATAGAAGGCATTCTTGCTTACTTTTTGGAAGAAGTAAGGGAGTATAAAAAGATTGGTTCTGCTGACGTGGTTTCCGCCAAGGAACTTTCCGGGGAGGAGAGGGCAGGCATTGAGAAAAAATTATTGGAGACCACATCCTATCAGTCCTTTCAGATGAATTACCGGGTGGATGCGTCCCTCATCGGGGGCATGATGATACGCATCGGCGACCGGGTAGTGGACAGCAGTATCCGCACGAAGCTGAATAATATGGCAAAGGATCTGTCAAAGCTTCAGATTACAAATATATAGAAAGAAGGTGCAAGAGTATCATGAATTTGAAACCTGAAGAAATCAGTTCTGTGATAAAAGAACAGATTAAGAAATATAGTACCAAATTTGAAGTGTCCGATACCGGTACTGTAATCCAGGTTGCTGATGGTATTGCCCGGGTGCATGGCTTGGAGAAGGCGATGCAGGGTGAGCTTCTTGAATTTCCCGGAGAAGTGTATGGCATGGCGTTGAACCTTGAGGAAGACAACGTGGGTGTGGTGCTTCTTGGAGATCATAAAAATATCAATGAGGGCGACTTAGTAAAGACCACCGGCCGCGTGGTGGAAGTTCCCGTGGGGGATGCCATGCTGGGCCGGGTAGTAAATGCTCTGGGCCAGCCCATAGACGGCAAAGGACCGATTGAGACGGACAAATTCCGCCAGATTGAGAGGGTTGCTTCCGGCGTTATCGCAAGGAAATCTGTAGATACGCCCCTGCAGACAGGTATCAAGGCGATTGACTCCATGATTCCCATCGGAAGGGGACAGCGCGAGTTGATTATCGGCGACCGCCAGACAGGCAAGACTGCTATCGCAATCGACACAATTATTAACCAGAAGGGCCAGAATGTAAAGTGCATCTATGTGGCCATTGGCCAGAAGGCTTCTACCGTGGCTTCCATCGTGACGAAATTAGAGGAATATGGTGCCATGGATTACACTACCATCGTAGCGGCTACCGCTAGCGAACTGGCGCCCTTGCAGTATATCGCACCTTATTCTGGGTGCGCCATGGGCGAGGAGTGGATGGAGGATGGCAAGGACGTGCTGATTATCTATGATGATCTGACAAAGCATGCCGCCGCTTACCGTACTCTGTCCCTGCTGCTCAAGCGTCCGCCGGGACGTGAGGCATTTCCGGGAGACGTGTTCTATCTGCACTCCAGGCTGCTGGAGAGGGCGGCTAGGCTTTCCGACAAGTTGGGTGGCGGTTCTCTGACCGCGCTGCCTATTATCGAGACCCAGGCTGGTGACGTGTCCGCATACATTCCCACCAATGTGATTTCTATCACAGATGGGCAGATTTATCTGGAGACAGAGATGTTTAACTCTGGTTTCCGCCCAGCGGTAAATGCCGGTCTGTCCGTATCCCGCGTGGGTGGTGCGGCGCAGATTAAGGCGATGAAGAAGATTTCCGGGCCGATTCGTATCGAGCTTGCCCAGTACAGGGAGCTTGCGGCGTTCTCCCAGTTCAGTTCTGATCTGGACCCTGAGACGAAGGAGCAGCTTTCCCAGGGCGAGCGCATCCGAGAGATTCTGAAGCAGGATCAGTACCAGCCCATGCCAGTGGAGAATCAGGTTATGATTATCTATGCCGCAACCAAGAAATATCTTCTGGATATCGAGATTGAGGATATTCTGGACTTTGAGTCAGGTCTTTTCGAGTATATGGATACCAAGTATCCGGAAGTTCCGGAGGCAATCCGCAATGACGGGGAGATCAAGGAGGATACCGAGAAGGCATTGGTGAAGGCGATCGAGGAGTTCAAGGCGCAGTTTAAGAAATAGGAGGAAAAACTATGGCCTCAATGAGAGATATTAAACGGCGTAAGGAAAGTGTCCAGAGTACGGGGCAGATCACGAAAGCCATGAAGCTGGTATCTTCTGTAAAGCTGCAGAAGGCGAAAGTGGGGGCGGAGGTGTCGAAGCCGTATTTTGACACCATGTACAACACGGTTGCCGGTATGATTGCCAAATCAGGTCAGATGTCACATCCATTTCTCCAGAAGAGTCAGTCGGACAAAAAGGCTGTCATTCTGATTACCTCCAACAGAGGTCTCGCTGGCGGCTATAATTCCAATGTGATGAAACTCGTCACAAAGGATGAACGCTTCCATCAGGAAAACACAGTAATTTATGCGGTGGGAACCAAGGGGCGTGACGGCATGGACCGTCAGAAATTCCAGGTGGCGCAGGATTACTCCGAGGCTATGAATGAGCCAGTGTACAGCGATGCCATGGAGATTGGCAAGGAGGTCTTGAGCCAGTTCGTCCGGGGGGAGATTGGAGAAATCTATCTGGCATATACCATCTTTAAGAATACGGTGGTTCAGATTCCTACCCTTACCAAACTTCTGCCGATTGACGCAGAGGATATTGGTTCGGAGACGGAGGACGTGTCCGAGGATCCTATCGAGAGGATTACCCTGATGAATTATGAGCCAGAGCCGGAGGAGGCGTTAGATGCCATTGTGCCAAAGTATATCAACAGTTTGATCTACGGCGGCCTGGTAGAGTCTTATGCCAGCGAGAACGGTGCCAGGATGCAGGCGATGGATTCCGCTACCAGCAATGCGGAGGATATGATTAGTGATTTGTCCCTGAAGTACAATAGGGCAAGGCAGGCTTCTATTACGCAGGAATTGACAGAGATCATAGCGGGAGCGTCCGCTATCAGTTAATAGAAATGTGTGTTTGACACGCAGAAAGGATGTATGAAAATGGCAGAAAAAAATACAGGTAAGCTCACACAGATTATCGGTGCCGTTCTGGATATTAAGTTTTCAGAGGGCGAGCTGCCAGAAATCAACGATGCCATCAATGTTCCCATGAAGGATGGCAAGAAGTTGGTGGTGGAAGTAGCGCAGCATCTGGGTGATGATACTGTTCGCTGCATTGCCATGGGTTCCACGGACGGACTTGTCCGGGGCATGGAGGCCGAGGCGACAGGCGGCCCCATCAGCGTTCCGGTGGGCGAGGCGACTCTGGGCCGCATGTTTAACGTGCTAGGCCAGCCCATTGACGAGAAACCTGCGCCGGAGGGCGTGCAGTATGACCCGATTCACAGAAAGGCACCGGCCTTCGAGGAGCAGTCCACGGAGACGGAGATTCTTGAGACGGGTATCAAGGTGGTTGACCTGCTGTGTCCTTACCAGAAGGGCGGAAAGATTGGTCTGTTCGGCGGCGCCGGCGTAGGAAAGACCGTATTGATACAGGAGCTGATTACGAATATTGCCCAGGAGCACGGCGGATACTCCGTGTTTACTGGCGTGGGGGAGCGCACCCGCGAGGGAAACGACCTCTACTATGAAATGATAGAATCTGGCGTTATCGATAAGACGACCATGGTGTTCGGCCAGATGAACGAGCCGCCAGGAGCGCGTATGCGCGTGGGCCTTACGGGACTCACCATGGCAGAGAATTTCCGTGACCGCTCGGGAAAGGATGTGTTGCTCTTTATCGACAATATTTTCCGATTCACCCAGGCGGGTTCCGAGGTGTCTGCCTTGTTAGGGCGCATGCCCAGTGCGGTGGGCTACCAGCCTACTCTGCAGACGGAGATGGGTGCCTTGCAGGAGAGGATCACTTCTACGAAGAAGGGCTCCATCACTTCCGTGCAGGCGGTCTATGTGCCGGCGGATGACTTGACAGACCCGGCTCCAGCCAATACATTTGCCCATCTGGATGCCACCACGGTGCTTTCCCGCGCGATTTCCGAATTGGGAATCTATCCTGCGGTTGACCCGCTGGAGTCTACTTCTCGCATCTTGGATCCCCATGTGGTGGGCGAGGAGCATTACAGAACTGCTCGCGGCGTGCAGGAGATCTTGCAGAAATATAAGGAGTTGCAGGACATTATCGCCATCCTGGGTATGGATGAGCTTTCCGAGGAGGATAAGGTGGTCGTAAACAGGGCGAGAAAGATTCAGAGATTCCTGTCCCAGCCTTTCCATGTGGCGGAACAGTTTACTGGCTTGCCGGGACAGTATGTTCCTTTGACGGAGACTATTCGCGGATTCCAGGAGATTTTGGATGGCAAGCATGATGACATTCCAGAGAACCACTTCCTCAATGCAGGCAATATCGATGACGTGGTGGCCCGGGTGAAAGGCAAATAAATTGAAGCGATTCAATTTGGAATGGAGGTAGCATCATGGCAGATAAAGTATTCAACCTACAGATTATCTCCCCTACCCGCATCTTTTTTGACGGAGATGCCACGATGGTGGAAATGAAAACCAGCGAGGGGGAAATCGGCGTATTGGCTGGTCATATCCCGCTCACTGCCATACTGACTCCCGGCGTGGTGAAAATCCATCAGGAGGAAGGGACGAAAGAGGCTGCACTTCATGATGGCTTCGTGGAAATTCGCAAGGATCGGGTGACCGTGCTCGCCGAGTCCTGCGAATGGCCCGATGAAATTGATGTGGAGCGTGCCGAGGAAGCGAAGGAGCGTGCGGAAAACCGCATAAAGAGCGGCAGGAAGGACGTGGATATGCTTCGCGCTGAGTTGGCGCTCAAGAAGGCGCTTACCAGAATTGATCTGGCAGGGAAAAAATAATCAATGGAGGAATGAGCCATACTCTCAAAGAAGTTTGGGGGTATGGCTTTTTTGTCATAAAATTGCTTTTCTTGTGATGTTAAAAAGATAGAAAGTTATTGAACCATTGAAGTGGATTGGGGAACTGCTCCGCATATTACTTGAATAACATGATTGATTTTCTCTTGTTATTACGTTATATTATATCATGGGATATTGTAGCAGGACTTTGCAATGATGCGTTGCAAAGTTGCTAATGGATTGGTGATGCAGTTGTTATTATGGCTGTGGTGTTGATAAATTTAAGAAAAGGAAGTAATAAAATCATTAGGCGAGGTGAATGCAATGGCAAATATAGCAATAGATTTATTTTGCGGAATTGGTGGGCTTACTAAAGGTCTCTCGCTGTCGGGAATAGATGTAGCCGCTGGATTCGATATAGATGAGAGTTGCAGATTTGCATATGAAAGTAATAATGATGCAAAATTTATCAATGAAGATATCAATGATATTACTTGTGAAGAGGTTAATGGTTTTTTTCTTGATTATGATGTGAAAATTATTGTTGGTTGTGCGCCATGCCAACCCTTTTCAAGGTATTCATTGAGATATAGGAAAGATGGAAGAACGGATAGGAAATGGAAATTATTATATTCCTTTTCGCGAATTGTGAAAGAATGTCTTCCAGATATAGTTTCTATGGAGAATGTGCCTAGTTTAGTAAATGAAAAGGTTTTTGCGGATTTTATTGCTCAGTTAAATGAACTTGGTTATTATGTGGAATGGAACATTGTTTTTTGCCCGGATTATGGAGTTCCTCAAAAAAGGAAAAGATTGGTGCTACTTGCATCTAAATTTGGCGAAATTCATCTTATACCACCATTATATAAACGGAATGAATACAAAACAGTTAGAATGGCAATAGGTGCTTTGCCGCAAATTGCTGATGGTGAAATTTGTGAAAATGATACCTTGCATAGAGCCAGTAAGCTATCCGTTATAAACCGAAAAAGAATTAGACAATCTGTTCAGGGAGGTACATGGAGAGATTGGGATCAAGAATTGAGATTGGACTGTCATAACAAAAAAACAGGGGCTACATATCCTTCAGTATATGGACGGATGAAGTGGGATGAACCGTCGCCAACCATTACAACACAATTTTATGGTTATGGAAATGGCAGGTTCGGGCATCCTGAACAAGACAGGGCACTTTCATTAAGGGAAGGAGCAATTTTGCAATCTTTTCCAGATGATTACATATTTACAGATGAAGAACATCCTTCTCAAAAAAGAGAATTAGGCATTCATATTGGCAACGCAGTTCCGGTTGAATTGGGACGTGCGATAGGTGTAAGTATACAACAGCATTTGAAAGAGTATGAGAGGTAAAGGAAATTATGGTAGAGAAAGGAATTGTTGAAAAAATGGAAGAGGACATAAAAAAATCCTCACAGCAGATAACGGAAAAAAAGCAAGATATAAAATATGATACGCGAGATTATGTGATTGGTTATTTGAAACAAATGTATGAAAATGGCAATCTTTACGTACCCTTGGAGTATCAGAGAAATTTTATTTGGAATGAGAAAGATAAATGTTTTTTTATTGAATCCGTATTGATGGGATTGCCGATTCCATTTATGTTTTTTTCTGACACGCAAGATGGAAGGATAGAGATTGTAGATGGCGCCCAGCGTACACGGACATTAATACAATTTATTCAGGGCGATTTAGTTCTGAATGGATTGGAAATCTTAACGGAATCGAATGGCTTTACCTTTGATGAATTAGATCCTGCAATACAAAGAAAATTTGAAAATACAAGCATTAGAGTGGTATTTTTGGAAGAGGGTACAACAGAAAAAATCAGACAAGAGATTTTTAAACGGATTAATACAGGTGGGAGAAAGGCTGTTCCTACGGAAACTAGACGAGGCTCAATAGATGGGAAATTTATGGCATTTTTGAGCGAGTGTTCAAAAAATGAAAAATTTAATAAATTGGCACCGCGAAGCCAGCAGACAGAAAAGCGCTATGAGGGCATTGAATTAGTTTCGCGATTTTTTGCCTATTTTGATAACTATACTGCGGATTTTCCTGGATATTCAGGAAATGTGGCACAATATATTGATCAATATATTGAATCAATGAACATGATATGGGAAAAGCAAAGTGCAGAAGATGAATATAGAAATAAATTTCAAAATATGTTAAATTTTGCGGAAGATTTTTTGGGAAGTAGAGGCTTTAGGAAAAAAGAAAAATCAAAATCAACACCGCGGGCACGTTTTGAGGCATTGGCAGTCGGAATTGCTTTAGCATTGCAGGAAAGATCTGATTTAAAAGTTGATGACAATGCTTGGATAGATGAAGAAGATTTTTCTTTGGTCACGAGATCGGATGCGGCAAATAATAAAACGAAATTGAAAAAACGTATTGATTTTGTGAAAAATAAATTAGTAGGTGAATAAATGATTGCATTAAAAGGTACTTATGAAAATAGAAAAAAAGAAATTAATAATTTTATTGAATTGATGAAATTTTTTGAAGGGAAAAAGATACGTGTAGAGGAAAATGAAATCTCCTTTGATGAATTTTTTTATGAGGGGGAAACACAAATTGCGCTTTCGTATCAGGAACTAATTAATATACTCAAATCAAATTTATCATTAATGATATATAATATTATTGAATATACGGTTTCAGGACTTGTTGATTGTATATATGATGAGATACGTGTTCATAGTTTGGCATATATTGATGTTAATGAATCAATTAGAAAGTTGTGGAGAAAGACAATATTAAAATCGGCAAGAGATCCGGGGGCGAATTTTAATACATTTTTAAAAAAGAACGAGGAAATTATCAATCATATTTTATTGAATGCAACATTAGATATTCATGCTAAGGAATCGCTGCCAGCCGGCAATTTGGATGGAATCTCAATAAAAGAGACATTTGAATCTCATGGCATACAGATAAGCACAAATAGTCCTAATTTTAGGCCGGATATTTTGGGGAATATTAAAACAAGTAGAAATAAACTTGCACATGGAGGTGTTTCGTTTGTAGATGCGGTTAGGGATGATAGTATACAAGACTTTGAAAAGTATGTAAGATTTATTACTTTATTTCTTGAAGAATTAATTGAAACTGTTGGAGAATACATACAGAGAGAATGTTATAGGATATAGACCTAAAAGTTTAAGCCGGGGTACCCGCTTTCCGCTAAAGCATCCCGGCCTATTTCAACCGTATCATTGTTTACTGTTTCATTAGTTTGACCCATGCAGTGAAGAATTATCCATGCAAATACTTGTTGTAGTCTTCCGCTGTGGTAACGCCCTTCTTCCAGTCATCCATCTTCTGGCGAGTTGCATCCATGGTATCCTGGCAAATCTGAGGTAATTTCTCTCCCCACGCCTTGGTAGCCTTCTCGTATCCCTTTTCAATGGCAGCCATCATCTCGTCTGCCTTTGCGGTATCCCCGCCGCTGAGGGCGATTGCCATGCTTACCAGGCGGTCGGATGTCTGGTTTACGCCCCAGTAGCCGTCCTCAGAAATGCTCTGTTTAGCATTTGCAATATCTTCCGGGCTTGCCATAGCGGCTGCGCCCCGGAATGTCTTTGCCAGATTCATGGAACCCAGTTCTTTGTCAGAAAGTCCTGCAATGTCAAATAAGTTTCTCTGCTTGCCCAGCAAACTCTCTACCAGAGACTGCATAGAAGCGATGCGAGCCTCCTGGTCTGCCTTTAACTTGCCGACAATGGCATCCCTGTTGTACAGTTTGTTCCCCTTCGCTACCTTCTCGTCTGATTTCTCATACACAACGCCTTCTGCGCTGTTCTTGTCATTCTTGCTGTCTGCAGCTTCGGTCTTCGCTGTAGTATTTGCAGCGGTGTTTTCAGTGGCCGGCTTTGTCGCCGTCGTAGCATATGCATTTACATTGTTGTTTACTGCCATATCTGCCATAGTTCTAGAACCTCCTTTTTCTTTGGTTATCTGAATATTCAGGTTCCTCCGTGAACCTATGTAGCATCAGATAACATGCCTTTTATATTATAATATAGTGAAGAACGCTGATTTCGCGCCCTCCTGAGGCGCGGTAACAGTTCTGCCTGGCCAAGCATTTGTAGGCTTGGAAGACTTTGCGCCTTTTTATTCTTGTATCTATAATATCGGATGATATTTGGAAAAACTTAGGTTTTATCCAATATTTTTTAGTTTTTTGGATATTTTTACCAAGGTAAAATAGAAATGTGAAAGCTTCCCCGGCATCATTCCGACTCTGGCAATTTTGTCTGGCACAGGATGACATCATATTTTGGATATTTGGCTCTGGCAGTTTGATAGGAAATCTCAGCCAGGGTTTTATCCTGATACAATCCGTATACTGTAGGGCCGCTGCCGCTCATGAGAGAACCTGTTGCCCCATTCTTCATGAGAAATTCTTTCAGTTCGGCAATGACCGGGTAACTGGGAATGGTAACAGTCTCTAATACATTGCAGAGTTCCGGGCCTAGGGCAGAGATATCATGGCTATCAATGTATTCTATGACCTGGGCGGTTTTGGGATGATTGTATATTCTCTGCAAGTTTAGATGGGAGTAGACATAGGCAGTGCTCACGGAGATGTTTGGTTTCACCAGAAGCACCCAGATGGGAGGCAAATCTGCCAGAGGAGTGAGGATTTCCCCGATTCCCTCAGAGAGCATGGTTCCTTTCTTGATGCAGAAAGGAACATCGGCTCCGAGTTTAACCCCCAATTTGCATAGCTCGTCTTTTGTCAGGCCCAGCCCGCACAATTTGTTGATGCCTGACAAGGTGGCGGCACAGTCGGAACTTCCCCCCGCAAGCCCTGCCGCAGCTGGAATGTTTTTTGTTAATTTTATGTGGAATCCGCTGGAAAGGGAGTAGGTTTCCTGCATAAGCTTTGCAGCCTTGCATACTAGATTGTCTTCCGGCAGGCAGCCGTCTGGCAAAGCTTTGTTCATTGCAAGAACAATCTTCGAGTCCCCTGTTTCAGTGATGGTGATTTTGTCGTGCAGGTCGATGGTCTGCATAATCATTTGCAAATCATGATACCCGTCTTTCCTGCGCCCTATTACATCCAGGGTCAGATTGATTTTTGCTGGCGCTTTGACGGTAATTTTGTTTGGCATATGCTTTTTTGCTCCTTTTATAATGAAATGTGTATTTTTATATTATTTATTTTACCTTGAAATAGGTATTCGTCAAGGAGAATAGTATCTGCTTATAGTAATATCTGCGCGAAATTCGACAAAATTCTTTACACTTTAGACCCACATGTGGTATACTTACCAAAGTATGTTTACCATATATTGGGTGACGATAGTAAAATGATAATAAAAGGGGAAAATATTAATATCCCATGAAAGGATGAATGGCTGTTTATAGCAACGTGCGGCGTTGACTTAGTAGCGGCGTCCTAGAGAAGACGAGGAGCAACATGAGAAAAAAAGCGATTGTACTGGGAATCTGCGTCATACTTTTTATTGGGGCGCTGTCTTCCCGGATGGGGCAATATAGAGCCGGGACCGATGGGGCAGAATCAGACACCAATGCGGCGGAGTATGAATACTATTATACTAACTCTCCTGTGGAGGACCAGAGTATGGAGGATTTCATAAACAGCACTGCCGTACCAAAGGAATATATCGAAGTGGATACAGACCCGGATAGTTATGGCGTTCTGGTAAATAGGACATATCTTTTGTCCAAGGATTACATTCCAGCGGATTTGATGGTGCCGGACATTCCATTTAGCTTTACGGGAACATATGAGAAAAGCTATATGAGGAAGCAGGCGGCAAAATCTCTGGAACAGCTTTTTGCCAATGCGGCTAAGAAGGGATATCAGTTAAAAGGCGTATCTGCCTACCGCTCGTATGACCGGCAGAAGCAGATTTATAACAATAATGTGAGAAACCGGGGGACGGCAAAGACGGATAAAGTGTCTGCGGTTCCCGGAAGCAGCGAGCACCAGACGGGGCTTTCCATTGATGTGAGCTGCAATTCTGTCAACTGCGAACTGGAAAAATCCTTCGGAAAGACGCCAGAGGGAAAATGGCTGAAATCGAATTGCCATAAATATGGATTTATCATTCGGTATCCCAAGAACAAGTCTAAGATTACGGGATATTCCTATGAACCTTGGCATATTCGCTATGTGGGGAAAAACCTTGCGAAACATTTATATGAAAATAAACTGACCCTGGAGGAATACTACCAGATTACAACGGTAGACCAAAAAGTGGAAGACGATCCAGTAGTAGATACGGACGACAATGACAAGAATCAGCCGGAAATGACTGCGGCTCCTACGCCTAAGCCATCTTCGGCAGCAAAGGCGACGAGAAAGCCTAGGCCAGCCAGGAAAACAGCTGCTCCAGTAAAAACGAGACGTCCTAAAAGGACAGAGGCACCGGAGGAGGATGAGCCTGCTTCTTTGCCAGAAAAGACGAAGAGACCGGAAGTCACGAAGAAACCCATCGTGACGCCGAAACCTACCAAAAAGCCCAAGCCTACGAAGGCTCCTGTGGCAACCAAGGCACCGCAGACTCCGGAGCCGTCCCAGAATCTTCCCAATGATGATGGCGAAGAGGATGATGGCATGGGCGAGGAGTAATCATGGGTAGGAGATAATAAAGGCAAGTATTTTTTCGTATTGCAAATATTGTGTCTGCATCTAAATGCTGCAGATGTGGAAAGGCGTGGATATTATTATGAGAACAATTATGGTGGGGATTTATCTGGTGTTTTACTCAATCATCTGCCTGATTCCTTTTCTGATTTTATTTCTGGTGGGAAAGCGCAACCCAAGGATGAGGGCGATCATTTCCCAAAAGATTGTGGTAAATCTGGGATTCAAGCCAATCCTTTTTATCTGCGGCGTGAAGATGACAGTAAAAGGGAAGGAGAATATCCTAAAGGATGAGTCCGCATTGTATGTATTCAACCATCGGGGATTTTTTGACATTCTGGTAGGATATTGTACGGCGCCCTATCCCACGGGCTTCGTCTCCAAGGTGGGCATCAAGAAGGTGCCTGTCATTTCCCATTGGATGAAATATATGCATTGCCTCTTTCTGGAGAGGGATGATTTGAAGCAGGGCATGAAGACAATCTTGGAAGGAATAGAGCTTCTGAAGGGCGGCACATCTATTTATATCGCCCCGGAGGGCACTAGGAACCAGGGAGATGAACTGCTGGAGTTTCATCTGGGCAGCTTCAAGTTGGCAGAGAAGTCTAAGCGCCCAATCGTTCCCGTGGCAATCAACAATACGGATGCCATATTTGAACGGCAGTTTCCCTGGATTAAAAGAGGGCATGTGATTATCGAATATTGCCAGCCCATTTATATGGACCAGATGGAGCGGGTGGAAAAGAAGAAGGTTGGAGACGCGGTGCGGGAGATTATCCAGGAAAAGGTGGATCAGAATAAAAAAGAGGTGCGATTTTAACTCTTTTCTTCCCTGTTAAATTATGGTATGCTAAAATATGGTTTGATAGAAAGTTATCGTGAATGGTAACGAAAGAAAGGCATAGGTGAAAAGAAATGAGTGATATTTTTGTACCAGTATTGGGGATTTCCACATGGATGATTGTCTCCATCGTGATTATCGTGCTGTTGGTTGCGGCTCTGGTTGCCTTGAGCATCTATGGAAAGAAGCTGCAGACCCGGCAGGAGAATTCTCAGAGAGAACTGGAGAACGCCGCCCAGAGCGTGTCTCTGTTGGTAATTGATAAGAAGAGGCTGAAACTGAATGAGTCCGGCCTGCCCCAAATCGTGCTGGATCAGACTCCCAAATATATGCGGGGGAGGAAAGTACCCATTGTGAAGGCGAAGATTGGACCGAAGATTATGTCTCTGATATGCGAGGAAAAAATATATGACCAGATTCCGGTGAGAAAGGAAGTCAGAGCCATGGTCAGCGGAATTTACATCATGGATGTGAAGGGCCTTCGCAGCAGCCTGGAGCAGAAGCAGGGCAAGGTGAAATTTTCTCAAAAGATGCGCATGAAGCTGGACGGAATGCGGGAGAAGGAGAAAGCCAAGATTGATACGATTCAGTCTGGCGGGAAAAAATCTAAAAAGAAGTAGGAAAAAAGAAAGGCGTATGCGTGGGGCATATGCCTTTTAAAATATATAGGATTGTTTTTCACATTATGCTCAAAGAGGAAAGGTTTATGGAGAATCCCTGGTAGATTCCCACAGGGATATCATCAGTAAATTGATATTCCTGCATGTCTTCGTTGAAAAAGCTGTAGACCGTGATGCAGTTCTTATCAGGATCCACGATCCAGTATTCCCGCACGCCGGCAGTGCGGTATTTGAATAGCTTGATATAATAATCCATCCGTCTGCTGCTCGGCGAAACGATTTCGATAATCCAATCCGGCGCGCCATTGCACCCTTTGTCATCTAATTTGTCTGGGTCGCAGATCACGCTAATGTCAGGCTCCACGTAGTTGAAATCCCTCTCTTGGAGAAATACGGCGAAGGGGGCAATGTCCACCTCGCAAGAGCCATCATTGCTTTTGATGTATTCACGAATTGTTGCATAAAGTTCCCCTGCAATGCGCTGATGCTTTCTCGCAGGCGGTGCCATATAATAAATCTGGCCGTCTATCAATTCTGCCCGCTCCCCCTCTGGCAGGGCATAAATATCATCTATGGTATAAGTTTTTTCTTGGGCTGCTAATGACATCATATCACTTCCTTTCCGGTTGCATGCTTTGTCTTTTCGCTATGCTATCCTTAGAAAACTTCTTTCTCTCTATTATATATCGAAAAAATAATAATTTATAGCCAATCTTAAGAATTCTTAAGAATTTCTTTCGTTTTTCTTAAAAATTTCCTGATATAGTAGCAACAAAGAATAGATCATCTAAAAGATTGAGAGTTCTTTGAATCTGCTGGCCGGATTAGCATTGCGCTGCGGCCGGATTTCTAATATAGCAAAAAAGGAGGGCTATCTATGGAGAGACATGAGGTTGCATGGAGGAGAGGAGTGCTTGCTGCTATGATGGCAGCGGCAGGGGTATTTTTGATTGGCGGGGAAAGGGCTAAGGCTGCCCGGGAACCAGAAATAATAGGGCAGGAGACAGTAATTTACCTGGATGGAAAGGATGATATTTCCGTGCGGGGAGATGATATTCAATCGGTGGCGTACTCTTCTGGTTCGACGGATGTGGCATCCGTGACCCAGAGTGGCACGGTTACGCCTGTAAAGGAGGGGATAGCAAAGATTCAGGCGAGGGTTACTTATGGAGGAGAGGGGAAACTGCAGACGAAGGAATTATCCTATGACTTGCAGGTCATAGACCGTTCCACTAATTATTTCCAGTATCAGAGTGGCAGGGTGACCGGGCTGACTACCAAGGGGAAGCAGTTGAAGGAAGTGCACATTCCTGGCTACTACGGCAATACAAAAGTAACGGCCGTGCAGGAGAATGTCTTTGACAATAACCAGGTGGTAGAAAAGGTTTTCCTGTCTGACTGCTTGGAATATTTGGATTATTGTAATTGGGAGGATGAGGAATGCACTTCCTCCATATTTGACGATTGCAGCAATCTGAAGGAACTTCACATCGGCGGCGGGCTGAAGAATCTGGGGTATCTGAAAAATATTTCTTCCCTGGAGAAGATAACCGTTCATCCCGGGAACCAGCATTTCCAAGTGAAAGAAAATGTTCTTTTCTCTGGCGATACGCTGGTATGCTATCCTGGGGGGAGGGCGGATGCATCTTATACGGTGCCGGAGAACGTGGTCAAGATCGAGGACTATGCCTTTTCCGGGGCATTGCGGCTTACCAAAGTTAAATTTACTGATCATCTCAAGTATATTGGAGCCTCGGCTTTTCAAAAGACCGGGCTAGTGGAAGTCCGGCTGCCTTTGGAGATTAACCTGGGAGCCAATGCATTCGGGGACTGCAGCAAGCTGGATAAGGCAATACTTCCCAATAAATTGGAGGCTTCCGGCGGGGTTTTTAAGAATTGTGATGCCTTGAAGACTGTTATCGTGCCAAATACGGCCATGGAAATCTACGGGGGAAATTTTTATGGATGTTCCAGCCTGGAGGGATTCCAGATTACGGACGGAAAGAGCCAGTTTGTTGCCAAGGATGATGTTCTTTTTAAGGATTATGGGTCCACTTTGGCAGTTTATCCCATGGGGAAGAAAAATACCAGCTATACTGTTCCCTCTGGAACGGCAACAATTCAGCGGGAGGCATTTGCCAGTGCAGAGAATTTGAAAAAAATCAAATTAAATAGCAGTTTGGAGTGGATAGAGTACAGGGCGTTTGAGGATTGCAAATCTCTTGCGGGCATCCGCATTCCCCGAAAGGCGCATCTGGGAGATGATCCTGAGCAATGCTTCTGGGGATGCAGAAATCTAAAGGAAATTAAAGTGGATGCAAAAAATAGGAATTATTCCTCTGTGCAAGGGGTGTTGCTAGATAAAACCAAAGGCATTTTATACTGCTATCCCCAGGCAAAGAAGGCGAAAAGTTATGGAGTGCCCAAAAATGTATATCTAATCGGAAAATATGCATTTGCAGATAATCGGTATCTGCAAAAGGTGACGATTGGCAAAAAGGTGAAGAAAATAGAGAAGCTGTCCTTCCTTCGGGCGAAGGCATTGAGGCAGGCTGTACTGCCAACCAAGTTGGAATTCATAGAGAGCGGTGCTTTTAGCGATTGTACAAAGTTGCAGAAAATCGTTATTCCTGGCAAAGTGAAGACGCTGAGTGCCACGGCATTTTCCGGCTGTACTGCTCTGAAAGAGGCAGTGGTGGGCAAATCTGTGAAGTATGTGCGGCGTGGAGCCTTCCAGGATTGCAAGAGCCTAAGGAAATTGACTTTTAAGGGAAAGAAATGGATTGACTGGCTTGACCATGATTCTGTGTTTTACAAGGCGGGCAGTAAAAGTTATGGGAAATTGGCAGTCTACGTGCCCAAATGTACGGCAAAGCAGAGGACGAAGTGCAGAAAGGCCCTGAAGACGGCAGGGCTTCACCGCAAGGCAAAGATTAAGTTTGCAAAGAAATAGAAGAGGAGGAGGGTTATTATGAAGAGGAGAATGGAATTTTTAAGGAAGATGAGGCCTATTGCCGCCGTGGCGATTTGGATGGGAGCGATGTGGATTGCGGGAGGGACTGCATCCTATGCCGCCGGGGGGCAAATAGAAGGGAAAGAAACGTCAATGACTGCTGAGACAGAGCCTGCCATCGCAGGTTATCAGAAGGTGCTTTACCGGGACAGCGGAGATGAGATTGCGATTATTGGCGAAGGCATTCAGTCTGTAAAGTATTCCTCCACCAACCGGGATGTAGCGGTGGTGAGCGATTCCGGCGTCGTATCTGGGGTTGAGGAGGGCAAGACAGATATTGTGGCAGAGGTTCAGTATAAAGAGGGCGAGGAGACGAAGACAAAAAAATTGTCCTATGAATTGAAGGTCATAGATAATTTTACCAATTATTTCGATGTACTCAACGGGGATGTGAAGGGACTCACCGAGAAGGGAAAGACGCTGAAGGAGATGTATATTCCCGACTACTGCAATCTGATAAAGGTTAAGAGTGCTAACTGGAAAAAGGTTCTGTGCAGGAATGCGGTGGTAGAGAAGGTCTTCCTGTCGGATTATATGGAATACTTCTTAGAGGACGGCATCGCCAATGGGATGGATGCTCCGCAAAAACTTCGGGAGATCACGCTGGGAAAAAATTTGATTGTATTCGGGAATATAAATGGGGCGTCCGCCCTGGAGAAATTTATCGTCCATCCTGAAAATAAGAATTTTGAGGAAGTGGATCAGGTTTTGTTCAACCAAAGCACGCTGATCTGCTATCCGATGGCGAAAAAGGATGCCGCCTACACGGTGCCTGCCCATGTGGAGTACATTCATAAATATGCCTTTTCGGGAACAAGGAATCTGGCAAAGATATCTCTTCCCAAGGGGTTGGACTCCATAGAGCAATATGCTTTTATCAACGCTGGCTTGACAGAGATTGAAATTCCGGCAAAGGCAAGTCTGTCAGAAGACTCCTTTGTTGACTGCCCAAGGCTTCAGAAGGTGCTTCTGCCGGAAGTGATTCATGAATGGGATGTGATCTTTAAGAATTGCCCGGCTCTTAAGACGGTCACGGTGCCGAATACGGCAAAGTATGTTTTCGGCCGATGCTTTGTGAACTGTCCTGCGCTGACAGATTTCCAGGTCTCTCCGGGTGCGAGTGATTACCAGGTAGAGGATGGCGTTCTTCTCAAGAGGAGCACCAGGGAACTGGTGGCGTATCCTATGGGAAGGAAGGATGCCGGTTATGTGATGCCCAAGGGGATTAAGAAAATTGGCATAGGCGGATTTTACGGCGCGGCGAATTTAAAGGAAATTAAGTTGGACGATGCGCTGACTGTGATAGATTATGATGCATTTGCGAATTGTTCTTCTCTTGTGAAGGTGCGGCTTCCCAAGAGGGTGAAGAAGATTGTATACCATTCTGGATGGGAGGAGTCGGGAATGTTTTGGGGATGCGCTTCCCTGAAAGAGATAGCCGTGGATTCTCAGAATAAATATTTTTCTTCTGCCAAGGGCGTCTTGTATAACAAGTCTGGGAAGACTTTGTACCGCTATCCCCAGGCAAAGAAGGGGAGCAAATTTACAGTGCCCAAGAAAGTAACCACCATTGCGAACAGCGCCATCTCCCAGACCCGGTATCTAAAAAAAGTGGTGATGGGAAATGGGGTTAAGACAATTGAGAAACGGGCGTTTAAGGACGGGAAGGTTTTGAAGCAGGTAGCCCTTTCATCTAAATTAACGAAATTAAATGCCGGTTCCTTTAAGAATTGCAAGAAACTGGCCAAGGTCGTGCTGCCCAATGGGATAGCCGCGGTAAATGGAGAGTTATTTGCCGGCTGCACGTCTCTTAAGGAAGTGGTTCTGGGAAAGAATATTAAGAATATCAAGTACCAGGCATTTTACGATTGCAAGAATCTGCAAAAGATAGTTTTCAAGGGGAAGAAGTGGCTGGGAATGACTTACAATCGCAAGTTGAGCGATAATGATTTCTACTGCCCGTTTTATCTGGCGGGCAGTAAGAAATACAGCAGGCTGACGGTGCAAATCCCCAAGTGCACCAAGTCCCAGAAAAAGAAATGCAAGAAGGTATTATGGGGCAATGGGTTGCACAAGAATGCCAAGATTAAATTTGCAAATAAATAATGGGAAGATTATTTGGAAGGGAATGCGTCAGCGTTCCCTTGTTCCCTTTTTTAAAGCGCATCGTTGAGTTTTTCCGTTCCCGGCAGCACGAAGCGGCCTTCCCGGATAATGGGGATCACTTCCCCCTTGGGGGTATGCACTAGGATATCTCCCAGTTCGTCATAGGGTATGGTCACATCCGTGTGGCAATGAAAGTATGCTTTCTTGCTGTCCGTGTGCCGTAGGCGGGAGTAGTCATTTTCCTTGGCTATCATCTGCTTTCCGTCAGGATTAAAGGTGACCAGGTCTTCCTCCTGGGAAAAGCAGGTGTCCCCTACGGCGAAATGAGGGCCGGTTTTCTCTGCGATGAGGATGGGGAGGAGATGGGAGATTTGGTGCTTTTTCCCCATCATGTAGGCGGTGGTGTTGGTGCCGATGGCAAATTCTCCCATGGGCAGGGTCTTGTGGTGAAAGAGCACGTTCTCTGCAATGTATTTTTTGTTTTCTTCCTCCGTCTGGAAATTGCCGCAGTTATAGTCGGTAATCATTCCATCTGTGAAGGACAGGGAGAAGTCATGGTATTCCAGATCATTCAGGTATACTTTTTTCACATGCAGAAGCCCGTTTGTTCCCTGGAGCTGGGGGGAGGTAAATACTTCACCCACAGGTATATTCACGTCTGCCAGGCAGTTCTCAAACTTGGTCTCCTTCTCGGGATTTTCCAGAGGGACCAATGACACCGTCAGATTCGTGCGATTGCCATCCCTTCCTGTAATAGTGACGTAATCCCCCTGGTCTAGGGCATTGATGATGCATGTCTGGATTTTTAAATATTCCTGCTGGTCCAGGGTGTTTACCAGAATGGTCTGGTGGAAGATTTCTGGGAAGTCGCCCTGGATTTCTGGCAGGGGATAGGCAATGATGGAGAAACTGGTCTGGTCTCTGGGAACGTAATTGTTCCGCAAAAGTCCGCTGGCGGCCTGGAATTCCAGTTTCTGCTTCTGCTGTTTGTCGCTGTAGTGGTAGGCATTCTCCTTGTCCTCGGGATTGAAGGGAGACTCGCCAAAGTTTTCTACTACGGCGGGACCTGCGAAATCTCCGCAAAGGTCTTTCATGGCCTCCAGAGCTTGCTCTTGGAGGCCAAGTTTTCGCTCTGCATAGGCTTTGTCAAAAAAGATGGCGTCGTCCATGCGGTGGTCGTACTCGTACTGGCGATTGGGTGATGCGCCGTAAAATCCTACCTTTCCCCCAAGATTTCTGCGGCTGATGCTCACGCCCGCCCGATATATGATGGGGGAGAGGCCCATTTCCTCGAATTGGCGGATCACTTCCCGGATCATTCGCTCCATGCCCAGGCGATAGCGGATATTGACCGTCTTTTTTTCAGCAAGGTCGATGTGGTATAATTCAAATCCCCGGCGATAGCCGTCTGTGAAGGTGAATGCCATGTCTTTGATTTCCTTTTCCGGCAAGCCGTTCAGGTAAGCAGCCATCTCCAGTTCATTGAAGGAAATGCATTCCCCGAATCGGTACAGATACCGCAGGTCGGTCAAATCGCTGTGGCAGATCAGGTTGGCGGCAAAGTTCCTGGAGGGGTCGAAGGTATCACGCAGGCTGTCTTCCACCGTAATGTCTGCATAGTCGTAAAAGTGATAGTAGATGGCGGAGCGCACTTCCTCGTAAGAAGCGTCTGCCTGTTCCAAGATATTGTATATCTCTATAAAGAGTTCATAGATGGTGGTCAGGTCAAATAGCCGGTCCTCGTATGCGTATGCGATGCTGCTGCGCAGTTCTGTGTACAGGCTGGCTAGGATCTGGCCAAATACCTCTCCCAATGTGGCTGCGCTGTAGTCGGGATTGGCATAGCTGGACTGATAGTTTTCCCCAGCCACGTCCTCATACTGGGAATGATTGATCGCCTTCCAATCTTCCAATGACAGTTGGTCAAGCCCTCCCTGCCGATGCTTCTGATGAAAATCGGCAATCTGCAGGAGAAAGGCGGAGACCTTGGCGAAATAATCCGGGAAAGCTTCTCCGTGATGCTTTACCGTGGGCTTGCCCGCAATGTTTTCCTCGTGGATTTCCCTGATGCGCGCTACGGCGGTCTCCAAGCGTTCTAAGTAATTTTCCTCTTCTCTTTTTTTCTCTTCTAGTTGGTTCATATCTTCCCCCATTTCTGCATTACTTTATATATCCAAATCATTCAGTATATCTATCATCTGGCCTATCCTTGCCAGATAGTTGTGCTCCCTGCGCACCAGTTCCATCCCTTCCGTTGCCATCTGCCTGCGGAGGCTGTCGTTGCGCAGATAAAAGTCGGTTTTCTCTAAGAGTTCCCCGCAGTCCTCAAAAATATCCATATGCTTCCCCATATCAAAATAATTGTGGAATTCCGGCTGGTAATTGGATAGCAGAAAGCCGCCGCATCCCAGGATATCCCAGGCTCGCAAGGGAATGCCGGTGGTGATGTTTGGGATGGTCATATTCAGGTTGACCTTGCTTTTCCGAAAAATATCTGGCATCTCCTCCTGATAATCCACAGGTGGATGAGAAATTACGCCAGGCAGATATAGCCCATCGCTCCTTGTGAACAGATGTACCTTGCAGTCAGGTTCCAGGTGGGCCGCCAGCGCGGCAAGGTTTTCCTGCCGTTCCTCCGAGGCTGTCTGGAATCCCAGGATCGTAGTGGCAAACAGCTGCTTGATGCCCGCAAAGGATTGTTCTGACTTGTGGTAGCAGGACAATTCTTCTAGTTCCGCTACGATATCATCTGTTAGCAGCAGTTCCAGCATATTTCCTCCAGACACCAACTTCTGGGCATTGATGGCTCCCCGCAGATACCCGGCGAGATAGTCCGGCAATCTGTCCTTGATCTCCTGGTAGGTATTTTTCTCGTAGAGATTTCCCACGAAGGACACGGAGTAATCAGTGCCTGTGGAAAAGGGCTGCCTTTCCAGCCTGTGGGTGTTCACTGCCAGGGGAAGATGGAAGATATTAGTTACGCCAAGGGCCTGAAATTCCTTATAGTTTTTATAATCAAAGGTAAAGATGACATTGGTGGGGTAGAAAACCGAGGCATGGTACATTGCCAGAAGGGAGCCGTCACAGTTCCAGCACACATAGGGGCGGGATGCCTGGTGGCAGCCCTCGGCCAGCACTGGAAAATAATTAAGGGAGAATACAAAATCATAATCCCCTCCAGAAAGGCGCTCTGCCAGCCTGTGGGTATAATCTGCATCCTCCTCCGGGTTTGCGATGGGATCTGTGAGCATGGTGACGGTGTATCCCTTCTGCTCCAAAGCCCATCGAGTGTCTGATAAATTGTATGCGTTCCATTGATAGAATAAAATGTTCAAGTCATTGCTCCATAAAAGTATTTAGCCTGAATGCTACTATTCACAGTGGCTTATCCCCTTATCTGTTAGAGATTTCGTTTTCCATATATTCTTCCAGTGCGTCCTCCCATTGCTTCATCCGATAACTTCCCTGGCTGTTTAGTTTTTTATTTTCCAGCACGGAATAGGCTGGGCGTTTTGCCACGGAGGCAGGGTATTCTTCAGTGGTTACGGGCACTACGTTGATATCCACCCCTGCCAGGGAGAAAATCTTGCAGGCAAATTCATACCAGCTGGCGATGCCCTCGCATGTGCCGTGGTAGATGCCGTATTCTCCGGAATCTACGATGTGAAGAATCATGCGGGCCAGTTCCATGGCGGAAGTGGGGGAGCCGTACTGGTCGTTGACCACGGTAATCTTGTCTCGGGTTTCCGCCAGACGGAGCATGGTTTTTACAAAATTATTGCCATCCCCGTAAAGCCATGCCGTTCTGACGATGTAATATCGCTCCAGAATGGATGTGACTGCCTGCTCACCCTCCAGCTTGGTAGAGCCATATACGCTCTGGGGGCAGGGGGCGTCCTCCTCCGTGTAGGGGGTGTCCGCATCTCCGGAAAATACGTAGTCTGTGGAGACCTGAACCATCTGGGCATCAATTTCTTTTGCCGCCGTGGCCAGGTTCTTCGGCCCCAAACCGTTGATTTTCTGTGCATTTTCCGCATCTGTCTCACACTTGTCCACCGCCGTGTGGGCGGCGCAGTTGATAATGGTATCCGGGCGTTTTTCCGTGAGGAGGCGGCGTACCTGGTCTAGATTGCAGATATCCAGTTCGGCCACGTCCGTGTTGATGATTTCCACGTCGGAATCCCGCAGCAGCTCGTTCAAAGCCCGTCCAAGCTGCCCGTTGCAGCCGGTAATCAATACTTTCTTCATGTCCAATCCTCTTTTCCGTGCATAAAAATTGGTTTTATTTACTGCTATGCCGTTCCTAGGGTTGCGAATAGCAACCAGTAGTTTCTATTCATAGCTAATAGTCTAGGCAGATTTTGTCAGAAAAAGCAGGATGCATGGTATCCTTCTCGGAGAGAATCGGCTCTTCCCCGTCAGGAATCGGCCATTCCACGCCGATGGCTGCATCGTTCCACAGAATTCCCGCCTCGGAAGTGGGGTCATAGAAATCCGTGCATTTGTATATGAATTCTGCCGTATCTGACATTACGTAAAATCCATGGGCAAATCCCTCTGGGACGTAAAACATATTTTTCTTTTCCGCACTGAGTACCACGCCAAACCATTGGCCGTAGGTGGGGGAGTTCCGGCGAATGTCTACTGCCACGTCGAAAACTTCTCCGCTAGTGACCCGCACTAGCTTTCCCTGGGTGTGGTTCTTCTGGTAATGCAGTCCCCGGAGCACTCCGTGGGTGGAACTGGACTGGTTGTCCTGCACGAAGACCATGTCCAGCCCGGCTTTTTTAAAGTCCGCGTAATTGTACGTTTCCATGAAATAGCCCCTGGAATCGCCGAAGACCTTTGGCTGAACGGTATATAGCCCCTGGATGTTTCCGCAGGGTTCGATTTGGAAATTTCCCATGTTGATTTCCCGCCTTTCTCTCTATACGCTGGCAATTTCTGCCCTTGTGTGCGTTATAGTATTTTGTGATACAGCGTCTTTTATTCGCATATTCGTACGTTTCATACAAATTTGTACAAGATGGTACAGGGTGCGACACAAAACCGCTAACCTCTAGTATAGCATATTATTTCTTCTTCGCAAATGGTAAATTCTTTTTTCTCCCTTTTTTTTCCTTCTGCTTCTTTTTGGATTGCAGGACCGGTGTTTCCTGAGTGGTGGCGGTTTCCGGCAGTTCGTGGCGCACTTCGGCCAGGATTTCTTTGAGAAGGGCAACTTGCTTTTCGTGAAGTTCCTCCCGCTGCCTGGTGAGATAGTCCATCTCTTTTAAAAGCTTGGTGGTAATTCGCTCATAGATTCGCTCCTCTGACTCATGCTCCATCTCAGCCACGGTGGCACGGATCATTTTTCGCATCATGGCCTCGAAGTGGCGCAGCTTGTCCTCCGCATCATTTCGGTATTGGGAACTGCCTTCCCCCAGATTGCGGATCTCCGTGCCGCTCCTGGGATGGAGGGGCATGACCTGGGCAGTGTGGACTTTGGTGTTTTGCGAGGTTTCTTCGCTCTGCACCCGCTCGTTTAGTTCTTCCCGCAGTTCGTAAAGCCTCTGGGGATTCATCTGCCGCACATTGTGGATATCCGGCAGTATCATCTTGATGGCTTTTAGCTGGAATCCCTGTTCCTTCAAGTCCTTGATGTCCCGCAGCAGGGCGATGTCGTCCCCGGTGTAGAAGCGGTGTCCCTGGTTATTCCGGGATATCTGCAGGCCCAATTCCATCTCCCAGTAGCGCAGGACATGGCTTTCTAGGGATAATTGCTTTGCAGCTTCTGAAATCGTTATCTTCTTATCTAACATTTACTTGAAAATCCTTTCTAATGATGACGCACAAAACGGCTGTGAATAGTTTCATACTTGGATATATTCTTTCATGATCTCTTCCACTAAGTGCATTTTCTCCTTGGCCGCAACAGTGGTGAGTTCCTGCTTCTTCTTTTCCAGTTCTTCTGAGATCTTAGATTCCTCTAGCAGGGAGTCGATAAGTTCTTGCATATCCGGCGTGACTGAGTGAAGGGAAGGTCCGTCTGCCAGGGCCTCTTCGGTGCTGGCAGCGGGAAATGCTTCGGGCTCGCCTTCGTCGTCGTCCGGCAGGAAATATTCATCCCGATATTCCTGTAGTTCTTCTGGGTAGATATATTGGTTCATCAGTTTTGGGTGCAGCGTATTGGCGAAATAATTTTCCATTTTCATAATTAGAATGCGACGCTTTCGCCTAGTTTGGAATAGAAGTTCGCTGGTGCCCAGAAAGAAGAGAAAGAGAACTAGGGTGATACTCTGTATCACGATCCAGTCTGTGGGAAGCTTGTAATAAATGCCGCCCATAATCGTTAAAAGGGCGCATCCCGTGGTGATGCATCCGGTAAATAAATCGAACCCCTCCAGGGTGCGCAGGGAGATGCCGGCCAGTCGGTATCGTTCCAGATGGAGCTTTACAAAGCTTCCAGGATTCTGCATGGGCATTTTTAGCTGGTAGCAGGACTCGAATTTGGTCACCATTCCCTTCAGCCAGGCGTTTTTCGTGTTGTTCATCTGCTCCGTCTCCCGGGACAGCATCTGATATGAGATGGCGCAGACGCATTTCATCAGGATTGCCAGAGAGGTAAGAACAGTCATGGCAATGAGCAAGTTATAGTTTTCTAGTATGGTTTTCAATGGTTTGTCCCCCTTTTTAAATAGCTTTTGGCGTAATGCTTGCCATTCATTGTTGTGAATAGTAACCCGCTAATTACCCTTTCACAGTCATTGCGCCTTTAAAAGTTATGATAAAGGAGGAGTGTGCCGGGAGGAAGAGATATCAAATGCCATATTAGGAATTTCTTCGACATAAAAGGGAAAATAACTGGATAAATCAGCATATTTTTGTTATGCTATTGATGAAAAAGATGTCAAAAGATAAAATGGATCTTTGGCATCCGAATCATTGATGTTATATGTAGAAAGGTTTGGTCGTGGAAATGTATCAGTCTGTCCGAGATTTGTTGGAGACATATGGATATGAGAATATTACGTTAAATGTGGTGGGGGTTTCCCTGGGGTTGAAGCGGGTGGAAAGCAGGGGATTTGCGGTGGTAACATTGGATGAGACCACGGGGAACATGCTGACTAGGGAGCAGTTCGAACATATTTCCGTGCAGATTCGGGACTTTATTCAAAAGAGAGGCTGCCTGCACACTTTTTTCCTCTATCTGCTGATTAGCGAGGAGGACGGCAGCCAGGAAAGGCTCTTTGGAAATCAGGGAAATTACTGGCGGATCGTTCCCACCCGCGGGCAGGTGATGGTATTTGAGGATGCGGCGGCTGAGTTTATGGAGCTGCGCCGGCCGCTGGAAAGGTTATTTCCCAGGAGAAATGGTGCCTTTCGCGGCAATGCCGCCGGGAATGGCGCCTATGGCGAATGTCGGTGGGGCAGGGACGGAAACGGCTCTTGCGCAGGAAACTGGCGGGGTGGCGTGAATGGCTCCCATGTTGGGGGGAGGTGGCGGAATGCTTTTCGACAGTATTGGAGAAGTGAGTTGTTTCCTAAATGCAACATAATAGTTGTAGCAATCAATATCGCCATATTTCTGATTACGGATTTATTCCTCTTTTCCAGTGCGGAAGCCCTGGTAGAATGGGGCGCGCTGGGTTGGTATGAGGTGGTGAGGGGAGGGGAATGGTATCGATTGCTTACTTCCATGTTCATGCATGGGGGGATTGACCACATTTTTAGCAACATGCTGGTGCTTTTCTATCTGGGAAGCTGTCTGGAGCAGCAAGTCGGCAGCCTTCGATATGTGGCGATATATTTAGGCTCGGGAATCCTTGCAGGGTTCACCTCGATGGGGTATAATATGTTACTAGGTGATTTTGCCGTTTCCATCGGGGCTTCCGGTGCAGTGTTCGGCGTGATGGGCGCCTTGCTCTGCCTGGTGATTTTTTTCAGGGAGCGGGCGGGGGATTTTAACCTGCGCCAGATGGCGGTGATGGTATTTTTCGGGCTATATGGCGGATTTACCGACCAGGGCGTGGACAATGCGGCCCATGTGGGAGGGCTGATAGGGGGATTTCTGCTGACGGCGGTTTTGATGCTGCTGCATGAAAAGAAAAAATGAACGCAGAGCCTTCATCATGCAAGGTTGCTAATTGCTGCCCGAGTGCAGCAACGCAATTTGTGTGATGCGCAGAAAGCGTGCGCAAATTTGATAAAATATAGATAGAAATGAGGAGCCTATGAAAGTAAATATCTATTACGGCGGCAGGGGATTGATTGACGACCCCGCGATTTTCGCCATGAATAAAGTGATGACGGTGCTGGAGGAACTGAATATCAAGGTGAAGAAATATAATCTTTACGAGGATAAGAGGGGAATCTCCGTCCTGCCTAAGACTTTGAAGGAAGTGGACGCAGTGATTATTGCCGCTTCGGTGGAATGGATGGGCATCGGCGGGCTTCTGTGGCAGTTTCTGGACGCCTGCTGGCTGTATGGGGATAAGGAGAAGCTGGCGTCCCTGTACATGATGCCGGTGGTGATTTCTACCACCTACGGGGAGAAGGATGCGCAGTTTACGCTGGTGAAGGCTTGGGAGATGCTGGGGGGGATTCCCTGTGACGGAATCTGCGCTTATGTCAGCGACCATGTAGCTTTTGAGACTAGCACGGAATATACTTACCTGATAGAGAAGAAGACGGAGAATTTCTACCGTGCCTTCTCTAAGAAATTGAGTTCCTTTCCCTCCAGTGCCATGGAAGTTAAGGAAAATGTGCTGCGGCCCAAGGCGATTAGCCTTACGCCCCAGGAGAGCGAGCAGTTGTCCATGTATGTCTCCAATGATTCCTATGTGAAGCAGCAGAAAGAGGATATCCAGGAACTGACCCAGATGTTCAAGAAGATGATGGGGGATTCCGCTCTGGATTCGAAGGAGAAGCCCTATGTGGCAGAGTTCAGACAGGCATTCCATCCCATTCCCAACGTGGGGATTACTTTTTCCTGGGAGATAACGGAGTTTCCGGAGAATCTAATTATTCGGGTGGATCATGACAAGCTGGAATGTTTTTATGGGGAGGCGGAGTCGCCAGATGCTAAGTTGAAGTCTTCCCGCCAGATTGTGGACAAGGTGGTCTACGGGGAGCAACCGCTCCAGACCGCCTTTATGGCGGGGGAAGTGACAGTGATGGGGAATTTCAAGGTGCTTCACACCTTTGACACGCTGTTCCGCTTTAAAAAGTAAATGAATGGAGCATAGTGTGAAAAATAAATTTTTCACAAAGCAAACGCAGTTCGCTATGAACTTGCGGGCTGAGTAAGAATGGAGGATTTTATGAAGAAAGTGACAGACGATCAATGTATTTTCTGCAAGCTGGCAAACGGCCAGCTTCCCACCAATTCCATCTATGAGGATGAGGATTTCAATGTAATTATGGATATCGAGCCGGCCTCCAAGGGGCATTGCATCATCCTGCCCAAAACCCATGCCGCCAATCTGTATGAACTGCCGGATGATTATTGCGGAAAGATTTTTTCCGTGGCGAAGAAATGCGGCAAGGTGCTGAAAGATACCCTGCACTGCGATGGCCTGAACGTGCTGCAGAATAATGGGGAGATTGCGGGGCAGACCGTATTCCATCTCCACGTGCATCTTCTGCCCAGGTATGAGGATGACAGCGTGAACATTAAGTTCCAGCATGGCACGGTGAAGGAGAGCGTGGAGGAGACTGCGGAGATCATCCGAAAGGGATTTTAATTCCAGGGATGATTACGTTTTGAAGGTGCTGCGTTTGATTTCCAGGCAGGGACAGATGCCTGGAAATCAGCTGAGTTCGTCCAAAGTCAGGTGATAGGTGGGCAGAAATTCTTCCATGAATAAGTCTGCTTCCGGGCAGCGGAGTTCCGCGATGGATGTTTTGATGGTAGTTTCCGCACTGTGAAATTCCTGGTTGCCCGCCTTTGCCTCCTCGATGCACTTAATTAGCGCGGAGATTTTGTCCGCCGCCTTAACCAGCAGATGCAATTCCCTGTCCTGGGGACGGGGGATGAAATAGGGTTCGTATTCTTCCCGCAGTTCTTCCGGA
Organism: Clostridiaceae bacterium; assembly: GCA_910575435.1. GTDB lineage: Bacteria > Bacillota > Clostridia > Lachnospirales > Lachnospiraceae > Butyribacter. The sequence goes on along the minus strand of CAJTGI010000008.1, from coordinate 104,159 downwards.
AGCATGTTTAATAACCGGAAGGCTGCGGTTTTTTCGATTTGCTTGTAGGCGGACTGGATTTCTGGATTTTCGTATTTGATGGGTGTGGGCATGTCTCCCGTAAGAATCTCCGTGCAGTCGTGGTAGATGCCCAGCATGGCCGCATGCTCTGCATCGTATTCCTTTCCCAGCCTCTTATTTCCCAGCAATGCCAGGGCGTGGGCGATAATTGCCACTTCCAGGGAATGCTGGCTGATATTCTCTTTTTCTGAATTACGCATCAATGCCCACCGCTCGATGTATTTCATTCTTGCCAGCATGGCGAAGAATGAGTAAGGTCTTTGGGACATAATCCACCTCTCTTCTCTTTGTCACATTTTAATACAATAGTAAAATTTGTATTCCCAGTGCAAGTTATGCTTTTGGCGTGAGTTTCACCAAGGGACTATGCTATTTCCTGGCATTTTCCAGCATCTTTTTGATATAGTGCCCGGTGTAGGACTTCTTGCTTTTTGCCACCTGCTCCGGGGTGCCTTTGGCCACCAGTGTGCCGCCCCGGTCGCCTCCTTCCGGCCCGATATCGATGATATAGTCAGCAGTTTTAATCACGTCCAAATTGTGCTCGATGACGATGACGGTGTTGCCGCTGTCGGAAAGTCGGCGCAGGATCTCCACCAGCTTATGCACGTCGGCAAAGTGTAGCCCGGTGGTGGGCTCGTCCAGTACGTAGATGGTCTTTCCCGTGCCCCGCTTGCTCAGTTCCGTGGCCAGTTTGATGCGCTGGGCCTCGCCGCCGGAGAGGGTAGTGGAGGGCTGGCCCAGCTTGATATAGGAGAGCCCCACGTCGTACAAGGTCTGAATCTTGCGGCGGATATTTGGCAGCGGATCGAAGAAGTGCAGGGCTTCCTCCACTGTCATGTCCAGCACGTCTGCGATATTCTTTCCCTTATAAAAGACTTCCAGGGTTTCCCTATTGTAGCGTTTGCCGTGGCAGACTTCGCAGGGAATGTAGATATCAGGCAGAAAGTTCATCTCAATCTTGTTGATGCCATCGCCGCTGCAGGCTTCGCACCGCCCGCCCTTGGCGTTGAAGCTGAAGCGGCCCTTCTTGTATCCCCTTTCTTTGGCATCCGGGGTGGCGGCGAAGAGGTCTCGGATCAGGTCGAATACGCCAGTGTAGGTGGCGGGGTTGGAACGGGGCGTTCTGCCGATGGGGGACTGGTCGATGGCGATAATCTTGTCCAGCTGTTCCACGCCTACAATTTCTCTGTGTCTGCCGGGAAGGGTGTGGGCGCGGTTCAGCTGTTTTGCAAGGCTCTTGTAGAGAATCTCGTTTACCAGGGAACTTTTTCCAGAGCCGGACACGCCTGTGACGCAGGTCATAACGCCCAGAGGGAAGTCCACGTTAATATTTTTTAGGTTATTCTCCTTCGCCCCCTTCACCGAGAGCCAGCCAGAGGGCTTTCTCCGCTCCTCTGGAACGGGGATGCGGATGCGCCCGCTTAGATATGCTCCGGTGATGGAGTTCTCATTGTCCATAATTTCCTGGGCAGTTCCCTGAGCAACAATCTCCCCGCCGTGGATGCCCGCCCCCGGCCCCACGTCTATGATGTGGTCGGCAGCCAGCATGGTATCCTCGTCGTGCTCTACCACCAGCAAGGTATTTCCCAGGTCTTTCAGCCGGATCAGGGTGTTCAGCAGTTTGTCATTGTCCCGCTGGTGCAGGCCGATGCTTGGCTCGTCCAGAATGTAGGCCACGCCCACCAGGCCGGAACCAATCTGGGTGGCCAGGCGGATGCGCTGGGCCTCGCCGCCGGAGAGGGTGCCCGCATTTCTGGCCAGGGACAGGTAGTCCAGCCCCACATCCATCAGGAATCCCAGGCGGGCATGAATCTCCCGCAGCACCAGGTCTCCGATGGCCAGCTGGCGGTCCGTCAGCTGCAGGCTGTTCATGTAGGATACCAGGTCGCCGATGGAAAGTTCAGTGATGTCTGCGATATTCTTTTCCCCGATGGTGACGGCCAGGACTTCCGGGCGGAGCCGCTTTCCCTTGCATGAATGGCAGGGAATGATTTCCATGAAGTTTTCATATTCTTTCTTGATGCTGTCGGAGGCGGTCTCCCGGTATCGCCTCTCCACGTTGGCGATGACGCCCTCGAAAGGAATGTCGTAGACTCCCGTGCCCCGCTGGCCTGTATATTTTACCCGCAGGGTTTTTCCGTTGGTTCCGTGCATAATCAGGTTCTGGGCCTCCGGGGACAGTTCCTGGAAAGGTTTGTGCAGGTCGAAGCCATATTCTTTTGCCATGGCATCCAGAATGCAGCGCCCGTAGCTGTCCTCCCTGGTGGCGGACTGCCAGCCGGGAACGGCCAATGCCCCCTCCGGAATACTCTTGGAGGGATCGGGGATGATCAGTTCCTGGGAAAACTCCATGCTAAACCCCAGTCCGTGGCAAGTTTCGCATGCGCCAAAGGGATTGTTAAAGGAGAAGTTTCTCGGCTCAATCTCCGGGATGCTGATGCCGCAGTCCGGGCAGGAGAAGCTTTGGCTGAAATGCACAGGATCCTTTCCGGGGATATCTATGGTCATTAGGCCATCGGAGAGTTTTAGCACGGTCTCGATGGATTCCGAGAGTCTTTTCTGGATGCCGTCCCGCACCACCAGTCGGTCCACCAGGATGTCGATATTGTGCTTTTTATTTTTCTCTAATTTGATCTCTTCGGTGAGGTCGTAGATATGGCTGTCCACCATGACCCGAATATACCCGCTTTTTCTAGCGGATTCAAAGACCTTGGCATGCTCTCCCTTGCGCCCCCGCACCACGGGAGCCAGGAGTTGCAGCTTGGTTCCCGTCTCGTAGGTCATAATCTCGTCCACCATCTGATCCACCGTCTGCTTGTTGATCTCTTTTCCGCACTTTGGACAGTGGGGAACGCCGGCCCTGGCGAAGAGGAGGCGGAAGTAATCGTAGATTTCCGTGACGGTACCCACAGTGGAACGGGGATTGCGGTTGGTTGACTTCTGGTCGATGGAGATGGCGGGGGAAAGCCCCTCGATGCTCTCCACATTGGGCTTTTCCATCCTGCCTAGGAACATGCGGGCATAGGAGGACAGGGATTCCATATACCTGCGCTGCCCCTCCGCGTAGATGGTGTCAAATGCCAGCGAAGACTTGCCGGAACCGCTCAGTCCCGTCAGCACCACAAAGGATTCCCGGGGAATATCCAGACTCACGCCTTTTAGGTTGTGTTCCCTGGCACCCCGAATGCGAATATATTTGCCAAGTTCCTGATGTTTTTTCATAATGCCACCTGCCATTTCTATCTATTGTTCTGATGAATAGTATTATCCTAACATGAATAAAAAAAGAAAGCAAGTACATATGTTCGGTTTTTTGGATGTAAATTTTGTCAGTTGATGTTATTCGCAATTTATGCCTTTTGGGCTATAAAGATGGAAGGGACTTCCTATAGGTTGAAGCCGAGGGGAATGCCCATTCCAGAAACTAAAGATCGTCTGTTTCTTAAAGAAATCTTAACGATTCTTTCCTTGCATTTCGCCAACACACTGATATAATAAACTTATATAGAAAATATTTTCAGCAGACGGCATTGCGGAGAAAGATCAATCCATGGAACTCCGCAATGCATAAAATTTCATAGGAAGGGGAAGGGGAAGGGCGATGCGATATTGCATTGCCAGAGGGTAACAAGCAGGTAACATTTAAAAACGATTTCATTTTTTATCTAGAGATAATCTTGCAAGAAGAGTTTTAAATAATCCTACCCTTGGCGTTAGTGGTTCAATGGGATATAGAGCGAAGACCAATGGAATAATTGGCTTTGTTACGGCCGGTCATGTTGGTAACGTGGGGGATGTTATAAAGGGAAAATCATCTACCGCCTCTGTAGCGGGGTATTTGGCTTTAGTAACGAGATTCATCATGAGCAACTATGAATAATTGCTCATGATTATTTGCAGTATCAAAGACAGTGAAAATTAATTTTGGGAGGAGCATTATGAAGAAGGGTATCGTAATTTTTGCATTATGCATGTGTGTCGTTTTTACCTGTTTTGGATGTGAAAAAAAGACAGAAAAACAAACAGCTGGGGAGGATGGAATGGTGTCAATGAGCGCCACTCTAACCGAAGACGATAGCACTACTTTAGCGTACACTATTTTCAACAAGACAGAAAATGACATTGTGATTGGGGAGGAGGTTACTCTGCAAGTTTTAAAGGACAAATCCTTTGTCGATGTGCCGCTATTGGATGGAGACAGAGCCTATAATTTGCTTGCCATAAACATTTCGTCTGGAGAAGAATATAGTGACAGAGTTCCTATAGAGGATAGTTATGGGGATTTAGAGGCAGGTCGTTACAGAATAGTAAAGGAGTATGCGAACAAGGAAAAAGATGGCCAGAAAAAGGAAAATGCCAGCAAGGAGACAGTTTCGGCTGAGTTTGATTTACCTTGATTGTCAATATTATTATAACCCCATCTTTGGCGGCCTGCTAAGTAGAAAAACTGCTGTAGATCAGTACCCATGCTGGTTACAGCAGTTTTTCTTTCTGTTCTAAAATATAGAAATGCACTTTGGTTTTGTTTTCATCCTGAAGGTAAACCGATGATTTTCTATAGGCTGAAGCTGAGGGGATGGAAAATGAGATTTTATATCTAATTTTTGATTATCAGCATATATACTATACTTTCAAACATATTGTCTTTTCAAAGCGAAACATTCCATCTGCAAATTGTTCGTCGATTTCTTCGCAATGCATATCGGAATCATTCGGATCAGGATGAAATCTATTGAAGAATTCAACAATATGAAACCCGCATCTATTTACATAGAAATGAATGTTGCGCTGCTCAAAATACGGAGTTACTGTCTCCCATATTCTTACCTCTGGATGAAGTTTTTCAACTTCGCACCATGCGGCATATCCGATTCCCTTGCTGTGAACATGGGGTGATACAAATAGAAGATCCAAATCACCTTTTTCGCCTTTTACCTTAATCACAACGCCGCCGACTACTTTGCCTTCTTCACTAACAATTCGATATGCTTCTCCACCATCTATGGATTGTTGGATTGTATCTCGTGAAATGATTTGTCCTTCTTCTGCGAAGTGTTTATCTCTAAATCCAAATTCTTCCATAGCACCAAAATTAAAAGCTTCTTGATTGTCTATAATAAATTGCTCTCTATCGTTATCTTCAAGAGGAAGCAACTGCACGGTATTATTCATACTCTTATCCTCGCAAATTTTGGTTTGTCGTTATCTTCATACCCAATATTATATCAGTTCCATATATCCACCACAAGAAAAATCATTTTAGCCGTACCATTTTTTTAATCTTTAAGGACGTCCCCAAAAGCAAAATGCTCGTAGATCCAATAATATAGTGCTTTGCGAACGTTTGACAAGATATGAAAAGATAGTCAAAAAGTCATATATAATTTATGTTAAATGGCAATAAAAAGGCAGAAAAAACTTGAAAATCAAAGATACTTATAATACACTATATATACTTATGTATGTATGAGTAGGGTTTGGCGGGATGGGAAACTGTGTCGGATAAGCGGCATCTTGTCACGGGCAGTGTCTTTGCAAATGCTAGGAGGAGGGGATTTTTGTTGGAAGATCATGGGAAATATATTGCTGTCTGCACTGCTGGAATTAATGTGGAGTACATTGATTCCGCACTGTCGGCAGTTCACTCTCTGGCAGAAAAGTACCATTTTAAAATACTGTATTTCAATTCGTTCAGCCCATTGTATTATTTTAGCAAGCATGACGTGGGAGAGAGCAGCATCTTCCGCTTGATGAATTATAATCTATTGGATGGAATTATTATGCTGACCGAGACGATTAAGTCAGATAAAATTCGTCAGGATATTTTGGAGAAGGCAAATCAGAATGACATTCCGGTGGTTTCTGTGGATCACTTTCTGGAGGGCTGCTATAATGTGAACTTTCAATATAAGAATTCCATGAAGACGATTGTAGAGCATTTGGTGAGGGAGCATGGCGTTGCCAGGCTGAATTTTGTCAATGGCGAGCCGGACAATGCCTTTTCCCAGGAGCGGCTGGATGCCTACAGGGAGGTGCTGGAGGAGCACGGCATTCCTTTCGAGGAAGAAAGGGTGGCCTACGGATATTTTCGGTGCGACACAATGGACAAAGTGATCCGGCAGTTTACGGAGAGCCGACTTCCCTTTCCGGAGGCGATTGTCTGCGCCAATGACTCTATGGCCATCGGTGCGGTGAAGTTTCTGAAAGAGGCGGGATATCGGGTGCCCGAGGATGTGAAGGTTACCGGGTTTGACGGAATCAGGGAGGCGATGGAGCATGTGCCTTCCATCACCACTTCCAAGCATGATTACGATGGATTGATTCAGAAGGCCATGGAGATTTTAGAAGCCTATTTCCATGGGGAGGAGCCGGAGGAGCAGAACTGGGTGGAGACCAAGCCGATCTTTACGGAATCTTGCGGATGCAAGGATGTGGATGCGGAGAAGAGCAGCTCCTTTACCCGAGAACTCTACGACCGTATTGATAGCTGGGAGCATTTTCAGCGGAGGCAGATCGCCCTGGCGGCGGATTTGACAGATAATGATTCCTTTCAGGGGATTTTTGATAATTTGAAGAAATACCAGGAGAATTTTCACTCGCACCGTTTCTGGCTGTGCATCGTGGATGATTTTTTAAGCCAGAAGGAAAGCTTGATGGATATCATAGAGGAGGATACCGCTTTCATCCGGGCGGGGTTTTCTGACACGATGGATGTGATGCTTTCTAAGAATGGAGAGGAGTGGCTGGGGCTGACGGATTTCCATACTGCCTCCCTTCTCCCGAATTTAGAGCAGGTATTGGAGGAGGAGCGCAATGTGATGTTCCTGCCCCTCCATGTATTGGAGCAGACCATCGGATACGTGGCCATGGTGTATGACCCCGTAAAAGTGAACATGTATTTTATCTACCAATTTTTGATGAATATCAGCAATGCTTTGGAAAATACCAGAATACATCAGAGGCAGCGGGCCATCATTGACAATCTGAAACTGAAATACGTCCATGACCCCATGACGGGCCTTTTTAATAGGAGAGGGTTTTATCAGCGGGTGGAGGCGGTGTATGGGCAGTGCATTGCCCAGGCCAGGCTGCTGGCAGTTATTTCTGTAGACTTGAATGGATTGAAGCAGATTAATGATACCTATGGACACGCAGACGGGGATATTGCCATTTCTACTATTGGAAGGGCGTTGGTGGAAGTATTTCCCCAGGAATTTACCTGCGCCAGATTTGGCGGGGATGAGTTTATCGTGTCGGGACAGGTGGAGTCCAGGGAACAGGTGGAGGAATACTGCCAGCGGGTGAAGGAGTATCTGGCGGATTTTAATAAGGATTCCGGAAAGCCCTATCAGGTGAGCGGAAGCATCGGCTATGTGGCGGGGATTCCCGGCGGCATCAGCCTGGATGAGTTTATCAAGGCGGCAGACGAGAAGATGTATGAGGATAAGGTGCATTATCACTCTCGCAGCAGAACATAGCATTGGAAGGTCATGGCATCATATATTCGTGTTGCGTTTTTTGCGGTGGCTATTTATATTTCGTGGATTGTAGTAAAAGAAAATGGGAAGCGGCGTCTTCCCGTTTTTGAGATGGGAAATAGGAGATAAAAGATGAAGGAAGAGAATCAGATCTATGGCGGCTTTGCCAGAGTATATGATTTATTTATGGACGAGGTTCCCTATCAGGAGTGGTCTGATTATCTGTTCGGGTTGCTGGAGGGGGAGGGGGTTTCCCGGGGCACGGTGGTGGATCTGGCCTGCGGCACGGGGGAGATTGCCTGGCGGCTGCGGCGTAAGGGATACGAGACGATTGGCGTGGACATATCTCAGGAAATGCTGGAAATTGCCAGTCAAAAATGCCCTTCCGATGTGTTATTATTGCATCAGGACATGCGGGAATTGGAATTGCATGCTCCGGTGGAAGGGGTTGTTTGCCTGTGCGACGGGATGAATTACATGATAGCAGAAGAAGATTTGACAAAGGTTTTTGATAGGGTGGCATCGTGTCTGGCAGAGGGCGGCGTTTTTATTTTTGATATGAAGACGGAGTATTTTTACCGGGAAATTTTGGGAGACCGCATTCTGGCGGACAATAGGGAGGATGCCAGCTATATCTGGGACAATGAATATGACGGGGATAGCGGCATCAACACGTATCTCCTGACACTGTATGAACTGGTGGATGATGACGAGGATCTGTTCCTGCGGACGGACGAGCTACATCGGCAGAGGGCATATCCGCCGGAACAGGTGCGGGGGATGCTGGAGGCTAGCGGATTTATGCTGGCGGGCATCTATGAGGCGATGACGGAGCGGCCTCCCGATGAGAAGAGCCAGAGGATATATTTTGTGGCAAGGCTGCGGGAAGATCCCGATACAGGCTCGGTATATGAAAAGTGAATGGTAAAGAAGGAGGGCGCATGAGAGAAGATTATATTGTGAGAGCGACTGCGGCAAACCATCAGTTGAGGATATTTGCGGCTACTACCAGGAATCTGGTGGAGGAGGCCAGGGAAATCCATCACACCAGCCCGGTGGCTACGGCTGCTTTGGGAAGGCTTCTCACGGCGGGGAGCATGATGGGAAGCATGATGAAGGGGGAGCATGATGTCCTCACCTTGCAAATACAGTGCCAGGGGCCTATTGGCGGGCTGACGGTGACGGCGGATTCCGAAGCCAGCGTGAAGGGATATGTGAGGCAGCCTCTGGTGATCCTGCCTCCCAATGAGAAGGGCAAGCTGGACGTGGCGGGGGCGCTGGGGCCAGGCTTTCTGAACGTCATTCGGGATATCGGCATGAAGGAGCCTTACAATGGGCAGATCCAGCTGGTGTCCGGGGAGATTGCCGAGGATTTGACATATTATTATGCTACATCTGAACAGATCCCCTCTTCGGTGGGTTTGGGCGTACTTCTGAACAGAGATAACCATGTGCGTCAGGCAGGTGGCTTTATCATCCAGGTGCTGCCCTTTGCCCAGGAGGAGGTGATTGCCACTGTGGAACGGTCGCTACAGCAGATTCACTCAGTGACAGACTTGCTAGAACAGGGAATGATGCCCCAGGATATGGTGCGGGCATTGATGGGAGATCTGGAGGTGGAGATTCTTGACAGCATCCCTGCCCAGTATGCCTGCAACTGTTCCAAGGAGCGGGTGACCAGGGCGGTTGCCAGCCTGGGCAGGAAGGATTTGGAAGATTTGATTGCCCAGGGCGAGACCATCGAGGTGAATTGCGAATTCTGCGACTCCCATTACTATTTTACAGTGGATGAGCTGAAAGGTTTTATAAGCTGATTGCCGCCTGCTGCGGCATTACCATGTATGAATGTAGATAAGGAGCGTGTTTGGATGAAGAGAAATAAAAAGATACTGATTTGCGCATTGGCGTTGCTGATTGGCTTTGCGCTTTGGTTCTGCCAGGAGCCGAGGGAGGATGGGACGGTGTCTGCCTCCGCTATCGGAAAGATCAAGGTCAGCGGCGGGTATTTGAACGTGCGTACGGGCCCGGGAAAGAATTACGGAGTAGTGAAATCCGGCGGCACTACGGTGACGGTGTCTGATGGAACTACGGTGACGGTTACCGGGAAGAATGGCTCCTGGTATCATATTAAGTTCAAGCAGAACAATAAGAATGTGACAGGCTACGTGATGAAGAATTACGTGAAGGTGCAGACGGGAAAGGTGGCTACCACGGTGTACGGCCTGGTCAGCAGCAAGACCAGCCTTCGCTCCACCACGTCCACTACGGGGGCGGTGACTACGGTGAAGGGGAAAAAGGTATCGCTAAAGCAAGGGAGGAAATTGAGAATCCTATCAGAAAAGATGGTGGGAAATACGAAATGGTATCGGGTGTCCCTTACCGTTTCCTCTCAGAAAGTGAAGGGGTATATCTTATCTAAGCGCGTGAATCTCACCTGTGGGAAAGGACTTCCCTTGGTGGTGAAGACCACGAAGAAGAAGATTGCCCTCTACACTGCGCCGGGAGGGAAAAAGAAGGTATATTCCGGCGGCGGGGCGGTGGCTTTGAAGAACAAGAACCAGGCTACCCTGCTGGGGCAGAAGTGGACCGGGGGAAAGAAATATTTAAGGCTGCGCCTTTCATACAAGAAGAATACCGTATACGGTTATATTCAGGATAAATATGGCTTTTTGCAGATTGTGGCCAAGGAGTGGGACAGCAATACCGTTACGCCATCCTCCACTCCCATCAATTCTGATGTGGCAGGGCTGACGGACGCAGAGTTTCAGGACAGGCTGGAGAAGGAAGGCTTTCCCGCCACCTATGTAAGCCGCCTGGTGGCACTGCACAGAAACTATCCGAACTGGGACTACAAGGCGTATAAGACCGGGCTGGACTGGGACGAGGTTATCCGTGCGGAGTCTAAGGTGGGGCTGAATCTGGTGCCTAACAGCAAGTCATATGACTGGAAGTCTACCGCTGCCGGGGCATACAACTGGTCGAAGGACAAGTATACCGTCTTTGACGGGACCACTTGGGTGGCCGCATCGGAAAAGGCGGTAAAATATTACATGGACCCTCGAAATTTTATGGATGAGCGGGGAATCTTTCAGTTTGAGAACCTGGCCTATCAGAAGGGAATACACACCCAGACTGGCGTGGAAAATATATTGAAGAATACGCCTATGTACAATAAGACGTACAAGTACACCAGTTCTGGCAAACAGGTATCAGAAAAATACTCCAAGACATTTATCACTGCGGCATCTTCTTCAGGGGTAAGCCCCTATCACCTGGCATCCAGGGTGAAGCAGGAGGTGGTAATCAGTTCCACCCAGATGAGCAGTTCCGTTTCTGGAAATGTGGCGGGGTACAAGGGAATTTATAACTTTTACAATATCGGTGCCAGCGACAGTGCCGGGGGAGGAGCCATTGCCAAGGGCCTGAAATGGGCCAGCAGCGGGAGCACCTACTCCCGTCCATGGAATTCCCCCCACAAGTCCATTGTGGGAGGCGCATCCTATATCGGGAAGAATTATATTAACAAGGGGCAGAATACGCTGTATCTGCAAAAGTTTAATGTGACGCCCAATGGTCGGTACACCCATCAGTACATGACCAATGTGGAGGCGCCCAACAGCGAGGCCACCAAGGTGAAGAATGCCTATGGGGACGGAAAGAAAGACATTCCCCTGGTATTTTCCATACCGGTATATAATAATATGCCGGATGAAGTCTGTGAAGTACCCACTGGGGGCAAGAATCCCAATAACTTTTTGAAGAAGCTGACTTCGGATACGGGCACCTGGGGGACGAAATTCACTCTGGGAGATGATGGAAGCAAGACCTATACGCTGACTGTGGCAAATAGCGTGACTTCCGTGAAACTCACTGCCACGGCGGTGGCGGCCACCTCTACCGTTACCGGGGCAGGCACAAAGTCTGGGCTGAAAGTGGGAACCACCACGTATACGATCAAGGTGAAGTCCGAGAGCGGCGTTACTCGGAATTATAAAGTGCAAATTACCAGAAAGTCAGCATAGAATGGAGAGAGCGATGTCAGTGAAAAAGGGCTTTTTGCAGAGAAGAAGCATTTTGCGGATAGAAGGCGGTGCAAAAAGATTGCGGCGCGCTTTGGGAGAGATGAAGGCGGTCAGGATTTTTTGGGAAATCATGCTTTTTGCCCTCTGCTCTGCCAGCCTGCTCTCCTTTGGCAGCAGCGCGGAGGCATCTAGTGCCAGCGTTACCGTGGAGACAAAGAATGACAAGGTGCATGTCGGGGATACGGTCTACGTGGTGGTCACTGTGCGCTCCGCCAAGGCGATCAGGGGCTTTGAGGGTTATTTTGCCTATGACCACCAGTATCTGCGCTTTGAATCCGGGGGCGGCGTGGTTCACGGAAATGACGATGCATTCAGGATTCTGGATATGGAGCGGGCTGCCGGAAGCACAAAATTAAAGTATTCCGTGAAGTTTACTGCCAGAAAGGCCGGGGGCACTAGCATTACTCTGAGAAAGCCCTACAATGTATTGGAGGATGATGGAAATAATACTAAGATGTCCGTGTCCCACAATGCGCTGAACATGATGATTGCGCAGCCCGGAGTCCAGACCGTGGCGCCGAGGCAGAAGGCAGAGCCCACGGCAAAGCCTTCCTCCGGCAAAAAGAATCAGAACAAGAAAAAGCCCGCAGAGGGGAAGTCCTCTCCCATTCCCTCAGAAAAGCCAAAGAAGGATGAGGAAAAGACAGGGCAGAAAGATGTCCTGGGTTCTTCCAAATTGCGCTCTCTTGAGATTCAGGGAACCCAGCTGACGCCGGAATTTTCCCCGGATATTGAAAAATATAGCGGCGTGATTTCCACCAGCAAGGAGGAACTCCCTGTGATTTATGAGGCGGAGGACAGCCATGCCACGGTGAAAGTTTCTGGAAATAAAAAAATTAAAGACGGAAAGAATGTATTTAAGATATCAGTTAAGAACAGTGACGGAAAGAAGACCACATACCGCCTGTCCATGACAGTGCAGAAGATTACCCCGGAGGAAGACAGCGAGAATAGCCGGGTGAATGTGATGGAAAAGTCTGGCAAGATGTATATGGTAGGCACTACCACCCTATGCGTGGGGGAGGCAGAGGCGGAGAAGATTCCCCAGGGCTTTGAGCGGATTTCCATTGATCTGGAAGGAAAAAAAGTCATTTGTTATGCCCAGGAGGGTGACAGGGAAGCAGATTATGTGTTAATCTATGGGGAGGAAGAGCAGGCGTTCTATCTGTATGACCGGAAGTCCGGCTCCCTCCAGTCCTATGAGAAGGTGAAGATGTGGTATCAGAGCAACGGAGAGCGGGAGATTTCCACATCAGCCTCTCTGGAGGAGAAGTTGGAGAGTTATCGGTACGTGCTGGCGATCATGGGGACATTCTGCGTCCTGATGCTGATATTGATGCTATATTTTGCACTGCATTCCCGGAGATATGGGAAATAAGGAATTGTCAGAGATGGTTTTGCGGCAGTTCCCAAGAGTAGATTTTGGAGGTTGGTTCATGCATAAGCGATACACGAATAGCGCGCAGAAAGCGATAGAAAATGCGAAGAAGGAGGCTTTGAACCTGGGACACCACAATGTGGGGACAGAGCATATCCTGCTTGCCCTTCTGGCTACCAAGGGGGTAGCCGGCGAGGTGTTGAAGGAGAACGGGGTTTCCTATGATAAAATGCTGGAATTGGTGGAGGATTATCTGTCTGCCTCTGGGGAAGTGGCAGTGGTGGATAAAGAGGAAATGACGCCTAGGGCGGCGAAGGTATTGCAGAATGGGCTGGCAGAAGCAGACCGACTGGGGGCGGCCAGCGCAGGGACGGAGCATTTGCTGGTAGCGATGCTGAAGGAGGCGGACTGCATCGCCGTGCGCCTATTGAATACCAAAGGGATCAATATCCAGAAACTTTATGTGGATGTGCTGACGGCTGCGGGGCAGGATGCCACCAGTGCCAAGAATGAGTACATGATGCAGAAGGGGAGGAAGCAGAAGTCGGCCACTCCCATGCTGGATCAGTACAGTCGGGATCTGACGGCCTTTGCCAAGGATGGAAAGCTTGACCCGGTGATTGGCAGGGAGACGGAAATCCGCCGCCTGGTGCAGGTGCTTAGCAGGAGAACCAAGAATAACCCCTGCCTAATCGGCGAGCCCGGCGTGGGAAAGACCGCCGTGGTGGAAGGCTTGGCGCAGAAGATCGTCCAGGGGGATATTCCGGCGGTGCTGCAGGATAAAAGAGTGCTGGTGCTGGATTTGTCCGGCATGGTGGCAGGCTCTAAGTACCGCGGAGAATTCGAGGAGCGCATCAAGCGGTCCCTGCGGGAGGTCAGCCAGTCTGGAAGGATACTGCTCTTTATCGATGAGATTCATACGATTATCGGGGCCGGAGGCGCCGAGGGGGCCATTGATGCCGCCAATATTCTAAAGCCCGCCCTTGCCAGGGGGGAAATTCAGATTGTCGGGGCGACTACCAGAGAGGAATATCGAAAATATATTGAGAAGGATGCGGCTCTGGAGCGAAGATTCCAGCCCATCCAGGTGGAGGAGCCGGACGAGGAGGAGAGCATAGCCATCCTCAAGGGATTGAGGGAGCGTTACGAGTCCCACCACAATGTGAAAATCAGCGATGGGGCGGTGGTGGCTGCGGTGAAGATGACGGAGCGGTATGTGAATGACCGCTTCCTGCCGGACAAAGCCATTGATGCCATTGACGAGGCGTGCGCCAAGGCCAGCCTGGCCATGTATCAGCCATCTCCGGAACTGCGTGCGCTGGAGGAGGAATTTGCCCTCTGCGAGCAGCAGAAGGAGGAAGCCATTCTCATGGAGGATTTTTCCATGGCTAGCGAATTGAAGAAAAAGCAGAATGCATGCCGGGATAAGATGGATTCCCTCCGGGAAAAGATAGAGCGGGAAGCGGAGAAAAGGCGCCTGCAGGTGACGGATTTGGATGTGGCTAATGTCATCGGGGATTGGACGAAAATTCCAGTGCAGAAATTGCAGGAAGAGGAGACGGAGAGGCTCCGCCGCCTGGAAGAGGAACTGCACCGCAGGGTGGTGGGCCAGGAGGAGGCCGTGGCAGCCGTGGCAAAGGCCGTGCGCCGGGGAAGGGTAGGGCTGAAAGACCCCGGCCGCCCCATTGGATCATTTCTCTTCCTAGGACCTACGGGAGTGGGCAAGACGGAACTTTCCAAGGCACTGGCCGAGGCAGTTTTTGGCAAGGAGCAGGAGATTATCCGAGTGGATATGTCGGAATATATGGAGAAGCACAGCGTGTCCAAGATGATTGGCTCTCCTCCGGGATATGTGGGATATGAGGATGGCGGCCAGCTCAGCGAAAAGGTTCGCAGGCATCCCTATTCCGTGGTTCTTTTTGACGAGATTGAGAAGGCCCATCTGGATGTATTCAACATTCTCTTGCAGATCTTGGAGGATGGGCATGTGACGGACGCCCAGGGCAGAAAGGTGAGTTTTAAGAATACGATTATCATTATGACTTCCAATGCGGGGGCTAACCGCATCATCTCTCCCAAGCATCTGGGATTTGGCTCCGGGGAGGAAGAGGAGGCAGATTACCAGCGGATGAAGGAGGGTGTGCTGGAGGAGGTTAAGAAAATCTTCAAGCCGGAATTTATCAACCGCATTGATGAGATGCTGGTATTCCATGCGCTGACCAAGGAAAATATCAAGGAGATTGTAAAGATATTGCTGGCAAAATTGCAGAAGAGGCTGGAGGCTCAGCTTAGCATTACCCTAGAGGTGGATGAGGAGGCGGTGAGCCATCTGGCAGACAGCGGCTTTGACAAGAACTATGGCGCGCGTCCCATCAGGAGGAGCATTCAGTCTGAGATTGAGGATGCGCTGGCAGACAAGATGCTGGCTGGAGAGGTATCTCAGGGCGACAGGGTTCAAGTGTCCTATCAGGATGAAAAGATGATATTTTCTAAAATGTAGAGTAGAAAAAAAGCAGGAAATATGGTATGATAATCTTATCAAATTTGCACGGAAGGAGAAGCGCATGCCAGTAATTAAGGAACTGATTCGCAAAGAGGATAATGGGACTTTGAGTTTTGGAAATTATGAATATGATTCCAAGCAGAAGAAGTCTGATTTTGAGTTTGAGGGAGACCTGTACAAGGTTAAGACATTTAAGGAAATTACCAAATTGGAAAAGAACGGCCTGTTTGTATATGAATCCGTACCGGGAACTGTGGTGACGGAATTGAAGGCGACGGATAGCGAGGTTTGCTTTTCCGTGGAGGGCTTGGAAGATACTTCCATTACGCTGGAACTTGAGCCGGAGACGGAGTACAAAGTATACGTGGATGATACCAGTTTTGACAAGATGAAGACGAACCTGGGTGGAAAGCTGGTGCTGAGCCTGGAGATGGATGCGGGTCAGGTGGCAAAGATTCGCGTTGTGAAGCTATAGCCTATGGCGAAGGGCAAGAATAAGACAGTTTTTTTCTGCAAGGAATGTGGTCACGAGAGTGCCAAGTGGCTTGGGCAGTGTCCCGGATGCAAGGAGTGGAACACCTTCGTGGAGGAGCCGGTAGTGAAGTCCTCCGGGGGGAGCGTCCAGAGGATGAGGGAACGGCGGGAGCCTGTCAGGCTGTCAGAGGTGAACGTGACCACGGAAGTTCGCACATTGACGCAAATTGGGGAGCTGGATAGGGTGCTGGGTGGCGGCATTGTCACCGGCTCCCTCGTGCTGGTGGGCGGCGATCCGGGGATTGGAAAGTCCACGCTTTTATTGCAGATGTGCCAGAAATTAGTGAAGGCTGGCCGCAACGTGCTGTATGTGTCCGGGGAGGAATCGGAAAAGCAGATTAAGATGCGGGCGGACAGGCTGGGAGATTTCGGCCAGGATATGCTTTTGCTCAGCGAGACGGATTTGGACCTGGTGGTGGATACGGTGCAGAGGATGAAGCCAGAGGTCGTGATCATTGACTCCATCCAGACCATGTACCGGGAGGAACTTGGGTCTGCCCCGGGCAGCGTGGGGCAGGTCAGGGAGACCACTGCCTCGCTGATGCGCCTTGCCAAGGGAATGGCGATTTCCATTTTCGTGGTGGGGCATGTGACAAAAGAGGGCGTGGTGGCAGGGCCAAGAGTATTGGAACATATGGTGGATACGGTGTTATATTTCGAGGGGGACGGCAGTGCCTCCTACCGTTTTCTGCGGGGAGTAAAGAATCGATTTGGATCTACTAACGAGGTGGGGGTCTTTGAGATGCGGGGGGACGGGCTTGTGGAGGTGTCCAACCCATCGGAATACATGCTTCAGGGAAGGCCGGAGGATGAGCCGGGTTCCGTGGTGGCTTGCTCCATGGAGGGGACCAGGCCGATTCTCATAGAGGTGCAGGCTTTGGTCTGCCAGACCAATTTCAATATGCCCAGAAGGACTGCTGCCGGAACGGATTACAACCGAGTGAATCTTCTTATGGCGGTAATCGAGAAGCGATTGGGCCTTCATATGGCAGACTGCGATGCCTATATCAATGTGGCGGGGGGAATGCGAATTCATGAGCCGGCGTTAGATCTGGCGATTGTGGCGGCACTGATTTCCAGTTATCGGAACACTGCTCTGAGCGGAGGTAGCATCTGCTTTGGGGAAGTGGGCCTGGTAGGCGAAGTCCGGGCGATCAATATGGCAGAGCAGCGAGTGCTGGAGGCGGCAAAGCTGGGTTTCAGGCGATGCATTCTGCCGGAGGTGAACCGGGGGCAGCTGGAGATTAAGGAGGCGCAATTAAAGGGGATGGAGCTGATTGGCATCCAGACAATTCATGAGTTACTGGGGGTGTTATGATTTATGGGCTTAAAGGCAACAGAACAGACGACGGAATTGGTGCTTGGTCGGATGGAAAACTCATTGGATTCTCTGGAGCAGATGTCCTTTGACTCGATCAATATCACGGATAAGCTGGTGAGCGGGATTGATGTGATTCGCCAGTGCGTTATGGAGATGAAAGAGGATGGAGTAAAGGACTTGCAGGTTGTCTCAGGGACGATTGAAGAACTTCTGAATGATTTGCTGGTCACTGCCTTCGAGGTAAATAATGTGGCCCATGAGCTGGAGAAGGAGACGGCGTACCAGCGGGACACGCTGGATAGCATCAAGCAGATTGTGGAATTGCTTTATGCGATGAAGTAGAAGATTTGTCGCAAAGGTTATAAAGGGAGATGCTTCGTAAGCATCTCCCTAAATTGTGTTTTAAAAGGATCGCATTGCCGTTCCTTTTTTTGATTAAAAGAATAAAAAAGGTATTGACAAATTGGGTCTATTATTATAGACTAATGGAAGCGAGAAGGTCGGTGGTTATAGACTTGCTAAAATGTGGAAAGGAGGATTGGAATGGAATATTTGAAATTGTGCGACAGCGATTATCGATTTATGACCATCGTTTGGGAGCATGCGCCTGTTCATTCAGGAGAGTTGGTGAAGTTGTGCAATGCGGCTTTGGGATGGAAGAAGTCAACAACCTATACGACGATTAAGAAGTTGTCTGAAAAGGGATACATTCAGAACGAGGATACGGTAGTCTCCGTGCTGATTCCCAGGGAAAGGGTGCAGAAGGACGAATCCAATTATTTTGTGGAGAGGACCTTTGGCGGCTCTCTTCCCCAATTCCTGACGGCATTTCTGGGTGGAAAGAAGATTTCTGCGGAAGAGGCAGAGAGAATCAAGAAAATTATCGACGATTACAGTCAGAAATGATTGTGGGCTTCTGTGCGTATTCTATGCTGTGGGCAGAGGGGTGGCTGTTCTATAGAATGACGCAAATATGGGGGAAGACATATGATTTATGATTTATTTGTTCATGTTATCAATATGAGTATCACGGCATCTGTGGTCATGATTGCAGTATTCATAGCCCGTGGACTCATGGGGAGGCTGCCGAAAAAGTATTCCTATCTGCTATGGGCAATCGTGGCGGTTCGGCTTCTCTGTCCTTTGGGGATTGCATCATCCTTTAGCGTGTTCAATTTATTTGGAGACCGCAATATTTTGCCGGCGGAACTGCAGAAGGAATCTGCCGAAAGGTGGACTGATGAATGGAGGAATGATGAACGCGGTATGGGAAGTTTTGTCGGCCTCAGGAAAAAGGAGTGGGCGAACAGGCTGGATGAATCAGAGAAGTCAGCGGGGTCACAAACCTGGGTAAAATCTGTCGAGGAAAGCCAAGTGGATGTGAACAGACAATCTCAGAAGAGGGTTTATGATACGGAGGAAGAGGGTGTTCAGAGAGGGCGTAGGAGGCCTGGGCTTGTAAAATATTGTGCCGCAGCATGGGCCAGCGTGGGCGTGATGCTGGTTGCCTGGAATTTCCTGCTGATGCTTCTGATGAGGAAAAAGATTTCCAAGGCTGTACGCCTGCGGGAGAATATTTATGAGTGCGATAATATTCCCACGCCCTTTGTCATGGGCTATTTCAGGCCGAAAATCTATATTCCCTTCCGCATGGGAGAGGTGGAACAGGACTACATCGTCAGGCATGAGAGGCATCATATCGCAAGAAAGGATAATCTGGCTAAGTTGGTTGCGTTTCTGATTACCTGTGTTTACTGGTTTCATCCATTGGTGTGGATTTCATACTTTATGATGATGCGGGATATGGAAATGAGCTGTGATGAATATGTGCTACAGGAAAGCGTCCCGGATATCAGGGAAGATTACAGCCGATCATTGTTGCGGCTTGCCACAAACGAGAGAAATATGGGAGCGGGGTTCATTGCTTTTGGAGAATCAAATGCAAGAAGGAGGGTGAAGCATATTATGAAATTTAGAAAATGTGGAAAATGGATTGGCATGATTGCCGTTTCAGCGGTTTTGGTGGTGGGAGCGAGTTGCCTCACCGATGCCAGTAGGGAAGATGTGGATGGTGAAAAAAAGGTGGAGACAGAGGATTTGCAGAAAACTGGTACGCCGAATTCGTCAGGCGAGAGCAAATACCCTACGGTGGCAAGCATAGCGATTGACGGTTATCAATTAGAGGTGCAGTGCGTTACTGATGATAAGAAGCCGAAATCAGGCTATTATGAGGGCGGCTCCCTGATGATTCAGACCAGTCGGGATGAAAAAATCATAGATCGTCGAGAGGTATCCTTTGGAAAAGGAAAGAAAGTATACTTGCCGGCGAAGGGGATGGAACTTTCCCTGGCAGACTATGATGGGGATGGGAGGAAGAATGACTTTGCCATAGGCCAGGGGCAGGGTGCTGATCCCCTGCTTGGAAACTATATGAACTATCGGTTCTTCGGGGTGGATGAAGATGGTGCGGTAGTGGAGTACGGCACATCTACGGAGGAGGGCGTGGGCATCAGCACGGTGCCGGGGAAATATTCCCCCCTCTATTCCCCGGTTTTCAAGAGAAAGAGTGGAGAAGTGATTTATCAGGGATTGGGGGAAGAGGGCGTAGAAGAAATGTCTGCCACGATTGGGTGGCATTTTCCGGTATCTGATGAGAAGGCAGAGCGGAGTGATGGAACAAAAATAAATGCCCGGGGAATCCAATTTACTATTCCCGGTCCTAGAACCTCTACGAAAGTTGCGGTAAAGCAATATGGGGATGACAGATCTGGTTATTTTTACAAGCAATATCCCACAAAGGAAATGGTCCATGTGATGGTTTCCAAGGATAAAAAGGCTTTTGAGAGAGACTTTGTAAAGACTAATGCTAACAAGGAATATTGGTCTTATTTTGTCGGAAATAAAGAGAAACTGATTGCGATTGACCGCTATAAGGATCAGAAAGGAAAATCCTATGCGGTCTGCTATTGGAAGGAAAAGGGCGTGTATTTCTGGGTATATGGCAAGTGGAGCAGCGGGGATTGGGTTATCTTTGCCAAGGATGCCGCAGAGATTGCGTCTAGCATAGCTAGGGCGAAGTAAATGGCAGTGTTGTTGATGAATGAAAGGCATCTGATTGGTTTCAGATGCCTTTTTTCGAGCCAGTATTCTTTCACTCTCTGCTTACCCGTCCCGTGATAATCCAGGGTGCCATCTTCTGCTTGAAGGAATGGTCGCTGCTCAGGGTGGAGACGGATACCTGGATGGTATTGATGTCCGTGATGCCCAGAGGCTCTAAGATATCGCCGATATTGGCGGCTACCTTGAAGTCCAGGGTGTAGATGACTACGTTTAAGTTGGGATTTAACTTAGAAAGATAGGCCAGTTCCTGCTCCATGCTGGCGGATGCCACCATGAATACCAGGGAGGGAACCGGGCAGTCTTTCATATTTTCCTCGTCCACATGGTCAATGATGGTCACGTTCTGCAAGCCGAAATGTTCCACATTCTCCTCCAGGGTATCCCTGTCAGACTTCTTGTATTCCACCGCTAGCACGGAACCTTCCACTGCAATCAAAGCAGCCTCTATGGCGATGCTCTCGCCGCCGATGACGCAGATATCGTCCTGGGCCCCTACCATCATCTTGTTCAGGATGATGGCGCGAATCTCGCTGCCCACGTAGTGGACGGAGCCGGAGCGGAAGGAGTCGTTTGCCAGCCCGATGCGGGAAATGTTTCGAGCGTTGGGGTTGATAATCAGCATGCCGGCGGAGGCGTTGATGCCCCGATTAATCATATCTTTGGCCTTGCTGTGAAGAATCTGGCCTTCCGGCTCGGAACCTTCGTTGTACCAGATATCGCATTCTCCCAGCCCGGCGTTCCACAGGCGGTAAAAGATATCGTCAATGCCCGCATTGCTGAACACCAGCGTGGTCTTGTGCGCTTCCACGGTGGGGATGACATTTTTATTCTTCTGGGTGATGTCCAGAATTTTTACGTGCTGCAAGTCAAGGGTGGTATTCCTGGAATAATATTGCAGCCAGGAAATAATGATCTCATTAGTAAAAGTCTGTGTCTCCATAGGCAATCCTCCGTTCTGTTCTGATCTCTTAGTTGCCATGCGTGGCCGCAATCCATTCTGGGATGGCGGCTCCGCATGATTGCATTGTTTTGCTTCTAAAGGCATTATAACATGAAATTGCCGGCATTGTCATTTTTTCAGATTAATATTGCATTCTGATTGGAAGCTGGCAGTTACTATTTACAGTTAATTATATGAAAGCGTTGCTTGTTACTATGAACGGCGAAGCCGTGAATCGTAACGGATAGCTAGATGGTGTCATGTTTTGCTGGCGAAGTGTTCTATTTTGCTGTAAAAATGTCCCGATTTGTTTATGTGGTGTCATAATTTGCCCAACATTGAAATGGGTTTGCATATGAAAATAAGTTGTGCTAAAATTTAATTACAAATTGCGAAAAAATATGAGCGACCACAGCGGCCGTGAAAGGATGGTGGATGGGAAATGTGAAATTAGTTATCGTTTTTATTAGTTGCATTAAAAACAGATTTATCAGTACGGACAGCCATAGTTGTGCTTGCGGAGGACGCTATGGCGTATGGAAGAACAGGAGGAGATTTATGAGAAGGTTACTGTCAATCATGCTTGCCCTGGGCTTGATATTTACAAGCGGGGGAAGTGACACTATTATGGGGATTGCCCGGGGGGATGACATGAAAGCAAGTGCGGCATCGCCAAGCGATAGAAAAGAGAGCGGTATTGCATCCAAAAAGAGAGCAACCCCCTCTTCTGAGGAAATCAAGGAAAGCCTTGAAAATGGCAACATCATTGATGCAGTGAGCAAAAAGGCGTATAAGACACCCGCCAATGCCAATCCTATATCGGGATCAGTATTTTGTGCTGACCCTACTGCTATAGAACATGAAGGAAGGCTCTATGTCTATGGCTCGAATGATCACCAGCAGAGCGAGGAAAGCAACAAGAATGATTATGATAAGATTAAATCGTTGGTCGTGTTTTCTACAGATGATATGGTGAATTGGATTTATCATGGCAGGATAGAAGTTAACAAAGTCGCTCCATGGATTTCTAATTCTTGGGCGCCATCGATTGCTTCGAGAGTGGAGGAGGACGGCCTCACGCACTTTTATCTATATTTTTCAAATGGAGGCAGCGGAGTTGCTGTGATCACGTCAACGGATCCCGTGGGACCTTGGAGCGATCCCCTTGGCAAGCCTCTGGTGTATCAGGACATGCCTGGACTTACGAACTGCCCTGCGCCGTTTGACCCGGGCGTGTGCATCGATGATAATGGCGTAGGCTGGCTGACCTTCGGGGGAGGCACGCCAGCTTCGGAAGCAGAGATTCATACAAATGTACCGAAGATTGTCAAGCTTGGGCCGGATATGCTTTCTTTTGCTAGTGATTTTGTATCGATAGATGCGCCTTACTTTTTTGAGGCAAGCGAGTTGAATTATATCGATGGGATGTATTATTACACCTATTGCAATAACTGGCAGGAGCGAGGTGATGAATGGGACTATGAGGGCATCGACAAGCCCCCGATATGCAGCATGGCATATCTTGTCACGAAGACTCCGCTTGATGCGGGAAGCTGGAAATACAAGGGAGCGTATTTTTACAATTCGGGCCAGAGTGATAAAGGCGAATCAGGTATGCGATGGGGCAACAACCACACGCATTTTTGCACCTTTAAAGGCGTTAATTATATTGTGCATCACACACTGCTTTTAGAGGAACTGATGGGCGGTACGGCAGGCTTTAGAAGCATGATGGTAGATTATTTGCCTATGGATTCTTCCAAGCAGGAAATTCCGCTTACTGCGGCCACCAGAAAGGGCGTATCCCAGGTTAAAGCCGTTGATGCGTATTCTGAAAATAGTGGTGCGGCACTGTTTACCTCGGCGGATGTATTTTATGATAAGGTACAGAATCCTGCTGCAAAGAGCATGGCAAGCGGCGCATGGACCATGGTAAGAGGAGTTGATTTTGCGTATGGCGCAGATCGATTTGTCGCAAGTGTGAAAGGAAAGGGAAGGCTTGAGGTAAGGCTTGACGATATTGATAATGAGCCGGTTTCCTATATTGATTTTGACAATGCTGATTTTGCTAAAGTGCGCAGCAAATCGGTAAAGAGTTTCGGAGGAAGGAATCATAACGTATTCTTTGTCTTTAGCGGGGAAGGAATACAGTTCAAGAGTTGGAATTTTACTAAGGGTGAAGAGGTTGCCAGACCTGCGGAGGATCTGTCCAATACAGATGTCACCAGTCAGGTCATGACGATACGCGGACAGGTTGAAAATCCAGGATCAAGTCTGAATACGAACATTGAATTTCTTAAGTCGGGCGATTATTCTGCAAAATCATCCGCTTTTGATCCTAAGTGCGAGATGCTTAACCTGGGATTTGTCGATATTGACAAGAATGCGGACTACAGTGCGTTTGTCAAGAGTCTGACTTTTGAAACGGCAAAGGGCGATGTGGAAATTGCTGTCAACACCAAGCTTGATCCGAAGATTTCAGGTCAGAATAGCCTTGCCAATGGGTGGGGGAGCGCGAAGATTGGTGACTTGATTTATGGCACGAATGAGAAAGGGCTGTTTGCCGAAAAAGCAACTGTTGACTGGATCAATTATCGCTTTGCCTTGAAGATAGATGGCGAGGAAGTGCCATATACATCCATCACCTATAATCTTTCTATAGATTGGGATAAAAAGCCGGCAAGTACGCCGAAGCCTGGAGAGACCCCAAAGCCTGGAGAGACCCCGAAGCCGGGAGAGACTTTAAAGCCAGGGGATACTGCAAAGCCAGGAGAGACCCCGAAGCCAGGGGATACTGCAAAGCCTGGAGAGACCCCGAAGCCGGGAGAGACTTTAAAGCCAGGGGATACTGCAAAGCCAGGAGAGACTTTAAAGCCGGGAGAGACACCAAGGCCAGGAGATCCTTCAAAACCAGTAGTGACACCAAAGCCGGTTGATAAGTCAAAGACGCCTGCTGTCAAAATAGCCAAGATTAAATTTAAGAAGCTTACAAGTCCAAAGGCTAAGACTATCAAGTTGAAGTGGACTAAAAATAAGCGGGTAAGCGGCTACCAGATTCAGGTTGCACGGAATAAGAAATTTACTAAATCAGTGAAGAAATATAAGGTCAAGAAAGCCAAAACGACATCTAAGACAGTGAGAAAACTTAAGAAGGGTAAAACCTATTACGTAAGAGTTTGTGGCTACAAGAAAATCGGTAAAAAAGTTTACTATGGTCCGTGGAGCAAGATTCGTAAGGTAAAGTGTAAATAAAAAATTTTAAGGGACTGTCGCACTAGCAGATTTAAATTCGCTGGTGCGCAGTTTTTTATTTGTTAAAATATAAATCTGGCAAATTCCAATATAAGGTGATAGAATATTACTGGCGTGATCTCATTTGACAGGCATGGAGGTTACGTGGGAGTGGTGGGAAATGGCATGAAAGATGGAGGTTGCATATGGGTTATCGAACCAAGAATGAATTAGAGCATTTTGATTTCAAGGAGGCGCTGATTGACGAAATCAGAGAGGAGAACGGCCATCTCTACTTAGAGTTGGGCTATGTGACTATACTGGGGAGCAACAGCTGCAACAGGGATATCCGCACCATGGGAACCAATGCCCTGACATTGCAGTTATACCAGGTGTCAGAAAAGAGGTTGGTGCGAGAGGGATACAAGCACTATGATGCCGATGGCAATTTAAAGGGGCAGCAGGAGGACGAGGTAATACCGCCGGAAGAAATTTCCGGTCTATATCAGGAATTGGCTGGCAGTGTGATTTTTCACTTGGAAAAGTCGGGAGAGCAATATCGCTTTCTGATTGATGGGGAGGAGCGCACCTATGCTTTTACGGTCAAGGCGGAGCATGATATCGAAGAATGGGAACGCTTTATGAATATTCAGAATGAGGGAGGATGTAACAATGTGGGCATATGAGAGTGTATTTTATCAGATTTATCCGCTAGGATTTTGCGGCGCGCCTTTTGAGAATGATGGGAAATTGCAGACCCGCATTCTCAAGGTGATGGATTGGATTCCCCATATCGGGAAGCTGGGAGCCAATGCCATTTATTTTTCGCCACTGTTTGAGTCGGATACCCATGGATATAATACCAGGGATTACAAGAAGATTGACTGCAGGCTGGGAACCAATGAGGATTTTGCCAAGGTGTGCCAGAAGTTGCACGAGGCGGATATGAGGATCGTGCTGGATGGGGTGTTCAACCATGTGGGCCGGGGGTTCTGGGCATTTCAGGATGTCCTTGAGAATCGGGAGCAATCCAGATACCGGGATTGGTTTCAGATTGATTTTGGTGGCAATTCCAACTATAATGATGGCCTTTGGTACGAGGGCTGGGAGGGGAACTTTGACCTAGTGAAGTTAAACCTTAGGAATGAAGAGGTGATTCAGCATATCTTTGATGCGGTGAAGTATTGGGTGGAGGCTTTTGCTATTGATGGCCTGCGATTGGATGTGGCGTATTGCCTGGACAAGGATTTTCTGAGGCGTCTTCGCCAGTTTACGAATTCTCTGAAGGAGGATTTCTTCTTGGTGGGAGAGACGCTGCATGGGGATTACAAGCAGTGGATGAATGACGAGATGTGCCATTCTGTCACGAATTATGAATGCTATCACGGGATGCACTCCAGCCTGAATAGCATGAATCTGTTTGAAATCTGCCATTCTCTGGCCAGGCAGTATGGGCCGGAGGAATGGACGCTATATAAGGGAATGCATTTGCTGAATTTTGTGGACAACCATGATGTGAGCCGCATTGCCAGCGTGCTATCAAATGAGAAGCATCTGCCATTAGTCTATGCCCTGTGCTTTGGGATGCCCGGGATTCCCTGCATCTATTATGGCAGCGAGTGGGGCGCGAAGGCGGATAAGAGCCAGGGCGACCCGGCATTGCGCGCCTGCTTTGACGAGCCGGAATTTGGAGAATTGGCAGAGTGGATTAGGAAACTGGCAGATGCCAAGAGAAATAGCAAGGCATTGAATTATGGAAACTTCCGCTCCATCGTGCTGACCAATCATCAGTGCATCTTTGAGCGTGCCTGGGAGGGAGAGAGAATCCTGGTGGCGGTGAATGCGTCCATGGAACCCTATACGGCACACTTTGATGCCGGGTGCGGCATGGCAGAGAATCTTCTCACGGGCCAGCCCCATGATTTTGGCGGCGGAAGCGTACTCCCGCCCTATTCTGCGGCATTCTGGAAGATGGAGAAGTAGCTTGATAGAGTACAAGACAGCCCCTATGCGTATGACATAGGGGCTGTTATTATCCAAACAGGCAGCTGTGATTATTGCCAGCCCATCATCTCTCTGGCTTTTGCCACCACTAGCCTTGCCGCCTTCTCATGGGTGACAGGGGAGGGATGCCAGAAGGTTCCCAATCCATCTTCGTCTAGCTGGGCTGGAAGGGGAAGATATTCGCAGAGGGTTTCCGGATGTGCCATTTGGAAGCGACGGGCGGCTTCTTCCGCAGTGGCGCAGAGACGGGGGTCCATCAGCCCCAGCATGCAGAGGAACTTTGCTTGGGGATGATGCTGGTATATTTTTTCCAGCAATGCTATGTAGGCAGTGCAGAATTGCTCATTTCTCTCAGGGATTTCCCGGGTATAACTGGCATCGTTGGTTCCCAGATGAACCATGACCAAGTCTGGCTCGAAAAGGCTGTGATCCCATGGCTCCCACTGCTCCTTTGGCTTGCGGAAGTATTGCTTTTCGCAGCCGGCATCAGCATAGTCGTAGAGCATGGGAACTAGCCAGGAGTCGTCTGGCGTATCCCTGTCATCCCCGATATAGGCAGAGATGACTCCCTTTCCATTCCAGGCCACGATTTCTGCGTCCGCATCCAATGCCTGTACGGAGAGCATGGAATAGGATTTGGTAGGATTTTCGGTACAGGTGCGGTGCAATTCATCCTCCACGCTGCCCTCCACGCCGTAGCCGCAGGTGATGGAGTCTCCTACGATTTGTATTTTCCGGGCTTTCGCCGTGGGAGGCGGCAGCAGCGCGTCACTGTCGATGGTGATGGATGCGATGCCGCAGATGGCATATTCCGGCTCGGAGTATTTCATGATGGTTATGGTGACGGTCTTTTCTTCGTCGCTTTCATACAGGAGGATGGTTTCCTCTGATTTATTTAATTCAATGCGTTTCGCAGGATTCTTTTCGTCATTGATATAAATTGCCACAAAAGCGTGTTCTTCCGAACTGAAATGCTCTGGGTCAGATAGGAATGTGGCCTGTGCCTTCTTTCCGGTAAAGGCAAAGGAGACAGAACTGGCAGAATACCCCAGATAGCGCACGGTGTCACGATATATCGTCCGTCCCTGGATTTTAGTGCATTCTTCTGTGGCATGAAATTTCATATATGTATCCCCCTATTCCTGGTTAAGTTCTTGTTTTGGAATTCAATCCGGAGAAATGGATAGCCAAAACCTTTCCGTATTTTTAACATGCTTTTAAATTTTATCATGCTTTGCTGGAAAAGGCAATGAAAAAAGGAGAGGAAAGTTTGCTTTTTAGGGGATTTATGTTATTCTATTAAGAAAGCCGATTCTATGTGCCAGTGTGCAAATATTCATTGTATTTTGATTAAAAAACATGCCAGAATACCGGCACGAAGAATATTTGATGATTGGCTTTTTAATAATACAAGGTGTGAAGAGAGGGTGTCGAGATTGCATCATCAATATGAAAAAACTAAATGGGAAGCCCGTAAGAGAGGCAGAATATTATATAGGAAATGGCTGCTCTTCTGGATGATTTGCCTGGCTGCAATGCTGTGGGGATGCGGTGTCAGTGGCGGCGGCGATCAGATTACGAAAATGGATGAGAGGTATCTGGCCGGGCAGGAGAGTCCAAGCCCTGGCCCCGAAAGGGATTCCTCCAAGGCTGGAGGGAAGATGGAAGCGTCAGAGGGCGATGCGGAGGAACATTCATCCCAGCATAGTCGTCCGCAAGACCGGGATGACTCTTCCAAATCCACGAAAAGTCCGGCGGGACATGATAAATCCAATCAGAATAAAAGCAGTTCACCGGAAAATCGGTCCCGGCGGAATAAAAGCAGTGCGTCAAATGCTCCGTCTGAATCAAAGGATCGAAGTGCGAAGAAAAATAAGACGAAATCCAAGAAGCCTGACAGCGTGACGCCCTCTCCCGACAGGAAGAAGGAGGATCAGGGCGCGCCCCGGAAGGAGAATCCAGGGGATGACGGTAAGGTCGAAGAGGAAAATAAGGATGGCGAAGGCATTCATTGCTATATCTCGATTGATTGCACAAATATCTTGTCCCATCTGGCGGATCTAAAGGAGAGTAAGAGGGATTATGTGCCGAGGGATGGCATCATTCTCAAGAAGACGAAGGTGACGGTCAAGCCAGGCACCAGTGCATATGATGTGCTGTACCAGGTCTGCCGGGAGAGGAAGATTCATTTGGAGGCGGCATATACGCCTATGTATGGCACATATTATGTG
This sequence comes from Clostridiaceae bacterium, assembly GCA_910575435.1. GTDB lineage: Bacteria > Bacillota > Clostridia > Lachnospirales > Lachnospiraceae > Butyribacter. The sequence continues at coordinate 75,277 of CAJTGI010000008.1, read as the reverse complement.
GAGGGGATTCATCAGCTATATGAATTTGACTGCGGGGATCTGTCCGGCTGGAATTATATGATAAATGGCCGGCAGCCCGGCCGGGGATGTTCCAAGTACCAGGTGCAGGAGGGAGACGTGATGGAATGGCGATTTACCTGTGACAGGGGAAAGGATCTGTAAATGAATCGGGATATTTTTAAGGAAATTCATCCGGGAGTGCAGTTCTTTTATTTTGCCATGGTGATTCTGGTCAGCATGATGCTGCCTCATCCCGCAGTGGTCGGATGCTCTTTTGTGGGTGCGCTGGGGTATTCCCTGTGGCTGAAGGGATGGAAGAAGGTATTGCGGTTTCAGGTGTTCTGCATGCTTCCTATGACGGCACTGGTCATTGTATTGAATGGAGCGTTCAGCCATTATGGCGTGACGTCGGTCTATTACCTGAAGACCGGGGCAGTTACTCTGGAGGCTCTGGCATACGGAGGGGTGCTTGCGTGGATGCTGTGGGTTTCCATGGCGTGGTTTTCCACAATCAATCAGGTGATGACAATGGATCGCTGGGTGTATCTGCTGGGGCGGTGCGCGCCGTCATTATCCCTCGCCCTGTCTATTACCCTGCGCTTTATTCCAAGGTGCAGGCGGCAGCATGAGAAAATGCGCGAAGGAAGGCAAAGTCTTGGCATGGGGGAGGAGGGGACGCTGCGCTCTAGATTGAGAAGCGGGGGGAAGCAGCTGTCCATGCTTCTGACCTGGTCTTTGGAAAGCGGGGTAGAGATGGCAGATTCTATGCGGGCGCGGTGCTATGGATTGGGAAGAAGAAGCGCCTATGGGAAATATTCTATGGGGCGGCAGGATTGGCTCGTCCTATTTTTTATGGTCTTCTTGGCGGCGTGCTGCCTGTGGGGATTTGGGATGGGATTTGGGAGCGCGCATTATGATCCCTCCATTCGGATTGCGCCAGTGGGAAGAAGCGGCGGCAGCGTCATTACTTATGTTAGCTGGGGCTTGTTCTGCTTCCTTCCCGCAATGATGCGGAGCGTGCAGGAAGTCCGCTGGGGGCGCTGGGAGAGGAAATTTGATGCAATGTAACGGTTGTGAGGCACAATGGCGGCAGGAGGCAGGGTATGGCTTTTGATATCGTTCGGATCAGGGATTTATATTTCACATATCCCGAAGAGAAAGAAGAGGTGCTGCGGGGAGTTAGCCTGACGTTGGAGGAGGGTAGATTTTACATTCTCTGCGGCAAGAGCGGCTGCGGAAAGAGTACGCTGCTGCGCCATATGAAGTCTGCCCTGATGCCGAAAGGGACAGTGAGGGGGAGCCTGCATAAGAGCGTGGCGGAGGAGGAGATTGGCTTCGTATTCCAGCATCCGGATCATCAGATTGTCACAGACCAGGTATGGCATGAATTGGTGTTTGGCATGGAGAATCTGGGGCTTGACCAGGATGCAATGCATCTGAGGGTAGCGGAATTAGCGTCCTATTTTGGAATAGAGGGGTGGTTTGACAGAGAGGTGTCCCAGTTGTCTGGGGGCCAGAAGCAGCTTCTCAATCTTGCGGCCGTACTGGCACTGCGTCCCAGGCTTCTTCTGCTGGATGAGCCTATGGCATGGCTGGATCCCATGGCTGCCGGGGAGTTTCTCCACACTTTGTACCGAATCCAGAGGGAGATGGGGATGACGGTGCTTCTCTCGGCCCACCAGTTGGAGGAAGTGATTTCCTATGGCGATGAACTTCTTTTCATGGAGGAGGGAAGGATTGTGAGCCGGGGCGGCCCTGAGCGCATTGGAAGGGAATTGCGGGATCGGGGAAGGGATTTTTATGCCGCCATGCCTGTCCCCATGCGTATTTACTTGCAGTCTGGAAGCAGGAAAAAGTGTCCCTGCACCATTGCCCAGGGTAGGGAATGGCTGCGGCAGGAATTGCAGGAGCGGGGAGGCGATGGGATTGCCTGTGGCGACAAAGGTGGCGGGATGGGAGAAATGGCGGGAGCGGTAATGCCGCCTTCGCCTGTTCTAAAAGTGAGGGGACTGTGCTTTCGGTATCCCGGCGGCGGTCGGGATGTGCTTTGGGATACGTCATTTCAGGCGGAGCAAGGGGAAATCCTGGCTATCCTGGGGGGGAATGGGAGCGGGAAGAGCACGCTCCTCCGCGTGATGTCCGGACTTTTGCCCCCAGGGCGGGGAAAGGTGCTGTTGCGGCGGGATGGGAGATGGACAGATGTGAGGAAGGTTTCTTTTCAGGGGCGCATGGCCCTGCTTCCCCAGGATGTGACTGCCATTTTTCAGGAAGAAACTGTCGGTGGGGAACTGGAGGGAGACCGGGAAGAGAGGCGGCGGTGGATTGAGCGATTTCATCTGGATGCCATCTTGGCACGCCATCCCTATGATATCAGCGGGGGAGAGCAGCAGAAGGTTGCCATGGTGAAGATTCTCCTGAGAAATCCTCAAATTCTCTTGCTGGATGAGCCTACCAAGGGAATGGACGCAATGGATAAGAGGATTTTGGGGGAGGCATTGGAGGCGCTGGCAAGGGAGGGGAAGACCATTCTCATGGTTTCCCATGATTTGGAATTTGCGGCGGCATATGCCCGCAGGGCGGGGCTTTTTTTCCGAGGGAGGCTGGAGGGGCTGCTTCCGGTCAGAGACTTTTTCTGTCAGAATCATTTCTATACTACGGCCGCCCAGCGGATGAGCAGGGATAGCATCCCCTGGGCGGTGACGGCAGAGGACGTTCTGGCAGTTTTGTCTGGAACTGCTCGGGATGCGGGCAGCTCCGGCAGACTGGTGACGGCTGGGGACGGCAGAAATGTTGATGGGAGAGTGGAGACGCAGAACGAGGAAAGCAGAGATTCTGACGGGAGTATAGAACCACAGGACGAGGAAATCCCATATTTTGAAGGGGCAGAACCGTTAGGGGAAAGCCGCAGGCCATCTCTTATGAGGGGAGGCATGGCAAGTTATATCGCAGGGATTTTCCTGCTATATCCCGCCCTTCTGTGGCTGGGAATCGCATTTTTTCATGATCGGAGATACTTGCTTATCAGTTTGGGAATGGTAACCTACGCTCTGCTGCCCTTCTTTCGCGTCTGGGAACAAAGGCCGCCCAGGGTGCAGAAATTGGTGGTGGTGGCAGTTCTGGCCGCCATTGCCGTGGCAGGGCGGTGCGCCTTTTATATGTTTCCCAGCGTGAAGCCCATGGCGGCGGTTGCCATTGTGGCGGGAATCAGCCTGGGGGCGGAGAGCGGGTTTTTCGTGGGAGCCATGTCCATGCTGGCCTCTAATATGATGTTCGGGCAGGGCCCATGGACGCCATGGCAGATGTTGGCCATGGGCCTGGTGGGGCTTTTTGCCGGTCTGTTCATGCACGGGCAAAGGTTCCGGGAGGCGGCCTCTGGAATGCGCAGGATTTCCATGGCCCTATATGGACTGGCAGGAGTATTGTGCCTTTATGGCGGCATTATGAATCCGGCCTCCCTGCTCATGGGCTCCTACGAGGTGAATCCGCAGAACCTGCTGGCGATTTATCTGTCGGGCCTGCCCATGGATCTGGTGCATGGAGGCACTACGGCGGCGCTTCTTCTGGTGGCGGGGGTTCCCATGCTGAAAATACTGGAGCGTATGAAGAAAAAATATGATCTCAAGTAAAAAAATTTTGAGGAGGGCTTTGTATGAGAAAAAAGGTGTTAGGGATTCTATTGTGTTCCGCATTGGCGTTGGGCGCACTGACAGGGTGCGGGGAGTCGGATGATTCCAGTCGGGAGAGTCCCGATGCTTCCTCCGGGGAGGTGGCAGAGATTCCTGACAATACGGTGATAGGAAATGCAGAGGCGAAGGATGCATTTGTGATTTGGGGCTGGGATGACGATATCAAGAAGATTTTGGATGGAACCTTTAAGGAGGATTATCCCGAGGAATATAAGCGCATTGTGTTTGTAAATACAGAGGGATCTGATTTTTATCAGGGAAAGCTGGATGAAATTCTCAATAATCCAAACAGCAGCCTTTATCCGGATATGATGGGGCTGGAGGCCGACTATGTGCTGAAATATGTAAAGGGGGACTCCCTCCTTCCGGTGGATGATTTGGGGATTAAGCAGAAGGATTACGGGGACCAGTATTCTTATAATGTTGATTTGGGCACGAACCGGGAGGGCGAGGTGAAGGCATTGTTCTGGCAAGCCACGCCGGGAAGCTGGCAGTTGAGGGCAGATTTTTGCAAGCAATATCTGGGGACGGATGATCCGGAGCAGCTGCAGAAATATCATTTTTCCAGCTGGGATAAGATTCTGGATACGGCCCAGAAGCTGAACGAGGATTCTTCTGGCAAGGTGAAGCTGCTATCCGGCTACACAGATGTATTTCGCATTTTTTTCAATAGCCGGAAGACTGGCTGGTATGATGGCAAGGACAAGGGAGAATCCCAATCCATAGAGATTGATGACCAGATGAAGCGATACATGGATGTGGCGAAGGAGATGTATGAGGAAGAGCTTACCTTTGACACGGAGCAGTGGAGCCAGGATTGGACTGCCAATATGGTGGGGGATGGCAGGAATACCAATGCCGCGCTGGCTTACACGGGCAGCCCGTGGTTCACGTATCGAAGCCTGGGGGGAGATGGCAAGGAACAGCCGAATCCCTGGATTGAGAATACCATTCTCGTGAGAGGCCCGCAGAATTTTTATTGGGGAGGCACCGGGCTGGCCGCCACGGTAGGCTGTGCTGACAAGGGCTTGGCGGGAAAGATTATGAAATATTTTGCCTGCGAGCCGGAGTCCATGATGAAAATCAGTCATTTGAACAGCGATTTCGTCAATAATAAGAAAGTGATAGAAATGTTGATGGATACGGCGGAATGTGACAAACTGTATCCTCCGGCAAAGCAGAACTTCATGGAGTTCTACCTGCCCCTCGCCGATGGCATTGACACATCTACCGTGACGGCGGAGGATAAGGATATCAATGCTCTGTGGGACGCCCAGGTCAGGGAATACGTGCAGGGAACGAAGGATGAGGAGAAGGCTATGGAGGATTTTAAAAATGCAGTCCATGAAAAGTATGCCTATCTGACCGTGGAATAAGGGGATTTTACGGGGAATGGTTTGCGTTTTGCACAATGGGGAAATTTGACAAATAGTAGATGAAAAAATACGATTTTTATATTATTTATAAAAAATTTACAAATTTTGTCATATATTTTATAGACACTATCACAATAAAATGGTATTATTTTCTTGTTTCTTTTGGATATTACTACTAAAAGATAAGTGTATTCCGGCAAATCAGATGGGGCGTTCGGAGATGGAATATACGGAGAAGGAGGATTACATGGTTTTTAAAAAGCTATTGGCAGTTACTGCTGCAGCGGCTATGTCATTGACAGCAGTTTTCGGGTTTGGGGTTACGCCTGTGAAAAAAGCAAGTGCGGCAGCATTTGTGGACATGAACCAAAGTCAGATTGTAAAAGTGATGGGGGCTGGGTGGAATCTGGGCAACCAGCTGGAAGCTTCCATAGGAGGAATGCCGAATGAGACTTGTTGGGGAAATCCTACAATCAGTGAGAACATGATTAAGGCAGTGAGAAATGCTGGATTTTCGTCTATTCGCGTTCCCGTTTCTTATCTGGGCAAAATCGGCGGCGGTTCAAGCTATACGATTGACGCGTCCTGGCTCAATCGCGTAAAGCAGGTAGTTGACATGTGTATTAAGTATGACCTGTATGTGATTATCAATATGCATGGAGACGGTTACAATTCCGTTCAAGGCAGCTGGCTATTGTGCAATGGCTCTGACCAGGCTACTATTCGCGCAAAGTACGCTGCTTGCTGGAAGCAGATTGCAAATTGCTTTAAAGACTATGACCATCATTTGATTTTCGAATCAATGAATGAGGAGTTTGACGGTACTTACGGTACGCCAAACAGGACATATTATTCAAATATCAATCAATATAATCAGATTTTTGTGGACACTGTGCGGAAGACTGGCGGCAACAATGCAAAGAGATGGCTGCTGGTTCCCGGCTGGAATACCAATATTGAGTACACGGCTGGAAACTACGGCTTCTCCGTGCCTACAGACAATTACCGTTCCAGCGCGATTCCTTCTGGCGAGAAGAGGATTATGATTTCTGTGCATTACTATGATCCCTGGGGATTCTGCGGCGAGGAAAGCGGTGTATCCACTCAGTGGGGAAGCAAGGCTACGAACAGTGGCAAGGTTGACAGTTATGGGGATGAATCCTATATGAGAAGCATGTTTGCAAAAATGCAGAGTGTATTTACAAATGCAGGATATCCCGTGGTAATAGGAGAATATGGCGCAATCGACAAGTCGGCTGATGATTCCCGCAACGCTGTTTGCCGTGCGGACTTTGCAGAAAAAGTATGTAAATACGCAAAGCAGTATGGGCATGTGCCGATCTGGTGGGATAATGGCGTAACTGCAAAATACGGCTTTGGACTGTTTAACCGCTACACATGCAAGGTGACTCAGCAGTCTATCATCAATGCCATTATGTCAGTGTACCCGTCCACGGTTCTTGACACCAGCAAGACTTATATGATTAAGAACGCACACAGCGGCTTATATATGGATGCAGCCGGAGCGAAGGCTGTCAACGGAACGAACGTGCTCCAGTATTCAGCGTCTAAGGCAAAGGCTAATAATACATGGAAATTGGTTCCCGACGGAAAGGGCTGCTACTATATTTATTCTGTGATGGCAGGGGGGTCCACATTCCTGCTCGACGTGGCAAATAACAGTGGTGCAAATGGCGCCAACATAGGCATCTGGCAGAATACTAACTGCAATGCCCAGCGTTACAAATTGTTCAGGAATGCAGACGGAAGTTACAATATCTTTACGATGTCTTCCAATGGCAATAGCTGTATTGAGGTAATCAATGCCTTGACGACTAATAATGGAAATATTCAGCAGTGGGGATATAACGGGCATAATTGCCAGAAGTGGAATTTGATTCCGCAGTAGAGTTTATTGTCATGGGAATGTAGCAAATAGTATGAATAGCGCCCCATGCTTTCAAAAGAAACGTATATGCGATAATAAGGGCTGCCGCAAAATTGTGGCAGCCCTTGACTTGTTTAAAATGGCATCGGATGGTTTGGATGTCGCCTGATTTTGTCGTTTCGGTTGAAAAAAAGAAAATTATCATGTAAGATGTTACATAAATGTGGCATACTTATATAAGAAGGGAAACGAGAGGCTATATGAGAGATAGATTGTTAATGGGTTTCAATAAATATCTGGCATTATTTCTGGCGGGGGCGATAGCCGTGACCGTGACGGGCTGCGACAGGGGAAAGAAAGAGCCGAAGCCAGAGCCGAAGGCGACTGCAAAGGTGGACAAGGGAAATGCGAATGCGGGCGGCAATGGAGAGGGCCAGGCAGACGTGCCCCTGGTGGCTGGCACGGGCACTTTTTCCAAAGCCTTCAACCCATTTCTAGCCCAGAGCCAGGCGGACAGACAGGCGGTTGACCTGACGCAGGTCAAGCTGGTGACAAACGACCGGGCCGGGAAGATCGTTTATCATGGGATAGATGGGGAATTGCGCAGATATAAGGATCAAGAGTACACTTACTATGGCGCATCGGATTTATCGATTAAATACGACCAAGAGAAGGATTGCACCACTTACCGCATCAGGCTGAGGGAAGACCTGTCTTTCAGCGATGGGCAGAAGCTTACCATTGACGATGTATTGTTTTCTCTCTACGTGTTCTGTGATAACTCTTACGCAGGAGATGAAACCATCAAGGATATGCCAATCAAGGGACTGCTGAATTATCAGGCAAACAGTACCAAGGCAGAGGCGTATGACGAACAGAGCCTGGCGAAAAAGATAGCCGAGAACGGAAAGAAATTTAAAAAATGGCTGAGAAAGCAGGGGCTTTCTTTTCTGGCGGCCCAGCTGCCAAAAGGAAAGATTTCTAGTAAGAAATTAATTGCAAAAAAATACGATTATTCGGAACTATTTCGCCAAGCGAGAATATATTTTTCAAAGGGGAAAGGCAAAAAGGTCAAGGGGATTTCCGGCATTCGGAAATTGAGCGACTGGGAATTATCTATTGAGACGGCGGGATATCAGCGCAGAATGAGCGCCGCGCTGCAAATTCCAATCTGTGCCTTGCACTATTATGGAGATATGACGAAATTTCAGCCGAAGTCTGGCCGCTTCGGATTTCGCCGGGGAGATATTTCTTCTGTTCTGGCGAATAAGTCTACTCCCATGGGCGCAGGGGCCTATCGCTTTGTGAAGTACGAGGATGGAGTGGTCTATTATACTTCCAATGAATTATATTTTCTGGGATGCCCTCAGATTGCCTTCCTGCAGCTGAAGGAAATGACGGGCATTTTGGAGGAGACGAGAAAAACCCTGGCCCATAAGGTGGCGGCAGAATCGGTTTCGCAGGAAAAAAAGCAGGATGCGGAGGAGACGCCGGCACCCACGACCAACCCTTCTGGGGAAGTGACCGAACTAAAAGAGGGTACGGTGGATGTGCTGGGAGGAATATTCCGGGGAGAGGAACTGAATTGGATTACGGGCGTGAATTCCAATCGGGAGCTGGAGGGCGGGACGATTTCCGCTAAGATGGTGGGCGATGGCATTTACCGCTATCTGGGAATGCACGCGGGCAATGTCTCTGTGGGCGGACAGGCGGGCAGCGATGCGTCAAAGAGCCTCCGGCGGGCATTTGCGGTGCTGTTCAGTGGTGCGAAGACCACATTGGAGGACCGTGACGGGATAAGCGTGGACTTAATTTCCCATCCCATGGGAAGGGAATCCTGGGTGGTTCCCGATGAGGATGGGGAGCGAGGCTATGTGAATACATTTGAGCGGAATGCCGGGGGGGATTACCTTTATGCATCGGAGGACGATACCGAGACTCGAATGGAGGCAGCCAGGCTGGAAGCATTGAAAGCCTTGGAACGGGCAGGATATGCCGTGGAGGATGGAAAGGTGACGCAGGCCCCCGCAGGGGCGGCACTGACATATCATCTCTGGATTGTCAATGGGGAGGAGAATCCTTTCTATGACATGGCGGCTCGGGTGGCTGAGGAGTGGAAGGCGATAGGAATGAACTTGCAGATTGATTCCGTCGGCTCCGCTGAGAGGCTGGAGAAAAAGCTGGCTACAGGAACGCAGCAGATGTGGATAGGCATGCGTGAGATTTCTGATGTGAATCTTCAAGGCAGATACGCCTCTGTTATCAGTAGCGGAAGTTTTCTTGGCTATCATGGGAAAAGCCTGGCAGGGAGATATGCCACTTCGGATGGCGGCAATCTATTCGGGATGAAGGATGCCGAGATAGATCGGCATCTGCAGGTGATGCAGACATACCTTACCTCCAAGCAGCGCCAGGAATGCTACCAGAAATGCATAGATCGGGTGATGGACTGGGGGGTGGAAGTTCCCCTCTGCGAATACCAGGATGCCCTGCTCTTTAGTTCATCCCGGATTAGGAGCGGCAGCATTCCTAGCGATCTGACGCTTTATTACGGATGGATGGATGAGGTCCAGAAGATTAGGATGAAATAAAAAAGGGAAGGAAAAATATCTTTGTATATTTTTCCTTCCCTTGGAACAATTTTGATTATTGAATAAATTCCATCACGTTTGCAATCATCTTATTGATTTCTGATACGGAGTTCACGCCGTATTCTTCAAGTACCTGGGCTTTCGTGAAGTTGATAATCTCGGACGTCATGTCGGTATCCCGGATTTTGCTCTCGCTTTCTGTCGTGGCAAGGGCAGAAGTTTCGTCCACGAAACTGACATGTTCCAGGCGATTGCGGTAACTTCCAATCTTCGTGCGCTCCAGGCTGATGAAATCCAGTGCATTGTCCATCAGGGTGATGGCATCGGAAGCAGATGAACTGCTCGTTAAGTCTAAGTCAGCGATGCCCATTTCTTTCGCGCTGATGAAGGGCAGGGAGATGTTGACGACCTCGTAGGCATTTGCCCCTGCCTGGATTTTCAACGGAATGGGGCTGGTTGGCCCGCTATCGAGAACTTCGCCGAAAGAAATGGCATTAAAGGTATCAGAGCCATAGGAAGAGTTTCCCTGGCTTTCCCGATAGTCAAAGGTGTACAATTTAGAGCCGGAGGCCGCATATTGGTTATAGTGGGTGAAAAAGGGCATATCCGCAAAGGGCTGGTTGGCTTTTATATAATCATGGGCATCGTTGATGGTTTTAACAATATGCTTTGCAAAATCCTCTCCTGTGGCATTTGCCGGCAGAGCGTCGATGTTTATCTCAAAAGTCTGGTGCTTTTCCCAGTATCCGGAGGAACTTTGCATTTCGAAGGAGATTAGCCGCCCTGCATTACCAAAGGACAGTTCCTCTGGGTTTCGGCTGCCCAGAGGGAAGGTTGGTGGAATCTGCAGGTCTCCGGCGGGCTGGAATTTTACGCTGTAATGACGGTCGCAGGTGGCGCAGGAAGAATTGAACCCCGTGCCATACAAGTCGGACAGCGCAAATCCCCCTGGCTGGTTAAGGTTCTTAAAGTCGATGTGGACGCCCTTTAGCTTAAATTCCCTGTTGTTGTATTCTTTGTAACTGCTTCCCGTTTCCACTGTCTCCAACTGTTTTTGATAGGAGAGCTTCACTAGATTGCCTGAGGCATCTTTTCCATATACGTCGCTAGAGGCAGATGGTGTAGAAACGGTGTTGCTTGTTGTTCTGTTGGAGTATGAACCGGTGGGGGTAACGGTGCCAGGCGCTTTCCAGACGCCATTGTTACAATCGGTCTTCTTGGTATAAGGCGCGGGAGCGGGGAGTGTCTGCTTGTTCTCGGGCAGTATGGCACTGGCGGGAGAATCCACGGTTGCCTGGCCGCCGGCAGCGACGCTTCCCAATTTATTTCCGGCAGCGTCATAGAGATCCCCGCTGTACTTCGCACCCCCATCAAATTCAAAATTATTGTATATGTTTTTTTGCTCTACGGAAGCGGGAGTCCGATATTCTGTTTCCTGGGAGTATTTTGGCAGAGACCCCGCATCGCCGTTGTGGATGGTTGAGTCTCCGTACCCTCCTGTAGAAGGATCCATCATGTCCCAAATCATAGGCCTTTCTGACAATTTGCCATCGGGGGTGATATTTTGGATGCCCACCACGGCGGCCAGCCCACGCTTGGTATTTTCGCTGGAGCCTTCGTTGTTGAGCAGCTTGATTTTGTTGTACTCCGTGGATTTTGCCACGCGGTCAATCTCCGCCAATAACTGGTCCACTTCGTCCTGGGATGCCTGCTTGTCTTCCGGGGTATTCACGTCGCTGGCGGCATGAACGCTCAGTTCTCGGATTCTCTGCAGGATGGATGTAATCTCGCTCAATCCGCTTTCGGCAGAGTTCAAAAGGTTGATGGCATGGTCTGAATTTCTGGTAGCCTGATCCAACCCCCGAATCTGCGCACGCATGACAGAGGACATGGCGGACCTGGCGGAATCATCGCTGGCAGTGTTGACGCGATATCCGCTGGAGAGCCTTTCCATGCTCTTTGCTCTGCTGTCGGTTACGTTGCCTAGAAAGCCAAAACCACGAAAGGAACTGGCACTAATATTATAATTCATAAGGAACCTCGTTTCTGTATGCCCCATGATAGAGAATATGCCAAATAATATTTTCTGTCATGGGGATGATAAGCAGTGTAATTTTCAACCTGTAATTATTATATCGGATGATTTCACCAGAAATTTCATGGAACGGGAAAATAATTTCTAAAATATTCTTTAGCTTGGGGGCAAAAAAAAGCCTGTTTCAAGGCAGATTTTGCTTGTGCGATAAATTATGTTGTGATAACATTTCTTGTAATGACATTTTATTGGCATGGTGGATATACATGAATAATATAGGAAGAAATGAGGTTTGTTAATGATGAGAGCGGTGATATTTGATCTGGATGGCACGCTGCTGGATACGCTGGAGGATTTGAAGGACAGCCTGAATGTGGTATTAGATAAGAAGCATTTGCCAGAGAGGACTCTGGAGGAGGTACGGCAGTTTGTGGGAAATGGAATTCACAATCTGATTGAGCGGGCGGTGCCGGAGGGGACTTCCGGGGAGGTGGTGGAACAGATTTTTCTGGATTTCCGCAAGCATTATCTGGCCCATTGCCAGGATAAGACCTGCGCGTATCCGGGGATTCCGGAATTGCTGGAGGAATTGGAGCGGCGCGGGGTTTCCATGGCCATCGTGTCCAACAAGGCAGATGCGGCAGTGAAAGAACTGGCAAAGACCTATTTTCCAAAAGTCAAGGTGGCGATTGGCGAGAGGGAAGGGATTGCCAGAAAGCCGGCGCCCGATTCGGTATTTGAGGCGATGCGCTTGCTGGGAGCGGCAGGGGGGGAGACCCTCTACGTGGGGGATTCGGATGTGGATATCGCCACGGCGGAGAATGCCGGGCTGCCCTGCGTGTCCGTTACTTGGGGATTTCGGAAGGAGGAGTTTCTGCGGAGTCTGAATCCGGCATATGTAATCCATCAGCCGGGGGAGTTGTTGGAATTATTGGATTGACCGTGAATACAACGAGTCTGTTTAAATTGCTGTTACTATTCGCAAAATCTTGTGTGCAAGCACAACAATTTTGCTTTCTTTAGAAATTACTGTGAATAGTAACGTTTTGGAAATATTTTCTATTGGCTTTTTCAATATATTGTGTTATATTGGTTAGGCACAACAATAACTTGTATGTGGAAAGGATGGCAAGATGAAGAGAGAATATACGCAGTGGGATGGATTTTCGGGAAGGCTTTGGAAAGAGGGCATTGATGTCCGGGATTTCATTCAGAATAATTATAAACCCTATGATGGGGATGAATCCTTTTTGGAGGGGCCTACGGAGGCGACAGACCGTCTCTGGGGCAGATTGCAGGAATTGCAGAAGGAAGAGAGGGCCAAGGGTGGCGTCTTGGACATGGACACTGACGTGGTATCTTCTCTTACTTCCCACGGCCCGGGATATATCAGTGAGGAGATGAAGGATTTGGAGCAGGTGGTGGGCCTGCAGACCGACAAGCCGTTAAAGAGGGCGTTCATGCCCTACGGCGGCATCCGCATGGCGGAGCAGTCCTGCGAGATGTACGGCTACAAGCCCAGCGAGAAACTTCATGAGATTTTTACCCAGTATCACAAGACCCACAGTGACGCCGTGTTCGAGGTGTACACGCCGGAGATGAAGCGCATGCGCCACAGCAAGATTCTCACGGGCTTGCCGGATACCTACGGCAGGGGCCGCATCGTGGGAGACTACAGGCGCGTGGCCCTGTACGGCATCGACTGTCTGATCGAGGAGAAGGAGAAGGATTTCGTTGGCACCGAGCGTCGGGCTATGAGGAGCAAGGATTATCGCGCCAGGGAGGAACTGGTGCAGCAGATCAAGAGCCTGAAGGGGATGAAGGAGATGGCGGCCGCATACGGCTATGATATCTCCCAGCCCGCAAAGAATGCCAAGGAGGCATTCCAGTGGCTGTATTTCGCCTACCTTGCGGCGGTGAAGACCCAGAATGGTGCCGCTATGAGCGTGGGCCGGGTGTCCACCTTCCTGGATATTTATATTGAGAGGGATTTGGCTAACGGAACTTTGACGGAGCGGGAAGCCCAGGAATTGGTGGATCATATGACCATGAAGTTCCGCATGGTGAAGTTTGCCCGCATCGAGTCCTACAACCAGCTTTTCTCAGGAGACCCGGTGTGGGCTACCCTGGACGTGGCCGGACTTGGCATGGATGGCCGCCACCAGGTGACGAAGACCTGCTACCGCTTCCTGCACACGCTGGAGAATATGGGGCCATCGCCGGAGCCGAACCTGACGGTGCTGTATTCCTCCCGCCTGCCGGAGAATTTCAGGAAGTATGCGTCCCATATTTCCATTGAGACCAGTTCCGTGCAGTACGAGAATGACGACGTGATGCGTCCGGTGTGGGGCGATGATTACTCCGTATGCTGCTGCGTGTCAGCCACGGAGACGGGAAAGGAGATCCAGTTCTTTGGTGCCAGGGCAAATCTGGCCAAGTGCCTGCTCTATGCCATCAATGGCGGCGTGGACGAGAAGACCAAGGAGCAAGTGGGGCCGGCTTACCGTCCCATTACTTCCGAATATCTGGATTATGAGGAGGTCATGGATAAATATGAGGCCATGATGACCTGGCTTGCCCAGACTTATGTGGAAACCCTGAATATGATTCACTATATGCACGATAAATATTATTACGAGGCTTCCCAGATGGCGTTGATTGACACGGACGTGAGGCGCACCTTCGCCACGGGCATCGCGGGATTTTCCCATGTGGTGGATTCCCTGTGCGCCATCAAGTACGCTAAAGTTAAGGTGATTCGTGATGAGAATGGCCTGGCGGTGGATTACGAGACGGAGGGGGACTTCCCGAAATACGGCAATGACGATGAGCGTGCGGATGACGTGGCAGTGTGGCTGTTGCGCACCTTTATGACGAAGCTGCGGAACTGCCATACCTACAGGGATTCTGAGCCCACCACTTCTATTCTCACCATTACTTCCAATGTGGTATATGGGAAAGCCACCGGCTCCCTTCCGGATGGAAGGAAGGCTGGGGAACCGCTGGCACCGGGGGCAAATCCTTCCTACGGCGCAGAGAACAATGGCTTGCTGGCATCCCTCAATTCCGTGGCGAAGCTGCCCTATGAGGAGGCGCTGGACGGCATTTCTAATACCCAGACCATCAATCCCGGGGCGTTGGGCAATGCGCCGGAGGAGAGGATCAAGAATCTGGTGCAGGTGCTGGATGGATATTTTGACCAGGGAGCCCATCATCTGAATGTGAATGTGTTTGGCAAAGAGAAACTGGTGGATGCCATGGAGCACCCGGAGAAGGAGGAGTATGCCAACTTTACCATTCGGGTGTCAGGCTATGCGGTGAAGTTTATTGACCTGACCAGAGAGCAGCAGATGGATGTGATTGCAAGAACTTGCCACGAGAGTTTATAGGCGGGGGAAGGCTTTTGGCATTTGCCTATCCTCGCTGTGTTTTCCCAAGAATAATCTGTATGAAGACGCTCTTAGTTGTAGATAGTAATATATGGCTAAGGGCGTTTTTAGATATTGGAGATCGGCTAAGGGATTTTTAGGGAGAATTGGAAAGAAGAATGTTAAAGGAGTAAACTTGATGCAAAATAGGAAACATGATGCCAATAGAGGGGAAGTTTTGGGATATGTGCATTCGCTGGAGAGTTTTGGCTCTGCGGACGGGCCGGGGGTGCGGTATGTGATTTTCCTCAGTGGGTGCGACATGCGGTGCCAGTTCTGCCACAACCCGGATACTTGGAAGAAGGGGGCAGGCACGCCCTATCGTGCTTCAGATCTGATCGAGAAGGCATGGCGTTACCGTTCCTACTGGGGCGAGGAGGGGGGCATTACCGTCAGCGGAGGCGAGCCCTTGCTACAGATGGATTTTCTGTTGGAATTATTTTCCCTTGCTAGGGAAAAGGGAATCCATACCGTGCTGGATACCAGCGGGAATCCTTTTTCCAGAGAGGAGCCTTTTTATTCTAAGTGGAAGAAATTAATGAAAATGACTGATCTGGTGATGCTGGATATCAAGCATATGGACGAGGAGGGGCATCGCCAGCTGACCGGGCAGCCCGGGGAAAATATTCGGGATATGGCTAGGGAGATGTCTGATCTGGGACAGCCCATGTGGATTCGCCATGTGCTGGTGCCGGGGAGGACGGATTCTGACGGGCAGCTGCAGGCATTGGCTGATTTCGTGGGCACGCTGAAGACGGTGGAGCGGGTAGAGGTGCTGCCCTATCATACACTGGGAGTGTTTAAGTGGGAAAATTTGGGAATCAAGTATCCCCTGGAGGGGGTTGCGCCGCCCAGCCCGGAGAGGGTGGCGCATGCAAGGCAGATATTGAAGTAGGAGCTAAATTATGTATTATGAAGTAAGTATCTATTATAGTTTCCTCGTGCTTGACTGTTATACTGAAATAGGTTAGACTACTGTTGGTAGTCATAGGAGTTTAGCATGGACATCAACAGTATTTTGAGTGATTTGGGCAGTATTGCAGTAAATTAAAATAGTGGTGTATGTGCAAAATCCTTGTGAACATGCGTTATACTGTATGAGTATGGAAGTGAGGTAGACGATGGAAAAAGGGAATTTTGTAAAAAAACATTTACAGTTCAGATGTGACACTTATAATGCGGCAAAATATGGGATTATTTATACGTTTTTGTTTGGTTTGATAGGGCATTTATATGCTTTTGCCAATTTTACACTTTCTCATGATTCGCTTCTCAATCTCCATTCGTTAGATGAGGTTAAAGTTCAATTGGGGCGGTTTGGAGTTGTATTGTACAAATATATTACAAGTAGTTTTGTGACATTGCCCTGGACAGCTGGCATCATTGCCTTATTATTTTTGGGCATAGCCAATGTCCTAATTTGTAGAATATTTGGCTTAGAGAAAGTATGGCAGATCATGTTAGTATCCGGAATCATGGTAACAAATACGACGATTACATCTCTGATCGCAACATATACACATGACTTGGGAGCAGATACGTTTGCCCTTCTCATGTCTGTTGTTGCAGCATATATTTGGACTAATTTTTATAAATCTCCTACAAAAAAATTAATATATAAATTTTTATCCGCATTCGCAGGAATATTGTCGTTGATTATCATGTTATCCATTTATCAGGCATATCTTTCTGTGACAATAGTGCTTATTATGTTTGTGCTTTTCATAGATCTGTTAGAGGGAAAATCATTTTGGCAAGTAATGAAAGCAGGATTTATTGCAGTGGGATGCATCCTGATTTCCTGTTTAATTTATTTACCTCTGATAGATGTGGCGTGTGACATTTCTGGCTGGCCAAAGATTACGGAGGGGTATAATAGCATTTCCAATATGACCAATAACTCCATATCATTTTCAACCAGAATATCTACTGCATATTCTAATGTATGGAAAGCTTTTATTCATCATCCCATATCCTCTTTTCGCTATCCCATGGTGAGTTATATTAATGGTGGGCTTTTGTTATTTTTTGTACTGCTTTTTGCAAGGAGATGGTGGAAGATTGGAATAAAAGAAAAGGTATTAACTGTAATTATGATTGTGGTTATGCCCTTTGCCATGAACATTTCAGGATTCTTAAACGGAATGTCCCACGATTTGATGATTTATGCCGTATGGTTAGTGTATATTCCAATTATTGTTCTTGCATCAAGGGAAAATGATGAGGAAACAATATTGTGGAAAAAAAGAGGGCGTATTGCGGCAGTCGCATTGATTGGGGTGCTTATTTTCCAAAATATACAGACTTCCAATACTGTTTATATGAAAAAAGATGTGGAGAGGCAGGCTACTATTTCCCGCGTCACGTCAATTCTTACGGCGATTGAACAACAGGAGGGGTATGTGTATGGGGAGACCCCGGTTGCCTTGATAGGATATCCTTTAAGCAATGAAGAAACCATGCTTCAGGAAGGAAACATCTCAGATCTTACAGGGGCTGGCGCGGCTCAAATAACTTATAGCATTGTTTGGAATTCTTATTTGGCAGATGTATTAAGCTATCGTCTCAATTTGTGCGATGCGAATCAGGCAAACCAATTACGAATACGTCCCGAGGTAATGGAAATGCCATGCTTTCCGAGTTGGGGCGGAGTGAGAATGATAGATGGAATTATTGTGGTAAAACTAAGCAATGATGGCTATTACTAAGTATTGTTCGTGAATGTGGGGAAACGAACTTGCCTGATTCGATGGGGCTATCCCATGAAAGTAAAATTTTCCCAAGGGAGGGTTTGTTTTTCAGGGAGTTCGGGGCAGCATCTGATTTTGTCTCTGGCTTCTTTAGTCAATCAGGTCTTCCACTAATTTTGCATACTTTTCCACAATCAGTTCCCATTGCAGTGGGCAATGCATATAATTAATAATTCTAAGAGGAAGTAATATTTAATTGGTTTATATTACGCTTTTGGCATTTTGCATTCAAGCTTTCGGGATCGGAGGTTTTATGGTTGATTACAGTCCGCTTTGGAGAATCATGGAAAAGAAAGGAATATCTCAATATTACTTGATAAAAAAGGGTGGGATAGATAACAAGACAATATACAATATAAAAAGAAATGAGAATAGAAAAACTTTGCATTTTGGAGCAATAAAAAGGTGCGCTGGATTGCACACCTTTTTATTTCTTTGAGATTACTAAAAGAGTATTGGCATTACTACACCATGCAGAGATTGATCAAATCGCTGCACGGAACCTTTGCAAGCTCTCTTGGTTCAATTTTCTTTAGTCCACCACCATAAATGCGCCCTTCTTCTTCAATCTCATTTTTGTTTATTTTTTTTAGCATTTCCCATATTTTATACACAGAATTGGGATCTGAAAAAATTGCTTGTTGCAAGCGATCTTTAGGGTATAGCATCAAATACGAGTTAGTTGCAATCGCTTCTGATAGGTTTAATATAAACCGAATAGGCGAACTATTATCTTTGCTTCTCCCCATGTATGAACATAGGAAATATGTTGATTCTCTTTGTTCTTGCCAATACCATTTTTTTCTACTTCTACAAAGATACTTTTTGCTTGTTTTTTCTACTCCGCTTTGCAGATAATCCCACGTTGCAGGATGGTTTTTCTCAATTTCCTGTTCTGGCAGTTCGCAATCCAATAAAAAGTATTGCGGTTCAATTTGCGGTATTCCGTCCCTGTCAGAACTTACAAAATCAGTTTTCAAGTTTCTGGGGCTTGGCAAGATAGGTTTGAAAAATAACATGTCCATACCTAACTCTGTTATTTTATCGCGGCTCATAATAAAGAAATTATTATCACCTGTTGCGAGCCCTCTTTTTATTTCAAAGAAGTCTCCTAATGTTACTCTATTAATCTCTTTGCCTCGTATCTCTTTTTCAGGAAAACGTGTCCATTTACGCTCCCTCATCAATTCTGATTTCGTTACCCATTTTTTTTGTATCGGGTTATCATGTGTGCCGTTAAAAGTAAATTCTACATCATAATCATAAGTAACAGTTTCGTTTTTGAACCAAACAACACAAGACGAAACTAAAGCATCTGAAAATATAGAATGATCTGGGTCATAGCGGTGTATTCTGAGTAAATGAACATGATTTAACAAATAATCTTTTATCGCACTTCCATAATTCACATCCATGAACTCACTTGGAATAAGCCAGCCACATATAGCGCTTGGAGCAAGCCATTTGTTTGCTAATAGGATAAAATGACAGTACAACCCTGCTAATTTAGATATATTAATTCCCGTTTCTTTTCTTTCTGATTCGGCAAGATGTGTCTTTTCGTCCTGTGATAAGTAATGGTGACGTACATACGGTGGATTAGTCAAAACAAAATTGTACTTCCTATCAGGCTTAATGTTGAGAAAATTATCATTAATAATCTTTATGCCTGTGTCGTTCCAAAGTTTTTTTGCGCAATCATAATATATGGGGTCAATTTCTATTCCCATTGCAGATGTAATAGTATGGTTTCCATTTGTTTCATTTAAGAGGGCAGAATAAAACGCACCGCTTCCTATGCACGGCTCCAAAAATGTAATTTCATCAGTATCCAAAAGGCTAAGTCCGAATGAAACGATTTCTTTTGCTAATTCATAAGGTGTTGAAAACTGTCCGGATTTGCGACGATCTTCAATAGACCTTTTCTTGTCAATCGTTTCTTGCATGGTGGAGCGGGATTGCTCTCTTTTTTTCAAATCCCTAATTGATTTATGTCCTTTATTCTGTGTTCCCATATCCAATCTATCCCCTCTGCTGCTTCATAGCCCAAATAACCGGAATCAAAGTAACCACATAAAAACAGTGAATATGATACTTTATTCCCATACGTGCTTCTTAATTGTTGCATTTTTACGGCTTCTTCTTTACGTCGCTTGTTAACATTTGTAAAGTCACCCGCCGATTTTGCCTCTAATAGTAAAGGCATATCCCCGGTTCTTGCTGAGAGTGGCATAATTGCAACATCAACAGAAATATTTACCGTTTTATCCTGTTCTTCTGCTACATATACAGGTATGTTTGTGTGAAATGAAAATGAACCGGGATTCATTTCATCATACCGTACACCACTTTCTGACAACGTATACCCTTTATTTTCCAATTGGTTCTTTATGGCTGCAAGTTGGCGCTTTTCTTGTGCATTACGGATGATAGGGTTTGCAATGGCTCCACATAGTCTATCTGCCACTATAGTTGAGAAACGCATAATTTCCGTTTCGTCAGGATTCCGCTTTTCAGACAGCCATGTAAAGATATCAGGGTCGGCCATTTTAATGATAATGTTGGATATTTTCTGTAGCTCTATTGTTAGTTTTGATTTTTTCATCCTCGGAGAAATATGGGGATTTTTTGAATCTTCCATATTCTGCACAAGACTCTTTGAAACTCCAGATAATCCTATTAATCTGTCCTTTGCTATTGGGGGACAAGTGGACATTCTCAAAATAGGTAAAACCTCTGGGTGTTTTTGTAATATTTCTGGCGAAACATTGTTTAGATAGTTTGTTTTTCTCAGCGTTTCTTCAATGCTCTTTGCTGTTGAAATGCGGGTTTCTCTGAATGCTTTAGGCGCAAAATCCATAAATCATGTATTGTATAAATCCACGGATTGAATAATGTCTTGTTTCCACAAATGTGGCTTGTCAAGATTTATTCCCATTTCTTTGTACCCTCTTTCTGCTCCGTTTTGTATTTTAATAATTTCGTCAAGCCTGTATTATAAGGCAGTTAGGATTTATAACAATGCGTCCTACATTTCGTAATCCATGCACATGCGCACTTCCGTGTAGGGGCGCACATAGGTGTCTGCAACTTTTACATGTTCCGGATGGGACTGGTATCCTTTCAGGGCCTCTTCGCTCTCCAAAGTGCTGTCCAGCATGACATCCGCATTGGAGGAAGCCAGGGGTTCTGTGCGGACAATGATTCCAGTCAGTCCGGGAATCTTTCCATCTAGGGATTCCAACTGTTCCTTGATGTTCTTAATCACAGATATTTTTTCCTCGGACGAAAGTTCATCCTTTAATTTCCATAAAATAATATGCTTAACCATAATTAGCCTCCAGTCATAAAATCTGCTGCTTTTTCAACTGCTTCGTTCTAATTTATAATAATGCCCAGTGACCGCTTTTTTCATGATGTCGGTGCCTGTCTTTTGAATTTATATTTTTATCATTATAGCATATCCCATGGCTTTTTCAAGCATGCTTTTTATTTCGATATCGATACGAATGACTTTAAGAAAGCCTTTCGTGATCCTACAATATTGTGCTGTGAATAAATACCCTGCATCTGTAAAATTATGACAAAATAAATACTGGCGTATTTATTTTGCAAGTTGCTTTGCAACTTGGATTATGCCAGAAACCATGGCATGAATTATGATATAATGATAAGCGGGCCTGGCAAGATGACGGGCTATTTTTTTGATATTTTGTGTTTTTTTAATTCCGTTCTTTTGACCGGGCGTATGGCTTCTTCATGTCCGTCCTTCCCAGCAAATAATCTGTGCTGGTTTTATGTATGTCGGCAATCTTGATTAAGATATCCGTGGGAATATCGTTTTCCCCGGTTTCATATTTTGAATAGCCAGTCTGGGACATTCCCAGTTTTTTGGCAAATTGCGTCTGGTTGATATCCATATCTTCTCTCAGATCTCTTATTCGATGGTATTTTGGCATAGTGATACTTCCTTTCTAAAATTATGTATTATGAAGTAAGTATCTATTATATTTTCCTCGTGCTTGACTGTTAACCTGAAACAGGTTAAAATCAAGGAGGTGAAAAAGTTTTTTTATGTAAGAGAATTGAGTGCAAAGCCTGAACCAATTGACGCATACGCATGATGCACTCCTCAAAAAAACATGTCAGCTTGATGTGGAAGTGAGGTGTCAAATGACGGAAGAAAATTTTGTTGGAAAATATTTGAACAGCAGGTGCGATGCGCTTGCATTGTCAAAAACGGTGCTTTGTTATACTATTATTTTTGGATTAGCAGCACATTTATATGCATTTGCAAATTTTACCGTTTCCCATGATTCCCTGGCGATACTTCATGCATTGGATGCTGGTAAAATTTGTCTGGGAAGGTTTGGCGTTGTCGCCTATAAATTCCTTACATCCAGCTTTGTTACCTTGCCTTGGATATCGGGAGTTTTTGCACTATTATTTTTAGGAATATCGAATATCTTGATTTGTCGAATATTTCAGTTAGAGAGGATATGGCAGATTATTCTGATATCGGGGGTTTTGACTACAAATATCACCATGACATCCCTGATTTCTACCTATATGCATGATTTAGGGGCAGATGCTTTTGCACTGCTAATGTCAGTTCTGGCTGCCTATGCTTGGCATGGATATTATAGGCATTCCCTAAAAAGGGCAGCATGCATTATATTGGGGGTATTTTCCTTGGTGACTGCGTTGTCCATTTACCAGAGTTATCTTTCCGTGACCATGATTATTATATTGTTTGTGCTATTGCTGGATTTGCTGGAGGGTAAGAAGTTTTCCCCAATTATGAAATCAGGCTTGCTTGCTGTTGCGTGCATCCTGGCTTCTTGTCTGATATATCTGGGACTGGCATTGGCCGCTGGCCATGTATCGGGGCTGGGCTTAAATGCCTCATCCTACAATAGTTTGTCAAATATTTCTAATGCATCTATAACTCTGCAAACACGCATATATGTTGCCTATGTAAATCTTTTGAATGCTTTTTTGCTATCTCCCATAACTACTTTTCGATATCCTATGGTGAGTTTAATTCATGGATTTCTTCTTTGTTATGTTTTTTTTATGGGCATGAAGAGATGGTGGAAAATAGGCGTGGGAGAGAAGGTTTTGACTGCGATACTGGTAGTTGTCACGCCTTTTGTCATGAATATATCCGGGTTTTTAGATGGAATGTCCCACGATTTAATGATATATGCACTATGGCTTATATATATACCTATGATTGTTTTGGGAACAAAGCAAAAGGATGGGGAGGCAATGCTTTGGAAGAAGAGGGGGCGCATGGTGGCATTAGCCTTGATTGCTCTGGTTATAATTTCAAATATCCAGACTGCTAATACAGTTTATGTGAAAAAGGATGCGGAGAGACAGGCGACGCTTTCCCGAGTTACGTCTATGCTAAGCTTGTTGGAACAGCAGGAAGAGTATTCCTACGGTGAGACATCGGTGGCATTGCTTGGCTATCCTTTGGCAGACGAGGAACTTGTGTTGGAAGAAGGAAATGTTGGCGCACTTACGGGCTCAAAGAGCAGTGATCAGATTACTTACAGTGCCGTGTGGCGATCATATTTGGCAAATGTATTGAATTACAAGATAAATCTGTGTTCGGACGAACAGTCCGCCCAATTTCAAGATTGTTCCGAGGTAAAGGAGATGCCTTGCTTCCCTAATAAGGGCGGCATAAAAATGATTGATGGCGTGATGGTGGTGAAATTTAGCGAAGAACTTCAAGATAATTCGTAATCCATGCACATGCGCACTTCCGTGTAGGGGCGCACATAGGTGTCTGCAACTTTTACATGTCCCGGATGGGACTGGTATCCTTTCAGGGCCTCTTCGCTCTCCAAAGTGCTGTCCAGCATGACATCCGCATTGGAGGAAGCCAGGGGTTCTGTGCGGACAATGATTCCAGTCAGTCCGGGAATCTTTCTAGGGATTCCAACTGTTCCTTACCATAATTAGCCTCCAGTCATAAAATCTGTTGCTTTTTCAACTGCTTCGTTCTTATTTATAATAATGCCCAGTAACCGCTTTTTTCATGATGTCGGTGCCTGTCTTTTGAATTTATATTTTTATCATTATAGTATATCCCATGGCTGTTTCAAGCATGCTTTTTATTTCGATATCGATACGAATGACTTTAAGAAAGTCTTTCGTGATCCTATAATATTGTGTTGTGAATAAATACCCTGCATCTGTAAAATTATGATATAATAAATACTGGCGTATTTATCTTGCAAGTTGCTTCGCAACTTGGATTATGCCAGAAACCATGGCATGAATTATGATATAATGATAAGCGGACCGAGCAAGCTCGTTTGTGAGGGCCTGGCAAGATCATGAACACACATGGGGGGAGGAAATCCAGATGCAGAAAACTTTTATCAAATATACTTTGGCAGTAATGACGGCGGGCATTTTGCTTATTCTTGGCATTGATTTTTTATTTACGCTGCGGTCGTTGGAATCTGCCCAATATAACACGTTTCACACGAAGATTAAGCAGGTAGTCCACACGTTGGAGAACAACCAGATGGAACTGTCCCTGATGAATGCCAATCTGGATAGGGACTATCTTACCAGGGCCAAGGCGGCGGAATATGTATTGGACCGGCAGAGGAATATTTCCATGGATGTGTCGGAGATGCAGTATCTTGCCAAACTGCTGGATGTGGACGAACTGCATATTATTGATGAGAAGGGCATTATCGTGTCCGGGTCCGTTTCTAAATATATTGGCATGGATATGGAGGATGACAAGCAGACCAGGGAATTTCTCTCTCTCCTGGAAAATGAGGATGAAAATGCTTACCTCATCCAGGAGGCCCAGCCCAATGCGGCAGAGAAGAAGATGATGCAGTATGTGGGAGTGGCAAGAAAAGGGCAGAAGGGCATCGTGCAGGTGGGATTTGCGCCTACCCGGCAGATGGAGGCCGAGTCTAGGAATTCTTACAAATATATTTTTTCTAAATTTCCAACGGATGTGGGAGAGGAGCTCTATGCGATTGATGTGACGGAGGAAAAGATGGTGGGCCACTCTGGCGGCATGAATCTGAAATACAAGGGGGAGTGCTATCAGATCAAACATCTGCTGGAGTGTACCGAGGGCGCATACAAAGAGGGACAGGATGGAGAGAGGATGTACGTTGTAAGCCAACTCTACGATGATGTTCTGATTTGCGCCGCCGTGCCGGGAACTGCCTTGTTCGAGATGACGAAGAATGATTTTCTGAACACTTTATTGTATTTTCTGATTGTGGAAGCGGGCGTCATTGTTCTGTTAAATTTCTTGGTCAAGAAAAAGGTCATCGATGGAATTCACCATATTATCGATGCTCTTTCTATGATTACCAGAGGCAATCTGGATATCACGGTGTCGGAGGCTGCCAATCAGGAATTTGTAGAGCTGAGCAATGGCATCAATGCCATGGTAGAAAGCATTATCAGCATCTCTGACCGGATATCTGCGATTATCGAGATTAGCGGGATACCCCTGGCGGCCTTTGAATATGAAATGGGGACGGAACATGTATTTATCACCTCCCGATTGCGGGAACTTCTGCAAATCTCCGACAGGGAGGCAGAGAGACTGTGTGGCGATTCGGAAGAGTTTGACCATTATATCCGAAAAATCATAGAGCATCCTATAGAAGAGGAAGAGGATGTGTATGAAATCAATGACCAGAAATATGTTCGCATTTATATGTCGGAATCCGAAGATGGCTACCTCGGGGTCATTACGGATGTCACTGGCGCAATCATGGAAAAGAGGAAGATGCAGTATGAAAATACCCATGACCCATTGACGGGACTATATAAATTTCCTCATTTTAAGCAGCGGGCGGAGGAGATTTTGCGGGGCATGCCATCCGGAAAGATCGGGGCAATGGTGATGTTGGATTTAGATTATTTCAAATCTATCAATGATACTTATGGCCATGATATGGGGGACGTGTATCTCCAGAAATTTGCCTGCGGTCTGCGGTCCTTATCCCGGGACCATGTGATTCCTGCCAGGCGTTCAGGGGATGAATTTTGCATCATGATTTATGATTGTGAGAGCAAAGAGGAGATTATCCAATATTTAAATGAGTTGTATGCATTTCTGGAAAATCATCCGGTTAAACTGTCCGATGCGGACCAGAAGGTAATTGGTGCCTCTGCCGGCTTTGCGCTCGCCGAAGGTGGGAATGGGGATGTTTCTACTCTTTTGAGCTGTGCGGACGAGGCGCTCTATGATATGAAGAGGGGCGTGAAAGGACATTATGTTGAATATAAAAAAGGATTAGGAGACTTATCCCAGGGAGAAATAAATGATGGCGAGCAATGATGTCACAGGGAGGGCTGAATTGCTGCGAATAGCCGCGGAGATGAGGAGGCATTGCATGAAGATGCAGAGAATGAAAAGCGGAAATGGGAAATGGCACTCTATTCAGGATAGGAAGACTGTTCTGATCACAGGCGCTACTAGCGGAATAGGTCTTGCGCTGGCGCAGGAATTTGCCAGGGAGGGCTGTCGGCTGGTGCTGGCTGCTTCCCGGGAAAATCGATTGAAAATGGTGGCTGCAAAACTGGAACGGGAATTTCCAACTAGCGTGATTGGGGCGATTTGCCAGGATTTGTCAGAGGATGGAGGTGGGATAGGCTTATATGGGAAAGTGAAGGCTAGGAATATTTCAGTGGACGTGCTGGTAAATAATGCGGGCTTCGGGCTGGCAGGGGAAGAGATTTCCCTATCCCTGGGAAGGGAGAGGGACATGATTGGCGTAAACATTTCTGCGGTGACGGAACTCACCCATTTATTTCTCCGGGACATGTGCCGGAGGGGCGGGGGGAAGATTTTGAACGTGGCATCTGTGGGAGCATTTCAGCCCGGGCCTTACACTGCCGCTTACTATGCTACGAAGGCATATGTGGCCAATTATAGCCGGGCCCTGCGGGTGGAGGCGAAAAAATATGGGGTGCAGGTGTGTGTCCTCTGTCCTGGAACGACTAGGACTGCTTTTTTTGAGAAGACGGGTTCGGAGATTCCTGTTTGGGCCATGTCGGCGAGAAAGGTGGCGAAGGCTGCCTTTCGTGGGTTAGAGAGGAATCGGGAGGTGATTATACCGGGGGCTGGGAACAGGCTTTTGCAACTGCTTCCTCAGAGGGTGAGGCAAATGGGGGTCGCTTTCCTGAAAAGATAAGTGTCTGGGCATAAATTGGAGGTGGCTTTCTTCGGGAGTGAGGGGAGGAATGTCATCAGATTCCATTTGCAGAAGATGAAGGCAAAAAAATAAAGCCCCTACCCAACAGTTCCACTGCCAAATGAGGACTTTAGTGCGCGATCAGGGGTTCGAACCCTGGACACCCTGATTAAGAGTCAGGTGCTCTGCCAGCTGAGCTAATCGCGCGAATTTGTGTGCTTCATTTTCACAACGAGACTATTATATCAGAGTTAAGATTAAAATGCAAGACTTTTTTTAATAAAATGTCATAAAATGTAATGATTAAAAAGAGCAGGATCCTGTGCTTGCACATGAGATTCTGCTCTTTTTCAATCTGCCGGTCAGCAGTAATTAATAACCTACTTTCTTTCCGCTCTTGGTAAGATATCCGCTGATCCTCTTTGCCTTGTAGTCCTTCTTCTTCCGGGAGTCTGGCACGCCGGGGTCAGTGGGGTCATAGTTCACGCTATAGGACTTGGGAAGTTTTTCTTTTCCCAAGGGGCCTGGCTTCTTCGTATTTCCCACATTGATTTTTACCTTTGTCCCGGTGGGCATATAGTCAAAAATCCATTTTGCATCAGCCACAGCCATGCGGACGCAGCCTGCGGATGCAGGGGAACCTAGAAGGTTCATCTTGTATGGGCTCAGGCCATAATGGGTGTTGCTTCCTACTGCGATGGCATGGAAGTAGACATTTCCTACGATATGGGTACACCATCTGGCCTGTACTACGCTTCCGTCCGGCTCATGCATGGGCTTCATCGTGTAGCGCACGGCAGTTCCGTTGGTACAGATGGAGTAATTTCCAATGGGCGTAAAGGAGGACTGGAGGTTCAGCGCCCCGGCCCCGGCATTGGTACTCACATCCCTTCCCACGCAGACGGTACAGGTTTTTACGGGGATGTCAAATTTGTTCGTCTCCTTATTGAACATATATATCGTGACCACGCATGCGGCCCGGTTTAATTCAATATAGAAACGATTGCCGTCATTCTTTTTTAATTTCAGTATTTTTGTCAGGTCCGTGACCTTTTCATTATTCTCGTAGTAAAATTTATATTTCTTGCCATTGTATTTCTCATAATACCAGCCCTGCTTCCCCAGGTTTTTCTTTGAGAGGGAGTAGTTGCGGCTCGTCATGAGAATCTTTTTGCCCCAGCTGGTGTAGCCGTAGGCATTGACGGTATACTTTCCCGCTTCCGTATTTTTGGCGGTGGAGGTGTATTTTTTTCCTGCCGCTTTTCCCTTATATGTACCTATTTTCTTTTTGGATGCGCCGTTCCGCCTGTATATGACGTATTGGATCTTCTTGATGTTGCCGGGAATATAGGCTCCGGTAAGTTTGAATACCGTGGTGGCATTCTTCTTCTTAGTAATGGTTAGCTTGCCGCCGATTGCCTGCTCATTCACGGCAGTGGTGGAATTCAAGGTTATTTTCTGCCCCGCGCTGTCAGTGACAACTGCTTTGATAGAATAGTTCTGCAGTTTGTACTTCAGGCTTTTCAGGGAGACGGTGGCGGTGTATGTGCGGGATTTTTTCTTCGCCTTGGCGGTGTACGCCTTTTTCCCCTTTTCATTGTAGATCGGGAAGGATACGCTCTTGATGCCGTAGGCATTCTTTAATCCTGCCAAATTGATCTGAAAGGATTTCTTCTTTTCCAGAGAGTTGGACTTCTTAGTGGTAAAAGAAGTAGAAGTAGGGGTGGCACTATATGTAGTAGTTGCCAAGGTCTTTGCGCTGGTGTGGCTGTTTTTTAACACCAGCTTGGCATTCCAGAGGCCATATCCTTTTCCTGCCGTGGTTATGTTCGCGGACCAATTAAGTCCTTTTCCGGAAAGGCTCTTGTCTGTTCCCAGCTGCTTGGCACCCGCCTCGGAGTGGCCTTTCCTCCACGCCATCACGGCAACTTTGTTGTTGCTGCCCGGCACGATGACGCCCCCTGCGCCCTCTGTGGAGTTGACATAAACGGTGCGGCTGGCGTCTCCAGCGTTTCCGCTGATGGACAGGTCCACTTTGTTCTGATGTATGGTGAAATCACATTTGCCCACGCTATAGGTAGTGCCGTCCACTGTGGCAAGCACGGTGTAAGTGTCATATGTATAGGTGTCAAATTTTTCATGGGAAATGGTTCCTGTATATGTGCCATTGCTAATCTGCTCATCTGTCAAGGCGATATTTTCCTCGGCGTAAACCACTTTTCCTGCCGTGTTCTTGACTTGCAGGGTCAGTGTCTTCTGGGTGGTTGCCTCCAGCCCCGAAACCTTATAGGTAAAGGTGTCTGCGGTCCGGTTCGTGGCAACGCTGCCAGTGATGCCTGCTGATTGAACTTTTGCCGACATCAATCCTGCCGCCAGGGTCAGGGCCAATGCCAGTATGGGCAGCCATTTAGACTTGATCATTTTTAACTTCATATTTTACCTCCATATTAATTTTGCAATAAAGATAACCTTTCTTAACTTTATATTGTTTCATGTTTATGTCTATCTGTCAAGAGGCGGAAGGGGTGAAAATAAGGAAAGCCCCGCTGGAACTGATTCCGGCAGGGCTTTTGAAAGTATATTAACTTACAGCGAGAACTTTACGGTAACTTTAAACAGATCGCCGTCTACGGCTATCTGGAAGTCGCCTCCCATAAGTTCCGTCAGGCTTCTGGCAATGGACAGACCCAATCCGTTTCCCTCGGTATTGCGGGAACTGTCTCCCCGCACGAACCTCTCCATCAACTCTTCTACGGAGATGTTCAGCGGCTCCTTTGAAGTATTCCGGAAGACGATGGACACATGGCCTCCAAATTTTTCCTGGCTGACATATACCCGGGTTCCCGGCTGGGCGTATTTGCAGATATTGTTCATTAGGTTGTCGAAGATTCGCCAGAGATGTCGGCTGTCTGCCTGGATTTGAATATTGCTGCCGGTACCGCTGGTAATCAGTTCCAGGGATGATGCGGATAGCCTTTCCTGAAATTCTCCTACTGTCTGCGTGAGGAGGATGTCAATATTGCAGGGCTCCAGGCTGACGGAAAGGTTCCCGGTGGAAGCCTTGGAAGCCTCGATTAGGTCCTCGATTAATTTCTTCAATCGCTGGGATTGCCGGTCAAGCACTTCCAGATATTCGACTTGCTCTTCTTGGGTCAGCCCCTGTTTCTGCAATAAGTCCACATAGTTGATAATGGATGTGAGGGGCGTTTTGATGTCGTGGGATACATTGGTAATCAGTTCCGTCTTGAACCTCTCGCTCTTCATGCGTTCTTCCAGGGCGATGGACATGCCCTGATGGATTTTATTCAGGTTTTCTCCATGCTTCTTAAATTCCCAGAACATTTTTCCGGTGTCCATCTGCTGGGAGAGGTTGCCCTCCGCCAGATCCTCGCTGCCCTTTTGCAGGGTTTTTAATTGGATGAGGGCAGTGGCTGCCAGAGCGAACTCTATAATCTTTAGCCAACCCCAGAAAAACAGGAGAGTAAAGCCAGACCCATTTCCCCAGGAGAAAATGATGATGACAAATTCCAAGATATTTATGCCTGCAAGGACGATTGCGCCTTTTACGAGGAGAGATGTGTGCTGCCGTACTGCATTGGCTCCTTTCTTTGCATTGCTCCAGAGCCAGTGGTACAGGGTGTATTTGCCCAGGATACCCCCATGCGCCCGGTGGGCAATGTTCATGCAGAACATCAGTCCCCAGCCCAGGGTCAGGATGATGTAGCCTTCCGTGGTGGCTATGGCCAGCCAGCCGGGAATGGTTCCGTTGAGCAGGCAATCCAGTCCCGATATGACATAGGCTGCCAGAATACGGAGTATGAATAAGGCTGCAATCACGTAGAGTTCTAGCGGGATTTGCTGCCGCCATGTCAGCAGCACGTTATGCCTCTTGCCGCAAAATATCCGGTCATCCTCCTCCCGGACTTGGCGGTATCCGGCACTGCAGATGCAGAATGCAAAGGTCAGGAGTGCTATGATGGATGCGGTGATTGCAGTGGCTAGGCTCAGGTATCGGTAATTGTAAAGTGCCGTCAATATCATGTGCTGTTTTGCAATCAAGTCATCCTGGGTCACCCATTTGTCCTTGGGCTTTACCTGGGAAATGATCCAGTATGGATTTTCATCTCTCTTTTCTCTTTTCAGGGTATATTCTGCTATGCATATGGCGTTGTTGTCATCAAATATTTTTTCCACATCCCCGTTCTCTGCGGCATAGTGGTAGGCTTCATCGGGAGAGATCAGGGAGATGGAGATGTTTCCGCTGTTTTTGGGCGGCAGGTCGGCAGCCTTGATATTTCTGATAGCGGAGCCGCTGGTGGAGAAGGTGTCCATGCTCAGCGTGGTCCAGCTGCTATATTTTGCGGCGTCCAGATTCTGGTAATTGCCTGAGACGGACACATATTTCTTCATGGTGTCATCCAGACGGAAATATGCCATGTCATTCTCCTGATTTGGCTCGACAACGCAGTTTCCCGGATAAAGTTCCTCTGGAATCTCTATCCCGTCTCTCTGCCGGATCAGCATGTCATCCGTGGGCTTTGCCTGGGATGTTTCGATGCCGATGGTAGTCACGGGATAGCTGTTGCTATCTGTGGAAAAATAGAAAATGCCGTCATCCGGGCAGTAGCTTAGCTGCTTGACCGGTATCACGCCGGAAGAGATGGATAGGGTGTCGTCATCTATGCCATATTGCTGCATGCCATATCCCGTCAGGCTGGGTATGAGCCGACTGTTATATTTGAATCGGTCTCCCTCATTCATGCGCTGTGACACATAGGAATACTGGGATGGTTTTGTACTTTGGAAATGGTAGTCCCAGTAGTTGGATTTGTCGGCCAGGTTAATATTTTTTAGATTCTCTGCCTGGATGATGCCATACTCAATGTTTGACTCTGTCAGGAGCCACTCGTTCTCCTTGATGTCCTTTCGGTGCTTGAAGATCTGCATGGATGTCATTTCCTGCACGATTTCCTGCTTTTCCTTGATGACTTTGTCCAGAGGCTTGGTGTACAGTCCCATCTCGGCGGTAAATGCTGCCACCAGCCCGCTGGTTACCGCCAGCGTGCCGAAGATGACTGCTAGCGCCACTGCCGCAATGCGGTTTTTTGTGTCAGTTTTATATTGATTCATAGCGTTCCCTCTCATTCATAAAAACAGTTAGCAAGTTGCCCCTCAAAATATTATTTTGCCGTGCATGGAATCTTCCATTTACCCTTCCATCTTGTAGCCCCTTCCCCACACCGCTTTCAGATAGCGGGGATTGGCGGGATCGTATTCTAATTTTTCCCGAAGATGGCGGATATGCACGGCTACGGTGCTCTCATTGCCCATGGGCGCCTCCTGCCAGACATTCTGGTAAATCTCCTTTGGCGTGAATGCCTGGCCCGGATGCAGCAGGAAGAATTTCAGGATTTCATACTCCATCTTGGTCAGGGCGGCGGGCTCGCCGTCCAGGGTGACCTCCTTCGCCTTGTCATCCATGGAGATTCCCCCGATAGTGAGCGTGTCTGGCTGATTCGGTATTTGGCCGCTTCCCAGCTGCATGTAGCGGCGCAGCTGGGATTTTACCCTCGCCTGCAGTTCCACGGGATTGAATGGCTTGGTGATGTAGTCGTCTGCCCCCACAGTCAGCCCCAGCACCTTATCCATATCCTCGCTCTTGGCGGTGAGAAGGATTACGGGCACGTTGGTGCGCTCCCGAATCTTTACCATCGCCTCCATGCCGTCCATGACTGGCATCATGATATCCATCAGCACCAGATGGATTTCCCTCTCCTCTATGATATCTAATGCTTCCTTTCCATTGTAGGCTTTGTGAATCCCATACCCCTCTGATTTTAAATAGATTTCCAAAGCGGATACAATGTCTTTCTCATCATCGCATACTAATATTTGATACATGTTGCTCCCCCATTTTCTTCATCGATAAAGTTGTTTAGGTTAGTTTTATTGTAGAGAGTTCTTTATTAAAATTCAATGGGGGAAATGTTTAAGATTTGTTTAAGATATTAGAAAGAATGTCAAAAAATAAATCATGGGATTGCTCTTGACACGGAGGTCTATCGGTGATAGACTAAATACATGGTCTATTAATGATAGACCATGCGCAATCCGGAGAGCGCAGGGGAGTGAGGGGATGTTTGGAGTAGGAGGCCATAAGGGAGGAGGAGCATGGCAATGGATAAGACACAGGTGGATTTGTATCATATGGGTGCGGTGGAGAGCAAGTTCGCAGAGATTATTTGGGACAGGGAGCCGATCAGTTCAGGCGAACTGGTGAAATTGGCGAAGGACAGGCTGGAGTGGAAGAAGTCTACCACCTACACGGTTTTGCACAAGCTTTGCGATAAGGGGATTTTTAAAAATGAAAGCAGCGTGGTGACATCCGTTTTGAACCGAGAGCAGTATTATGGAAGGCAGAGCAAGCAGTTCGTGTCGGAGACCTTTTCCGGCTCCCTGCCCCGATTCATCGCCGCCTTTGCGGGGGAGGAGAAGTTGACGAAGAAGGAAATTGCCTCCCTGAAGGCATTGCTGGAAGAGTATGAGAAGGAGGGGTAGGGATGGAGCAATGGTTTTGCCGGATGGCGGATCTAACCCTGTCGGGCAGTATTGCCATCTTGGGCGTGCTGGTATTTCGGCAGATGCTTCGGAACCAGCCGAAGATATTTTCCTATCTTTTGTGGATCATTGTGGGAGTGCGCTTGGTGCTGCCCGTGCCTTTCGTGGGAGTGTGCGGGATGTTACCCATGTCTGAATTTGATATGGCAAGCAGTGGCAAATCCCATGCCGAGGAGTCAGGTGGCAATAACGATGCCAAGAGCGGAGGGAATGTCGGACGTCCTGATGACATGGGGCAGGTATTGCCCATTGAGAATGGGCAACCCGGGCAACCATCCCATGGCATGGATCATGTGGAATCATATGACAGGGATCATCCTATAGAAATGCACCGCGGCGGCTTGGCGGGCTTAATGGCGAGGCATCATGTCTTGAGGATGCTTTTTCTGGCGTGGATTGCAGGCGTAGCGATGCTGGCTGCAAAGAATATCCTGTCTTATGTACGGTTAAAGAAGAGGGTGCAAGTTTCCATGAGAGAGGGGGAATATTATCTGTCAGATCATATTTCCGGGGCATTCGTACTGGGCTTGGCAAGGCCTAGGATTTATTTGTCCAGTTCCCTGATGGCAGAGGAGCGCGGGTTTATCCTGGCTCACGAGAAAGTGCATCTGAGGAGGCGGGATTATCTGTGGAAATGTCTGGCAGAGTGCATTCTCTGTGCATATTGGTTCAATCCTCTGGCATGGATTGCCTTTCGGAAGTTTGCGGCAGATATGGAAATGTCCTGCGACGAGGCGGTTTTGCGAAGGGAATGCCAGGATGGGAGAATGGCGTATGCCAGAGCATTGCTGGTGGAGATGGCAGAGAGCAGGGAGAAAGGTTTGGTTCCGTTTTTTTGTAGAGAAGGGGCAGAGAGGAGGATTTACAACATGATGAAGATTAAGAATTTGAGCAAGAAGAGGGCGGCAGTGTGCGCAGGAGTGGTTCTGGCGGCAGCGGCGCTGCTCCTGCCGGGCTTCTGGAAGGGCGGCATGTTTGGAAAGGCGGCCGAGGAGCGGCAGGCAGAGGTCGTGAAAGTTCAGGATGAGGATGCGGTCGAGGACCAGGACGGGCAGATTGTCGAGGAGCGTCTGGTGACGGCCTACCATGTGGATGATGGCTCGGAGGACGCAAATAAGATGAAGGGGGCTGTAAATAATAGCGAGGGAAGGGAATATGGCTATCCCACATCGCACTATATTTATTCCTTTGAGGGTGATGTGACAGTGGCTGAGCGCGGCGAAATTGAAGCAGCCGCCCAAATGGTTACGGATGACATTTCCTATCGTCTGGGAGGGAAGTTAAAGAAGTTGGTGTACAATGAAAAGAAATCTAATGATCTTGCAAAGAAGCATGGCTGCGACCTGGCGTTCACCGTGGATTTGAAGATGCCGAAGGGCGATGGCGGGAAAAGCAGGACATACAGCGGGAAGAACTGCTTTCTATCCAAGGGAGCGGATGGAGGGTGGCAAATCGAAAACATCCAATTAGAGTCAAGATAGTTTTAATTAAAAGTGCGCCATGCAAGGTTATTTGGATGGGATGGTGCAGGAGTGGGCAAGCCGAATAGAAGATTGGTATCACAGGAATATCCATGACGCAGGAAGTACATGGAGGAAGGAAGATCGGATTTCCTTTCATTTCCTCTTTCTGTCCAATGAGACAGAAGAGCCCATGCCCCTGCTGGAACTTAAGAATGTGGTTCTGCCCTGTGGATGGGTTATGCTTTAACCTTGATCTTTACCGAGCCTGACTTTCCGTTGAAGGCTTTGACCTTGATCTTTACCGAGCCTCTCTTCTTGGCCTTCACCACGCCCTTGCTATTGACTGTGGCAATCTTTTTATTGGAAGACCGGTATATGATTTTATTGCTGGCGGTATTCTTGGGGAGGACTGCCTTGACCTTGGTGGTCTTTCCCTTTTTCAGCGTTTTTTTGCCAGCCTTGGCCTTCAAAGAGGAGGGCGCCTTCTTTACTGTCACCGTGAGGGTGACAGGGGTGGCTTTTCCTGAGGGGGTGGAGATGGTAATCTTCGCCTTGCCTGTCTTTTTGCCTTTCAGGCTCCCGCGGCCGTCTGGATTAGCCACGGATTTCTTGCTGCTTTGATAGAGGAAATACTCTGTGGCATTTGCGGGAGAGGCGGTCAGGTATTTGGTGATATCTATAACCTCTCCCTTTCCGATGGTAATTTTTTTGGATTTCAATGTCATCTTTGTTATCGGTCTCTTGAATGCTTGGCTTGTGGATGAATTGCCGGAACTTGCCCCGTTGCTTCCAGAGCCGGTGGCATTGCTAGAGTTGCCGTTGGGATTTCCCCCGCTATTGTCCCCGCCATTGCCAGTTGGGGCTGGGGTGGAGATGTTGGGAATATGGGTCTTTTGCTGCTCGTCGTACTCTTCCTGGGAAACATTTGTCCCGAAGGCTTTCAGGCATACGTTGTTCAGGTTGTAGGTTTCATTCAATCCCTGTTCCGTGTATCTGGTAGAGTCTCTCCATTGGCCCGTGGTCTCGTCGTATATGAAGCTCTGCCCTGCCCTGCTTCCGAAGAGCAGTCCGTTTCCCTGCGTGGGCTGGCCTTCTATGGGCGCATAGATGGTATTGTTCTGGCTGATGTATTTGACGGTTATTGAAAAACTTTCTCCCGGGGCCACGATAATGCTTTCTCTCAGGGGGATGGTGTGGTATCCGTTGTAGTCCGCCGTACCTTGGGTAGTACATTTTGTGACATGGTCTCCGTCTACAGGATTCTTGGACTTGAGACTTCGATAGATGGAGACTTCATATTTCTGTGCGTCTGTGATTGTGTAGATAGCGGCGGCGGAGATTTTCTGGGGAGAATTGCTGGCATTGGTGAAGATATTGGCAATAGAAATATCTTCGTCCTGGCCGATTAATCCGCTTCCGTATCCGCAGCCGTCGTAGCTGTAATTCATGTCGTAGCTGTCTGGGGCATCTGCCTCAAAGGTGGTAAATTCGCACAGGGAGGCGTCATAGTAGGATACCCAGTAATATCCCTGGCTGCCCCAGTTTTTGCCGTAACTGTTTGCGATGAGCCAGGCTCCCGGTCCCTGGGCGGGCGCAGTGCGGAAGGAAGAGAAATCGTCATCCCATCCTATTATGGTAACGCAGTGGTTGGCATCCTCCTTGTCCCTCGAAGTCTGGTATACGGAGTATTTTCCATCCTTTTCGTACACGTCCCTTGTACTAAAATAGAGAGAAACATCCATGGAGCCATTTTCCATAACCGCCTGTTTCTTGACAGAAAGGTCGGCGTAATCGTAATTTTTGGCATTGGCCAGGTGAACCTCGCTCTTGGTGCGCAGGCTTTCCTCCGCAGAGGACATTTTCTCCTCCATCTGGGTCACTTCTCGCTGGGTATTCCCGGTAAAGGGGGCATCTTCTTCTTTGGCGGCGCCCCACCAGTTTGCCAGGGTGGCGATGGCGCTCATGTAGTTTCCGCCCTGATTGTATGTATTTTCATAGCCAATGATCTTGTTGGAATCTCCCTGCAGCGGGTGGGAGACATCTGATATTCCATGGTAGGCGTACCATGCCAGATGACTCTCTGAAAAGTCGGTATTTTCCAGACTGGACAGCCCTTTTCGCATGCTGCTGCTCTCCAGGGATTTGAGCGCTCCAAATGCCCAGCATGCGCCCGTTTCTCCCTGGTCCTTGATGTCCGTGACGACGCTCTCTTCCCTTGCATCAAAGGACGAGGGCAGGGCGGCGGCTCGCCTTTTGCCTGTCTCGGATGAGGGATTTTCAGAAAGTTCCACGGTCTTTCCGGATGCGTCTACATACTTGTATCGATTCAACCCGTCGTTCTGGCCTGTCAATTCCCTGGTAATCATGGGAAGGGAAGGACTGCTCTCTTCTGGCGATGCCTGGACTTGCATGGGGATGATGGAAGAAATGGCCAGGGCAAGGGAAAGGATTCTCGGCAGGACATGTCTCTTGGTCATTGGCAACCTCCTTTGCTTTGGATGATGCCGCAATAGACGGCAACTTGGTTTCGCTAAATAAACATTTCAGAACGAAATGATACATCCAAATCATACAAAAAAACTAAGTCCATTTTGTGACCTCGTTATCTTTCTCTGCTTTTCTTCGTTTTCTCCATCTGGGAATCCAGAGGTATACCAGATAGGCATACAGGTAATAGAGGAGGAAGGCTGTCACTGCGTCCAGGAAGGAATGCTGTTTCAGGAACATGGTGGACAGGCAGATCAGGCAGCATAAAATAAGAGATGCCATCCGCCATTTCTTACGGTTTCTAAAGGTATGGCTGGTAGCAAATGCCACGTGGATTGCCACTGCATTGTATACGTGGATGCTGGGCAGCACGTTGGTCTTGGTGTCGCTGTCATATATAAACTGGATGATATCTGTAAATAGATTCCGATGCCCCAGTGCAGTCAGGTCAGGCCTCATGTTCTGCTCGTTGGGAAATACCAGGTATATCAAGAGACAGGTACTCATTCCCAAAATCAGCGTGATGACGCAGTGGTAGTAATCCTCCAGATGATTTTTCTGGAAAAAGAGAAAGATCAGCACTGCCGCCACATAGACAAACCACAGCAGATAGGGGATCGTGAAAATCTCCGCAAAGGGAATCCAGTCATCCACGAAGCAGTGGATGTCCGTAAAGGGAATGTCATCCCTTGCCTCCAGCCAGATAAAGCATCGCATGTAGATGGGAAAATATAGTATAAATGCAATATGCTTATATTTTGAAATAAATTTTTTAAAGTCCATTTGATTCCTCGTTTCCTGTTGCTAGTCCGTAATTCTTTTTTAGGGACTTCTCCTTTCTCGCCTTTCATGCAGGCATTTGGCGGCCCTCCGCTTCTGTCAGCTAATGCTTCGGGGAATCCTTCCAGTGAATTTCCCTGCGGATATACTGGAACGTCTTTTCCTCGCCCTCCTCTGCCAGCATATTTAGCAAGCGTTCCAGTAATTCTTTTGTTTGGGGGTGGAGCAGATAGTGGGACTTATTTTTCTCATAATATTTGAGGGGAAAGGAATCGTCATAGGAATCTTTGTTGTAATTCCTGCTGGCAGCCACCCGGTCGCAAAACATTTCCAGAATATACCGGGTGGGCATGGGCATTCCCTGCAGCCCCAGGGATGCGTCCGTGGTAAAGTCGATCCAGTATTCATAATGGTGCCGGTTCCTTCCTTTGTGGTGGAGCCATGCGCTGGAGTAGCCCCGCTTTGCCCGCTCCTTGTGGTTGGGACTTTTGACCCCGCCCTGGTAGAAGCGCACCCCGTTGAAAAATTCTACGGGGCTGTATTTCGACCAGTCGTGCATGATGCCCTGCTTGTACAGCCCCGCCCGGAAGCAGTACCGCCTCACCAGTTTCTTATGATGTAAAATAGTGCCTAGATGGCCCCGGAAATTATACCAAAAACCCATGTGTGCCTCCTAATTATTAAAGTCGTTTTCTTCGTGCCTTGCACTTCTGCACTCCGCTCTGGCCGTTGTTTGCTATGCTTTTATTGCAAATTGTACCACGGCGGTGAGGTGATGTCAAAAAAATGTCAAGGTAGTTATAACTGGCTCCGCCATTTTTTGGGTGTTGTGCCTATTTTCTTCTTGAAGGTGCGGATGAGGTGGCTGCAATCTGAAAATCCTGTCTCCTGGCTGATATAAGTCAAGTCCAGATTGGTGAAGCGCAGCAGGTCCTGCACTTTGTTGAGGCGGATGAATTCAATATATTCCTTGCAGGACTGGTTATAGGTCTTGCGGAATAATTTGGCAAAGTAGGAATAGCTCATGTTGCAGCGGTCTGCCAGATGCTGCACTTGCAGCGTCTCGTTGTAGTGCTTCTTGATATAGCCCGTAATCTCCTCGAATTCTTTGTTGGATGAGATCGAGCCCTGAATGATTTCCTCCGGCCGCAGTCCCCGATTGAGCCAGACCCGCATCAAGGAGGTTAGCAGGGTGGTAACGATGGAGCTGACAATCATATCATACCCATAGCGTTGCTCTTTGATTTCGGAAATGCAGCTTTCTATCATTTTATCCACTGACAAATCTTGCAGCATTTTCCTGGAGAAATAAATATTTTCCGGGTTATTTCTAAATGCCCGCATGAGCCCGTGGGAAAACTGGGCCTGGAAGTTATTGTTGGCATTCAGGAAGTTCAAGTCGAATTTGAGAACCTGGTAGCTGATTCCCTCCATCACATTCCCGTGGCTGGAAGTTTTGGTGGGAATAGGGTAGATGGCGTTGTGCAGGGTGTCAATCTGCGGCTCGGCGCTTTTCTGGTAGATTCGGCAATCCTTGGCAGAAAGACCTTCCTGTAGCCCGGAATCTGCGATGGGTGCCTCCAGGATATCGATGGAGTGGACTTTCTGTGGACAAAAAATCATCAAATCGCCGGGAAAGAGATGGTACACCGAGTCATCGCAGGTAGCGATGACCCTGCCCTCCAGTAGATGGATGATCTCGATAAAATAATGCCAATGGGGCAGGATTGGAAAATTTCCCGGGCAGGTCCTGTGGAGGAATGCTTCTATGGGATGGTTCAGTCCGTCTGTGTGTTCAAAGAGGTTTTTCATATTTTTCCCTTTCTGTTGTAAGTGCTTTGTAAAAGTGTTCAGATTGTTCTGCTATCACATTGCCCTTCGCGCCCATTCATTCTCTGACCGCGCCCTCTGCCTGTCTTGCCAATGTGCAAATATCTATCGCGGCTTGACCAAATGCTGTCCCATCATGCCGCCAGACAGTTGAGAGAAGGCGCGGGGGTTGTGCTTGAAGAGATAACTGATTGTGAATAATATTAACACTATAGCATATATTCCGTGTGAATGCCACACCAAAGAATAGGTATGTTCTATTTTCATATTTACTCATTATAGTATTCTACTTCTTTTTTTTCTAAACTACTACATGCTACCCATAAATGTGATGTCAGGGTAAAAATATCTTTGCTCCCCGAGATCATAATAAATATAGAAAATGCTAAGAAATTTCAGCTTAATCTGTGTACAATGAGAAATTAACAGAATGGAGAGGAGGGCTTGCAGCGATGAAGAAAAGAATGACGGCAATGCAGTGGTTTTATTCCTTTTTGAAAAAATATAGGTGGCGCATGTTTTTTGGCCTGGTGCTGGTGACGGTGCTGGCTATGTCGGCCCTTGCCACGCCCTACATATCTAAGATTATTGTGGATGAGGTAATTGGCGGGGGAAACTATGACCTGCTCATGCCTCTGGTAACCCTGCTGGTGGTGCTGGTGCTGGTGAAGGGCATGTGCCGGGTGGGCTCGCAGATGTTTTTTGAGACCAGTTCCCAGAGCGTGCTTCACAATATGCGGGAGCAGGTGTATCGCAAGCTTCTGCAGGAGGATTTTGCCTTCTACAATCGAAACCGCACGGGAGATTTGATGAGCCGCCAGACGGGAGATATGGATGCCATTCGCCATTTCGTAGCGTATGTCATCTATATTATATATGAAAATATACTGTACTTTGTCCTAGCGTTGGTGCTGATTTTTACGGTAAATGTTCCTCTGGCTCTGACCATGGTGGTAGTGCTGCCTTTAGCCGCCCTCACCACGTACAGCCAGGCGAGGAGCGTCCATCCCGCCTTTATGAAATGCCGCAATGCATTTTCCAGTCTTAATGCCTTCGTGCAGGAAAATATCAGTGGAAACCGGGTGGTGAAGGCATTTGCCAAAGAGGATTACGAGATGGGCAAGTTTGCCGTGGAAAATGACGGTTATCGGGAAGCGGAAATCGGAGCCTCCCGGATCTGGCGTAAATATGTGCCCATTTTTGAATTTCTTTCCTATTCTCTCACCGTCATATTGATGCTGGTGGGGGGCATCATGGTGGTAAACCGTCATATGACATTGGGAGACCTGGTGGCGGTGAATGGCTATCTGTGGATGCTTACCACGCCCCTGCGCATGGCTGGATGGTGGGTGAATGACGTGCAGAGATTTACTACATCTGTAGAAAAGATTTACGATACCTACACGGCG
The DNA here is from genome assembly GCA_910575435.1 of Clostridiaceae bacterium. Classification (GTDB taxonomy): domain Bacteria; phylum Bacillota; class Clostridia; order Lachnospirales; family Lachnospiraceae; genus Butyribacter. The sequence goes on along the minus strand of CAJTGI010000008.1, from coordinate 33,736 downwards.
GAGCCGGACGTGAAGCGGCCCAGGCATCCGGTGCGGAAGCAGAAATTAAGGGGAGATATTTCCTTTCGGAACGTATCCTATAAAGTTGAGGATGAAGACGTGCTCCAGGAGGTAAGCTTTGACGTGGAGGCGGGTCAGACGGTGGGCATTATCGGCACTACCGGGGCTGGAAAATCTACGATGATGAACCTTCTCTGCCGTTTCTATGACGTGACGGAGGGAGAGGTTTTGGTAGATGGCGTGAATGTGAAGAATATGGATATGTATGAGCTGCGGGACAATATCGGGATTGCCATGCAGGATGTGTTCTTATTCTCGGATACCATAGAGGGCAATATTGCCTACGGAAAGCCGGACGCTACCTTTGAGGAGGTGAAGGCGGCGGCGAAGATGGCGGATGCCAATCTCTTTATCAAGGAAATGCCCGATGGCTACGACACCATCGTGGGTGAGCGGGGCGTGGGTCTGTCCGGCGGGCAGAAGCAGCGCATTTCCCTGGCCAGGGCATTGCTGAAGGATCCGGCAATCCTTGTGCTGGACGATACCACATCGGCGGTGGATATGGAGACGGAGAGCTATATCCAGAAGCAGCTGGAGCAGATCAATCACTCCTGCACTACCTTTATCATTGCCTACCGGGTGTCCTCCATTATGAAGGCGGACTTGATTCTGGTACTGGACGAGGGCAGGATTATTGAGCGGGGAACCCATGAGGAACTGCTGGCTCGAGATGGCTATTATGCCACGGTGTGCCGGCATCAGTTTCCCGCCATGGAAGGTGTGTAAAAAAGGTGCGAAGTTTTGCCAGGCTCGACAATACCTTGCCAGGCAAAACTACGGTCGCACCTAAGAAGAATGCAAAAGCAGCATTCTTTGGCTGTTTGTGCCAGCTGTGCTGGCAGATTAGATAGAATGCTGAAATGAGGTGAAAGAATGGCTAGAAATAAATTTGACGTGGATGAGACTTTGGAGGAGAAGTTTGACATCAACCAGGTAATCCGCCTGAAAAAATATATTATTCCCCACAAGAAAAAAATGTTTTTGGCACTGTTTTTCATGTTGTCCTCCTCCCTTCTGGCAACGTTTATCCCGAAATTCATGCAGATGGAGATGGACGATTGCATTCCGGCGGGGGATACCAGAGGGATTGTCTTTCTCTCAGTGCTGGCCGCGGTATTTTCTCTCTACGTGGTGCTGTGCATTAAGATTAAGATTACTTTGACGGTATCTGTGGGGCAGGACATTATCCATCAGCTTCGGGAAGAATTATTTTCCCATCTGCAGGAATTGCCATTCAGCTATTACGATGAGCGGCCCCATGGAAAGATTCAGGTTCGGGTGGTGAACTATGTCAACAGCTTGAGCGATATTTTGTCCAATGGTATCTTAAATACTATTACCGACTTGTTCAGCTTGGTATTTATCATTATCTTTATGATGAGTACCAGCGTGAGGCTGACGCTGATCTGCCTCTGCGGCCTTCCGGTATTGTTCCTCTTCATCATCATCATCAAGAAGGGGCAGCGGCGGGCATGGCAGAACCAGAGCAACAAGCAGTCCAATCTGAATGCATATATCGCGGAAAATATCAATGGCATCCGGGTGACCCAGGCATTTGTGCGGGAGAAAGAGAATATCCGCATTTTCAATCATCTGAGCAATACATACAGAAATGCCTGGATGCGGGCCAGCTATTACGGATTTGCTCTGGGGCCTATGACGGATTTGATTTCCACGGTGACTACCTCCTTTATCTATGTGCTGGGGGTGAATTATATCGCCGGGGGCAATCTCCACGGCGTGCAGACGGGCGTGCTGATTATGTTTACCGCCTACATCAGCCGGTTCTGGGCGCCGATTAACACCATTGCGAACTTCTACAATGGGGTGATTACTGCGGTGTCCTATCTGGAAAGAATCTTTGAGACCATCGACGAGCCAGTGGAGGTAAAGGATGCGCCGGATGCGGTGGAGATGCCTGCCATCCAGGGGAGCGTAGAGTTTGATCATGTGCATTTCAGTTATGAGGATGGGGTAGAAGTGCTGCATGATGTGAATTTCCGGGTGGATAAGGGAGAGACCATTGCTTTTGTAGGGCCTACCGGGGCTGGAAAGAGTACCATCGTCAATCTGATCAGCCGATTCTATAACACGGACTCCGGCAGGGTGCTGGTGGATGGGCAGGATATTTCCAGAGTGACGTTGCACTCCCTGAGAAGCCAGATGGGCGTGATGATGCAGGATAGCTTTATTTTTAGCGGTACCATTATGGACAATATCCGCTATGGAAACGACCAGGCCACGGACGAAGAGGTAATCCGGGCGGCAAAGACAGTGTGCGCCCATGACTTTATCATGGAGATGGAGGATGGCTACCAGAGCCAGGTGAATGAGCGGGGGAGCCGCCTCTCGGCAGGGCAGCGGCAGTTGATTTCCTTTGCCAGGGCGCTCCTTGCCAACCCGGCCATCCTCATTCTGGACGAGGCGACATCCAGCATTGACACGGAGACGGAACTGGTGCTGCAGGAGGGGCTGAACCGCCTGCTCCAGGGCAGGACTTCCTTTATCATAGCCCACCGCCTGTCCACGATACAGAAGGCGGACTGCATTATGTACATTGATGACGGGGGCATCGTGGAAGCAGGGAATCACGAGGAACTTCTGGAAAAGAAGGGGCGGTATTATGACTTGTATATGTCCCAGTATCAGTTGGAGGGATGAGGAAGTTGAGTTAAAGTAGAATATATCGGAGAAAGAGAAACTAGGTCATACCCCGTTGCTTTGCAGCGGGGTATTTGACTTGGCTTGGTTTTATATAAATTATCTGTTATCTCATTTTTATATCGGGAATAATTATACATGGGAGATGAAGGGGGTGTGGAAGTGCAGGGAACTTTATTAGAGTGAAGAGCAAAAAGAAAAGATTTTGTTGTAGAACCTAGTAAATAATGATAGTATAAGAGGTGATAATAATGATGGAGGGAAGCCTAGTGAAATTACAGTGGATTGAGTTTGAAAATATAATATCAGGGTTAAAAATTGAAAGAGTTAACTTCAATCAAGATGTCACTTTGCTGGTTGGCCTGTCTGGTGTGGGGAAGACTCAGATTCTTAATGCAGTGGAATATTCACTGAGTCTTGCAGTTGACAAGGATATGATATTGCATCCTTATCGTGTTGGGATGGGGCTTTTAGTTGGAGATGACCATTATGAATGGTACTATGAAATCAATTATGCGAGCGAGGATGAGTTGATTATAGATGAAGAAAGAAAGTTTGAATTTTCATACGAAAAGTTGGTGCGTAACGGGGAAATTATTCTGGAAAGAAACAAAGAGCGGGTAAGCATACTTGGATATGATAAAGTGCCTCAGCCAAAGAGGGATGAGAGTTTGATTTTGCAGTATTCAGAGGATGAAAAATTTGAGGAGTTTATTTCTGGTATACGTAAGTTGTATTCAGTAGAAATTGAATTGGCTGTAAGGGGAGGAATTAGAAGTGAAAGTTTTAGTCGCTTGAAATCCAAAGTGGATGATATGATAAAAAATGATAGAAAAGTAGAATTTAAAGCATTTAGCCATCTTCCGGTGGCAATGAAACTTTATGTTGCAAAGAGATACTTCCATAAATTGTATATTGAAATTTTTGAAGCCGTGAAGGAATTGTTTATAGAAATTGAAGATATAGATGTTGTGGAAGACAGCATTAGAGAAATGTATTTGGTGTCTATCAAAGTGTATGGTAAAAAGTTGTTGCAGCATGACATTTCAAATGGAATGCTGAAAACAATATATTATATTGTTGAACTGTTTACTATGTCTGAAGACTCATTAGTGCTGATTGATGAATTTGAAAATGGATTGGGAGTGAATTGCATTGATGTACTCTCCGAATTAATGTTGTCCCAGCGAAATGATCTTCAATTTATTATAACAAGCCACCATCCTAAAATTATCAATGCCATTTATGAGGGAAAATGGAGGATTATTGACCGGGATCGCTGTATTGTAAAAAACAGCGGAAGTCAGGCGTATGGAATTGGGAATAGCCAACATGATGCTTATTTTAACTTGATTAACAGATGGGAGTTTGAAGGGAAGATTTAATGAATTTATATTTTTTACTGGAGGATCAGAAGTCTTTTTTGAAGGTGCTTCCCAGATGGTTGGAATATATGAATTTTGGATATACCCGAGTTGCAGATATATGTAATGTACAGCAAAATGATTATGTTTTGCAGAGTGGACAAGGGGTATCGCAATTAGTTGACAAAGTGCTTTTTGAGACAATAGATACTATTTTGCTGAATCCGGGTAAGATTGATATATTAGTGGTGATTTTAGATGCGGAAGAACTGGAAATAGAAGAACGAGTGCAAGAAGTGAAAGAACGCATTGAAAATCGTTATGGAATTGATAAATTAGCTTTTGATATTGCTGTTCTGGTGTGCAATCATTGTTTTGAAACATGGTTATTGGGACGCTGTGGTTTATATCCAGATGAGGAAATTGATGAAAAATCAGATTTTTATCAGTATTACTGCCATTATAACATCGAGGAAAGTGATCCGGAAGAAATGAAACCGCCAGTAGATTCCAAGGATACGACTGCCAGATATCATTTTCATTATCTTCATGAATTGCTCAGGTATAAGAGGATTAGATATTCGAAAAATAGGCCGAATCATGTGGCTACCGAGGAATATTTTGATGGAATAGTAGAAAGGGTACAAAAGACAGGTCATCTTAAATCATTCCAATGTTTTTATGATTTTATTGTCAGCATAAGAGAGAACTAACTCATGTCAAATAGTAGCAATCCCCGCCCCTCCGCATAGAATAACCATAAGTGTTATTTTGAAATGGAGATTATTATGCATTTAATCGGGGGGATTGCAATCCCTTTTCTGGGTACTGCCCTTGGGGCGGCGATAGTATTTTTGATGAAGAATAATCTGTGCCGGAGGGTGGAGAAGATTCTCTTGGGCGTGGCTTCGGGGGTCATGATAGCGGCTTCGGTGTGGTCGCTTCTCATTCCAGCGATAGATATGGCAGAGGAGAAAGGCGGCGTTCCATGGATTACGGTGTCGGTGGGGTTTTCCTTGGGAATCTTTTTTTTGCTATTGATAGATTACCTGCTGGAGCGGCTTCAGTCGGAGAAACACTTTCTGGCAGAGGAAAATGGCGGCAAGAGAAAAATCTCCATGATGGTGTTTGTGGTAACGCTGCACAATCTGCCGGAGGGGATGGCGGTGGGTGTCTCTTTTGCCGGCGCGCTGTTAAATGACAGCAGCATTACCATGGCGGGGGCTTTTGCCTTGGCAGTGGGAATCGCCATACAGAATGTCCCGGAAGGGGCGATTATATCCATGCCTTTGCGAAGCCTGGGATTTGGAAAGGGGAAAGCTTTTTGCCTGGGGATGCTGTCTGGCTTTGTGGAGCCTGTGGGAGCGGTCATCACCCTGAAACTTACCGAGCTGGTGGTTCCTCTTCTGCCCTATCTTCTGTCTTTTGCGGCGGGAGCCATGGTCTATGTAGTGGTGGAAGAATTGCTGCCTTCCATCCATCAGGAAGAGGGCATGATGGGGAGCGACATGCCTTTGTCTGCCTGTCAGGAGCGGGAGAGCAAGGTTGCCATCATCGGATTTGCTGTAGGATTCGTGCTGATGATGGCATTAGACGTGGCGCTGGGATAAATAATGCAAAAAGTGCAAATAAGGTCTCGACAAATAAGGAAAAATGAGGTAAAATAATATTAACTAACTGTGCATGCGTGTATTATGCAGTGGTTCATGCATGCGATAAAAATAAGCGTATAGTGTTGGCCATCAATGCAGGAAAGGATTCCATGCAGGCCAATGAAGACATATTCCATGGAAAGGAGAGGTCGCTATGAATACTGCTGTATACAATAATTTATTATCTAATTTTGAGCCGAAGTATACGACGAAATATGCTCACAAGTCATCCGAGCTGAGGTCTGTGGTGAAGCAGATCCGTCGCCAGGCGGAAACTTCCCCTGTCTATCTCTTAGATTTTACAGACAGGAAGCAGTCCTATGTTTTGGGCGTGAAGGAAGCCGCCATGAAGATGAAGGAGTCTTTGAACGTATTGGCGGATGACTCGGTGGATGCCCTGTTTTCTAAGAAGCGGGCGCATTCTTCGGACTTGAATCAGGTGGAGGCCGAACTGGTTGGAGAGGATAGCGACCAGTTGCCCAGTGCCTTCTCCATTCGCGTAAAGCAGTTGGCAAATTCCCAGGTCAATGTAGGGAAAGAGTATTACGATACGGGCAAGGGACTGGAAGCCGGCAGTTACCAGTTTAAGGTCACTGTCAATGATGTGGGCTATGACTTCCAGTATAATATTAGAAAAGATGCGAATCACAAAGAGGTTATTCAGGGGCTTTCCAGTTTTATCACCAAGGCCAAGATTGGCCTGAATGCTACCCCGTACAGCACCGAGGCGGGGAAAGTAGGGATGCGCATTGAGTCTCTTACCTTGGGAACTCCCAATGGCTACGAGAGTTTTTCTCTGGAGGATAAGACCACGGATGGTGGCGGCAGGGGAATCGTTTCCTATTATGGGCTGAATAAAGTTTCCGTGGCTCCCAAGAATGCGGTATTTGATTTGAATGGAACAGAAAAGAGTTCCATGTCCAATGACTTTACTCTGGGAAGAGCGGTGAAGGTAACGCTTCGCAATACATCGGAAACGGAAGCCATGGTGAACTACCGTCCAGATAGCGATTTGATTTTGGGCGGCGTGAGCGCCTTTATTTCCAACTACAATGAACTGGTAGGGCATAATGTGGCTTATCAGGAGGTCACGGGGACGCCTTCCAAGCTGCTTCGCGAATTGAAGGGGCTGATGGAGCCATATAAGAATGTGATGGAATCCTATGGGCTGACTTTTGACCAGGATGGCTTTATGGACATGGATGATTCCTTGGCATCCCAGGCGGTGGAGAATGGAGAGATGCAGGAACTGTTCGGTGCAGATTCCTCTCTGGTAATGCGTTTGGCTGCCAAGAGTGATGCGGTGAAGATCAATCCTATGGAATATATAGATAAGCAGATTGTGAGTTATCCGAATTTTGAGAAGCCGCCGAGAGGGTATTCCTATATCAGTTCGCTTTACAGTGGATTGCTGTTCAATTCATATTTTTAAAATTCATTTATGTTTATCGTTTTTCTGATGGGCATGCCAGGATGTACTGAGAGGTATCTTGGCATGCCTATTGGATTTTTGGCCTGAGGCTTAGGGCGTTGAAAGCCTTTTCCATATAGGGATGGGCGGTCGTTCTGGCATGGTGGGAAATTATCTGGATCTCAATGGGCGATGCTGTCAATGTCGCTGTTTTTATCGGAGGAAATAACGGATACCAGGACTTTGTGGGGGAGGCAGACCAGGGTCTCTCCTTTTTTGCTAATCTTTTTTTGGTACACGCAGAGTTTGTCAGGACAGTCTGCCCGGGTGATGGAGGCGTGCCCGTCCTTGATTTCTAATACATTTTCATGGGACTTTCCTTGGCTTTCTGTGATAATCCTGTACGATGTGTTTTCGCTCAGGGGAAGGGTTTTGGTGGCCGTTCCATTTATGGTGATTTCTACTGCGGCGCCAGGTTTCTGGAAAAAGAAGCGGTAGCCGAAATATAGGAGCAATGCCAGGATGAGGGCGGCAGAGAGAAGGATGGCGTCTCCCGGGCGGAATCTGGAAATGGGAGATGGCTTTTGCCCGGCAGTTGTTTTTGCATGTTTCATAGAGAGTTCCTTTCCTGTATGCAAACTAGTTCGCAGATACTGTATAAAATTGTAGACAGAATTTGAATATCTGTCAATGCATGCTGCCATTTGGAGTCTTGCAAATATTTTACTTGACCGGGAAGGCGTAGTATGGTATAGTAGATGGGCGATGTAACAGTCTTTTTTTTGTGCCTAATTTACAAATGGGCGTGAAGCCGGATTTTATGCGGTTCGGCGTGACTGCCGCAGGTAGTCGTGAATAATACAGATTGGAGGTAAATAGTCGTGAGAGTGAAAATTACTTTAGCATGTACAGAGTGCAAGCAGCGCAATTATGATACGACAAAGGAAAAGAGAAACCATCCTGACAGAATGGAGACAAAGAAGTATTGCAGATTCTGTAGAAGACACACATTACACAAGGAGACAAAATAGTCTCGGTGCATGAAAGGAATGTGAATTATGGGAGATTCTGAAATCAAGAAGGAAGAAGTGAAGCAGAGCGAGAAGAAGGGGTCTGCAAAATCTGGCAAGAAAAAAGGTAGTTTCTTCAAGTCCCTGAAGGCTGAATTTCAGAGAATTATATGGCCGGACAAGGATAAGATTGTGAAGGAGACTACCGCAGTCGTAATTGTAAGTGTTATTTTGGGCGCTGTCATTGCCCTGCTTGATTTTGCAATCAAGATGGGTCTTGATAAGGTTCTTCAGATAGGATAAGGGTGATAGACTTATGGCAGATAATGAAGCGCATTGGTATGTTGCTCATACTTATTCAGGGTATGAGAATAAGGTGAAGATGGATATTGAGAAGACGATTAAGAATCGGAATCTGCAAGACCAGATTTTTGAGGTATCCGTTCCTATGCTGAATGTGGTGGAAGAGAAGAATGACGAGAAGAAGACAGTTCAGAAGAAGATGTTTCCGGCGTATGTTCTGATTAATATGATTATGAATGATGATACCTGGTACGTTGTCCGCAATACCAGAGGCGTTACGGGCTTTGTGGGGCCGGGATCCAAGCCGGTGCCCCTCTCGGACGAGGAGATGGCAAGCATGGGCCTTAAAGTGGACGAACCCAATGTTCCCTTTAGCATTGGGGATCCTGTGGTGGTGAAATCCGGCGTCTGGGAAGATACCACGGGCATTGTCCGTCAGATTGACCACCAGAACAGAATGGTTACGATTAACATTGACATGTTTGGCCGGGAGACTCCGGTTGAAATCAGTTTCAATGATGTTGAGGCAGTGTAGGCGTACGTTCTGAAATGAAGTTTACCACGAGTTGAGTTGTGGAATAGAAACAAGGAGGAAATTTTAACATGGCTAAGAAAGTCGAAGGATATATTAAATTACAGATTCCTGCTGCAAAGGCGACACCGGCACCCCCTGTTGGTCCTGCCCTTGGTCAGCACGGAGTGAATATCGTAGCATTTACGAAGGAGTTTAACGCAAAGACAGCTGGACAGGAGGGAATGCTGATTCCCGTAGTCATCACTGTATATCAGGATAAGAGCTTCAGCTTTATCACGAAGACTCCTCCGGCCGCAGTGCTGATTAAGAAGGCTTGCAAGATTCAGTCTGGCTCTGGCGTTCCGAATAAGACCAAGGTGGCAAAGATTACCAAGGCGCAGATTCAGGAGATTGCGGAGACGAAGATGCCCGACCTGAATGCTGCCACATTGGAGTCAGCTATGAGCATGATCGCAGGCACGGCTCGCAGCATGGGCGTGGAAGTTGTAGATTAATGCTTTGTGCCGATAAATTCGGCATAGTTTATATTAAATAATTTGATATCGCATAAAAAGACTGTTATGGAAAATGGACGTTGTGGGAGGCGACACGATCAGTGTCTTGGACCCGCCGTTAACACCACTAGGAGGTAATTTATTATGAAAAGAGGAAAGAAATATACAGAGGCTGCTAAGAAAGTTGATAGGGAGAAGCAGTACGAAGTAGAAGAGGCTGTAAAGCTGATTAAGGAAGTGGCTACTGCAAAGTTCGACGAGACGGTGGAGGCGCACATCAGGCTTGGCGTAGATGGCCGTCATGCTGACCAGCAGGTTCGCGGTGCCGTGGTATTGCCCAACGGAACAGGTAAGGAAGTTCGCGTTCTTGTGTTCGCAAAGGGCGACAAGATTGATGAGGCATTGGCTGCTGGGGCTGATTATGCAGGTGGCGATGAATTGATTCCTAAGATTCAGAATGATGGATGGTTTGAGTTCGATGTGGTTGTTGCCACTCCTGATATGATGGGCGTGGTAGGACGTCTTGGACGCGTGTTAGGACCTAAGGGCTTGATGCCTAATCCGAAGGCTGGTACTGTGACGATGGACGTTACGAAGGCCGTTCAGGATATCAAGGCTGGTAAGGTAGAGTACAGGCTTGATAAGGCGAATATCGTCCATGTGCCCGTGGGCAAGGTTTCCTTTACAGAGGAGCAGTTGACACAGAATGTGGATGCACTGATGGAAGCGATTACGAAGGCAAAGCCATCAGCGGCTAAGGGACAGTATTACAGAAGCGTGTCCCTCTCCAGCACGATGGGACCAGGTGTGAAAATCAACACCATAAAATATGCGTAGGAATGAATAAGATATAGATTTGGCTGTATTCATGTGGAAAGAGGATTCTTCGGAATCCTCTTTTCATGTGTTATATTCTTTGAGTATTGATTTTTGTTTGTTAAAAAAGGAGAGATAGATTACTGGTCGAAGCAAACAAATGTAGAATTAAGTATCGATAAGTATGTTTGTTAATTAATAATGAATTAGTTAAAGAATGCCGATACGGGTTGTAAAAAGAGCAGAATCGTTGAATTTGCACATGCGATTCTGCTTTTTTTTAGAAATTATTTATTTAGCTATTCGTGCTATAATTTTTATCATTTTGTTACAATAATTTGCCAAGAATAGTAAAAAAATACAAATAAAATACGATTTTATAAAAAATTTATTTGATTTTTCTTGTTCTCCGTGATAAATTTATGTTGACGCTTAGGGTAAGAGGATCGTGGCAATTTTGTTTTTCCATTATCTTCTAGTGGACGAGATTTGAAAGGAGAACACGTAAATGAAGGAGATGTTGCGAAACAGATTTTGTAGGTCTGCGATGGCAATATTGTTAACTTTTGCAATGATTTTTGGCACCATCGGCGTTGGCCATATTATGGCTGAGGCTGCCAGCAAGCCAACATTTCAGAAAAAGAAGTTGACGCTTGCAAAAGGCAAGACAGTAAAGATGAAAGTGAAGAAGATGCCCAAGGGGGCGAAAGTGCTTAAGACTAAGTGGAAAGTGCAGAAGAAGAGTGTATTAAAAGTGACTCTCAGCGGCAGCAAGGCGAAGAAGAAAAAGGCTCAAACTGCCAAGGTAAAGGCACTCAAAGCAGGAAAGAGCGCAGTGTACTGCACCATTACTTACCGGGTGAAGAAAGGTGGCAAGTGGAAGAAAAAGAGCAGTAAGGTTAAGGCTACGATTACTGTGCCATCCAAGGTAAAAGTCACTGCGGCACCTCAAAAGCCGTCAAAGCCTTCGGAGACAGGGAAGCCTGGCACCAATGCTTCCACTGCACCAGGAAATACTGGCAATCCAGAGGATACGTCAACCCCAGGGGAAAGTACAAACCCCAGCGTTTCGACGAATCCGGGAGGGACAGCAGACCCCGGCGTTTCAACGAATCCGGGAGTGACGACAGACCCCAGCGGATCTGCGAATCCGGGAGTGACAACAGCCCCCAGCGGATCTGCGAATCCGGGAGTGACGACAGCCCCCAGCGGTTCTGCGAATCCGGGAGTGACGACAGCCCCCAGCGGATCTGCGAATCCGGGAGTGACAACAGACCCCAGTGGTTCTGCGAATCCCGATGGCACAACAAATCCAGGAGGGGCTACTGCCAAGCCGACAGTGACACCTGTGCCCACGCCGGCCATTACCCCGAACCCGGATGCAAAGACCTATACATGGACTGGGACTATGAAGAGGGCTCAGTGGGATAATGAGACCAATAGTGAAATAAAGGGCAGTTATAGTCAGAGCAGTTGTACCGATGGCTTAACAGTGTCTGATGATGCTGGATGCTGGGCTTTTGGCGTGTCATGCGCAGATTGGAGCCAGTACCGATATCCTGTGCTTAAGTGCTACCGGCTAGATGGCGACAGCACAACAGATGGTTTGGAAGTATGGTATGGCAGCGATGACAGCACCAAAGTGACTTATCCCTATGGAGAGTGGAATGGTCAAGGCATTTATTTGGACAAGACCAAAGTTTCTCAGGGAATTAACATATCAAACTACACTCCCATTGGCAAGATTGAGATTTGCGAGGGAGAGCCTCCTACAACATATATCAAGGATGTGGGAAGTCATGACTTCTCCAAGACTGCCATGGAGTTTTCCAAGGGAATGAAGATTGGATGGAATCTTGGCAACACGTTGGATAGCGTGATGAATAGAGGGGCATTTACGGCAGGAAATGCAGGCTTGGCAGCAGAGACAGCATATGGCAATCCAAGAGCCACAGAGAATTTGATTAAAGTTGTGAAAAACGCAGGCTTTAACACTGTTCGTTTGCCCGTGACTTGGACGAATCATACAGACCCGAATAATGATTATAAGATTGATGAAGCCTGGATGAACCGCGTAGAGGAAGTGGTGCAGTATTGTACCAGAAATGGAATGCATGTCATCTTGAATGTACACCATGATGGAAATGATGATCCGGCAGGCAGCGATGATAATGGTAATCCGACAGGCAGCAATTCGTGGCTCACTCCTGATCCTGCGGATGAGGCGGCCAAGGCAGAGATGAAGGTTCGGTATCAGAAGGTGTGGATGCAGATTGCCACCCGGTTTAAGGACTATTCAAATTTGGTGCTGTTCTCATCTATGAATGAGTTCCATCATACGTATGATGAGCCGCCGGAAACATATTTTAAATTACAAAATGAACTGCACCAGATATTTGTGGATACTGTTCGAGGCACTGGGGGAAATAATGCTAGCCGATATCTGATTATACCAGGATATAATACAAATATTGACTATACGATTTCAGGATTGAAAATGCCCACAGATACTGTCGGAAATCATTTAATGGTAGAAGTGCATTATTATTCTCCTATAGGTTATGCCGAGGGAGAAACGACAGAGTGGGGGTCTGATTATGGCGGTGCCACGAATGCCGATAATTGGGGACAGGAAGAGTATTTGAAAAATGAATTTCGGAAAATGAAAACCAATTTCGTGGATAAAAACATTCCGGTAATCCTTGGAGAGTTTGGCGCAATTTCAAAAGCGGCAGACAAAGAGAAGTATCGGCTATACTATTTGCAGTATGTGGTGAAATATTCTTCGGAATGTGGCTTGGTTCCAGTTTTCTGGGATAATGGAAAATCTTTTCAGTTATTTGATAGAAACACTTATGAAGTCACATATCCTGATATCGTTAATGGCATGATGGATGCTTTGGAGCCGGGATACAGCATCCCTCTTCCGAACTAAATTTCAATTCATAGTTAATAGAACAGCATTGATAAGCAGTAAGCAAAAATCATTGCAAAATAAGCCGCCTGTTGTGGTTGGAAGCGAATTTTAGGTTATATCGCTTCCGGCCAGACAGGCGGTTTTCTTATAGTTCTCATTACACTTGTGTCTTTGCCCTCAAATAATACGCCTTGATAAATCCACCATGGGCAGCTGGTATCTTTCAATCAATTCCCGGCATATGCGAAATCCCTCGTCGTTCGTAATCTCCTCCGGGGTATGGGCATCAATCCCCACGATGCAGTTGTTTCCCACTTCTTTTACAATCCTTAGGAACTTGTGGGAGGGATAATGCCGTCCCTGATAGGCACCCAGCATATTGATTTCTACCGGGATATTCTTTTCTTTCAGGTACTTGCAGAGTCGGGTCATATGCTTTCGGTAAATGGCATCGTCCCCAGTGAAATGCAGCACGTCCGGGTGGGCCAGGTACAGGTACTTGCCCGTATTCATTCCCTCGATTACCAAGTTGACATAATCTTCCAGGAATTTTTCATCACTGCTGGGAGAACCGGTATAAGTGCTATGGGGTTCCGTGCCCAGGAAGTGCTGCCCCAAGATCATGTAGTCCAGGGGATAGTCTGCCAGGAGCCGTTCCTGACCTTCCATCAATTCGGGCACATATTCTGCCTCGAAGCCGATGAGGATGTCAATGTCCTTCGCATATTCCTTCCGCAGACTCTCCAGGGAGGAGAAATAATCCTCCACCTGGTCGGGGGACATGCGGATGCCGGAGACATAGCCTTCGGGAAAGACCCAGGGGCAGTGGTCGGAGAATCCTAATAAATGAATGCCCATCTGGATGGCGGCTTCCACATATTCCCGATCCTCTCCCTTGGCGTGTTGGCAGCGGCTGGTGTGTGTATGGTAATTTGCGTACATGTATTTCCTCCCTTTCCGCGCTATCTATCTTTGCTAGGTGATTTTGTTGTCATTGTTGCGTCTTTATCAATGATGAAAAGTATGGTATAATAAATTAGATGCGGCTATATTAAAAGTTGCTTGCATAACTCTGCTGTGTGCATAAAGCATGCACAGGAAATATGGTATCATGTTGCCGTGAATAGCAGAATGTCACAATAACTATGGTATCACAAAGAGAATCAGGATTTCAATAGGGAAAATGTATTAACTGTTGCTGCTGTGTAACTATGAAGCCGCAAGGATGAATAGTAACGCTGCTAGCGTACTGGCCTAGCGCATGACGGGATGAGCGGCTGTGAATAGTGACGAGAGAGAGGAAAGGGACCGTGTTTGATATAGAGGAGGAGTTGAAGAAACTGCCGGCGAAGCCGGGCGTGTATCTAATGCATGACAAGAGGGATGCCATCATTTACGTGGGGAAGGCTATCAGCCTGAAAAACCGTGTGCGCCAGTATTTCCAGAGCAGTCGCCGGGTATCGCCAAAGATCCAGCAGATGATTTCCCACATTGATCATTTTGAATATATTATCACAGACTCGGAAGTAGAGGCATTGGTATTGGAGAATAATCTCATCAAGGAGCATATGCCGAAGTACAATACCATGTTGAAGGATGACAAGACTTACCCATTTATTCGGGCCACCGTGTATGAGGACTATCCCAGGCTCATCTATTGCCGGGAGCAGAAGAGAGATAAATCTCGGTATTTTGGCCCCTATACCAGCCCCGGCATAGCCAAGAGCGCCATTGAGATGGCCCAGAAGATTTATCACATACGCACCTGCAACCGGGTGTTGCCCAGGGACGAGGGAAAGATGCGCCCCTGCCTGAATTACCATATCAAGCAGTGCGAGGCGCCCTGTCAGGGGCTGATATCCAAGGAGGAGTACCAGAAGAATTTCAAGAAGGCTATCAGGCTGCTGGAAGGAGATTATAAGGAAGTGATTCAGGTGCTTCAGGAGAAGATGGAGCGGGCGGCGGCCAATATGGAATTTGAGGATGCCGCAGGCTACCGGGATATGATGGACAGCGTGAAGAAGGTGGAGATTCGCCAGAAGATTACGGACTTCGGTGGTGTGGACAGGGATGTCATTGCCCTGGCCCTGGCAAATCAGGAGGCTGTGGTGCAGGTGTTCTTCGTGCGGGAGGGAAAATTGATCGGCAGGGATCACTTTCACCTCAATGGCGTGGAGGGAGAGGAGCCGGAGGAGGTGCTGCAGTCATTTGTAAAGCAATTTTATGCAGGAACACCTTTTATTCCTCGGGAAGTCATGGTAGAATATGAGTTACAGGATGCCGGGTTGATCGAGGAGTGGCTCGCCGGAAGAAGGGGGGGCAAAGTCAGGGTTCTGATGCCGAAGAAGGGGCAGAAGGAGCGCCTGATGGAATTGGCCCACAAGAATGCGGCCATGGTGCTCGCCCAGGACAGCGAGAAGATTCGTCGGGAGGAGGAGCGCACCGCCGGGGCTATGGCCCAGATTTGCGGATGGATTGGCCTGACGGGAGTGTCTCGGATCGAGTCTTATGATATATCCAATATTAGCGGATTTCAGTCTGTGGGTTCCATGGTGGTATTCGAGGATGGCAAGCCGAAGAAGAGCGATTACAGGAAGTTCCGAATCCAGACAGTGCAGGGGCCGGATGATTACGCCAGCATGGAGGAAGTGCTGACCAGAAGGTTTCGCCATGGGCTGGAGGAGAGAAGCCAGCTGCAGGAGAAGGACTGGGAGGAAGAGTTGGGCAGCTTTACCCGCTTTCCTGACTTGATTATGATGGACGGCGGAAGGGGACAGGTGCACATTGCTGAAAAAGTATTGAAAAACCTTGGACTTAGCATACCGGTTTGTGGTATGGTAAAAGATGACAGGCATCGCACGAGAGGATTATTTTACAGGGAAAAGGAAATGCCGGTGGAGCAGCAGTCCGAGGGCTTCTATCTTATGACCAGGATACAGGACGAAGTGCATAGATTTGCCATAGAGTACCACCGCTCCCTGCGGAGCAAGGAGCAGGTGAAATCCATTCTGGATGACATTCCGGGGATTGGGCAGAAGCGCAGAAAGGCTTTGATGCGGCGTTTTAAGACGATAGAGAAAGTTCGTGAGGCAACAGTGGAGGAACTGGCGCAGGTGGACACTATGAATGAAAAGGCGGCCCAGAGTGTCTATGATTTTTTTCGCCAATAAGGGGCAGCCGGGAAGGATGGCGTAAATGCAAAGCGGAGTTTACAAGGTAGCATTGAAGGAGCTGATTGACAGCCTGAAATTGGAGAACTGCACGCCGGAGGTGTCGGTGGATCAGATCAATATTACCCAGACGGAGGTGAACCGTCCTGCATTGCAGCTTGCAGGGTATTTCGATTATTTTGATTCCAGCCGCATTCAGCTCATCGGCCATGTGGAGAATACCTATCTCCAGCAGAAAGGACTGGATTATGCAGTACAGGTGATGGAGAAGATTATGGCAGGGAGCGAGGAGTCCCCGAAGCCCCCTTGCATTATCTACTGCAGAGAGATTGAGATTGACGAAAAGGTTATCAGGATTGCCAACGAATATCAGGTGCCTTTGCTGCGGACCACGAAGGCCACTTCGCCCTTTATGGTGGAATTGATCCAATGGCTTACGGTGAAGCTGGCACCCCGATGTTCCGTTCACGGCGTTCTGGTGGATATTTACGGCGAAGGCGTGCTTATCATGGGCGAGAGCGGCATAGGCAAGTCTGAGGTGGCGTTGGAATTAATCCACAGGGGGCATCGCCTGGTGTCAGATGACGTGGTGGAGATTCGGCGGATCAGCGATACCTCCCTGGTAGGCTCTGCGCCGGAGGTGACCAGGCATTTTATTGAACTCCGGGGCATCGGGATTATTGATGCCAAGTCTCTCTTTGGCGTGGAGGGCGTGAAATCCCAGCAGGAGATCAGCCTGGTGATTAAGCTGGAGGAGTACAATAAGGAGCAGGAGTACGACAGGCTGGGCCTGGAGGAGCAATTTATCGAATTTCTAGGCAATCAGGTGGTATGCCATTCCATTCCCATCAGGCCGGGCAGGAATGTGGCGATTATTTGCGAGTCCGCTGCGGTAAACCACAGGCAGAAGAGCATGGGTTACAATGCCGCTTTGGAATTGTATAACAGGGTTACTAGCAATCTCGCTGAAAAGCGAATAGAACTGTAAGAAAAGGGGAGAATCAGGCATGATATTTGTAAAGGCAGATAATTTAAAGACGGGAATGCGGCTGGCGAAGCCCATTTACAACAAAAACGGAGTAATGCTCTATGAGAGGAATTCTAAACTGACCAGCCAGGGCATTGTGAGCATTCAGAATTTTGGGCTGATCGGGGTCTATATTTTGGAGCCGGCGGAGCCGGTGCCTCCTATGTCGGAGGATGATGTGGAATTTGAGAGGTTCCAGTCCATGTCCATCTTTTCCATCAAGGAAGTGCTGGATTTGGTGGCATCCCAGAAGGAGCCGGAGGGCTTATATCCTTTTGCCAACAAGGTGATTAAGAGTTACGGGAACCTTCACCATAAGATTAATTTCGTGCAGAATTTGAGAAGCGCGGAGGACTATGCCTATAAGCATGCGCTGAATGTTGCCATTCTGTGCGCGCTGATGAGCAAGAAGATGAAGATGGAGTTCAAGGCCCAGCTGGACGTGGTGGTTGCGGGCATTCTTCATGATATCGGCAGTCTCTTGGTGCCCTCTGCCCTCAGGAAGAAGACCAAGGAGGAATTGACGGAGGAAGAGCTTACGCAAATTAATACATATCGGTATGCGGGCTACCAGATCTTGAATAAGGATTATGACTTGGACCCCAGCGTGAAGAGGATTGCCACCATCGTGTGCAAGAACCTGTATCGCATTGATGATGATGAGACGGTGAATATTAAGATTGATGAAGTGGAAATCTTAAAGGTAGCGGCAGTGTACGATGATATGACTGCCATGAAGTATGGGGAGGAGCCTCTGTCGGAAATCACCGCGCTCCGCTATCTGCTGGACAAGGAGAATGGCTTTGACCAGAGGGTGGTTCAGGGGCTGATTGACAGCATCAACATCCTCACGCCTGGCGTTTGCGTGGAACTGACCAATGGGGACCGGGGACTGGTGATTGCCGAGGGCCCTGTGAATGTGCTGGAGCCATTCGTACTCTCCTTCCGGGATAATCAGGTCTTGAATCTGGGAGACCAGTATGTGGATGTGCGGGTGAAGGATATCCAGAAGACCATGGATAACCGCCATGTAGTGGATACGGATCTTTTGGCTAGTTATAAGGGGGAGACTGTCCATATCGGGCAAAAGAAGGAGAAGAAGAACTTTTAGGAAGGGCGGATTATCATGTATATCATCGTAGGTTTGGGCAATCCAGAGAGCAAATATGCGGGTACCAGGCACAATATCGGCTTTTCGGCCATCACTGCCCTGGCAGATGCCAATGGCATTTCCGTGGATGGGAAGAAGCATAAAGCCTTGATTGGGAAGGGCGTTGTGGGAGGGCAGAAAGTGTTGCTGGCCATGCCCCAGACCTATATGAATTTGAGCGGCGAGAGCGTGAGGGAGTTGGTGGATTACTATAAGATTGACCCGGCAGAACAGCTGATTGTCATATATGACGATATTGCGCTGCCGCCGGGAAAGCTCCGCATTCGGCCCAAGGGCAGTGCGGGAGGGCATAATGGAATCAAGAATATCATCGCCCACCTGGGCGGGCAGGAGTTCCCCAGAATACGCATTGGCGTGGGGGAGAAGCCCAAGGGATGGGATTTGGTGGATTATGTGCTGGGCCGTTTTCCCAGGGAGGAGGAACCTCAGATTCGGGAGGCTCTGGAGCGGGCTTGCAAGGCTTGCGAGGCGATTATGAATGATGGGATGGAAACTGCCATGAACCAGTTTAATTAGGCGGGCAGATGGGGACCTATCCCATGAATGGTTGCGAATGTCAATGATTCAAAGGCATCAATTTAGAAATAGAAAGAAAAGGGTAGAGATGGAGACATTGCTGGCACCCTTGCGGGAAATCAATGCCTATCGCAGCGCCAGGGAGTGCATAGACAGAAAACGTCTGCCTTTGCATATTTCCGGTTGCATGGACTCCCAGAAATTGCATTTTATCTATGGGCTTTCTGAAAATATTTCCTGGAAGGTGATCGTAACACAAAATGAAATAAAGGCAAGGGAACTGGTGGAAGATTATCGCATATTTGACCGGGAGGTTTTATACTTCCCGGCAAAGGATGTGATTTTTTATAGTGCGGATGTTCACGGAAATGCGCTGACGGCAGAGCGACTGAAGGTGATTGAGGCGTTGCTTCGGCGAGAGTCGGGAACCATCGTCACCACCATGGATGCGGGGATGGAATTTCTGCTGGAATTATCCGTCTACGAGCGGGCTGTGGTTCGTGTGGCCGAGGGAGATACGGTGGATTTGGAGAAATTGAGCCGCCAGCTTACCGACATGGGATACTGCCGCCAGGGACAGGTGGAGGTGCCGGGGGATTATTCCATCCGGGGGGGCATATTGGACGTATTCCCCATCACGGAGGACTGCCCCTACCGCATAGAGTTGTGGGGGGACGAGATTGACACGATCCGTTCCTTTGACGTGGAGAGTCAGCGCTCTATTGAGCGGATGGAGTCCTTTCAGATTTTTCCTGCCTCGGAGTTTATCGTGACGGAGGGGGAGATTCGAGAAGCCTTCCAGAATATGAAGAAGGATCAGGAAAAGCTGCGGAAGAAATTCCAGAAAGAGAAGAACCATGAGGCGGCCAATCGGCTGACGGATTTGCTGAATACGGTGAAGTCCGATTACGAGGATTATGGGAATCGCATGGGCCTGGAGAGTTTCATCTCTTATTTTCCTTTGGCTACCGGGTCCTTTTTTGACTACTTTGACAGCGAGAATACGATGTTTTTTGTGGATGAGCCTATCCGCTGCCTGGAGAAGATGGAGGCGGTGGAGACCGAGTTTCGCGAGAGCATGGAGGGAAGGCTGGAGAAGGGCTATCTCCTTCCGGGGCAGATGAAGGTTTTGTATGGTGCGGAGGAAGTAAATGCCGTGCTGCTGCAAAAACCGGCGGCGTATTTTACAATATTGGATTCTATGCCAAAGGGAATCGAGGCGAAGGAATCCCTCCATGTCCAGATACAGCCTGTGGGTTCCTACAATAAGCACTTTGAACTTTTGGTGGAGGACATCGAGCGGTGGCGGAAGAATGGCTATTCTGTCCTTCTGCTGTCCGCTTCCAGAACCAGAGCCCAGCGTCTGGGCAAGGATTTGAATGAATATGACATTCCGGCATTCTACCGGGAGAAGCCAGATGTGGCGTTGGAGCCGGGCCAGGTGATGGCCAGCTATGGGTTCTTGCGGAAGGGCTTCTGTTATGGAACAGCCAAATTCGTGGTGGTAACGGAGGCAGATATTTTCGGCGCTAAGATGCGGAACAAGCGGGGGCGGCAGAAGAAGTATTCCGGGAAGAGCATTCAGAGCTTTAATGAGCTTAGCGTGGGGGATTATGTGGTTCACGAGAACCATGGCTTGGGAATCTATCGGGGAATTGAGAAAATCCAGGTGGAAGGGGTCACCAAGGATTATATCAAGATTGAGTATGGGGACGGGGGAGACCTGTATGTGCCTGTATCCGGGCTGGATGTGCTGCAGAAGTATGCGGGGCAGGATGCCAGAAAGCCGAAACTGAACAAACTGGGGTCTAATGAATGGAAGAAGACGAAATCCAGGGTGCGGGGCGCAGTTCAGGAGATTGCCAAGGAACTGGTGCTTCTCTATGCCAAGAGACAACAGCTGGAGGGCTATCCCTTCGGAAAGGATACGGTGTGGCAGCAGGAGTTCGAGGAACTCTTTCCCTTTGAGGAGACTCAGGACCAGCTTCGAGCCATTGAGGATACCAAGCGGGATATGGAGAGTACTAAGATCATGGATCGGCTGATTTGCGGAGACGTGGGGTATGGCAAGACGGAGATTGCCATCAGGGCGGCTTTTAAGGCGGTGAATGACGGGAAGCAGGTGGCATTTCTGGTGCCTACGACCATATTGGCCCAGCAGCATTACAATACGATGAAGGAGCGGCTGGGGGATTTTCCCGTATCCGTGGAGATGCTGTCCCGGTTCCGCACCAGCGCCCAGCAGAAGCAGACCATTGAGAAGCTGAAGAAGGGGCAGGTGGATATTGTGATTGGCACCCACCGCCTTTTGTCCAAGGATATCACTTTTAAAAATCTGGGGCTTCTGGTGGTGGATGAGGAGCAGCGCTTTGGCGTGACCCACAAGGAGAAGATTAAGCAGATGAAGGGGAATGTGGATGTGCTTACCCTGAGTGCGACACCGATTCCCAGAACGCTTCATATGAGCCTGGTGGGCATCCGGGATATGAGCGTGCTGGAAGAGCCTCCCATTGACCGGCTGCCCATACAGACCTTTGTAATGGAACACAATCCCGAGATTATCCGGGAGGCGGTGAACAGGGAACTTGCTCGGGGCGGCCAGATTTATTATGTCTATAACCGGGTGCGCCACATTGACGAGGTGGCCCTGGAAATTGGGGAATTGGTGCCGGATGCCAATGTGGCTTTCGCCCACGGGCAGATGCGGGAGAGGGAACTGGAAAATATCATGATGTCCTTTATCAATGGGGAGATTGACGTGCTGGTTGCCACCACCATCATTGAGACGGGACTGGATATCTCTAATGTGAATACGATTATCATTGACAATGCTGACCAGATGGGGCTGTCCCAGCTCTACCAGCTGCGGGGGCGGGTAGGGCGTTCAAACCGCACTTCCTATGCGTTCCTTATGTATAAGCGGGATAAGATGTTAAAGGAGGTGGCGGAAAAGCGTCTGGCGGCCATTCGGGAATATACGGAACTGGGTTCCGGGATTAAGGTGGCCATGCGGGATTTGGAGATTCGCGGGGCTGGAAATGTCTTGGGAGAAGCCCAATCCGGCCATATGGAGGCGGTGGGGTATGATTTATACTGCAAGATGCTCAATGAGGCAGTGAGCCGCCTAAAGAATGACGAGCCGGAGACGGAGGAGTACGAGACTAGCATAGATATCCAGGTGGATGCCTTCATTCCTGCCTCCTACATCCCCAGTGAATTTCAGAAATTGGATATGTATAAGAGGATTGCTGGAATCGAGGGGCAGGATGAATACCAGGATATGCAGGATGAGCTGCTGGATCGGTTCGGGGATATTCCTCTGGCGGTGGATAATTTGCTAAAGATCGCCTGCATCAAGGCGAAAGCCCATCGGGCAGGGATTTCCCAGATAGAGCAAAAGCCCGGGGGCATTAAAATCTGTCTGCACAGTACAGAAAATATCTTGCCGGAGCGGGTGGCAGAGATGGTGAAAGAGTTTCGGGGCAAGATGCGGTATATCCCTGACGATGAACCTTACTTTTTCTATCAGCTGGAACGTCAGGAGGCGCAGAAAATCAGGCAGAATATATATGCGGCCAAGCGGACGGCAGAAAAGAAAAAGCCTTTGAAAGTCACGATGGCAGAAGAAGTATTCCAGATATTGGAAAGCTCGGTAGAGAAGATAGGAGGTCTGTATGAGGAGAAATAAGATACTGGCGGCAGTGGTTCTGACTGCGCTGGCCATGGGGCTTCTTGCCGGTTGCGGGGGCAATGGCAAGACATATCGGAATGTGAAGCTGGAGAATGGGGAAATCAAGGATAATTCCGTGGTGGTCTCCATCGGGGATACGGGCGTTACCTACAGCAAGGTGAGAAATTATTGCTATCTCTTGAGCAGCCAGTATGGAAAAAACTTTGGCCAGGAGGTGTGGGACTATCCTCTGGGCAAGGAGGGCACCATAGGTGACGAGGCGAAGGAGGAGATCCTGAGCATGGTGACCCAGATGGCGGTCATCAGCAAAACCGCTAAGAAAGAGAAAGTGACCTTGGGCAGCGATGACAGGGACCAGGCAGTCCAGAAGGCGGAAGAACTGATGGAAAATGCCAGCCAGGAGGATAAGGAAAAATATTGCCTGTCATTGCAGCAGATGACAGAAGTATTTGAGGAGAATCTTCTGGCAGAGAGAATGTTCTATATTGCTACGGATGAGGTGGATACCAATATTTCCGATAAGGAGGCGAAGCAGAGGAAGATTCAGTATATCCGCATTCTGACAAATGGAACCACCCAGGATGGCGTGAAGGTAGATTTGGGCCAGAAGGAGAAGGAGCAGGCCAGAAAGCGGGCTGACAAATTGGCGCAGGATGGAAAGAAAGCCGAGGATTTCCATGCTTTTGCCCAGAAGAATACGGATGGCTCCAAGGTGGAGGAAACCATTGGAACGCTGGGGCAGAACACGGGGGAACTGGCCGATGCGGCAGTGACAAAGGCATGGGAATTGAAGAAGGGTCAAATCAGTCCTGTGATAGAGGGGGAGGATGGATACTATATCATTCGATGCGTGGAGGAGACGGACGAGGATGCTACCTATGCCAGGAAGGAACAATTGATAGAACAGCGGCAGACAGAGATGTTCCGAAAGAAATACAATGGATGGCTGGGGGATGATGAAGTCCGCATCAGCAAGTCTTTCTGGAAGATATTTAAGATAACTGCTGGCTGAGAGGAGAATTTGCAAAAAATCGTTTACAGAAATAATTTTATTTGCTATACTGTTAGCAACTACTTTTTTGGCGCGATTGAGATATATTGAAGGCAAAAAAGGGTACCAATGGATGAAGGGAAGGTGATTCAGTGAAAGCGGAGCATGTGAATCCGTTTATCATATCTGTCTGCAAGATTATGAAGGACATGTGTATGCTGGATTTGAAGTTTGGAAAGCCCACCTTGTCAAAGGGCTCTTATGCAGAGGATGCCTCCATTATCAAGTTAGGGCTAGTTGGCAGCTTGGAGGGGCAGGTACTCTTGAATATCGAAAGGCCGACAGCGCTGGAGATTGTATCTAAGATGATGATGGCTCCTGTATCGGAGATTGATGCCTTGGGTCAAAGTGCGATTTCTGAATTGGGAAATATGATTGCGGGAAATGCTGCTACCGTATTTGCTAATAATGGAATTGCGATAGATATTACGCCGCCTACATATTTTGTGGGAGGAGATTTCGAGTTGGGTGTGCCTGCGGTCTTTAGCATACCTTTTACCAGCGAGGCAGGAAATCTGACGGTGGATGTTTATATCAAAGAGTAGTCATTGGAATTGCTTCTTTCATAGTATGGTTCTGCCCTGCCAATGATAAATTGTGATTGAAAATTTGACGAAAAGATCTGTTTATGGATTTAAAAGAGGGATGAAAGTCCCTCTTTTAAAGTGGAAAAAATATGGGATAATAAAATAACATAAATTAGGAGAGGCAACTATGGCGGTTTATAGACGATATCGGAAAGATAGCGAGGTATCTTATGCTTTAGGGATTACCCTTACTTTTGAATTGCTGCAGCATCGCCCGGAACAGGCTGTGAGGGTGTTTATTCACTCTGGGATGAAGGAGGGGGATACGCTGGACCGGCTTTTGCGTTTGTGCAGGGAGCGGGGGGTGGACGTGGTGTATGCAGATAAGATTTTCCATGTCATGTCCCAGAAAGAGAATTGCTTTGTCATTGGGGAGTTTGGCAAATACGAGGGAAAGTTGGAGAAAAGTGCTTCCCACATTGTCCTAGTGAATCCCTCCAATGCGGGAAATATGGGCACGATTATGAGAAGTGCTCTGGGTTTTGGATTGAACCAGATGGCAGTGATTCGTCCGGGGGTGGATGCCTTTGATCCCAAGGTAGTGAGGGCGTCTATGGGGGCGATTTTTTCTACAGATGTGGCATATTTTGATTCTTTTAATGAGTATGGGGAGGAATATGGGGGGAGGGAACTCTATCCCTTTATGCTGGATGCCAGCATGCCCCTGCAGGAGTTGGCGCCGAAGGGTGTATATTCCCTGATATTTGGAAATGAGGCCACAGGGCTTCCGCCTGAGTTTTCCAAGGTGGGGCGAAGCGTGGTGATTCCACATTCGGATAGGATAGACAGTTTGAATTTGCCTATTGCGGCCAGTATTGCCATGTATGAGGCTACGAAGGGTATGGTATAATAACTGAGTGATATATGCTGTTATAATAATGATTTGACAGGGTTGCTATAATGGTATTATATAGTAGATATTTATGTGAAAGATTGATATTGAATAGGAAAGGAAGGATTTGAGATGGCAAAAATTGATATTATATCTGGTTTTTTGGGTGCGGGAAAGACTACGCTGATTAAGAAGCTGATTGCCGAGGCTTTTCCAGGGGAGAAGCTGGTTCTGATTGAGAATGAATTTGGTGAGATTGGCATTGACGGAGGGTTTCTCAAGGAGGCGGGCATCCAGATTACGGAGATGAATTCCGGCTGCATCTGCTGCTCCTTGGTAGGAGATTTCGGTGAGGCTCTGAAAGAGGTGCTGGAAAAATATTCGCCAGACAGGGTAATTATTGAACCTTCTGGCGTTGGGAAGCTTTCTGACGTGGTGAAGGCGGTACAGGACATCGGGGAGGGAGCTGTGATTAACAGCACTGCCACGGTGGTGGACGCCTCCAAGTGTAAAATATATATGAAGAATTATGGCGAATTTTATAACAATCAGATTGAAAATGCGGGAACGGTGATTTTGAGCCGAACTCAGAATGTCTCTGCTGATAAGCTGGATAAATGTCTGAAAATGATACGGGAGAAGAATGATCAGGCTTCCATTATTACCACGCCTTGGGAAGAGATTGAGGGAAAGCATATTCTGGAGGCGATGGAGAAGGTGAATTCTTTGGAGAAGGAGATGATGGAGGAGCATCATCACGGGCATGATGGGGAATGTTGCCACGGACACGGCCATCATCATGACCACGATGGGGAGTGCTGCCATGGTCATGGTCATCACGATCACGATGGAGAATGCTGTCACGGCCATCACCATGACCATGATGGGGAGTGCTGTCACGGCCATGGTCATCATCACGATCACGATGGGGAGTGCTGCCACGGCCACGGTCATCATCACGATGGGGAGTGCCATCACGGCCATCATCATGACCACGATGGAGAATGCCATCACGATCATGGTCACCATCATGCGGATGATGTGTTTACCAGCATGGGCATGGAGACGGCGCATAAATTTACAGAGTCGGAATTGGGGGAGATTTTGGAGAAGCTGGCCGGGGACGGCTCCTTTGGAGATATTCTCAGGGCTAAGGGGATTGTGCCAGGGGAGGATGGAGAGTGGTTCCATTTTGACCTAGTGCCCGAGGAGACGGAGATTCGCCGGGGCGGTGCGGACTTCACTGGACGTATCTGCGTGATTGGCGCAGAACTTAAGCAGGAGGAAATCAAGGCATTATTTCATGTAGTGTGACTTGGCTATATTGGCTGGGCTAGCTGATTAGCGGCTGTGGGGTTATGAAGGAATAATAAGATTCGAGGTATCGGTATGTATGGAAGAGAAAAAAAGGAAATGATGGTGTATGTCATCCTGGGAATGCTGGAGGCGGGGAAAACCAGCCTGATCAAGGATTTGCTGGAGGATGAGTTTTTTGAAGACAAGAGCAAGACATTGATATTGGCATGCGAGGATGGGGAAGAGGAGTATGACGAGGAGATTCTCACAAAGACAGGGGCGGCTTGTGAGTTCGTGGAGGACGAGACTTCTTTTTGCGGAAAGGTGATTCGGAAGTTTTTGAAGAAACATCGTCCTGACAGGATTATCATAGAGTACAACGGCATGTGGCCCACGAAGCATATTCCCGAACTGTATGATGATTTGGAGGAAATCTGCTTTGACAGGGAAGTGATATTCCAGACCATCGATGTGGCAAACGATGAGACGTTTTCCTTATATATGAAGAATATGCCATCCATGATGGTTGACCAGTTCAGGATGGCGGAGATGATTATCGTCAACCGCTGTACGTTAGAGACAAGCAAGACTTCTATTCGGGGAAGTATTAAGGCGGTGAATCCCAGAGCGCAGATTGTGTACGAGTCGGAAGATGATGCCTTTTATGAGATGCGGGAGGAGATGCCCTTTGACACCAATGCAGATGTGGTGGAGGTATCCCCGGATGACTTTGGGCTGTGGTATATTGACATGATAGACCATCCAGAAACTTATGTGGGCAAAACCCTGCAGGTGATTGGCATGATTCAGAAGACGCCGGGTTTAACGCCAGGATTTGTAGTGTTTGGACGATATGCTATGACATGTTGCGCAGATGACATTCAATATATGGGATTTCTCTGCAAGGCAGATGACTGGTCCGGATATCAGAATAAGGATTATGTGCGGATTACGGCCCGCTTTGAATATAAATACATGCCAGAGTACAGTGAGGAGGGTCCCGTGTTCTATGCGGATGAGGTAGAGCCGGCGGAGAAGCCGAAGGAAGAGCTGGTGTACTTTAATTAAGGCTCCTCCCTTGTGGCTAAGGCCCGGATTAACACGGCACCGATTGGTCCGAGAAAGATGCCGGTGGCGCCGAATAGTTCCACGCCCACATAGATAGTGATTAGGGTGAAGAATGGATTAAGCCCCATGCCTTTTCCCAGCAGTTTTGCCTCCAGAATTTCCCTTGCAAACAGGGAGATGAGGTAGGCGGTGATGAGCACTGCGGCGGAAAAATAGTTCTGTCCCAGAAATTCAAAGATGCTCCAGGGTACGAGGAATAATCCGCTTCCTATGACTGGCAGGGCATCCAGCACGGCAATCAGCATTCCCAGCAGGAAGAAATATGGATTCCTGATGAGGAAGAGGGCGAAGGAGCATACAAACCAGTTGATAATGAGGATGAGGGCTTCTGTCTTAAGGTAAGTGAAGCCGCTTTTCTGCACGCTGGAAAGAATTTTGTGCAGGGGAAGATAGAAGCGATTGCTCCTTAGGTACTCTCCGATTGGTTTCATTTCCTTCACCAGAATAATGAGGGCCACGATAAAGAAACCGCAGACCATGAAGATGTGGACGGAAGAGGAGAGGCAGTTCAGCACCGTCTTTCCGGATTCTTTGGAAATATAATTGCTGCAGGTCTGCATCATCTGCTGGTACTGTCCATAGAGAAATTCTTGGGAAGTGCCCATGGACAGGCTTAAATAACGGTCAATGCAGCGGCATATGGTAGATGCCTGGGATACGCAGGTTTGTTCCAAAATCTGGCGGTATATGGGGAAATTGCAGAATAGCAGCCTCAACTGTCCCAGAATCTTCCAAAGGAGCAGGGCGATGGTGGTGAAGCTTCCCGCAAAGAACAGCGTCAGCAATCCATAGTGGGATAGGAATTTTGGCAATTTCCACTGTTTGTGGAGGTAATTCATGGCGGGATAGAGCAGCCGCATGGTAAGATATGCCAGCAGAAAAGGAAAAAATAAGGGCAGCAGAAAGCGGAATCCCAAATATACCATCAGAGAGAGGAAGAGTAGGAACAGGGTGCGGGAGAGCAAAGCCGATTTCGTCATATTTTTCCTCGTTTCTGCACTGCCCTATGGTTGCATGATAGGAGCGAAAGATCTTGCCAGAATTGCGTCGCAGTGCAGACACGATGCTGGCAGCCCGAATAAAGTTCAGGCAGTGAAAAGGTGAATGACTGATGCTACTCACATGCTGTTGCTATAATCTTTAGTTTGTAAAAAAAATGTCCAAATATGTATCCATGTTTTAGAAATGTTCACAATTTCTTCATATGGTAATCACTCATAATTCATATTTGCATCCTATAATGGGAGTATCAAATGAAGAATGCTTCGTTTGATATACAAATTTTTTTTCATACCTTCTCCTTTAGTTTGAGTCGAATACATTCGACCAAAATGAAAAGGGAATCGTTTACAGCGATGCCCGTTTAACAAACATCGGGCACCAAGCAAAAGTGGTGCCCCCCCTTTTTTAAATTGCTCAAAGCATAGTTTAGGAAAAGAGGTGCAGATATCCTTCGGATATACTGTACCTCTTTTTTTGGGATTCATGATTTCATCTAGATTTTGTAGAAAAAGGTAAAAATACCATGAGGAGTGCAGGTTGCCTTATATCTTAAAGCGGTATCCTACGCCCCAGATTGTCTCGATATATTGAGGTTTTGAGGTGGCTCTATCTATTTTTTCCCGGATTTTCTTTATGTGTACTGTCACAGTGGCGATTTCCCCTACGGAATTCATTTCCCAGATTTCTTTGAAAAGTTCTTCCTTGGAATATACATGGTTGGGATGGGTGGCAAGGAAGGTGAGCAGGTCAAATTCTTTGGTGGTAAAGTTTTTTTCCTCGTCATTGAGCCATACCCGGCGGGCGGAAATGTCAATTTTCAGGCCCCGGATGGTTATGATTTCATTTTTATCCATATCGGAAGCAGTAAGCCTTTTGTACCGCGCCAGATGCGCCTTTACTCTCGCCACCAGCTCATTGGGGCTAAAGGGCTTTGTCATGTAATCGTCGGCTCCCAGGCCCAGGCCCCTTATTTTGTCGATATCATCCTTTTTGGCGGAAACGATAATCAGAGGGGTGTCTTTCTTCTCGCGAATGAGCTTGCAGATGTCAAAGCCATCCATTCCCGGCAGCATCAGGTCCAGAAGGATTAAGTCAAAATCCTCGTCCAAAGCCCTGGCCACGCCATTTATGCCATCATTCTCGATGGCCACCTCAAAATTACTGAGTTCTAAGTAGTCTTTTTCTAATTCTGCAATAACGATTTCATCTTCGATAATCAATATTTTGTCCATATGTTACCTCGCTTCTTTCTAGCAAATTTATTGTTGTCTGGGGAGCATCCCACACATTTGGTCATGAACTATCTTCCGCAATGTGAAATGGAAAAGGCTGCCTGTGCCCTCGATGCTCTCTGCGCCCACGGTGCCGCCATGATCGTATATGATCATTTTAACGATGGCAAGTCCCAGCCCGCTCCCTCGCTTGGAGGAATTTCGGGAATTGTCTGCCCGGTAAAACCTGTCAAAAATATGGGGAAG
Source organism: Clostridiaceae bacterium (assembly GCA_910575435.1). Taxonomy (GTDB): domain Bacteria; phylum Bacillota; class Clostridia; order Lachnospirales; family Lachnospiraceae; genus Butyribacter. Next base: position 3,564 of record CAJTGI010000008.1, on the reverse strand, counting down.
GTCCTTGGCGGCGATTCCTGGACCGTTATCTTCGATTTCTATTCGGACAAAGGACTTGCTAATTTTCTCTGGAGGCATTTGGTGTCCATTCTCGCTAATCTGGAGAAATTGTGGCTTATTTGTCTTGTCTGGCAAATCCTCTATCCGCACGTAAATGTGCCTATCTGGGCTGTCGTTGTATTTGACCACGTTTTCGATCAGGTTCTGTATTGCCCGGTGCAGCTGCTGCGGGTCAATCAGCACTACTGTGGAGGGTTCCGTGTTATTATAGTAGTCGATAGAAATGTGGTCCTGCTCTAAATCTAGGCGGAAGGAGTCGATGCAGTCGTTAAAATACTCATTCAGGTTAACTGGAATAAAGTTGTAGGGTAGCACATTCTGCTCAATCTTCGCATAGACGGAAAGCTCGTCAATCAGATAGGAGATATCATTGCTTTTCGTATATATTGTCTTCAAGTAGCGCAACTGCTTTTCTTCCGTGTCTGCCACGCCGTCCATAATGCCTTCGGTGTATCCTTTGATGGCAGTGATGGGAGTTTTCAGGTCGTGGGAGAGGTTATCCAGAAGTTCTAGGATATCTTTTTCCGTATGTAACTGTCGGTTAATTATATTTTTCAGCCGTATCCGCATATTATCAAAATCTGTGCATAACTGCCCGATTTCATCGTTGCCAGTTACCTGAATGGAATGGTTCAAGATGCCATTGCCAATCTGGGTTGTGGCCAGCCGAAGGATATTTAAAGGCCGGACGATGCTTTGGTAAATCCATGCGGTCAGGAGGGCGTTGGTCGCAACAAATATAATAAATAGCGCCACGAAAATATCTTTCAATGCATATACCCATCTGCTGCGAACTTTTGTAAAATCTGTAATCAATAGAACGATTCCCGGGGATCCATCATGAAAGAAGAAATATTTTCCCTTTACAATGCATTTGCCGAAATTGTGTAAATAAGTAATCTGGTCAGATGTTCCTTCCTGCCAGTTTCGGCGGTTGGGAAATGAATCGATATCCTTTACATGGGGGCTTTTATAAATAATATCTCCCTGATGCAGAACAATGAGGGAAGATTCTTCTTCCAGCAGGTTGCTATCTATTTTTTCCGAGTAAGCGGCATCAAGAAATTGATCAGGATTTTCCTCGATGGCGCTCTCTATCATGCGATATTCAGCCAATGTGGTCTGATAGAAGAAACTGAGCGGGTCCATTAAGAAATCAAAATGGCTGTAACTTTGGTTTGTTTTGTTCTGATAGGGGGTGCTCTGCTTGCGGAGGATGAAGTTAGCGCAGCAGAGGGTTAGCAGCAGGGGAAATATGGTCATGGCCACAAAGGCAATTAGAAGCCGATTTCTTATTTTCATGGCGCATCCCTCCCGTGCATTTAATAGGCGTTTTTGTTCACGCTTCTTCCAAAAAATGTGAGGAAGAGTATTTTAAAGTCCAGCAGAAGCGACCAATTTTCCACATAATACAGGTCGCAGATAATTCGCTTGGTAATGGAAGTGTCCCCCCGATATCCGTTTACCTGTGCCCAGCCTGTCATGCCTGGACGCACTTGATGCTTGATCATGTAGCGGGGAATTTCTTCCTTGAACTTGTCCACAAAGAAGGGGCGTTCCGGGCGGGGGCCCACCATGCTCATATCTCCCTTAAGCACGTTGATCAGCTGGGGGAGTTCGTCAACATTGGTTTTCCGCATGAATTTTCCTATGGGAGTCACTCTGGGGTCGTTCTGAGTGGTCCATGCCTTCTTTTCTTCCTTGTCGTCCTGTACTCTCATGGAGCGGAATTTATACATTTGAAACTCCTCGTTGTGGAGTCCGATGCGGGTTTGCTTGAAAATCAAGGGGCCTGGCGAGGTGATTTTCACGATGCATGCCACGATGAGCATGGGGATGGAGAAGACGATCAGGGCAAAGAGGGATCCGAGAATATCCACGACCCTCTTGATGGCATTGTTGAAAGAACTGCTTAGGGGAACGTGGCGAACGTGAATGACTGGCAGACCGTCTAGATCTTCCGTGTAGGGCTTGGTGGGAATGATATTGTTATAATCCGGGATGAATTTTGTGTGGACGCCGGATTTCTCGCATGTGGCCACGATTCTCTCAAGTTTGGAGTATTCTCCGATGCTCAGGGTGATGGCAATCTCGTCATATTCATTTGTGGCAAGCATTTCCTGCAGCATTTGGGTCTTTCCGATGACTTGGACATTTTTGTAAGTCTTGCCAAATTGGCAGGTGTCGTCCAAAATGCCGTGCACTACATATCCCCATTCGGGGTGGGAGCGCAGACGGTCAATGTATCCGATGGCAGTTCGGCTGTACCCCACTAAAAGAATATGCTTCATATTCATGCCCGACCGGCGCATGGTGCGCAGGATGCGCATGACGATCAGACGGAAAATATAGTCGATGACCAGGTTGGTGCTGACGAATATAATCAGGAACAGCCTGGCAAAATTTTGCTGCTTAATCAGGTACAGGGCGGCTAAGCAATACACCACGCCCAGGAGGTTTGCCTTCACCAGTCCCAGCAGCTCGGCCCGCCGTCCGGAAGTACGCTTGGGGTCATACATGCCGTACATGCGGTACATGATCAGGTAACAGGGAATCAGCAAAAAGAGCAGGGAAAAATAATCGCTGTCCGGACGCACATATCCCACGGTTGGCCTGATGATTTCATACTTGATCAGGGGACTCCATGTATCGTCAAATCTTAATTTATATGCCAATAAAAAGGAAAATGCGATGATGATTGCATCAATTAGCAATTCCAGAAGATTTAGTAACTTTTGGTTTTCTTTTATCAAAATTCACCCTCCTTCTTGGGTTCATCATTAGAATATCTCACTTTTACTGTAACTATTCACAGGGATTCGTAACTTTGGGGATATTCCATGATAGCTATATTATTGCATAAGCAGAGCGCGATGCAATGTACTTTTGCGCAGGTGGCGTCGCATTGCTGTCTGCGTTGTATCCTAGCATCATATTATATAGTTTTTACATGGAAACCGCAAGATTATATAGAAAAAATTCGACTTTTTTCACAGGTTTTACACATTTGCTTGCTAAACTGTGAATAGTTCCAGTGTACAAATCAAGAATTGCTTGGTATAATTGGTCTGAAGTGAGAATATTAGGAGGAGGAAAGGGAGATGGAAGAGCGCAGAGAAGATAGCAATGCAGAATATACCGGCGAATACGGAAATGCGATACAGGGAGATTACCAGGAGGATAGCACATACCGCTATGCCTACACGGGAGTTTGACAGTTGAATATTAGAAAAAGTACTTGCAGGTCTTGAAAAGCCTGCATTTTTTATGTCAACTTATTTGTTTTATTCTATTGCATTTTATGGCAATGTATGGTAAAATAAGGAATAAGGAGGGTTTTGCCATGAGAGTGACTACATCAAAGTCAAAAAATGCCGAGTCTTTTTATATCACAAAAGGTTATATCAATGACAAAGGCGTCAGTACTTCTGTCATTGTCCGCAAGCTGGGAACCCTGAATGATTTATTAAAAGAGCATGGGCCAACCCGTGATGATGTAATGGC
>CAJTGI010000007.1 GCA_910575435.1 Clostridiaceae bacterium | reverse complement strand
CGGCGGACGGCGATTGAGACGGGGGTGAACTGCCTGACGTCGCTGGACACGGCGGACGCGCTGCTGACGAGCCTGGAGGGGGGCGAGGGGGAGGTGTCCGTGGTGGACGTGGCGACCATTGCCAGCGGGAGATAGAACGGATGGAATAGAATAGATGGGGAATGAGCAAGGTGTAAAGTCTTATTGAACTGATAGAGGCTTTGCACCTTTTTCATATGTTAGGCTTCCTTGGCTTTCAGGAGTGTAAGGGGGATGATTCTGCGTATTTTGGGAATAATTTGCATGACAGAATTGCTATTTTGGAGGACGAAGGCATCTTCGCAAACGAAATGATTTTACCTATGAAAAAATATTGACATTGGTAAAAAAAGTGATAAAATTTTTTGTATGAAAGGCGTTGGAAAAATGATTGATTTTGATTATCAGTTAAGGCAAAAAATAATTGATACGATGCAGTTATCTTTAAAATAGATACGACAAGTTTTAGAGTGCAATTCAATATGTTGCAATATGTGCCGTTATAGATAATTGTACAAAAGACAAGCCGGAGTTGCTTTCAGTTCTTTCTACAATTCTTCGTTCTAACGAATCTGAACAAGAGAGCGAGGTATTTGAAACTATCGAAAACGATTCATTGCTTAAAAAGTGGTTTTTGGGTTTTCCAGATGATTCAAAAATAATTGGGTTCCCCAAAACTGAGTCATCAGTTATTGAATGTACGGATTTCGGGAACATAGCTGATAGCTATAGGGTATTTTTAGACCAAACAGTTTTTCTTGAAGATGGTTTCTTAAACGCAATACAACCGCTAATATCAACAATAATGAATAATGGAAATAAATTCATTGTTCCGTTAAAAGTTATTGAAGCCATTCAGTATTAGATGATGAGTGATGATGTGGATTTATTATATTAATTTTTAAAGTATTCAAGGGATGATGGAATACAGAAATGGAAAACCGAGGATATGGTTTACAGTGGATGGGGAAATTTCGATTCAGAAGAAAAGATATCCGATACTGATACAGATTTAGATGTTGTATTCAAGGGTTGGTGAACAATTGATTAAGGGGGTGTTGTTTAATGGCATATGATAATAGTTCCAATGGCAAGGAAACTTATGCCAGGAATATGATGGAGAATTACGTAAAAGATTGGAAGATCTTTATTGATACTTGCAGCATCTTGCACTTTGCAGCAGATAAGTTTTGGTTGAATATCGTCCCTTTGCTACAACAACATAGAAATAAAATAATAATTCCGCTCAGGGTTATTGAGGAATTGCAAAAACATAAAGCAAATCTCCAAAAACCAGACCTTGCTAAAAATTCAAGGAATAGTTTGAAGATAATTCAGCAACTTATCAATGCGGGATTTATTGAGGTAAGGGGAGAGAAAAGTGATAATTTTGTAGATAATGTATTTCAAGTTGTGTTTACTAAATTTAGAATGACCCATAAATTGTTGCTCATTACGCAAGACAATGATTTGGCTAAGGATATTATTTCATTAAATAAAAATAGATCAGCTAAGGCAAATGATGTTAATGTGAGGAGAATTAATCAGTATGGTTTTTTGAGTGATTTTGCTTGGAGAACAGAGGATTCTGGTGTTACAAGACGCAAAGGTATCAATAAAAAGCCTCTGGATGAATTAGATGAGGATGAAGTTTTTCAAATTTGCAAAACAATAACCTCTATTGATGATGGGAAATTGAGAGTAAACCATATTCCTGCGGAAAATGAAATTGTGTATACGTCACGTGGACCAATAAAATTAGAGAATAGGGTTGCAGATGGAGGGGAAGGTATTATATATACTACGAATACTCCTTATGTTGCAAAAATATATAAAAAAGAAAATAATACGAAAAGAAAATATAAGAAAATAAAATTAATGCTTAGTAAAGAAATTGAATGTGAAGGCATATGTTATCCTGTTGCGGCATTGTATAATTCCAACAAAGAGTTTGTCGGTTACTTGATGCCGATGGCTAGAGGAAAGGAGCTTCAAAAAAGCATATTCATAAAACCACTGTTTTTAAAGAATTTTCCAAATTGGAAAAAGAGGGATACGGTAGAACTGTGCGTTACTATATTGGAAAAAATAAAATATCTTCATGATAGAAATATCATTATGGGTGATATAAATCCTGCAAATATTTTGATTGTTTCACCTAAAGAAGTATTTTTTGTTGATACTGATAGTTATCAGGTAGAGGATTTTCCGTGTCCCGTTGGAACAAACAATTATACAGCACCAGAAATTCAGAGAAAACATTTCTCAAGTTTTTTGCGAACAATGGGTAATGAAAATTTTGCTGTAGCAACCTTGTTGTTTATGATTATGCTACCTGGAAAGCCGCCCTATTCGCAACAAGGTGGAGAAGACCCGATTAATAATATCATCAAAATGGATTTCTCATATCCATTTGGTGATAATTCTAATAAGAAGACTCCTGATGGTCCTTGGCGTTACATATGGAGTCATTTGACATATGATTTAAAAAAAGCATTTTATAATACCTTTAGGAAAGACGGAGAGTATGCTACAGAAAATACTCGTTTGTCAGTGGATGAATGGTTGCCGATTTTTACATATTATCTAGAACTTTTGGATAGTGGAAAATTCGGCAAACAAGATGAAATGTCAGAAGAACTTTTCCCAACGCGCCATAAGAAAAGCCCCAAGGTTGTGTATTCAACTTGCAAATTATGTAAAACCGAAGTGCCAGAAAATCAATGTCAGAATGGTATTTGCAGAGAGTGTTTAAATAAAGGAGAAATACATCAATGTAAAAAGTGTGGTAAAGAAATTTTGTATACAAATTATCAAAAGTATATCAAAAATTCCAAACGATTTGAAGTATGCCAAGAATGCTTTGAACGTGGTAAGCAAGTTCGACTTCGTCAAACCTGCGTAGATTGTGGACGGTCGTTTGATATAACAAACGATCAATATGATTATTATGACCGTATGGGATTTGAGATCCCCAAAAGGTGTAAATCATGTCGTGATGCAAAAAAGAATCGTTCTTATGGCGGTACACAAAGTTATACCTCCCCCTATAGAGGATATGATAATTCAAAAAGTAGCAGTTCATCAGGAAATAGTGGTTCATTTTGCTTTATTACTACGGTAGTGTGCGAATATTTTGGCAAATCGGATGATTGTGCTGAATTGAATACTTTACGAAATTACCGGGATACTTGGTTAAAAAATCAACCAGATGGTCAAATACTTATTGCTGAATATTACAATGGTGCTCCCATTATTGTCAGCAAAATGAAAACATCTGAACAGTTTGAATGGTATTGCCAGTATCTATGGCACGATTATATCCAACCATGTCTTAGATTTATTGAGAAAGGGGAGTTGGAACATTGCAAAAATCGGTATATTGAAATGTTCCGTTATATGCAATCCGAATTTTCTGAGGAGATATAATGTATAGATTATTCAGAAATGAAACAGCAGGCTGTAGATGAAAAAAAAGAAATTTTCTCGCTGCTCTTACCCAAGAAATAAAAGGTGAGTATGAACCCCAAATGTATGAACCGGATGCAGAAATAAAATATCTGAAAAAATGCATAAAGATATTGGAAAAATCTATTTCTTGGACAGCGCATAATTTAGGGAGATTTATAAAACCACAATATTATAATTATGGAGGAAAATAAGATGGATAACAATATGCTTTTGAGAATTGAGGATTTGGTAAATAACCCGACACCACGTGTTCCGATTTGTTTGTGTTTGGATACTAGTGGTTCAATGGGTGCAGTGGAAGGCGAGTGTGTCAAAACGGGTGAAACAATTTACGAGGATGGACGCACGTGGAATCTTGTAACAGGAGGCACAAGTAGAATAGATGAATTGCAAAAAGGTGTAGAACAATTTTACAAAGCAATTCGTGATGATGAGATAGCTGTATATTCAGCAGAAATCTGTATTGTAACTTTTGATAATAAGGCAACATGTGTTTTGGATTTTGCTAATATTGAGCGGCAGGAAGTTGTTCCGGAATTGAAACCGATTGGGGACACAGCTATGGGAGAAGGCGTTAATCTTGCCCTTGATTTATTGGAGAGAAGAAAACAAGAGTACAAAGACAAAGGTGTAGATTATTATCAGCCGTGGTTAGTATTAATGACAGATGGAGTTCCAAATGGCGATGTTTCTGAATTAAATCGTGCAGTAAACCGTACAGTTGAAATGATAAACCAAAAAAAATTGACGGTATTCCCTATTGGAATAGGAAATGAAACAGATATGTCTACGCTTAATAGCTTCTCTCCTAAACGCCCGGCATTAAAACTGCAAGGATTGAAGTTTCAAGAGTTTTTTGCGTGGCTTAGTAAAAGTGTATCGAAGACATCTCAGTCTACTCCTGGAGAAAGCGTAAAACTTGATTTGGAGGGAATAAAAGGATGGGCAGAATTATAAAAAATAATGTGTTTGAGAATACATTAAGTTTGGGGAGGTGGCTTCGGTGTGGAATTCAATTCAATGTGCAGTTCAAGGGCGTAGCCATGTAAAAGATGGGATACCTTGTCAAGATAAAACATTTTATTCTAATGTCAATGATGTTCAAGTCATCGCATTGGCAGATGGTGCAGGCTCAGCTCAATTTTCACATTACGGTGCAGAAACAGTTACGAAATTTATTTGTTCAGAATTATCCGAGCAGTTTGATTTCTATTTCGCAGAAGAAGATGGCGTAATAGTAAAACAGCAGGTAATGTCTGGGGTAATAAAATGCTTGCAGGAGCAGGCAGCAGAGTTAAAATGTGAGATGAAAGATTTGGCTTCTACACTTTTAGTTGTAGCTGTAAAAGAAGAAAAATTTATTATAGCACATATAGGGGACGGGGTGATTGGTTACCTTAAAGATGATGAATTAAAGATAGCATCGCAGCCTGAAAATGGTGAGTTTGTAAATACTACAATTTTTACGACATCTAAAGATGTCCTTATGACTATGAAATTAATTAAAGGTTCATTAGGGCAAATCAGAGGTTTCATTTTGATGTCAGATGGTACAGAAGTAAGTTTGTATAATAAGAAAGAAAAGAGACTTGCGGATGTATTAAAAAAAATAATGAAAATGAGTATCCTTATATCCTCTGATAAAATAGAGGAACAGTTGCAACAGAGCTTTACATTGGTGGTAAGTCAAGCAACAACAGATGACTGTAGTATAGCAATATTGATGGATGACAGGGATGAATTCAAAGGTTTTATGAAATTATCCCATTGTGAAAAATGTAATTTGTTAAAAATAGAATCAAATTCCTCAAAAAAACGAATAAAACGATATAGTGATATTCTTTTGTTTTTACAAAAGAGGCAATCATTAGTGAATGTTGCGCGCTATATACATTTGAAACCTAAGTATGCTAAAAGATATGTACAAAAGCTTTGTGAGTTGAATTTAATAGAAAAAACAAATCATTCATGTTACCAGACTTTGGTGAAAATGAATTAGATATACTCACGAATGCTTTGATTTGCTGAATCCGCATTTTACGAATGATACAGATAGTGTTTACCAATTGGCAAATATGCTTAGTTTACTCGTGAGTATAGAATGATAAAATGAATGCCTGTAATTTTATGGTATGAAATTATTTTAGGAAAGAACGGAATCCATCAATGGCTTGCGAGACATATCGGCAAAGCACGAAAAATCTGAAATTCTATATGCAGCGCCAATGTAGCTTTGTGGAAGGAATAGCTGGCACGTTCAGGGAGATGGAATAAATATATTTCTGATGCATAGTTCTACACTATTTTTAGTGATTTATTCTTATCATGGACAAATTGACTGAAAGAAGTTTTCGTGCTATACTGCCTTGCGAAAAGATAACTGGGGGAGGTGAAAAATATGCTCGCCATATAATGATTGATTTAAGCAAAGGTCTCTGTACAAAGTCTGATGACTGGACGAAATTTGTACAGAGGTAAAAACCATCGTCCACATTGGATTTTGTACTTTTTATTCGGAAAGATTATGAATAGAATGGAGAAAATTCAATGGAAGAAAGATTATTTAAGAAATATATTATTTTGTGGTTAAGCCAGAGTATATCAGGACTTGGAAGTTCCATGACCGGTTTTGCACTTGTTTTATGGGCGTATGGACAGAGCCATTCTGCAATGTCCGTTTCGCTGATGTCCTTTTGCAATTACGTGCCATATATATTTTTAAGCCTGTTTGTCGGCGGTTTTATAGACAGGCATAAGAAGAAAACGATCATGCTGGTTTCGGACAGCATTGCGGCGGCTGGCTCACTGGCAGTATTGGCATTTTTGTTTGCGGGATGTCTGGAAGTCTGGAATATCTATGCCATAAATGCAGTGGTCGGTATAACGAATGCCTTTCAGCAGCCTGCATCCGCAGTAGCAACGGGAAGGCTTGTGCCAAAGGATAAAATTTCAAATGTCAGCGGGATGAATTCTTTTTCCGGTAACCTTATCGTGGTATTCAGCCCCATGCTGGCGGGGTTCCTGTTTGCGGTAGGCGGGCTCCCTCTGATCCTGCTGGTAGATATGGCGAGTTTTGCCTTTGCATTTTGCGTATTGCTGTTTTTCATCACAATCCCGGAACAGGCGCAGGATAAAACAAATGGTTCCCCCTTTGCCGGGATAGCGGAGGGATTTGCTTTTCTGAAAAAGGAAAAAGGCATATTATACATCATGCTTACGATGGCGCTGATTAATTTCTGTTCAAGGCTGACCTACGAGAATATTTTATCGCCAATGATTCTGGCAAGAAGCTCCGGGGACAGCATTGCGCTTGGAATTGTAAATGCCTGCATGGGCATAGGCGGGATTGCCGGGGGCATCATTGTTTCCGTGAAAAAGGAAAGCCGCCATAAAGCTGTGGCAATTTATGCTTCGGCGGCATTGTCATTTCTGTTTGGTGATTTGATAATGGCAGTTGGGAAAAATGTATTCTGGTGGTCGGCGGCTGCGGTTGCTGCCAGCCTGCCGATTCCTTTCATTATGGCAAACCAGAATACGATACTGTACCGTAAGATACCTGCAACCATGCAGGGGAGGGTGTTTGCCGTTAGGAATGCCATTCAGTACAGCACGATTCCGGCTGGAATTATCCTCGGAGGCTGGCTGGCAGATTATGTCTTTGAGCCGTTTATTTCTTCTGGGAATAGGCTGGCAGGGATACTGGGAATAATCGTAGGGGATAGCGCAGGAAGTGGCATGGCGGCAATGTTCCTGTGTACCGGGATATGCGGATTTACGGTGAGCCTGGTATCCTGTTTCAACCGGGAAATAAGGAAATTAAACTGATTGATCATACAAGAGGGGATCATACAGAGGGGCAGGTTATCCTGCCCCTCTGGTGTTTACACGCTCTATTTCTTTCTTGTAACATTCAATTTTCTCATCCGATTTCATCTTATGTTCCTGCAGCAGTGCAATCTGCTCATCAAGTCCCTGTCGGTGCTGCACCAGCATTTCCATCGTCGTATTTCGCATGGCAAAGGAAGTATGGGCAGATGATGGAGCATAGCGATAGAATCATAGTTTCCTGCAATTGAATTGTGCGGGCCGGTTTCTGAAGATGAAAATGGCAGTTTGAAATAAAATACCAGTGAAAAAGACATCAGCCCTAAGTTAGATACTCGTAAGACAGTATTAGATTTGTTTTTTGGAAACGGCGTAGCGTTGGCTATACCGTTTCCCCGTTTTGTAAGTCGTTCAACAAGGACGCGGGGAGTATTCCCACAAGGTCATAGGATATGTCAATCTGCTGTTCCCTGTGTCCGTTTGAAGTTTCCGGCATATGGACGTAAACTGCTTTCACCATGTCATTCAGTACGGCGGGTGTCAGTTCGTCCATGTCGAGATACTCATGCACCTTGCTGATGAACCGTTCAATGTTCTCTGCCTGTTCTTCCTGTCGGTTAATTTCCTCATTCAGTTGCAACAGCTTTTCCCGCAGTTCTTCCTGTTCCTGTTCGTAATCGTCAGAGAGCATTTGAAATCTGCTGTCAGAAAGTTTACCATTTGCGTTATCTTCATAAATACGCTTAAACAATCGGTCAAGTTCCGCAATCCGGCGTTCCGCTTGCGTCAGTTGCCGCCGCTTTGCCGTCAACTCCCGTTTTGCGTCTGCTTTCTGCTTTGCGCCCATAGCCTTACGGAATTGTTCTTCATGGTTGGCTACACAAGCAACCGTTAGCCGGAGATGTGCAAACACACCCTGTTCCAAAACTACGGCGCGGATATAATGCGTCGGGCAGACTTCTTTTCCTTTCAGCCTTGAAGTGGAACACACAAAATGGTCTTGCCGCGCTTCAAAATTTTTGCTTGTGCAGTAGTATAGCTTTTCACCGCAGTCAGCACAGCGGACAATGCCGGAAAACATATTTGTCTTTCCCGTTCTTGTCGGACGACGTTTGTTCTTCCGTAATTCCTGTACCCGCGCCCATGTGTCAGCATCTATGATTGCTTCATGGGTATTTTCAAACACAAGCTGCTTTTCCGCCGGATTGTAGCATTTCTTTTTAGTCTTGTAAGACTGAACAAAAGTTTTGAAGTTTACTGTATGCCCTTGATACTCTGGACGTTCCAAAATAAATGTTACCGTTTCGGCACTCCAACGACAGGGGTTATTTTGCGGGGCGTTTCTCGTTGCGCGTCCGTTCTGCATGAAATAGACTGTCGGAGTGACTATTTTTTCCTCTTTCAGAATACGGGCAATCTGTGTCGGTCCGTACCCCTCTAAGCATAAGCGGAAAATCCGGCGCACCACTTTGGCGGCTTCTTCATCTACAATCCAATGCTTTTTGTTGTCAGGGTCTTTCATGTAGCCATAGGGCGGGTTACTGCAAAGATGTTCCCCCGCTTCCCCCTTTGACTTCATCACAGCGCGGATTTTCTTACTTGTGTCCTTTGCGTACCACTCGTTTATGATGTTCAAAAACGGGGTAAAATCGCTGTCCTGCTGGTTCGCGCTGTCTATGCCGTTGTTAATAGCAATAAACCGCACGCCTTTCTCTGCAAAGAGGACTTCGGTGTAAAAGCCTACTTTCAGATAGTCACGCCCTAACCGCGACATATCCTTGACAATCAGTGTTGACACTTCGCCGTTTTCAATCCGTTCCAGTAGTTCACCCCAACTCGGACGATTGAAGTTCGTACCAGAATACCCGTCGTCCACGAAAAACAATGTGTTTGAAAAGTGGTTTTCTTTTGCGTATTTACTTAAAATCGCCTTTTGGTTTACAATGCTGTTGCTGTCGCCCTGTAATTCGTCATCGCGTGATAAGCGGCAATAGAGGGCGGTAATTTTGTCAGACTGCCTTAACATAATTTCTGCTCCTTTCATCGGCGGGCAGTCTGCCAATACAGGATTGCTTGAAGCTATTATAGCGGCTTTCCGTTTATTCTTCAACATCTTTTTCTGCTTTTTCCTGTCCCATAAGGCGCAGAACCTTGTGGGGCAGGCTCCTTTCCCCGTCATAGCTTCCCGTAAAGCGGTAGAGCGTCCTGCCGGATTTTATCGCCACTTCCTGTTTTGGCATTTCTTGGTATAGTGGATTTTTTACCACGATATGCCCGTCCTTGATTTGCCGTTTCCGTTCCATTCCTTTCCCGTCCTTTCTTTGTTTATTAAAGTGATAAGTTTCGGAGCAAGCATAGGAAACGGGTACCCATTTCCGTAAATCTGCCCGTCCGCGCCACGACTTGCCGGACAGATTTTGCTTGTTGGGAAGAATCCCAAACCCTCTTGAGAACCCTCTCACTACCTACAACACCGCACAGGGCAGTTTTGACGGAGTTTTGAGAGAAATTTTTCAAAAAAGTTTTCCTTATGCCTTACTACGGGGAAGTTTGGGAAATGCCAATGTATCAGAAGAAAATTTCTAAAAATCTTTCTTATCGGGGTAGACTGTTGTATACTGGTAAATACTTGCCCTTAAAACCGCAAGATATATGAAAAGCGGAATGAAATATCCTGCTATAATGCAGAGAGAAAGGAGGAAGCTGCAATGCCGGGGAATATCAAAAATGTAATGACGGCAATCGACTATATCGAAAGCCACCTGCACGAAAAACTGGACTTGGAAACAGTTGCGAGGGCTGTACATTATTCAAAATATCATATGCACCGAATGTTTACAGATACGGTAGGGTTGACAATTCACGATTATGTACAACGCCGCCAATTGACCGAAGCCGCAAAACTGCTTGTTCTTTCCGACAGACCAATCCTTGAAATTGCGCTTTCTGCCGGATATGAGAGCCAGCAGTCTTTTACGGATATTTTCAAAGCCATGTATAAAAAATCCCCTAACAGGTACAGGGAGGAAGAAGAATTTTATCCATTGCAGCTAAGATATGTCTTGAATGAAAATCCTACAAATTTAGAGGAAAAAGAATGGCAGGATAAAATCGTCTTTGCAACACAGGAGGACATACCCAAATGGATAGAACTGGTTCACCTTGTCATTGACGGGTTCCCGCATCTGGACGAGAATCAGTACCTTGAACAGTTGCAGGAGTATATCAAAAATAAGCGCGCATTGATTTTGAAAGACGCTGATACGGCAATCGGGATTATGGCGTTTAACGAGGTGACAGGGAGCATTGATTTCTTTGGGGTACACCCACAGTATCGGAAAAGAGGAATAGCGAAAGCATTTTGCGAAAAGACATTGTATGAACTTACACGTTCCGCACAGATTAGCGTGACGACTTTTCGGGAGGGCGACAAGGCAGACACAGGCTATCGGGAGATATGGGGAAGCCTTGGCTTTGCCGAAGCGGAATTGTTAATTGAGTTTGGCTATCCAACACAGCGTTTTATACTTCACAGAGAAAAATCGGAGGGCGGGGACAATGAGTGACCAAAATCCACTATCACAAAACTTTACAATAAAATCATTGCTGAAATTTCCATTTCCGACAATTTTAATGATGATATTCATGGGGCTGTATACAGTCGTTGACACAATTTTTGTGGCACGATTTGTAGATACAAATGCACTTTCGGCATTGAATATTGTCTGCCCTGTTATCAATCTGATTGTCGGTCTTGGAACTATGCTTGCAACAGGAGGAAGCGCGATAGTAGCACGCAAAATGGGAGCAGGAGAACAAAGTAGGGCGGCACAGGATTTTACGCTGATTATTTCAGCGGGAATTTTGTTAGGTGGATTGATTGCAGTGTTGGGAACGGTTTTTATTGACAGGATTGTATGGGGACTTGGAGCAAGCAGTATTCTATTTCCATACTGCAAAGAATACCTTTTTATCCTGCTGTTATTCACGCCCGCAAGTATCCTGCAAGTGCTTTTTCAAAATCTAATCGTAACGGCGGGACGCCCCGGAATGGGTATGGTGCTTGGCGTAAGCGCAGGAATCGTAAATATTTTACTGGACTATATTTTTATGGTGCCGTTTCACATGGGCATTAAGGGGGCGGCATTTGGTACGGGCATTGGCTATATGATACCGGCGGTGATTGGATTATGGTTCTTTTCCGCAAAGAGAGGCAGTCTGCATTTTAGGAAGCCAGTCATAGATTTTTCCGTATTGGCTGAAAGCTGTACCAATGGTTTTTCGGAAATGGTAAGTCAGGCGGCAACAGCGGTTACAACATTCCTTTTTAACCGCATTATGATGAAACTGCTTGGAGAAAACGGAGTTGCGGCAATCACAATCATCATCTATACACAGTTTTTATTGAGTGCCCTTTACATAGGTTTTTCTATGGGAGTATCCCCTATTATTAGTTATAACTATGGGAAGCAGGACGAAAAACAGCTAAAAAATGTATTTTCTATTTGTATGCAATTTATTGTCTTTGTTTCGGTCACTATTTTTGCAGTAGCAATTATTTTTGGTTCGCCATTGGTTCGTGTTTTTGCAGAAAAGGGAACTCCTGTTTACGAAATTGCGCGAAACGGATTTTTGATTTTCCCATTCAGTTTTCTATTTTGTGGACTGAATATTTTTACCTCTGCCACATTTACTGCATTATCAAACGGGAAGCTGTCAGCAATTTTGTCATTCCTGCGGACTTTTGGACTGATTACAGTGCTGTTGCTTACATTGCCTAATCTTTTGGGCGTAACAGGGGTATGGCTTGCAGTACCGATAGCGGAGCTAATCACTATGGTTGTAGCATTGGTTTTTCTTCATCAGAACAGAGAGAAGTATCACTACGCATAAAAGAAGATGTTCATGCCGTCTGGCGGTTAATAAAAAAACCGTTGTGTGGCGGCAAAATCATCATGCGCCAAAACAGAATATAAGCGGCTGAACGGCGGTTTTGAAATAACAATCAAAGCCGCCGTTCTTATGTGGCAGGAAAGTTTTCATAGATATGGCGGTATTGTGAGGTACTGCTATGGCTGTTTTTTATTTCATGGGTGGTTTTGGCTATGGTGAACTATCAAAAAAATCCTGTCTTGTGGAACGGGATATTCTGCCTATGAATATGAACACACATATCATTTAGTATGTCTTAATAACTCGTATTACCCAAAAATCTATGCGGATATATTCTGCATGGATTTTTGTTGTAATAGCCCCCTACTGGGAAGAAAGGGGGTGAGAGAAAATGAGATATTCTGAACAGTTCATGGAGCATATCGAATATGCGTTCAATGCGTTCTGCAAGGTTGTCCTGCGCCATGAAGCCATTAACGCATGGCAGGATTTGAAGCGGAAAGCGGAACGGGAAATATCCCTCGACTATCTGATGTCGGAACGATATTTTGAACCGTCTGCTATGGACAGTTACTTTGAAAAACGGGACAAGCCGACTGTATTTCTTGTACTGGGAAAGGAAGTTGTCGTTGATGATGAACGGTTAGCAATGGCATTATCAAGATTGCCGCAATTAAGGCGAGAAGTCTTACTGCTTTATTACTTCATCGGCTATCGTGATGAAGCAATCGGCAGACTGTACAGGCGTTGCAGAAGTACGATAAATAGTCGAAGAAATGTTGCACTGAAACAGTTGCGGAAAGAATGGGAGAGATTGGAACATGAGGAGCAAAAAACTGATACCGTTTGAGGTAATCCAAAAAGCCGTTGCCGGAGAGCCGGAAGCGGTAGACGCAGTATTGCAGCACTACACCGCATATATCAAATATCTGTCTATGTATAAGGGGCATATCAATGATGATACACAGGACAGGTTAAAAGCAAAACTGGTTGAAGCCATATTGAAATTCCGCTTCGACCGATAGGAAGTAGCAAAGACAGGAAAAGCTGTCAAGGGTAAACTTCGCGCTATGCGCCCTTGACAGCTTTTCCCGCCTTTGCTTGTGGGTAGTCAAGAGGACGAAATCAGTAAACTGCTTTCGCCCTCAATTTATTATGGGGATTGTTACGCAATAGGGGGTATTTTGTTATTGATTTATGCGGCTTTGTGAGCATTGATATGACGGGGCAAGGGTTTTATATGTCTGCCTTCAAAAACGGCGTTCTATTGCGTAACAAAATGAAAAAGACAGGCAAGAAACGGTTTGTTTCTTACTTGTCTTTTTCTGCACCCTGTATGGCAGTTACCCTATTTCAGTTTGTTACTTGATACTGTTTTATGAGTAGCTATCATAGGGCTGGTGTCTTTTTTCACTGGTGGAATTGGTTTCCATATAATTAAGATTTTCCGAACCATGATGGGACAGAGGCGACTAATAAAGGGCAACATTATTATGCTGGGAGAAAGGGGAAGGGAGCGCGGGGCGTTCATGATTACGTGCATGCCTGGGAGAGATAGCGGATGCGCTCTGGGTTTAGAATGAAATGAGAGAGAAAATCAGAGGGTTCTTTACTGAGGAATTAATTGAGAATACCTATCTATTTTGCTACAAGCGGCTGGGAAATCCGGAGGATGCCAGGGATCTGGCCTAGGATATATTGGGAAAACAGGATCTTGCCGCCTGCTATGAGAGGCCCAGAAGCGTAAAGGAATTGTCGGAGGAATTGCAGGTAGCTTCCGTGTATCTGGAGGATAAGTTCCATCGCCTGTGCGCCAATATCTTGGAGGAATCCAGGGAGGAGATTCGGGGAATCGGATTCTATGGGACGGGTACTCGGCCAGGTAATGGCGGCAGAGGAGAAACCTGTGGATTACCAGTGCAAGGTAATGGAATGGATGATGAACTTCAAGGAGGTAAATTCGGTGAATGATTGCTGCTACCATGTGTGGAATTGCTATGACAGGGAACCTTATGCCCAGGGAAGGCTTCGCCTGATTCACGAAAACAATATTGATCTTCTCTGGGAACTGGGCAGATGCCCAGAGCGGGATTTGTCGGAGCGGGAAATGTCCTATGTGGCGGGATTTCTGGAAAAAGGTCTGGCAGAGCGGAGAGGGAGGGGGATGTTTCTGGGGGGATATCCGGACTATGTCCAGATGATGGTGCGGAAAGGGGAGCTCCAGTGCGGTAAAAAGGGTGCGAAGTTTTGCTAGGCTCGCAATTATTTCAAAATTGAATGAAATGAAAAAAAGAGAGAGAAAATGGAATATATCGTGGAAATGACGGGAATCATGAAACATTATAAGGTGACAAAAAGAAATCGTTCCGGGATGTGGGGAGCGGTGAAGGGCCTTGTAAAAAGGGAATATCGCCAGGTGAGGGCGGTGGATGGCATTGACCTCCGGGTGAGGGAGGGGGGAAATCCGTGCCATCATCGGACCCAACGGCGCGGGAAAATCTACCACGTTAAAAATCCTGTCGGGCATTCTGTATCCCACGGCGGGCAGTGCCCAAGTGATGGGAATGGTGCCTTGGGAGGAGAGGAAGATTCTGGTTCGGAACTTGGGCGTGGTCTTCGGGCAGAAGTCCAGGCTGTGGTGGGATCTTCCGCCAGTGGATTCCTTCTGGCTTCAGAAGACGATCTATGATATTCCGAATCCTATTTATGAGAAGAATGTGGCGTACTTCAAGGAGCATCTGAATCTGGCCGATGTGATGGGCAAGCCTGTGCGCCAGCCGTCCCTGGTGATTCTGGACGAGCCTACGATAGGATTGGATTTATTTTCCAAGGAAGAAATCCGGGAATTTATCCATAATATGAATGAGGAGCGGGGAACTACTTTTCTGATTACTACCCATGATTTGAATGATGTGATTGGAGATCTCTGGGCCAACCTTCCTCTGACAGATCTGAATGTGAAAAATGTTTCTATTGAGGATGTGATGAAGGAAGTCTATTAAAATGGAAAGTGTTGCGTATTTCTGCAGCATGCTCTCTTCTTTAGAATTGCGAGCATATTTTTTGTGCAAGTTGCATAAAAATTACCCGTTCAATTATACAAGATGATGAAAAAGAAAAAATGAAGAAAAAAACATTGAAAACGTTTCCAAAAAGTGATACCATCGAATCATGGAAACGTTACCAATTCCCTGATTGGTAGCGGTGGCACTGTAAATCAAAATTTTAAGAAAAGGAGAAATGACTATGAGGAGAAAACTTTTAGGCATGTTGTTATCTTTCACGATGGCAGCAACTTTGTTCACAGGTTGTGGCGGAAAAGACGGCAAGGACAGTTCCAAAGGAAAGGTGAACTTCAAGCCGGAGCAGGCTGACGACTGGAAGGCTCTGGCAGAGGAGTACAGCAAGGAGAAGAACGTGGAGGTCAAGGTGGTGACTGCGGCGTCCAACACCTATGAGCAGACCTTGAAGTCAGAGATGGCAAAGAGCGACGCTCCTACCATGTTCCAGGTAAACGGGCCGGTGGGCTTGGCTACATGGAAGGACTACTGCTATGACATGAAGGACTCTGATGTCTACAAGCAGGTGAAGAGCGATGACTTCGTATTAAAAGATGGGGATGCGGTACAGGGCATCGCCTATGTAATCGAGACATACGGCATCATCTACAACAAGACATTGCTTGCAAAGTATTGCGAGATGGACGGGGCGAAGGTGAAGGATGCTTCCGAGATTAACAGTTTTGCCAAACTCAAGGAAGTGGCTGACGATATCCAGGCAAAGAAAAAGGACCTGGGTGTGGACGGCGCATTCACCTCTCCGGGCATGGATTCTTCTTCCGACTGGAGATATAAGACCCATTTGGCAAACCTTCCCATTTACTATGAGTACAAGAAGGATGGCATTGATTCTACCGATAAGATTAAGGGAACTTACTTGAAGGAATACAAGCAGATGTGGGATCTGTATCTGAAGGATTCTACCTGCGATCCCAAGCTTATTGCCAGCAAGACAGGAGATGAATCCACGGCAGAGTTTGCAACGGGCAAGGCGGTGTTCTTCCAGAATGGTACATGGACATACGGCGATATCACGAAGAATGGCCTGAAGGATGAAGACCTGGGCATGCTTCCCATCTATATCGGCGTAGAAGGCGAGGAGAACCAGGGCCTGTGCACGGGTTCAGAGAACTACTGGTGCGTGAACAGCAAGGCTTCCGAGGCTGACATCAAGGCAACGCTGGAATTTATGAACTGGTGCGTCACCAGCGACAAGGGCCGGGATGCCATCGCCAACACCATGGGATTCGTAACGCCTTTCAAGGCTTTCGATGACGGCTATACGGCAAAGAATCCTCTGGTTCAGGCTGATGCAGATTATCTTGCAGCGGGCAAGACGCCGGTTTCATGGAACTTTTCTACGATTCCTTCTGAGGAGTGGAAGAACAATGTGGGCAATGCGCTGCTTGAGTATGCTCAGAAGACTGGCGAGTGGGATGCGGTTGAGAAGGCATTCGTCGATGGATGGGATGAGCAGTATAAGGCTACCCATGAATAGTGTGTAAAGAAGTTCTAATCCAGCAAAAGACGCTGATTAAGAACTTCTAAGATTACACACAGGAAGAATGCAAAAACAGCATTCTTCTGATGGCTTTGCTCGTGTCGGCAAGGCCGGCATGTAAAGTCAGCAATGAGAAAGTATAAGTAACAGCCGAAGAAGGCGGGTGGTAGGGCTTGCCATCCGCCTTCTTCCAAATAAAATAGGAGGAAAAGGATGAATAATTCAATCAGAAAGTATTTTCCAATTTTTGTCCTGCCCACGCTGGCGGCCTTTATTATTGGATTTATCGTTCCCTTCATTTTAGGCATCTATCTGTCATTCTGCAAGTTTACCACGGTGACGGATGCGGAGTTCGTGGGGTTTAGCAATTATGTCAAGATTTTTGGAGATAAGAATTTTCTGCACTCTATATGGTTTACGGCGGCCTTCACGGTGGTTTCCGTGATTACCATCAACTTGCTTGCCTTTACGGTGGCAATGCTGCTCACCAAGGGGTTCAAGGGGACGAATCTGTTCAGGACGGTATTTTTCATGCCAAACCTGATTGGCGGCATCGTCCTGGGATATATCTGGCAGATCATTATCAATGGTGTTCTGGCGCATTACGGTGTAACGCTGCAGTTCAGCTCTACATACGGTTTTTGGGGGCTGATTATTCTGATGAATTGGCAGCAGATTGGCTACATGATGATTATTTACATTGCGGGTATCCAGAATATTCCCACGGAATTGGTGGAGGCGGCAAAGATTGACGGGGCAAATTCATGGCAGACATTGAAGAATGTGACGCTGCCCATGGTGATGCCTTCCATCACGATCTGTACGTTCCTGACCCTGACCAATGGCTTCAAGCTCTTTGACCAGAACCTGGCGCTGACTGCAGGCGGTCCTTCCCATCAGTCAGAGATGCTGGCGTTAAATATCTTTGATACCTTCTATACGAAGATGGGATTCGAGGGCGTGGGCCAGGCAAAGGCTGTCATATTCTTTATCCTGGTTGCATTGATTGCATTCGTCCAGCTTAGGGCGACGAGAACGAAGGAGGTGCAGCAGTAATGAAAATGAATGAGAAGAAGCGCAAGAAGGCGGCGGATCAGTTTGGCGAGAAGCCGGTAAGGCATGGATGGCTGCTGACTTTGATATTTTCCCTGCTGACAATCGTATTTGTCAGCCCGATCTTTATCGTGCTGATGAATTCCTTCAAGCAGAAGTCTTTTATTAACTTGCAGCCCTTCTCCCTTCCCAAGGGGGAAACCTTTGTCAAATTTGAAAACTATGCTAGGGGTATTGAGCAGACAGGATTTTTTGATGCTTTTTTAAACTCCCTGGTTATCACGGTACTTTCTGTGGCAGCGATTATCCTATGCACTTCCATGTGCGCATGGTATATTGCCAGAGTGCAGAACAAGGGAACCAGCCTGCTGTACACGCTGTGCCTGTTCTCCATGATCGTGCCCTTCCAGATGGTGATGTTTACCCTTTCCAAGATTGCTGATATGCTGGGGCTTACCAATCCCTTCGGCATCGTCATCGTCTATCTGGGATTCGGGGCGGGGCTTGCGGTGTTTATGTTTGTGGGCTTTGTAAAGTCCATTCCCTTGGAAATCGAGGAGGCGGCCATGATTGACGGATGCAATCCTCTTCAGACCTTTTTCCAGATTGTGCTTCCCATTCTGAAGCCTACCTGCATCACGGTGGCGATTCTTCAGGCAATGTGGATTTGGAATGATTACCTCCTTCCCTATCTGGTGCTTGACATCACTCAGTATAAGACCATTCCCATTGCGATTCAGTATCTGAAGGGCGGGTATGGCTCTGTTGACTGGGGCGCTCTGATGGCCATGCTGGTGCTTGCAATCATTCCGATTATTGTATTTTATATGGCTTGCCAGAAGCATATTATCAAGGGCGTTGTGGCAGGAGCAGTGAAAGGATAGGAAGAATATGAGGGCCAGTGGAATATTAATGCCCATTGCCAGCCTTCCCGGCAAGTATGGCATTGGGTGCTTTTCTAAAGAGGCATATCAGTTTGTGGACTTTCTCCGGAAGGCGGGGCAGAAGTATTGGCAGATTCTGCCCATAGGCCCCACCAGTTATGGGGATTCTCCCTACCAGTCCTTTTCCACTTTTGCGGGAAATCCCTACTTTATCAGTCTGGAGAGCTTGGTGGAGCAGGGGCTTTTGAAAAAGGAGGAGTGCGATCAGGTTGATTTCGGCAAAACCAGCACTTCTGTGGATTACTATAAGCTATATATGGGTAGATTCCAGCTTCTGAGAAAGGCATATGAGAGAAGCAAGATTACGGAGCGGGATGATTTTCACAGATTTCGGGAAGAGAATAAATTCTGGCTGAAGGATTACGCAATCTTCATGGCGGTAAAGACCTTTTTCGGGGGCGTCAGCTTTGAGGAGTGGCCGGAGGATATCAGGCTCAGGCTGGGATACTCTATGGATTATTACCAGGAGAAATTGTATTTTGAAATAGAATTTTATGAGTATATTCAGTATGAGTTCTACAGGCAGTGGTTCGGGCTCAGGCAGTATGCCAATGACAATGGGATTGAGATTATCGGGGATATCCCCATCTATGTGGCATATGACAGCGCGGATATATGGGCCCATCCCGAACTGTTCCAGATGGATGACGATAGGAAGCCCCTTGCCGTGGCAGGATGCCCGCCGGATGGGTTCTCCGCCACGGGGCAGTTGTGGGGCAATCCCTTGTATCAGTGGGAGTATCACAGGAATACCGGATATGACTGGTGGGTGAGGCGCATCGAGAAGTGCCGCCAGCTGTACGATGTGACTCGCATAGATCATTTCCGGGGATTTGACGAATATTTCTCCATTCCGGCGGATGCGGAGGATGCCAGGGCGGGACACTGGGAAAAGGGGCCGGGGGCCGATCTTTTCCGTGCGGTGCGGGCCAGGCTGGGTGAGATTCGGATTATCGCCGAGGATTTGGGTTATATTACCGACAGCGTCAGGCAGTTGGTGCGGGAGTGCGGATTCCCCAATATGAAGGTGCTGGAGTTTGCCTTTGATTCCAGAGATTCCAGCGGGCCGGCAGAGTACCTTCCCTACAGTTATGATAAGAATTGCGTGGTGTATACGGGAACCCACGACAATGAGACTCTGCTTGGATGGCTTAGCAATATACAGCCGGGAGAATTGGAGATGATTAAGAAGTATATCGGGCGGGATTTCAGGGATTCCCGGGAGATTGTATCGGAACTGATTAGGCTGGCGCAAGCATCTGCGGCGGATACCTGCATCATTCCCATCCAGGATTATCTCTGCTTGGATAACACGGCCAGGATCAATAAGCCTTCCACTGTGGGAGAGAACTGGAAATGGCGTCTTTCTGGGCATCAGCTGGGGGCGGGACTGGCAGAAACAATCAGTGAATTTACCATGCTGTATGGCAGGGGATAGAGAGCATTTTAACTGTGGCAGACCGGGAGGTCTGCCACAGTTACTATTCCGGAAGCCACACTCTTTTCGATTCTTGCATTATGTGATAAAATAAATACTAGCGCATTTATCATGCAAGTTGCTCCGCAACTTGGGTTATGCTAGAAATCATGGCAACCATCATGATAAGATAAATGCTAGGGCATTTATCATGCAAGTTGCTCCGCAACTTGGGTTATGCCAGAAATCATGGCATTCATTATGATAGAATAGCAGTTGAGATTAACTGCCTATGTCTGGGATGCAAAGTAAGTTTTGGGAGGATTTGTTCAGGCCTGATTTTATTATTGGGGTGTCTGGCAGATGGCGGTAGCGTATAAAAAATAGAAAGAAATGGGGTTGATGGTTTGTCTGCATTTACAATTAAGGATATAGCTAAAATATGCGGTGTCAGTATCAGCACGGTATCTAGGGCTATCAATGATGATCCTAAGATCAATCAGAATACGAAAGGGCGCATTCTGAAAGTGATTGAAGAGTACCACTATGTGCCGAATAACAGTGCCAGGAACCTGAAAATGATAGAGTCTAATACCATTGCTCTGCTGATTAAGGGGATTGACAATCAGTTTTTCCAGGCAATGTTGAAAATATATGAAGAGGAATTGAAGAAGATGGAACATACCCTGCTGATTCATGCGGTGGGAGAGGAGCAGGACGATGCCAGCGTGGCCATAGAGCTGACGAAGGAAAAGCGGTTGAAGGGGATTATTTTTTTGGGAGGGCTGATGAATTATCCGGAGGAGGAAATGGATATGATCGGGGTTCCCTATGTTTTATGCACTGTTGCCACCGATGTCGATAGGCCGAAGCGGAATTGCCTCTCCGTCTCTATTGATGACGAGAAGGAGAGTTATAAGGCGGTGGATTACCTGTGCAAAAAAGGCCATAAGAGAATTGCCATCATCACTGGCAGGGAGACAGACTATGCCATTGGCGGATTGCGGCTGAGAGGCTATCAGAGGGCCTTGGAGGACAATGGCATACCATATGATTCCGAATTGGTTAGGTATATGAAGATCGATATTCCGGAATATTCTGCCGCCAACGGGTATCAGGTCACAAAGGAATTGCTGGAATCAGGAGTGGAATTTACAGCCGTCTATGTCATCTCGGATCTGACAGCCTTCGGGGCCTATAAGGCGATTTTCGATGCGGGGAAAAGGATTCCCGAAGATTACTCTGTCATGGGATTTGATGGGCTGGAGGCCACGAGATACTATCATCCGTCCCTCACCACCATTGTCCAGCCCAGCAGCGAGATGGTGAAATGTTCCATTGAGCTTTTGATGGAGGCCATTGCAGGGAAGAAGGAGAAGAGGCAGCTGATTATGGAGGCGAATCTTTTAGAGCGGGATTCGGTGGCGGATATTAACGGAAAAGTACAGTAGGAGGAGATAAAAAGTCATGTTTCAATTAGATGGAAAATTTTTTGGTGCCCTATCCAAATTGAGTGATTTGGTAATACTCAACATCCTGTTTTTGGCGTGCTGTATTCCCATCGTGACGATCGGGGCATCCATTACCGCCTTGTATGCGGTGACGAAAAAGATGGCGGAGGATAGGGAGGGCTATATTTTCAAAGGTTTTTTTATCTCCTTCAAAGAGAATTTCAAGCAGTCCACGGTCATGTGGCTGATACTCATGGTTCCCATTGTAATTGTATCTTTTGATTTGAATATCAGCAATCTGATGAAGGAGGGGCTTGCCCAGACTTTTTTTAAGGGTTTCCTGCTGCTGGCCTGGATGCTAATCATGTTCGTGGTGATTTATGCTTTTGCGCTGCAAAGTACCTTTGAGAATACGATTAAAAATACCCTGAAGAATGCGCTGCTGATTTCGTTGGCCCATACGCCCCAGTCTCTGACCATGACCTTCCTTGCCCTGTCTCCCTTTATTGCTCTGCTATATTTTGGGGAGTATTTTGGGATGGAGTTGCTGGCGGCGCTGTTAATCTGGTTTTCCGGGACGGCGTATCTCAATTCATTGATGCTGATTAAGATTTTTAAGAAGTATATGTAATTGTATGAAAAGGAGTACCCCAGCAAAGATTTTCTGTAAAAGCCTTTGCCGGGGTACTGTTTGCGTTCTGTGATTTTTTGTCTAACTGTGAGAAACCGCTAGCAGGTAATAACCGTGCCGGTCTTTCCCTCTATTCCCGCAAGCGCAGTGTCAATGCTGGTAATAATAGATTTCCGCTTTTTGGTGTCGGAGGAGGAGGCGAAAGAGACTGCCGCCTCCACCTTGGGTAGCATGGCTCCCTTGGTGAAATGCTTTTCCTCGATATACTGGGTGGCTTCCTCCACGGTCATGGAATCCAGAGGCATTTCCTCTGCCGTGCCGAAGTTCAGGGCCACCTTTTCCACGCCGGTAAGAAGGAGCAGGATATCGGCGTCTAACTGTTCCGCCAGGCAGGCGCTGGTCAGATCCTTCTCAATCACGGCGCTGGCGCCTTTCAGCCGGGTTCCCTGCTGGAGTACCGGAATACCGCCGCCCCCGGCTGCAATTACGATCTGCTCTGCCTCCATCAGTGCCTTGATGGCGTCCAATTCGTAAATCTCTATCGGACGGGGAGCGGAAAGGATTCGCTGGAATCCTTTTCCCTGGATTTCAGTCACGTAATTTCCCTTCTTTTCCTCGGCCTTGGCATCCTCCTCGCTCATATAGCGTCCGATGCGCTTGTGGGGCTGGGCGAAGGCTGCATCAAAAGGATCAACCCGTACCTGGGTAATGAGGGTGGAGACGGGCTTGTAGATGCCCCTGTCCAATAGTTCCGTGCGGATGGCATTCTGCAAGTCATAGCCGATGTATCCCTGGCTCATGGCGCTGCACACAGACATGGGAGCCACAGTATTTTCAGGCTCTAGGCGGCTGTACTCCGTCATGGCTGCGTGAATCATCCCCACTTGAGGCCCGTTGCTGTGGGTGATAATCACCTGGTATTTTGCTTCGATCAAATCTACGATGGCCGCTGCCGCATTCTTCACTGCCGTTTTCTGCTCGGGGAAAGTTTTTCCCAGCGCGCTGTGCCCCAGGGCTACCACTACTCTGTTATTATCCATAAGATTGTCCCTCCATTTATGATAGTCGTATTTTTCTATCTAGTTAGGATTGTATTGTATCATGTATCCAGGGGAAAATCAAATGTGATCAATTCCTCGCCTCATTTTTCAAATACAGGAATGTATTCCAGGGGCGCTTTTGCTGTAATCCATTGGGGACCCTGAATCGCCACATCTTTTTCATGAATGTTTTTCCAGGTGCCGGCGGGCAGGTATACTTTGCGCTCCCTGGCATTTGCCTCCAGAATGGGAGCCACCAGGTATCTGTCTCCGAACATATATTGATCCTCCAATTTCCAGCAAGTCTCATCTTGGGGAAATTCGTAGAACATGGTTCGAAGCAAAGGCGCGCCGGTTTTTGATGCCTCTCTCATCAGTTCTTCCAGATAGGGCTTCATATCCTGGCGGAGCATCAGATGCTTTTTCAGAATCTGGAATACATCTTCCCCATAGCTCCACATCTCATTTGGCTGTCCCGTATGCAGGTACCCGCCGCCCCATTCCAGGTCGGACAGTGGTTCGATATCGTGGGGGCCCCGGTCGCCGTGCATCCTGAGAATTGGCGTGAATACCGCATATTCGAACCAGCGGATGAGGAGTTCGTGGAAAGCTGGGTCATGGGCATCTTCTGTCATGAAACCGCCGATATCCGTATTCCACCAGGGGATTCCGGCCAGTCCCATATTCAGGCCGGCCGCAACCTGGTCCCGCAGGGATTCAAAGGTGCTGTTTACATCTCCGGACCAGAGCAGGGCACCATATTTCTGGCTTCCCACCCACCCGCAGCGAAGCAGGCTGCAGCATTCGGCTTCCATGCCTTCCTTTTGAAATCCCTCATAAAAGGTTTTTGCAATCATCTTGGGATAGATATTGCTGACTTCCAGTCCTGTTCCCATATAGTAGCGGTAATTGGCGTAGTCGTACACGCTGAAATCAGGTTCGCAGTTATCCAGCCAGAACAGATCAATTCCCAAATCCTTATAGTTTTTCTTACATGTCTCCCATAAGAATTGCTGGGCTTCCGGATTGGTGACATCAATGGAAATGCAATCTCCCTCGAAATCATAGGTCTGCATGCTGCCGTGCTCTGTCCGAATCAGCAGCCCCCTGTCGTTTAATTCCGGGAAATTAATGCTCTTTCGGTCCACGTTGGGCCAGACGGATACCATGACCTTGGTTTCCATTGCGTGAAGTTCCTCGCACATAGCCTTGGGATCCGGCCAGTATGCGGGATCGAATTGCCAGTCGCCCTGCCTGGTCCAGTGGAAGAAGTCGATGATGATCACGTCCAGTTTGATGCCTCTTCTCTGGTATTCCCTGGCGACGCTCAGCACTTCTTCCTGGGTGCGGTAGCGCAGCTTGCTCTGCCATAGCCCCAGCAGTCCTTCTGGTAGCATGGGCGCCCGGCCTACCACCTCTGTATAGTTTTTTATTAAGTCAGCGGGATGGTCATCCACGGTAATCCAGTAGTCCATCTCCTGGGTGGCCTCAGCCTTCCACTCGGTGTAGTTCTTGGCGAATGTGGCGGTGCCAACGCCGGGGTGGTTCCACAGAAAGCCGTATCCCAGGCTGGAGATGGCAAAGGGAACGGAAACCTGGGAATTTCTCTGGGCCAGTTCCAAAGTACATCCCTTCAAATCCAAATAGGGCTGCTGGTATTGCCCCATGCCAAAAAACTGCTCCCCATCGTTGCTCTCAAACCGCACGGCCAGTTCATAATGTCCTCCCACGATGGGCTGGTAATGCCTGCCCAAAACCTTGATGCAAATGCTTTCCTTTGAGACGGAGCCATCGTAGCATCGGTGGTATTCCTGTAAGAACTGCTTTCCATCTTTAAAGAAGCGAAGCACGCCGCTGGGATTTACCGTGATCTTTAGACGGCCGTTGGTGATTTCCGCACTGTTTCCCTCTGGGGCGATGCAAATGTCTGCCTGCTTTTTTTCTGTTGGAATTTCTTCTTCCAAGGCATAATTGTTTCCTGTAAAATCGGGATATCTGGTTGCCCGTACTCGGAATGCATTCTTCCCCCAGGGCTGAATGAGCAGGGTTTCGCCGTAGAGTTTCATGGTCAATCCGCCCTTTGACTTCGTTAAATTCATTTTGCTACCTCCTTTGTTATTTGTTGATGATAATAGTATATTATTAAATAATCGGAATAACTTTAATTAAATTCATGGATTCTGACATTATTTTGATGGGATGGATAGAGGGGAATGGGGTGGTAGCATATGAAGAAAGGCATCGGTGCAGCCGATGCCTTTCTTTGGAATAGGAGATGGAAATAAATTATCTACACGCCGAATAGCAAGTCAGCGTAGGATGGTACGGGCCAGAAGTCCTGATCCACCAGCATCTCCAACTCGTCGATGGGATTGCGCAGGGCATTCATGGCATGGAATACTTCATCCTGGAAGAAGTTGGCCTGTTCCTGGCCCTCCTTCTTTGTGGCGGCCTCTGCGGTTACTTTCTCCAGATTTGCCAGTTCCTTCTTCGCAGTGGCCAGGAGAGAGGAGCATTTTGTGAGAAGTTCTGCCTGCACGCTTACGTCTGCCTCGCCGCAGGCGGAAGTGATGCTATTGATGGAATCTGCCAGGCTTGTGACATACTGGATAATGGCAGGTATGTACTGCTTTCCAGCCATATCGATCATAGTCTTTGCCTCGATGTTGATGGCTTTTGAGTACAGTTCATAGTTGATTTCAGCTCTGGATTCCAGTTCGGCTTTGCTTAATACATTTTGCCTCTCAAATAGTTTGATGGTCTTTTCAGACACTAGGTAGGGGATTGCTTCCACCATGGATTTCACATTGGGGAGACCGCGCTTCTCTGCTTCCACCACCCAATCGTCAGAATAACCGTCACCGTTAAAGATGATTCTCTTATGTTCCGTGACAGTCTTTTTGATAAGTTCGTGGACGGCAGTGTCAAAATCCTCTGCCTGTTCCAGTTCGTCGGCGAAATCCTGGAGCACATCGGCTACCATGGAATTCAGGGTGAAGTTTGGCCCTGCGATGGACATGGAAGAGCCAAGCATTCTGAACTCAAATTTATTTCCCGTAAACGCGAATGGGGAGGTGCGGTTGCGGTCTGTGGCATCCTTCTTGATTACGGGCAGCACATGAACGCCGGTATCCAGTTTTCCACCCTGGATGGCGGAGGACACATCGCCTCGAACGATCTGCTCGATAATGTCTTCCAGCTGTTCTCCTAAGAAAATGGAGATGATGGCAGGGGGAGCTTCGTTGGCACCCAGCCTGTGGTCATTTCCCGGATTGGAGGCGGAGAGGCGCAGGATTTCTGCATTCTCGTCTACGGCTTTGATGA
The DNA here is from genome assembly GCA_910575435.1 of Clostridiaceae bacterium. Taxonomy (GTDB): domain Bacteria; phylum Bacillota; class Clostridia; order Lachnospirales; family Lachnospiraceae; genus Butyribacter. The sequence continues at coordinate 144,972 of CAJTGI010000007.1, read as the reverse complement.
CTGCGGCCAGGAAGAGCAGGAACTTGGTGTTTTCGTGGGGCTTTTTGCCCGGGTCTAAAAGATTGATGCCCGTATCTGTCACGATAGACCAGTTGTTGTGCTTGCCGGAGCCGTTAACGCCGGCGAAGGGCTTCTCGTGGAGCAGGCATTCCAGGTTATGCCTTCTGGCTACCTTTTTCATCACTTCCATAACTAGCTGGTTGTGGTCCGTGGCAATGTTCGCCGTCTTGAAGATGGGAGCCATCTCATGCTGTGCCGGGGCCACTTCGTTGTGCTGGGTTTTGGAAAGAATCCCCAGCTTCCACAATTCTTCATTCAGATCTTTCATAAAGCTGGCCACACGCTCCTTGATGGCGCCAAAGTAGTGGTCTTCTAGTTCCTGGCCCTTGGGGGCGGGGGCGCCGAACAGGGTGCGGCCGGAGAATATCAGGTCTCTTCTCTGGAGGTACAGGTCTCTGTCCACCAGGAAATATTCCTGTTCCGGCCCCACGGAGCAGGAAATCTTTTTCACATCATCGTATCCGAAGAGCTTCATGATGCGCACGGCCTGTTTGCTGATCGCTTCCATGGAGCGCAGGAGGGGGGTTTTCTTATCTAAGGCTTCTCCTGTATAAGAGCAGAAAGCCGTGGGGATGCACAGAATGGCTCCCGCAGCATCTTCCTGCAAGAATGCCGGGGAAGTGCAGTCCCAGGCGGTATATCCTCTGGCCTCGAAGGTGGCACGCAGTCCGCCGGAGGGGAAGGAGGAGGCATCGGGCTCGCCCTTGATCAGTTCCTTGCCCTTGAATTCCAGAACGGGAAGGCTGTCGGATGCGGGGCTTAAGAAGGAGTCGTGCTTTTCCGCAGTGACGCCTGTCATGGGCTGGAACCAGTGGGTGTAGTGGGTAGCGCCCTTCTCCAAGGCCCATTCCTTCATGGCGTGCGCCACTACATTGGCGATGTCTGAATCCAGGTCAGCCCCGCTCTCTAAAGTTTTTTTCCAGGAACTGTATACATCCTTTGGAAGTTTTCGCTTCATCACTTCATCGTTGAACACGTTCTTTCCAAATACCTGTTCAATTACATTTGTTTCCATATTGATACCATCCTTTCCTAATTTGACATTGAATCCTGTATAAGCGTCCAGATTCCAGATGCTGTGCCATAGATGCGTACTCTGGACAATAGAGGGGCCCATACAGGATTGCATTCAGGCGTTTCTAGCAAAAAAGGCGTACTCAAATTAATTTGAGAACGCCTTTGTTCTGTCCTGTATTGACCAACTGAATAAACAATAGCATATTTTTTTCGATTTGAAAACCCCCTTTTTAAAATTTTTTCCAACTTTTATGATAGTTGCAACATTACTTATATGAAACTTCATCGCATGATAAGTAAGATTATGGCAAACTTGGGCCAGATATGCTAAAAATGAAAAGGAATTCTTGCAAAAAATGAAAAAAGAAAGTATGATAGAAAATGGATGCATGTACTGTATTGTCGCTGAGCGTGGCTTGCGGGCAAAGGCGGGGAGCATCAAGAATGAATTGATATAGAAGGAGAAGCTTAGTGTGAAAAATAAATTTTTCACACGCAAGATTTGTGCTTACGCCCAAACTTGCGGGCTGAGTAAGAATGGGGGATTTCTATGGATAAACAGCAGGAGCAGGAAAAGGATTACGGGGGGAAGGAATCGATATTAAAGGAGACGGTACATAGGTGGCTCGGCCTCTTTATTATGGTAGTGGCTGCCATTCTGGTATATCTGGTGGCAAATAATGCCAATTATATTCTGGAATCTGCCTTTGGCTTTCTGGGATTGATTAAGCCGGTCATCTATGGCTGCGTCATTGCCTATATCCTCAATCCCCTGATGAAGTGGATCAGGGGCAAGATAATTTGGATATGGGAGAGAAGCGGGAAAGCGATTTCGGAAAAAGGGGAGGGGATGGTCACCGGCATTTCCATCTTTGCCTCTCTCGTATTTATGGTGTGCGTGATTATAGTGCTCAGCTGGCTGGTGATTCCTCAGCTTGTCGCCAGCATCTCTTCTCTGGTGGACAGCATGCCGGAAAAAGTGAGCCAGTATTATTATATGCTGGACAAGAATATCAGGAATAATGAATTTTTGGCGGATAAATTTCAAGATGCGGCTCTGGGGTTTGCAAATTATACAGAGGAGATGGTGGAATCGGAACTCCTTCCCTGGATACAGAGTGATCTGCTTCCCAGCGTCAATACCTTGGCAGTGCAGTTTGCCAATGGGCTGATGGGATTTTTGACCGTGCTGTACAATCTCTTTATCGGGATTATCGTGGCAATCTATCTGCTGGGCAGCAAGAATACCTTCTCTGCCCAGGCGAAGAAGATGCTGTATGCCCTGTGCAAGAAAGAGCATGCCGACGTGATTCTTCATTATGTAAAGATTACAGATCACATGTTCAGCGGGTTTATAGTGGGCAAGATAGTGGATTCTGCCATTATTGGCGTGATTTGCTTCTGCGTGATGCAGATCTTTGGCCTTCCGTATGCATTGCTGATCAGCGTGATTGTGGGAGTAACGAATGTGATTCCGGTGTTTGGACCCTATATCGGACTGATTCCCGGCGTATTTCTGATCTTGCTGGTGAATCCTATGCAGGCATTGTATTTTATCATCATTATCGCCATATTGCAGCAGATTGACGGAAATATCATTGGGCCGGCGATTTTGGGAGAGTCCACGGGGCTTTCTGCATTCTGGGTACTCTTTTCCATCCTGCTTTTTGGCGGCATCTGGGGCATAGTGGGAATGATTATCGGCGTGCCGCTGTTTGCGGTAATCTACCGGATTGTGGCGGATTTTGTCAATTGGAAGCTGAGGAAGCGCAAATTGTCCACTCTGACAGACTGCTATCGGAATCTAAAAGAAATACATGTGGCTGGGGAATCGGTTAATTATATTGCCTACACTGCCGCTGATTTTGAGAGGAAAAAGAAATCGTCGGACCCTACTCTGTGGGACAAATGTATTGCCATGTGGAAGGAATCCAAAGAAAAAAGGAGAAAAAAAGGGGAAAAACTTGACGATAGGGACGAAGATGAGGTAAAATAAACAAATTAGGGTGTTATATGCGCAATAAAGGAAGCAAGATACATTCATAATGTAATTTATTATGTTGCAGGATTGGGGATTACTATGATAAAAAGCATGACGGGCTTCGGCCATGGGGAAAAGGAAACGGGACAGTACAAGATTACGGTGGAAATCAAATCTGTCAATCACCGTTACTGTGATTTGAGCGTCAAACTGCCAAAAAAGTTCAATGCCTTCGAGAGCCGGATTAGGAATGTGATGAAGGAGTATGTCGCCAGGGGGAAGACGGATTTATATATTGTGTTTGAAAATTATAGCAGCAGCAAATGCAAGGTGGAGTACCATCAGGAGGTGGCAGAGGCCTATGTGGCGGCCATTGACCGGGCCGGGGAGAGTTTTGGGCTGGAGCGGGGGCTGACTGGATCTGGCTTGGTGCGTTTTCCGGAGGTCATCACCCTGTCCGAGGAGGAGCAGGATATGGAGGAGATCTTCCCAGCCTTGGAGGAAGTCCTACGACAGGCGGGGAGGCACTTTGTGGAGTCCAGAGAGGCGGAAGGCGCAAACTTGCGGCAGGATATCCTGAAGAAACTGGATTTCATTCAGTGCCTGATCTCTTATATAGAGGAGCGTTCTCCGGAAATGTTAAAGGAGTATCGGGACAAACTTCGCAAGAAAGTGGAGGAAGCCCTGGGGGATGTCCATCTGGACGAGAGCGTTCTTTCCACGGAACTGGTGGTCTATGCAGATAAGGTATGCGTAGATGAGGAGACGGTGAGGCTCCGCAGCCATGTGGAAAACCTCCGGTCTACCATGGAAGCAGAAGGCACGATTGGAAGGAAGTTGGACTTTATCGTGCAGGAGATGAACAGGGAGGCCAATACCATTCTCTCAAAGGCGAATGACCAGGCCCTTTCTGAGCATGCCATTGATCTGAAGACGGAGATTGAGAAAATCCGGGAGCAGATTCAGAATATCGAGTAGGGGGATGGGTCATGCTTGTGAATATTGGATATGGGAATGTGGTAAATATGGATAAGGTGCTGAGTATTATCCGGGCAGACGCGGCGCCGATTAAGCGCATGATTCAGGTGGCAAAAGATGAGAATATGGCAGTGGATGCCACTTGCGGCAGAAAGACAAAATGTGTTCTGGTGATGGATGGCGGCTATCTGGTATTGTCAGCCATGCTGCCGGAGACGATACAGAATCGGGTGACAGAGATTACGTCCACAGAGAGGAGCGGAAAAAATGACTAAAAGGGGAGTCCTGGCGATTATCTCCGGTTTTTCCGGAGCAGGAAAGGGTACGATTGTTGGGGAATTGGTGAGAAAGTATGACTATGCCATCTCTATTTCCGCCACTACCAGAAATCCCAGAGAGGGAGAAGAGGAAGGCGTCAATTACTTTTTCAAGTCTAGGGAAGCATTTGAGAAAATGATTGATGAGGATGCGTTGATAGAGTATGCCCAGTATTTGGGCAATTACTATGGAACGCCGAAAGAGTATGTGATGCGGCAGCTGGATGCAGGTCGGGATGTCTTGCTGGAGATTGAGATGCAGGGCGCGCTGAAGGTGAAGGAAAGATTTCCAGAGACTACTCTGATTTTCATCACCCCTCCGGATGTATCGGAACTGCGGAGGCGTCTGGAAGGTAGGGGCACAGAGACTCCGGAAGTGATTGGCCGGCGGATTGCCAGGGCGAAGGAAGAGTGTGCCTATATGCAGAAATATGATTATATTGTGGTGAATGACCAGTTGGAGGACTGCGTGGAGCAAATGCATGCGCTGCTGCAGTCGCTTCACTATGCCGGATATAACCAGTTAGACTTGATACATGAAATCACGGCTGGATTTCAGGATATTTAGTGGCTGGCCATATGGAATGCCGAGCCGCATATGTAGCTGCATGGAGCAGGAGGCGCCGGGAAGGAAGGCGGATTCTGTTTTCTATATATTTTATTTGAAAAAGGAAAGGGGATATCATTATGTTACATCCATCATACCATGATTTAATGAGCAGAGTGAACAGTGAAGTGGAGACGGGAGAGGCTCCCATTGTGAATAGCCGTTATTCCATCGTGCTTGCCACTGCGAAGCGGGCGCGCCAGCTGATTGAGGGGGTGGATGCACTGACGGAGTCGGAATGTCCGAAACCGCTGTCAGTAGCCATTGACGAACTGGCTCAGGGAGAGATTCACATCCTCAGCGAGGAGGAGGCATTGGCTGCAGAGCAGTCCCAAGAATTTGGGGAGGAAGCATCTGTAGAAGAATTGGAAGAATTGGCGGTTTCTGCTGAAGACGAGGTTTTTGGAGAGGAAGAGGCTGTCTCAGAGGAGAGTTCTGTGATAGAATAGTGACAGGAAATGGAGTGAATTGAGTTATGACTGACAAGAGAATGGGAAGTGAGACGGAATCCCAAGAAGAACTTGAGAATTATGAAATGTTCGACGGGGTTGGGGATGATCTGGAGGACGAAGAAGAGATCGAGGACGAGGAATCGCCATCGGAGGATATGGCGCATGAGGAAGAGGATGCCTCCCCGGAGAAAGGGAAGGGGGGCTTTCTGAAGGAACTGCTGGTGTATGCGGTGATTATCGTGCTTTGCATCACCGTAGTGCCCCGGTATGTGATCCAGCGCACCGAGGTGCAGGGGGATTCTATGAAGGATAACCTTCACGATGAGGAGAATCTTCTGGTAGAGAAAGTCAGTTATTATTTTAAGGATCCGGATCGCTTTGACATCATTACCTTCTATCCCCAGGGAAGGGAGGAAGAGGAATATTATATAAAGAGGGTGATCGGACTGCCTGGGGAGCGCATTCAGATTTCGGGGAATACCATATATATTAACGGAAAAGTTCTGGAAGAGCATTATGGAAAGGAGCCCATGGTGGATGCCGGCATTGCCGAGGAGGAAATCAAGCTGGGAAAGGATGAATTCTTCGTGCTGGGAGATAATAGGAATCACAGCATGGACAGCCGGGACGGGGAGTCCGTGGGCGTAGTCAAGAAGAAAAATATCGATGGGCATGCTATTTTGAGGATATATCCCTTCTCGCGCTTTGGAACATTAGACCAGTAGAATTGGAATATTACATAGCCAACTGGCTTTTAAGTGGGAGATGCCTCATAAGTGCATTTTCATGCCACAGGCATGGTAAGAGATGATAAGATGATCGCATTCTAAAGAAATAGAGGTGAAAGGAATTGAAGGGAAATAAAGTATTGTTTTCTTTGCTTTTATGCACTGCGCTGGCTATCCAGGGCATGTATGGAATGGGGGCAGTGGGAAGCAGGGTGCAGGCCGCAGGAAGCGGAAAGATTAAGATTGCTATTGACGCGGGGCATCAGCGCAGGTCGAATGGGAAATTGGAGCGCATCGGTCCTGGATCTTCCAGGAAGAAGGCCAAGGTGGCAGGGGGAGCCGTGGGAGTTGCCTCCCGGGTGCCGGAATACCAGTTGAACTTGAAGGTGGCTAAGAAGTTGAGGAAGGTTCTGCTGCAGAGGGGATACGAGGTGTACATGGTGCGCAGTTCCAACAATGTGAATATCTCCAACAAGGAGAGGGCTATCCGGGCGAATAAGAGCGGTGCAGATATCTGCATCCGTCTCCATGCGGACGCGTCAGGGTCTTCCAGGGTAAAGGGGGCTAGCGTCCTATATCCTTCTAAGTCCAATCCATATGTTAAGAAACTATCCCCGGCATCGAAGAAATTGTCTAGCTACATAGCAAAGGCGTACGCAAAGAAGACGGGAATCAGGAATCGGGGCATTATTAAGCGGGATGACCTGACGGGCACCAATTGGAGCAAGATTCCGGTGGCACTGGTGGAGATGGGATTTTTAAGCAATCCCTCGGAGGATCGGAAGATGCAGAAGTCTTCCATGCAGACGAAGATGGCAATTGGGATTGCCAATGGAGTTGACCGTTATTTTTCCCGGTAAAGATATAGAAGAAGTGTATTATGGAGGTGCGGATTTATGGATGAACTTGTGAATTTGATGGAAGAGACGGTATTGAACAAGATTGACCAGCTTTGGAAGCAGACGGATTACTGTACCTGTGATAATTGCAAGATTGATGTGGCGGCCTATGCTCTGAATCGATTGCCGGCAAAATATGTCCATTCCCTGGAGGGAACGCTGATTCACCGATTTGAGTCTTCCACGACCCAGACGGACGCAGAGATCACGGCGGTGGTATTTCAGGCAATTCAGAGAATCGGGGAGAACTGTCACCATGACAAGAAATAGGGAGGCAGCCTTTCAAAAGACTGGCGCATGGGCAGGGCGAAAAAAAAGTTGAAAAAAAGTGAAAAAAAGACTTGCATTTTGTTTTGAAATAGTGTAATATATCACTTGTCGGTGCGAAAAACTGACAAGACAAGGTCTGTTGGTCAAGCGGCTAAGACGTCGCCCTCTCACGGCGAAAACAGGGGTTCGATTCCCCTACAGACTGTTGCTATTTTGAATAGCCCAACCCGAATGAATGGTGTATTGATAAATTTTGTCAATACACCATTCGTTTTTATGCAGCAATCTCCGTGATGTGAAATATAGTTGCTGCATAGGCAAGGGCAGAGGAGGGTGGACAGATGTCAGGAAAACTTACTAGAAACCAACTAAAAATGGTTGCTATGATTGCCATGCTTTGCGATCATTTGGCGGTGGCATTTCTCCAGGGGGAGCCATACTTAGCTATGCGCATCATAGGTCGCATGGCTTTCCCTATCTTTGCCTATTTCATTGTGCAGGGCTTTCTTCATACATCTGATTATAAGAAATATTTTGTGCGGGTGGGAATCTTTGCCCTGATTTCCGAAATTCCCTTTGACCTTGCCTTTTCGGGGAAGGTGCTGGAACTTCATTCCCAGAATGTGATGTTTACCCTGCTGATTGGGCTTGGTATGCTGTATTTTCTCAAAAGGTGGGAGGAGAATGACTGGGCCAGAGGGGGCGCATTATTGGCCGGATGCCTTTGCGGGATAGTGCTGCGGGTGGATTATAGTTGGTTTGGCGTGGCAGTGATCGGATTATTTTATCTGCTGAGAAGTAGCCAGAGGATGTACCAGTTGATTGTTTTTGGCTTGCTGTTCTTTTCCTATGGCGGGTTAGAATGCTTTGGAATCATAGGGGTGCTGGGTACTTTGCTGTACAGAGAGGAGGGGGAAGTCCTTCCTCTCCCCAGATATCTGTTCTATTTATTTTATCCGGTTCATCTGACATTGTTGTTTTTTTTGAATTGGATTTGACTTTTGCCGTGTATATGATATAATTATCTGCGATTTGTTTTAGCCTGTTGTTACTATTCACAGTCATTTCTAGAAATGGATCATAATCATTGTGCTTGCACATAAGATTCTGGCTATTTCTAGAAATAACTGTGGAAGCTGTTCATCCTATTAATAAGATAGCCAAAGTTGCGCTAGCAACGGTGCTAGACATCCGGTGGATGTCTGTTCAGCACGGACCGAAACAGAGTGTAGAACCGATGCTGATAGGCAGCGGGGCTATCGCGTGATAGGGATGAATGGCTGTGAATAGTAACAGCCTGTTATTATTGGGAATGGTAACTTTGGCTTTCGTTAGAGGGAACGAGGGGACACAGTGGCAGATAGAATGGAGTGACTATGAATTTAAAACAATATTTTAAAAATTTTTATCGTTACAAGTATCTGTTGATTGAATTGGTGAAAAAGAATATCAAACTGAAATATCGCCGTTCTTATCTGGGAATCCTGTGGACGATGATTGAGCCGCTGCTTACCATGATGGTGCTCACGGTGGTGTTTGGCACGTTCTTTGGGAATGACGATCCCCAGTATCCGGTCTATATCCTCTGCGGGAGGCTGCTGTATAGTTTCTTTTCCAGCGGTTCCAAGGCGGGGCTGAAGGCAATCAGCAGCAATGCCTCTATGATCAAAAAGGTTTATGTGCCGAAGTATATCTACGTGTTCTCGGCAATCATATCGAATTTTGTGACTTTCTTGATATCTCTGATCGTGCTGGTGGGCGTGGGAATCGTGCTGAAAGTGGAGCCGACGATTTATTTGCTCCAGGCAATAGTTCCCTTGGTGATACTTTTCGTGTTTTCCCTGGGATGCGGCCTGATTCTGTCCACGCTGAATGTATTTTTCCGGGATATTGAGTATATCTGGTCTGTGGCCACGCTGCTGATCATGTACGCCTCTGCAATTTTTTATCAGCCCGACAAGGTGATTAATACAGGCAATGGCTGGATTTTTGATATCAATCCTATATTTATGTGCATCTCTAATTTCCGTGATGCGGTATTATATGGAAGGCAGATGAATATGAACTATTGCATGGCTTCTCTGGCGATTGCCGTGGTGACGGTGGTGGTAGGGGCCGTCCTCTTCTATAGGAAGCAGGATAAGTTCATCTTGTACGTGTAGCGGCGAAATAGCAGGCAGGCATCTGCCGGGAGGCAGGGCAAGGAAAGGCATGGTTGTATATGCAGAAAAATTTGGCGATTTGCGTAAAAGATTTGGGAATGCGCTTCAATTTGAGCCAGGAGCGGGTAGATAACCTGAAAGAGTTTATCATCAAGTTTCTGCGCCGGGATTTGAAATTCAATGAGTTCTGGGCGCTGAAAGATGTCAGTTTCAAGATTAAGAAGGGGGAGCGTCTGGGCGTGCTGGGACTGAATGGTTCCGGAAAGAGTACGCTCCTGAAAGTGGTTTCCGGCGTTCTAAAGCCTTCTGCCGGGTCTATTGAGACCAGCGGGGTGATTGCCCCTCTGCTAGAACTGGGGGCGGGATTTAGCCCGGAGTATACCGGCAGAGAGAATATTTATCTCTACGGCGCGGTCTTAGGCTTTACGAAGGAATTTTTGGACGAGAAGATTGATGAGATTGTGGATTTTTCCGGGCTGGGGGAGTTTATTGAAGTTCCCATTAAGAATTATTCTTCCGGCATGAAGGCCAGGTTGGGATTTTCCATTGCTACCGTGGTGGAGCCGGATATCCTGATTCTGGACGAGGTGCTCTCCGTGGGGGATAAGAAGTTCAGGCGCAAGAGCGAGAATAAGATTATGAGCATGTTTGACAGGGGGGTGACGGTGCTATTCGTATCCCATTCCCTGGAGCAGGTGGTCAGGCTGTGCGACCGGGCTATTATCTTGGACAGCGGCCGCCTGGTGGCGGAGGGGCCGGTGGATAAGGTGGCCCGCATCTATAAGAATATGACGGAATAAAAGTTGCGAAGTTTTCCATAGCACATGAAAAAACCATGTGCAAGGAAAACTACTATCGCACCTAATAAGAACGCAGAAATCGCGTTCTTCCGCTTACTTGAAGTGAGAGATGGATTTTTACCCATTTGCAACGCAGAAACAATTTTCTTATGCTTTCGTGAAAGTGTTTGTACCGTCTGTGGTGGCATGCTTAAAAGTGTGAAGGGTGCGAGGATCAGGTTGTGGCTTATTGGAAATGAGCCGAGCGAAGTAGCAGTGATGGGGGGATTTATCAAAGTTAGGGGGAATGATTTTGGATCAATTGGAGAAAAAGCAGAGGGAGCAACGACAGAGAAGGCAGAAGCAGCTGCAGAGAAAGTACATGAATTATGTGCTGCGGTACATTGGGATTCCGGTGTTGCTGGAGTTTATCATTGAATCGCTGAATCGGAAGTCTATTGTGAGCGGTGTGGGGTATCTTTTTGAGCGGCCTTCCCTGTTCGTGTTTAACACGCTGATTATCATGCTTACCGTGTCGATTGCGTTATTTTTCAAGCGGGAGATTTTTGTCTTCACCACGGTGTGCGCCGTGTGGCTGATTTTTGGAATTGTAAATTTCTTTGTTCTCAGCGTCCGGGTGACGCCATTCTCGGCGGTGGACATTACCTTGCTGGAAAGCGCGCTGAAAGTATCTGGCCACTATCTCACGGCCTTTAACGTGGCAATGATTGCGCTGGCGGCAGTGCTGGTGGTGGGAAGCTTGGTGTGCCTGTTCCGCATGGCGCCTAAGCATAGCCATACCACGCAGAAGAAAGTGATCGTGGCCGGCCTTTGCGTGGCAATCGTGATTTCTGCCCTGGCGTTTATCCGCAGCAGGAGCAATTCGGTTCAGGCATTGTCTAAGAACTTTACCAATATCTCAGAAGCCTACGAGAATTATGGATTCGTGTACTGCTTTACCAACAGCATTATTGATACTGGGATTTCTAAGCCGGAGGAGTACAGCAAGGAGGCGGTGGAAGAGGTCTTGGCAGGGATACCTGTCAGCACGGGGACGCCTGCCGTGAAGCCTAATATTATCTTTATTCAGCTGGAGTCTTTCTTTGACGTGGACACGTTGAAGAGTTTAAAATTATCGGAAGATCCCATCCCAAATTTTCATCGGTTGCAGAGGGAGTATTCCAAGGGACTTCTCACGGTGCCTACCGTGGGGGCTGGGACGGTGAATACGGAGTTTGAGGTGCTCACCGGGATGAGCCAGAAGGATTTTGGCGCATCAGAATATCCCTACAAGACGATTTTGCGGGATACCACTTCGGAGAGCGTGTGCTATGACTTGAAGTATCTGGGATATAAGACCCATTGCGTCCATAATAATGAAGGAACATTTTATGGGAGGAATAAGGTCTTTGCCAATCTGGGTTTTGATACGTTTACCTCGATGGAGTATATGAACGATCTGGAGGATAATCCCAATGGATGGAAGAAGGACAAGGTGCTGACAAGGGAGATTCTGGGCACGCTGGATTCCACGCCGGGGACGGACTTTACCTTGGGGATTACTGTGCAGAGCCATGGGAAGTATGGTGGATTTTCCGTGGACAAAGCCAAGATTAAGGTGGAGAAGGCACCCGAGGGGATGGAGGAGGACTACCTCTATTACGTGAGCCAGCTAAAGGAAGTGGATGACATGATCGGGGAATTGGTGGATGCCCTGTCCAAGCGCAATGAGAAGACGGTTCTGGTACTCTATGGAGACCATCTGCCCAGCCTGGATATTGAGAAAAAGGATTTGAAGGATTCCAACCTGTACCAGACCCAGTACGTGGTATGGGATAATATGGGACTGGAAAAGATGGAAGAGAATTTAAGTTCCTATCAGTTGTATCCAGAGATCTTGAAGCGGGTCAATATCACGGCAGGGAATATTACCAGATATCACCAGAATGCGGAGTGGAAGACGAAGACTTACCACGAGAATCTGAAAATGCTGGAGTATGACATGCTCTATGGGGAAAACTATGCTCATGGAGGGAAAAATCCATATCAGCCCACGGCACTCCAGATGGGCACAAAGCCAGTGCAGATTTCCAAGGTTTCTAAAAATGAAAAGGGATATTTGATAGAGGGCAGTGGATTTACCCCCTTTGTCCATCTGTATTTCCAGGGGGAGAAGGTGGATGCCACGTGGATAGACAGCGCCCATCTCCAGGTGGAGGAGGAACTGGCATACGATGCAGAGGCGGCAAAAGAGCCTGCCCCCACGCCGGATGGGGAGGGGAATTTGGATAAGAAGAAGATTCCCAATGGATTTTTCCTTCAGGTGAAGACGGATGGCGGTACGGTGCTGAGCGAGAGCAACGTGCTGAAGTGGGAAAGCACCGGTCTGGGAGTGACGCCGGCCCCGGCGGCCAGCGGGATTCCGGCAGGGGGAACTCAAGTTCCGGCTTCCAGTGCGGCTCCGGCGGGGGGAACCCAGATTCCGGCAGCCAGCAGTGCCCCGGCACCTGTCAATTAGGTTGTTCTTAATGTGATTTTTGCTTTATTTCAGAGTTATGTTTTGTCGAAAGGCAGAACATAACTCTTTTTTTATTCTGCCCCACTTTGACACTTTTCGCACAGCCAAATCATTATACTGGTTTCAGAAAGAAAGAGCAGTATAAAGTACCTATGGAACCTGAGGGATTTCCTGTGGGAGGAGCGGAGGGATATTCTGTGCATGAAATCTTTTATGTTGATATTTACCTCATCTTGAACTTTATGATGAATTTCTTTCTATTATATTTGACTGCCATCATACGACAGAAAAAGAGGATGGGAGGCAGGATTTTTCTTTTTTCTCTTCTTTTTGCTGGAATCTCCACTGGGAGTGCTTACATTTTATGGAATGAGAAGGCTTGGAGGGCGGGAAGCGCCCTGCTGGAATTGGGGGGGATGGTGTATGCCGTCTTTCTGCCCCGCTCTGTCAGGAATTGGTGGCGGGAGATGGCAATTTTCCTTTCTCTGGCATTGTTTTCCGGGGGCGGGATCCTGGCCTTTCTGTCTGTGGGAAATGCGCTTTTTGGTGAATTGCCTGTTTCTGCCATGGGAATGCTTTGCCTTTCCGTGGCACTGATGGGCATTGCTTTTGCCATGCTTCGCAGACAGTGGGCAGCCCAGAGGCAGAATCAGCAGACCCTGGTGTGGGTGGATGTGGCCCACGGCGGACGTAGATGCGAGGTGATGGCCCTGGTGGATACCGGGAATCGCCTAGTCAGCCCATATACGGGAGAGGGCGTATGGATCGTGTCGGAAGAATTGGCAGAGAGGATGGCATTGTCCCAGGACAGCGCGCCCATCTATATTCCCTTTCAGTCTCTGGGCGGGAGCGGGCTGTGGGAGGCATATCGGCTGGAGCGAGCCGTGGTGGAGGGAAAGATGGCGTATGAGAATATATTGGTGGCGGTGAGCCCTCATCTGGGCGAGATGGAAGAAATACAGATGATTTTGAATATCATGGGGTCGTGAAAGACAGAATGGAGGAATATATGCTTAAGATATCGATGTCAAATAGGTTTCAACTGAGGATCATGCCGGAGATTCATGGGCTTTTCTGCTCCCACAAGGGGGGAGAGATCCATTACATAGGCGGTGCTGAAATCCTGCCTGCTCCCTTCACTTCCGAGGAAGAGAAGGCGGTGCTGGATAAATTGGGCGGGGAGGAGGATAAGGAGGCCAGGAATCATCTGATAGAGCATAATCTCCGCCTGGTGGTGTACATTGCCAAGAAGTTTGACAATACGGGGATTGGGGTGGAGGATCTGATTTCCATTGGAACCATCGGGCTGATAAAGGCCATCAATACATTTAATCCATTGAAGAATATTAAGCTGGCTACTTATGCCTCCCGGTGCATAGAAAATGAGATTCTCATGTATCTGCGGAGGAACAATAAGCTGCGCTACGAGGTATCCATCGACGAGCCTCTCAATGTGGACTGGGATGGGAACGAACTCTTGCTGTCTGATATCTTGGGAACGGATGAAAATATTATTTCCAGGGATATTGAGGAGGAGGTAGATAAGAGGCTGCTGCGCATGGCCTTGGAAAAGCTCGGGCCAAGGGAGAGGGAGATTATCGAGCTGCGCTTTGGCATCGGAAGGAAGGATGGGAAGGAGAAGACCCAGAAGGAGGTGGCAGATATGATGGGGATTTCCCAGTCTTATATTTCCCGCCTGGAGAAGAAAATCATGAAGCGGCTCAAGAAGGAAATATTAAAAATGGAGCAAATTTAGCCCGGCCATTTTGTATAAAAAAGCCAAAATAGTAAACCCTACCTATTATCACGAATGGAATAGTGAAGGAGAGTTACTATGGCAATGTATAAAGTAGAAATCTGCGGCGTGAACACGGCGAAACTGCCACTCCTTACAGAAGAGGAAAAGAAGGAATTATTCGATAGGATCAGGGAGGGAGACCAGGCGGCCAGAGAGACTTTCATCAAGGGAAATCTTCGGCTGGTGTTAAGCATTATCCAACGCTTTTCTAATTCCGGTGAAAATATTGACGATTTATTCCAGATTGGCTGTATCGGGCTGATGAAGTCCATTGACCATTTTGATGTGACGATGAATGTGAAGTTTAGTACTTATGCTGTCCCGATGATTATCGGAGAAATCAGGCGCTATCTCAGGGACAATAATAGCATCCGGGTCAGCCGCTCCATCCGGGATACGGCTTACAAGGCAATCTATGCCAAGGAAGCCATGATGAAGGAGTCGGATAAGGAGCCTACGGTGGAGGAGATTGCGGAGCGGATTGGCTCTACCAAGGAGAACGTGGTGCTGGCTCTGGATGCCATCCAGAATCCCCTGTCTCTCTATGAGCCGGTATTCGGGGAGGGGGGAGACACCCTCCACATCATGGACCAGATTAGCGATAAGAAGAATAAAGAGGACAGCTGGGTGGAGGAGATTTCCCTGAAAGCGGCGGTGGACCAGTTGTCCAAGCGGGAGCATAAAATCATAGAACTCCGCTATTTCCAGGGAAAGACCCAGATGGAGGTGGCGGAGGAGATTCACATTTCCCAGGCCCAGGTGAGCCGTCTGGAGAAAAAGGCCCTGCGCTCTATGAAGGAGTATCTCCGCTAGTGTACAGGGCGCAAGATATGGCTATGTGCGGCAATCCTTAGAATGAATTGCCGTGCATAGCCATTGCTTCTGCCTCATAGGATATAGAAAGCGGTTCTGGGAGAATAGGATGCGCATCTGTGATTTGAGGGAGAAGGAAGTCATTAACATCTGTGACGGGGAGCGGCTGGGCAATGTGTGCGACGTGGATTTTGAGGTGAAGACCGGGAGGATTGTCGCCCTGATCGTGCCGGGCCCATGCAAGATTTTGGGAATTATGGGAAGAGACCATGAGTACATTATTCCCTATTGTGATGTCAGAAGAATCGGGAGCGATGTGATTCTGGTGGAGATAGAGCGGGAAAAATGCTTGCACAAATGCGAGTGGAACGGCTGACAGGGTTACTATTTACGGTCGATGTGAAGGGATAATATTTCATTATCCATCATTAGTTTATGCTTTTGCAGACCATATTCAATATATTGCATCGTTTTTTGCTGAAGTATATGAAGGCATCCGAAAAGAAAGGCTGGGCGCACCTTGCAACATTACGGCTTTCGGAGGGAACAAATTGCTTTGGGGTTTCGATGTGTGATTTATGTGCCTCTCCGATAACTCACACCATGCAACCGCTTTCATGTGCTTTTCGTAGAGGCACTCGCGAATCGCCGACACTTGCGAGACGTATTTTGGCTCGCTTATGTGTCGTGGCGTTATGAGCGGTAGCGAGAGCGTGCCTCCTAGAAAAGCACTGAAACGATGCATGCTGTTCAGACAATTCTGCGAGGCACATATGCATCGAAACCCTGCAAAGCAAAGTTCCCTTGCGAAAGCCTACGTTGTCTGGCGGTGCGCCCAGCCTTTCTTATTCGGATGCAGCGCAAAATATCACAGCAAAAAACTTCATTCATTTTGCTTGATTGGTCTGCAAAAATCAAGGATTTGATGGATAATGAAATATTATCTGTTTTTCACATCGACCGTGAATAGTAACCTGACATGGGAGCGTCTTTGAAAGAATTTGTTGTACGCCTTGCTTTTTGTGACGTAAAAGGTTACAATGGTTAAAAATTGGTTCTATGAGCGGCGCGGTCGTGAATAGTATCAAAATTTGTCGTTTCCGGTCATCTTTCTGGAAGGGAGGGACCGGGGAGCGTGAGAGAGCGGAAAGGCGGGAGACAGATGAGATGTCCATTTTGTGGAGAAGAAGATACGAAGGTGATTGATTCCAGGCCGGCGGACGAGGGGAATTCCATTCGCAGGAGGAGGCAGTGCGACCAGTGCGGGAAGCGTTTTACTACATATGAGAAGGTGGAGGCCATTCCTCTTGTGGTGATTAAGAAGGACTTGACTAGGGAGCCCTATGACAGGATCAAGGTTGAGCGTGGCGTATTTCGCTCCTGCCATAAGCGGCCCATTTCTGTTACCCAGATGAATACTATGATTGATAAGATCGAGGCGGAGATTTTTAATCTGGGGGCCAAGGAGATTAAGAGCAGTCATATCGGCGAGTTGGTGATGGCCAGGCTGGAGGAGCTGGATGCAGTGGCTTATGTGCGTTTTGCCTCCATTTACCGGGAGTTTAAGGATGTGGGAACCTTTATGGATGAACTGAAAAAATTTCTTGATAAATAAGGTGAAAAGAATTTCTCAGTCGATAAAGCCATCGACTTAGAAAATTCTACTAAAATAAGAGATTGACTTTTGCTTACGTGCGTCTTATAATGTTTGTGGGGAGCCTCTTTCCTGTCAGAAGGAAGGGGCAATATGTATAGTGTTTCTTTTTGTGCGGCGATTCATGGCATTGAGGGCCGCATGATTCAGGTGGAGGCAGACGTTTCTAATGGTCTGCCTGGTTTTTCATTGGTGGGATTTCTGTCTTCGGAGGTAAAGGAGGCCAGGGAGCGTGTTCAGATTGGCATGCGCAATGCGGGCGTCCGCTTTCCTCCGAAGAAGATTACCATCAATCTGTCGCCGGCGGACATCCGGAAGGATGGCACTGGCTATGATCTTGCTATTGCAGTGTCTATTTTGGCTGCATTCGGTTATGTATCCCAAGAATATGTGAAGAAGTTTATTTTTATCGGTGAACTGGGCCTGGAGGGACAGGTCAAGTCTGTTTCCGGCGTGCTGCCCCGGGTGTATACGGCTTTCGAGCACGGCATCCGCTACAGCGTAGTTCCCAAGGAGAACGTGTCAGAGGCAGGGATTGTGAAGGGGATGGGGGTGATTGGCGTTTCCAGTCTGGAGCAGTTGGTGCAGTGGCTCCAGCAAGAGAATCTGACAAATCATGTGGGGGAGAGAGGTGGGATTTCTCTCGCTGAACAGATGTTGCCGGATTTTTCTCAAGTGTGCGGTCAGCGTTTGGTTCGCCGGGCGGTGGAGGTGGCCGCCGCAGGGATGCATAATTTGCTTATGATTGGGCCGCCCGGTTCGGGAAAGACTATGATTGCCAAGTGTATTCCGGGAATCCTTCCGCGAATGGATTTTGGGGAGCGGATGGAGATTTCTAAGATATATAGCGTGGCTGGCCTTTTGTCGGAAAAGACTCCCTATGTGGCTGACCGTCCTTTTCGGGAGCCCCATCACACAGTGACCAGGCAGGCACTGGTGGGGGGAGGGCGTACCCCCAGGCCGGGAGAGATCAGCTTGGCTAGCGGAGGCGTTTTGTTTCTGGACGAGATGGCGGAATTTCATCGGCAGACCATTGACTTGCTACGCCAGCCCTTGGAGGAAGGATTTGTCAATGTGACCCGTCTGGAGGGAAATTACCGATATCCTGCCAAGTGCCAGTTGATCGCCGCTACCAATCCCTGTCGTTGCGGCTTTTATCCAGACAGGAAGAAATGTACCTGCACCCCCGGGGAGGTACACCGTTACCTGGATAAGATTTCCAAGCCTATTTTGGAACGCATGGATTTGTGCGTGGAGACGGTGCCCTTGGAACTAAAAGATTTTGCTGGGGGAAAGAAGGGAGAGAATGAGTCTTCGGCGGAGATTCGGAAGAGGGTGGAGCGGGCCCATGCATTTCAGCAGAGGCGCTATGAGGGGCAGGGCTTCTGCCACAATGCGGCACTGCCCTCCAGGCTGATTGAGCGGTACTGCCCGCTGGAAGAGGAGGCGGAGGAATATTTGAACCGGGCCTTTGAGGGCATGGATTTCAGTGCCAGGGTGTATCATAAGATCTTGAAGGTGAGCAGGACCATTGCGGACTTGGCGGGGGCGGAGGCGATTGGGAAGGACCATGTGATGGAGGCGGTGTGCTACCGCACGGTGGACAGGAAATACTGGGGGAGGGAGGGGCGTGATGGACAAATATTATGATTTTTGGCTGTGTAGCCTTCCAGGAATTGGATATGGAAAAAGAAGGCGGCTCCTTGCATATTTTGGTTCTTCCAGGGATATCTTTTATGGGAAGAAAGAGACTTTTCAAGATATTCCCAGGCTGGGTGCAAAGGATAGGGATGTGATTCTTTCCGGGAGAAGTCTGGATGTGGTGAAAAGGGATTACGAGGATATGGAGAGGCGGGGGATTTCCTTTATCACTCGGGATGAGAAGGGATTTCCAGAACCGTTGCGGCAGATCTCGGAACCGCCCCATGGCATTTTCTACCGGGGAAGCCTCCCTGCCGGAGCGCTTCCTGCCGTGGCTATTGTGGGGGCTAGGAACGCCTCCGGGGAGGGGAGGGCTCTGGCGGAGAAGTTTGGAAGGGAACTGGCCGCCAATGGGATTCCTATTATCAGCGGGATGGCCCGGGGTATCGACATTGCCGCTCAGAGGGGAGCCATGCAGGCACCCGGTGGAAGAACCTTTGGTGTGCTTGGCACAGGGGTGGATATCTGCTATCCCAGAAATCATCTGGATGCTTTTATGGAGATTCAGGGGCGGGGAGGCCTGCTCTCGGAGTTTCCTTTAAAGACGCCGCCCCTGCCCTACAATTTTCCCATGAGGAATCGGCTGATCAGCGGGCTTTCCGGGGGCATTCTGGTCATTGAGGCGAAGGAGGGGAGCGGCTCCCTGATTACGGCAGAACTGGGACTGGAGCAGGGAAAAGAAATTTTTGTCATTCCGGGAAGCATTTGCAATCCCTTGTATCAGGGAGGAAACGAACTCCTGAAAATAGGAGCGTGCCCTGTTACGAAGGTGGGTGATATTTTAGATGGGCTGGGTCTCTTTTTTGACGAGGATGTGGTGGAAAGAAAGAAAAAAACAAATGTTATGCTTGAAACTACAGAAAAAATAGTGTATGCTATTTTAAGTTTGGAGCCTGTTTCCATATCCATTCTAGTGGAGGAGACAGGTTTGCAGCCACAGGAGGTGCTGGCTGCCCTGGATTCCCTGCAGCGAAGGAAACTGGCGAGAGAGACGGAGAACCGTCGTTATGCCATTATGCTATAGTAGTGATAATACAGCAAAATGGCTTTTGGGGAGAGGGCAGGAGCCGGGAGTCTGTCTGCGCTGCATATACAGGGTTGAAAGGCAGGTAGCACAATGGCAAAGAATTTAGTTATCGTGGAGTCACCGTCCAAAGCGACGACAATTAAGAAGTTTTTGGGAAGTACCTATGAGGTGGTTGCCTCCAATGGTCATGTGAGAGATTTGCCAAAGAGTCAGTTGGGAATTGACACGGAGAATGATTTTGAGCCGAAGTATATTACTATCCGGGGAAAGGGGGAACTTCTGGCGAAACTGCGCCGGGAGGTGAAGAAGGCGGATAAAATATATCTTGCTACCGACCCGGACCGGGAGGGGGAGGCGATTTCCTGGCATCTGTTTCATGCGTTAAAATTGGACCCAGAGAAGACTAGGCGCATTACCTTTAATGAGATTACGAAGAATGCGGTAAAGCAGTCCATCAAGCAGGCCAGGAGTATCGACATGGACCTGGTGGATGCCCAGCAGGCCAGGAGAGTGCTGGACCGATTGGTTGGATACCAGATCAGCCCCGTGCTCTGGGCCAAGGTGAAGAGGGGGCTCAGTGCCGGAAGGGTGCAGTCTGTAGCCCTTCGCATTATTGCCGACCGGGAGGAGGAGATCAATGCCTTTATCTCCAAGGAATATTGGACCCTTACCGGGGAGTTTCGCCCAGAGGGGGATAAGAAGCCTTTCGAGGCGGAGTTCTATGGCTTGAAAAATAAGAAAATGTCCATTGAATCGGAGGAGGAACTGGACAAAATCATCAAAGAATTGAAGAAGTCTGTATTTGCAGTATCGGATATGAAGGAGACGGTGCGCACGAAGAAAAGCCCTCTGCCCTTTACCACCAGTACCTTGCAGCAGGAGGCGGCAAAGAGCCTGAATTTCTCTACCCAGAAGACCATGCGGCTGGCCCAGGGGCTTTACGAGGGCGTGAAGGTCAAGGGCAGAGGCACGGTAGGCTTGATTACTTATCTGCGTACGGATTCTACCAGAGTGTCCGAGGAGGCCAAGAGCATGGCCTATGATTATATAGAAGAAAATTACGGAGCCGACTATCATGCGGCGGGTGAGAAGAAGGCAAAGGAGGGGAAGAAGATTCAGGATGCCCATGAGGCAATCCGTCCCACTTACGTGGATATTACCCCCGCTTCTGTAAAAGATGAGCTTTCCAGGGATCAGTTCCGCCTCTATCAGCTGATTTGGAAGAGGTTTCTGGCGAGCAGGATGGCACCCGCCAAGCTCGCAACGACTACGGTGAAGATTGATTCTGACAAATACCGTTTTACCTCTGCGGCATCCAAGGTGGCGTTTCCTGGGTATCTGACCATATACCAGGCGGAGGAGGATAAGATTGACAAGAGGGTGCTTTCTAAGAAAATTGCTGTGGGGACGGAGATGAATGCTGATTCTTTCGAGAAGAAGCAGCATTTTACTCAGCCGCCGGCTCATTTTACCGAGGCTTCTCTAGTGCGGACGCTGGAGGAACTGGGTATTGGAAGACCCAGCACCTATGCTCCCACCATCTCTGTGATTATCAATCGGCACTATGTTGCCAAGGAGAAGAAGAATCTCTACATCACGGAACTGGGGGAAGTGGTGAACGAAATCATGAAAAGATCTTTCACTAGCATTGTGGATGTGAATTTCACAGCCTATATGGAGGGACTTTTGGACCGGGTGGAGGATGGTTCCGTCCGCTGGAAGACCGTGGTGGAGAATTTCTATCCCGACCTTCATGAGGCGGTGGAAGTGGCCCAGAAGGAACTGGAGGAAGTGACCATTGAGGACGAGGTGACGGATGTCATCTGCGAAGAGTGCGGCAGGAATATGGTGGTGAAGTATGGCCCCCACGGGAAGTTTCTGGCCTGCCCAGGCTTTCCGGAATGCCGCAATACCAAGCCTTATCTGGAAAAGATTGGGGTGCCCTGCCCTAAGTGCGGTGCTGACGTGGTGGGGAGAAAGACCAAAAAGGGAAGAAGGTATTTTGGGTGCATTGCTTATCCGGACTGCGATTTCATGTCTTGGCAGAAGCCCTCTAGCAAGAAGTGTCCCCAGTGTGGCGGTGCTATGGTGGAAAAGGGAAGCAAACTGGTGTGCATGGATGAGCAGTGCGGGTATGTGGAAAGCCTGAAAAAAGCAAAAGATAGTTTGAGTTAGTTAATGTTGGCTATTTGTGCAGGAGCGTCGCAAATAGCATTGATGGCAGACGTATCGTAGATTTGCCCATCCATGTCGCATACGCTTCTGAATGGGGATTGACATGAGTTTAGAACTGCTGGATAAAACGAGAAGAATCAACCGCCTGCTCAATGACAGGGATTCAGATAAGATAGATTTCGCAGATTTTTGCCGGGAATTGTCCTTTGTATTGTCTGTCAATGTCCTGCTTTTAAGTTCCCAGGGAAAGATCTTGGGGAAGAAGGAGAAGAGCGATATTCCGGTGATTTCCCATTTCGGGGAGAAAAAGCGGGGAGAGTACGTGGACAGGGCGCTCCATGACCGGTTTTTAAGCATTCTTTCCACTAAGGAAAATGTGAATCTGATGACCTTGGGGCTTGCCGAGGAGGATAGCGAGGGGATTCAGGGCATGATTGCCCCTATATCCATGGCGGGAATCCGTTTGGGAACGCTCTTTGTGTACAGGGAGAGGGAGCCTTTTTCCATCGATGACATCATTCTGACGGAATACGGCACTACCGTGGTGGGGCTTGCCATGCAGAGGGCCGAGTCGGAGGAGGTCTCCGAGGAGGAGCACAGAAAGAAGGATGTGATGGCAGTGCTTGGAACCCTGTCCAAGCTGGAAAGCAGGGCGGTAGTCGCGGTGCTGGAAGAGATGGGAGATAGGAGGGAGGGCATCCTGGTGGCAAGTCGGCTGGCTGACAGCGTGGGCATTACCCGGTCCGTCATAGTCAATGCCTTGAAAAAGTGTGAGAGTGCCGGAGTCATTCGGACAAAGTCTTCGGGAATGAAGGGCACCACCATCCATATTTTAAATGATTTGTTTTGCTATGATTTTATCGTGAATCGCATGTAGAGGCAGTGTCAGCATATGGCACTGTCTCCCTTTATGGAGATATTTTTGACATGCATGGGGCACGGTGGCTAAACTATTTCTTTGGCGGGAGGTGGGGAGTCAGACTTGCCGTAAATACGGCTTTTCCAGAAATATGCAGTGAATAATTTATATTTTTTTCTAAATTCTCTTGTAATTTATTTCATTTGCTCTATAATTATATATGTGTGATTAGGTATATAATTTTGAGAACTGTATAGGAACATTAGGCATACATCTGTTCTTTATACCCGAAAGGAGTTAGCGTGGAAATAAATTTTACACGCAAGATTTGTGCTTGCCCCATGCGAATGAAGTTCGCTTCTAATCTGCGGGCTAAGTAGGAATGGAGGATTTTATATGACAGGTTCAGGAGCATTTAATTATATCAATGTGCTGGAGAAGGCATGCGATGCCAGCTGGACGAGGAATTCCGTGCTTTCTAACAATATTGCCAATGTAGATACCCCCGGATACAAGAGAAAGGATGTCCAGTTCGAGGAGTATCTGCGGAATGAGGTGGGGTATACCAATTCTTTGGATGACGAGGTGGCAAATGCGGATTTGGACGCCCTGATGACTACCACCTATACGGAGTACGAAGGCATGGACTACCGCATTGATGGAAATAACGTGGATATCGATACGGAGAGCGCGGAACTTGCGAAGAACCAGATCAAGTATTATACCATGCTGGATTCTGTATCTCAGGAGTTCAATCGGTTGAAGATGGTGACCAAGGGGAACAGCTAATAGGCTTTGCGCTTGATGCTTTTTCATTGACGGCAAATAATTTAGGCAGAGATGCTGATACATAGAATGGAGGAATAGTATGGGAGGAGTTTTTTCAGGCATGGATATCAGTTCTTCTGGCATGACGGCTCAGAAGACCAGGCTGGATATCATTGCCGAGAACATTGCGAATGTGAACAGTACCAGGGATGCGGATGGGAATGTCTATAAGAGGAAATCCGTAATTTTCCAGGAGAAGAATTATGCCACGTTTCAGGAGACCTTGATGGGCACGGCGGGAGCCGTGGGCAAGGGCGTGAAGATTACGGATATCATAGAGGACAGCGAGACGGCGTGCCGGATGGTCTATGATCCCACTCACCCGGATGCGGATGAGGATGGCTATGTCATCTATCCGAACGTGAATACCGTAACGGAGATGACGGATATGATTGATGCCAGCCGTTCATACGAGGCGAATGTGACTGCCTTCAATGCGTCCAAGAATATGCAGCTCAAAGCGCTGGAGATTGGCAAATAAAAAAAGTGCGAAGTTTTGCTAGGCTCGAAAACACCTCGCCATGCAAAACGACAGTCGCACCTAAGAAGAACGCAAAATCAGCGTTCTTCACATAGTTTGTCTGTGCCGGCAAAGCCGGCATGGCTGGTGATGTGAAGAAAGATAGAAATATGGAAAGGCATGGTTGAGGATTATGGAAATTTCATCATTGTTTGATGTGGATTTGAGTACGGCATTTCAGGCTCCTAAGATTTCGTCGCCGCTGGTGTCGGAGTCTGATTCTCTATTAGTGGAGGACAAGGCAGAAAAGTCTGCCTTTTCCAATGTGTTTGACTCTGCGGTGAATCTGGTCAGGCAGACCAATGATTACAGCAATGCGGCAGAGGAGGAAGAAATTAAGTTTGCACTGGGAGAGACGGACAGCATTCATGATGTTCAGATTGCGCAGCAGAAGGCAAATGTGGCGCTGCAGTATACTGTGGCCGTGAGGGATGCCTTCCTGCAGGGCTATCGGGAAATCATGAACCTGCAGTTCTGATGATGGTAAAAAGGGAACAAAATATCCCTTGGATATTGGCGCGTTCCCAATGGCATACCGCTATACACAAGCGGTTTCCTATATAGTGTGAAAATAGACAATAGGGGAGTATGATATGCAAGAGAGAATAAAAGAAATTCCCACAAGGCTTGTGGAGTTCTGGAAGAAATATTCCAGCAAACAGAAGACGATTATTATCGCTGTCATCTGCGTGGTGCTTTTCGCAATCGGTCTGACTGCCTATTTTGTGTCGAGGCCGGCATGGGTGCAGTTTCAGCGTTTTGAGAATCTGGATGATGCCAATAAGATGACCAGCGCCCTGACGGAGAAGGGGATTTCCTATAAGGCATCGGATGATGGCATGACGGTCTACGTACATAAAGGGGATATGACCGATGCCCTCTATACCATGAGCGATAATGGACTGGCAGACAAGGGCTATACATGGGATGCGGCTTTTGACAATTCCATGTCCACCACGGAGAGCGAGAAGAGCCAGAAAAGGGTGCTGGCCCTGCAGAGTTCCATTCAGAAAAGTTTGAAGGAGTATTCATTCATTGATGATGCCACGGTGTTTATCGATATGCCGGATTCCAATTACAGCGTTCTGGATGAGGCGGATGATACCTCGATTACTGCCCGGATTTCTGTCAGCGATTCCAAAAAGAACGAACTGACGGAGGAGACTTCCGTGGCTCTTGCCAGCTGGCTGGCCAATGCGGTGGGGACAGAGACGAAGAACGTCATTATCAATGATTCTGATGGAAAGAGCGTCTACAATGGCGCAACGGCAGATGCCCTGGGGGGGAGCATTACCGGAGGCGTGACGGAATATTGCGAGAAACTTCGCAAGACCATTGCCGACAATGTGAATTCCCTTCTTCTGAAGAGCGGCTATGATGAGACCCAGGTGGGAACGCCTGGCATCCGCTTTGACATGAGCAAGGCGGAGACCTTGTCCAAGACCTACTCTGTGGCAGAGGGAAGGGAGTATGGATATCCCACGAATTTCTATAGTTATAAATCCGAGGGGGGCAACAGTTCCGGCGGGGAGCCGGGGACGGCTTCCAACGATGACGATACGGATTATTTCCTGAGGCAGAGTTCCACCACCAATAGCCTTGAGATTGAAAAGGTACAGGATGCCCTTACGGACGAGACCATTGAGAATATCAAGCGGGAGACCCCGGCGATTCTCTATGATGAGTCTTCTCTGGGCGTGGTTGCCCTCCGCTACCGGGTGTACGAGGAGGAGCAGCTGGAGGAGGACGGAACGCTGGACAATATGACCTTTGATGAGTTTATTGCCCAAAATAGCGATAGGCAGACCATCAATCTGCCAGCGGAGGAATTGAACATGATCGCGCTGGCGACTGGGGTGAATGCCAACAATATTAGCGTGATGGCTTACGAAGTGCCAAAGTTTGTGGAGAAGCCGGATACTTCCAGAGGGCTGGCAGATTATCTGATGATTATTCTGGCGATTCTGATCATTGCCCTGCTGATTTATGTGGTGGTTCGCGGTACTGCGCCAGTGAAGGTAGCAGAGGAGGAGCCGGAGCTTTCCGTAGAGCAGCTTTTGGCTACCACCAAGGAGAACCAGTCTATTGAGGATATTGAATTTAGCGATAAGTCTGAGACCAGGAGAATGATAGAGAAGTTCGTGGACGAGAACCCGGAGGCGGTTGCCCAACTATTGCGAAACTGGTTGAATGACGAGTGGGATATGTAAAAAAGAATGAAGTTTCACTAAGGCGGCATAGGACGCCGCTTTAGTGGAACGAATGCATTCTTTTTTGTGCCAAACGGAGTGGATGCTTATGCCGTTAGGCAGAGTGACTATCGCATGAGTTGATGAATGGCTGTGAGTAGTATCGACATATATGCTTGTAGTATGTTTTGTATGACGGAGAAAGGATGGGTGTTATGGCAAAGAGTACAGAGGAAATCAGCGGAGTGCAGAAAGCGGCGATTCTGCTGATTACACTGGGACCGGAAAAGTCCTCCAATGTATTTAAACATTTAAAGGAAGATGAGATCGAGCAGCTCACCCTGGAAATTGCAAATACCAGGAGTGTGGCTCCTTCTATGAAAGAGGCAGTGCTGGATGAGTTCTATGAAGTGTGTCTGGCTCAGCAGTATATCGCCGAGGGCGGTATCGGATATGCCAAGGATTTGCTGGAGAAATCTCTGGGAGCGGAGAGAGCGAAGGACGTTATTGGCAAACTGACAGCTTCCCTGCAGGTTCGTCCTTTCGAGTTTGTGCGGAAGACGGATGCCAATCAGCTGCTGAACTTTATTCAGGATGAGCATCCCCAGACTATCGCTTTGATTTTATCTTATCTGCCGTCAGGTCAGGCTTCTGCTTTGATTTCTGCCCTGTCTCCAGACAAACAGACAGACGTGGCAAAGCGTATCGCCCAGATGGACCGCACATCGCCGGATGTGATCAAAGAGGTGGAAAAAGTGTTAGAGCAGAAATTAGCATCCCTGGTAAACCAGGATTACACCGTGGTCGGTGGCGTGGATTCTATCGTGGAAATCTTGAACACGGTGGACCGCGGAACAGAGAAGCACATCATGGAGAATTTGGAGATCGAAGATCCAGAACTGGCAGACGAGATCCGCAAGAAGATGTTCGTCTTCGAGGATATTCTTTCCCTGGACGACAGGTCCGTGCAGCGTGTGCTCCGTGAGGTGGATAATAACGAGCTTGCAGTGGCTTTGAAGGGTGCTAACGAGGATGTGCAGAATCTAATCTTTAGCAATCTTTCTTCCCGCCTCTCTACGATGATTAAGGAGGATATGGACTTTATGGGGCCTGTCCGCATGAAGGATGTGGAGGAAGCGCAGCAGAAGATTGTGAATATTATACGTAAGTTAGAGGATTCCGCTGAGATTATCATATCCAGAGGTGGAGGTGACGAGATCGTTGTCTAATCTGATAAAATCCGTTTATTTTAATATGGAGCCTGGCAAGGTCAAATCCATTGACCCTGATGAGAATGTGGAGCATTATATTCCCAATATCCTTGAACTGGGGCATGTGGAGGAGGCGAAGCCCTTTCATTTCGAAACTTTGGACGGCACTTTTCCAGAGGAAGATGAGGAGGCAGAATTTGAGAGTGGGCTCTCTGTCATCTCTATGGATGATGTGATTGGGGAGGAACGGGAAAGACTTTCTGCCCAGATGAGCGAGGAGCGGGAAAAAATACTGGAGGAGGCCAGGCAGGAGGCAGAGTCCATTGTTGCCCAGGCCAACGAGCAGGCAGAGGCTATCAAGGAAATGGCTCGTTCCGAGGGGAAAGCCATTGGGATGGAAGAGGGAAGGAACGAGGCAGGGGTAGAGTTAGACCAGATGCGTCAGGGACTGCAGCAGGAATATCAGGAGAAAATGCAGGAGTTGGAAGAGCAGGAAAAGAATCTGGAGCCGGCATTTGCTGAGATCATTGTCTCCCTGGTGAAAAAACTGACAGGCATCGTCTGCGAGGATAAGAAAGAAATTATTCTCTACCTGATTGGAAGCGCATTGAGAAATATGGAGAAGACTTCTAAATTGGTTCTTCGAGTGTCCAAGAAGGATATTGCCAGAGTGTCTGCGAAGAAAGCGACCCTCAAGCTGCTGGCGAAGGATGTGCAGGAGTTTGATATTTTAGAGGATGAGAGTCTGACGGAAAGTCAGTGCATTATAGAGACAGACAATAGGATTATAGATTGCAGTCTGGATGCCCAGATGCAGAATTTGGAAGAGCACGTGAAGCTGCTTGTGTATTGATGGGAAGGAACTGTTTGGATATAATTTCGGAAAGTTCCTAAAGAAAGCGAGGAGCGTATCAGTATGGTGGATATTGACATATCAAAATATCATATGCTTTTGGATCAGTCCTATGAAAAGCGGCTTGGCAAGGTTGCTAAGGTGGTGGGGCTGACGGTGGAGTCTATTGGCCCGGCGGCCAAGTTGAATGATTTGTGCCATATTATCACGAAGGATAGCAATCAGATTATCAATGCGGAGGTTGTGGGATTCCGGGATGACAGGGTGCTTCTGATGCCCTACGACAATACATCGGGGGTTGGTTTGGGGAGCCGCGTGGAAAATACTGGGGCTCCTTTAAAAGTGAAAGTGGGGGAGGAACTGCTGGGGAAGACCCTGGACGGCCTGGGCAATCCCATTGACCATTCGGAACTGTCCAAACTTGCTGGCACCCAGGGCTATTCGGTGGAGGCCGAACCGCCAGATCCGCTTACAAGGGAGATTATCGATGAGGTGCTTCCCCTGGGAGTGAAGGCGGTGGACGGCCTGATTACTGTGGGCAAGGGACAGCGAATAGGCATCTTTGCCGGCAGCGGCGTGGGCAAGAGTACGCTGCTAGGGATGTTTGCCAGGAATACCAAGGCAGATATCAATGTGATTGCCCTGATTGGCGAGCGAGGCAGGGAGGTCCGGGAGTTTATCGAGCGGGATCTTGGGCCGGAGGGAATGGCAAGGTCCGTGGTGGTGGTTGCCACTTCCGATAAGCCGGCGCTGATTCGAAATAAAGCTGCCAAGACGGCCACGGCCATTGCGGAGTATTTTCGAGATCAGGGGAGGGATGTGCTATTGATGATGGATTCCCTCACCCGATTTTCCATGGCCCAGAGGGAGATTGGCCTGGCTTCGGGAGAGCCTCCGGTGTCCAGGGGATATCCTCCCAGCGTCTATGCAGAGATGCCAAAGCTTCTAGAGCGGGCGGGGCGTTCAGACAAAGGTTCCATCACGGGTCTCTATACGGTGCTGGTGGATGGTGACGATATGAATGAGCCCATTACAGATACCGCCAGGAGCATCTTGGATGGACATATCATGCTGAACCGCAAGATTGCCCAGAAGAACCATTATCCCGCCATTGACGTGCTGCAAAGCATTTCGCGCGTGATGAGTTCCATTGCAGGCGATGACCACAAGGATGCCAGCGGCAAGTTGCGGAATGTACTAGCGACCTACTCCGAGGCGGAGGATCTGGTCAATATCGGGGCCTATAAAGATGGCTCTAACCCGGAGATTGACTTCGCCCTTTCGAAGATTGGGGAGGTCAATGAATTTCTCAGGCAGGATGTGTATGAAAAGTTTGACTTTGCCCAAGAGGTGCAGATGCTTGAGGGAATATTCGAGGCAGAGGCTTCCGAGGCAGAGTAGAGGGAAAGTGACAGTTCATGGCAAAGTTTGTGTTTCAGATGGAGAGCATTCTGTCCATCAAGGAAAAGCTGGAAGATCAGGCGAAAGCGGAATATGGAATCGAGATGGGGAAGCTTCGGGAGGAGGAGAAGAAGCTGGCCTTTCTGGTGGCCAAAAAGAACGGCTATCAGGAGAGGCTGACCGGGGCGGTGCAGAATCATTTGGATATCCAGGAGATTAAGGCCTTGGAAAACAGCGTGGAAAATGCAAAATACAACATCAATCTCCAGCGGGTTGTAATCGCTAACCAGCAGAGCCGGGTAGACCGGGCAAGGGAGAAGCTGGACAATGCCATGAAGGAGAGAAAGACCTACGAGAAGCTAAAGGAGAAGGCTTTTGAAGAGTTTAAACTGGAAATCGAGGCACAGGAGAGGAAGGAAGTGGACGAATTGGTTAGTTTCCGCCACCGAAGTGCAGAGGAAAGTGGCTAAAACAGCGTAGCAGCAACAGCCCGGTGTTTTAGCAATGAAAATGTTTGTGCCGCCTGTGGCGGTATGATTGAAAGTGAGGATAAATAGAGATGGCAAAGAAAGACAAAAAAGGAGCAGCCGCGAACAATTTAGATCAGGAGAGCGGTGGGAGCAAAGCGGTCACGGCTCTCATAGCCATTATCATTATCTTAATATGGCTGGCTGTGTTTGCTTTCCTGATTAAGCTGGATGTGGGGGGCATTGGAAGCAATGTGCTGTATCCGGTGCTAAAAGATGTGCCAGTAATCAATAAGATTTTGCCAGAGGCATCCGAGGAGCAGCAGGCATCTGAGGGGAATTATAAATATAATACCTTGAAATCTGCCAATGACAGGATCAAGGAGCTGGAGCGCCGCCTGGAATCCCAGACTGGAACGACCACAGCCAATTCCGACTATATTGCGGAATTGGAGGCTGAGGTGAAAAAACTCCAGAAATATAAAGATGATCAGGATGCTTTTGACAGGCGGGTGGCAGAGTTTGACGAGAAGGTGGTATTTACGGACAACGCCCCGGATGTGACTGAGTACAGACAGTATTATGAGGCGATTCAGCCGGAGAATGCGGAAAAGATATACAGGCAGGTATTGGATGAATTGCGCTATTCTGAGAAGGCAGAGGAATTGGCAAAGCAGTATTCTAATATGGATGCCGCTTCCGCAGCCCAGATTCTTTCCGAGATGTCTGAGGACTTGGATTTGGTCTGCGATATTTTGGAAAATATGAAGGAGAGCAATGCAGCTGCGATCCTGCAGGAGATGGATACCTCCTATGCAGCCCAGCTGACCAAGAAAATTGCTGTCAAATAGTTGTCTGCAGAGTTAATCTGATGACATAAAAAGCCGATATACATAACAGTGAAAGGAGGTGAGAAGATGGCAAGAGTGGAAGCGATGAACCTGGGCGCTCTCCAGACGAAGGGGCTTATTGCTTCGGCAGGGGCGAATGGGATTTCTTCCAAAGACAAGGCGCAGCAGTTTGAGCAGATTTTTACCAGCAAGAGTTCTTCTCAGAATGAAAAGTTGGCAGAAGGGCAGGCTCCGGCTTCCCAGAAAGAGTTTTCTGTTCAGGGCAAGGACTTCTCCAAAAAGGAGGACTATGTGGCTGATGTCTCTAGCCAGATGCAGGGGGACGCAAATCAGATGGCTGATTTGCAGACTGTGGAGAATGAGATGAAGCAGGTGGTAAAGGATATCCTGGGCATGGATGATGCCGAATTCGAAGAGGTCATGGCGGCTATGGGAATCGTGGTTACCGATTTGCTTGACCCAAGCGTGCTTCAGCAGTTTGTGCTGCAGGTGGTTGGTGGCGGGGAAAATATTGATTTCCTGACCAACGAGGCGTTGCTTCAGAGTTACAATGACTTATTCCAGGCGTTGACGGACTTTGTGGGAGAGAATGAGAATAATGTGATGCTTCTCATGGAAGTATTGGAAAATCCCGTACCCTTTGAAGGAGTTTTGGAAAATGCCAAAGAGACAGCAGTTTCTGAGATGCCGACACAGAATATGGCGGCTTCTTCTGAGATGCAGACCTTGGAGACGGCGGCAAGCGTGCAGGCCCAGACGGGAGACCAGTCTGCTGTGAAGGAGCAGGGAAATCTTGTTACCGAGGCGGACTTTGTAGAGCATGTTGCAGTCCAGAAGGCAGAGGGCACAGAGGATTCCATGGAGCAGGGCTTTTCCGGCGAGACTGGAAACGGTGGTTTCGGGGATGATTCTATGGCGCAGGATGCAGGGACTTTACTCTATGCAGACAGGAGCGATGTGAAATCATCGTCAGAATTTACCAATCCGATCTTTGCGGACCAGATGAATGTGGTTCAGGGAAATATCCAGCAGGTCATGGATGTAAACATGAATGGCTTGCAGAGGATGCAGCAGATGGTGGACATCGTGAGGCAGGTGAGCGAGCAGATTCGCAGCACTGTGGATGCCACAGCAACCACCATGGAAATGCAGCTGAATCCCGAAAGTCTTGGAAAGGTTCTCCTGACAGTTTCTGCGAAGGATGGCGTGATGACGGCAAACTTCAAAGTACAGTCCGAGGAGGCAAAGCAGGCATTGGAAAGCCAGATGTTCCAGCTTCGGGAAACTTTGGAGGCAAAGAACCTGAAAGTGGAGTCTGTGGATGTGCAGATTTCTAATTTCAGCTTTGGCCAGAGCAATGAGGCTGAGGGGCAGATGCAGAAGGACGCTCAGAAGCAGGGCAAGAGAAAGTTCAATTTTGACGTTGCTGAGGATGATGAGGACATGGAAGTGTCCCAGGAAACGCCGGAACAGATGCGCAGGAGAGTGATGCTGGAGTCCGGTGGAAGCGTTGATTACACGGCATAGGAAAGGAGGATGCTATATGGCTGGTTTAATGGCCCCGGTAACATTTGACGAAAATGGAAAGCCGATAGTGGATGTCACGGAGTCGTCCCAGAAGAAAGATAAGGAGAGAAAACTTGGTTCCGAACTGGGAAAAGAGGACTTTCTGATGCTTTTGGTGACACAGATGCAGTATCAGGATCCGCTAGAACCCACAGACAATACCGAGTATGTGACCCAGCTGGCGCAGTTTAGCGAGTTGGAGGCGATGCAGAATCTGAATGAGACTGCCAACGTTAGCACGGCATATAGCCTGGTAGGAAAAGAAGTGGTGATCCAGCATGAGAATTCCACAGGTGATGTGATAGAGTTTCAGGGCACGGTGCAGTATGTGACGATTCAGAATGGAGAGGCTTATGTCACAGTGGATGGAGAGAGATATCCATATTCAGAAGTGGTGCAGGTGATTGATCCATATTATCTGATTTCTACATTTTTGCCTAGCGTGTCAAAGCAGCATTTGGAATATTACCATCAGGATCCCCAGGATCTGGTTGTGGAAGGTCTTAGCCTTGGCTCTCATGGATATGAGGCAAAGAGTTTTGCAGTGGCATTGATGCGAGTTGATGACAGTAGCAAGACAGTGACGATTGATCCAAAGTATCTGTCCTTTGAGAAAGGCAAGCTGACCATTGACAGGGAGGCGCTAGAGAGCGTAGATGCCGGGAAATATTATGTGGGCTTTGTCTTTGACAATGCAGATAAGACGGTTGTCTACGAAGAGGTGACGCTGGAGATTAAGGGAATTGTCCAAAAGCCAGCAGATCCGGATAATGGCTCAGGCTCAGGTGGCACAGATTCAGGCTCAGATGGAAACACCGATTCCAGTACAGGATCAGGATCAGAGGGAAGCACTGGTTCTGGCACGACAGGTACGGAAAACAGCGGGAGCGCAGGTTCCTGATGATTGGATGGGCATAAGATTGTAAGAGATGATTTTCGCAGGGAAAGGAAGGTGAAGTGATGCGGCGAATACAGGAAAATTATACCTCCATCGATCAGATGAGGGGGAAGCTGCTGCAGAATTCTTCCAAGACAGAAAATTCCCAGTCAGCCAGCGATGTTTCATTCCAGGATATATTCCAGAAGAAACAGGAACAGGCAGTGGAAAATCTCAAGTTTTCCAAACATGCGAATGCGAGGCTTACGTCCCGCAATATCAATTTATCTGCGGAGCAGATGGTGCGTTTGGAACAGGGAACAACCAAGGCGAGGGAAAAAGGAATTCAAGAGTCTTTGGTTATGGTAGATGATCTGGCATTTATTGTAAATGTTAAGAATAATACCGTAATAACAGCAGTGAACGATATGACGGATTCCATCTTTACCAATATTGATGGAGCGGTCATTAACTAGGAAATGTAAATGGTGCTGGACCTCATAAGGAAGCAGGGGGATTTTGAATGACGGAGAAATCCCGTACATTTCCAATTGTTAAAAGTGGTGATTTGTGCCAGCAGGTTTGGCATAATCCTCCCTTGTGCCTGGGCGTTGGATGGCGCAGGGGGAATCAAATACAAAAAGCAACGCAGAAATGAGGCCTATTATGATGAGATCAATGTACTCTGGTGTGGCAGGACTGAAAACCCACCAGACGAGAATGGATGTAATTGGAAATAATATTGCAAACGTGAACACAGTAGGATTTAAGGGGAGCAGCGTGAACTTTGCGGATACCTTCTACCAGACGGTGTCTTCTGCTACCGGTTCCAATGCGGAGCTTGGCACGGCTGGTACCAACGCTAAGCAGATTGGCCTTGGTTCTACCGTGGCATCTATTACTACAAACATTACGGAGCAGGGTGGTACCCAGAGCACGAATCGCTCTCTGGATATCGCAATCAATGGAGAGTCCTTCCTGATTGTGCGTTCTGGCACGGACACTTTGTTTACCAAGTCTGGTGCGCTGAATATTGATGAGGTGGGAAATCTGTATTGTACCACCAATGGAGCGACAGTGCAGGGTTGGCTGGCAGATGACAAGGGCGAGATTATCAAAGATACGGTGAAGGATCTGTCCATCATGTCAGGAAGCAATCTGTATTATGAGCCAGAGGCTACCCAGGCAATCACCCTGGGAGGAAATATTGATCCTAATGACACCAAGCTGAACCCCACTTATGGTGCTGGCGGGGCGCCGATTTCCGGCGGTCAGGTTATGACCTTTAGTTTTTATGACAATATCGGCGAGCAGTATTCTGTAAAGCTCTATGTCTCCAAGGCGCAGACACAGACGGCCGGCACGGTGAAGTACGATGTGCGGGTGGGTGACGTGTATAATGCCAGCGGCGAGTCTATCTTTGTATTGAAGACGGTAGATGCCGCCACAGGCGCCATTACTTATTCCGCTTCTGATGCCAAGGTACAGTTTGCAGGAGGCGAGGTCTCAGCGGCCAATGTGGACGCCCAGACAGGAGAATTGACATTGGAGGCTACGCAGTTGGGATCGCTGATATTCAGCAGTTCCACCGGTGATTATGTCAATACCCAGAATGGAACGACGGATCGTCCCAATGCGGTATATCAGGGGAAGGCACTGAACTTTTCCGTGATTGGCCCGGTTCCAATCCATCAGGGAGAGAATATCGTGAATGGTACCAATGCGGGAGGGGATTCTACTTTCTTGCAGCATGATGATACCAACGATACCGGCGGCGTGAATATTTACTTTGATGACCTGACTCAGTATTCCCAGGGCGGAACTTCCAAATTGTCCAGCAACAAGGGAGACCCGGACGGATACTACGCAGGAAACAAGGCCGGCAACATGAAGGGCATATCTATTTCTTCTGATGGAAAGGTGTATGGAAACTATGACAACGGCATGAAGAAATGCCTGGCCCAGATTGCGGTGGCCACATTCTCCAACCCATCCGGCTTAGAGGCCATGGGAGATAGCCTTTTCGCTGCGTCCCTGAACTCCGGTCCCTTTGATGGAATTGGCGAGGAAGTGAGCCTCTCAGGTTCCTTCACGGTAGGCGCCCTGGAAATGTCCAATGTGGATCTGTCTACGGAATTTACGAATATGATTACCACTCAGCGTGGATTCCAGGCAAATTCCAGAATCATTACTACTTCCGATACGATGTTAGAGGAACTGGTTAATCTGAAGAGGTAATGGGAGTTCGCTGGTAAATAGTAGTTGATTTTTGATTGAGAGCCAAGCGGGCAAACTGCTTGGCTCTTTTTAAAGTAAAAGCAAGGCCAAGAAAACGGGCATGCATAGCACGAAGCAATGTACAGCGAACGACAGGCTTGCTTGCACAAATTTGGAAAGAATGGGAAATTTTATGATTGATGTGACGAGGTTAAACGGAAAGGCATTGACAATCAATGCGGAATTGATTGAGACGGTGGAGGAGACACCTGATACGGTCATCACTTTGACAACTGGAAAAAAAATAATTGTAAAAGAAAGTAGACAGAACGTAAAAAATCTAGTAATATTATATAGGAAAGAATGCAGTGCTGCAAAAATGTAGCATTGCAAAAAAATAATACATAAGGTGGTGTAGGTTTTGGATATTACAACATTAATTGGCTTGGTTGCATGTGCCGTCTTTGTCGTGTTGGGTATCGTTACAGGTGAGGAAGGTCCGGCAGCTATGGGGCATTTCTATGATCTTGTGTCGATATTCATTACGCTGGGTGGCTCTACCTGCTGTATGCTGATGCAGGCAAAGGGGATACCAGAGTTTATCGGCTGCATTAAGTCATTTTCTCTGGCGCTCAAAAAGCCTAGTATCAATGAGGCAGAGGTGATTGGAGATATTGTCAATCTTTCCAATGTGGCCCGCAAGGAAGGTCTTCTGGCTTTGGAGGAGACTGCCAACAACATCGAGGATGAATTTCTGAAAAAGGGAATCATGCTGATCGTGGATGGTACGGATCCAGAGCTTGTTAGAAATATCATGGAGACAGAATTGAACTCCGTGGACAAGCGACACGGCGAGAAAGTCGGTTTCTGGGCGAACTGGGGCGGCATGGGGCCTGCCTGGGGTATGATTGGTACTCTGATTGGTCTGGTAAACATGCTCTACAACATGGAAGATATGTCCAAGATCGGACCGAACATGGCGGTGGCGCTTTTGACCACGCTGTACGGCTCTCTGCTGGCGAACTGGATTTGTCTGCCTATTTCCTTTAAGTTAAAGATGTTCAATGACATGGAGATTACCATCAAGGAGATTATGGTGGAGGGTCTGCTGTCTATCCAGGCAGGCGAGAACCCTCGTGTAATCGAGGAGAAACTGAAGTCGTTCCTTGCGCCGAATGCGAGAGAGTCCATAGGACAGGAAGAAGGCGGCGGTGCTGGAGCTGCAGCGGCTGAAGGTGGTGAGGCTTAATGGCGAAAGAGAAGCAGGAAGAAGAAATCAAAACCGACGGTTGGAAAGATACCTTTTCCGACCTGATGAACCTTCTGCTTTGCTTTTTCGTGTTGCTGTATTCCATGTCCAATGTTGATGAGGTCAAGTATGCGGAATTGGTGGCATCCTTGTCCAACAGTTTCAGCATTTTCAGCGGGGGCGCCCAGGCGGTGGGCGAGGGTACCTTGGTATCCAGTGGCGCTACCCAGCTGAGCAATCTGGATGAATTTTATACGGATATGGGTAAGAAGGCGGAATCTGATGTGGAAGAGGATCCGTTAAAGCAATACGAAGAAAAACAGATGCAGAAGAAGAAGGATGACACGGAGGAAATCTATTCCCAGGTGGTGGAGGCGGCAGAGAACAGCCGTCTGCAGGATTCTCTGGATGTAACCATGGATGATGGATATAATTATGTGATGATTTCCCTGAGCGGTGGCGTGCTTTTCAAATCGGGAAGTGCGGACATTCAGTCTGGGGCCAAGCAGATTATGTCTGGCGTGGGAAGCCTTCTGAAAAGATATGAGAACAAGCGAATTAAAATTGAAGGCCATACTGACAATGTTCCGATTAAGAATTCAAAGTATGACAGCAATTTGTGGCTATCTACGGCCCGAGCTGCCAAGGTATATGAATACCTGACTAAGAAGTGCCATGTAAAGTCGGGACATATGGAGGCTTCTGGCAGAGGAGAGGAAGAACCTATTGCCAGCAATAAGACGGAGGCAGGCAGGTCTAAGAACCGCCGTGTTGAAATAAAAATATATAGCGATACAGATTAGGGATGCGCCCTGATTTATAATATGATTGCAGAAAGGTGAAAACGATGAAAAAAAATATCTTTAGTGTGATTATTACCGCATTGACGGTAATCAACGTAGTGTTGACTGCTATTTTGTTTTTTGTGATGCTGCCTACGTTCAATAAGACGAATAATCTTCTGACAAATGTGGCATCTGTGCTGAATATTGAACTGGATGCAGACGATCCCGCAAAGGGGGATTCCAATTACAAGCTTTCTGACCTCCAGTCTATTCCTGTGGCATGGGAAAGCGAATCTACCTATAATATGAAGACGGGTTCGGATGGGAAGGCACACTTTGCTCAGTTGAAGGGCTATACCTTGTATTTGAATAAAGAGGCGGATGACTTTGATGATGTGAACGAAGCGCTCACGGCAGATACGGCTCAGATTACCAGCATTATTCCTACGGTGATGGAGAGGCATACCTTTGAGGAGGCATCCCAGGATTTGGTGCAGAAGGAAATTCTGGAAGAAATTGAGAAATTGTTAGATTCCAAGGTGGTTGTACGCATTGCGCTGGATGGTTTCGTAAAGCAGTAAGTGAAGGCATAATCAGGTAGTATTTTCCTATTATATAAAAATAAGCAAAAAATGCTTTGAGTTATTAGGAAAATATGCTATAATGGTTTAGTGACAAAGAAACTGAATGGTTTTCATGGGAAAGCGTATCATTCAGGTGAGAGGTGAAAGTTATGGGAGATACCTTATCTCAAGCTGAGATAGATAGTCTGCTCAATGCATTGAGTTCAGGAGAAATTAATCCCGATGAGGTGGATGAAACTCCGGAGAAATCAGTCAAGAATTACGATTTTGCCAGACCGTCTAAGTTTTCCAAAGATCATTTGCGTACGCTGGAGATTATTTTTGAGAATTATGGGCGGTTGCTGTCTACGAACATGCCTGCTTATCTGCGGAAAAACGTGCAGGTAGAGGTGATGAATGCAGAGGCGAATACCTATTCAGAGTTTTCCAATGCCCTGTCTAATCCGGTGCTTTTGGGAGTGATTAATTTTGCGCCTCTTGAGAGCAATGTGATTATTGAGTTGGCTGCCAATATAGGGTTTGCTATTGTGGATCGCATGCTTGGCGGTTTTGGCAATCCTCTGGAAAAGAATCGTGAGTTTACCGAGATTGAGTTGGTGATTTTAGAGCGTATATTAGAGGTTTGTACTAATTTGCTGGTAGAGCCCTGGGAGAGCGTGGTTGAGATTGAACCTCGGCTGGAAAGGATTGAGACCAATTCTCAGTTTGCCCAGTTCATATCTCCGGGAGAGATGACGGCTATCGTGACGATGAATATCAAGATCGGCGAGATAGAAGGCTTGATGAACATCTGTATTCCATACACCTGTGTGGAATCTGTGATTGACAAGTTGAATACCAAATACTGGTACTCGGCCATGGAGAAGGATTCTTCTGGGAAATATCGCGATGACATTCAGGATGTGATTGACTATGCGAAGATTCCGGTGAAAGCGATGCTGGGCAGAAGCTCCATATCTGTAACTGATTTTGCGAATTTACAGGTAGGAGATATCATAAAATTAGACACGAAAGTGGATGATGAACTTGATGTTTATGTGGGAAATATCCGGAAGTTCAGCGCCCTGCCAGGTGCGGCTTCCAATGCATATGCAATCAGGGTTACTTCGATAATAAGGGAGGAACAGTAGATTATGGATGGAATGCTATCTCAAGAAGAGATTGATGCGTTGACTGGAGGCGATTCTTCGGCGGGGGAGAACACCTCGGCAGAGCCGCTTACTGATGTGGAACGTGACGCTGTTGGAGAGATTGCGAATATCAATATGGGTACGGCGGCCACGACGCTGTCAACCCTGTTGAACAACAAAGTTACGATTACGACGCCCAGGGTGTCTTATGTATCCCTGGAAGAGTTGTCTGATCAGTATGACAGGCCGTGTGTATTTATACATATCTCGTATATTGAAGGGATTGATGGAAATAATATCCTGATATTGAAAGAACAGGATGTGAAGGTGATTACGGACTTGATGATGGGCGGAGATGGCTCGAATACGGAAGGGGAACTTTCCGAATTGCATCTGAGCGCCATCAGCGAGGCGATGAATCAGATGATGGGTTCTGCGGCTACCTCCCTCTCTTCCATGCTGGAAAAGAAGGTGGATATCAGTCCGCCCACAGCCAGTCTGGTAGATTTGAATGATTCCATTGAGGATAAGGAGATTTCTAACTTCCTGGTAGGACAGGTCGTGCAAGTTGCCTTCGACATGAAGATTGGCGATTTGATTGACAGCCAGATTATGCAGTTGTATCCATTTGAATTTGCTAGGGAATTGTATGAGAGATTTATAGGGAGTGGGAGTATGGACAGTAATTCAGCAGCGGAAACGGCACCGGTTCAGGAGGCGGCACCTCAGTCTGCTCCCCAGGCGGCACCCATGCCGGCGGCAGCACCTCAGCCTGCGGTTCAGGCGGCACCTCAGGCAATGCCCCAGATGGATCCGAATATGGTTCAGATGCAGCAACCATACATGATGCCGGCACCGAATGTCAATGTCCAGCCGGCGCAATTCCAGAGTTTCAATCCTGGCATTGGGCCATTGCTGCAGCAGGAGAACATCGATTTGATTATGGATGTGCCTCTGGAAGTCACGGTGGAACTTGGGCGTGCTAATAAGTCCATCAAGGAAATTCTTGACTTCTCTCCCGGAACGATTCTAGAGTTGAATAAGCTGGCAGGAGAGCCGGTGGATGTTCTAGTAAATGGCAAGTTTGTCGCAAAGGGCGAGGTTGTGGTAATTGAGGAGAATTTTGGTATCCGCTTAGTGGAGATTGCGAAATAAGATATTTTGATGCTGGAGGTGTTGATATGTGTATATTGCTGGGTACGTCAGACATGTCAACACTGGCCAGCATTATTAAGTTAGTTGTTTTATTATTGTTTTTTGTTGCGCTTCTATTTGGAGCGCACTTTTTTACGAAATGGTTTGCGAAAAATGCCATGGTTTCCGGCAAGTCTTCTAATATACAGATTATTGAGTCCAAGCAGATTGTGCCGGGAAAGAGCATTGTGATTGCTAGAGTTGGAAAAAAAATCGTTTCTTTCGTGCTGACCAAGGAGCATGCCTCTATGCTCACGGAATTGGAGGAAAGCGATTTGATGATAGAAGAAAAGACAGAAGCCCAGAGTATTTCTTTTAAGGAAGTGCTGCAGCATTTTAGGAAAAATGATGGGCGGAAGTGAGGAGTTTTCAGATGACAGATAAGTTTAGAGAGAAAGGGAAAGCCATGTTCCGCATGGGCGTGCTGCTTGCATTGTTCTGCTTGATTTTTGTTGCGGCGGCACCCTCCTATGCAAGGGCTTCCGGCAAGGGAGTGGATTCTACCACGCAGAATGAGATTGACGGCGTGCCGGATAATGATGATAATTTTGAACTCAGCATTTCTTCCAATGCGGGAAGCGCCAATCTGGAGTCCACCCTGCAGATTCTTTTGATTCTGACGGCGCTGGCCTTGGCGCCTTCGCTGCTGGTTATGGTGACTTCGTTTACCAGGGTGATCGTATCCCTGCATTTTCTGAGAACTGCCTTGGGGACCCAGACTACGCCGCCAAACCAGGTGATGGTGGGACTTGCTCTGTTTATTACGCTGGCGGTGATGGCTCCGGTAATCAGCCAGGTGAATGACGAGGCGGTACAGCCTTTCATGAATGGTCAGGTGAAGCAGGAGGATGCCATTGATCGTGGAATTGCGCCCATTAAGAATTTTATGCTGAAGCAGACGAGGCAGAAGGATTTGAAGCTTTTTATGGATATCAACGGGCAGAAGTCGGAGGATATGAAAGAGGTAGATGATATACCGATCTTGACCGTAATACCTGCCTTTATTATCAGCGAACTCAGGGCTGCCTTTATTATTGGCTTTTTGCTGTATCTTCCCTTTATCGTGATGGACATGGTAGTATCTTCTACTCTGATGTCCATGGGTATGATGATGTTGCCCCCCACGGTAATTTCCCTGCCCTTTAAGATTCTGCTGTTTATTTTGGCGGATGGATGGAACTTGGTTGTTGGGCAGTTGGTGCGGTCTTTCCAGACCTAAAGCCATCGAGACCTATGAAGGAAATACTGTGAAAGTATGTTTTGTCTGGTTTGCAGCAGAAACATTGAAAGAACGTTAGTTTTTTACTATAAAGCCGAGGTGAATGAAGTCCACCTTGCAGAAATGAGGAAAAAGTTATGACGCCAGATGTTGTAATGGATATTTCCAGAGAGGTGATTTGGACCGTGGTCAAGGTATCTGCGCCCTTGCTAATTATTTCTCTGGTAGTGGGGCTTATTATCAGTATATTTCAGACCATAACCTCTATCCAGGAGCAGACTTTGACTTTCGTCCCCAAGTTTGTGGCGATTATGCTTGTGCTGATTATTGCCGGGGGCTGGATGATGAAGAGTGTTTCGGAACTGTTTATCAGTATCATGAATCAGATTCCTACGATTATAAAATGACAAGGGGTGAAATGGTTTGAAATTTTCAGTTGAATATGTGGAATATGCTTTGCTGGTATTTGTGCGCATTTCCATGGTGATAGCCATTGCACCCATGTTTTCTAATACAAATATTCCCAGGAGGGTGAAGGTGGGTACCGCTTTTTTCCTCTCTCTGGTGGTTATGAATCTTGTGGATTATTCGGCTGTATCTTATCATGGCATGCTGGGGTACAGCATTGTTCTTGCCAAGGAGGCGATTACTGGCCTTCTGATCGGTTTGGGTTCGGGAATTTGCCTGTATATCCTGAACTTTTCTGGACATCTTGTGGATATGGAAATCGGATTTGCCATGGTGATGGAGATGGATCCAACTACCCAGGTGCAGACTACCATCACTGCCACGCTCTTTACTGCTATGTTTATGCTGATTTTCGTGGCCACGGATATGCATTATTTTCTCATTGATACTATGATTGATTCCTATCAGCTGATTCCCATAGGGGGGAGCAAGGTCACGCCCTTCTTGCAGCAGGTTTATATGGATTACATGGTGGATTATTTCGTGATTGGATTTCGGATCATTCTGCCTATTTTTTGCTGCACGCTGGTGGTGAATGTGGTTTTGGGAATCCTTGCGAAGGTTGCGCCCCAGATGAATATGTTTGTCATCGGCATGCAGCTAAAGATTTTCGTGGGGCTGGCGGTTTTGTTTATCATGGTGTCATTTTTGCCCGGAATTACGGACTTCATTTACGAAGAAATGCAAAAAATAACCAAATTATTCCTACAGTCTATGAAACCTTGATAATTTATGCAGTATGGCCGCATCTTTGCTGCCAGCATGAATGCATTTGCAGCGCAAATAGGATTTGCTATTTTGCCGTAAATGAGTTATTATATTTAGTGTATGTAGTTATGACTAGATATTGCGCTGGAGCGCGAAGTACATGAGAGCACTGGCATAGGCAGTGCCTTTGATGCAGAGGGACTGAGAGAATATGTCGTATTTGAAGTATGATTTGCAGTTGTTTGCAAACGATGGGGACGGCGGGGAGAAGACGGAAGAACCTACCGCGAAGAAATTAGAGGATGCCAGGAAAAAGGGGCAGGCTTCTAGAAGCAATGACCTTACAACGGCAGTTTCCCTGCTGGTATTTTTCGTCATACTCAGATTTTATCTGGGATATTTGGGGAATGGCCTGCTGTCTACTTACAATAATTATTATAAGCATATTTCAGAGTTCACGGATGAACCCTTTAATTTGCAGATGAGCTGCTCTTTCATGGGGGAGGCGATTATTGATATTGCCATGCTTGTATTGCCCTTCTTCGTGTTTTCTTTTGTAGCCACGGTTCTCGTGCTTCTGGTTCAGGTGAAGTGGAAGGTTTCTTTTGAACCGATGAAGCCTGATTTGAAGCGTTTTGATCCGATTAGCGGGATGAAGAGGTTGTTTTCTAAAGACAAGTTGATGCAGCTGCTTACATCCACGGCAAAAATCATTGTCATGACTGTGGTGGTATACAATTATCTGCAGGATAAGTGGAACTACATTATGGATATGTATCATTATTCCCTGCCTCAGGCCATCGCCCTGGTGGGGGATGTGATTGT
The DNA here is from genome assembly GCA_910575435.1 of Clostridiaceae bacterium. Classification (GTDB taxonomy): domain Bacteria; phylum Bacillota; class Clostridia; order Lachnospirales; family Lachnospiraceae; genus Butyribacter. The sequence goes on along the minus strand of CAJTGI010000007.1, from coordinate 101,035 downwards.
CAATATCGGCCTTCGCATCAGCCTGTTTTTCTTTATCATCGGCATGGGGGACTTGATTTATCAGAAATGGAAGTTTCACAATGACATGAAGATGACGAAGCAGGAAGTGAAGGATGAGTACAAGAACCAAGAGGGCGATCCCAAGGTTAAGGGACAGCAGAAGCAGAGGATGCGCCAGGCATCTCAGAGGCGCATGATGCAGGAACTGCCCCAGGCGGACGTAGTCATTACAAACCCTACCCATCTGGCGGTGGCGATTAAGTATGACAAGGAAAAATATGATGCGCCGGTGGTGCTTGCCAAGGGTGCTGATTATCTGGCAGAGAAGATTAAGGAGACTGCCAGGCAAAATAAGATTGAGATTGTGGAGAACAAGCCCCTTGCCAGGATGCTGTACCACAATGTAGACATTGGAGAGCAGATTCCGCCGGAACTGTACCAGATGGTTGCGGAAGTGCTGGCCTATGTGTATGGATTGCAGGGGAAGGTATAAAAGGTGCGAAGTTTTCCATAACGCATGAAAGAACCATGCGTAAGGAAAAACTATAGTCGCACCTATGAAAAACGCAGAACCAGAGTTTTTCGATGGCTTGTGCCATTTGTGGTGACATGATTGAAAAGGTGCGATGTTTTCCAATATAGAATAGGCAGAGGAGAGTAGAAATGAAGAGAACAGATTTATTATTGGGATTATACATATTAATACCGGTAATCTTTTTGATTATTCCAGTACCATTGGTGATGTTGGACATATTGATGATGGCCAATCTCTGTGTGTCCTTGGTAATATTGTTTAACGCCATCTTTTCCAAGGAAGCCCTTAATATCTCTACGTTTCCGACCATTTTGCTGATTACCACGCTGTTTCGGCTCTCGCTGAATGTGAGTTCTACCCGTAACATCCTGCTTCAGGGGCAGGCCGGCGACGTGGTGCAGACCTTCGGCAATTTCGTGGGTGGCGGTAGCCTGGTGGTGGGCGTGGTTATCTTCATCGTGCTGATCATCATTCAGTTCATCGTGATCAATAAGGGTTCTGAGCGCGTGGCGGAGGTGACGGCACGCTTTACTCTGGATGCTATGCCGGGTAAGCAGATGGCCATTGATGCAGATTTGAATACCGGGGCGATTACGGATGCCCAGGCGAAAGAGATGCGCCAGAAGATTCAGGATGAATCTACTTTCTTCGGCGCCATGGACGGTGCTACCAAGTACGTGAAGGGAGATGCGACGGCGGGCTTGATTATTACCGGTATCAACCTGGTGGGAGGATTGATTACCGGCGTAGTGATGCGGGGACAGGAACTGGGTGTTGCCCTGAATCAGTATTCCATTCTTACTATCGGTGATGGCTTGGTGAGCCAGATTCCCTCCCTGCTGATTTCTCTGTCAACAGGTATTTTGGTGACAAAAGTATCGAAGGAGTCGGATTTGGGAAATATACTGATGAAGCAGTTGTTTTCCATCCCGAAGGTTTTATATATTGTGGGGGCCACCATGGTCTGTCTTGCCTTCACGCCCTTTCCCACGATGATCTGCCTGGGATACGGCATCATATTTCTCGTGGCGGGCCGGGCCATCGAGGCTGCCATGGAAGACGTGGCCATCGAGAGCGAGGTGGACGAGGAGGAGGAATCCGCAGAGGAGATTCGCCGTCCGGAGAACGTGGTTTCCCTGTTGCAGGTTGACCCGATTGAGTTAGAGTTCGGCTATGGAATCATTCCTCTGGCAGATGTGAACCAGGGGGGCGATCTCTTGGACCGGGTGGTTATGATCCGAAGGCAGATTGCTCTGGAACTGGGCTGCGTGGTGCCTATGATCCGATTGCGGGATAATATCCAGCTCAATCCCAATCAATATGTGATTAAGATAAAGGGCGTGCCCATCAGCGAGGGCGAGATTCTGTTTGACCACTATATGGCGATGAACCCGGGCTATGTGGAGGAGGAGATTACAGGTATTCCTACCTTCGAGCCATCCTTCCATTTGCCGGCTATCTGGATTACGGAGGCCCAGAGGGAGCGGGCAGAGTCTCTGGGATATACGGTGGTTGACCCGCCATCTATCATTGCCACCCACCTGACGGAAGTGGTGAGGAATCATCTGGATGAATTGCTTACCAGACAGGACGTGCAGAATCTTATCAACAATATTCAGGAGGCCAATACCACTTTGGTGTCAGATCTTGTGCCCAAGCTTCTCGGGGTTGGCGAGATTCAGAAAGTGTTGCAGAATCTGCTCAGCGAGGGTATTTCCATCCGGGATTTGGTGACGATTTTTGAGACTTTGGCTGATAATGCCACATCTACCAGGGACACGGACGTGCTGACAGAGTATGTGCGGCAGAGTCTGAGGCGCGCCATTTCCAATAAGTATTTCCCTGCCAACGAGATGACCAGCGTGGTGACTCTGGACCCGGGCATCGAGCAGGAGATAATGGGTTCCATCAAGCAGACGGAGCAGGGGGCTTACATCAACCTGGATCCGGAGAAGACCCAGAGCATCTTAAATTCTGTGAAAGAAGAGATGGACAAAATGGAGGAATTGGGAAAGAATCCCATTATTGTGACTTCGCCTATTGTGCGAATGTACTTTAAGAAACTTACATCGGAGCAGTTTAATGATTTGATTGTGGTGTCCTACAATGAAATCGAGACGGATGTGGAACTACAATCGATAGGGATGGTGACAGTATAGTATGGTTATTAGAAAATATATTGGGACGACAGAGGAAGAGGCCGTGAGGCTTGCGAGAGAGGAACTGGGAGAGGACGCTGTAATTATGAACGTCAAGCAAGTGGCCGCCAAGGGGGTGCTTCGGTTCTTCAGGAAGCCTTCCGTGGAGGTGACCGCCGCAGTGGACGAGGTGCAGGGGGATCACAGTGCATCAGGTTCCGAAATGCAGCAGGGGAGACAGCGGCAGGAGGGGCAGGATGCTTTTCCTGATTTCTCCAAACTCCAGGAAGCAATCCAGGAGACAAATGCCGTCCTAGAGGCAGAGGCAAGGAAAGAGGCCGAGAAGGATCGGGAGAAGAAGGCTGTGCCAGTTGCGGAATCGGGAGATGCAAAGCCTGTCGAGGCGAAGGCCAGACGGGATGTGTCCTTAAAGAGCGAGAATATCCTGGAAGAGAAGCCTTCCCTTGGGGATGACAAGGATTTGGAGGAGAGGCTTAGCAGTCTGCAAGACCTTCTGGAGAAGCAGATGCAGTCTGCCAAGCTGGAAAAGGAAGAGAAGGATCAGAAGGACAATTCCAACCAGGTCTATTTTGACATGATTAAGAAGAAGCTTCTGGATAACGAGGTGGAGGAGACCTATATTGACCAGATTTTGGACGATATCTCTGGCAATTTGAACAAGAATGCCAACTTGGATAGCATTCTGGCAGGGGTTTACCAGAAAATCGTATTGAAAATAGGACAGCCCCATCTGATTGATATCAAGACCAAGCGGACGAAATATGTATTTTTCGTAGGCCCTACGGGGGTGGGAAAGACCACTACCATAGCCAAGATTGCATCCACATTGAAATTGACGAAGAATACCAAGGTTGCGCTGATTACTTCGGATACCTACCGCATTGCGGCGGTGGAGCAGCTTCGCACGTATGCAAATATTCTTGGGATTCCCTTGCAGGTGGTTTACTCCCCGGAGGATATGAGCCATGCCATGGAGGAATTGAGGGAATTTGACATGGTGTTTGTGGATACGGCAGGGCGGTCTCACAATAATCCCCAGCAGAAGGAGGATATCCAGAAACTGCTAGAGACGGTGGAGGAAGCCAATCGGGAAATTTACCTGGTGCTGAGCGCTACCACCAAGTATCGGGATTTGGTGAAGATTTCTTCTACCTATTCAGAAATGACAAAGTTTAGTTTGATTTTTACGAAACTAGATGAGACGGACACGATTGGCAATTTATATAATATTCACATGTTGACAGGGGCGCCCCTTTCCTATACTACTTGCGGGCAGAACGTACCGGATGATATTGGAAAGATCGATGCCCAGAACATCGCAAAGCAGCTTCTGGGAGGAAATGGCTGATGGATCAGGCGGAGCAGTTGAGAAATATTATCAAACAACAGAATACCAGGAAGCATCTGGCACGGGTCATCACTGTCACAAGTGGTAAGGGTGGCGTGGGAAAGTCTAATATTTCTGTGAATCTGGCCATCCAATTTGGCAAGATGAAGAAGCGAGTGGTGATTTTGGACGCCGACTTTGGTCTTGCCAATGTGGAAGTGATGCTGGGAGTCCGCCCCCGATATAATTTGGCTGATATGATGTTTCGTGGCAAGAGCCTGCGGGAGGTTATCACGCCCGGCCCTGCGGGAATTGGATTTATTTCCGGGGGATCCGGCCTGCGGGATCTGACCAATTTAAACAGCGATCAGGTGAAGAGCCTGGTGGGAATCATGTATGAGCTGGACCAGATTGCCGATGTGGTGATTGTGGATACGGGGGCAGGGATTTCCGATACGGTGATTGATCTGGTAATTTCCAGTTCTGAGGTGCTTCTCGTGGCAACGCCAGAGCCTACTTCCATTACAGATGCCTATGCGCTTCTGAAGACACTGTGCCATCACCAGGAGTTCTATCGGAATAAGGCGATGATACATATGGTGGCCAACAGGGCCCACGATTATCAGGAGGGAAGGGAACTTTTCCTGAAGCTGAATGCAGTGGTGGAGAAGTTTCTGAAACTTGAAATGGAGTACCTGGGGTATATTCCCTATGATGAGAAATTGCCCCGTTCCGTGATGAAACAGCAGCCGGTGTCCATTGCCTATCCCAATGCCTCCTCTGCCAGAGCCATGCTGGATCTGGCCATGTTGCTGGAGAATGGTGGGAGCGGGGAGGAGAGAGACCGAGGCAAAGGGCTTTCCGGATTGCTTTCCAGGCTAATTCAGAGCGGAGGGCGATAAAGTCTGATTGGATAGGCAGTTTCCCCGGTTCGCGAGAAGGGAAAGAATTGTGAATGGAAACTGATATCCGTGTTCCCATGGGAGAGTGACCAATGATAGAAGAGATGATCAAGAAAGATGCTTTTGTAAAGATTTTTCCTGTGGGAAGGGATACGGGAAAAATCACGGAGTTTGAGAATGGACTTGCGTGCAAGGGCAGGATTCGGAAGTTTGTGTCCGAGACGGAGATAGAGGTGGAATTGGAAGAGGAGATTTCCTTGGACAAAATGAGCTGTTATGCCATTTATATCCTTTCCTATGAGAAGGTTTATCTCACGTATGTATATTTTCAGTCTTCTTTTGTGGCAAATGGAAGCCATATGGTTTCCCTGGAAATCGTGTCGCCCATGGAGCGGGTGCAGCGCAGGAAGCACCAGAGGGTGTCCTGCCATACAAGAATGCTGTTCCGGCGGGTGGCTGCAGATTGCATCCAGGGGGATTTGCCCGAGAAGAAGATGGACCCGGATTCTTTGGAATATGAGGATTTCATGGTGGATATCAGTGGCGGAGGGATTCGCTTCACGACCAAGCGGGAAGTGCGGGCGAATGAATTTCTCCAAGTGGCTTTTGACATAGAGCGAGAGGGCGGCACGGCGACCATGTCCCTTTTCGGGCAGGTGGTTCATTCAGGGAAATTGAGGAATGAGCAGGATTATTACGATATTCGCATGAAATACGTGGGGATTTCAGAAGAGGAAAAGGAGCAGATCATACATTATGTATTCCAATTAGAGAGAGCAGAGTAGAGTGATAGGAGTGTGTGTGGATTTGTGCTTGTGCCGTAATTTTCAGGGTAAGCAAGAATGGAGGAAAAAACACAGACGATGTTTGTAAACGCAAACAATGTTTGTGTTGCAAGTTTGTGACTGCGCGCTGCTTGCACAAACATTGCATAATGCACAGAAAGCAGTGCAGAAATGAGGATGATCATGAAAAAAGTATTGATAGTAGATGATTCTGCACTTATGAGAAGAGTTCTCTTTGATATAATAAATTCGGATGGAGAACTTCAGGCAGAAGAATATGCGATGAATGGATTGGAAGCATTGGAAATCCTTCGGTCTGGCAAGACATTTGACGCTATGGTTCTGGATATCAATATGCCTAAGATGAATGGAATCGAGCTTCTTCGGGAATTGCGGAGAGATGGAATTCGCATCAACGTATTGATTGTCAGCACCCTTGCCAAGGAGGGGGCAAAAGAAACCATTCAGGCACTGGAATTGGGTGCCTTTGATTTCGTGACCAAGCCTGATAGCCTGGCCGAGGCCAAGGGAGATTCCTTCGGCAATCGCCTGGTTTCCATGCTCTACGCCGCAACAGGATTGTCCAGTGGCGCGGAGGAGAAGCAGGAGAGGTTTAAGCGAGAATCGGTTTCCGTGCAGGAAGTATCTAGGGCGGCATCCCAAGCGGTACAGAGAATTAGACGGGGCGATACATCTAAGCATTCCAAGAAGCCTTTGGGAAGCGGTGCGAGGAAGCTGGTGGCTCTGGCATGCTCTACGGGAGGGCCGAAAGCGCTTCAGTATGTCATTCCATTTCTTCCGAAAAATCTGGATGCTCCCGTGCTGGTAGTGCAGCATATGCCAGAGGGATTTACCGGCTCGCTGAGCAAGCGCCTGGATGAGCTGAGCGAGATTCATGTGGAGGAAGCGGTTCATGGAGAGACCATCCAGAAAGGAAGTGTATACATGGCGAGGGGCGGCTCACAGATGCGCTTGATTGAGAAAGGAAAAAAGGAACATAACCTTTCCGTGACTGTGGAGGCTGCCAGAAATGGCTTGAAGCCCTGTGCTGACATTATGTACGAATCTCTGATGAAGTCTTCTTTTGACGAGATTGTGTGCGTGGTGATGACAGGCATGGGGATGGACGGAACGAAGGGAATCCTTCAGTTGGAACAGACAAATAAAATATACGTTATCGCACAGGATGAGGCGACATCCACCGTGTACGGCATGCCCAAGGCCATCTATGAGGCAGGGGCGGTAGACCAGGTAGTGGAGCTGAGGAAAATTGCTGATGCGATAACAGAGCATGTGGGGGTGCGCTAACATGGATGTAAGTCAGTATCTTGAGATTTTTATTGATGAGACAAAGGAACATTTGCAGACTCTGAGCGATCAGTTGATGATTTTGGAGCAGGAACCGGAAAATATGGACACGATCAATGAGATTTTCCGTGCCGCCCATTCACTGAAAGGAATGGCGGGCACAATGGGATTCAAGCGGATGCAGCGATTGACCCATGATATGGAAAATGTGTTTCAGGAAATCCGGAGCGAGAACATGAAGGTAGAGCCGGAATTGGTGGATGTGCTTTTCCGCGGACTGGATGCCCTGGAAGGCTATCTGGCAGAAATTTTGGAGACGGCCAATGAGGGGACAGAGGAGAACGAGGATATTATCAATTCCCTGAACAGCATTGCGGAAAAGGCTACAGGCAAGTCTTCCGATGGGGGGACGACGGCTGCCGCGCCGAAAGTAGAGGCGGCGGAAGTTGCCAGTTCTGGTGAAATCAAGTACGATACGATTCAGATTACGGATTTTGAGAAAAACACTTTTGATAAGGCGAAGAATGAGAATCAAAATATCTATGGAATTACCGTCTACTTGCAGGAGAGTTGTATTTTAAAGGCAGCCAGGGCATTTCTAGTGTTTAAAGCATTAGAGGAAATGGGAGAGGTTATCAAGGCGGTTCCCGATGTGCAGGATATTGAGGATGAGAAGTTCGAGATGGATTTTAGCCTGGTGTATTTTACCAAGGAGGGCATAGAGAAGGTTAAGACTGCCATTGAGTCCGTCTCAGAAGTCAGAGAGGCAGTGATTGGTCCTTTTGAGGCAAAGGGGAGTGCCGCAACTTCCCAGGAGGGGGCTTCCAAGCCAGAGGAGGAGAAGTCTGCCTCTGCCGCGCCGAAGCCGGCAGGAAATGCGCCTGCAGCCCAGCAGGCGGCAGCAAAGCCCGCAGCCCAGCAGGCGGCCAAGAAGACGCCCGCAAAGTCCGCCAAGCCTACGGTGGGCAGGACTGTCCGTGTGGATATTGAAAAGCTGGATGTGCTGATGAATCTGGTGAGCGAGTTGATTATTGCCAAGAATGGCTTGGTTTCCATGAGTTCCGGGGATGAGACGGAGACCAAGAGCGAGACGGGCTTTAATGAGCAGATTGAATATCTGGAGAGCGTGACCACCAATCTTCATGAGTCTGTCATGAAGGTGCGGATGGTTCCCATCGAATCGGTGGTGAATAGGTTCCCCCGCATGATTCGGGATTTGAATAAGAAGCTGGGCAAGAAGATGGAGCTTCACATGACTGGTGAGGATACCGAGCTTGACCGCACGGTTATTGACGAGATCGGGGATCCGCTGCAGCATTTGCTCCGAAACTCTGCCGACCATGGCCTGGAATCCAACGAGCAGCGCATTGCTTTAGGAAAAGACGAAGTGGGTCACATTTATCTGGATGCCTACCAGGATGGCAATAATGTTAACATTGAGGTGCGGGACGATGGCGCCGGCATCAATGTGGAAAAAATTAAGAATAAGGCTTTGGAGAGAGGTACGCTCACGGAGGACCAGGCGGCGGCAATGTCTGACAAGGAGTTTATTGACTTGCTCTTTCGCCCCAGCTTCTCCACGGCGGAGAAGATTACTGACGTGTCCGGGCGCGGCGTGGGCCTCGACGTGGTGAAGACGAAAATCGAGGGCCTGGGGGGCAGCATTGAGTGCAAGACGGAGCTTGGCGAGGGAAGCAGCTTCATTATCCGCCTTCCTCTGACGCTGGCAATCATTCAGGCATTGATGGTGGAGATTGGCGCCGAGAAATATGCGATTCCTCTGAGCAGCATCCAGACCATCGAGGATGTGGCTTTTGGAGAGGTGAAGCAGGTGCAGACCAAGGAGGTCATTAACCTTCGTGGGACGGTTATCCCTCTGATTCGACTGGATAAGCTGCTGGATGTGGAGCCTGGCGAGTTCAAGCCGGAGAGCCTTACCGTGGTTATCGTGAAGAAGGGCGACAAGCAGGCGGGGCTGGTGGTTGACAATTTGATCGGACAGCAGGAGATCGTAATCAAGCCGATTGGCGATTATATTCGATGCAGCAAGCTGATCAGTGGCGCCACGATTCTCGGAAATGGCGAGATTGCGCTAATTCTGGAAGCAAATACATTAGTATAGGGGGGCACAGACATGGAAGAAATCAATGAAGTTCAGAACTTGGAAGTTGCCAGCGATGGCAAGCAATATATTGTAGTCAGCCTGGGGGAAGAGCAGTACGGTATAGACATTAAATACATAGACAATATCGTGCGCATGTCCAGAATTACCAGGATTCCCAGCGCGCAGAACTACTTCAAGGGAGTGATTAATCTCCGCGGCGAGGTCATTCCCGTGATGAGCCTCCGGCTGAAATTTGATCTGGAGCCGGATGAGTATTCCAATGCAACCCGCATTATCATTATCAAGCCGGAGTCCCAGTCTGCCATAGGCATTATCGTGGATGAGGTGAAGGAAGTGATCACTCTCTCGGAAGAGGAGATTGACAAGCCGGATGCATCGGAGAGCAATGATGTAAACAAGCAGTATCTGAGCGGCGTGGGCAAGACCAAAGAAGGATTGGTCACGTTGTTGAATATCACATCAGTAATCAATGAGAAGGAAAATGTATAAGATGATATAGAAGCGACAGGAATGGTTTCAAATCATTTTTATGCAGGAATGGAGGAACTCTATGCAAAAAGAAAATGATAGCATGGATGACTTTGAATTTGATGTGCTGACTGAAATAGGCAATATCGGTGCAGGCAATGCCACAACTGCATTGTCTCAGCTTATAAACACCAAAATCGACATGAACGTTCCAAAGGTTGAGATGCTGACTTTTGCAGAACTGGCAGAGATTATCGGAGGGGCCGAGACTCTGGTGGCAGGAATATTGCTGAATTTGGAAGGCGATATTGAAGGAACTATGTTATTTATCCTGGAGAGCAGTGCGGCGAGATTGTTCGTGCAGCAGCTGATGGGATGCGTGACGGGAGATGAAGGGGAGTTTTCTGATTTGGAAAAGTCTGCCCTGCAGGAAATTGGCAATATCATTTCCGGAGCGTACTTGTCTGCCATTTCAGGCATGACGAATTTGACAATCAATGTATCTGTGCCTAGTTTGGCGTTCGATATGGCGGGGGCGATTCTGAGCGTTCCTGCGATTGAATTTGGCAAATTGGGAGATAAGGCTCTGCTGATCCAATCTGTATTCAACGATATGAATGTGGATATCAGCGGATATTTTATTCTGATTCCGACACTGGAATCATATGGGCGTATTATGAAATCATTAGGGTTAAGGTGATGGAGATGTCAGAAATGATAAAAGTTGGTATGGCGGATGCAAATGTTTGTCGCACGCCAGATGCAATTACCACATTGGGACTTGGCTCCTGCGTGGGGGTGGCGCTATATGATAGCACCACCCGGATTGCAGGACTGGTTCATGTCATGCTGCCTGACAGTACCACGGTTCGCCAGAATTCCAACAAGGCGAAGTTTGCGGATACGGGCATTGATCTTTTGATTGACATGATGGTAAGGGCAGGGGCAAGGAGAACTGGCCTTACGGCAAAGATTGCCGGGGGCGCCCAGATGTTTGCCTTTAGTGGAAATAGTGACATGCTGCGCGTGGGGGAGCGAAATGTGCAGGCGGTCAAGAAAAAACTTACCTCTCTGGGAATACGGATTCTGGCGGAGGATACCGGGCTGAATTTTGGAAGGACTGTGGAGTTTTATCCAGAGACTGGTGATTTTTTGATTAAGGCAGTGGGAAAGCCACAAAAAACAATATAAGGGAAAGGGTTTGAGAACATGAAAATCGATTTTATTCCAAAATTTGTGATGTTGCTTGCTGGAGCAATCATATGTATTATTACCATAGTGAATGATATGGATACCACTTACAGTTTGGAATTACTTCTCGGCACGCTGATTGTTTTTTATATCATCGGACTCATTGCGAAAATGCTGATACAGAAAGTAATCGCAGGAAACATGTTCGTGAAGAGGAATGCGGGTGGCATCAATATGGAACTGCCGGAAGGGCAGGAAGAAAAAATGCAGGAATCGCCGGCAGAAGAAGGAGATGCTGTAGGCGAGGAATCATAAATTCAGAAGGGGTGTTTGACCGATGGATGATAATAGTAGAGAAGCATTATGGCAGGAATATATGGAATCCAGAAGTCCCCAGATTCGGGAGCAGCTGATTATAGAATACGCCGAACTTGTGAAAGTGGTGGCGGGTCGCATGGGAATGTATCTGGGATATACGGTGGAATATGATGACTTGGAGGGGTATGGCATTTTTGGTCTGATAGATGCCATCGACAAATTTGAGCTGACCAAGGGCGTGAAGTTTGAGACCTATGCCAGTTTGAGGATTCGGGGTTCGATCTTGGACCAGATTCGGAAGATGGACTGGATACCCAGAACGCTGCGCCAGAAGCAGAGAAAATTGGAAAATGCCATGAAGGAGATGGAAGAGCGGCTGGGCAGGATTGCCACCAATGAGGAATTGGCAGAGAGCATGGGGATTTCCCAGGAGGAACTGGAGAATCTGGTAAATCAGACCCAGGTTGCCAATCTGGTGTCTCTGGATGATTATCTGGAGCAGGGCAGCGAGGTGAAGGCAGAATTTGGAAATTCCCCCCGTTTCGAGCAGCCGGAAGAGGTGGTGGAGCGTCAGGAATTGAAAAAAATTCTGGCAGATGCAATTACTACCCTGACGGAGAATGAGCAGCGGGTCATTGCCTTTTATTATTATGAGGAACTGACGCTAAAGGAAATCAGTAAGATTCTGGAGGTGTCGGAGTCCAGGGTGTCCCAGCTGCACACAAAGGCATTGCGGAAGATGAGGAATAAAATTGGAGAGGATATTCCCTTATTTGGCCTTGATAGCGTGTGAATAGTACGGTGACATTGTAATTTCTGTATGGGAGGAACGGAGGCAGCCTATGAAGAGAAATGCTTTTTTTCAGATGGTTCACAAGGAAGATGGGATGTATTTGAAATCTTATCCCCCGGTGGAGGGGGGCGCGCCTCTGCATATTGACGACATTATGGCGTACTTGAAGGCCAAGGGATATGATGACGTCATGGTAGAGGACATTAAGTCTTTTGTGGAAAAGGCGGATATGGGCAAAAATGCGGAGATTAGAATTAGCGTCAAGGAGAGACTGCCAGAAAACGAGTATGCCGCAGTGACGGTAGATCCGGAACGGTACTATGCCAAGGTTCGCCTGTATCCCAATTCTAGCCAGGGCGCAAGGCTTTCTGTCAGGGATATCTTGGATTTATTGGAACAAAATGGAGTAAAATACGGAATTATTGAGAAAAATATAGAGATGATGCTGAAGGCGCGCCTGTACTGCTGCGACGTTCTTGCTGCCAAGGCGACCATGCCCATTCATGGAAAGAATGCAGAGATTACCTATCACTTTAACGCAGATAAGACTAGTAAGCCGGCGGTGGATGAAAATGGCCAGGTGGATTTCCACAAACTGGATATGATTGAGCCAGTGAAGGAGGGACAGTTGCTTGCCACGCTGACTCCGGCAGATTTCGGAACGCCGGGGACGAATGTTTCGGGAAATCCCATCAAGCCCAGGAAAGTCAATGTTCTGAAACTGAAACATGGAAAGAATATTCACCTGTCGGAAGATGGGCTGGAGATGTATTCTGATGTGTCAGGCAATGTGACGCTGGTTTCTGACGAGGTGTTCGTGTCTGACTGCTACGAGGTTCCGGCAGATGTGGGGCCCTCTACGGGAGACATTTCCTATGATGGCAGCATCAATGTGAAGGGGAACATCCTTACCGGCTACAAGGTGGAAGCCTCCGGGGATATTTATGTGAACGGCGCAGTGGAGGGGGCCACCCTCATTGCCGGGGGGAAGATTGTTCTGAACCGTGGAATCCAGGGAATGGGGAAGGCGATGATGAAGGCGGAGGGGGATGTGATTTCCAATTTCATAGAGAGTGCCAATGTGGAGGCGGGAGGAAAGATTATCACCGACGCCATTATGCACAGCAACGTCACTGCCAAAGATTCCATCGAGGTGAATGGAAGAAGAGGCATGGTGGCGGGGGGAAGCATCCGCTCTACGAAAAAGATTGAGACGAAGGTGGCCGGCTCTACCATGGGGACGGTGACTGAGATGGAAGTGGGAGTGGATCCCAGGAAGATTGACCGCTATCACGAGCTGGAGAAGGCCATGGATGAGATGGCTGAGGAGCGGGAAGTGATTGAGCAGAATATTGATGTCTTAAAAAAGCGTTTCAAGTTGAAGGGTTCTCTGGAGCCGGAGAAGTTGGAGAAATTGAAGAGTTACAAAGCCCGATTGGAGGAAATTGACGAGTCAGCAGAATCCATGAACGAGGAATATGAGGAATTGGAGAAATCCATGGAGGAATCCAATGGAAGGGGCAAGATCATCGTGTATGACATTGCCTATACCGGCGTGAAGCTTACCATATCCAATGTGAGCAAATATCTTCACAGCGAGGTGCATCGCAGCACTTTCGTGAGAGAGGGCGGAGATATTCGCGTGAAAGGCATTTAGCAAGAAGGAGGGAGTACGGTATGTCATTGACGATTGACTATGTATCCATGCCGCCAAAGTCCCAGGAGATGTCCCAGATTCAGACAAATGAGATTAACCGCATGAATCAGGAGAATCAGCAGCTGGCGGCCCAGTTCCAGGAGCAGGTGAAGCAGTCCTCGGAGAAAACCATCCGGCGGGAGAAGGCTCAGAATGAAGAGTTGAAAAATGACGAGGAGCGGAGGAACCGCCAGAGAAAGAAAAAGAAAGGCCATGGTGCCCGGGGCGAGGATTCTCCTGAGGATGAAAAGGATGAAGTAAAGCACTTCGATATGAAGATTTGAGTTACTATTCACGGTTCATAGAGAAGAGAATGTACTGTCTCTCGATTTTTCTTGCAAGAGACAGTGCTTGTCTTTTCTGCGAATATATTTTAGATGGAAAAGGGGAAGAACAATAAAATGGTTGTATTAGAAATCCTAATGATATTGATAGGATTGGGCGCTGTAGTGTATAGCTTCCGCCTCGTGGAGGAAAAAAGGGAGGAGCCGGACAAGGAGCCGGACGATGTGGCAGAGAGGCAGTCGGAGGCCCTCTCCGCTGACTGGGAGGAAAAGATTGCTAGGCTGAGGGAACAGGCTGCTTCCATTTATCAGGAAGTGGATGATAGGATCAGCCAGATGTCCAATGAGAAAATCATGGGAATGAGCGAGTATTCTGACCAAGTCTTAGATAAGATTGAGAAAAATCATGGGGAAGTGGTTTTTCTGTACGATATGATGAATGCGAAGCAGGAGGAAATTCAGCAGCTGGTCAAGGAAATTGACGGCATGAAGGCAGATATCCGGGACGAGGCTGCGGGGGAATTTCTAAAGCTGAAGGAACAGGAAAAACTGCTGGAAGAACTGAGAAAAGAAATCGAGATAGATACGCTGGAATACCAGTCTCGGAAGGAATCGCTTCAGGAGGAGCGGCTGGCATTGGAACGCCAGGCAATGGAGACGGCTGATTCCGCTGCCCCGGAAGAGGGTGCGGGAGAAGATGGCGGGGCTGTCCGGGAGACAATATCTGAGAATAGGGAGGTCGAGGGTACAGGTTCGGCTGAGGATTCTGAAGGAAAGCCCGTGCCGGAAGAAAATGCTGCGGCCTCTGTTTTTGATGCAGAGATTACCAGGATCGAAGAGGAGGAGACGAAGGCCCTTCTGGAAAATGAAGGGGAGGAGACAAAGGCGGAACCTTCCTACCAACCCCTATCTCGCCAGGAAAAACCGATTAACCATAATGATGAGATTATCGCATTGTATAAGAAGGGGCGTTCTATTTTGGACATTTCCAAGATGCTGGCACTGGGCCAGGGGGAAGTAAAGTTTGTCATAGACCTGTATAACGCCAGGTAAAATTGTTTATGCCAGCGGAACTGGCATGACTGGAATTGAGAAGGAGCAGAGAATATAAATGGATAGAAAATCATTTTTTCGTGGATTTGGCATTGGCGTTTTGTTTGCAGTGACCATTCTGGGCATCTCTTTTTTGATGCGCACATCGGATTCCTATGTGAAATCCCGGGCAAAGGAATTGGGAATGGTGTATGCCTCTCAGAACTCTGACAAAGTGCTGGCATCCGATGGGGATGCGTCCCCTTCGCCAGAGAGTTCCCCGGAGGCATCTCCAGCGAATAAAAGCACTCCCGCGCCCAAGGCTACAGATGGGCAGAAGAGCACCCAAACGCCTGGGAGCGCCCAGCCCTCAGGGAAGGGCCGGGATTCCAAGGCCAAGGCAACGCCTGACGCCGGCCGGGCTACCAAAAAGCCTGCTGCATCCTCAAAATCTTCCAAGAAGGACATCGACATGAAGAAAGAGAAGGAGCGGATGGAAAAAAGCCTTCGTGCCGAGGGAAAGAAATTGACCATCAATGCGGGGGAAATGTCATCTGATGTGAGCAGGAAATTGGAGAGACTGGGCGTGGTCAAGAGTGCGCTGGATTTTGACAAGTATCTGGAACAGCATGGATATAGTTCGGGAATCAGTGCGGGGACGTACAATGTCTCCAAGGGAGACACCTATAGCCAGCTGGCGAAAAAGATTACCAAGAGATAAGTTTGTGTAGGCAACGGAAAGGTATGGTAGTTATGAGGTTCAGACCGTGTATTGATATTCACAATGGCAGGGTGAAGCAGATCGTGGGCGGAAGCCTGCAGGATGCGGGCAATCTGGCGGAGGACAACTTCATCTCGGAATATGATGGGGGATTTTACGCGGACTTATATAGAAGGGATGGGTTGCGGGGCGGGCATATCATTATCCTGAATCGGGAGGGAACCGAGTATTACCAGGAGGACTTGGTCCAGGCAAGGAAGGCGTTGGAGGCATTTCCGGGAGGGCTGCAGATTGGCGGGGGCATCCATCGGGAGAATGCGGAGTTTTTTTTGGATTTGGGAGCCACCCATGTGATCGTCACATCCTATGTGTTTCGCCAGGGCAGGGTAGACTATGATAGGCTGGAAGCCCTGTCCCGCCAGATCGGGCGGGAGCATCTCGTGCTGGACCTGAGCTGCAGAATGGCGGGGGAGGACTATTATATCGTGACGGATCGCTGGCAGAATGTGACGGAGGAGCGGATGACAGGGGATACCTTGGAAAAGCTGTCCAGGTATTGCGATGAATTTCTAATCCATGCAGTGGACGTGGAGGGAAAGGCATCCGGCGTGGAGCGGGAGGTGGTGCGCAGGCTGGGAGCATACGAAGGCTTGCCAGTGACCTATGCGGGAGGCATTCACTCTCTGGAGGATATCCGCTGGATCGGGGCAGCGGGAAATGGGCATGTGGATTATACCGTGGGAAGTGCTCTGGATCTGTTTGGGGGAGAGATTCCCTATCGGGAGCTTTGCCACAGCGTGACGCATTCCCTTTGTTAATATTGCTGCTAGTAAACTTATGGCCATCTATGGCAAGGATATATTACAGAATTGTTGTGAGAATGTAATAAATATTTCGGCAACAGATTGATAAACAGATCAAAATAATATGTTAGAAACAATTTCCTCAACAGGGATTGTGGCAAGTGCATATATTCAAGCGGATATGTGCGCTTTTTTTGTGCAAATTATACATAAAAAATGCAAATGTATTATTTTGTAAATTTTTTATTAGAATTCAGGGGTTGAAAAATGAAAAGATTATGCTATAATTGTTACATAAATGTTAAGGAAAAATTAATAAACATATCAAATATCAATTCGATGGAAGGTAGTGTAAAAATTATTTTTCCTAGAAGCGAACCAGATTCGCTTTGAAAATATTGCGCCTGCGGCTAAGGCATTTCATGTACATCGAATACTGCAGGTCATAGAAAGGTATGGGAATTATTTATGAGTTTAAAGAAATTTGCAATGCTAATGATATCATGCGCGGTTCTGTATGGCGTTTCAGGAAATACCGCATCCGCTGCCACGACAAATGGCATTACAAATAATGAGACAGTGCAGCAGACATTCCAGCCCGGCGGGGATGAAAAGGAGGATATAGGAAATGTCCCGGCAACGACGCCGACGCCCCAGGTGACAGCATCGCCTCAGGCCACGGTGGCTCCCCGGGTGACGACGAAGCCCGGCACTGTGAAGAATAATACGGCTTCAAAGAAAAAGAAGGCGAAGAAGACGGCAAAGAAATCTTCTAAAAAGTCTTATACAAAGGCTGAACTTCGACTGATGGCGGCGATTATTAACTGCGAGGCGGGATCAGAAAGTTATCAGGGGAAGCTTGCCGTGGGCATCGTGATTATGAACCGCGTTCGTTCTAACAAGTTTCCGAACACCGTGAAGAAGGTGATTTACCAGAGGCGTCAGTTTTCTCCTGTACACAATGGTTCACTGAAGAAAAGGCTTCGCCAGTACGACCGTGGCAAGATTCGCTCTTCCCAGTGGAAGGATTGCATTTCCGCTGCGAAGAAGACCTTGTCCGGACAGAAGACGATCGTATACAAGGGCAGAGTGAAGAGCATGAAGAAATATAAGTTCTTTAGCGTCAGTCTCAGGGGGGCGAAGATGCGCCTGGGCGGCCATCGGTTCAAATAGCCTGGGCCCTTGCATGGGAAATCATCCCTCAAATGCATTCGAATTTGAATAGTAACACGCTGCGGCAGAAAAATTGCCGCAGCGTATTTTTTTGCTTTGCTATTTGATAAAAATGTGGTATGATACATATTAGTATGTATTATACTGGTTAAATGGAAGGATGATTGCTATGAGATTGGCAGTAGGATATTCCATGGCGGGCGGCATTCTTGTCGTCTGTGAGATTGACATCACCGAAGGAGGAGCATAAAGTGAGTGATATATGCGAAGATTGCGCAGAGAAATCAGAAGTGGTTTCCCGTCATTTCATTCAGAATGTAATTGACAAGGATTTGGAGGAGGGAACTTACAGCAAGATTGTTACCAGGTTCCCGCCGGAGCCCAATGGCTATCTGCATATTGGCCACGCCAGGTCCATTTTGCTGAATTCTGGATTGGCAAAGGAGTATGGAGGGGATTTCCACCTTCGCTTTGACGATACCAATCCCACGAAGGAAAAGGCGGAGTACGTGGATTCCATTATGGAGGACGTGCGCTGGATTTGCGGGGAATTGGATAGGGAGAAGGTATTTTATGCCTCTGACTATTTTGATGCCATGTATGATTGCGCCGTAAAATTGATTCAGAAGGGGAAGGCATATGTGTGCGACCTGTCGGCGGAACAGATTCGGGAATATCGGGGAACTCTGAAGGAGCCGGGGAAGGATAGCCCTTACAGGGAGCGCTCTGTGGAGGAGAATCTAGACCTGTTCGAGAGAATGCGGGCCGGAGAGTTTGAGGATGGGTCCCGGGTGCTCCGGGCCAAGATCGATATGGCCTCCTCGAATATGAATATGAGGGATCCCGTTCTTTATCGGGTGGCCAGGATGGAGCATCACAACACGGGAGACAAGTGGTGCATCTATCCCATGTATGATTTTGCCCACCCCATCGAGGATGCCGTGGAGGGCGTGAGCCACTCCCTGTGCACGCTGGAGTTTGAGGACCACCGCCCCCTGTACGACTGGGTGGTCAGGGAGTGCGGGTTTGACCATCCCCCCAAGCAGATTGAGTTTGCCAAGCTGTATCTCACCAATGTGGTGACCGGAAAGCGATACATCAAGAAATTGGTGGAGGATGGCATCGTGGACGGCTGGGATGATCCCAGGCTGGTATCCATTGCGGCTTTGCGCAGGAGGGGATTTACGCCGGAATCCATCAGGATGTTTATAGAGCTTTCCGGGATTTCCAAGGCAAATAGCTCTTCCGACTATGCCATGCTGGAATATTGCATCAGGGAAGATTTGAAGATGAAGCGTCCCCGCATGATGGCGATTTTGAATCCGATCAAGCTGGTAATTACCAATTATCCGGAAAATGAGATCGAGTATCTGGATGTGTCCAACAATCAGGAAAATGAGGCCATGGGAACCAGGAAGGTGCCTTTCGGCCGTGTCCTCTATATTGAGAGGGATGATTTCATGATTGAGCCGCCGAAGAAATATTTCCGTCTCTATCCGGGGAACGAGGTGCGGCTGATGAATGCCTATTTCGTGACCTGCACGGACTATGTGACGGACGAGGCGGGCAATGTGACGGAGGTGCGCTGCACATACGATCCGGAGACGAAGAGCGGCTCTGGCTTTAGCGGCAGGAAGGTGAAGGGAACCATTCACTGGGTCTGCGCTGAAACTGCTAGGAAAGCTGAAATTCGCCTCTATGAAAATATTGTAGATGAGGAAAAAGGGGTGTATAATGAGGATGGCACCATCAATTTGAATCCTAATTCGCTGACGGTGCCGGAGAGTAGCTATGTGGAACCAGAACTTGCCGAGGCAGAGCAGGGAGAGAGCTTTCAGTTCGTGCGGCAGGGATATTTCGTGGTGGACACTAAGGATTCCAGTAAGGAACACCTGGTTTTTAATAGAATTGTTTCTATGAAGAGTTCATATCGACCAAAGTAAGGGGGAATACTTATGAGTTTATTTTCTGGGTTAGACCAATTTGGATTGGGAAAACTAGAGAAGATGGATGTGTTTGAAGAAGAACACAAAAAAGAAGAAGGAGAGACCGCTGCTGCAGAGCCAAAGGTTACGGAGGAGGATTTGCTTTTTGACAAATCTTTTGTCTGCCCTGTGTGCGATGAGGAATTTCACTCAAAGATGGTGCGCACCGGAAAGGTGAAGCTGCTGTCGGCAGATACGGATTTGCGTCCAAAGTACCAGCTGGTTGATTCGCTGAAATATGACGTGCTGGTATGCCCGAAATGCGGTTATGCCGCGCTGAGCAGATTCTTCAAGTTCATGATGCCGGCTCAGGCAAAGATGATTCGGGAGAATATTTCCAAAAATTTCAGCGGCCTTTCAAGTGCGGGAAATATTTATACGTATGATGATGCGATTGCAAGGCATCAGCTGGCTCTGGCAAATACGGTAGTCAAGAAGGCGAAGCCCAGCGAGAAGGCATATACCTGCCTGAAGATGGCATGGCTGTGCCGGGGCAAGGCGGAGACCCTTCCGAAGGATACGCCGGATTATGACAAGGTGATTGCCGACTTGAAGAAGGAGGAGACCGAACTGCTCTCCAATGCCTATGACGGGTTTATGGCGGCTTTTTCCAAGGAGTCTTTCCCCATGTGCGGCATGGATGAGATTACTGTCACCTACCTCATTGCCGATCTGGCGAGAAGGGTTGGGAAATACGAAGAATCCAGCCGATGGATTTCCAGGGTTCTGACTTCCCGGGCGGCCAATGAGCGGATTAAGAATAAGGCCAGGGATATCAAGGAAATGCTGAACAAGGAAATGGGCAAATAAATAGAAGCGGGCAAGAAAAGAGAAGAGATGCCAAGGGACACTTCACGCAGGGAAGTGTCCCTTGTTGCGTTTTGGGGAAAATGATATGGAAGTATTTGGGTCAGAAATCTCATCCGCTCGGCACTGACTTCTGATGCCAGTGCAATATCACTGGTGGCGGAAACTGTGTATGGCAGGGAATCATGATAAAATTATTTTGCTAAAAATAGAAAAAGTGAGAATAAAAGAGAAAAAATAAGGAAAGTAATAATGTAATGGGGAATTTCCAGAATTTTACACCGGAAGTTGCTTTGCTAAAATAGGGCAAATGAAATATATTATGTTTATGGTTAGCACTCGGAAAGAATGAGTGCTAACAAACAAGAAAAGGAGGCATTTGTTATGAAGTTATCACCATTAGCAGACAGAGTTGTATTGAAGCAGCTGGAAGCAGAAGAGACTACCAAATCTGGTATCGTATTGCCTGGAAATGCCCAGGAGAAGCCACAGCAGGCAGAGGTCGTTGCAGTAGGGCCTGGCGGCGTGGTGGAAGGAAAGGAAGTTACCATGCAGGTTTCTGTAGGGGATAAGGTTATCTATTCTAAGTATGCAGGGACGGAAGTGAAGCTGGATGGCGAGGAATTTATCGTGGTTCGCCAGAATGACATCGTGGCAAAGGTGGAGGACTAGTACGGCGAAGGTTATGCTTCGGATGATCTGACTAGTCGGGTTTTGGATTTATAGAAGGAGTTTGGCAATATTGTGTCTGCGCGCTGCTTGACAAAAATTGCCTTATGTGAAAAAAGCGGCGCAGAAAAGAGGATGATTATGGCAAAGGACATTAAATTTGGCGCAGACGCCAGAGCGGCGCTGGAGGCTGGCGTGGATAAGCTGGCTGATACAGTAAAAGTTACATTGGGACCCAAGGGAAGAAACGTGGTATTGGATAAGTCTTTCGGGGCACCGCTGATTACCAATGATGGCGTGACGATTGCCAAGGATATCGAGCTGGAGGATGGCTTTGAGAATATGGGAGCCCAGTTGGTGAAGGAAGTGGCTACGAAGACCAACGATGTGGCTGGCGATGGCACCACTACCGCCACGGTTCTGGCCCAGGCGATGGTGAATGAGGGAATCAAGAACCTGGCGGCAGGGGCAAATCCCATCATTCTCCGCAAGGGCATGAAGCAGGCTTGCGACTGTGCGGTGGAAGCCATTGCAAAGATGAGTTCCAAGGTGACTGGCAAGGAGCAGATTGCCAGGGTTGCGGCAATCTCTGCCGGGGATGACACCGTGGGCGAGATGGTGGCAGACGCTATGGAGAAAGTTTCCAATGACGGAGTTATCACCATTGAGGAGTCCAAGACCATGATGACCGAGCTGGACCTGGTAGAGGGCATGCAGTTTGACCGGGGCTATGTGTCTGCCTATATGGCAACGGATATGGATAAGATGGTGGCAGAGCTTGACAATCCTTATATTCTCATTACAGATAAGAAGATTTCTAATATTCAGGAGATTCTGCCGATTCTGGAAGAGATCGTGCAGAGTGGCGCAAAGCTTCTGATTATCGCAGAGGACGTAGAGGGCGAGGCTCTCACCACGCTGGTAATCAACCGCCTGAGAGGCACCTTCAACGTGGCTGCTGTCAAGGCACCTGGATACGGCGATAGGAGAAAGGCAATGCTGGAAGACATTGCGATTCTGACGGGCGGCCAGGTGATTTCCGAGGAAGTGGGACTGGATCTGAAGGAAGCCACTCTGGATATGCTTGGCAGGGCAAAGTCTGTGAAAGTTCAGAAAGAGAATACGGTGATCGTGGACGGCGCCGGGGATAAGGATGCAATCAATGCCCGCGTGGCACAGATCCGGGCTCAGATTGAGGAGACCACCTCAGAGTTTGACAAGGAGAAACTTCAGGAGAGACTGGCAAAACTGGCTGGCGGCGTGGCAGTGATCCGTGTGGGCGCGGCGACAGAGACAGAGATGCAGGAAGCAAAACTCCGCATGGAGGATGCTCTTGCAGCAACCAGGGCGGCAGTGGAGGAAGGAATCATTTCCGGCGGCGGCTCTGCCTATATCCACGCTTCCAAGGAAGTGGAGAAGCTGGCGGCTACCATGGAGGGAGACCAGAAGACTGGGGCGAATATTATCCTGAAGGCTCTGGAAGCGCCATTGTACACCATCGCATACAATGCGGGCGTGGAAGGTGCCGTGGTGATTAACAGGGTTAAGGAGTCCGAGATTGGCATGGGCTATGACGTGCTGTCGGAGGAGTACGTAGATATGGTGAAGGCTGGCATCCTGGATCCTGCCAAGGTGACCAGAAGCGCATTGCAGAATGCAACCAGCGTGGCTTCTACGCTGCTGACCACGGAGTCCGTGGTATCTACCATCAAGGAGGATGCTCCGGCAATGCCGGCGGGCGCAGGTGCCGGCGGCATGGGGATGATGTAAAAAAGAGGAAGAGTCTCTCTACAAGAGGTTCGATATTTGAGCAAATTTTAATGTTGAAATAATACTCTT
This sequence comes from Clostridiaceae bacterium, assembly GCA_910575435.1. GTDB lineage: Bacteria > Bacillota > Clostridia > Lachnospirales > Lachnospiraceae > Butyribacter. Next base: position 78,115 of record CAJTGI010000007.1, on the reverse strand, counting down.
TATTTATTAAAATGGAAAGGGGATTTTGGCGATTGCCGCCGAAATTCCCTTGACTTATTTACTGACTATATGGTTGTGCCGCTGAAAGCGGCATGTCAATTTGGCAAGGGGGAGATTGCGATGGAACCATTGTATTGTGAAACTTATCTGAGAGCCAACCCGGATGGGAAGAGGAAGGCCTTGCGGGCGTTGCTGATTGGTCTGGCCGTGCTTCTTCTGGCATTTGGATTCGTGATGATGATGAATATGAGGACGTTTTTGGCTTTGGCAGTGATGGCGGTCATTGCCGGGATTATTATTTTTCTGCTTCCCACTACCCAGATTGCCTATGAGTATATCTTTGTGGACGGGCAGATTGATTTTGACCGGATTTTAAAGGGTGAGAAGCGCAAGACCATGAAGAGGATCGACATGGAAAAGGTGGAAGTGGTGGCTCCGGAAAAGTCCCATGTTCTGGATCCCTACCGGCAAAATCCCGTCTTTGATTACTCTTCGGGGATGGAGGGAAACCACTATATTGCAGTATTTGCGGGGGAAAAGGGACTGGAGCAGGTGAAGTTTACTCCTGATGAGAAGATGCTGCATGCCATCGGCACTAAGTCCCCCAGCAAATTAAAGGGGTAGCGCGACTATTTACGGCTTGGCAGTTCCTACCACTAGAAGGCTAATTATAAGAAAAGCACTTTGTCAAGAAAAATGCTTGACAAAGTGCTTTTCTTGGATTATACTTGTGTACTGTGTCAGGGGGGTGAATATTCTGCTTCTGATACAGCGTTATTTGATATTTGCAGGTTTGCATATGGTTATTTGCTTTGGCGGGAATGGCTGTGGATTGAATTTGCAGGATGCATATGAATGGGGGTTTTTATGGCATTTGACAGTTTGACGGAGAAGTTGCAGAATGTGTTTAAGAATCTCCGGGGCAAGGGAAGGCTGACAGAGGAAGACGTGAAGGCGGCGCTGCGGGAAGTCAAGATGGCGCTTCTGGAGGCGGATGTGAATTTCAAGGTGGTAAAGGGCTTTGTCAAGACCGTCCAGGAGAGGGCTATCGGCCAGGATGTGCTGAACAGCCTGACGCCGGGGCAGATGGTGGTCAAGCTGGTGAATGAGGAGTTGGTAAACCTCATGGGCAGCGAGACGACTGAGATTGCATTGAAATCTTCCAATGAGATTACGGTGCTTCTCATGTGCGGCCTTCAGGGCGCGGGTAAGACCACCACGACGGCGAAGATTGGCGGGAAGCTGAAGGCGAAGGGAAGGAAGCCTTTGCTGGTTGCCTGCGACGTGTATCGCCCGGCGGCGGTGGAGCAGCTGCAGATCAATGGCGAGAAGCAGGGCGTGGAAGTGTTCTCCATGGGAACCAGCCACAAGCCAGTGGATATTGCCAAGGCCGCTCTGGAGCATGCGGCAAAGAACAAGAATAATGTGGTGATTCTCGATACCGCAGGCCGTCTCCATGTGGATGAGGATATGATGGAGGAACTGCAGGAGATCAAGGGAAATGTGGCGGTGGACCAGAGCATTCTGGTGGTAGATGCCATGACCGGGCAGGACGCAGTGAATGTGGCCGCCTCCTTTGACGAGAAGATTGGCATTGACGGCGTGATTCTCACCAAATTGGACGGTGACACCCGAGGCGGTGCCGCATTGTCCATCAAGGCAGTGACTGGCCGTCCCATACTCTATGTGGGCATGGGGGAGAAGCTTTCTGACTTGGAGCAGTTTTATCCCGACAGGATGGCATCCCGCATCCTGGGCATGGGGGATGTGCTTACGCTGATAGAGAAGGCGGAGGCAGAGATTGACGAGGACAAGGCCAGGGAGATGGAGAAGAAGTTCCGCAAGGCGGAATTTGACTTTAATGACTTTCTGGATCAGATGGCCCAGATGAAGAAGATGGGCGGGATTCAGAGCATTTTAAGCATGCTTCCCGGCGTGGGGCTTCCCTCTGATTTGGAGATAGATGACAGTATTTTTAAGAATGTGGAGGCTATGATTTACTCCATGACGCTGGAGGAGAGAGGCAATCCGGATATTATCAATCCCTCCAGGAAGCGTCGCATTGCCAAGGGGGCTGGCGTGGATATTTCCGAGGTAAATAAGTTGATGAAGCAGTATGAGCAGTCCAGGAAGATGATGAAGCAGATGTCCGGCATGATGGGCGGCAAGGGCAAGAAGAGGCGCTTCGGCGGCATGCCCAAGATGCCTTTTGGATTCTAACTTGTGTTTGATAGGTGATGCAGTCTCCTCTGGAGGAGGTATCCCATGGATGATGAATATAAGTCGCATATGCGCTTATAGATAAATTGATCTGACGCTAGGGTCAAAAGCAGATGGCAGCCCCTAGCGTCAGTTGGGGGCAAAATACCTTTTGACACCCCAAGATTGATATTCTGACAAGGAGGTGAAATGAGATGGCAGTAAAGATTCGTCTGAGAAGAATGGGCAAGAAGAAGGCACCTTTCTATAGAGTCGTTGTAGCGGATGCTAGAGCACCTAGGGATGGTAGATTCATCGAGGAGATCGGCACTTACGATCCGAACCAGTCGCCAAGCGCTTTCAAGTTTGACGAGGAGAAGGCAAAGAAATGGCTGGCAAACGGTGCGAAGCCGACGGAAACGGTAGGCAAGCTGTTGAAAGAGGCTGGCATTGCAAAGTAGTATTCGCTAGCGGTGCAGATTTATGGGAGATGCTGGGCTGGCGGCCTGTCCGCTGGCTTCCTGGTCTTTCCGGATATGTCTGGCTAGTAAGCGGGAGGGTTTTGCGCATGAAAGAGTTAGTTGAAGTATTGGCCCAGTCGCTTGTTGACCACCCAGAGGAAGTCTCTGTGACGGAGACGGAGAACGAGGGTGAAATCATTTTAGAGTTGAAAGTTGCTCCGGATGATATGGGAAAGGTGATTGGAAAGCAGGGGCGCATTGCCAAGGCGATTCGAGCTATGGTAAAGGCGGCGGCTTCCAGGACCGACAAGAAAGTTATTGTGGAAATCGGAGATTAGTGTTGCGAGACAGCACACTAGATTTCAGAAAACGTCTGTACCGGAAGGTATGGGCGTTTATTGTTTCTGGAAGGCATAGATGACGTTTTTTTTGCTCCAACAGAGTTGGGGCTGCTGCACAGTTATGGTGAGGATGATGGCATGGAAGATTTATTTCGGGTAGGCGTGATAGCCAATACCCATGGAATTAAGGGAGAGGTGAAGGTGTTTCCCACTACCGACGATCCCCAGCGATACCGCTCCTTAAAGGAGGTCTTGCTGGACGCGGGAAGGGAAATGATATCTTTGGAGATACAGGGCGTCCGTTTTTTCAAGAATTTGGTGATTGTGAAATTCAAGGGCATTGACAATATCAATGACATAGAAAAGTATAAGGGGAAGGATCTGTATGTCACCAGGGAAAATGCCGTGCCCCTGGCGGAGGATGAGTATTATATCGCAGATATTATCGGGGCGGAGGTACTCACCGAGGACGGGGCATTTTTCGGTACGTTAAAAGAGGTGATGGAGACTGGGGCCAACTTGGTGTACGTGGTGGAACATCAGGGGCGGGAAGTACTTCTGCCAGTGATTGATGATTGCGTGAAGGAAATCAGCCCGGAAGAACATCGGGTGGTGGTGCACATCATGAAGGGGCTCTTGGAGGAGGAAGGATGAAACGCTTCGGAATGGAGAATAGGATGAATTTTCATGTGATGACTTTGTTCCCGGAGATGATTACCCAGGCCATGGAGGTAAGCATTACCGGGCGGGCGATCCGGGCGGGGCTGATCCATGTGGATGCGGTAGATATCAGGGATTTTGCCAACAATAAGCACAATAGGGTGGACGATTATCCCTACGGTGGCGGGGCTGGCATGGTGATGCAGGCGGAGCCGGTGTATTTGTGCTATCAGGCGGTGAGGGACGGGATTCTGAGAGGGAGAGCCGAAAAGGCAGGGCAGTGCCTTTCTGCGGATGAGGGCCGGGCTGGCGGTGATGGGAAGGAGAAGTCTCTGCGGGTCATCTATCTCTCCCCCCAGGGGGAGACCTTTCACCAGGGCATGGCCCGGGAATTGGCCGAAGAGGAGGATCTGGTATTTCTCTGCGGGCATTACGAGGGCATTGACGAGAGGGTGCTGGAGGAGATTGTGACGGATTACGTGTCCATCGGGGATTATGTGCTGACTGGGGGAGAACTTCCGGCGCTGGTGATGATGGATGCCATCTCCAGGCTGGTGCCCGGGGTGCTGAACAATGATATCTCTGCCCAGACGGAGTCTTTTTCTGATTCCCTTCTGGAATATCCCCAGTATACCCGGCCGGAGGAGTGGCGGGGGAGGAATGTCCCTCCGGTATTGCTGTCCGGGAACCATAAGCTCCTGGCCCAGTGGTATCGGGAGCAGTCCGTCCTCCGCACGGCCAAATACCGCCCAGACCTCCTGGAGCGGGCCGACCTGTCGCCGGAGGAGAGAGAGATGGCTTTAGGCACGGGGGCGGAAGGCGGCGAGGGATGAAGATGGATTTGGGAAGGAATGGGAGAAGGACGAGAGAAATGCGTTCCAGTACGATGAATACAAAGATTTTTGCTGTTATTCATGGTGTTAGGGGTATGGTCGGGAAAATGGCGGCGGCGTGGGTGCTGTGCGCCCTGGCGACATGCAGTCTGTGGGGCTGTGCCGGAAAGGATGCCCGGGGGGAGAGGACGGTGAGCGGCTTTGCCTTTGACACCACCTACAGCATTACGGCGTTTCAGGGGGGAAGCCAGGAGGTCCTGGATGGCTGCATCAGCAAATGCGGCGAGTATGAGAGGATTTTTAGCCGGACCAGCCCGGATAGCGAAGTGTATCAGTTGAATGAGATTGAGAGGCTCTATGAGCAGTTTCGGGAGGAGGAGGCTATTCGGGAGAACCGCTCGGAGAAGAACCGTCTGGATTTTCAAATCCGGGAGGATGGAAGCCTGGCCTGCGGGATTTCCCGGGAACTCCATGACATTCTGGAAAAGGGCCTGCACTATGGAAGAGTTTCCCAGGGAGCCTTTGACATCACCATTGCCCCGGTATCGTCCCTGTGGGATTTCAAGGGGGAGAAGAAAGGGGTGCCTGGGAGAGAGCGGATTCGGGATGCGGTGGGAAAGGTTTCCTATGAGAAGATTTCTCTGGAAGAGGGCGCGGTGGTTTTTAAAGAGCCGGGCATGGCCCTAGATTTGGGCGGGATTGCCAAGGGATATATCGCGGACGGCTTGAAGGAGTATCTCGTGGAAAACGGCGTGGAGAGCGGCATCATCAATCTGGGAGGGAATGTTCTATGCATTGGAAAGAAGCCGGGGGGCGATTCCTTCCGCATCGGAATCCAGCAGCCCTTCGCCGATCGGAATGAGACGGTGGCGGCGATTCAGGCAGAGGATTTGTCCGTGGTGTCCTCGGGAATTTACGAGAGGTATTTTCAGGACGGGGAGGGCAGGCTGTACCACCATATCCTGAATCCCAAGACGGGATATCCCTATGACAATGACCTGATGGGGGTGACGATTTTGTCGGAGAGTTCCGTGGACGGCGACGGCCTGTCCACCACTTGCTTTTCCTTAGGGCTGGAGAAGGGGATGGACTTTATTGATTCCATGGAGGGGGTGGAGGCGCTGTTTATCACGAGGGATGAAACACTGCACCACTCCCAGGGATGGGATGATTTTCTACAGAAGTAGAATAATGATGCAGTGGATGGGATTTGACATGGTGAACAGGCGGAGCGGGATGATTGTTCGCAGTATAGTAAAATGCGAGGTTTTTTGGGGGTAACTGATGGAAGATGAGTGCGATTATGAAGGATAAAATAGTCTACAGAAGTAGAATGAATGTCGGTAAAAATATCTTGGAATACAGGATCTGGCTTGCGGGGGTGCTTGCAGGGGCATTGGCCGCCGTAGGAATCGTGCTGGTGCATGCTGTTCCCATACGCGTCAGCGATCTGGGGATGGATTGCTGGATTCACAGGACTGGGGGGATTTATTGCCCGGGCTGCGGCATGACCAGGGCATTGTTTGCCATGGCCCGCGGGCGGGTATTGCTATCCGCCTGGTACCATCCTGCCGTGCTCTATGGGGCAATTCTCTATGGAGCATTTATGATTCGGGGATTGGCGGCGGTTTGCTCCGGGGGGAGACTGCCTTTTATGAGGTGGCGCATAGGCTATGTATATGGTGGGATTGCCCTCATCCTTGGGCAATTTTTGGCGAAAAATGTCTTGCTTTTGGGATTTCATTTGCAATGGATGCCCTGAATATGCTATACTGATGTTACTATTCACAGTTAAAAGAGAAAATGTACTGTTTCGTCAAGCTTGCTTGTAAGAGACCGTGCTTTTCCTCTCTATGGATTGTGGAAGATGGAGGTGTCAGAGGATCTGAAATAGTGCTTTGACATCCCAAGTTCATCTTAATCATTTAGAAAGGAATGAATGGAATATGGATCAGAATGAAAATCATTCACAGGAGTTTGCGCCGGAAGATGGCGGCTATACCCAGGCGCCGGATAGCCAGGGGGCGGCTTCCGGCCAGTATGATGGCCAGCAGAGCGGGGGATATCAGACTTCCGGCCAGTTTGGCGGCCAGCAGAATGGAGGATATCAGGCTTCGGGTCAGTTTGGCGGCCAGCAGAGCGGGGGATATCAGAATCCCGGACAATTTGGCGGGCAGATGAATGGCCAGCCATATATGGGGCAGGGATATATGCCCCAGCAGAAAGATCCCATGGGATATGCCATTGCGGGCATGGTGCTGGGCATCGTCTCCATCGTGTGCTGCTGCTCTCCTTTCGTGGGGGGCGTGACCGGAGTGCTGGGCTTGATTTTTTCGATTATGGTACTGGTGCAGAAGAGGCCGGGAAAGGGCATGGCCATTGCCGGCGTGATCTGTGCGGCCATCGGGCTGATACTGATGGTTTCTATGCTTGTTGCCAACAATAGCATGATGGATTACATCAATAGCCAAGGGGGAATGGAAAACATTTTCAGGAATCTTGATTCAAATGGCGATTTCTACTAGTTGAGAGCTGAATAGTTTAATAGCATGAAAGGGAATGCAGGATGGCGATGCATTCCCTTTTTGCATGCCCTCTCATATATCTTCCCTGTAGCAGACATATTTTCTTTCTCATTGGCATAGTGTTAGATAGGATTGGATTGATATCCTGAAAGTATTCCGAAAGCCGGCAGTGGAAGCAGAGCGTTCCACTGGGGATGGCAGGAGGCGGGGATGTGTCTGCGCTGCGGCATAACCTTTGCGGGATGGGAAGATGGCGGCGCAGAAATGAGGTAAGGAAATGGCTGGTTTTCAAGTATATCAGGATTTGGCACAGCGTACGAAGGGTGAATTCTATCTGGGAGTCTGCGGGCCGGTGCGGACGGGAAAATCTACATTTATCAAGCGGTTTATGGAGTTGATGGTGCTTCCGGGCATCCAGGATGAGAACGATAAGGAGAGGGCGGTGGATGAACTTCCCCAGTCTGCGGACGGCAAGACGATTATGACCACGGAGCCGAAATTCATCCCAAAGGAGGCGGTGTCTGTCAATCTTTTTGGGGACAATCCGGTGAAGGTTCGGCTGATCGATTGCGTGGGCTACATCGTGAAGGATGCGGCGGGGCTTTTGGAGGAGAATGAGGAGCGGATGGTGATGACGCCCTGGTCCAAGGAGAAGATGCCCTTTGCCCAGGCGGCGGAACTGGGCACGAGAAAGGTGATTCACGACCATTCCACCATCGGCATCGTGGTGACGACGGACGGTTCCTTCGGGGAGATTGCCAGACCTTCCTACGAGGAGGCGGAGGCTAGAACCATCCGGGAACTCCAGTCTATTGGAAAGCCTTTCGTGGTGCTGCTCAATTCCTCCAAGCCATACAGCGAGGAGGCGCAGAATCTTGCCAGGGATCTCTCGGAAAAATATGGCGTGTCCGTGATGCCGGTGAATGCCAACCAGCTGCGCAGCGAGGATGTGCAGGAAATGATGGAGCAGATGCTCTCTGCCTTCCCGGTGAAGCAGATTGCCTTCCAGCTGCCCAAGTGGGTGGAGATGCTTCCAGGGGACCACTGGCTGAAGCTGGAACTGATTGAGAAGGCCAGGGGAATTCTTGAAAAGATTTCCAGGATCCGGGATGTGGTTCCGGAAAATTTCGCAACGGAGAGCGAGATGATCCGGGAGTTCAAGCTGGAGCGCATCGGCATGGAAAATGGCATGGTACATATTGACACCCTCTTTGACGACAGCAGGTACTACCAGATACTCAGCGAGCTGGTGGGCACGGAGATTGCCGGGGAGTACCAGCTGATCCATCTCCTGAAGGAGTATACGGAGAAGAAGGAGGAAATCGGAAAGATTGGCAATGCCTGGAATGACGTCCACCGAAAGGGGTATGGCGTGATTACACCGGATGTGCAGGATATTGTCATTGACGATCCGGAACTGATTCACCACGGCAATAAATTCGGGGTGAAAATCCGCGCCGTCAGTCCTTCCGTGCATCTGATCCAGGCAAATATCGAGACCGAGATTGCCCCCATCGTTGGCACCAAGGAGCAGGCAGAGGATCTGATCCAGTACATCTCCGGGCAGAATACCGACAAACAGGAATCCATCTGGGATACCAATATTTTCGGCAAGACGGTGAAGCAGCTGGTGGAGGAGGGGATGGACTCCAAGGTGGGCCGCCTGACCGATGAGAGCCAGATCAAATTGCAGGAGACGCTGCAGAAGGTCATCAATGACAGCAACGGCGGCATGGTGTGCATCATCATTTAAGATGTTACTATTCACGGATGAATGCATGTGAAGGATAATTCCCCATTATCCATCGAATCTTTGATTTTTGCAGACCGCTTAAACAAAATGCATGATGTTTTTTGCTACGGTATTTTGCATTGCATCCGAGAAAAGAAAAATTGGTCACGCCGCCAGACAACGTAGGCTTTCGCAAGAGAACTTTGCTTTGCAGGGTTTCGATAAATATGTGCTTCGCAGCATTGTCTGAGCAGCATGCACCGTTTCAGTGCTTTTCTAGGAGGCACGCTCTCGCTACCGCTCATAACGCCACGACACCTAGCGAGGCAAACTACACCTCGCAAGTGTCGGCGATTCGCGAGTGCCTCTACGAAAAGCACATGAAATCGGTTGCATGGTGTAAGTTTGCGGAGAGGCACATAAATCAAACATCGAAACCGCAAAGCAATTAGTCCTCTCCGAAAGCCGTAATGTTGCAAGGCGCGACCAATTTTTCTTTTGCGGATGCTTTCATATATTTCGAGCAAAAAACTTTCCAAGATTTTGAATGCGGTCAGCAAAATCGAAAACTATTGAGGGATAATGGGGAATTATCCTTCGATTACATTCGACCGTGAATAGTAACTTTAAGATGCCGCAATTTCTGGAAGATTTTATTAGGTGGTTGACAAAGGATAAGATAGTTGCTATACTTTATTACATCATGTAACAATTTTGTAATAATTTGTTACTATTCACAGTTCACAGCGACCGATGCCGTCAGGCAGCGGGGCTGTCGCATGGGGAGATGGACGGCTGTGAATAGTAACATCATGTTGTTGCAAACAGGGGCGAAGGGTTGATGTGGTAAAATGATGCGCGAAAACATATGTAACAATCGCAGGATTACATGTAAGGTGAGGAAGATTATGAAAAAACATACTATGAAAGTTGCGGCATTGGGGCTGGCAATAGCAACCACTGTTTCCGCCATTCCCGCAACGGGCAGGGCGGTGAAGAATATCCAGGAGAAACCCTTGGCAGGGATTACCCTTTCCCTGGAGCAGTTCTGTGACAGCGTGATGGAAGACCAGGCCAAGGAGCAGGCGGCTGCTCAGGAAGCAGAGGGGCAGAAGACCACGGTTACCCAGGTGCAGGGAGGCGGAACGGGCCAGGCGGCGGGTGCTGCCCAGGCACAGAAGAAGGAGACGGAAGAGAAGATTCGGCTGAATCTGAATATGGATAAATTGGGCATTGCCAATGTGAAGAACTACTTGAATGTGAGGAAGAAGCCAAGCGAGAGCGCCAAGATTATTGGCAAGATGACGAGGAACAATGGCTGTAACATTCTCTCCACGAAGAAAGGCTGGGCAAAGATTGAGTCTGGCAAGGTGCGGGGATATGTGAAGGCTTCCTATCTGCTTACGGGGAAGGCGGCGCAGGATAAGGCGCTAAAGATTGCTACCCAGAAGGCCGTGGTAAAGACCCAGACCTTGAATGTGCGGTATCTGCCCAGCACGGATGCGAGGATATATGACCAGTTGTCCGAGGATGAGGATTACACGGTGGAGAGGGAGAACCTTTCCAAAGATTATATGGATAAATTCATTGCAAAGCATTGCAGCAGGAAGGATATGAAGAGCATTGACAAAAACTCCATGTATGGGGATTTGTCAAACTGGGCCATGCTTTCCATTGACAATGAGAAGATGTTTGTCAGCAAGGATTTCGTCTCGCTGAAATATTCTCTGAATAAGGCAGTGACTATCAAGGAAGAGCAAAATAAGAGTTCCAGCAGTTCTTCCGGAACGCCGGGGATTGTGGCATATGCCATGCAGTTCCTGGGAAATCCCTATGTCTGGGGTGGAACGAGCCTGACCCATGGAACAGACTGTTCTGGCTTTACCCAGGGAATCTACCGCAAGTTTGGCGTATCCCTGCCCAGAACATCATCGGCCCAGGCGGCGGCGACCCGCTCCGTGAGCAGCAGCCAGGTACAGGTGGGCGACCTGTTCTTCTACGGAAGCGGAAGAGTAAGCCATGTGGCCTTGTACATCGGCAATGGACAGATTATCCATGCCAGCAACCATCGCGACGGCATCAAGATTTCCAGTGCATATTACAGGAAGCCTTTGAAGATTGGCCGGGTGCGCTAGAGAGAGAAATTTCAAAGGGGAATGCGCTAATATTCAGAAGGATATTACGCGCTTCCCCTTTTTGCTATGTATAAAAGTTCTCGAATAAGTTGAGAGATAATCATGAGGATTATGGAAAATATGGAGGTTTTAGGGAAATGGATTTACTGGTAAAGGTACTTTTGGTAATCGGGATTCTTGGCGTTCTTTTTGTGGTCAAGTCCCGGTATGATAAGAAGTTTTATAGGAAGAGAATCCGGGAATTGACTAGGATGCAGTGGGGGTGCTATACCAGGGATGAATATTCGGACAAGATCTGGAGCAATATCTCGTACTACCACAGGCAGAGAGAGAAAGCCTGCCATAAATCAGGACAGGCCGTGGGGGATGCTTTTTATCTGGATGATATTACATGGAATGATTTGGAGATGGATAGCGTCTACCAGTTGCTGAACCATACCTGGACCTCGCCGGGGGAGGAGATGCTCTACCATATCCTGCGCACGCCCAGGCTGTCGGACGGGGAATTGGAGCGGAGGGAAAGGCTCCTCCGGGATTTAGCGAGGCATCCGGAGGGCCGGGAAGAATTGGAGATGGCTCTGTATGACATCGGGAAGACGGACAAAATATCCGTATATGAATATCTCTTCAAGGCGAAGGGATTAAAGCCTATTTCCAGGCTTCCCCATCTGCTGGCGGCTGCCCTGCTGGCTGGCTGCATGGCGGCCCTGTTCTGGTCTCCCTCTTCCATGCTGATCCTGATGTTCGTGGTGATGGGGGTGAATGCCTATTTCTATTACCGGGAGAAGGGAAAGATGGTGCAGGACATTGCGCTTTTTGAATTTATTCTGGGAATTGTGCGCCAGTGCGACAATCTCAGCGGGATTGCGCTGGAGGCGTGCCAGGAGGAATGCAGACAGCTGCAGGCGCTGGCGGGGAAATTTAAGAGATATGGCAGGTTCCACTGGCTGGTGTCCGGGGGCAATACCATGTCCGGCAGCCTCTTCGATTCCCTCTTTGACTATGTGAGGATTCTCTTTCATGTGGATCTGATTAAGATCGGCACCATGATCCGGGAAGTGCAGAAGTATGAGAAAGAATTGCTGGAAATCTATGAGATTATCGGCTATCTGGACAGCATGGCGGGAATTGCTTCCTATCGGGAGATGGTGGGAGAATATGCGGTTCCGAAGTTTCTGGCAGACAGGGAGAAGGGCAAGGAGATGTCCTTGAAGGATGTCTGCCATCCCCTGGTGAAAGATCCGGTAAAGAATAGCATCCAGACCCAAAGGCCGGTGCTTCTCACAGGCTCCAATGCTTCTGGGAAATCCACTTTTATCAAGACGGTGGCCATTGCGGCGATATTTTCCCAGACGATTCATACCGTGCTGGGGTCGGAGTACAGGGCCGTGCATTATCGGATTTATTCCTCCATGGCATTGCGGGATAGCATCCAGGAGAAGGAGAGCTATTTCATCGTGGAAATCAAATCCCTAAAAAGAATCTTCTCCGCCCTGTCCCGGGAAGAGGCGCCGGTACTCTGCTTTGTGGACGAGATTCTCCGGGGAACGAATACGGAGGAGCGTGTGGCGGCATCTACGGTGCTGTTGCAGGAACTGGCGGGAAGTCCTGCCATGTGTTTTGCCGCTACTCATGATATGGAGCTGACCCACACTCTGGAACATGATTTCGAGAATTATCATTTTCAGGAGCAGATGGGGGAGGGGGATATTTCTTTTGACTATCAGCTGCGCCATGGCAGGTCGAATACCAGGAATGCATTGAAATTGCTGGAATTCATTGGATTTGACCAGGCTCTGGTGTCCAGAGCCAGAAGCCAGATTGAATCTACAGAAGAACCGGCATGATATTTTTTTGAACCCTTGCTTTTCTTTTACAGGAATCTATTGAATAAATTTTTTGCATCGTGCAATACTAACAGCAGTGTTAAAAGACTTGTTTGATACTGCAGATGGCTAGTGCGCTGTATCAATATCAATGATACAGTACACTAGTATAGGGAGCTTTTCGTGAATCGCTGATTTATGAACAGTTCCTAAGGTGCAAATATTGTGCCTGCGGCAAAGCGTATTGCATGCGCATTCAAGTTTGCAGGTACTGGAAAGGCATGGGTATTTATATGAGGAGAATAACGGGATATCTTCTGGGTATGGCGGGCGTTTTGGCATGCACTGTGGTTGCCAATGTGGCTGGATATCGGATTGCCAGCGGCAAGCTGGAGGATATGCAGATAGAGTATGAGAACAGGGTGTCGGAACAGGTGGAAGTGCGGGTGACGAAGCAGCTGGAGGAGAAGGCGGAGGATGTGGTAAAGACTGCCATGGAAAAGCAGAATGAGAATGTCCCGGCCTCCAGCCAGGAGGATTCCCTGAGCGTGGATGCGGTATACCAGATACAGAATTATGATGCGTTGAAGGATGCCACGGCTACGGATTACGAGACGCTGCCGGAGGAGCTGGTGGGATTTTCCAGGGAGGACGTGGAGGAATACTGCAAGGATTACATGGACTCGGTTCCCGTGGAGGAGTTCCTGCAGGGGCTGCAGAGCATGGGGGTGGTGTCCTATGCCCCGGACCGGCTGGTGATTAAGAAGATTTTCGACAGTTCCAAAGTATCCTATCGCTTCTACCTTATTGCAGTGGAGGGGGAGGTTGTGGTATATTATGGAGATAAAAAGACGGTATATGAATATACGGGCATCGAGACGAAGAAATTGAGCAAGGAGGAGCGTCAGGCACTGAAAAACGGCATTGAGATTAAGGATGAGGAAGAGCTGTACGGCGTGCTGGAAAATTATTCTTCCTAAGCAGGTGCCTAATGCCTGAAATGGTAACCTTGCATGGCAGGGACATGTGGGGAATTGTGTTGTGGAAAGGTGGAAGGATCGGATGCGAAGCGTGGAAGTGCTGGTGGTGGGAGCGGGGGCTTCCGGGATGATGGCGGCCATTGCGGCGGCCAGGGGAGGCTGCCGGGTTCTGGCACTGGAGAAGAAGGAGAGGCCGGGAAAGAAGCTGCTGGCCACAGGAAATGGCAGATGCAATTACACCAATGAACACCAGGAGCCGGCGTGCTACCGCAGCCAAAATCCTGAGAGGGCCTGGGAAATCATCCGCTCCTTTGATGAGGATAGGACGGTGGCTTGGTTTCGGGAGATCGGCATCCTTCCCGGAAGCCGCCAGGGCTACCTCTACCCCGCCTCCTTCCAGGCTGCCTCTCTGCTTCACGCTCTGGAGCGGGAGATGGACCGCCTGGGGGTGGCATTACATAGGGAAGAATCCGTGCAGGGAATCGAGAGGCGGAGAAATTTTAAGGGAACATGGGAGAAGGGCTATGTGGTGGTCACTGACCGAGGAAAATATCTGGCGGAGCAGGTGATTGTTAGCACCGGGGGCATGGCATCCCCCGCCCATGGCAGCACTGGGGATGGCTATCGGTTCCTAGAGCAGTTTTCTCTTGACATGGTTCCTGCTTATCCCGCATTGTGCAGCATGGTGACAGAGAAATCCATGGCTGAGAGATGGGCGGGAAACAGGGTGCAGGGGAAGGTTTCCCTGCTGGCAGATGGAAAGCTTCTGGCCGGGGATCAGGGAGAGATCCAGCTGGTATCCCGGGGGATTTCCGGGATTCCCGTATTTCAGGTGAGCCGCTATGCGGCTTGCGCCCTGGGGGAGAAGAGGCGGGTGACGCTTTGCCTGGACAGCATGCCGGACTGGGACCAAGGGCAGTTGCTTGCAGAATTAAATCGACGAATCCGGTGGAATGGGAGCCAATCCGCTGGGGATTTGCTGGAGGGGATGCTTCCGGATAGATTTTCCAGTGTTCTGATACGGCAGAGCGGCCTGTCTCCATCTGCCAGGGCAGAAGAGATTTCGGAGGATGCATTGGAGCGATTGGCGGGGAAGATGAAGAATCTGGCGATGGATATCTTAGGAGTTTCTGGATTTGAGAAGGCCCAGACCACGGCGGGGGGAATCTCTCTGGAGGAAATCAATCCCCGCACCATGGAGCTTTTGAAAGCACCGGGAATCTATGTGACGGGGGAACTTTTGGACGTGGATGGCATCTGCGGCGGCTATAACCTGCAGTGGGCCTGGACCACGGGGTATCTGGCGGGCAATGGGGCAGCAGGGCAGGTTGGCAAAAAATAGGCTGGCATAAAAGCGGGCGCAATCGAAAGGATGAATCGGGATGTTACATAGCAATCAGGTGAAAGTGCCTGTGAGAAAATTGATTGAGAAGGTTCCGTCAGATATGGTGAAATCGGGGGTAATCGGCGGGGAGGAACGAAGGCTTGTGGGCCTGGCGCTGGCGAAACTCTTGAAAATCAATGTGGGGGAGATTCGGGATTTGCAGATTTTGCGGAAGTCTGTGGATGCCAGGAAGAAGCAGGACTTGCAGATGATTTACCAGGTGGAATTTCAGGCAAGGAAGGAGAGGGCGTTGCTTGGTCGATATCCAGGGATTCTGAAAGAATGCCCGGATATCCAGGAGGAGATTCCCTCCGGCCGTCAAGGCATTTCTGTGGAAATCTCTCCTGGGGCGAGAGGGAAAGGGCTTTCTCCCCTGGTGGTGGGATTTGGCCCGGCGGGAATGTTTGCCGCCCTCACCCTTGCCCGGGCGGGACTTGCCCCCCATGTGGTGGAGCGGGGACAGCGGGTGGAAGCGCGGCAGCGGGCAGTGGATGCCTTCTGGGACACCGGCGTATTGAACCCGGAGAGCAATGTGCAGTTTGGCGAGGGGGGAGCGGGAACCTTTTCCGATGGCAAGCTAAATACCTTGGTGAAGGACAAGAGCGGGAGAAACCGTCAGGTCTTGCGTACATTTGCGGAGTTTGGCGCGCCCGGGGAGATTCTGTATCTGCAAAAACCCCACATTGGCACTGACCTTCTAAAGGATGTGGTGCGGAATATCCGGGAGGAGATCCTGCGGCTGGGAGGCAGATTTTCCTTTGAGACAAGATTGGCGGATGTGGAGACGGAAGAGGGGCGGCTGGCGTCCGCAGTGCTTGAGAGCGGGGGCAGGACATGGTCGGAGCCCTGCCGTCAGATGATTCTTGCCACAGGGCACAGTGCCAGGGATACCTTTTACCAGCTGCATGGCCGGGGAATCCGTATGGAACCCAAATCCTTTGCGGTGGGGGTTCGGGTGGAGCATCCCCAGGAAATGATTGGACAGAGCCAGTACGGTGCCTTTTTTAAGGCGTTGCCGGCAGCGGATTACAAGCTGACCTATCAGGCCAGCGGCGGCAGGGGTGTGTATTCCTTCTGCATGTGTCCCGGAGGGTATGTGGTGAATGCCTCCTCGGAGGAGGGGAGGCTGGCAGTCAACGGCATGAGCTTTCACGACAGGGCCGGGGACAATGCCAACAGCGCCATCATCGCCACAGTGACGCCGGAGGATTTTGAGGAATCCGGCGTGCTGGCAGGAATCGCATTCCAGAGAAAATATGAGCGGCTGGCATTTCTGCAGGCCGGGGGAAGGATTCCGGCGCAGCTGCTGGGAGATTTTATCCAGAATAGGAAGAGTACCGCATTGGGGGCAGTCCTGCCCGCCATGAAGGGAGGCTATGCCCTGGGAAACCTGAGGGAAATCCTGCCGCCGGGGGTGGGGGATGCCATCGGGGAGGGGATGGCTGCCTTCGGCAGGAAAATCTCCGGATATGACCGGGAGGATGCCGTCCTGTCGGGTATCGAGAGCAGAACCTCCTCCCCGGTGCGAATCCTGCGGGATGATTCCCTGCAGGGGAGCATCAGGGGGCTGTATCCCTGCGGGGAGGGCGCGGGCTATGCCGGGGGGATCACTTCTGCGGCTATGGATGGCATCCGGGTGGCGGAGAGGATCATAGAAGGATGGGTTAGATAAGACGGCTATGGTCTGCCACGGCCAGTATGGCGCGATATAGGGGGTCATCGCGCTTTGGAAAAAAATGACAGAAAGAGAGGAATCAGAGGATGGATGAGAAGAAGATTGTCAGAATCAATGAACTGTACCATAAATCAAAGGGGGAGGGCCTGACAGCGGAGGAGAAGGAGGAACAGCAGGCCCTTCGCCAAGAATATATTGATACCATTAGAAACAATGTGCGGAACCAGCTGGAGCATGTGACGGTGGTCAATCCGAACGGAACTGTGGTAAGTGCGGGGAAGAATAGAAAAAAGAAGAGGACGCATTGATAGATGTTCGCGCTGCAGGAAATTGGAAGGAAGGTGGGATGATGAAGAAGAGGGAAGCCAGGGAGGTGATGAGGCAGAGAAGGGGAGAGATGTCAGGTCGGGAGAGGAGAGATCGGGACCGGGGTATCCGGGAACACCTCTTAGCATTGGAGGAAGTGAGGGCGGCAGAGGCTGTTTTTTCTTTTGTGTCCTGCGGGACGGAGGCGGACACCCTTTCCCTCATCTCCCTATTTCTGGGGGAGGGAAGGCTGGTGGCAGTGCCCAGGGTATCGGGAAAGGACATGGAATTTTATCAGATTGCCGACCTGAAGGAATTAAAGCCGGGATTTCAGGGGATATTAGAACCGCCTGGGAAGGATCCGGTGCGGGGGATAGGGGGCGTGATGCTTCTGCCCGGACTGGCATTTGACCATCAGCGGAACCGGGTGGGCTATGGCGGCGGCTACTATGACCGTTATCTCGCCAAGGAGGCGGGAGCGGGGTTGGTGACGATGGCCATTGCCTATGATTTCCAGGTGGTGGAGAAACTGGATGTGGAAGGATATGACTGGAGGCCGGACATTCTGGTGACGGATAGGCGAGTGATTCGTTGATCTGGCCAAAGGTCAGGGATTTAGACAGGAGTAAAATTTATGGAAAAACTGATGTACATGATGATGATGGAGAAGACCAAGACATATCGGAAGATGACGAAGAAGGTGGTTGTGGAACATGTGGAGAATATAAGGAAGCTGGACGATGCGGGAAAACTGGAAATCTGCGGCGTGTTTAAAGGCTATCCGGGAATGGCGGGGATGTATATCCTGAAAACGGAAAGCCGGGAGGAGGCGGAGGAACTTTGCAAATTAGAGCCCCTGGTAACGGGGGGATATGCCACATATAAATTAGTCACCCTGCAGATTGCGGACCGTGAAAATAATTATCTGCTGTAATTCCTGCGGGGATTGATGGCGGGAGGGCAAATTCGGCTTTGCCAAAGGGCATTTGCGGGACTGGCAAAGTCATGGGCCATTTCACAGATTCTTCAAATTCAAAACACAAGTCCTTCATAATTTCCCATTAACATGGATATTGTAAAACATGATGGCTAGGTGATTAGATGTTACTATTCACAGCCATCTAGAAAATAGCCAGAATCTTATGTGCAAGCACAATGATTCTGCTCTTTTTCTAGATATGGCTGCGAATAGTAACAAAAAGACACTATGCAATATACATGAAAATGGAAGGAGAGATTCATATGACAAGAAAAGATTTCATTCGGGTGACTGCCTGCGCGGCAGTGTTTGGCATCGTGGGAGGCGCATCATTCCAGGGAGTCAATTATTTATACAGCCATACGGTGGGTTCCAGCGTGATTGAGGAGGCGAAGGAGTCTCTGCCCCAGACTACTACGTTAAAATCCACCAGCACCGGCGATACCTCTGGCAATGTATCTCAGGTGACGGAAAACGTACTGCCTTCCATCGTGGCCATTGACGTGACAGTGACAGAGACCCAGCAGGATTTATTTGGAAGAACTTATAACCAGGAGGCTACCGGAAGTGGCTCGGGCATTATCGTAGCACAGAATAGCAAGGAAATGTATGTGGCAACCAACAATCATGTGGTGGCAGATGCCTCCAAGGTATCCGTGAAGTTTTATGACGATACGGTATGCACCGCCACGGTGAAAGGAACGGATTCGGATGCGGATCTGGCGGTGGTAAGCGTTCCCATGAGCGAATTGAAGAAGGATACCATCAATAAAATTAAGGTGGCTACCCTGGGGGATTCCAATAAAGTTAAGGTGGGAGATCAGGCGATTGCCATTGGAAATGCCCTGGGATACGGTACTTCCGTGACGGTGGGATATATCAGTGCCAAGGACAGGGAAGTGGCAGGGGAGGACGTGACCATGAAGCTGATCCAGACGGATGCCGCCATCAACCCGGGAAATAGCGGCGGAGCGCTGGTAGATGCCTCCGGCGCAGTTATCGGCATCAACTCCGCCAAGTATGCGGATGAGCAGGTGGAGGGCATGGGCTTTGCCATCCCCGTATCCACCGCCGTGCCGATTATCAATGAGATCATGCAGGCAGAACAGATATCCGAGGATGAGCAGGGCTATCTGGGCATCAAGGGCACGGATGTGGCATCCGAGTATGCGGAATACTACAATATGCCCAAGGGAGCCTTTATCTCTGAGGTGTCAGAGGGCTCTCCGGCAGAGAAGGCAGGGCTCCAGAAGGGGGACTTCGTGGTAGAATATAATGGGAGGGAGATCACTTCCATGTCCAGCCTGCAGGAGAGAATTGCCAAGACGAAGGCGGGCACCAAGGTGAAAGTGGTAGTGAAGCGTTCCGATGACGGAGAATATAAGAAAAAGACGCTGACCGTCACGCTGGGGAAGAAATCTGACAGCGCCCAGTCCCAGGAGAATGGCAGCGGAAATAACGGAAGTGGCAATAGCAATAATGACAATAGCCAGAATGGGGGAAATGGGTTCTTTGGAGGAAACGGGCGGCAGAGCAACCCCTTTCAGAGATAGGGAGCGAGCCTCCAATGGGCATTGCTCAGGCTGAATCCGGAAAAATCCAACGACCAGCATGCTTCCGGCGGGGAAGCCATAGCATAAGAGAGCGGTTTATAGTGAACCGCTCTTTTCTGACCCATGGAAAAGGTGACCGTCATGGAAATCAATTTACATAAGTCATCCCTTCTCAGTCGATGTGAAAAGATAATTTCCCATGATCCATCAGAATCTTGATTCTTGCAGACCACTCCGAGAAAATGCATGATGTTTTTTGCTACGATATTATGCATTGCATCCAAGAAAAGAAAAACTGGTCATGCTGCCAGACAACGTAGGCTTTTGTGAGGGGACTTTGCTTTGCAGAGTTTCGATGCATATGTGCCTCGCAGAATTGTCTGAACAGCATGCACCGTTTCAGTGCTTTCCTAGGAGGCACGCTTTCGCTACCGCTCATAACGCCACGACACCTAGCGAGGCAAAACACGCCTCGCAAGTGTCGGCGATTCGCGAGTGCCTCTACAGAAAGCACATGAAATCGGTTGCATGGTGTGAGTTTCGCGAAGGCAAAGTGAGGCTCTCTGCAAACTTGTTTGCATGAGAGCCGAGCGCGCCCGCGATGAAGAACGAAGTTCTGAATGGCGGAGAGGCACATAAATCAAACATCGAAACCGCAAAGCAATTAGTCCCCTCCGAAAGCCATAATGTTGCGAGGCGTGACCAGTTTTTCTTTTACGGATGCCTTCACATATTTCGAGCAAAAAACTTTCCGAGATATTGAATGCGGTCTGCAAATGCGAAAAATAATGAGGAATCATGGGAAATTATCTTTTTTCCACAGCACCCCAGAGAGATGACTTATGAAAATTGATTTCCGTGGGTGACCGTTGGCTCCCCTTGCCCCCATGGCCAGATTGGGGTATAATGGAAAAAATGCTGTGATTGTTGGCTTGAGAAGATACGCCGTACAGGAGGTGGTACAATGTTTCAGAATAAGAAAAAGCAGAACGAGGAGATGGAATTAGAGGAAAAATATATTGAGGCATTAAGGAGAAAGCGGGTTCCCCTGCTCACCCTGGACTCCAGATGGCATCAGTTATTTCCTGACCATCTCAAGACGAAGAAATTAGCCAAGCTGGAAAAGAATCTAAATAAGCTGATTAAAAAGCAGGGACAGACCAACAATGATATCAAGGAGTATGAGAAGGCGAGAAAGGTCATTATGGACAATATCCTGCAAAATATGACGGATGGCCATGAACTGGACAGCCCCATCAGGGAGAAGAAGCAGGATGCCAACCAGAAGATGCTGGAGGAACTGAAGGAAAAAATCAGGGAGGCAGAGGAATTGCAGGACCGGCTTCCCGATGAAATCAAGGAAGCAAACGAGGAACTGCTCTTTGAGAGCATGCGCATCTGCTACGAGACCCTGATTACCAACACCCGGGGAATCGAGGAGGAGGAGACGTGGATACAGACCGTGCGGGCCGCCCTGACAGAGCACATCCTACATAAGCAGGAGATGGAGATTCGCAATACGGAGACCTACAAGTTTATGCATGACCTCCTGGGGAGGGAGATCGTGGAGATGTTTGACAGGGACCACGATGTGTGGAAGGGCGAGGAGGAATAGCACCATCCATGAAATAAAGGGCAATGAAATGGCAAGCGAGGAGGATTATGGCAGAGATTTTTGGCGTGGGGATTGACCAGATTCGGGTATCCCGTGTGGAGGAAGCCTGTAAGAGGGCTTCCTTTTTGCAGAAATATTATTCGGAGAGAGAGCGCGGGCTGATCGAGGAGCGACCCTCTCGCCGCGCCACGAATTTTGCGGGAAAAGAGGCGGTGGCAAAGGCTCTGGGAACTGGCTTTGCAGAGGGAATCCTACCCAAGGAGATAGAGATACTGAGGCGGGAAAATGGGGCGCCTTATGTGCGGCTTTGTGGGAAGGCCCTGGAGTGGGCAAATCGCCATCAGGTTACCGGGATTCATATATCCCTCTCGGATACGGAAGAATATGCCAGCGCATACGCGGTGGCAGAGACAGGCGGAACTGCCATGGAAAAGCATGGCGGGATTCCTTTGAAATAGCATGGGGCAAGGTTTGGAAGAGGTGAGGTATGAGATGTCAATGATTTTAGATGCAGAGCAGGCGAGGGAGGTTGACCGCATCTCCATCCGGGAACTGGGGATGCCTTCCCTAGTCCTGATGGAGCGGGCATCGCTGGGAGTGGCAAAGGCGGTAGCGGAGAGGTATTCTCCCGAGAATAATATCCTGGCTGTGTGCGGCAGCGGGAACAATGGCGGGGATGGCGTGGCGGCGGCAAGAATGCTTTCTGAGTGGGGCTACCCTGTCACCATTCTTCTGTTGGGAAAGGAAGAGAAGTTCACCGAGGAGATGGCGGCGCAGGTAAGGATTGCCAGGAATCTGGGGATGCGGGTAGAGAGAGATGGACCGGCAGAGATGGATCTGGCCGGGTATTCTGTGATTCTGGATGGCATATTTGGCATCGGCCTGGACAGGGAAGTGAGGGGAAACTATCGGAACTGGATGGAGAGAATCAATAAGTCGGGAGTGGATGTGTGTGCGATCGACATTCCTTCCGGCATCCATGCCACCACGGGGAAAGTGCTGGGGACGAGCATCTGCGCAAAGTTTACGGTCACCTTTGGCAGCATGAAGCTGGGCATGTCGCTATTTCCCGGCAGGATTCATGCCGGGGAGGTTATCGTGGAGGATATCGGGTTTCCCAAGGAGGCGTATCGCGGAATCTCCAGGAAGTATTTTACCTATGACAGAGAGGACCTGAGAAAATATTTTCCCCGGAGGATTGCCCATAGCAATAAGGGAAGTTACGGGAAACTTCTAGTGGTGGCCGGGTCGGACACCATGGGTGGCGCTGCGCTGTTTGCTGCCAGGGCGGCCTATCTTATGGGAGCGGGCTTGGTGAAAGTGGTGACCCATGAAAACAATCGGGTGATGCTGCAGGAAAAACTGCCGGAGGCTCTTCTGGGCGTATACGGCGATGATGGCGCATATGACCTGACAAAAGACCTGGCCTGGGCCACTGCTGTGGTGATTGGGCCTGGATTGGGGCAGGGGGAGGCAGGAAAAGGCTTGCTGCGGCAGGTCTTGCGCCTGAAAGATGATGAGAGGGCGCTTCCCATATTGATTGACGCGGATGGATTAAATATACTGGCGGGGTGGCCGGAATATTTTGATGGGGAGGGGCGGCTTCTTCTGCCGGAACACATCGTGGTGACCCCCCACTTGAAGGAACTGAGCAGGCTGGGAAAATGCAGCGTGGAAGATGTGGCGGGGGATCTTATTGGAAGTGCGAGGAACCATGCGGCAGGGGCTGTGATGGTACAGAAGGATGCGGTGACGCTGGTCTCTGACGGGAGGCAAGTCTATGTCAATGGGTCGGGGAACAATGCCCTGGCGAAGGGGGGATCCGGGGATGTGCTGAGCGGCATCATCGGCGGGCTCCTGGCCAGGGGCGCGGATGGATTTTTGGCGGGCTGCCTGGGAGTGTACCTGCACGGATTGACGGCGGAGGAATATGTTAAACGTAGAAGTCCTTCCTCCATGCTGGCGTCTGATATTCTGGAAATGCTGCCCCAGGTGCTTCCCGATTTGGGCAGATCATAGCAAGGAGAAGATGAATTATGAAAACATACTATCGGACGCAGGCAAACATTAATCTGGATGCTGTTTACCAGAATGTGGAAAATGCAAAAAAACTGCTGAAGCCGGCTACCAGGTTGATGGCTGTGATTAAGGCGGACGGATATGGCCATGGGGCGGTGGAGATTGCCCATGCCATTGACCCATTGGCAGATGCCTATGGGGTGGCTATTTTGGAGGAGGGAATCGAGCTCAGGAGAGCGGGGGTGACAAAGCCCATACTGATTCTGGGCTATACGGCCCCAGAGCAGTATGAGGATTTGATTGCCAATGATATTGCCACTGCGGCGTTCACTTTGGAAATGGTGAGGAAATTGTCTGATACTGCTGTAAAGATGGGCCGGGATGGGAAAATACATTTAAAGCTGGATACCGGCATGAGCCGTATTGGCTTCGGGCTGACAGAGGAGAGCCTGGAACAGATTTTACAGATTTCCAGGCTGCCGGGAATCGTGATCGAGGGATGCTTCTCTCATTTCGCCACCATGGATGAGAAAGATAAGACGAAGGCCATGATCCAGTTCCGGCGTTTCCTGGAATTTATAGAAAAATTGGAAGGCAGGGGAGTCTCCCTGCCAATAAGGCATATATCCAACAGCGCGGGAATCATTGAGGCGCCAGAGGTGCAGCTTGACATGGTGCGGGACGGCATCTGCCTCTACGGCCTGTATCCATCGGAGGAGGTGCAGAAGCAAAGGCTTCCCCTGATTCCCGCCATGGAATGGAAAGCGATAGTCTCATTTGTAAAGGAACTGCCGGCGGGAGTGGAAATCGGCTACGGAGGAACTTATACTACCAGCCGGGTTACGAAAGTTGCCACCATTCCTGTGGGATATGCGGATGGATACCCCAGATGCCTCTCCGGAAAGGGGAGCGTTTTGATTGGGGGAAAGCGGGCGCCCATTCTGGGAAGGGTGTGCATGGACCAGTTCATGGTGGACGTAACAGATATCCCGGCTGTGGCCACAGGCACGGAAGTGACTCTGGTGGGAAGAGATGGCGGGGAAGAGATTTCTATGGAAGAAATTTCCTCTATGTCCCACTCCTTTCACTATGAATTTGCCTGCGACGTGGGAAAGCGGGTGCCCAGGGTGTATTTCCGCCATGGGAAAGCGGTCTCCGCCAGGGATTATTATCCCGCATAGAAACCAAAGGGGATGTCGCGCATTTTTTCTATAGAAAAATGAATGATATGAATACTTCTCTCAAAATTGGAAAAGATAGGAAAAGAGGATGGCTACATATGCGGAGGGCCTTGAGGTTACCCTTTTGCTGGCGCAGCCGGAATATCCGGAAATTTGAGAGGAATAGGAGAGTGAGCGATGAAATGATTCGACGGGGAGATATTTATTTTGCAGACCTGCGACCGGTAGTCGGCTCCGAGCAGGGGGGCGTAAGGCCGGTGCTTATTATACAGAATGACATGGGAAATCGTCATAGTCCCACAGTAATATGTGCGGCAATTACATCAAAAATGAACAAGGCCAAACTGCCTACGCACATATCATTGGACATGAACCGATACGATTTGATGAAAGATTCGGTGATATTGCTGGAACAGATTCGCACCATTGATAAATCTCGCCTTCGGGAAAAGGTGTGCCATTTGGACGAGGAGATATTGGAGGAGATTAATCAGGCGCTCTGCGTCAGCCTTGCCCTGGATAAGAAGGTCAGGAGGTACGAGAAGATATAGCGGCAATAAAAGAACCGAACGAAGTTCGCTATGAACTTGCGGGCTGAGTAAGAATGGGGGATTTTTATGAAGATAACCATATTGGCGGTGGGGAAGATGAAGGAAAAGTTCTTTGCAGATGCTGTTACCGAGTATCGCAAGCGGTTGAGCCGTTACTGCAAGCTGGAAATGATCGAGGTGGCGGATGAGCGGACGCCGGAACATGCAAGCGGGCACGAGGAGGATCTGATTCGTGCCCGGGAGGGGGAGCGATTGCGGAAGTACATAAAGGAGGGGGCATATGTGATTTCCCTGGCAATCCAGGGGAGACAAGCCTCTTCGGAAGAATTTTCCGAAAAGATAGAAAGTCTTGGCGTTCAGGGGGAGAGCCATATTATTTTTATTATTGGCGGTTCCATTGGCATTGACCGGGGGATTTTGCAAGAGTCCAGGGAATTGCTTAGTTTTTCTAAGATGACATTTCCCCACCAGCTGATGCGGGTGGTGCTTTTGGAGCAGATTTACAGAGGGTTTCGCATTATGAAGGGGGAGCCGTACCATAAGTGAGATAAATTTATTAGTATCAACTTATAATTCATAGAGATAAATTCTTTGTGGTTATGAATTGTATCAATGAAAATAATATGTTAGACTAAAGAAAAGGAGGGGTAGGAACAGTGAATAATAACAGGGATTTTAGCAAAGAGTGGGAGGAACTTCAGATTAAAAATGATTTCCTGTTTGCCAAAGTTATGCGTGATAAGGAAATCTGCATTGCCTTATTGGAGCGGTTGTTAAAGATCAAAATAATGGACATCGCATATCTGGAGGAGGAGAAAACGATAAATTTAGAATATGGTGCAAAAAGTGTACGCCTTGACGTTTATGTAGAAGATGGCGGGCGCATTTTTAATTTGGAAATGCAGACTACGGCAATAAAGGAATTGCCCTATAGGAGCCGATATTATCAGGGAATGATAGATTTAAACAGTATCGAAAAAGGTGCAAAATATAAAGAATTGAAAGAGAGTTACGTGATTTTTATCTGCACCTTTGATCCATTTGGCGGCGGGAAGGCAAAGTATACCTTTGAAAATTTGTGCGTAGAAGACACGGCAATCAGACTGCAGGACGGCACGAAGAAAATATTTTTCAATACAACGGATTATGAGAAGGCAGACGATGAAGATGTGAGGGAATTTCTTCGGTATGTGAATGGGGAGAAAAGCAATAATCCTTTTGTACAAATTATTGAAAATAAGGTTGCAAAGGTAAAAACAAGCAAGGAATGGAGGCGAGAGTATATGACATTATCGATGTGGGAACAGGATATTATGGACAAAGCAAGAGAGGAAGGCTTAGAAGCAGGAAGAGAGGAAGGCAGAGAGGAAGGTAGAGAGGAAGGCAGAGAGGAAGGCAGAGAGGAAGGTAGAGAGGAAGGCAGAGAGGAAGGTAGAGAGGAAGGCAGAGAGGAAGGCAGAGAGGAAGCGAGGGTGGAAGACATTAAAATTTCGGTTAGAATGTTGAAATCTCTTGAGATTTCAAGCCAGGTGATTTTGGAGCAGTTAATGGAGAAATACAATTTAACAGAAGAACAGGCACTTATTTTTCTTCAATCGGCTTGACGGACACGAAAGATAATATGTGGATTGAGAAATAGTAATAAGAGATGTGCGAAAACGCACATCTTTTTATGGAGGGAGATACGATGAAAAGAAAAATCTTGTCAATCATGCTGGTTGTACTGCTTCTGCTGAACCCGGTGCTGCCCTGGATGCATGCGAAGGCCCTGGCAGCCAATGCCCAGACGCTGTCCATAGAGGATCAGAAACTGTATGACAAACTGAAAGCCGGGATAACGCCGAAGAGTGCGCTGAAAAGCACAAATGATGCGGGTAAATCCATTGAGCTGGATATGAATCAGGTTACGAAGATTGAGATTAGCCTGTCGGGAGTGGATATGGCGAAAGCCAATACCAAGGAGAATGTGGAGAAGTTGCTTGGCGGATGCGGGAATCTGGAAATGCTTCATCTGAAAAGTGGCGACCTGAGCGGGATTGACTTCTCCTCTCTCAAGGGAAGGAGCAGCCTGGTTTCCCTGTATTTGGCCGATGGTAAGCTGGAGAGCGTTCCCGAACTGGATTTGCCAAACTTAAAGACATTGTGCCTTGCAAAAAACAAACTGTCAGCCAGCGGTGCTTGTGTCAATATCCGCAAGGATAGATTGCCAAATCTGACTTCGCTGTATCTTGACGCATGCGACATATCCAATATTGATTTCCTTCAGGGCATGGAAGGTCTGAAGAAATTGTATTTGGGCGATAATCTACTCAGGGATAATGCCCTGGTAGCATTGCTTGCTATGGATAAATTATCCGGCTTGGTGGATATCAATCTGGGAGTGACGGCATATGATGGATTTTTGACTAGTCGGCCGAATAGGTCCAGCGGGAATAAATTTACAGATGTTGACAGCCTGGCATCCATACCCTCCCGCTTTCCGAATTTGACGGAATTGGATCTGTCTGGGCTTCAGATTGCTTCCCTGCAGAAGTTCTCTGGGGTCAGAGAAGATATCAAGATAAATTTTGAGAGGAACAAACTCATAGATTTCACGGGAATAGAAAGCCACGCCAAGTTTGTTATCGGGTATCAGAATATCTTTTATTCTGGCACTCTTGCCAAGGGGTGGGGGAACGAGATTCCCGAGTTGATGCAGAGGGTCCTGAATCAGGATGATGCGTTAAAGGGATCCTTGAGTTATGAGAATTGCGCCCTATCTCGGGATGGCACCTTGCTTGTCATTCAGCCAGATCCAAACAGTGCATGCGTGAAGGTGGAGAGCGGGAAATTATCGGGCACGAGTATTTTTATTACATCGCTAAAGAACCTTCCCGCTCCCGCCGTTCCGAATAATCTAGCGGCTATGGTGGGCGATACCCTTGCCCGGGTCTCGCTGCCGGATGGCTTTGCTTGGAGGGAACCTGCGCAGGACGTGGGCGCCGAGGGAGTCAACCGATTTCAGGCGGATTATACGCTGTGGGATGGGGGGCATCGCTATGTGATGTATGACATGGACGTGCCTGTAACTGTCAGCGCATCTTCAATGGGGCCTGCAAAGCCAACGGTTGCGCCGACTCCGACCACGATGCTGCCAACGAGTGCGCCATCGCCGACCCCAATGACGCCAACGAGTGTGCCAATGCCCACCCAGCCGGCATCAACGGATGCGCCTATGCCTACGATGGCGCCCACCAAGGCTCCCAATGCTTCAACGCCTGCGCCGACTGTCCCGGCAGTGTCAAAACAGCCATTGGTAACTTCATCGCCAAAGCCTGATGAATCTAAGATGACTGGGAACCAGATCGAAAAGAGGAAGGATTTGTCCCTTCTTCTGGCTGCTGGAAAACAGAAGGGCAGCAGCGGAATCAAGCTGACCTGGAGGAAGAAGAACGGTTGCTCCGGTTACGAGGTGTATTGGTCGTACTGCGATGGGAAGCAGAATTACAAAAAACTCAAATCGGTGGGAAGCAGCGGAAAGCGCCAGTGCGTTCATAAGAAATTAAAGAAATCCCGGGCATATAAATATTATATAGTATCATACGTGATAAAGAATGGCATAAAAAAATACCAGTCCAAATCCCCGGTCATCCATGTGGCGATGAGGCGGGAAAAGCACACCAATGCAAAAAGAATCAAGGTAAATAGGGCAAAGGTGACGCTGAAGGGAAAGGGGACGTTCCAGATCAAAGCCAGGGCAGTGCTGGAGAATCGGAAAAAGAAACTGCTGGGCCACGACCGGAAATTCCGGTATTATGTGGATAACAGGGACGTGGCAACCGTAAGTAAAAAGGGGAAGATTCGAGGGAAAGAGAAAGGGACTTGTTCTGTCTTTGTCACGGCAAATAACGGCGTGGCAAAGCAGATGAAGGTGACGGTGAAATGATGGGAATAGTGGCAGATTTTTTCCATATTGCTGATAAAAATTCAGGTTATGGCGAAAACAGCTGGCTTAAGGGTGATTATAACATTGTTCTTTCTTCCAATAAGTGGTATATTTATAAATAATTGTGCAAACAAATAGCAAGTTATTGTGAGGCCATATCGTATTCTAGGATAGGAGGAATGAATATGAAGCATAGTTGGAAGAAATATTTGAAGAAAAGGGTTGCCTGCCTGCTATGTGCCGCCTTGATGTTCGGATGCGTTCCGGCAAATGGCGCGAAGGCAGGGGATGAGCCGGATGCATCCGGACAGGGTGGCGTGACGCTTCAGGTGGAAGGGCAGATTGTCAATGGCAATACAGTGCGTCTCAAAGTCAAGAATACAGATGCATTCGAAGGGATTCCAGCCGACTTGCAGGAGCATATCGTATATCAGTGGTTTTTGGATGAAAATGAGGGAAATTTGGATAGCATTAACTATAGCGACAAGGGCGAATCTTATGACCTGAAGGGCACGGATCTTTTCAGTGATGGCAATGTCTGCATTCAGGTGAGGGCCATCTATGACGGGCCGACGGATGGGCTGAATGGCGTATATCCCTATGGGGAATCCCGCATCCTCAAGGTGAAGGACGGTTCTCTGGAAGTGGATGCCCTGGCGGGCGTTACCGTGAGAGGTTCTGGAAAGGGTGCGAAAAATGGTTCTATTGAGATAGATCCTTCTATTAAAGAATTGCAGTATTATTATCAGGGAAATCCTGAAGATGTAAAGGATTTCGATAACTGGAAGTTGGAAGGCTTATCTGAGGATACAGAGATTGGCGTGAAATATAAGAAAGAGGTTATGGCGGGGACGACAATTCTCAATGAACTTTATGTGGTTTATGCGATTCCGGTGGATGAATCATGGCATCCGACGGCTTCCCCTTCGGCAGAACCTGATTTTACGGATCGGCCGGAGCCAACGGAGGAGCCTGGCAATACCACGGAGCCGACGAAAGAGCCGGAAGTGACCAAAGAGCCGACAAAGGCGCCAGAAATTACCAAGGAGCCGGAAGTTACTCAGGAGCCAACGAATGTGCCAGAAGTCACCAGGGAGCCGGAAGTTACTCAGAAGCCAACGAAGAAGCCGGAAGTCACCAAGGAGCCTGGCATTACTGCGGAGCCGACGAAAGAGCCAGACAATACCACGGAGCCTGCGGATACTGCAAAGCCTTCTCCTACGGATATGAGCAAGCCCGGGACGGTAGCCACCGTGGGAAATGCTGTCTACAAGAGCAATGGCTCTGGTTCCGTTTCCTATGACGGGGTGAAGACAGACAAGAAGACGGTTTCCGTGCCAGACAAGGTGACCGTTGGCGGAAAGAGTTATCCTGTGACAAAGATTTCTGCCGGTGCCTTTAGCGGCAGCAAGGTTCAGAATGTAAAGCTTGGCAGCAATGTCAAGACCATTGGAAAGAAGGCATTCAAGAATTGCAAGAGCCTGAAGAAGGTTGCTTTTTCCAATAAGACCACCACGGTGGATTCGGAGTCCTTCTCAGGAT
This sequence comes from Clostridiaceae bacterium, assembly GCA_910575435.1. Lineage (GTDB taxonomy): Bacteria > Bacillota > Clostridia > Lachnospirales > Lachnospiraceae > Butyribacter. Next base: position 47,693 of record CAJTGI010000007.1, on the reverse strand, counting down.
GTGCCAAACTGGCATCCGTATCCCTTCCGGCCTCTGTGAAGACGGTGGGAGCAAAGGCATTTAAAAATTGCAAGAAACTAAAAAAATTCAAATTGGGAAAAACGCCTGTGAAGACGAAGAAGGGGAACGTGATGTTTGGTGCCGTCGGAGGCAAGAAAGTTGCCATAGGCGCCAGCGCGCTGGAAAATTGCCTCAACCTTCGCTCGGTGATTATCAATTCCCAGGTGACCAAGATTGGCAATAATACCTTTAGGAACTGCAAGAAACTGGCATCCATGCTGGTGAAATCCCTGAAACTTAAGACGGTGGGAAATCGGGCGTTGAAGGGCGTCAGCCACTGCAAGATTTCCGTGCCAACGATCCGGCTGAAAAAGTACCGCACGCTGTTTACCAACAAGGGTCAGGGAAAGAAAGTGGTCATTGCCAAGGTATGATGCATGATGGGAGTAGCATATATGCTTTATTCCCGCGAAGGTCAAATACCCCGCTGCAGAGCAACGGAATATTTGGCTTACGGCGATAGAGTAAAGTTACTGTTCACGGTAACGGATGAAAGGGATTAGGGAACGCTGCGTTCCCTAATCCCTTGCTTTTTGTAGAAATTTATATTAATATAAAAGGAAAAAGGACAGAAATGGGGAAAACTATGAAGGATGATTACCGCATTGTATTAGAGATTGATGATGGGGAGAATGAAGTGTTTCAAGAAGTGTTTTTAGAGAAAAAATTATTTTTGAAAAAGTTTCATGCCTATCAGAAGATTTGCATCCAATGCCATGATAATCCCGATGCGGATGCATTGGCATCGGGCTATGCCCTGTACTCCTATTTTGAGAGCATGGGAAAGGAAGTGCATCTGGTGTATGGCGGCAAGAACTGCATCACCAAGCCGAATCTGCTTCTGATGGTGAAGGAACTGGAGATTCCTGTGGAGTACGTGCAGGAATTGCCGGAGTGCGATCTTCTTATTACGGTAGATTGCCAGTATGGTTCTGGCAATGTCACGAAGTTCCAGGCGGAGAATGTGGCGATTATCGACCATCACCAGTGCGGCATGGTCCAGAATGAGTTTCATTACATACGCAGCAATCTGGGAAGCTGCGCTACCGTGGTCTGGGATTTGCTTAATTCCCAGGAATATGATGTGAACCGGAAATTAAAATTGTCTACGGCATTGTATTATGGCTTGTATAGCGACACCAACCAGTTTGGGGAGATGTACCATCCCCTGGACAGGGATATGAAGGATGACCTGTGCAAGGATGATATTCTATTATTTCAACTGATGAACACAAATTTATCCCTGGGTGAGATGGAGATTGCCAGCGAGGCTCTGACGAGACAGCAGTATTGCGGTGAGTTTAAGTTCTGCGTCATTCCCTCTGCCCAGTGCGACCCCAATATCCTGGGGATTATTAGCGATTTTGCCATTCAGGTACAGGAGATTGAGACCTGCGTGGTATTTAACCCCAATCCAGGGGGATATAAGTTGTCCATCCGCAGCTGCGTCAAGGAAACCAAGGCCAATGAATTGGCGGAGTATCTCTGCGAGGGGCTGGGGAATGGGGGAGGCCATCCCACCAAGGCCGGGGGATTTATCGCTGAGAACTTATACCGTGACTGGTATGGGGAGCGGGATTTCACTCAGGTGATGATGGAGAGGACGAAGCAGTACTACCATGATTTCGAGATTATCTATGCCAAGACCCATGAGGTGGATATCAGGGAGTTTGAACGGTATCAGAAGAAGAATGTGCTGGTGGGCATGGCTGTGGCTTCGGAATTTATCAAGATCGGAACCCCGATTCTGGTGAGAACCCTGGAGGGGGATGTGAATCTGGTGGTGGATGAAGACCTCTATCTGATGATTGGCATCGAGGGGGAGGTGTATCCCATCAATCGGGAGAAGTTTGAGAGATCCTATCGCATGGTGGAGGGCGATCCCCATATGAAGATCGAGTATGCCCCCACGGTTCGGGACAATATTTTCGGGGACGTTTACCAGCTGATGAAATATATGAAGACCTGCCAGGCTACGGGGGAGACCAAGATTTATGCAAAGCAGCTGCAGAAGAATATCAAGGTCTTTACCAGTTGGGATGAGACCAAGTATTACAGGGGCGTGGTGGGAGACTATCTGGTGGTGCGGGAAGATGATTTCCACGACATTTACGTGGTGCGGGAAGACATCTTTTACGAGACATATGCTAAGATTGTGGATTAATGATGGGAGGGCATGGATATCGTGATGAAATATGCGGCATTTATCAGTTATCGCCATGGCGACATTGACGAGAAGGTGGCAAAGCAGGTATTTCGCTTGTTGGAGAAATACCGGGTTCCAAGGAAGCTTGCGAAGAAGATTGGCAGGAAGAATATAGGACGGGTCTTTCGGGATTCGGAAGAATTAAAAGCCGGTAGTGATCTATCGGCTCTTATTAAGAGTGCCCTGGACGAGACGGAGTGGCTGATTATCGTGTGCACCAAGCGTTTCAAGGATTCTGTGTGGTGCATGGAGGAGGTGGAGCATTTTCTGAAAATCCGAGGCCGGGACCGGATTATTACGATTCTGGTGGAGGGTGAGCCTGCAGAAAGCTTTCCCAAGGTGCTCACAGAGGTGGAGCGGGACGGCAAGATGGTCTCCATCGAGCCTTTGGCGGTGGATATCCGGGATGACGATGAGAAGAAGATCCTCAAGAATATCCGCCGGGAGCAATACCGCTTCCTTGCGGATATGCTGGAGGTGGATTATGACGATCTGTACCAGAGGGAGCGGGAGCGTCGCCTGAGAAGGGTTATCGCGGTATCCGGAGCCATGGTTTCCGGTGCGGCGATCTTTGCCGGCGTGGTGATGGCGAAGAATATGCAGCTGGAGAAGGCGTATGCGGCGCTGGACCAGTCCAACCAGCAGACCTTGCGGGGAGAGTCCTACTATCTGGCAGAGTATGCCCAGGAGGCATATCAGAATGCGGACAGGAAGACGGCGGTGAAGCTGGGATTGGAGGCATTGCCAAAGGATTTGAAGAATCAGGAGAGGCCCTTCGTGTCCAATGCCATGCGCGCCCTGACAGAGGCTATGGGAACCTATGACGTGAGCCTCGGGTATCAGAAGGAGCAGCTGCTGGAAGAGGAGGAGGAGGCTTTTGACACCAAGGTGCAGGTGAGCAGGGACCAGAAGGTTGCGCTGGTGGAAAAGTATTACTCTGCCGCCAACAATGTCTTAAAGAGGGACGTGACATTGTATTCTCTGGCGGATTCCACGAAAATCTGCTCCTACAAGCTGGAGAATGTGAGCCGGGCCTTTTATGCCGACAGCACCAGGGGGGCGGTTCTTCTCTCTGATAGCAAGACTCTCCTCTATGCGGGGACGGAGGGCCTGGTCTCCGTGGATATCTATTCCGGCAAGGAGAATTTCAAGGGAAAGGGAGTCTCTGACCTGGCGGTGAGCCAGAAGGAGGACCTGATCGTGGGGGTAGACTATGGCGGGGGGATTCTCTATTCCTATAAGATGGATGGGGAAGTGATTCTGGAATGCGAGCTGGGCAGCGATATCGAGTATACGCTGGGGGATATCAGCCCGGATCATTCCCAGGTTGCCCTGGCTGCCTCCACGGACAAGATTAGCGGCATCCTTCTTCTGGATACATCTACCGGCGAGAATAGCTTTATCAACCAGGATGGCACTTGCCAGGAAATCGTCTTCACTTCCAATAAGGATATCTGCTTCCTGCGGACAGACCGCCAGGCCAGCCTAAAGCATATCGTGGAGTATGACCTGACGAAGGGAAAGGAAAATTACCTCTGCGATGCCAACTGGAATCTGCAGTCCATGGCAATCAGCGGCAATCGCTCTTGCTTCTACTATCGGGGAACCAAACTATACGAGGTGGACCAGAAGTCTGGGGATGCTATCTGGAAATATAATTTTCCGTCGGAAATTATCTCCGTGATCTGCGGGGGAAAGACGGTGGGAATTTCCTGCAGGAATGGAAGCATTTATTTCTTTGATCTGGATAGCAAGAAATTAATCAATTCCCAGTCAGGAAATGGGGAGCCATTTTATTTTACCTATGTAGATGATTCCTATGCGGCCCTGCGGGATTACTGGGGAAAGATGGTGCGCATCTACCATCGCCAGGAGCAGAATCAGGAAAAGGGGAAGAAGAAGGAACTGTTCGCCACGGAGGATTTGATTCCCGACAGATGGTATACCTGTTCTCCCGGGAGCCAGCATTTCATCCTGGGAACCCAGAAGGATGGGGTCAGGCAGCTGTGGGTGATGAACAGCGAGACCATGGAGGTGGAGCAGTCGGTGCCTATGACAAGCCTGGGCTACCAGACTTTTGACAACCTTACCATTGACATGGCGGACAATGGGTATTTTTCCGTGCGGGATTATGCTACCTATGTGAACAGGCATTTTGACGCCTCCTCCATGAATAATACCTTGGAGTATGACGATGATTCCTATTACCTGTACAATGAGAAGCGGGATCAATTCTTTATCACCAGGGACCAGCAGGTGATTCTCTATGATGCCAAGACGGGAGAGGAGCAGAAGCGATGGGATATTCCTGAAAAGTACAACCGGGGCATCGTGATTGGGCAGCATCAGGTCTTTAGCAGCGACAGCGAGATCTGCATTGTGGATGAGAAGACGGAGAAGGAGAAGGTCATCAAGGATGGGGAACTGTATTCCTTCCACCAGGACCGCGGTCTGGTATTTTATAGGAATCCCGAGGGGACGGAATGGTTCGTGTATTCCCTGGAAGAGGGCAAGGTGGTGTGCCAGGGGAAGGCGGGAGATTACGCCAGCACCATGTTCTTTGGAGACAATCGGTATTTCCTCAACGACTACTCGGAAGTATATGATATGGCTACTTGGAAAAAGGTATTGGATCTGTCGGAGATTAGCAATGGCGTGTATGGCGTGTCCACTACCGCCAGCCTGCCCTATTTCGTGGTGTGGTATCAGGATAGCGACGCAAAGGGGACCGGAAAAGCCGGCGGCTCCAATGTGGCCTATCTCTATGACAAGCAGCACCCGGAGGAGATTATCGGAGAGATTCCCAATTATGTCACCACAACCAGCGATGGGGAAGTGGTGGTGTATGACGGAGCCCAGAATCTGTATAAGATTCCCTTGTATTCCTCTGAGGAAATCCTGAAGATGGCAGAGGATTATGTGGGAACTATGGAGTTTTCCAAGTACCAGCGGGAGAAGTACCATTTGTATTCCAAGTAGTTTTGTTTCCCAGCGATGGAAGGGGGATATATGAAGTCAGTATTAGGGTATGAGACAGTGGATTATGACCGGGAAAGCCACGGTCTGGTCATAGTGGACCAGACCAAACTGCCGGGAAGGGTGGAGTTTCTTTCTCTGTGCAGTCCCAGGGAAATCTGGGATGCCATATATAATCTGAAGGTGCGTGGCGCACCGGCAATCGGCGTGGCTGCCGCCTATGGTCTGGCAGCGTTAGGCTGGCGGATTAAGGCAGATACGGCGGCTGATTTTATGATGCAGCTAGCCGGGCATCGGGAATATTTATGCTCTGCCCGGCCTACCGCCGTGAATTTATCCTGGGCGCTGAACCGGGTCTACAGGGCATGCGAGAGCCTTTTGGGCCAGGAATTGGATCAAGCCCGGGACATGCAGGAAGAGGAAAAGATCCTTAGGCTGCGGAAGGCACTTCTGGCGGAGGCGGATCGGATGAAGGAGGAGGATATCGGAATTTGCCAGAGGATCGGGGAGCATGGCCTGGGCCTGCTAAAGCGGGGGGATGGCATCCTGACCCACTGCAATGCGGGACAGCTGGCTACCTGTCGCTACGGCACCGCCACGGCTCCCATTTATCTGGGGCAGGAGCGGGGATATGGATTTCACGTGTATGCGGACGAGACCAGGCCACTGCTCCAGGGGGCCAGGCTCACCGCCTTCGAACTGCAGTCTGCCGGGGTGGATGTGACCCTGATCTGTGACAGTATGGCTGCCTCCCTGATGGCTGGGGGGAAGATTCAGGCGGTGCTGGTGGGATGCGACCGGGTGGCGGCAAACGGGGATACCGCCAATAAGATTGGCACCTCCATGCTGGCGGTGGCGGCAAGCCACTACCACGTCCCCTTCTATGTGTGCGCTCCTCTCTCTACCATTGACTGGGATACTGCCACGGGAAAGGATATCGAGATCGAGGAGCGTCCTGGGGAAGAGGTGACTCAGATGTGGTTCCGGCAGCCTATGTGCCCTTCCGGGGTGAAGGTGTACAATCCCGCCTTCGATGTGACCGACCACTCCCTGATTAAGGGATTTGTCACGGAACTGGGAGTATTCTCCTCCCCGGGAGAGATTCCCGGCCAGCCATGTTACTATTCACGGTCGATGTGAAGGGATAATATTTTATTATCCATTATTAGCTTATGCTTTTGCAGACCGATTCAAGATCTTGCAACGTTTTTTGCTGAATTATATGAAGGCATCCGAAAAGAAAGGCTGGGCGCACCTTGCAACATTACGGCTTTCGGAGGGAACTAATTGCTTTGGGGTTTCGATGTGTGATTTATGTGCCTCTCCGATAACTCACACCATGCAACCGCTTTCATGTGCTTTTCGTAGAGGCACTTGCGAATCGCCGACACTTGCGAGACGTATTTTGGCTCGCTTATGTGTCGTGGCGTTATGAGCGGTAGCGAGAGCGTGCCTCCTAGAAAAGCACTGAAACGATGCATGCTGTTCAAACAATTCTGCGAGGCACATATGCATCGAAACCCTGCAAAGCAAAGTTCCCTTGCGAAAGCCTACGTTGTCTGGCAGTGCGTCCAGCCTTTCTTATTCGGATGCAATGCAAATATCGCAGCAAAAAACGTCATTCATTTTGCTGGACTGGTCTGCAAAAATCAAGGATTCTTTGGATAATAAGATAATATCTGTTTTTCACATCGACCGTGAATAGTAACTCAGCCATAGCAACTCCTATGGCTGTGAAGTAAAATTTCTTGTAAGGGATGGCAAAATATGGTATGATATAATTTAGTGTTATTATTCATTGTCACGGATCCTTATATGCATGAATAGTAATTGGATAGGAATTTCATCGGTAAAAGATGGATTTCCTGATTGGAATTTTTGTGTAGAATTGAGAAGATACTAATATTAGTACACGAAAGAAAGTGAGAGTTCTATGATTGCAGAATCTGTATTAAATTATTTGATGGAAATATCTGTCCTCAGCTTCGTCTTTCCGGTGGTAATTTTGCTCACATGGCGCTTGCGCACGGTAAGGAATCTCATGCCTGCCCTGTGGGGGGCTCTGGTGTTCGTCTTTTTTGCAAAATTGCTGCAGGCCATTCCCGATGGTCTGTTTGTGGGGTTTGATAACCCGGTCTCCCGGTTCGTGAATTCTCACCAGATCGTGTATGCCATCTATCAGGGCTTGATGGCGGCGATTTTTGAGGAGACGGGAAGGTTTCTGGCTTTCCGCTACATGATTACCGGGGAGAAGTTTGACAACCGACAGACTGCTATTACTTATGGAATCGGCCACGGCGGCATCGCATGCATGATAGTTCTGGGCATTGGGAATCTGCAATACTATATGGCGGGCGTGATCTTAAATCAGGAGGCCACGAGAAAGGAAATGTCTGCGGGGATGGCGGAGGCCATGATGGAGGAACTTTCTCAGTTTACTTCCCTGTCCCTGATTTTGGACGGGCTTGCGCAAGTTGCCTTCTTTGCCCTGCAGATCGGGCTTTCCATTATCATATACCAGGCGGTGCGGAATGCCGTTCTCAGAAAAAGGCTCTTTGCCTACGCCATGGGACTGCATCTGCTGTCTTATCTGCCCGGAGGATTCTGGCGCGCAGGGTTCATTCCCCAGCCTGTTTCCCTGGCCCTGACGGTGCTCATTGTCCTGGCAGCCCTGTTTCTTGCCGGCGGCATATATCGGGAGATGGGGGAGGCAGAGAAGGAGAGAGATGCCATTGCCAAGAAGAAGGGAACGTCGAAAGAGGCGAAAAATTGGGCTTTTGCAAAGAAGAGACTGACAAATATAGACAGCAAGAATGACTAATACAATGGTACAGCACAAGGGGTAACGAGATCATGTTGCATAAATACTTTCGATTTACGAAAAAGAGAATCGCCACCTTTGCCGCCCTTGCCGTCCTGGTCATAGGACTGCAGGCATTTCTCACCGGCTCTCTTCTGGCCAGGCAGGAAGTTACGGTGGATGCGGGCAATTCTGAGAGTGCCGTGATTGGCATTTTGGATAAGACCGAGATCGTCCGGCAGAAATTTGAATTTGACCGCAAGGTGGTATTGAAGGAGTTCAAATTGAGTTTTGGCTCTTTTGAGCGGAAGGACGTGGGAGATGAACTGAATATCCAGATGACGGACGGGGATAACAATATCGTCTATGAGACCAAGGTGCCGGTGGACGATATCGTGCCAAACAATAGCTACCGCATTCCCATGGATTATACGGTGACCATTCCCCGGGGAGTGACATGCTGCATTAAGATTACCTGCAGCTCTAAAGAACATGTGTACGATACCATTCCCACGCTGAATACTACCAACCGCACAGATCCCAATACCTATATGTCCACCTTGAAGATGCAGACGAGGAAAAAATGTCTGAATATATCTTATACGTATTTTTATCGCCAGATTGCTCCGCTGGTCCTGATGGTTCTGGAATTTGCCGGGCTGTTCGTGCTGTGCTTTGAGCGGGTGACGGAGTACGCCGTGATTCTGCGCAAGAAGAAGAAGAAGGCCCAGCGGAAAAGGGAGCATGATTTGCAGATTGCGGAGGTGGCAAAGGAGAAGCGGGCCCACAGCAAGAATGCTTCCGCAAAGGTGCGCTATTCCAAGTCGAGAACTTATGATAAGAATAAAGTCAGGAAACTCTCTAAATTAAAGAGGAAGAAGAATAAGGGGCAGTGGGACAAGAATAAGAAGAACCGGAGCCTGAAGGAGTTGGTGAAATGGTGTCTGGTGAACCCCAGATTTGTCCCGGGCCTGCGCATTGCCACCGCAGTATTTAATCCATTGCTTATAATGTTTTCCATCGAGCTGATGAATGAGGCGCTGCTCACCAAGAGTGCCTGGGTGTGGATTTTTACCTGGATGTTGCTGTTGGCATTGCAGTATGTACTCTATGGTCTGATTGGCAATATGAGCATTGCCATGCTGGTGCTGGACTGCATTTTATTCCCGGCGGGGCTTGCCAACCTGGTGCTGATGAATGTGCGGGGAACGCCCTTCCTGCCGGGAGACCTACTGGCTCTGGGCACGGCGGCGGAGGTGGCAAGTACCTATGTGATTTCCCTCACCCCCATGCAGTTCGTCATGCTTCCAGCCTTTATCCTGTGGTGCTTCTTCCTGGTACGGCTCAAGAAGAAGGGGCGGGAGAAGAACCTTCGGAAAACTCTGGCAAGGAGGCTCACCCCGGTGGCCCTGTCCTTTGCCGTGATCGGAGTCTTATACAACACCAATCTCCTCACCGCCTGCAATATTCAGGATAATGTGTGGAACAAGGTGGCATCCTGCAGATCCAATGGTTTCTATCTGAATTTTTTCCTGAATCTGCATTATCTGTCCGTGTCCAAGCCCTCCGGGTACTCCCAGGAGGCGGTGCGGGATATCTTGGAGGATTTCGAGAAGGAGGGGAAGGGACAGAAGGAGGAGAAAAAGGCTTCCGGGAAGCAATCCTTTACCACCAATAAGGACTATCCCGCAAACACGTCCTTAAAGGGGAAGAAGCCCAATATTATCCTGATTATGAATGAGAGCCTGTCCGATTATGATTTGATTGCCAAGCCTGCTTTCAACGAGGATCCATTGCCTTTCATGCACAGCTTGAAGAAGAATACCATCTACGGCAAGGACTATGTATCCATCTATGGCGCGGGTACCAGCAATTCGGAGTTTGAGGCCATGACGGGAAATTCTATGAAATTCTTCCCCAGCGGCGGGAACGTGTATCAGCAGTTCATGCACGACTCCACCTTCTCCATGGCGTATTACTTGAAATCCCTGGGCTACAGCACCCAGGCAGTCCATCCCAGCAGCGGGGCCAACTGGAATCGGGTGGAGACATACAAGAGCATGCGGTTCGACCGATTCCTCACCATTGAGGATTTCAAGAATCCGGAGTATGTTCGCTATATCAGCGATAAGGAGAGTTACAAGAAGGTGATTCAGCTGTATGAGGAGAAGGAGGAGGGAACGCCCCTCTTTGCTTTCGACATGACCATACAGAACCATGGGGGGTACCTGACCAATACCAACTGGAAGAATCCCATTTATCTGAAAGGGGCTTACTATCAGGAGGCCAGGGAGTTCCTCTCTGCCACCAGGGTTTCCGACGATGCCTTCAAGTATTTGGTGGATTATTTCAAGGAGCAGGAGGAGCCTACGATTATCTGCATGTTTGGCGACCACCAGCCCTCCATCGAGACGGAGTTCTATGAGGAGATTTTGAAGAAGCCTCAGGGCGAGTGGGGGCTGGAGGAGATTCAGAAACGCTACGTGGCGCCCTTCATTATCTGGGCAAACTATGACATCGCCCAGGGGGATGATGCGGTGATTAGCAATAATTATCTGGAAAATCTCTTGCTCAAGCAGGCGGGCATCGAACTTCCCCTGTACAACCAGTACATTGAGAAGGTTTCGGAGGAAATCCCCGCCATGAATGTAAATGGCTATATGGACTATGATGGGAAGTGGCATAATTATGATACGGACGAGACGGATAAGGTAAAGGAATTGCTGGAAAATTATGAAATCCTGCAGTATGGATATTACAGCGATAGCGATAAGGAGACCATGGCGAAATTGTTTAAGATGCCAGAATAAAAAAGAGGAAGAGTCTTTCTAAGGCAGCACAAAACGCTGCCCAAGAAAGGCTATGCTTCCTCTTAGAAGAACGCAAAACCGGCGTTCTTCGCATCGAAAATCGAGCAGTTTCCTATAAGTTGAAAACAGGGGACGCAAAATATCCTTCGGATATTGGCGCATTCCCTTGCAAGAATTTTCTCCGAAAATTCTTGTTGCATTGCACTACGCTGTGTCGCAATTTCCTATATAGGGAAAAAGTGCGAAGTTTTGCCAGGCTCGCAAACGCCTCGCCAGGCAAAGCTGCGAATCGCCAGAGAACTAAGGTTCTAAGAAGAACGCAAATAAAATGAAATTCCTATAAGTCATGAAAGGGGGATTACGATGGCAAAAGAGAAATTAGAACGTATGATGGATGAGATGAAGCGTCAGAAGAAGATGACCATTACCAATGAACTGATGGAGGAACTGCGGGGCACGCCTCTGGTGATGCCGGCGGTGCTGCCGCCGAATATCAGCCCGGAGGCCATGCGGCAGTTTATCGAGAATCAGGGGAAGAACAAGCCTCTGCCGGGGGGTGTGAATCCCGCTCCCTGCTTGATCCAGAATGGCCAGGGGGAGGATTATATCCCTCTTTTCACTTCCATGGAGGAGTTGAAAAGGGGCAACAAGGCGTTCCCGCTGTCCCTGAACGTGAACTTCGATGTGGCGGCGGAGATCGTGCAGAAGAATGAGAATGTTGTGGGGCTGGTGGTGAATCCCTTCTCCCACAATCTGGTGATGCAATTAAACCGGGACAAGTTAGAGCCGAATGTGGAGCCGGCGGAGTCGGAGGAGATTACCGTGGAGCAGTACCACGCCCTGGCCAGGAGACAGATGGAGGCTGCCTATCTGCCCAGCCAGCTCTTTGAGAAGAAGGGGGAGATGGTGGGCAGGCTCTGCCAGGAGAAAGGAGTCCTTCTGCGAGAGATGTACGAGGAACTCTACCAGGAGGAGGTGGCATGCCCTTATACAGAAGAGGATTTTGAATTGCTGACGCTAAATATCAGCGATTCCCTGCAGGTGACCCAGGTGGCCATGCCGGAAAAGAATCGCTATCCCCACCTGTGCCAGAGCGTCATCGTAGGTTTTGACAGAGAGACAGATAAGATTTGGTATTACGCCATCGTCTATGAGGGGAAGGGCAAGCCTTCCTCCCTAGTGCAGGTGCTGGAGACGGGGGAGCCCAAGAATCTGGGGGAGGCCCCCGCAGAGGGAAGCGAGATTACCAGGGTGATGGAACTGATGCAGGGAGAAGGCTAGGTGATATCATATGTGGCTTGCGGCCTTGAAGCCGGGAGCCACGGAAAGGTGCGGCTTGCGGGCTGAGCATGTATGGGGGATTATGAAGATGAGAGATAAGAGATGGGGGAAGTGGTCGGGAAAGGCATGGGTTGTCTTGCTGTGCATTCTTCTATTTGCCGGATGTGACAATAAGAAGGAGGAGAAGGTGAAGGGGACGGCCGCCCCTGCGGAAGCACCGATGGAGAGCCCGGAGGATGACAGTGCCAATCTGGGGGCATGGACCCGGGCTATGGGTTCCGTGCTAATCGAGCTGAACGAGGGGAATGCCTACGTGTTTGGCGGCTATGAGAAGAACCGGGACAATAAGTCGGGTGCGGCGAAGATCCTAAAGAGCAGTTGGGGGATCAAGAGCAAGAAGGATCTGCTAAAGAAGATTCGGGAATTGCTGCGAACGGGAGACAGGACTGCCTTTCGGGAAGAAGCGAAGGATATGAATGCCATGTCGAAGGAGAAGTTAAAGATTGCCATGAAGCAACTTTCCGGGGACATGCTTGTTCATTATCAGATGGTACAGCATAACTGGAAGGCTTGGAAAAAGAAAGGGCTTCTTGCCTGGGACATGTGCCGCATCTCCCATCTGGCCCAGTGGGGATATATTGCGGATTACCTTACCTTGGAGGAAGCCCAGGCGGTGATGGAGCCCGCTATCAGAAAGTGCAGGGAAAACTTTGCCTCCTGGGATGAGGTGCAGAATAACTGGCTGGACGGTTACTGCCTCTTTGCCACAATCGACCGGAAGGCAGCTAACACGGACTATACGGTGAGGAAGAATTTGTACCAGGAATTGAAGAATGAGCAGAAAGAGGGGCAGCCACTGTATGACGACCAACTCTTCCAGCAGGAGGTGAAGCCGCTGCCGGGCTATTCCTTCCAGAAAGTTATGAAGGAAGGACTTCCCGCCAAGAAGCCTGCGGCCACGCCGAAAGCAGAGGCGAAGCCCAAGACCAAGGCGAAGACTTCGCCGGAAGAGACCACGAAGCCTAAGGCCAAGGCAGAGAGGGCAGACTCTGAATATTAGATTATGGGGAAAATGAAGGAGAGGACAGATGATACTCTATTTGATTCGCCATGGGAGGCAGAACAGCCCCCTGTGCAATCTGGATGTGCCGCTGTCTAATGCGGGGCGGCGGCAGGCGGAACTTTTGGGGAAGAGGATGGCCGGATATCCGGTGGATGCGCTCTATACCAGCAATCTTGTCCGGGCAGAGGAGACGGGGCGGATCGCATTTCGGGAGCGGGGAAGCTTGGTGGAAGATATCCGGATTCGGGAGGGGCTTTCCGAGATGGACTTCGGAAGCCTGACAGGGGTGGAAGATTCTGTCCTGAAAGAATACTACAGGGAGTATTATGACAGACAGCTGCACCTTTTCCGGGAGGAAAGCCAAAGACGGGGAGAAACGTCGCCGGAACTGCTGGAGCATTATGTGGGAGAGTTCTTTGTCCCGCCCCGGGAGATGGGGTACCCGGAGGGGGAGAATGGCATCATGGTGCTGTCCCGTCTGATGCCGGTGGTGCGGGAATGGACCAGCGGCTCCCATGAACATATCGCGGTGGTTACCCATGGAGGGGTGATCAGGGTATTGCTGTGCGCCCTCTTTGGCGGGGATATGGCAAAGAGATTGATGTTCGGGACGTCCCTAGAAAACTGCAGCATCACCCAGCTGCATTACGATGAGGGGGTTGGCGGGTTCTTTCTGGATCGGTTTAACGACCATGCCCATATCGAGGGGGAGCCGGAATTGATGCGGAGCAGGTATGTAGGGCCCAATGGTGGAAAATAGGCGAAGCTGCGTTGCCAACTAAGTGACAGATGCCCTTAAGCGACTGGGCTATCTAATGGGTATGGACGGCTGTGAATGTAAATTTTTGAATCGTGATTGTTTTCGTCGTGGGATTGCTGTGGTTCCAGCAGTACTGGCATGACGAGATAGATGTGGAAGAGAGGGGCAGATTATGAGATTGATTTTGGCATCCAATTCCCCCAGGAGGTGGGAATTATTGCAGCAGGTGGGGCTGGATTTTCAGGTGATCCCCAGTGACTGCGAGGAAATTTGTACTTTGGAGAAGCCAGAAGCACTGGTGGAGGAACTTGCCCGGCAGAAGGCAGAAAACGTGGCAGGGAAACTGGTGGAAAAATTACAGAATGGAGAGGATCTGTCACAAAAAGTGCAGAAGGCGGAGGATTTGCCAGAGGGCTCAAATAAAGAGAATGAGGAAGAACTGGTTGTGCTAGGAGCGGATACCGTGGTGGCTCTGGACGGGAAGATTTTGGGAAAGCCGAAGGATGAAGAGGAGGCCTTTCACATGATACAGAGTCTTCAGGGAAGGGCTCACCAAGTGTATTCCGGCGTGGCATTGATAGCAATGTCAGGAAGAAGGGGAGAGTTGGTTTCTGCAAAAACCTTCCATGTAAGTACGGAGGTAGAGGTGGTCTCTATGACGGCGGAGGAGATTCGCAACTACATTGCCACGGGGGAACCTATGGACAAGGCGGGGGCTTACGGCATTCAGGGGAGATTTGCCGCTTACATCGAAGGGATTGGGGGAGACTACTACAACGTGGTGGGATTGCCTATTTCCAGATTGATGCGTGAGCTTCGCAGATTAGGGGGATGAAGGCACTGCTTGGTAACTGTGAAGGGCAGAGCCGTGAATAGTTATTTTTTACTTTATACATTTCTGATATTCAAATGAAGGGATTTGAGATGAAAGTTATTAAAAATAAGGTTTGCTTTATTCTGGGGGGATTGATTGCGCTGGCGGGGATTGGCTTCTGGCTCTTCCTCTTGGCATGTACCTTATTATTTGGCGCTATGCTGGATCTAGAATTGGTGCTTCACCAACTTTTGCTGATTGGGCTTCCCGTTCTGGCGGGGGTTGTCCTGCTCGTGGTGGGACTTAGGGAGGAGTACCGCCGGAGGGTGGTCTTGGCGTTAGAGTGGGGCGTGTTCCTAGTGTATCTGCTGATGCTGTCAAGCCTGCTTTTTGGCGGCTATCGGACCATTGCCTTTGGGCATTTATTGGATCGGGATTGGGGGCTGTATCTGCGGTTCAATGCCAATTTCATTCCCTTCCACACCATTGGGGAATATATTCGCCGCTTTCTGGACCACAGCATGAATTATGATATTATCTTGCAGAATCTTTTGGGAAACCTGATATTGTTTATGCCTATGGCCGTATTTCTTCCCTGTGTTTTTCATAGGATGTACCAGTTTCGTTACCTGGTACCTGTGATGGCGGGGATTCTGGTTCTTGTGGAAGTGGTGCAGCTGGTGTTCCGGCTGGGTTCTCTGGATGTGGATGATTTTATCCTGAATTTTTCCGGCGCCATGATGGCATTGGGGTTTATACATATTCCGGCAGTGAAAAGATTGCTTCAGAAATGCTATCTGATGGGGTAATGGATATTTTTAGGAATAAACTTGGTTTATTTTGCAGATATTGTGTCTGCGGAGCTTTACATGAAATTGTTGTTTGCATCAGGATTGATTGAATAAGAGCATCCATTCATACGAAAGTTTTACATGGCACATCTTCAAACAAGCAGCCATGGTAGGTCTAATTGCGAAGTCTAGCGATAAAGGCTGGAATATTTTACTAATGTCTTTGATATTCAGGAACAAAATGCTCTAACGATAGATGGCGACAAGTTTTTTCCTTGTCGCCAACAATGTAAAGATATTTGTCGCAATGGCATAGGCTGCAAATATGCTGCAGTCCGTTCAGCCGCGATAGAATTTGGCAATCTGCTCAGATTTTTCTGGGAAATTCTGGCTCAGAAATATCAGATATTGCAGCGCGCTTCCCTCGTAGGGATGGGGGTCTCCCAGAAGCCCTACTTCGTAGCAATTTCGGATGACATTGATAATGCAATCTTCCGTGTGGTCTTCCTTGCAATCCTTGCATTCTTTCAGGATATGGGCGATGCCTTCCTCCAAATCCATCTCGTCAAATGCCTTAAAGTCCGCAGTGGGAATGTGCTCTATGCCTTCCGGCACTTCCTTCTTAGGTGCCTTTTGGAAATTCCTGATGCACTCCTTCGCATATCCTATGGTGCATTCCTGTCCCTGGCACTGGGCGCAGGAAGAATCACGCAAGCAGCAGTTTTCCAGATCTTCCCAGACCATGTCTGCGTTAAAACCTTTCTTGTGCTCCTCTGCCATGTCTGAATCTCCTTTCCTGACTATTTATCCTTTAATTCCTCGAAGGGGCCCATCTTCATGGCGCGCACCTTGGAAGCTAATCCAAAGAGGTTGATGAATCCTGCCGCATCTACATGGTCGTACAGTTCTCCGGTTGTGAAGGATGCAATATCCTCATCGTAGATGGAGTAGGGAGAAGTAGTGCCCAGCTTGATGATGTTGCCCTTGTAGAGCTTGAACTTCACTTCGCCGGTGACATACTTCTGGGTTGAGGTGATAAATGCCTGCACTGCTTCCCGGAGGGGCGTGAACCATTTTCCCTCATAGACGATGTCGGCAAATTTATTGCCCATATCCTTCTTGACAGTGTAGGTGTCCCGGTCGAGAATCAACTCTTCCAGCTGCTGGTGCGCTTCCATTAAAATCGTGCCGCCGGGGGTTTCATATACGCCTCGGGATTTCATGCCTACCACGCGGTTCTCCACGATGTCAATGATGCCCACGCCGTGCTTGCCGCCCAGCTCGTTCAGGGTGCGGATGATGTCGGAAACCTTCATCTCCTTGCCATTGACGGTCTTTGGCACGCCCTGCTCGAAGGTCATGGTAACGACCTCGCCTTCCTCCGGAGCCTTTTCGGGAGACACTCCCAGAACCAGAAGGTGGTCATAATCCGGGGCATTGGCGGGATCCTCCAGCTCCAATCCCTCATGGCTGATATGCCACAGGTTCCGATCCCGGCTGTAGCTGTTGTCCGCAGAGAAGGGAAGATGGATGTCATGCTGGCGGCAGTATTCGATTTCTGATTCTCTGGAATCCATGTTCCAGTTGGGGTCTCTCCAGGCAGCAATAATGCGCAGGTCTGGCGCCAGGGCCTTGATGCCCAGCTCGAAGCGCACCTGGTCATTACCCTTTCCGGTAGCGCCATGGCAGATGGCAGTGGCGCCCTCGATGCGGGCAATTTCTACCAGCCTTTTTGCGATGAGAGGGCGGGCCATGGAAGTGCCCAGAAGGTATTTATTTTCGTAAATGGCATTTGCCTGGACGCAGGGAACCACGTAGTCATCGCAGAACTCGTCCGTCACGTCCTCGATATAGAGTTTGGCAGCGCCGCAGGATTTCGCTCTCTCCTCCAGGCCATCCAGTTCGCTTTCCTGTCCCACGTCAATGCATACGCAAACCACTTCATAGTCGTAGTTCTCCTTCAGCCAAGGGATGATGGCAGTTGTGTCCAATCCGCCGGAATAGGCGAGAATTACCTTTTCTTTCATGTTAAAATCCTCCTAATTATGTAATAATTTGCTCCTGTCCATAAGTATAAGCACAAATGGGTGAGAATGCAAGGCTTTCTTCCGAATAGTAACATTGGCGGGGAAAATGACATTGGTATTTATGGCCCCTTTATCCTCGCTGCGAATGGATACTTAGAAATAATGATTAGGAAATCTCTTGTAGATTCTGCCTCTGACATGTTATGATACCGATAGGATTGAACAGAGGAAAGGAAAAGAAGATGTCAGGAATGAAGAAATTACTTATAATATGCTGCGCCATGTCAGTACTTTTATGTTCGGCATGCGGAAAAACGGAACAGGGAAAGATATCAGCCTCCCATTTCAGCGGGGATTCCCCAGAAGGCAAATCCAAGGCGGACAAGCCAGCGAAATTAGCCTCTTCCCTGAAATCCTGGGAAGAAGGGGGAGCGAAAGAGCAGATTGTGAAATTTGTGGAAGATGCCACGGATCAGGACAGCCTGGGCTATATTCCTCCGGAGGACCGGATCGCGGTGACAGATATTGACGGCACCCTGATTGCGGAAAAGGGCAGGAAGGTGATCAATAAGGCCATGGTGATGAAAACGCCTGCCGAGGCGAGAGAGTATCTTCTGGATATCCAGGATGACTACTTTGACAAGGAAAAAGAACTGCGCTATGGGGAAATCCTATACCAGCCTATGGCAGAAATGTATGATTATCTTGAGGCGAATGGGTTTGAGATTTTCTTTGTGTCAGGGAACTGCAACGCCCTGACTTATGCCTGGGCAAACTTTTACTTTGGGGCGGATTATGCCCATTGCATTGGCTCGAATGTGGAGCTGGAGATTGGCACTTCCCGGGGCTTTCGCATGAAACCTACCGGAAAGTACGAGGGATGCTGGAAGGAGAAGAAATGCTACCGCATTTATAACCAGGTGGGAAAATGTCCCGTTCTTGCTTTCGGAAATAGCGACGGGGATGTGCAGATGCTGCAGTGGACTCAGGCAAATCCTGATTATCCCGGACTGGGGGTTATGATCGTTCACGATGACAGGCGGGAATATGTTTATTCTGTGGACCTGATTTCCCGCTTCTGCGAGAAGAATGATTTTGTGAAGGCAGAAATCTCTCGAAACTTCAAGAAGATATTTGTGGAAAGGTAGCGATTCTATGGACAGATTGTTTTCCGCTGTCCTGGAATATTTGGAACGATTGCAGTCCCATTGAAAGTTCTGGAAAGATTTAAAAAGTTGCCATAGATATTGCCGTAATATGAATATGGTGCTTGAAATACTTGGGGTAACATGATATGATTCTATGTGAAATCGATTTCACATGGGTGGCAATGATGACCATGCTGGCACAGACATTAGGGAGGAATGCTATATCATTCATAGAGTGCTTGAATGGTCTTTTCATTCACAGTGGAAGTGTGGGAAGTAATAGGATAGGAGGGCGCTATGACAGATATTTTTCAAAAAAGGCTGGAGAGACACCGGGATGAAATGCGGTGGCTGTATATGGAATTATATGACAATGGGGACATGTACGGGGAGTTAGAGCAGAGGTGCAGGGAATTTTATATGGAGCGCAGTAGTGGCTTGAAGGCGCTGGATCAGAGCAGGGAGCAGGATTCGGACTGGTATAAGAAGAATGACATGCTGGGGATGATGCTCTATATTGATAATTTTGCTGGCAATCTGAAAGGAGTGCAGGATAAGCTGGACTATCTGGAAAAGAGCAATGTGAACTATGTGCATCTGATGCCTTTTCTTGACACTGCGGAGGGAAAATCCGATGGAGGATATGCGGTCAGGGATTTTCGGAAGGTTCAGGAGAAGCTGGGGACGATGGAGGATTTGGAGAATCTGACCAAGGCTTGCCATAAAAGGAAGATGAGCGTCTGCTGCGACTTCGTGATGAACCACACTTCGGAAGATCATGACTGGGCCAGGAGGGCCAGAGGAGGGGATGGGGAATATATGAGCCGCTACTTCTTCTATGACAGCGATGTGATCCCTAGGCAATACGAACAGACGGTGCCCCAGGTATTTCCCGCCACGGCGCCTGGAAATTTTACCTGGGTCGAAGAGGCAGGGCATTATGTGATGACCACATTTTACCCCTATCAGTGGGATTTGAATTACCAGAATCCCAGGGTGTTCAACGAGATGATGTACAACTTCCTGTACCTGGCTAACCGGGGCATTGACATTATCCGCATCGACGCTGTGCCATATATCTGGAAGGAATTGGGGACGAATTGCAGGAATCTTCCCCAGGTTCACACCATTATCCGCCTGATGCGCATAATCAGCGAGATCGTATGTCCCGGCGTTCTGCTTCTGGGGGAGGTGGTCATGGAGCCAGCCCGGGTGGTTCCCTATTTCGGAACGGTGGAGAAGCCGGAATGCCATATGCTCTACAATGTGACTACCATGGCCACCACCTGGCATACGGTGGCCACCCGGGATGTGAAGCTTTTGAGGCAGCAGCTTGACATTGTCAATTCCCTGCCAAAGGAATATGTATTTCTAAATTATCTGCGCTGTCATGATGATATTGGATGGGGGCTTGATTATGATACTCTTGCCAGAGATGGGATGGGGGAAGTTCCTCACAAAAAGTATCTGAATGATTATTTTCTTGGTACTGTCGGCAACAGCAACAGCCGGGGGGAACTTTACAACTATGACCCGGTCACCCAGGATGCCCGCTTCTGCGGAACGACGGCTTCTCTCTGCGGCGTGGAGAAGGCGGGATTCGAGGGGGATGCGGAGGGGATGGAGCAGGCCATCCGCCTGGACTTGATGCTCCATGCCTATATGTTTATGCAGAGCGGCATTCCGATCCTATACAGCGGTGACGAGATTGGCCAGGTGAATGATTATGGCTACAAGGAAGACAGGAACAAGCGGGAGGATTCCCGCTATCTGCACCGGGGGGCCATGAACTGGGAGAATGTTAGGAAAGTCAAGGATTCCCGCTCGGTGGAGGCACGGATTTATAGCGGCCTGCAGAGACTGGAAGAACTGAGGAAGGCCCACCCTGCCTTTGCATCCCATGCCAATGCCTGGACGGTGGAAACCCACGATCAGGGAATCCTGTGCCTAGGACGCTGTCACGGCGGGGAGAAGATTCTGGGCATCTTTAATTTCAGCGAGGAGGCTGGGACGGCATGGATTGACGAGGCGGATGGGAAATACATGGATCTGCTGACTGGAAAGGATCGGGAGGCGAAGGATGTGAAATTGCCTGGCTACGGATTTTGCTGGCTGAGGCGAAAGAGCGGGAAATAGTTCTTTTCATGTACAGAGAGTGGTGCAGAGATGGGAGAGGCTATGACGATACGAGAGATTGCGACACTGGCCGGCGTATCCACTGCGGCGGTTTCCAGATATTTTAATAATGGCTACGTGGGGGAGGAGAAGAGGGCGGCAATTAGGAAAGTGGTGGAGGATACCGGCTACCTTCCCTCCCTGCAGGCCCAGACATTGCGGACAAAGCGGACGAAGACTATCGGCGTGATTGTCCCAAAGATTGATTCCTATTCTGCGGGACAGGTGGTGGCTGGGATTACTTCCGTTCTGGAAGAAAGAGGATACAGGCTTCTCTTGGCCGTGTCCGACCAGAATCCTGAAAAGGAACTGGAGTACCTGGCGGTGCTTGGCGAGAAGCAGGTGGACGGGGTGATCCTGCTTGCCACCCTTCTTTCTGCCAGACTGAAAAAGAAGGTGCGGCAGATGCCTGTTCCGGTGGTTCTTGCGGGCCAGCATATGAAAGGATGCGACTGCGTGTACCATGATGATTATCATGCCATGCATGACGTGACGGAATTGCTTTTGTCCAAGGGATGCAAAAGCATTTGCTATATCGGCGTGACAGACCGGGACCAGGCAGTGGGGGCGGAGCGCGTCCGCGGGTTTGCGGATGCCCTTGCCAAAGCAGGATTGCCGGTGCCGGAGGGATATGTGGAGACAGGAGACTTTACCATTGCTTCCGGATACCAGTCAATGAGGGCATTGTGTCAAAAGAATCCGGATGTGGACGGGGTTGTCTGTGCCACGGACGAAATCGCAGCGGGGGCCATGAAGTATCTCCGGGAACGGGGGATAATCATTGGAAGGGACGTGTTGCTAACTGGACAGGGGGACTCTGTGCTGGCTGCCAATGTGTCCCCCTCGCTGACGACGATTCGCTTTTATTATGAAAAATGCGGGGAGGAATCTGCCAGCATGATATTGGAACGAATCGAGCAGGGCAGAAGCTCCCTGAGGGAATTGAAGCTGGGCTATGAATTGGTGGAACAGGAATCTACGGGCGAATGAATTGGTACAGGAACAGGAATTAGAAATGGAGGTATATGATGGAAATGGAATATGATGTGGTTGCTTTGGGGGAACTGTTGATTGATTTTACAGAGGGTGGAACCAGCGCCCAGGGAAATCCCGTGCTGGAGGCCAATCCTGGCGGCGCGCCATGCAATGTGCTCGCCATGCTGAGTCGGCTGGGCCGCCGAACTGGCTTTATTGGAAAAGTTGGCGCTGATTCCTTTGGAGACCAACTGGAGCGGGCTCTGCAGGAGGCAGGCATTGGAACGGAGGGACTGGCAAGGGACGGGAAAGTACATACTACGCTGGCATTTGTCCATACGTTGCCGGGAGGGGACCGGGATTTTTCCTTCTATCGAAATCCCGGCGCAGACATGATGCTGTCAGAATCGGATTTGAATGTTGGTATGCTGGAACATTGCCGCATCTTTCATTTCGGCTCCCTGTCTATGACGGATGAGACGTGTCGCAGAGCCACTAGGAAGGCCATTGCCGTGGCAAAGGAAAATGGGGCGGTGATTTCCTTTGACCCGAATTTGCGGGAACCCTTGTGGGAATCCCTGGATGCCGCCAGGGAACAGATTGGCTATGGCCTGGGCCAGTGCGATATCCTAAAAATCTCAGACAATGAAATCCAGTGGTTTACCGGGAGGGAAGATTATGACCAGGGAGTTGCCCATCTCCAGGAGAAGTACGGAATTCCCTTGATTCTGCTATCTCTGGGGCGGGAGGGCAGCAGGGCGTATATGCATGGAGCGAAAGTTCAGGTAGCTCCCTTCCTGCAGGAGCATACCATTGAGACCACGGGAGCGGGGGATACCTTCTGCGCCTGCGTGCTGAACTACGTGCTGGAGCATGGCTTTCGGGCGTATTCTGAGAAGGAACTGGAAGAGATGCTTACCTTCGCCAATGGGGCAGCCTCCCTGATTACAACGAAAAAGGGGGCGTTGCGGGTGATGCCAAAAAAGGAAGAAGTTGAGGCGTTGGCACAAAGCCGAAGATGAATGGCTGTAAAGCAAAGATTTGCTACATAAACTATTCGTGCTGCTTTCTCTGTCCTTCAGGTCATCATACGCCGCAGATTCTAGCTATCTATGGAGGAATATGTTATAAATCAGGTCATCATACGCCGCAGATTCTGGCTATCTATGGAGGAATATGTTATAAATCGGGTCATCATACGCCGCAGGTACTGGTTATCTATGAAAGAATATGTTATAAAAATTAGGATGGCATAAAAACTGGTGGATAAGATTAGGGAGGAGTGCTTATGAAGAAGAGCATTATCATGTTATTATTGTCTATCAGCATGTTTTTTGGATGGAAGAATATGGCTGATGCAAAGGAAGTGGAGACGGTTTCTCATTCAGATCTGACGGAAAGGATTGCGGAATCCAAGGAGGATCTTTCAGAAATCAGAGATTCCGTTCCCGAGAGCGCCATTACATATGCGAAGGAAATTTATATCGACATGTGCAAACTGTCGGAAGAGGATCTGGGGAAGAAGTTAGATTATCAGACATTGCGGTTGGGCGAGCCGTATATCATCTATGATGTGGAGAAGAAGGACGAGCAGGATGCGGTGTTTTATTTCCCTATTGAGAGCGGCGAGCATGTTTACCTGACGCTGGAAGTCATCCAGACGGATGAGGGGATGAAGGGCGGGATCTCGCCCGCCACAGGAATCTATCAAAAGAAATCATTGTATGAAAATTCTATTTTTTATAAGGATCAGGAAAATATCCATGCCCAGACAATTTCTCCGATTTCTTTGTCAAGTAAGAAGGTGAAAATCAAAGAGTTCAACGAATATGATTCCTTTTCAGATTTGGATGCGTATGCGAAAGTAAAGGTTATGAGCCATCAGGTGAAGAGATATCAAAAAATCCAGACGAAGAATTTGAAAGTAGATCCAGATGCGAAGGAGGGATATTCGCCTGGCTTTTCCGTGGAGGGCAAGGGGAAGAGGGTCTGCAATTCCGGACCCTATATGGTGCCTCAGGAAATAAAAATATATGCTGGGCCGCAGGCGTGGCATCCATCTATAATTATTTTTTCAACAAGCATATCAGTGCAAAGACGGTGAGCAAGAAGGTCTTGGGCAAATATGACGGTGCAAAGCCGAAGCAGGTATTGAAGGCGTTTAAGATGTATCATATGGATGTGTATAAACATGTCGATTATCCAATTTCATATGATAAGATTATGCATAATATACTTCATAAGCGCATGATGATTGCCATGGGAATTAGGGTTACAGGAAAAAATGATGTCGTAGTTACGGGATATCATAATTCAAGCAAAAAAAAGGAAGTAAAGATCTATGACCCATCGGAAGATACATGGAAGTGGATTGTGCCAGGAGGTAAAAAAGAAGAATATAAGTATGTATTTATTTCTAAAAATCTTCCATACCTTTGGATTGAAACATATCATGTTTACTGATTGCAGGGGGGATAAATTTGAAAAAACTTTATTTGCTTTTTGGAATTGTTTTATTATGCATCTGCTATGCCAGCCAAGGATTTCAAGTAACAGCAGAGGAAGATTATGAAAATTATGAAGATGAAGGATTTGAACCATCATGTAATGATTCTTTTTTTCTGACCCACGAGAAAGATTGTAGGAGGAGCGGGGCGAATTATATTGCCGAAAAGGATGTGCTTTGCTATAAAAATCCTTTATCCAGCAATAAATTTTCTCCGATTGAAAAAGGGACAGAGGTATGCATTGGATATACATATCAGGCAAATTTCGAGACATGGGGCGTGATTTATCTGATTTCAAATAAAGATGTGCCTATTGCCGAGAAAGAGGGGTGGGTAAAAATAAGGGATTTGAAATTTTCAGAGGATACAACCTCTTTCTTTTGGGAATATAAAAAGAATATGGGGAAGATACAAAAAGGCGCATTAAGAAGGACATTGGAAGAGGTGCAGGGTAGTCTCAAGAAGGAACTTGTCATGTGGTCTTATCCCTGTTCAGGAAAGATCGTAGGGAGGTTATCAAAGGAAGAATATCCAGATCAGGAAAGTGTTTTTCAAGACCCTACCCAAATTTATCAGGATCAGGAGAAGCGATATTGGAAGATATATGTAAATCATGAGATGAAAGAAGGACGTCTGTCTTATGCCATCTGCCTGTCAGATCCGGAAAATGACCAGATAGCAAAAGAGATTACCCTTACAAAGCCTTATGCTGGTGGGAAATACGGTAGGTGGCTAGTAGCCATTCCCATAGGGATTGTGATTTGCATCCTGATGGTGGGAGTTATCATATTTAGGGTTCGCAGAAGGCTTCGCATGAAAAAGATGGCAGAAGATGTATTGAAGTAAATAAAATATCCTGTCCATGTGCATTGCTCCTTTGGTTTCATAGGAGTTTGGTCACGGACAGGATGCAAAAAAAGGGAGATGAATGCTTTTTTGATTGTACATTACCTAGAAATATAGGTTGGAAAACAATAAATTAGGTAGTTATTTTACAATTACCACGAGGAAAAGGAGGGCTTGAGAATGAGAAGAGTACGTGAGAGCATAGCAAAGTGGACGAGTTTTTTGGTGGCGGTGAATATGGTAGCATGGCTAATGGGCGGCAATGTGGCGATGGCGAAATGCTCGGATCAATATGAGTATAAATGTTCCCATGGTTATCATTCGTTTTGGGATCATTATTTGAAGACAGGGAGCGGAAAAAAACATGGCACAAGATATGTCTATGTGTCGTCAAAATTTAAGTCGGAGAGCAATAAGAGACAGGTTATGATGGGGTATTGTGCATGGAATATGAGTGGAAACAATAAAGTTCGTTTGGCCAATACGACTGATTATGACAAACGACAGATTTATATTGTACCAGAGGTGCTTGGCGCAGGAGTATATGGAATTACGTATCTCAAGAAAAAAGCAGGGGAAGCATATATTACATCAAAGGATATAAAAGATCGGTTGGATGGCAATTATCAATATGTAAAAATAGAAATTCATGAGGCAAAATGCCAGAGAGAGAATTTGCTTACAAAAACTTCTCTTCATGAGAGTGGTCATGCACTTGGCCTGTCCCATGTGACTTGCAGGAAAAGTGTGATGTATCCGAGCATGGATTCGTCGAATATGCTCGCAAATCCTTCTGATACAGACAGGGCAACATTGCGCCATGTGTATAATGCGTATAATGCATATAAGTAGAATAAAAATAATGATGGAAGGGGGAATTTGATATGAAAACTGTGAAAAAAAAATGGATGAAAATTGTGGGAATGATAGTGATCGTTATTATGCTCGTGTGTTTCATTACTCTTGGATTTTTTTATTGGAGGGTAAAGAGTTCTATTTTAGGAGAAATTGGATTAAAGCGCGTACTTAAAATTGAAAGGGTGGCATTGTATGATTGGGATACTACGTCAGGTACTTTAGATGAAGGAGATCGAAGGAAATTGTTTATGATCTTATCTCATGCCCGGAAATATGATCAAGATAGAGATAAGCCCTATTTGCTAGATGGGAGTTTTTTAAATGGACCCGCTATCTCTTTTGCAACTAAGCAAGGTCAGCGAGGAGATTTGATTAGCTGGGAGTATCATGAAGGGATTATGGAATACATATATCCAGGGGAAGAACTAAAGCGCAGTCGCAAATATTATTTGGATCAGAAATATGCGCAGGATTTGAAAGCTTTGTTTGATAAATGTGCACTGCTTGTACCATAGGTAAAGCAAGATACCTATAGAATCAGGGGGCAGTACGGCATCGGGGCAAGCACGCAGGTAGAAATCTTTATACAGAGAGGAGTCATGCAGAATGAAAAAAATTGTAATGCTAGCAGTTGGCATGGGTATGATATTTGCCGGAATTTTTGGAGGATCATTATTGACAGGAGAAGGGGAGGAAAATAAATTTTCTTATACCAAAATATCCATCGAGAATAAGAAAATTGTGGATTCCAGTAACTTTATGGAGATTCAAGGTTCTGTGGCACATGATATTGCTGCGGACAATCAGTTTGAAAAATCTGAGGAAGTGATATACGGAAGGATTACGAAGGTGGATTACCTGATATACCATAATACGCCTTGGACCAAACTAGAGATTGGGTGTAAGGAAAGTTTTAAGGGAGATATTGAAAGAGATCAGAGAATTTCTGCGTATGTACTGGGAGGGTATCTGGACAAGAAATCTTATGAAAAGAAATTTGATGATGCGGATGTACCGATGGATGATGATGCGCTGGTTGAGATGAAGTATTTTCAGAATGAACTTTCTAAAGTGGGGGACGAGGGAGTGTTCTATCTGGTTTCTGATGATGAGGATGCTATTTTTGAGAAGGATGCTTATTTTTTCCTGTGCAGCGGGTATTCTAAAATGATGTATGATAAGAAGTCAGGGGACATTAAGGAAACAGCGTATGAGGGAATTAAAAAGGTACCCAAAAATGACTTCTTTTCAAAAATAAAGGCGAAGAAGAAGCAGGTGAGATAATGAAAGGTCGCCTCTCTGGAAATGTCCTTGCAAATGCTGACTTAATATGCTATAAAGGGTTTGTAGTACATGGAATCATCGCATAGATGAGGGGGTATTATGTAAGGGGGCATATCAAAGTATGACAGCGTTTGTCGCAATCTTAAGAATTCTTAAGAATTTCTTTCGCCTTTCTTAATAATTTTATGGTAAAATATAGATATTGGGTGCAGAAAGGAGTTGCAATAAAAAAGAGTTTTCTATGGCATCAGTAATAAGAAAAAAGTATCTGTAATTCAATTAAAACATGCCAATATCCTAAGGTTTGTATTTGTGGGCTTGACCGAACAGAAAGGAAAGTGCCATATGAAGAAGAGTATCATCATGCTATTGTTGTCTGTCAGCATATTTTGTGGATTGGAAAATATTGCTGACGCAAAGGAAGTGGAGACGGTTTCTCATTTAGATCTGACGGAAAGGATTGCGGAGTCCAAGGAGGATCTTTCAGAAATCAGAGATTCCGTTCCCGAGAGCGCCATTACATATGCGAAGGAAATTTATATCGACATGTGCAAGCTGGCGGAAAAGGATCTGGGGAAGAAGTTAGATTATCGGACATTACGGCTGGGCGATCCGTATATCATCTATGATGTGGAGAAGAAGGACGAGCAGGATGCGGTGTTTTATTTCCCCATTGAGAGCGGCGAGCATGTTTACCTGACGCTGGAAGTCATCCAGACGGATGAGGGGATGAAGGGCGGGATTTCCCCCGCCACAGGAATCTATCAAAAGAAATCATTGTATGAGAATTCTATTTTTTATAAGGATCAGGAAAATATCCATGCCCAGACAATTTCTCCGATTTCTTTGTCAAGCAAGAAGGCGAAAATCAAAGAGTTCAACGAATATGATTCCTTTTCAGATTTGGATGCGTATACGAAAGTAAAGGTTATGAGCCATCAGGTGAAGAACTATCAAAAAATTCAGACGAAGAATTTGAAAGCGAATCCAAACGCAAAGGAAGGATATTCACCTGGCTTTTCTGTGGAGGGCAAGGGGAAGAGGGTCTGCAACTCCGGCCCCTATATGGTGCCCCAGGCAAATAAAAATATATGCTGGGCGGCATGCGTGGCATCCATCTATAATTATTTTTTCAACAAGCATATCAGTGCGAAGACGGTGAGCAAGAAGGTATTGGGCAAATATGACGGTGCAAAGCCGAAGCAGGTATTGAAGGCGTTTAGGATGTATCACATGGATGTGTATAAGTATGCTGATTATTCGATTACATATGATAAGATTATGCAGAATATACTTCATAAGCGCATGTTGATTGCCGTGGGGGTTTATGGCAAAGCGTTAAAACATGATGTAGTAGTTACGGGATATCATAATTCCAGCAAGAAAAAGGAAGTAAAAATATATGACCCATCGGAAAATACATGGAAGTGGATTTTGCCAGGAGATAAAGATCGCTATCATAGATATGTGTTTACTTCTGAAGGTGCCCTTTATGTTTGGATTGCAACATATTATGTCTATTAATTTCAAGTAGTTTCTATAATAATGTGGTTCTGTTATTTTGCGAGAGGAGGATTTGAAGTTAAATATGAAAAAAATTTGCGTGATTTTATGCATTATTGGCTTATGTATCTGTAATGTTTGCCTGGGAGTGCGGGTGGCGGCGAAAGAAGGCGGCAAAATGTACCAGCAGGATGAGGATGCCTTTGTGTTATCTAACAATTCCTTTTATCGGACACATAAGAAGGAATGCAGGCGGAGCATGCATAGCTACCTTGCCAAGAAGGAAGTGACTTGCTATAAGGATCCTGAATCCAATATGAAATCGTCTACGTTTGAAAAAGGGAGTGCTTTATATATCGTATGTACATATTGTACGAATTTCGATACATGGGGACTTGCATCGAAAAATGGCATAGACAAATGGGTGAAATTGCGTGATTTAGAATTTGTGGAGGATCTGAACTCATTTATTGCGGAATATTGGAAGGAGATGGGGAAGCCAAAGAATGCCGAATTAAAGAAAGCACTGGAAACCGTGGCAGGCACGCTCCAGAAAGACATCGTCAAATGGTCCTATCCATGCTCGGGAAAAGTCGTGGGAACGTGTTCCAAAAAAGAATATCCAGATATGCGTTCTATTTATTTATCGGACATTTATCGGGATAAGCAGGGACGATATTGGAAGATATATGGCGGTGGCGAATTCTACGATATGGAATCCTATGCCATCTGCCTGTCAGATCCGGAAAATGACCAGATAGCAAAAGAGATTACCCTTACGAAGCCTTATGCTGGCGGGAAATACAGCAGATGGCTAGTAGCCATTCCCATAGGGATTGTGATTTGCATCCTGATAGTGGGAGTTATCATATTTAGGGTTCGCAGAAGGCTTCGCATTAAAAATATGGCAGAAGATGTATGATGCTGTCATTTTGCAAAAGAGGGGGGGATGAATATGAAAAAGATTTGCGTGATTTTAAGCATTATTGCCTTATGTATCTGCTATGTCAGCCAGGGAGTGCAAGTGGCGGCACTAGAAGGCGGCAAAATG
Organism: Clostridiaceae bacterium; assembly: GCA_910575435.1. Classification (GTDB taxonomy): domain Bacteria; phylum Bacillota; class Clostridia; order Lachnospirales; family Lachnospiraceae; genus Butyribacter. The sequence continues at coordinate 17,758 of CAJTGI010000007.1, read as the reverse complement.
TACCAGCAGGATGAGGATTCCTTTCAGTTAACTGACAATTCCTTTTATCGAACGCACAAGAAGGAATGTAAGTTTAGCGGCCACAGTTACCTTGCCAAAGAGGAAGTGACTTGCTATAAGAATCCTGAATCCGATAGGAAAGTTGCTCCGATTGAAAAGGGAGAGTATTTTTACGTCATCTATACATATCAAACAAATTTCGAAACATGGGGACTTGCATCGTATGGCATAGACAAATGGGTGAAGCTAAAGGATTTGAAGTTCGTGGAAAATGTGGGTTCATTTATTGCGGAATACTGGAAAGAGATGGGAAAGCCGAAGAATGCCGAATTAAAGAAAGCACTGGGAACTGTGGCAGACACACTCCAAAAAGACATCGTCAAATGGTCCTATCCCTGCTCGGGAAAAGTCGTGGGGACGTGTTCCAAAAAGGAATATCCAGACATGCGCTCTATCTATTTATCAGACATCTATCAGGATAAGAAGGGGCGATATTGGAAGACATATGGCGGTGGTTTCTCTGAGATGGAATCCTATGCCATCTGCCTGTCAGATCCGGAAAATGACCAGATCGAGAAGGAGATTACCCTTACGAAACCTTATGCTGGGGGGAAATACGGCAGATGGCTGGCTATGATTCCCGCAGGAATTGTAGTTTGCATTCTGGTCGTGTTGCTCACGGTCATAGGGATTCGGAGACGGCTTCGGAACAAAATTGTGGCGGAAGATGCTATGAAAACAAATGTTTGATGGATGGAATTTTGAATAGGAAATCATTCAAGAATGGAAATGAGAACCAAGGCATATTTTTCCGAAAACTGCGTAGAATAACCTCTATGCAGTTTTTTGATGGGCATGGAAGTTTCGATGTTGCTGCGGTTTTGCCGATCTTATGACGGTATGAACGATTGCGAATAGCAACGCATTGTCACATTTGCGTTTCTTTGGAGAGGGGGATTTGAATGGATAACGAGATGATCAGGGAGTATGGAATCACGGTGCTGTCAGGGGGAGAGGATGGTCACCGAATCTGGATGATTTCCATCGTGGGGGAGATCGAGGGCCATGAAAATGCATCGGATCGGATGAAGACCACCAAATATGAGCATATGCTTCCCATTCTGGCCTCCATAGAGGATTCCGAGGAGGTGGATGGCATCTTGTTCGTAATCAATACGGTGGGAGGAGATGTGTCCTGCGGCCTGGCTCTGGCAGAGTTTATCGCATCCCTCTCAAAGCCTACGGTGGCATTGATTATCGGGGACAGCCATTCCATTGGCGTTCCCTTGTCCGTGGCGGCGGATGAGACGGTGATCGCGCCCAGCGCTACGGTAATCATTCATCCCGTGCGCCTCAGCGGCACGGTGCTGGGGGCGCCCCAGACTTATGAATATTTCCAGTTGATTCAGGAGAGGATTACCCGCTTCGTGACGGAGCACACCAAGGTATCCCAGGAAAAATTCCAGGAGTGGATGGTTTCCCCTGGCATTTTGAGCAGGGATCTGGGAACGATTTTCGTGGGAGAGGAGGCAGTGGAGGCCGGATTGTACGGACAGGTGGGGGGAATCAAGGAGGCCATGGCCCTTCTCCACAAGAAGATTGCAATTATTTCCAATTCATAATATAATACAAGGAAGTGCGAACGGTGAGGAGTTTCCCGCGGCGCAGGGGAACTGGCATGTTCAGGCGTACAAAAAATGATAAGATCAATGGAAAGGATTGTTAGCGATGCCGATTTGGAAAGCAATATTGTTAGGCGTGATACAAGGAGCGGCGGAGTTTCTCCCAGTGAGCAGTTCCGGGCACTTGGTGATTATGAAGGAAATATTGGATGTGGATCTGGCGGGGGGCGGCGTATTTTTCGATGTCATGCTCCACCTGGGAACCCTCCTGGCAATCTTCGTGGCATTCTGGAAGGATATCCGGCGGCTGATCGTGGAGGGATTACATATTGTGGGAGATGTGTGCTGCAATCTGGCAGTCTTCGTAAAGCATCTCTTTGGCGGAGAGGCTGAGTATCGGAAAGTGGTGCGCAGCTCTTACCGCAAGTTGGTGGTTCTAATTATTGTTTCTACCATACCCACAGGTATTATGGGGGTTTTGCTATCAGAGATTATTGAAGCTGCCAATACCATGATTCTGGTACCGGGGGTGTGCCTTCTAATCACTGCCATGTTCCTTCTTATCGCAGATGCCGCTGACGTGGGGGAAAAGCGCCCCAGAGAAGTGGGCTATCTGGAGGCGGGAGCCGTGGGCGTGGCGCAGGGATTGGCTACGATGCCGGGAATCTCCCGCTCAGGAACCACGATTACGGCATGTCTGCTGTGCGGATTCGAGAAGCGATTTGCGGTAAAATATTCTTTTATCATGTCCATTCCGGCAGTACTGGGGGCAGTGGTGCTGGAACTGAAGGATTTTTCTGACATGCATTTTAGCCGGGATATGGCAGTGTCATGCGGCGTTGCCACGGCCGTGGCGGCGGTGGTGGGCTATCTGTCCATCTGCTTTATGATGCGGATTATCAGAGGCAAGAAATATAAGTATTTTGCCATTTATTGCGGCCTGATGGGGGCTATAGCCATTGGGTTCTATTTGATGCAATAAATAAACTTAGAGGTTTTGACCGGTAAAACTACTGTAATCGGGATGGGGGAGCGGGTACTAGCTGGTGTTTGTGCTGGCGCTGTGGCACAGATTGGGAGGGGACTTGCCTTCTCTGTACAGAATCAGACAGCGCAGAAATGAGGAATATCATGGCTGTGGCAAAAAAGGCTTCCGGTGGCAGACAGGCTGCGGGAAGAACGGGAGGGCCGAAAAAAGGCGGCGTTTCTAAAAAAGTGACAACCAATCATAAATCTACTAGCGGCAAGGGAACTGGCAGAAAGGCGTCTTCCAGCGGCGGGGGAGCTGGCAGAAAGACGGCTTCGGCCAGCGGGACAAAGGGTTCGGCAGGGCAGAGGCAGAAGAAATTGGAAGCCGTGCAGGAGTATCAGGACCATCAGGCATTTGAGGTGGGGATTACCCTCTTCGTGCTGGGAATTCTGGCGGTGATCTGCTATCTGTCTTATTTTGGATTGGCAGGAAAGGTCGGGATTGTCATTGGCGGTCTGATTTTTGGCGTATTTGGATGGTTTGCCTGGTTCTTGCCCTGCTTTCTGCTGATCGGGTATGTTTTTTATCTGGTAAATCAGGGGGATCGGAGAGTTCCCCGGAGGATGTTTAGCTTCGGGGGGATTGCTCTGTCCCTGATGGGTCTTTCTGACCTGATTTTTGGCAAGGATATCATTTCGGAATACTACATAAGTAATCATGTATTCCATAAGGGGTATTTTGATTGCATGTATTTGAGCTGCGAGGATGTGATTTCCAAGGGCAAATTTAATGGCGGCCTGCTTGGGCGGGCCGTGTCCGCAATCTTTTCTTCGATCATCGGAAAGGCAGGGGCAGTTATAGTGATTTTTGCCCTTCTCCTGCTATTCCTGTATATATTTTATGGCGTGGAAATGATGGGGGTGATTCGCAGAAGGAATGCCCGCAAGGAGGAGATTGCAGAAATCCGGGAGGAAATTCAGGAAGAGGAAGCATACCGGGAACCCTCGTATCGGGTATTCCATGGGCCATATAAAGAACAGAATAAAACTGCAGGAAAGGGTTTGAAACCCATGCCGGAATTGGCAAAGGTTCCCAAGGTGCAGAGTTTCGACTTGCAGGAGCTAAATGAGCGTCTCGACCGTCTGGAAATGGATTCATCTGGCATGGATTCTGCCAAAAAGGGGCAGAAAAAGAGTGGGGATGAAATCATGGGACAGGAGGAGAAGAGGAGAAAAAATCGGAGGGAGGCCCAGAAGGGAGTTGATTCCACTGCTGTAGAAATAAAAGTGCAGGAAGAGAAGAATGCTCCATTGGAATCCAGAGCAGAGGAGCAGACAGAGGCACAGGGCGAGAGACCGGAAAAACTCCAAGAAAGGGAGAGCAGGCAACCGGAAATTCCTATTTACCGAAATGAATTGCAGGAGAAATTTGGGAATAAGAGGGGAGAGAAAAAACTGGATTCTCCGGCGAAAGTGGTGCGCGAACCTCAGGGATTTGGGGACGAGTCTGCCTTCACGGCCTTTGAAAATAGGAAGGATGGCAGGGAGAAAGAAGCCAATGACGGCAAGAGCATTATACAGGTAATCAACGGATATGGGGAGGATGGGGAGAATCCTGAAAAGGTGGCGGTTCAGCCTGCCAGTCCCGCAAAGCCCATGGCATCCTTTGCTCACAAGGAAGAGGTGACAGATGTGACCCCCTCCAGCCAGAAGCTTGCCCGGGATGAAGGTCCTAAAAACCCAGAAACTGTTTCTAGGGAAAGCCAAGCCGGGGAGACCGCAGCCGATGAGAAAACGGGGGCGAGAACGTCAGAGCCAGGTTTCCAGCCGGATAGCATTCGGCCGAACATAGCTCGGCCAGCAGGGATTCCGCCAGCGGAGACCCAAGTGAAAGCATCCCGGTCAAATGAAACTTTGCCAGCGAGAACCCAAGGGGAAGCATCCCGGTCAAATGGAGCTTTGCCAGCGGGAACCCAAAGGGAAGCATCACGACCAGATGGGGCTCAGCCGGACAAGGTTCAGCCAGAAAAGCCGTATGTATTTCCTCCCATTGATCTGCTGGCAAAGCCTGAGGGTGGCGGCAGCGGCATGAGCGACAGCGCCCTTCGTGCCACCGCCACGAAGCTTCAGGAGACATTGAAGAGTTTCCACGTCAATGTTCAGATTGGAGCGGTGACCTGCGGGCCTACTGTCACCCGCTACGAGGTGCTTCCGGAGCAGGGCGTGCGGGTCAATAAGATTACCAATCTGGCAGACGACTTGAAATTAAGCCTGGCCGCCCCAAGCATTCGCATCGAGGCACCCATACCGGGAAAGGCGGCAGTGGGAATCGAGGTGCCCAATGCAAAATCCAGTGCCGTATCCTTTCGCGAATTGCTGGAAGGGGATACCTTTTCCCGAGCAAAATCCCCATTGACTTTTGCGGTGGGAAAGGATATCGCGGGGAAGCTTATCATGTCTGATATCGGAAAGATGCCCCACGTGCTTATCGCAGGGGCTACTGGCTCGGGCAAATCCGTATGCATTAATACGCTGATTATGAGCATCCTGTATAAGGCAAATCCAAATGACGTGAAACTAATCATGATTGACCCGAAAGTGGTGGAACTTAGCGTGTACAATGGCATTCCCCATCTGTTCTGCCCGGTGGTGACAGATCCCAAGGAGGCGGCGGCGGCTCTTAATTGGGCTGTCCGAGAGATGATGGACCGCTACAATAAGTTCAAGGAACTGGGCGTGCGGAATATCAGCGGATATAATGAAAAGATTAAGACGGTGGAGGATGCAGCCAGCGCGGGGTATGAGAAGATGCCCTATCTGGTGGTGATTGTGGACGAGTTTGCGGATCTGATGATGGTGGCATCCAAAGAAGTGGAGGATGCGGTGTGCCGCCTGGCGCAGCTTGCCAGAGCGGCGGGCATCCATCTGGTACTGGCCACCCAGAGGCCTTCCGTGAATGTCATTACCGGCGTGATCAAGGCGAATATTCCTTCCAGAGTAGCCTTTTCCGTCTCTTCTGCCATTGATTCCCGCACCATCTTAGACAAGGGAGGGGCGGAGAAACTTCTGGGAAAGGGAGACATGCTCTTCTTCCCCTCCGGCTATACGGAGCCGGTGCGGGTGCAGGGAGCCTTCGTGTCTGACAAAGAGGTTAGCGACGTGGTGGAATTCCTCTGCGACAGCAATGAGACTCCGGAATACAATCATGATGTGACGGAGATTGTGGAAACTCCTCAGGAAGAGGAGGCCCCGGCAGAGAAGAAGCCCGCCTCGGACAAGGATGAATATTTCGCAGATGCGGGACGGTTTGTCATTGAGTCAGAGAGAGCGGCTGCGGGACAGCTGCAGCGGCATTTCTCCATCGGGTTCAACCGGGCAGGCAGGATTATCGACCAGCTGCACCAGTCCGGCGTAGTGGGACCGGCAGAGGGGACCAAGCCTCGAAAGGTGTTGATGACGATGGAGCAGTTTGAAATGATGCTCTCTGGCGGAGAGGTCGCTGGCAATTTGGAGGATCTGCCTGCTGAATCGGCAGGGACCATCGGAATGGAAATTCCTGATTCTGGCATGGATGCTGAAATGCTGGAAGACGTTGCTGTCTCAGGCTCTTCGTCAGAGAATGTCGGCTCTTGGCGGGAGACGGCGGCTACGGAGGAATTTTGAAATAAGTAAAAATGTACCTAAGCATGACAGAAAGCCATTGCTTTAGGCGCAAGATGTTTTAGGATATATCGAAAGGAGAAAATCAAATGAGTGTTGACAAGAATGAAATGCAGGCAATGAAGGAGGGGAAGGTACGGAAGATCTATGACAACGGGGACAGCCTGATTATGGTTGCCACAGACCGAATCAGCTGCTTTGACGTGATTTTGAATAATGAGGTCACGAAGAAGGGCGCGGTGCTGACCCAGATGTCCAAGTTCTGGTTTGACATGACGGAGGATATCCTTCCAAACCATATGATTTCAGTGGATGTGAATGATATGCCGGAATTTTTCAGGCAGGAGGAATTTGATGGAAATAGCATGCTGTGCCGGAAATTGGACATGCTTCCCATCGAGTGCATCGTGCGGGGATATATTACCGGCAGCGGCTGGGAGAGCTATCAGAAGAATGGCACGGTGTGCGGCATCAGCCTGCCGGAGGGATTGCGGGAGTCTGACAAGTTGCCGGAACCTATTTATACTCCCTCCACCAAGGCGGAAATCGGAGACCATGACGAGAATATTTCCTATGAGCAGAGCGTAACCCATCTGGAGAAATATTATCCGGGCAAGGGGGAGGAGTATGCGGCAAAGCTTCGGGATTATACGATTGCCCTGTACAAGAGATGCGCGGAGTATGCTCTGGGCAGAGGGATTATCATTGCGGATACCAAGTTTGAGTTCGGACTGGACGAGGAGGGCAACATCGTGCTGGGTGATGAGATGCTGACGCCGGATAGTTCCCGGTTCTGGCCGGCAGAGGGATATGAGCCAGGACATGCGCAGCCCTCTTTCGATAAGCAGTTCGCAAGGGACTGGCTGAAAGAAAATGAGGGGCATGACTGGACGCTGCCCCAGGATGTGGTGGACAAGACCATCGCCATTTATCTGCAGGGGTATGAACTGCTCACGGGCAAGAAACTGTAGTTGTTATGGGCGATGGAGCTGTGAATCACGGCAAGTTGTAGCGTGCCATGGATGGGTTGCGGCCCAATGGCAGGATTGGAGGAGAAAATGCTTCATGGGGCATTGATCTGCAATGGGTTTTTGCGCAGCGGAAAATTTGCGGAACACTATGTGTGGCTCAAGGAGGCGGCAGAGCGGCAGGGCATGGCCCTGTCGCTTTTTGACAATGCGAAGCTTTGCCGCGTTCTGGGCGGCGATGCATGGCAAAAGGAATGGGACTGGCTGAATTCTGTGGATTTTGTGATATTTTGGGATAAGGACATTCCCGGAGGCAAGTATCTGGAGGCTGTCTGCCGAGAGAGAGGCATCGGGGTGTACAATGGGGTGGATGCCATCGCCTGCTGCGACCATAAGTTCTTTACCTATGAGAAGATCTGGGCGTGGAACAGGCGACAGAAGGATGGGGCGGTAATCAAATTGATTCCCACCGTGATGGCCCCCATGACCTATGAAAATATCGGGTATCCCAATTTGGAGTTTGTGGAGGATGTGATTCAGCGTCTGGGACTGCCGCTAATCGTGAAGGAATGCTACGGCTCCTTTGGCATGCAGGTTTACAAGGCAGATACCGGGGAGGAAGTCTGCGCCCTCACGAAAAAATTAGAAGGAAAGCCGATTCTCTATCAGAAATATCTGGAACACACCATGGGAAATGATGTGCGGATACAGGTGGTGGGGGGACGGGCGGTTGCCGCCATGCACCGCTTTTCTGAGACCGGGGATTTTCGGGCAAACCTTACCAATGGGGGAAGCATGGAGCCCTATCGCCCCTCGGAGGAGGAGCGGCGTATCGCAGTTCAGGTCTGTGCCGTGCTGGGGCTGGATTTTGGAGGCGTGGATTTGCTCTTCGAACGGGAGGGAGAGGCCACCATCCTGTGCGAGGTCAACTCCAATGCCCATTTTAAGAATATTTTTGACTGCACTGGAGTAAATGTGGCGGATTGCATTGTGGAGCATATCAGGCGAAGGGTAGAGGGGCATTGCTCTGGGGGAGATGAATAAGCTCATGAGAGGGAATGCATTTGCAGTATCGGGAGAGAGGAGGCATATAAAATGTGTGCGGAGTTGAGGGCGTATCTGATTTATGCTCCTGGGGAGGGGGAGAGAAACCGGGCCTTTATTCAAATGTTTCAGGAGGAGGGGAGACGGCAGGGGATTTCCTTCTCCTATGTTTCCCTGGAAGAATATGGCAGACGGGGGGTGCCGGATTTGGTGCTGAACCGCACCAGACTGCCGGAGGTGAGCCGGTGGTATGAAGAGAGGGGATGTGTGGCGTTACATAATTCTGCAGTTGTTGAAATCGCCAATGACAAATGGAAGACTTTGCGTTATCTGCTGGATCAGACTCAGCGTGGGGGCTTGCCTGCTCTGAGGGGTGAAAAGTGGATACCTGACACTCTTTATTTTCCATCGGCAAAGAGAGGTGGAAGATTCCTTGACATGGACAGGCCGGAAGGATATTCATGCATTGCGTATAGGGATGGGAGGGAATGCATTGACGCCACATCTTTGGGTGCCTTTTTGGAAGGGCATCTTTCCCTAGTGATTAAAACCGTATCTGGCCATGGGGGAACACAGGTGGCCAGTTTGGGGGAAGGAAGGCATTTTTCGGGTAGGGATGGGGAAAAAACACGTATTCTGCGGAAAATAGAAGGATTTTTAGAAAGATATTCGGGAGAGGACGTGATTGTGCAGGAGAGGATTGCCTGCCAGAATCGGGATGTGCGGATGTATATCTTGGGAAACCAGATGTACCAGGGGGTTCTCCGGCAGGGGAGGGGGGATTTCCGCTCTAACTTTTCCCTGGGGGGAGAGGTCAGGGCTTTCTGCCCTTCCGATAAACAGCAGAAGTGGATGGAGCAGGTGTTGCTTGGTTTTGAAAACCATACTCTGGGCATGGCGGGAATGGATTTTCTTCTGGGGGAGGATGGGAATTTATATTTTAATGAATTGGAGGAGATGGTGGGAAGCCGGATGCTCTACCAGGCCACGGATCGGGATATCGTGAAGGATTATGTGCATTGGATGAAACTTTGCATGCATGCAGCAGACAGAGTACAAAATTTACGCTATCCAGACAGAATACAAAATTTACGCTATCCAGACAGAATATTTTCTTGAAACATTGAACAATTTATGATATAGTTAATATAAAATTAAAATATTTGTACGTTATTATTCACAGCCACTTATCCCTTCATGCGATAGTCCCATTGCCCAGCGGCATTGGTTATGGTAAACGAAACTTTGGTTATCTTATGTAACATTTGTACATCATCTAAAAATTAGATTTTCTGATTGTCATGGAGAGAGAAATGATATAAAATTACAGAGAAAAAGTATTTTTGAAATATACGAAGCTTTTATCAATGGAAGCAAGGGTTTTACATGGTGATTTTGGCTCTTTATTTAAGTTGGATGATGTTTTGATAGTTTTTTTGAAGTGATGTGGAGAAAGATTGCAATAGTATTTTAATAATAGGAGATATATGCATTAGGCTAAAGTTTGAAATGAAGTATTATTTTATATTACTAAATATTTATTCTGGAAGAAATAAATAAAGTGCAGATATCATATGTCTTTATACGGGGAATGAGATATAGATGTATGGGAAGCGTGAAAAGTGTTTCAAAATGAAATCAATATCGAAAAGACAAAAACAAAGGAGAACATGTATGAATCAGAGGAAAAAAACGATTATTAGCAGTTTATTGGCAGGTATTTTAGTGCTTACTTCTATCTTCAGTTCAAATCTATTGATTAATAATGAGAAAAAGGCAGGCGCTGTCTCGGCAGATGCGGCATCGACCGATACTGTCAAGGTAAATGCATCCATTACTGGAGAAATAATCGGAAAACGCACCAAATTCGTTAAGCAGTTTGCCATGTCCGACGGCAGTTATACTGCCGCCACCTATTCCATGCCAGTTCATTATAAAAAAAGTGGCAAATGGAAAGAGATTGACACCACCCTGGTAAAATCCGGCAAGAAAAAATACAAAACCAAAGCCACCGACCTTTCCATTAAAGTATCGAAGAAGGCAAATAAGAAATCCGTTGTCTCAATGAAACGGGGCAAAACCAGCCTGTCCATTGCCCTAAAGGGCAAAAAGATTAAAGCGGCAAAAGCAAAGCTAAGCAATCCTACAAAAAAAGCAGCCACCGATGTGCTGAACCAGAACAAAGTTACCTACAAAAAAGTCATGAAAAACACCAGCGTCTCCTATGACATATTCCCGGAAAAAGTGCAGGAGATTGTTTCCATCAACAAAAAGCAGAAAAACAAATCCCTTTCTTTCAAATTGAATACCAAGCTGAAAGTAAAAGCAAAAGGCAAAAAAGTTTATTTCAAAACCCAAAAGGGTAAGACAAAATTTACCCACATGAATACGGTTATTACGGATGCAAATGGGGTATCCATATCCAAAGTAAAACTCTCCTATAACAAGAAGACTAAGACATTAAAAGTGACACCAGACAAAAAATGGTGGAACAGCAAAAAGCGAAAATTCCCGGTAGAAATCCGGACTACATATTTAACTGACAAGCACAGCAGAGACGTAAAAGTTGCCGCAGCCTATTCCGGCTCGCCAGACAGCAACTTCGGTTATGACAAATCCCTGTTATTGCAGGCAAACAAATGCGTGGCATTTACTAAATTGTCCACACTATCGGAGTTGAAAAACAAAAACGTGCAGATTCGGGATGCGGCATTACATATCAAAAATGAGAAAACACTGAAATTAGGGGCGGGAAAGACCTTTGACATTGGCATCCACAAGGTAAGGCAGAACTGGACTGTAAACAAACTGACCTATAACAACCGTCCGGCTTATGAGTCAAATACAGCCGCCTCCGTGGGAATCCAGAAAGCAGGCAACTATGAGTGCGACATTACAAATATTGTCAAGGCATGGTATGCAGGCGAGACAAATTACGGTGTGGCTCTAGTGGCAGACAACTCCAACCGTGCTTATCAGGCGAAGATAGACCGGAACCCATACTTTACCGTGCATTATGAGATTGTCGGTTTTGAGGGAGCAGCGGAACTGAAAGAAAATGTTCCGGTTACCCGCTCCGTTATTAGTGCGGGACAGGAAAACTATTACTACTTTGATGCCAAACCGGGCATTGCCTATGACCTTTACACCGAATCTTCCATAGACACTCAGGCAGTCATGTACGACACGAATAAGGAGCGGGTGGCCTATAATGATAACTCCGGTCTGAACAATAACTTCCTTTTTACCGGGACATATGACAGCAGAAAATATTTAAAAGTAAACGTAAAGAACAATGGGACGGGGAATTATACCATTCATCTGAAAAAGCGTTTTGCCATTCCGGAGCCGACAGCCATAAAAGGACAGGACAAAGTTACCATCACATGGAATGCCGTAGACAAAGCCAAAGAATATCTCATCTGCATCTATGATGGTGGGAAGAAGATAAGCGAAGTTGTCGTGACAGGCACGACCTATGATTACATCTACAACAATGAAACGGCGGGAAAAATCCTTGGTTTTACCGTGACAGCAAGGGAAAACGCATCCCTCACAGGGGAAACTTCCCGTATGATTTTTAATACGGACAGCCAGTCCGAGTGGGTGTATACCACACCAATGCAGGAGGCAAGAAAAAACAGTTCTGTCACGGCATTGGATGGAAAAATCTATGTGTTGGGCGGGGAGAGTGTGAATGATAAGACCATTCACACGGGAAGAAACGTCCGCAGCAGCGGACTTGTTGCAGAGCAACATTCTTCCAATGTTGATGCCGCTTTGAAGAGTTTTGCAGTATACGATACGGAAAAGAAAACCTGGGAAACCCTGCCGGATTATCCCGGCACAACAACCGGAATCTGCAAGGCAGCCATGTTTGCCTACAACAATGAGATAACCGTCGTTGGCGGTCAGACCGATACCAGTGCTACCGCTAAGTTATTAAATTCTGTCTACGCATTCAACACCGAGACAAAGCAGTGGCAGAAAAAAGCAGACATGGCAGAGGGCAGAACCAATCTGGCATACGCAGTTAGCAAAGATCAACTCTATAGCTGGACAAAAGCAGGGGCAACCGATAAAGCGGAAATTTATAACATCAAGACCGATACCTGGGAAACCGCAGTTATGCCGGACACCAGTACCGTTATTGATGCCGCCAGCGTGGACAACCGTGTCTTTGTATTAAAAGAAGATGGAGAGAAGATGTTCTGGCAGGAATATCTCCCGGAAGATAACGTATTTGAAGAAGCAGGGTCAGAATGTCCATTTGCAACATCTGACAAATACAAGGCATCTGCTGTCATCAGCGGTAAGATTTATATGGTAAAAGAGACAGAGACAAAAGAAGTCCTTGTCTACGATGCTTATGCGGACGAATGGAGCCAGATTTCTGCCATGAACCTGACCAAGAAAGATTCTGCGCTGGTGGCATCCGGCAAGGACGTGTACAGTATCGGCGGGGAAATGAGCGGATATGGTGTGCTGGATGTAGTGGAGCAGTATAGCGTCAAAGTGCAGACGACCACCAAGGAAATGTTAGTAAAGAAAGGCGAAGCATACGAACTACAGGTAACAGCCGGAAATCTGAAAAAGGGACAGACAAAGATTGTGACCGTAACTGTCAATCCCGATGAAATGCAGATCGTAAATGCATCTTCTTTTGAAACAGAAGATGCACTGAAAGAGGGTGCTGACGGTGTTACGTTGCTGAAATACCAGCCCAAAAAGGGTGTGCTGGTATTGAAACTCACGGGGAGCCTGGAGCGGGGAGAGAGTTTTGAAACCTATCAGTCTATCCCGGTGGAGGGAAAGATAGATGGAAAGACCAGGGTGGAGATTACCCTGACGGAAAGGTAAAAAGTTTTCATAGCATATGAAAAAACCATATGCAACGAAAACTACCGTTTTACCTAAGAAGAATGCAAAAGTAGCATCCTTCCGTGTGAGGATTTGCAGAATGAGGAGTTCATAACTGGTAAGTCCTAATTGTATTGTAAAAATATAAAGTTTTACGCCACATAATGAAATGACCAATATATGAATATGTTTTTACCGAATGTTGTTTTGAACGCTTATATTGGTTTAAATCAAAGTTAGATTAGTTACTTGTTTTGAATGGGGGAATATCATTGGAGTTTGTTAAAAAACATAAAGTAATTTTGGCAGGCATTTTGATGGTCTTGTTATTCGCAATCGCAGGAACGGTGTTTTTTGTGATGCGAAATCATAACCAAAACAAGAAGGAACAGAAAAAAGTAGAGAAACAAAAAGAGGAAAATTACCTTTCCCTCAGTGCTTCCGACCGGGAAACGGCAGATTTGTACGCAGAACTTTACGAGATGTCCAGAGAGGCTGTAGCAGAGCAGCGGGTTAAAACGAAAGATTGGGAAAAGACAGCGAAGGAACTGGAAAAGGCATTCTTTACGATTCCAGAGAACGAAAAATACCAGATGGAAAAGGATGGGTATTCTTTGGAAGATTTGCAGGAAGCGGAGAAACTGTCTGTCAAAACTGGAAGAAAAGCAATAGAGCTGGCGGAAGCCAAGGGAAAGATTTCTGATAAGCGCAAGTGGTCAGAGGTAGTCAAAGATAGTGAGATTTTGACTACGGAGGAGCAGCTGGGACTGACCAAGGAGCAGATACAGAGGTTGGAGGACAAGTCGCTGGGCAAGGAAGAACGGGTAGAAGTGGCGATTCTGATTATGAATGGGACATATACCTTTGATGAAGTGATACAGAAACTGGATGCAGGGACAACGTTGGAGGAATTGATGAAGAACAAATAGTCAATATGGAAAACATATGATATGAAAGTCCATGAAAAATGGTGGAGAGGAGGAAAAATGTCTGATAATGAATATAAAACAGGAGTTGGAGTTGTTGTTGGTACAATTATTTTATTGTTAAATTTATTTTCGATATTATGCGAATTATTTAATACCGAAATAGTTGCATTTGTTTCCTTGTCGGAGTTAGTAAGAGACTCAAGTGGATTTCAAACAATGATTTGTGTTTCTTTTATTTTATTTGTCATTTTAAAAGGAAATAAATCATTTGCGACAATTGTAGTTCATATAGTGGATATTGTATTAGCTAACAAATTTTACAGTAATTCCAAATGGAAAGATATTATTGAAGATTTTAATCTTGTGAATAAAAATACAATTATTTTATCTATATTTTTTGGCTTGTTGTCTGTATATTTGCTATATATTTTTGTTAGTAAATATAGGGAACACAAAATACAAAAGAAAGAAAAAATTGTTCAAGCGGAGGGTATAGATAAGCAACAAATAATACATATAACAGAATTAGACAATGATTCAGATGAAAAAGATATGGGTGAAACAACTACAAATATTGTTTCGGATCAACGAAGTGGGAAAAACAGTCTGCTAATAGGCTTATGTATTTCTGTAATTGCATGGGCGTGTTTGGATTATATTGTATATAGTAAATCGTTGATAAAAATAAATCGTCCAGAAGAAATGGAGTGGATTCCAAACATACTTTATTATATTGCAATAATTTGTGCTGCATTTTTAGTAAAAGAGATTTTATGTAACAAAATAATTAATTGGGATAAAACAAAGAATTTTCTTGACGTTAAAAGTCCTGCGGTATTAGCCCTATTTTTGGAAATTTTGTTAGTAATTGTAAGTAGTAAATTAAAATGGGGGAAAATCAGTAATTTGTTTTTAAATATCATTTCAGATAATTGGTTTTCAACAATTTTTGCTTTTATAATTTTTTTTATGATTATTCATATTGGTTGTACAATTGTTATGGATATGTTATTAAAAAAAACATCTGATGATGAGCTAGCAGAAATATTAAAGAAGAAAATTAAAAAAGTTGAAAAGAAGATGGTAAAATTGGCATGTAATATTATTGATGGTTGTATTTCGTTGCTTGATTTTATTCCTGATTTTTTTGATACAATAGGATTTCTTTTACTCAATCAAACAGGAAAGTCAAGTAATAAGAATCAAAAGAAAGGAGAAAATGAAAATGAAGATTAAATGGCTAATTTGTACAGCTCTATTCCTTGTTATAACAATATTAATATTTTTAATTATTGTACGAAATCCTTTTTGGGGTATGATTTCCACCATTTTATTGTTTTTGGCAATATTCATTGGATCTGTACTAAAGGCATATTTTGGGAAAAATTCCAAAGAGGAATCAGAGAAGAATAATGAAAATCCTTGTGCTGATAAAGAAATTGAAAATGGACAAAATTTATTAAGATATGCTACTGCTATTTTGGCCTTTTTATCTTTGTTGACGACTGCCAAGGGCATGAATAGTTTTGTGTTTGATGAATCTTGGATGGCATATTTAGGTTCATTTGCAGTACAAGGGATTTTGGTGGTATTTAGTTTGCTGTTATGTCGCTTTTTTGTACAAATAACTGTGTTAAATTGGCCATCATATATTAAGAGAATAGTGAATGGTTTGATGATTATCTTTTTTTGCATTGCACTACTTGTCTCGTCAGTGTTTAGTTTTAGTTATATTGCTAATAATGCTTATAAAGATAGTTGGCCAAGTGATAGTGAAACGATTGTTCAAGAATTTTTATTGAAAGAGACAGATGACATAAAATTTGAAAATGAAAAACGCGGCAAAATAATATTAAACTCCATTAATAAAAATGCTCATGAAGATATAGAAGAAACCATTAAAAAGTCGAAAGACAGCAAGGTACAAGAGTGGAGTAAAGAAATCACTAAACTAATAAACGGTTTTCCAAAGAAGAAACTTAAACGTGGCAAAGTGAATTTGAATAAAGGAGCCTTGTTAAGAAGGCTTCCTCAATATGAAGAGGATATCAATCTTTTAGGTAAAGAATATAAGACATATTCCAAGCAATATGACCAAACTGTTGACTTATACAATGGCATTATAGATAAAATAAAAAAGAATAAATCCATGCAGTTACTTTCTGATACGGAACAATGGATTAGGGAAATAGATCGTGCAAGCGATATTTTGAGTGACAGGCGGGAGTCAATATATAAAGTTGAGACATTTCATTTGGATAAAGACTTTTCTACTATTCAAGCAAAGTATTTTGATAAGGCTGGTGCATTGTGTAGCGCTCTTTCGGACATTAAAAGAAAGATAAATGAAATCAACAAATTATGTACTAATATTGATAAAAGTAAAGAAAATAAAAGCAGTGATGAATTAGATGACTTATTGTCAAAAATTTATATGCTAGGAGTAGACAGTAGTATAAAAGTTGAGGATTTAGTAAAGACTGTCAATGATTTGGTTTTAGATGCCTCTAAGGATGAAAACTACACCAGTAAAGAGATAGAGAAAATTATTATGTTAAAAGATGAATTGAATTTATATAAAGATTATACAGAATTGAAACAAAATTTATTAGATTTTACAGAAAAAAAGGTAAAGAAAACCTACTTTATTTCTAATAAAGAGAAAGACACTGATAAAAAGGAGAGTGATAATAAAAAGAAGGACGCTGACAAGGAGGATAAGGATTCAAGTATAAGCTACAAGAAATGGAAGGAAGTTAGAATAGAAGATTTTAAAGACTTTTCTACATATGTAAAAGATTTGCCAGATATGACAATTTACGCAAAGCAATTTAAGACAGGATATAATGCAAATGCTGTGTTGGAAAAGGCATCTGTATATGAGCGCGATTTAATAGGTAATTTGACCGATATAGAAAAAGCATTCAATTATTTTAAGTATAAATTTCCGATGATGGCATATTTTTCTGCATTTATTGCTGTTTTCTTTGATTTAGGTTCCTTTTTTACCGGATGTTTCTTATATGCTACGGAGTATTTTAAGAAAAAATCTGATGATGAAGAAGAGTGTGAAAAAATTGATTTGGAGAAATAAGATGTTTCAAGGCTATGAAGTGTTGTTAGTTGAAAGCGGGGAATTGTTATGTACATAAAAAATTGGATAAACAAAAGTAAACGGGAGTTGGATTCTATGAATAAAATAAATCAAATCATATTGATAGCGATGGCGATGGCCTTGGCATGTGGAGCAATTGTGATGGGGGAAGGCAATATCTGCCAGGCCGCAGGGAACACCTACGACACTGCCAAGGAAGCCCTTTATGGTGAAACCTTCAAAAGCGTATTCAACGAAAAACTTGCTGGCTCTCCCATAGAAGGGGATGCTCCTGACGGGGTGGACACCGCCAACGGCCACCTTGTGCTATCCCGCACGGATCTATACCTAGAGGGGACCGGGGGCATGGATTTTGAATTGGGGCGTTACTATGACAGTAATGAAGCCATTATCGGTAATCCCACGGTGCAGACAGTGGACGTGCTCCCGGTGGATACCGTCTATGTGTACGTAAACGGTAAACCACAAGTACCTTGATATTTTTAAGCCGCATTTGCGGCTTATTTATTTTCGATTTTCATATGACATCTTTCCGGCAATGTTGGCGACCATGGTAACAATGCATCCAGAAACTCCAGATTATTATCCTCC
>CAJTGI010000006.1 GCA_910575435.1 Clostridiaceae bacterium | reverse complement strand
GGTCAGAGTGCTTTGATGCTGGTATGTGCCAGACTGCGCCATGTAGCCGGGACCCAATGGGGAACCCGTCGTTACATGAACATGGATCACCTCTCCAAACCGGAGGGAGAACTTCTGTCTGATATCATAGCCGGCTGACTACCGGCTGCCAAACGGTGGAAATTAAATTTGCAAAAAAATCTTGACACTATGCAGAGAAATACCTGTATAATACAGGTGGGGGCAGAACCACAGGTGGCAGCTCTGCCCTTTGATACTATTCACTATTTTACATCAGTTTTTGTAGTTTACACAAAACTTGAAACGGTCTCCTGCTCTTTGTAACTATCAATGTATCTTATATCAGTTTTTTGAGTTTACACAAAACTTGAAAGTCTCTCCTATCATACAGGTTTGATCCAGTTTTGTATAGGTACTCACTATCTACCGTTTACTTTGATTAGGCTATTTATATATTTTTGTAATAATTATAGTATAAAATCAACTAATATACTAATTGAAAATGTTCCTATGATTGATTACTTTTCATATTCTTTCTCAAAGACTATATCATAAAGGTAATCAAGAGGATGACTTGAAATCTCAGAAGAAAACTCACCATATAGAGTCATATCTCTGTTACCATAATTATCTAACCACTGATTTAATTTATCCTCATCAAGTAAAGTTAAATCATCTACTGGAGTTTTATATGCTATTTTTAACTTTTCTAATTCATACTTTGGCTGAGAATGCTCTAAAAATGCCTTTTGTCTATACTCTGACCAATTAGTGATACGCAATAATTTAGTTGCCATCAACTCCTGATATATCCACGGTGATAATGTGTACTTACTATCCTCATCCAAAACACTTCCAACATCAGGTAATGATTTCGATGTATTTAAAAAAATAACTATTTCTGTTCTATCCATTACAGAATATATCGCTGTAGAAAGCATTGCATGAATGTGACTTGTAGTAAGATTCCGTTTTTTATAGTCATAAGTTTTACTTTTAGATTTCCAACAATATTTGTTATCTATCGTCCTTAACAATTCATCAGCACTTCCCCAAATCACCTCATCCATAAAAACATTTAATCTAAATTTTTTCGTTAGCCATCCAGCTACAGTAAATGCTAACTTCTGATCATTATGAGAGTGAGAAATAAAAACATCACTTTGAACCGTTTGAAACCAATCTTCAGAAAGCCCTGTTCCGTCAATTAGCCCCACTGATGTTATAAATTTTTCCAATTCCGTTTTTGAATCCTTTTGGAGTTGATCTTTTCTTTTCGTTCCTTTAATATATAAATCGTCGAAATCATTGAAATACTCAACACCAATTTTTAAGTTAAACGCTGTATACATTTTTCCTCCTTAATATTAATAAAGAATTTATAAAATTCCCTTATCACGTAGAAAATTCTTTCTAATTTGTATATCCCCAATTTATATATGTTTCCTTTGTGTAACAATGTTTTGAACCTGTGAGAATGTCATCCCCAGTACTATGCACAGAAAATCGCGATATGGCACACATTATTGCCTTTTCTTTAAATGGAATATGTATACACTTAGCAGAACCATTGATGATTCTTTCTTTTAATGCTTTTGGCCATTTATTTTCCAGCTCATTATCAACTCCCCAAATGGCATTATATCCCGTATAAGCAATAATTAAAGGAATTTTATAATAATCAACTGCTTTTTCAATTTCAAAATTTAGCAATCCTCTATCAAAATTTGTATCGTCAGAAATAATCAACAACATGTTTTTTGAATTTTTCATTCTTTCCAACAACCGTTTCTGCAATGTTTGTTTTGAACTACTATCTTTAACTTGATAAGTTTTCAAATGGCTATCACTAAAATCAAGTTGGTATTTACTTAATTTATTCCAACTCCTCAATAACCCATAGTACTTCAAATCTCCTTGTGTCGGATTTGTAGTTCCATTACCATCAAACGCAACATATGTTCCATTTCTATATGCCATGAATATTTTCCTCCTATTTTACATTCATAATTGCAACTTGATTCTTTATGTCTTCTTTAACAACAATATGTATATCGCAATTAATTTCACTTTTATTTAGTTTAAATGAATTTATTAAATACGATAGCACATCTTGTTGTTCCTTTTTTGTTCTTGATAATCCAGTACCAACAACTGGTATCATAATTGGGAATCCTTCTGATTCCTCATTGCATGCTTCAACTAATTTTTGAACGGCCAGAGCATAATCTTGCATCGTAGTATGTGCTTTTAATTCACTATCAAATGTGCTTAATGCCCATAGTAAAAAATGCTCATTATTATCTCCTGGCAAATCAATAACAGTGCCAACAGGAAATCTTTTTCGGTTTCCGACAGGTTTATCATTTTCACTTAAATTTTCATATTCTTTATTCTCAAGCAATTGTTGTATTGTTGAGTTTAATGAAACTTCGGTATATATATTTTTCTCATAAAAACGCTTAAATGCTATGCCATGAAGTGTACGTTCAGAAATAAGTTGATTATCTACAATAGTATCAAAACATCTGTTCACGGGAATTACTATATTTCTGCGTTCCTCTGGAACAAGAACTTCATTTTCATCAAATAAATCCCCATATTGTAAATATAATTTATGACCATTATTTGCATCAATAATATTAAATCTTTTTTTCCTGATTAAGAATAATCCAACTATCATAAAACAAACAATCCACAAAATTAATAAAACTCCCACACTAATTCCAATTCTTATCCAAATATTCAGTGTATTTGATAATATTTCATCAAGCGGAACCAATGTTCCAATAAAGCCAAGAAAAGCATACAATCCGCCTATAATAGTTGTTGCTATTTTAGAAATATATTCTCTATTCATCCATATTCGTTTCATAAACTCACTCACTTTCACAAAAATATTTTATTTTTTCTTCGAGCTATATTTCTCACTTTTTCTCTTAATTCCATTTTCATCTCTCACCACATTACTCCTACGAATTTTCTCAATCTGAATAGTTCTCTTGCACCACTTCACTTTTCTGGTAGGCGAGAGGATTTTACGCTTTTCAAGTTCCTTAATGATACCAACAACACTTTGACCGCTGAGATACAAGTCATATATCAATTTTACATTTCGTGCTGTTTCTTCATCAATCACCAAATGACCATTCTCATCATGTTTGTAGCCATAACATTTTCTATCATAAAGTTTTGAAGTTCCTGCTGCTGCCCGTTGCTTAATGCCCCATTTTATATTTTCACTTCTTGATTCATTTTCGGCTTGTGCAATGGATTCCATTACAGCTACCATCAGATCACTGTCAGTATTTGCGGTATCTAAGCTATTTCCTTCAAATATCACTCGAACACCTATCGTTTTTAATTGATTAAAAGCATATAAAACTTCAACTGTATCCCTTCCAAACCTGCTGACATCTTTCTTATGACTATCTCTAGCTTATGAGATTTGCAATCCTCAAGCATCCGATTAAACTCTTTTCGTGATGAGCCTGTCTTGCTTGTCGCAATATCCATATAAACATTTGACAAAAGCCATTGCGGTACAGTAGCTGTTAATCTTGTCAGATGAGATACCTGGGCAGTCAGGCTTTGGAGCTGCTCCATTCTGTTTGTACTCACACGGCAGTAAATCCCAACACGCTTTTCTCTCTTCGGAGGGTTTGCAGGAATGTAATGAACCTTTGGATTATTTGGCATATCTTCTCACCTATCCGTTCTCAACTAATTATCATTAATTAGTTTTTCCCAGATGGTAATTAGTCTATGCATCAATCCTGTCAACCACAATAATCCTATCTACACAACCTACCCCTAAAGTCATTCTGCCAACTCAACTATACCTCTCGATATGTTCCCAAAGCCTTGATTTTACGGCATTTGACAGGATTATTAAGATTGAGAAAACGTCCTTCAAATGCCACAAATCCCTAGAAATCAAAGCCTTTTTACACACTTACTTTTCACCTCTTGACATCAATACCACACACTCCACATGATACCCCATCCCAAACATATCGCATCCCCGCACCCTTCTCAACTCATACCCATTCTCCCCCAGATACTTCACATCTCTAGCCAGCGTAGCGGGATCACAGCTCACATACACGATCCTCTCCGGCTCCATCCGCACCACCGTCTCCAGCAGTGCCTCATCGCAACCCTTCCGGGGCGGGTCCAGCACCACCACATCCGCCCGCAATGTCCCGCCGCTCTCATGATACTTTGCAGGCACCACGTCCTCCGCCGCCCCTGCAAAGAACTCCACATTCTCTATCCCATTGAGGCGGGCATTCTCTATCCCATCCTCCACCGCCTGGGACACAATCTCCACGCCGCACACCTTCTTCGCCCGCCGTGCCAGAAAAAGAGAAATCGTCCCGATTCCGCAATACAGATCCCAAACTACTTCATTTCCCGTCAGCCCCGCATACTCTAAAGCCGTATCGTACAGTTTCTTCGTCTGTCCCGGGTTCACCTGATAAAAGGACAGGGGGGAGATTCGATAGGTAATATCGCCGATGCAATCCTCAATATACCCTCGGCCAGAAAGAACCGAAACCTCCCGTCCCAGAATGGCATTCGTCTTTTCCGTGTTGTGATTGAGGCAGATGCTCGACACCCGAAGTTTGCCAATCTGGGACAAATCCAGCGACAGAATCTTGTCCACCAATTCCCTTTCTTGGGGAATGCTTTTTCCATTAATCACCAGGCAAAGCATGATTTCCCCGGTATGCACCCCCACCCGTATCAGAATATGGCGCACCAGGCCCCGATGAGCCGCCTCGTCGTAGGCAGACACCCCGCAAGCCTCCATATATTCCAGCACGGCATCCACCAGAATCTGATTGCAGGGATGCTGGATCATGCAATCCCTATGTTCCACAATCTGATGGGTTCTCCCCGCATAGAAGCTGGCCACCAGCTTTCCTTCCCCATTCACGCCCACGGGAAATTGCGCTTTATTTCGGTAATGGAAGGGTTGATTCATGCCCATAATCGGCTCCATGACAATGGGCTTTCTATCATCCGAAACACTACCATCCCCAAGACCATTACCTGCGGCAGCCTCAAGGGGAGTTACTACCGCCTGTCCCCCAATCCTGCGAAGACAGTTCGCAATCTTCTCCTCCTTCCACTCCAGCTGCTTCTCATAACTGCAATGCTGGAGCTGGCATCCGCCACACTGCCTGGCCACAGGGCATGCCGGCTCTACCCGGCAAGGAGAAGGCTTGAGGATCTCCAGCAATTTTGCGTATCCGAAATGCTTCCTAGCCTTCATAACCTTTCCCCGAATCACATCCCCCGTTATGGCATCTTTCACAAAGAGGGTGTAGCCCTCTATCCGGGCAACCCCCTCACCTTCATTTCCCATATCCACAATTTCCAATGTCAGAATATCATTCTTCTGGCACACCCCATTCTCTGGCTTTTTTCCCTTCGCCATATCATTCCCTTCCTATCACTGCCAATGCGCTAGTGATACTTCATTCTTTTCACCCTTTCCTTGTCTGCACGTATCCAGAACTCTGGCGCACATTAGAATCCAGCAATCTGCTAAATCCAAGCCACTGAGTGGTGGGGTCCGATTTATCATATATTTCCGTAATGGTCTCCAGCTTGGCATCCAAATTATCTGCAAAACTAAGAGCCAAAGCCTCCGCCATAGCAGGCTTCTTTGGAGAGCCATACTCCAGTTCCCCGTGATGGGACAGGATGCAGTGCCGCAATTCATCCGCCAATACCTTTGGAAATCCAGGAATCAATGCCGCCTCCCTGCCAATCAGTTCCGCTCCTAAGAAAATATGTCCCAAAAGCTGTCCCTCATCCGTGTACTCATTTGCCGGGAACTCCGACAATTCCCACATCTTCCCGATATCATGGAACAGAGCCGCCGTGACAAGAAGATCCCTGTCAATCACAGGATAATTGCCCGCCATAAAGTCGCACAACTTCGCAACTGCCAGCGTATGCTGCAACAGCCCGCCCACAAATCCATGATGCACCGACCTGGCAGCAGAATGCTGCATAAATTCTTTCACAAACTGCCCATCCTGGATAAAATATTTTTCTGCCAGTTGCTTCAAATGAGGCTCCCTGATGGTTGCAACAATCTTTTTCAACTCTTGGTACATCTCTTCCCTGTCATACTTTGATGCCGGAATATACTCTGCCGGGTCATACTCCCCCTCCTGGGCCTTTCTGATCCGATTGATATTGACCTGCCGGCTGCCCTGGAAAGTCGTAACCATGCCATCCGTCATAATGAAATCCATGGAATCAAAATCATCAATGCCATTATTCAACTCCCAGACCTTTCCGTCAATAATCCCAGTCTTATCCTGCAAAATCAGGGAATAATATGTTTTTCCAGCCTTCGTCTTAAGCACCTGCTTCGATTTACACAGATAGATGCCGTAAAATTTCTTTCCCTCTTTATACTCTTCAATATATGTCATAACCTCTCCATTCCTTTCCAATCTAATCATTTCATCCGCAGTGATTACGTGCATCCTTTCACTATGCATACTAAGGAACTGTAAATAAATTATTTACAGTTCCTTAGAAAAAGCCAACGCCATGCCGCGTTGACTTTCTAATCACGATAAAATATATATTTATTAATCCATAATCTTCTTCACTGCCTCAATGACCTTAGAAGGCTCATATGGTTTCACTATGTAATCAGAAGCGCCAGCCGACACCGCATCAATCACTTTCTCCTCATAAGCCATGGAAGTACACATGATAATCTTGGCGTCCTCATCAATCTTCTTAATCTCTCCCACTGCAGTAATGCCGTCCATCTCCGGCATGGTAATATCCATAATTACAAAATCCGGCTGATTCTTCTTGTACATATTCACTGCTTCCCGACCATTCACTGCCTCTAGAAATTCAAAATCATATTCTGACTTATCCAATATATCCTTCAGCGACATCCGAACAAGCGAAGCATCATCCACTATCAGTACTTGCATCTCAAGACCTCCCGCATCCTTCATAATAATATCACATTCATATTATCACATTTGGGTTTGCGATACAAGTACGCTTATATATTTTCGTAACATTTTCTCAACTTCTGCAGCGCCTTTTTCTCAATCCTAGACACGTAGGAACGAGATATATGATACATGGCTGCGATTTCCCTCTGGGTAATCTCCCTCTTCCCATCCAAGCCATATCGCATCATCAATATATTCCTCTCTCTCTCTGACAGCACCCTCTCCATATATTCCTGCAGTTTGGCAATGCGGCCCTCCGTAGTAACCCGCTCTACTACGTCCTCGTCATAATGTTCAATCACGTCAATGAGATTGATCTCATTGCCCTCCTTATCAGAGCCAATCGTATCGTACAAGTACACATCCTTTGCCGTCTTCTTCTCTGCCCGGAGCATCATGAGAAGCTCATTGTCGATGCATCTGGCCGCATACGTGGCAAGCCTGATATTTTTCGTCTCATCAAAGGTATCAATTCCCTTGATCAGACCGATCGTCCCAATGGATATCAGGTCATCCATATCCTTATCTCCCACATTATATTTCCTAGCAATGTAAGCCACCAACCGCAGATTCTTCTCTATTAGAAGATTTCTCGCCTCTTCGTCCCCCGATCGACACCTGGCAAGGCATTCCTTTTCTTCTTTCGCAGTTAAGGGTTTTGGAAAAGATTGCACTAGCCACACCTCTAACTGATATCTCTATATCATATGCGGCATGGATTTTGTCCGTGCTTTTCCATATTTTAATTCCTAATCCGCCCTCCCTATTCCAGTCCCTTTCCCTGAATCACCCTGATAATTGGCCGTAGAACGCTGAAATACTTTTGTGGCGGTTTTTTCCCAAACTGCTTGTCAAAATCCGCCTTCATGGCCTTTAAGTTCTTCCTGCTGTGGGACTGAATGATCTTATATGCCTCTTCCGCCCTGGATACATCCAAATCATGAAGGTTCAGCACAGCGGCCACCAGATTCACTCCCCGAGCATGCATATCATCCATATAATATATGGATAGTCCAGCCCTATACTCGGCATCATCCTTAATTTTCAGGTACCAATTCCTTCCCGCCTCCTGCCCCAAGAAGGCTGTAAGCGTCTGGTACCAACTTCCCAGATCAGACACGGGCACCGACTTGGCAATCTCCCGTACATATTGCTCCTCCGTCAGTTTGCCTCGTCTGGGCATCTGCAACGGCACTTTGGAAAGCCTTGAAGAAACCCTTTTCTTAGAAGGCGGCAGCTTACCCTTCAGTTTCTTCTCTGCCAACTTTTCATTTTCCCCTTTCTGCTGCTCTGGAAGCCTGTTCTTTTCCTCCTTTCGCCTCCCAGCCTGCTTGCCCTGCCCTGTTGTCAGTTCCCGCTCCCTATGCTTCTCTTTCTCCTTTTCCTTTTTCTTCTTCTTTTTGCTCACCTCCGCAAAACCCTTCTGGCGGACATCAATCCCCCGGCTCTGCCAGAAGTCTACCGTATTCCGATAATCCTTGTCATTGGAATAAATGCAAAAGGATGCCTTTGGATGTTTGGCAACCAGATAGGCAAGCACTCCGATTAACTGATAATCCAGAGCATTATTTCCCGTAGCGCACTCCAGCCAGAGTATCCTGGGATTATGAACCTGGGTCAGCAGATACTCTTTTAATCGCTTTGAGTGGTTTTCCGTATAAAAAGTAATCACCTGATCCTTTTTCTCTATTTTTTGCAGCAGCTCAAACCATCTGTCGCCCACATTTTCCGTATCAATAAAATAATATTTCCGTTTCAATTTTTTTTCCTTTCGTTTGTAACGCTCCCAATTCCCCTATCAGCGAGGCAGCACGCTATCCTTCTCCGATCAGCACATGCTTTCCCTCTAATGCAGGGCCGTACTTGGCATACCACTCCTCCCCGCTCATTCACCACCATGGGCGATGGCATACTCTGCCGCTGCCAAGGCATCCTCCCTGCTCTGCGCCGAAGCCAGGAAACCATTGGCATGGCAGAAATGCAATGTGGCGATTCCGCTCATCTCCTGCAGGGCATCCGGCTCTGCGCCCCACCACTCTCTAGGGAAATCGCAAACCAGCCCATTGTCCTCCTGACTCTTGGGAACTCCCTGAATACTATACCCGCCCCGCTTGGAACTATACATCACGAACTGATAGGTACTGCCGATCACTTCCCTCTTCCACGGCACATAGGGTTCCAGCACCAGAATCCTCCCATCTCCGGCAGCCATGGCGTCCCGCACGATCTGCTGTCCCCGAACCATTCCATCCACGGAGCGAAAATGATTCTGCAATATCACTTTCGCCACATTAACCGCCTTGTGAAAGCAGATGTCATGGGATTCCTTAGAATCCCATCCCGGATTAAACTCCTCAATAATCGTGGAAAGCATATTGTCACAACCCGTATTATCCGCTTCGTCCAGAGGCTGGATGAACTTCTCGTCAAATATCGCCGCCTCCTCTTCCCCGGCAAAAGCAGGGCCGAAAGCCCGCCACACCAGGCCAAAGGCCGCATAAGGGCAGCCATTGTCCCGATACTCTTTCTCAGCCTGGTGATGGTCAAACTCTCCCCTGCCGATATCGTACACGATTCCCTGAAAATCCTCTGGAACCTCATATCCCCGCTGCACTTTGAACTTGGGGTTCAGGATTTTCAAAAAGGCAGTCGTAAAGACATCATCCGCATGGAATTTCCCTCCATGGGTAAATCCCCTCTTAGGGATGTTAGGTATATCTCTATTCATTCAGCAGTCCCTCTAAACTCTCCCGAATGGCCTTGATAAACTCCTCGCTGTTTAACACTGTCACATCCTCCATGCTAGTAATCAATGCAAGGTCCTTGGTCATCTTCCCTGACTCAATCGTGCCCAGCGTAGCCCTGTCCAATTTATCTGCAAATTCACACAGCGCAGAGATTCCGTCTATCTCCCCCCGCTTGCGCAATGCGCCGCTCCAGGCAAAGATGGTAGCCACGGAGTTGGTAGAAGTCTCCTCTCCCGCCAAATACTTATAATAATGTCTCTGCACTGTTCCATGTGCCGCCTCATACTCATACACGCCGCTAGGGGATACCAAGACCGAAGTCATCATAGCCAGAGAGCCACAGGCAGAAGAGACCATATCGCTCATCACATCTCCATCATAATTCTTGCACGCCCAGATAAACCCGCCCTTAGCCTTCATCACGCGAGCAACCGCATCATCAATCAGCGTATAGAAATACTCGATTCCTGCCGCATCAAACTTCTCCTTGTATTCCTTGTCAAAAATATCCTGGAAGATATCTTTAAAATTATGGTCATATATCTTTGAAATGGTATCCTTGGTAGCAAACCATAAATCCTGCTTAATATCCAATGCATAATTAAAACATGCTCTGGCAAAGCTCTCGATGGATTTATCCTTATTGTGGATACCCTGGATTATTCCCGGACCGTCAAAGTCCATAATCGTCTGGCGCACCTCCTTGCCATCCTCGCCTGTAAACACCAGTTCCGCCTTTCCAGCCCCCGGCACCTTCATCTCCGTATTCTTATACACATCGCCGTAGGCATGTCTCGCCAGCGTGATGGGCTCTTCCCAATTCTTCACGCAAGGCTCGATTCCCTTCACCTGAATGGGCGCGCGGAACACCGTGCCGTCCAGAGCCGCGCGAATCGTGCCATTAGGCGACTTCCACATCTCCTTCAGATTGTACTCCGACATGCGGGCGGCATTGGGCGTAATCGTGGCGCACTTCACGGCCACTCCATATTTCTTCGTCGCCTCCGCAGAATCTATCGTCACTTGGTCATTCGTCTCATTCCTGTACTCCAAGCCCAAGTCATAATACTCTGTCTTCAAATCCACGAAAGGAATCAGCAATTCCTCCTTAATCATCTTCCAGAGAATCCTTGTCATTTCATCTCCGTCCATTTCCACCAAAGGCGTCTTCATCTCAATTTTTGCCATGATATCTTCCTCCATTCTCTTTTTCCCTCTATCATAACACAAACAAGGGGATTTGTGAACCTATCACAAATCCCCGACACGGAAATCAGGCTACCGTCATCTTCGTCATCTGCACGAAAAAACTCTCCAGCTCATATCCGAAAGAGAGATACAACTGCATTCCCTCCTCATCCAAGCCACTCAAACTGGTCGTAGCCAAATCATAGCCGCGCTCCTGCATGTATTCCAGCGCTCTTTTCAGCAATGCATCCCCGAAGCTCTTCCTTCGGTATTCAGGCAGCACAAATAGATTATATGTGGCACCATTATCATCCATATCGCAGACATTGATCCCCGCCAAGATATCCTTGCCGTCAGTGATATAATAACTGATAAAGGAATCGTCATTGCTATGGAACAGGTATTCCTCCATATTATCCGGCACCCCCTCCTTCGCCTTGGCAGTGGCGGCTATGTATCTGTCAATCTCCGATCTCTTTTTCTGCAATTCCTCAATCCTGTATGGCTCAGGCAGGTTTGCCTTCCCCGGATTCTGTATCTGGTAGCGAAGCACCGGCTCCGTCTCGCCAAAAGCGAAGCCAGCCTCCAGATACTTCTGCATCTCTTCCAGGTTTCCCATGCGACAGATCACCATCAATCCGCAGGGATTTCCCCGATGCACCTCCATCTTTCGCTCCAGCATCATCCACGCAAAATCAATGGCAATCTGATACAATTCCGAATCCTGTATTGCCGCGCAAATATAAAATTTCAGAAATCGAGGTGCCCCTGGCCTCTTGTCAAACCAAGACTTATGATAAGACAAGTCTCCGATAGCGCAAATTTCCTGAGTCTCGTCTAAAATAGTAAAAATCATATCGGAATCAGAATCTTCCCGACATTGGATTTCCATTGAATGCAGAAAATCATTTTCCTGCAAAAATTCAATATCATCTCCCTGATAATCCCTCACCGTATATTTCATACCCATTCTCCTTTCTCAATTTGACTTTCCGCATCCGTGGCAACCCTCGCAACCCTGCCGCCCTGAATCTTCCGCCTCTGCCATATGGTCAAACATGGAGGCGAGGGAGCAGATTGCCTGGGAGGAAATCCCCTCCCCCTGTCCGGTAAATCCCAAGCCCTCCTCCGTAGTAGCCTTCACATTCACCCGACCTCTCTCCAATTCCAAAGCCTCGGCGATATTCACTTCCATTTGAGGAATATAATCCCGCATCTTGGGCCGCTGTGCAATAATCGTGGCATCAATATTTTCTATCATATAGCATGCATCTTCCAGCTTGCCGCCAACCTGCTTCAACAATTCCATACTGGAAGCCCCCTCGTAGGCATCATCCGTATCTGGGAAATGCTTGCCAATATCCCCTAGAGCCGCCGCCCCCAGCAGGGCATCCATAATGGCATGCAGAAGAACATCCGCATCGGAGTGGCCCAGCAGCCCCCGCTCATAAGGAATGGCAACCCCGCCCAGAATCAAGTCTCTCCCCTCTACCAACCTGTGCACGTCATATCCCATGCCAACTCTCATAATTCACCTCATTCCTTTTAAACCGACATGCCGCCTGCAGCGTCGTCCCTACAGGCAAGCACGTAGTATGCTCGTCCAATTGGCTTTACTTTTATACCAAAAAAGAAAAAGCCCTGAAACAAATATATACATTCATCTCAAGACTCTGTAAATAGCGGGAAAGGGATTTGAACCCTTGACGCCACGGGTATGAACCGTGTGCTCTAGCCAACTGAGCTATCCCGCCTCGATATATGCCATATAAAGGAAAATAATGGGACCTATAGGGCTCGAACCTATGACCCTCTGCTTGTAAGGCAGATGCTCTCCCAGCTGAGCTAAGATCCCTTTCGCTTTACACGACTTGTATAATATATCAAACCTATCGAAAAATGTCAAGTAATTTTTATAAAAATTTTAAATCATTTGTTACTATTCACAGTAACTACTATTCACATCACTGCGCGCTTTCTTTTATGCGCCAAGCAAATAATCGCAATGAACCCCAATTAGAATCAAAAGTGGAACAGCAGACTCTTAGAAACCGTCCTGTCCACCAAAAATTCCCGCTTATTCACCTCATAGGATATATATGCCACCAGCCGATATATTCCCACGCCAATGACAGTGCCAATAATAGCAAAGGCATAATCATCAATATCCCCCCTGCCAATGCCCGTGACGAACTGTACCACCTCAATGAAGAGAGGCGCACTGATATACACCAGAAACCTCACCGCCCCATGCATGTGCCTGGTATAAACCCTTGCGTAGAACCCGAAGGGCACGGCAAAAAGCACCACTTCTGCAATATAGGTCAGCATAGCCGAAATATTGCCCCCATGGGAGAGCGTCTCTTCCAGATACGTTCCCGTAGCCATAAAAGGAATAAAACTGTGAGCCCCCATGGATAAGGACTTGTACGGCGGAACGAGCGGCGTCACGAAAAACTGCTTTGTCACTGCAAAGAGGTAAACCACCAGAAATATAATGCTCATTCCATGAAAGAAGAAAAGATAGTCGTCAAACCTGGGCCCCCGATCCATAAAATCCCTGATAAAGCAATAGCCAAAAGGAACCAGCCAGTTCGCAGCCACCAGCACCAGCAGCGAATAGTCATAAGAAATCCATTCATTCGTCTGCATCAAATAAACGACCACGCAAAAAGCAGTCGTCATAATCGTCATAAAGGCCGCCAGCAGGAAGCAACTGTCATAATCCAGCGTAATCTCTAAGAAGTAATGGGTCAGCCCCAGAGAAATCACTGCAGCCGCCAGCACCGACACCCAGTGGAGCGGCACGAAATAATAGAGACACACTTCCAAAATAAAAGACAGCAGCGCCAAAAGCAACACTAGACTACTAATATTTACTGCTCGTTTATTCATTCCATCTTCCTCCTTAATATTTCCGGTATTGGTTAATATCATGCGCTAATATTTTAATGCCCCGAATCTGGCTCTCAAAAACGCCCTGCTCATGAAATGCAATCAATATCATGCCGATGGGGATTCCCACGATCAGACCCAGCATCCCAATCAGCCGATAGCAGATAAACATGGATATCAGCGTGGCAAAGGGACTCATGCCCACGCTGTCCCCGATCAGCTTCGGCTCCAGCAGACGATGGGTCAGCAAGGATATCACGTAGGCAACCGCCAGGATCACCACGGTGACATACTCACCGGTAATGAAGCAGTAAATCGCCCAGGGCGTAATGATGATGCCTGTCCCAAGGAATGGCAAAAAGTCCAGGAACGCCGTAACCAGAGCAAGCAGCGCAGAATACTTCGCGCCAATCACCACTCCAAAAATAAACCACAGCACAAAAAATATAATAATCCCTATCTTAAAGCATGCCTTCAGATAGCCGGCCAATGCCCGCAGGCAGGTATCCAACGCCATATTCCAAAAATCCTTCACCCCCTGGGGAATGCACTTTCGGAAAGTACTCTTCACCTTGTCCCTCTGTGCCACAAAGAAGTAGGACAGCATCAGGGTCAAGACCATCAGCACGAAATAATCAATCACGGAGCTGGCCATGGATCCAACCTTGGAAATGGACTTCTCCACCTTTAGCGTATCAAAATACGTCAGAAGCATGCTCTGCAGCTTCTCATTCTTCTCCCCAAGAATATCTTCCAGATTGCCCGGTATGAAATCCACCTTCCTGTGAATCTCTGCCAGCGAATGCTGCAACTCCCGAGAAATGGAATCATACAGCTGGGGCAACTCCCTAACCAGGGAGCTAACTTGGGAAACCGTGGCATAAATTGCCAGATAAATCAACCCACCCACCAGCAATAAAATCAAAATAATTACAAACACCGAGCCATGCTTCCGCATGATCTTCACCTTATCCTCCAGAAATAGCACCAATGGATTGGCAATGCCGGCAATCACCCATGCAATCAGCAACGGCATGAAAAACGCTAGCAATTTAGGCACGACAAACAATAAAATAGCAAATACACCTATCGTACACAATAAATTCGTAATTATTCGCAAATGCAGTTCTTTTTTTCCTTCATCCCCCATCAAGTACACCTAATCCCCTTTCTAATCTCCCAACTTCAGCGCAATCAGCCCCCCTGCCAAGAAGCAGACAATCCCGGTAACCACAGAGGCCGCTCCCAGTCCCCCAAGAGGCGTCCCCATCAGGACCACCACCGGAGAAGCCACCACCAGCCCCATAATGGCACAGTAGGTCAGACTTTCAAATCTATTCAGCAAAAACTCAATTAACTTCGCAATCAAAAATATTCCCAGCACCACGCCGACACCAAAAGGCACCAGAGATGCGCACAGGGTAAGCACCGTATCCCAATCCCCGTGAACCGCGCTGTCCACAAAAGACTTAATGGCATTGATGATCGGATAATAATACCCCATAATCATCAGAATCATAGAACCGCTCACACCGGGAATCACCATCGTGGCAGATGCGATGATGCCTACGAAAAAAATCATAATCATCGGCAAAATTCCCACAGTCAGCTTCACCTCGCCGGTAGCACTTCCGCCATAATACTGAATCAGCAAAATCATAGCGAAAAATAAAAAGAATACAAAGAACTGGGGAATCCCCAAAGCATTCTTCTTCCCATCCGTGCCACGAATGCGCTTCCACAGAATCGGAATCCCTCCTAGAATCAGCCCAATGAATGTCAGGCTAGTCTGGAGAGGGTGGTGCTCCTGCAGATACCCGATGGCATATGCCAGCCCCACGATGCCCACTACCATTCCCACAATATAGGGAAACAAAATCCCAATGCTCTTTTTCAGCTGCTTGAAAATATGGGTAATGCAGAAAATAATATCATCATAAATTCCCATAGACACCATCATGGTACCGCCACTGACTCCCGGCACTGCATTGGCCAGGCCAATGATAATACCCTTTAACGCTTTCTTAATAAAATCCATACATAATACCATACCTTTCCAGTACCTGCAAACTTGAATGCGCATATAATGCGCTATGCCGCAGGCAATTTGCTTTTGCGAGCATACCTCGCCATACAAAAAATTTATTTTCACTCGAACTCCATTTTCCATTCCATTCGGAAAGAAAATACGATATACTGTTATTATTCACAGCCATAGGCTACCCCATAGACTATAACATAAATATGCGGAAGAAACAACAGTTACTATACACAGCGACACATTTTTTACACATGCATTGCAAATTAATAACATATTCCTACTCTATAGTATTCTGAAATGCGAATACTTATGAGCCAAGAATAGCAGTGCGCTTAAATCCTTTCGCTTTACTTTTGGTGAATTTAATATTAGAAATGAGGAATTTCCTATGAACTTTTTATATATTGCAAAAAAAATCTCCGCTCTGTCCATCCTAGGGGTGCTGCTTCCCTCCCTTTGCTGCGGCATTGCTCCGGCACGGGCGGCACGAAAACCAGCCTTCCGCATTACCGTAGATGACATCTATCAGGGCAATATCCAGAGAGGTGAGGACGGAATCCTATCCTATCAGTATCTGAACAAAAAGGGCAAGCCCTTGTCTCCCGTCAAAGCAGGTGAGAAAACAGCCCCCAATGCCTCAAAGGACAGCGATCTCCCCTCCTCCTACGATTTGCGGGAGAAAAAGGCCATCACCTCCATCAAAAGCCAGGGATACTCTGGCTGCTGCTGGGCATTCGCTTCCCTAAAATCCCTGGAATCCAACTTAATCAAGACCAAGAAGGCCCCAATCTCCCTGGACCTATCCGAGAGCCATCTCAGCTGGTTCCTATTCTCCCCGTCCCAGACTCCCTCAGACCCCCTCTACAGGGACGGAATCACCTTTCGGGAAAGCACCGCCAGATCCGCATATAATGCGGAGAGCAGCACCATCAGAAACACCTACAGCTATTCTACATACTGCAACGCCCTCCCGTATTTGAGAGGCAGCAATGCGCTGCTAGGAACCTTCGTATTGGCCAGATGGTCCGGCGCAATAAAGGAATCTGCCGCCCCCTTCGATGCCTCTTCCACCAAGAGCCTCTTCCAGATGGCAAATGACATGAAGCAAAATGCTGATTCCCTGCGCTATCAAGCAGATTACTATCTGACAGATTCCAACTGCTATGACGGCGCACCCATAGACGAAATCAAGTCTGCCCTGATAAATACAGGGGCATTGGAGGCATCATTTTACTCAGACGAAAGCCACCTGACAAAAAATAGCGATGGAACTTTCAGTTATTATCAGAACGAAAAAAGCACCGCCGACGCAAACCACTGCGTCACCATCATAGGCTGGGACGACCACTACAGCCGGGATAATTTTGGAGACCAGCGTCCCGAAAGGGACGGCGCATGGCTTATCGCCAACAGTTACGGCACCAATTACGGAGAAAAGGGATATTTCTGGCTCTCCTATGACGAATCCTCCCTGGGAGAAATTTATGGATTCCAGGGAACAGGCAACTCCACTTATGACAATAACTACCAGTATGACGGATCAGGCTGGGGAAGCACCCTGGTTCCCCGCAAGGATCATCCCATGAAGGTGGCAAATATTTTCACCGCCAACAAAAAATACACCCAGTCCCTGAAAGCAGTGGCACTATACACCGCCACTGCAGACCAGCCCTACACCATAAACATATATAAAAATGTTGCCCCGGGCGACCCGACCAGCGGAACCCTGGCCGCAACCCTAGCTGGTACGGAAAAATATAGCGGCTACCACACCATCTCCCTGCCCAAAACCATTTCATTGAAGGCAAACGAGAGATTCTCCGTAGTAGTGTCATACCATAAGACCAGCGAAAAGAATGGCTTCATCCCCATTGAAGGCATGCCCCTGTACTCCTCCTCCCTGGCAATGAACTTCCACTCCACGCCCGGAAAAAGTTTCTGCTATGCCTACGGAACCAATACGGAGAGCGGGGAATCCTCCTACCAGTGGATGGACCTGCACTCTACGCCCATTACCGCAGGCGGCAATACGGAAGCAAATATTTACAATAATGTGTGCATCAAGGCATTTACCGTAAACAAGAAAAAGGCGGGCTCCATCCGATTCTCCCCTTCCAAATACACGCTGGGAAACGGAGAGCGTGTCGCCCTGGCACCCATTATCAAAAACGCCAGCAAATCCATACAATACGCCAGTTCCAAGCCATCCATAGCCGCCGTGTCATCGAATGGGAAAATCCGGGCAAAGAAAGTGGGCAGCGCAACCATCACCGCCACTCTGGCCACCGGCGCAACTGCTTCCGTAAAAATAACGGTAAAGCCAGCGCCAAAGAAAATACGCACCAGCCCCGCCAAGAAAAAGACCATCAAGGCAAGGAAATCTTTTATCATCAAGGCAAAGCTGCCCGCAAATACTGCCAGCCACGCCATTTCTTATACCTCCAGCAAGCCTAGGGTAGCGAAGGTCAGCAAAAAGGGAAAAGTCACTGGAAAAAAACGGGGAATCGCCATCATCACTGCGAAAACTTTTAACGGAAAAAAAGCCAGAATCAAAGTCAAGGTAAAATAAGATTAACCGTAAAATAGATAGCACTTCATGCCGAAACTGGAAAAAGGCTACTCCTTCTCCAATTTCGGCAGGGAGGCAAAAAACTCCGGACACATTCGAAGCAGCGTATTGTCCTCATGGTCGATCCGAAACAAATCCAATACCGGCTTCATCACCCGCTCAAACTCCGCCCTATCCTTGGATAGCTTAAGTATCTCCGCTGTATTTACCGCATCTGCCAACGCCGTATGGGCATCCCCCGTAAACTCATAATCTGCCGACGCAACAGCCTGCTTTAGCCGCACCTTCTTCTCTATCCCCAGAAGATTGCTAAACTCCTCCTGAAAATCATTCCAGTTCCGCTCCATCTTTTCCAAAATCTTTCCCGTATATCCCTTGAACTTGGATTCATTCTGAAATTGGCGGATATCTGACAGGCTCCAGGAGTAGAATTGTGCCCGCTCTCTGCCCACCCATGCGGCAAAATCCTCCATCGCCTCATGAAACTTTGGCGCGCCGACCAACATCTCGTCAGTGATGCCCGTCAGCTGAATAATATGCTCATCCATAGGGCCATAGTCGGGCAATACATACGTCTGGTAAGTATCCAGCATCTTAAAATTCTGGTCCAGACGGACTGCGCCTATCTCAATCAGCTCGCTGGATAATTTCTGTTCATCCCGAAACTGCTTTTCTATCATATTCATCTCTAAATCTATTACAATATGGTTCATCTCCCATCATCCTTTCCGCCGGATATTATACCATATTTCTCCCTCCCTGACAAAACCTTTACGGAATCCATAATTTATGCTACGATTGACGAGTTACCTACCAAATCCAAAAATTAAGCCAAAGGGGGATAGCCGCTGGCAAGGTTATCCATCCCGCGCAGAAAGGAACGGCAATATGCGATTGAGAAATGTAAAGGGGGCCGGGCAGCGCATCCTGGAAAATCCCTACACCATACAGACAGACGGCGCAGAGGGCAGCGATTACCGCGGGCTCTGGAATCAAAACTTCTTCCACAATGACCACCCAATTCACATAGAAATCGGCATGGGAAAGGGCCAGTTCATCATTCAGATGGCGCAAGAGCATCCGGACATCAACTACATTGGCGTGGAGAAATATTCCAGCGTGCTGGTGAGAGCCTTGGACAAGCGGGAAACATTGGAGACAGGCAATCTCTTATTCCTGCGCATGGACGCGGCAGATATCGCAGAATTCTTCGCGCCGGGAGAAGTATCGCAAATCTATCTGAATTTTTCAGATCCCTGGCCAAAAGACCGTCACGCCAAGAGGCGGCTCACATCCATTGAGCATTTGCGGCTATATGAACAGATATTGCAAAAAGACGGTCGTCTGCAATTTAAGACAGACAACCGCCCGCTATTTGATTTTTCATTAGAACAATTGGAGGCTGCCGGCTGGGCAAAGGAAGAAGCGAACTTTGACCTTCACAGGGACGGCCCCGCCCCACACAACGTGATGACGGAATACGAGGAAAAGTTTTACCATCTAGGCATCCCCATCTGTCGGCTTCTCGCCCGCAGGTCGCCCATCTGACTGTAACTGTTGCAACGCCTTGATCTTCTTTCCCCGCAGCCTGTTGGTAATGAACTTGTTGCACAGATGGGCAATCACAGCCACTACAGGAACGCCGATGAACATGCCCACGAAGCCAAAGTAGGCGCCGCCCACCGTGATGGCAAATATTACCCAGATAGGACTTAAGCCCGTGGATTGTCCCAACAGCCTTGGCCCCAGAATCAGTCCGTCAAACTGCTGCAGGGCAAGAATCATGATGGCAAATATCAGGGCAAGCTCCCAGTCAATGCAAAGATAGATCAGAACGCCAGGGACAGCCCCCACAAAGGGGCCAAAATACGGAATCATATTGGTAATTCCCACAATCACGCTGAGCAGCACCGCATAGGGCAGCCCCAGTATGGTCATCAGGATGCAGCACAGGCATCCGATAATCAGGGAATCAATCGCCTTGCTGATCAGAAAAGCTCCGAAAATATCATTGCACTCTCGGAACGTAGTACATACCACATTCCCTTTTTCCTCAGGAAACAGAGCATAGACTACCCTCTTTGCCTCATATCGGAAGGAATCTTTGCTATAGATCATGTATATGGAAATAAACAGTCCCAGCACCAGATTAATGACCAGTTTCACAATGGATACCGAGAAGGAGTACACCATGGGAACGAGGCTGCTTACCACGTTGGTTCCATAGGACACCAAATTCGGCACGGCGCTGGCAAGCTGCTTGTTAAAATCATCCCAATTAATGGCAGGAAACTGCCTTTCCAATTCCGGAAAGCGTTCCTCCAGATGGCCCAGCTCTC
Source organism: Clostridiaceae bacterium (assembly GCA_910575435.1). Taxonomy (GTDB): domain Bacteria; phylum Bacillota; class Clostridia; order Lachnospirales; family Lachnospiraceae; genus Butyribacter. The sequence goes on along the minus strand of CAJTGI010000006.1, from coordinate 246,401 downwards.
TGGCGATTCTCTCATACATGCCAGGAACCTTCTCCGTCAGCTCCCGGATGCTGGCTCCCACCTGGGGTACCACAAAGACAAAGGCCAAGATAATAAATCCAAGGACGATGACATAGGCCATGAAAATGGATATCATTACCGTCACCCTGGGCAGTTTCCCCTTTGCGATCCTCTTCTGCAGCAGCCCGTCTATCCTGGCAACCAGCGGATTCAAGAAATAGGCAATCAGCACGCCCACCAGAAACGGCGTCAGCACATGAATCATATTTTTCAAGAATGCTATGGTCTGCCCTCCATGGGAAACCATAATATACAGCAAGATTGCAGAAAATATCACAAAAAGCGCATATCTGCAGATAGACATATACTTGTGGTTAATGCGGAACCAGCGGATTCTCTTTTCCCCGCACTCCTCCTCGGCACCGCTTTGACTCTCAGCCTTCTGGCCTGTCCTTGTGGTCTGCTCCCTCGGGCAGTTCTCTAACCGCTCCTTCACTTCACTCTCTGAATAATCTCCAGTGCCTTCGCACTCTCGCGCTCCCGTTTCACTCTTCGTTTCTGCTTCGCAACCTATGCTTTCTTCCATCTCTAATTTTTCCTTGCGCACGGAATCCCATCCTTTCTCTTCTAGACATTGATATGAGTATACCTCACTTTTCCTCATTTGGAAACCCTTCCGGACAAGATTTCATGACAATGCCCTTTGCCTCGCCCTCCAACAGTCCCTCTTCCCTGCCTTCCGCATATTTCTCCTGAAATTTCATAGCCAACGTCATATAATCCTTCTCCACTCCGTTCGGGTCCACGCTAAGCAATTTTATAACGATCACTTTCTACCGATTCAGATAATTGTCAAATATGGCTTCCTCCACCACCTGGATGCACTCCTCCGGCTTTTTCTGGATATCCTTTCCCCAGAAATGAATCACCGTCCAGCCCATGAGCAGCAGTTTCTGGTCATTCTCCCTGTCCCGCTCCATGTTCCGCTCAATCTTAGGCAGCCAGTAGTCTGGATTGCTCCCCTTCGCCAGCCGGGGGCGAAGCACTTCCCAATCCTTGCCGTGAAAAAATTCCCCATCGCAGAAAATGCAGATTTTATATTTGGTCAGAACGATATCCGGGCTGCCGGGCAACTTCTTATAATTCTTCCTGTAACGGTATCCCTTTTCCCACAAAGCCTTGCGGAGAATGATCTCGATCTTGGTATCCTTGGAACGGATTCTCTGCATCGCCTTGCGCCTCTGTTCCTTCGTCAGCACATCCATGTCACCAACTCCATTCTATCGTAAATGCATGCCACGGTTTCTGGCATCATTCAAGTTGCGAAGCAACTTTTAATATAAGTCCTCACAAGCAAGCTCGCTCGGTCCGCTTATCATGATATCACAATGCAAACAGCTTCCTTGCACAGTATTTTACCACTTCCACATTGACGCTATTTCCAAACTGCTTGTAAGCCTGCTGGTCGCTCTCATCGCACACGAAGGAATCCCTATCCTCTCCCATCCTCTCCCGCACGGGATTGGGAAAGCTCTGCAGCCTTCCCGCCTCCTCCACCGTCAGCCTCCTGCGGTAACGCCCGATGATGGGAATCTGCACCATGGCCACCAGAGCCGGAAAGCAGGTCGGGGCTTTGATTCGCACGCCAGAGGGGCGCAACTGGATTACGCCTTCCCACACGCTGTCAATCATGGTGCCCGCCTGCCACTCCATCTTATGGTGGGTAGGAGCAAAATCCTCCAGCTGATGGTATTTCTCCAGCCATTGGTCAATAAATTGCTTATTCTCCTGATAAAGCGTCATATTCTTCTCCACAAAGCCCCTCTTCCAGTCCGGAAAATCCTCCGGGGCCTTTTCATACCTGAAAAAATCCGCCCATATGGGGAATCCTATCACCTTCCTATTGATTCCCTGATAGAACTCGTCCCATGCCGCCAGCACCATTTCCTCATACTCAGATATGTAATACTTCTCCTCCACCGGCTCCTCAGTAATCACATCGTAAATGCAATTATCATTCTTCTTCTTTTTCGCATCTAGCTTAATCGAAAGTGGCTCCTCCACATTATCCGGCTCGTACTTTCCCAGAATAATCACCCGCTCCCGCAGCTGGGGAATCCCCAGCTGGTGAGGGCTGACAATCAATGGCTTCTCCATGAGGCGGTAGCCGCATTCCTTCAAAACTTTCTTAATAATCTTCCAGGTATTGCCATGGTCATGGGAAACCAAGTTCCTCACATTCTCCAATATGATATATGGGCTGTGCTGCGCCCGCAGTATCCGGGCAATCTCAAAAAATAGCGTTCCCCGGGTCTCATCTCCCAGCCCCTCCTGCTTCCCCGCCTTGCTAAACGCCTGGCAGGGGAATCCCGCGCACAGCACCTCATGGGGCGGGATATCTTTCAAGGCATCCAGCTCCTGCACGTTCCGGTCAGAAGACATGCCATAATTCTCCTGATACACCTTATTGCAGAAGGAGTCAATCTCCGCCGCCAGCACGCATTCTCCCCCCAACTGCTCCATGGCCTGGTGGAATCCGCCAATGCCCGAAAACAAATCCACAAATCTAAATCTATTCATCGCCTCATTTCTCCTATGCACCGACTGCCCGCTTTCCCTCCCGTGGCGCAAGCATCTATCATTGCATATGCCATGCAAAATCTGATTCTCAGGCATCGCATATGCTATCAGTATATCACGAAACCGCAGGCAAAGCTAGCCCCATTTAAAATTCCAATTTCGCTATGGCAAAATGGGATAACTGATCCTGCTCTATCATAATCTTGGGCTTGCGCAATTTCCCATTGCTATTCACTCCCTGTCGAAACACTGTCAAGTACCCCGCATTATCCTGATTGATATCCAATATATACATCTTCTCCAGCGTCACGGAGTGTTTCATCCTGCTGGCATAACTCCGCAGATTCCTCTTATTTTGCGCCCGGTTCCAAAACTCCGTCACCTCGTAACCCCTATCTTGATCCTTTTGGGTAGAATGCTCGCAGACGATATAGTATACATGGGAATCCTTTGTCTCTATCAGCTTCATTACCGTATCCCAGTCATTTCCCTGAATGCCTCTGGAATGGCAACTGTGTGCCTTCAAATCCCCATATGCCTTTATCGTGGGAAATTCCAAGTCCAAATCAATGCCGCCCTTTTTCTTATCCTGAGCAAATGCGACCAGATGTTCCAAAGCATGTTTCTTAAGGTATTTCTCAAAGTCGTACTCCAGATAAAAGCCCGCCCACTCTGGCTGAAACTTATTTCTATATTGATCCGCTATCATCTTTTGATAGCATTCTTTCCCCATCCAGACCTTATCCACACTCCTAAAATACCCCAAAAACACTTCCAATAACTCTGCTGGCATTCCACCAGCGGGCGGCTTCGGGACATCATCCTCATCCTCTGAAACCGTGTCATAACCTCCCGATGCCATTCCCCCCGCCATGGCATGAAATACATCATCCAGCGCAGCGTCATCGCTGATTCCAAATAATTGGCCCAAAAACACCTGCACCATATCCGGGCGAAATACCGTGATCTTATTTCCAAAATAATCCCTCTTCTGAAAAAAGCCATCCACTGCGGCAGCAGACAAGTCGGTGGTATACACGTGGGCCGAGGAATTATTAGCCTTCTTCTTCACAAAATCAACGATATTGAAATCGCAGAACAATGTGGCATCGCCCTGGGAATATACCCCCAGCAATATAGGAGTTCGGCCATTTGCCAATGCATTTCGGTAAAATTCTTGCAAATCCCCCGGAATCTGTATCCGCTTCTTGTAATGGTCATGGGGAATCCCCAGATATGTAACATTCTTTGCCCTGATGGCATATCTCTTTCCCATATATTCCCCGCAAATCCCCGTGCTATCTTGACCAATATTCGGAAAGTGACATTTGATCTTCTGAAATAATTCCTTTCTGCTAAGGCTGGTGTCGCGTCCCCGCACCACCTCGCCATCTGCTTCTACCTGTTCCACAATAACATTTCCCTGCATAAATTTTCTCCCTGACATACACTGCCCGTCTTCCCTGTTGCCCGCATCCAGCCCAGCGAGCCATACTGTTGCTAGTCAAAAGCGGTGCCCAAAAGGGCACCACTTAACGCATCATTCTTTATTGCATTCCTGCTCCTGCATTCGTCATGATTCCTCATCTTCCGCCGTCATATTCCACAGTCGGGTATCCAGGCATTCCTCGTAGGCATCTGCCGCCGCCTCGTACTCATCCTCGCTGTCAATATCCTCCAGTTCAAAATCATCCTCGCCCAAATCCTTCAGGCGGAACACATAGTACTCCGTCACATTCTCCACATGGCCGGGAATCAGAGCGGCGTAGACCCGACCCTGCACTTCGTAGATTTCATCCACATAGAAATCCTTATCCACCCCATCCTCATCCGTCAGGGTGACCATCGTCTCCTTAAAATCATAACTTTCTGTCATTTATCTTACCTTTCGCCACAGCACAACACTTTACCAAACGAACGTATACAATGTAAAGAACGCCGGTTTTGCGTTCTTTATAGGTGCGACAGTAGTTTTTCCTGGCAAGGTTTTTTCGAGCCTGGTAAAACTTCGCACCTTATTTATTCCACCGTCACCACTTTCGCCAAATTCCTCGGCTTATCCACATCAAGGCCCTTATCCATGGAAACATAGTATGCCAGCAGCTGCAGGGCGGCAGATGCAGGAAATACCATAAACTCATCCATCATAGCCGGAAGAGTGAACACATCCGCATACTCTGCGTCAGCCAGGTCAATGCCATCCTTCACAAAGAGCACCACGCTGGCACCCCTGGACTGCACTTCCCTGATATTAGAAAGTTCCTTATCCTTCAGCTTTTCCTGGGTAACCGTAGCAACTACCGGAGTATTTTCCGTAATCAGCGCAATCGTTCCATGCTTCAACTCTCCAGACGCATAAGCCTCCGTATGAATATAGGAAACCTCCTTCAGCTTCAGCGCCCCCTCCAGCAGGATAGAGTAATCCAATCCCCTGCCCAGCATGTAAGCGTCCTTGGCATCCAGCATCTCCCGGGCAATCTTATGGATATCGTGCTTCTGATCCAGCACTTGCTGCATCTTATCCGGCGCCTGTACCATATTCTCAAGATATGCCTTCTCTGCACCATCATCAAAAACACCCCGCACCTTCGCCATGCGTCCCACCAGAAGGAACAGTACCGCCAGCTGGGTGGTATACGCCTTGGTGCTGGCCACCGCAATCTCCGGCCCCGCCGAGGTATACATCACATAATCACTCTCCCGGGCGATGGAAGAACCCTTCACATTGATGACCGCAATACTCTTGGCCCCCTTCTTCCTGGCATACTTTAATGCCTCCAGGGTATCAATGGTCTCGCCAGACTGGGAGATGGCAAGCACCAGCGTCTTCTCGTCAATAACTGGGTTGCCGTACATAAATTCAGACGCATACTCCACATTCATATGCATTCCCAGCCTTGACTGAACCAGGGACTTTGCCACCAGGCCCGCATGCATGGCCGTACCGCAGGCAACCACGCAAATTCGCTCGCAATCCCGCAACACCTCATCCGGCACGCCATCCCCAGACAGGTCAATCTTACCATCTATGATGCGCTCCTCCATGGTAGCCTTAATCACATCCGGCTGCTCCATAATCTCCTTTTCCATGTAGAAAGGATACTTTCCTTTGCCATCTCTGGTAGTATCCCAGTCAATATCCATAAAATGAGGCTCCACCGGCTTGCCCTTTAAGTCAAAGAGCTTAATCTCATTCTTATGCAGTTCTGTAATGACATACTCCGGAATCACCATGTATTTGTCAGCCGTACTGCCCAGAGCCGCCACATCCGATGCAAGCATGGTTCCATTCTGATTGCATGCGGCCACGATGGGACTCACATTGCGGATGGCATAAATCACCTCCGGCTGGTCTACAAACATCACCACCAAGGCAAAGGTTCCCTTCAGATACTTCACCGTCTTGCAAATAGCCTCGTGGGGATCTCCCTGGTAAAACTTATTCAGCACTGCGGCCACGACTTCCGTGTCCGTCTGGGATTTCAGCTCCTTGTGAAGCATGAAATGATCAATCAGCTCCTCGTAATTCTCCACAATTCCATTGTGTACCAACAGCACGTCGCCGCTACGGTGAGGATGGGCATTCACATCGTTCACGCCGCCGTGGGTCGCCCATCTGGTATGTCCGATTCCGCAAGTAGAAATCTTCTTGTCATTCTGGCAAATCTTTCGCAAATCGGCCACCCTGCCCGCACATTTCCGCAATTTCACCTTCCCGGTAGTCTCATTCAGTGTAGCGAGCCCGGCACTATCATACCCCCGATACTCCAAAAGTTCCAACGACTCCAAAAGTTGATCCGTTACCGAATCTTTTCCATTATAGCCTACAATTCCACACATTCTGCTCTGTTTCCTTTCTCTTCTTATTTAATTTGTTTAAATGCATTCCCACGCCAATTTTCCATATTTCCATTTATGCGGGCAAGCATGACCCGCAAATAAATCAATCACGCTATGAATTTCTGCCAATGTGTTTATTGGACTAGAAATCCTTTTCGCCTTTCACCTTCACCCAGATGACCGGCCTGACGCTGTTGGTCATGCTGTTTATATAAGTCTGCCGCACAGTTCCCTCTCTGTCCACATAACTAGCCCCCATGGAGGAGAGGCCCAAATCCTTCAGCCACCAATTATGCCGATATGCGACCATGCTCTCGCCACATCCCTCATTCCTATCTAACTGGCCGCCAGAAGCATCGGAACAGCCATACTCCATCAAATCAGCATATCTCTCTTTCTCTTCCAACGTCAAAAGGGTGGCATACTCCCCCGTCCTGCCTATTCCGGCGGTGGCAGAGGATATCTCCCGCTCCGCCTCCGTCAGCTGGTCAAAGGCAAACGTCCCATTCAGCCAGCGGTAAACCTTCGTGTCCTCCCAGCAATCTGCCTCGTCCTGGCTGTACACCATTCTGATTCCCTTGTCCTGGTACACCATAAATACCCAATCTTTCTTCCTGTCTAGCACCAGCCATTTTCCCTTGCCAAACCGAACCACCTGTCCCGGCTCCGCCGCCGCCAAAATCCCCTGCTCCAGCTTTGCCGCCTCCTCCGGCGCCTCCAAAGTATTTCCCGCCTTTCGGAAAGCCCGGAGCGCCTCCTCCTGCTCTCCCTCTTCCAAATACTTTTGCCCAAGATAGAGATAGCTCTTCTTCATCTTTCCCTCGGCCCAGGGAACTCCCATTCCCTCCCTGAAATTAGCAATAGACAGCTTATAATCCCCGGTAGCCTGATGAATCATCCCCTTGGCAAAGGGATAGGCATCCGTATTTATGAAAATCAAAACCAATACCGCCAGCACCGCCAGCGTAATCAGCCTCTTCTTCCACAGGACCCTGGTCTCCAGCCGCATCATCGCCTCCTTGCAGGCATCGATGCGCCCATTGGCCTCCCGGGCATACTGCTCCTTCTTCCACACCCGCTTATATTCTGCAATGGCATCGATGAAATCACTCTTTGTCCTAGCTTCCTGCTCCTTCTTCTTTCCCAGGGCAAAAGTTTCCTCCATGCCTTGCCGCTCCACCGCCTCTGCCTGCTGACAGCACTGTTCGGCCCGCTGGGCTGAATCCATATACCCGGAAATGGATTGGAACTTCTTCCCCGCATTGCGGTAGGCCGCCACCTTTCGCTCAAAGCGGAGCACGCACTCTGCCGCCTCCTCAAGCCCCGCCGCCGTCTTATATATATTCGCTTCCCTTGCCGTTTCCTGCATATCCATCCTCATTTCTATACTGGTTCTAGGGCCTTCAATCCTGCGGGCTTAGCAGATCATGGCAATGATTCACAGACGCCCATTCCATCATGCCCTAATAATCAATACCTACGGCTGTACAATGCCCCGGACAATTCCGACTTATACACCTTTCTTCCCCAATTAATAATACAAGTATTCCCCGCATTGCACTCCCCTACTACCACGTAAGAAGAATGTTTCTCCGTTATAATCACTGAGTGACCCCGATATCGAATCACGTCTCCCATCCGGCACTTCCCATAGGAGCGGAAATTCTTAATCTTGGCCTTTCTCCCATAAATCAGGTCGCTCATTTTCCATGCAAACCCATAGCACTGGTAGCCAATCACCTTATTGGGGCAGCGATAGTAATTGCAGCTGGACGCCACGGCCCCATAGTGAACGCAGGGCTTATTGGTTATCGTAGAACTGTTCCAATTAGCCTTTCCCTTGTGATTCCAATATTTTCCACTGGGGTACTTCTTCTGCAGAGATGCGAACTTCCGCACGATCTTATAATTTGTCAGGCTCACCACTGTCTGGGTATCGCTAAACTCCCCATAGACATATTTCCCCTGATATTTCACATAGGCCCGCACCTTAAAATACGTGGACTTCTTGCCAGAGAGCTTTCCCGCGGTCCACTTTACCGTATTCTTGCTGCCAACGCGCCTGGCCCTCTTATACTTGCCGCCGCTATTCTTGCGATAAACCTCATAACCCTTTACTCCAGCGGCTTTCTTCCATTTCAGCACCGCCTTCGTCTTCCCGCTCCTCTTGGCGGAAGTTATTTTCACCTGGGATATCTTATACAGATAGGCATTGCTGGCATAGGAAGGAAGCTCCGTCTCCTCCCCCGTAGCCTCATCCTTCTGGTAGGAAACCACCCGGTAGGTAAACTCAATTCCCCTGACAAATGTACTGTCCTTAAAGGTCATCTGACCATATTGGCGGTTTGCCACAGTGCCCAGCAATTTGTATTCGCTGTCATACTTGCATTTCCGATACACATGAAATCCCGTGTTGTTCCCACCGCTCATCCAAGCCAGGGTGAGAGAAGTGCTGGTATATGACTGATAGGTCAGATTGTAAATATAGCCATAGGCAGGTTCTTGGGTTATATCATCACCCACACCCACCCATTGGTCGGTCCAGGCATCCCCCTTGCGGGAAACCTGCAATCCGGCAGATGCCGCCTGGGCGGACGTACTCCATCCCCCTTCTCCCGCAAGCAATAAAGCCAAAGCCAAAATGCCCGTAATCGCCCTTTTCCATATATGCTTCATGACAGCCCCCCTCTTTCTTATAGATTCAGCCCCTTCTGCTCGCCACAGCCAAGCACTAAGTTCATGCACTGAATGGCGGCACCGGAAGCCCCTTTGCCCAGATTGTCAAACTGTGCAGAAAGCACCATCCTGTCCTCATTTCCCGTCACATAAATCTTCATGCCATCCCAGCCGGACAATCCATTCCCAGGGATAAATCCGCTGGCCGCCACCTGGTCTCCTGCCCCGCTCACTTGCATAAACGGCTCCCCCGAATAAAATTCCCGGAAAAATTCCCTCAGGGTATCCGGCGTGTGGCTTTTATTCAGCAATTCGGCGTACAATGGCACAGAGACCACCATGCCGCTGTAATAATCGTCAATAATGGGTGAAAATAATGGCATCCTTTCCAGACCCGTGACTTTCTGCATCTCTTTCAGATGCTTATGCTGCTGGGTCAGGGCATATTCCCTCCCAGAAGAATATTCTCTCGGCCTGTCGGACCCCTCATATGCCGCTATGGCTTTCTTGCCCGCCCCGCTATATCCCGATAGGGCAAAACTGCTCACGGGATAATCTTTCGGCAGAATCCCTCCAGCTACCATAGGATATACCAGAGAGATAAAGCCAGAGGCATAGCAGCCAGGCACTGCGATCCGCTTCCCGCCCCGAATCCTCTCCCGATGTTCCGAGGACAACTCCGGAAAGCCGTAAGCCCAGCCCTCCTCCGTCCTGTGAGCGGTGGAGGTATCAATGATGCACACATTTTCATTTTCCACCAAGGAGACAGATTCCCTGGCCGCCTCATCCGGCAGACACAGGAATGTCACGTCCGATGCGTTGATTAGCTTCTTCCTCTCCTCTGTATCTTTCCGCTTCTCCGAATCTATTTTCAGGATTTCAACATCATTCCGTGCCTGAAACCGCTCGTCTATCCGCAGGCCAGTGGTTCCCTCGCTCCCGTCAATAAAAACCTTCGTCATAAGCTGCTCCTATCATTTCATCTAATACCATTATTTTCAGCAACAGTTCTTTCATCATACAGATAGTGGTGCCGCTAAAAGCGGCATGCCAGTTTACTTTGATTATTATAACATAATAAAAGGATAACGCAAGTATAATTGACTGTGGCGGCCGTACATCCGTCACAGGATAGATCAAGCGCCGCAAACGCCAACCGCCACTAGAAAACCAAAAACCTATTGCAGATTTCTCCCCAAACATGATATGATAATGCCAGAGCCAAAGGCAGATTACTTGCACGCATTTGGCAATCTGCTGAACCCCCGTTTGGCACGGACCGAAGCGGAGCCAAGATGCGAAAGTTGCCGGGCAACAAAGCAATCCGCAGTAATATAATAGGAAAAATAACATATTAACGCAGGAAATCCTACTGATAGGAAAGGAGTTTACATAATATGAAAAAGATTGTACTGACAGGCGGCGGCACTGCGGGGCATGTCACCCCGAATATCGCATTGATTCCCGAATTAAAGCGACAGGGATATGACATTCACTACATCGGTTCCTACGATGGCATCGAGAGCAAGCTGATCGCAGACATGGGCATCCCCTATTATGGAATTTCCAGCGGAAAGCTCCGCCGATATATCGACCTGAAAAATATTAGCGACCCCTTCAAAGTCATCAGAGGGTTAGGCCAGGCAAGACGCCTGATGAGGAAAATTAAGCCCGACGTGGTGTTTTCCAAGGGAGGATTCGTGTCCGTTCCCGTAGTAGTCGCTGCCAAGTCAAAAAAAATCCCCTGCATCATTCACGAATCCGACATGACGCCAGGACTGGCAAATAAGATCTGCATTCCCTGCGCCACCAGAGTATGCACCAACTTTCCAGAGACATTAAAGCATCTTCCCCCAGAAAAAGCCGTCCTTACCGGCTCTCCCATCCGCCAAGAACTCTTCCACGGAGATAAGGCAAAGGGACTGTCCTTCTGCGGCTTTGATGATAAAAAGCCTGTCATCCTGATTATCGGCGGCAGTTTGGGAGCCGTGGCCGTAAACACGGCAGTGCGAAATATCCTGCCAAGATTGCTAAAGGAATTTCAGGTAATCCATCTTTGCGGAAAGGATAAACTGGATTCCTCCCTGGAAGGAACGAAAGGGTATGTACAGTTCGAGTATATCAAAGAGGAGCTGAGCGACCTCATGGCCGCCTCGGACGTCATGATTTCCCGGGCGGGGGCAAATGCCATCTGCGAAATCCTGGCACTGAGGAAGCCAAACATCCTCATCCCCCTATCTGCCCAGGCGAGCCGGGGAGACCAGATTCTGAATGCGGCCTCTTTCGAAAAGGCGGGCTACAGCATCGTCATCCAAGAGGAAGACGTGACGGACGAGGGATTGATGGACGCAGTTCATCAGGCATATGCCCAAGGACAAGAATATCGGAAAGCAATGGAGCGCAGTCAGTTAAACAATTCCATTGAAAAGATTGTCGGGCTTATAAATGAGGCCGCAAAACGAAAAAAGGGGTAAAGAATTTCTAAGTCGTTAAAATACATTGATATCAAAAAACACCAGAATCTCCGTACTTTCATAAAAGATTCTGGTGTTTTTTACATCATCGCTCTGCCATCTTTCCCACAGCATCAAATTCCGGCGGAGCCATCGTGCCGCCGTCCCCATTGATCAGCCCATATTTTCCTTTCACCTTTGCCACCGCATAACCCTGCTCATTAAATCGACTGAGCCTGTCATATATGGGCTCCACCATCACATTGCCATAGAGATCCATGGCTCCGTACTTCCCCTTTTCCCGAAATACCGTCAAGCCATTCTCGTCGAAATCCTCCGCATTGGCCAATTTGGCATCTATCACCAGATCTCCCTCTCGATCCACGAAACCGTATTTTCCACCCAGGGTAATGCGACCCCTTCCCCCAGAAAAGCTCCAGGCATTCTTCCTAGCCTTTTTCATGATAATTTCTCCGTCTGAATCAATAAATTTCCATTTGGTATGCTCCTGCACCACCGCAATGCCATCCTTCCCGAAATCCCGGACATTTTCATATTGCACAGGCACTGCTTCCTTTCCCTGGGTATCCACAAAGCCGTAGCAGTCCCCCTTCTGTACCTTTGCCAAGCCATTTGGGGCAAATTCTCCCATATAATCATATTGACAGGCAACAACCTCCCTGCCGGATCGATCAATGGCGCCATATCCCTTCTTGCCCTCCACAGTGGCATATCCCTCATGGTTAAAATCCGTGGCAGAGCGATAGGATAAGGGAACCGCTTCCTTTCCAGAAGCATCCAGAAACCCCACCTTCCCATTCTTCTCAACCCTGGCCATGCCGTTGGCATACTTCTTCGCCCCATCATATCGGGCAGCTACTGCATCCTCGCCATTTTTGTCAATATAGCCATATTTCCCTGCCTTTCTCACCACTGCATATCCTTCAGACATATTTCCAGCATCCTCATACTCCGGCTTGATGACCATATTACCCCGAATATCAATATATCCAAACTTTCCCTTCTTCTTCACGGGAGCCATTCCCTCGGAAAAAGAGCCCGCATACTCAAAGACTTGGGAAAACACTGGTTTCCCATTGCCATCTACGTAAAAGAATTCCTCTCCGCATTGCACTGGCACAATCACTTTTTCGGGCGATGCCATGTCCAGAGAAACTTTTTTCTTCTTCTGCGCGCCACATCCAACGATCAAAAGGCTCACCGCCAGAAATACCCCCAGATATTTTCCTGCTCGTCTACTCATAATCATTCCCTTTCCTGTATAGGCACGCCGCAGCCTGCCTATCTTTTCACTTTGCTTGTCTTGCCTCACCGATTAGTTTAGCGTATACTGTATAAGAAATGCTTTACCGCAAATACTATGCATATCGATGGTACGCCAAATATATGAGAATCCCCCTCGTGCAAGCATGGTGCATTCTCATATGCCTGGCTTTACTTTTACAGTAAATTTAGCAAGGAGGTTTCCAATGAATATTCCAAAAGATCCCATGATTCTCGTCAGTTACATCAATACCCAGTTGCGGGATTCCTATCCCTCCCTGACGGAACTGTGCAAAAGCCTGTCCCTGGACGAAAAAGCCCTCCAGGACAAACTGGCCGGAGTCGGCTACTACTACCATGCAGACATCAACCAATTTACCTAACCGTGTTACTGTGAATAGCGACCTAGTGTGCTGATACATTCCCCGCTTCATCTCGGGTCACCCACATCGACATTCCGGAACCATGATTTCCAAAGGGTCTCTGATGGAATCCAAATCTTTTGTAAAAAGACTCTCGGTCAAAAGCGGACATGAGGCTGATCATCACCGTCTCCCCCTCCATCACATCTTTCTGGATATAATCCAGCGCCCTGCGAATCAGTTCCGTGCCAATATGCCGCCCCTGATAGGCGGGATTCACTATCACGTCTGTAATAAAATAAGTATACCCCCCATCACTGACAATCCTAGTCATGCCCACAGGCTGCCCGGCACACATCGCCACGCACAAGTAGAATGTATTCTTTAGTGCAATCGCCGCCCTCTTCGGCGTCACCTGTATCCAATCCACAGACTTCCTTAGGGAATTATACCCCTCGATGGATATGTTATTCGTATAGGTAATCTCCTGATTCATCTTGTGCCTCGCTTCTTTAGATTAATTCCCATCTCGCTCTCGCCAGTCATTTCTGCTAATCATACCACAAAAAGAATAGAAAGGCAAAAATGGAGGAACGCTGGCACGTTCCCCCATTTCCTACTCCATCTAAACCCATATGCCCCTCGGCTTTGCCTTTACAGCAAACTAATATGCCGCTTTCAGTAGCAGAACCATAAAACCTTTGAATTGTTTTTATTCATAAATCCTATAACTTAAAGAACTTAATCTCCTCTTCCAGAGCATCGGACAGTCCCGTCAGATTGCCCGCAGATTCTGCCAGCAAGTTAATCGTAGCATTCAGCTCCTGCATGGAAGCGGTAGTCTGCTGCGTCGCTGCCGCATTCTCCTCAGAAATGGCCGAGAGGTTGGAAATCACATCCACCACCTTCACTCTGGCATCATCGCACACATTCGTCTGATCCTTAATGCTGCTGGTCTCCTCCCTGGAAGAATAAATGCCATTCTGCACATTGTTAAACTCGCTCTTGGTCTGATTCAGCTTCTCCTGCTGCTCGTTCACAATGACCTTTACCTCGTCCATCACTTCCACTGTCTTCTCAGAATCCTTTAGCAGATTGGCAATAATCTCGCCAACCTTCTGGGCAGACTCGTTGGACTGCTCCGCCAACTTCTGAATCTGATTTGCCACAACAGCAAAGCCCTTGCCCTGCTCGCCTGCCCTAGCAGCCTCAATCGAAGCATTGAGGGAGAGCAAATTAGTTTCCTCCGCAATGGAGGTAATCAGCTGAATCGCCTCGCTAATCATATTTGCAGACTCATTGGTGGCATTTACCTGATCGCCAATGCGTCGGATTGCATCCATCGTCCTGTCATTAGACTTGCTCAATTCATTAATAATGTCGGAGGAGGAATCTCCCGCATTTTTCATTCTGTCAGACGTACTATCCAGCGTAGATACCCGGTCTACAATCGTGCTGATCACGCCTCCCATCTCATCGATACTGAGGGAAGCAGTCTCAATCTCATCTGCCTGAGACACTGCTCCTTTAGAAATATCCTCCACCGCATGACCTATCTCATCTGCCGTGGTACTAGTCTGGGAAGCCATGCTGCTCAGATCCTTCCCCGCATTCATCAGCACATCTGCCGTCTCTTTCACTTTCTGCATCACTGACAGCAACTCGTTGCTCAACACGGAAACTTCTCTGGCCATGTCTCCCAATTCATCATTCCTCTTCAATAATTTCCCGTCAATATCCGCCCGCAATTCGCCAGCGGCCAATACTTGCACTACTTTTTTGGTAGAATTGATTGCCTTTCGGATAGAAATGACAAAGATAAAGACGATTACAAGCATCAAAATGGCGGCAACAACAGATACGCCAATCATCACGGTACTCTTACTCTGTATGTATTCCGTAACATCTTTCTGGGGCTTCCCCGCAAAAAGCATTCCCACTATAGAACCGTCACTATTTCTCAATGGCGCATAGTAGGCAAAATACGCTTCTCCATTAATCACAACATTAAATGCCTGATAAATCGCCCCATTTTTTACAACTGCATCATACACTTTATCCGGGGCGTCTGTGCCAATCAGCCTCTCTCCCGTCTGAGAATCCCTCAGCGTAGTGGCGCGTCTGGTCTTATCATAAAACAATGTAACGCCCAGCCCTGTCTCCTCTACCATCTTATCAAATGTTTCCACATCGGCAGTGATATTATAAGACCCCTTTAATACATTATTCCGTTCATCCAAGGTATAATCCCCGGCATCCTTGCTTTCCACCACTGTCTGAAAGCTATCCAACTGAATCTTTAAACCTTCCATCACCTCCGTGCGCATGCCAGTCCGAATATTGTTAACCCCCACAACCGTCAAAACTGTTGCCAATGCTAGCACTGGCAGGATAGAAACCATCCCGATCTTGAATGCCAGCGACATGCGAACGCCTTTAGATTCTCCATTTTTCTCCTTGCTCATCCTGTAAGTCCTCCTTCTCTCAAAAAAAGTTCTAACCTAAATATAAGCCGAGTGAGTATCTTCTTAATTATAGCATGCATGTTATATTTTGTCCACTTTTTCATCATGTAATTGCTTTTTTATAATACAAAATTATCATTTATAATGCATCTTGAAGTTTTTCTTTCAGAACCGCATATCCTTCACTTTTTCCGCATATGATACAACAGTAGATGCATCGTACTAGCATGGCAACTACAAGTTTTCAGCCCGTTTTTGCCCTGCTAGAAATCAACAGAGAGGTAAAACATATGGAATTATTAACCAGAAACATATTTTCACAAAATATTATCTGCCGGGGAAACATACAGGTAACGCTGGAAGAAGACATCAATGTGTCCGACACCAAGCCTGACATCGACAAAATCATCAAGCTGCAGGGCGAAATCCAGATATCCTCCGTAACCCCTGCCGAAGAAAAAGTACATATCAGGGGTCTGCTCCAATTTTCCCTGCTCTATACCACCTCCGATGATTTCCGCCCAATCCACAATATGAAAGGACAAATCCCGATTGAGGAAACCATCAATATGGAAGGACTGCAGCCAGAGCAAGATGTACTCTGCCATTTTGACCTAGAGGACTGCCAGGCAAAACTTATCAATTCCCGCAAAGTCAGCATCCGCGCTCTCGTGAGCCTGCAGTGCTGCCAGGAACATCAGCAGATTGTCCCTGCCGGAATCGACATCGTTTCGGAAGCCGCCGCCAGGACGGAAATGGAAGACTCTCCCACTCCAGATGGGCTCCACCGCAGATTTGACCAATTTTCCTTTACCCGCCTGGTAGACTACAAGAAAGATGTGTTCAGAATTAAAGACGAACTGCCTCTGCCAAAGGGAAAATCAAATGTGGACACACTGCTCTACTATGAAATCGTGCCCCAGAACCTTCAAAATAGAATGATTGACAATGGAATCCGCTTCATAGGCGACCTGAAAGTATTTCTCATCTATATCCCCGAAGACGAGGAGAGAAGGCTAGAGTATCTGGAGGCAGAGCTTCCCTTTGACGGCGTTCTGTCCTGCGAGGAATGCGATGAGGAAATGGTTCCTGACATTGAACTGCTGGGAACCACCAAGAGCATGGAAGTACGGGGAGACGAGGATGGAGAAAACCGGATACTCGATTTGGAACTGTCCCTGAACTTTAGAATGAAATTCTATCAGGATGAAGTATTCGACTATCTCAAGGATGCCTACTCCACCGCCTGTACACTAGAGTTAAACCAGACAGATGTAGACTGCAGAAAACTGCTTATGAAAAACCAAAGCGTCCTCCGCATCTCTGACCATCTCAAAATCGGTGAAAATGATATGCAGATCTCCCAGATTTGCGATGCCGCCGGTTCCGTAAAGATTGACGAGCGCACCGTGGTGGAAGACGGGATTCAGCTGGAAGGCGTAGTAGAACTGGATGTACTTTACCTCACCGAAGAGGATGCCACGCCCCTTGCCCTTCTGAAAGGCACCATCCCCTTCTCCCATGTAATCGAGGTAAAGGGAATATCTCCGAAAGATGACTACGAACTACAGCCTCTCATCAGCCAAATCAGCGTAGTCATGCTGGACGGACAGGAAATCGAGGCAAAAGTAGTCCTGAATCTATGCGCCTTCGTATTCACCCATGAAAACGAGCGAATTATCACAGGCATAACAGAAGCGCCCCTGGATATGGATCGACTGCAGGCAATGCCGGGCTTAGTGGGATTCATTGTAGAAAAAGATGGAAGCCTTTGGGATATCGCCAAAGAATATAATACCACAGTGGACAGCATTATGATGCTAAACGGATTAGAAAAAGACTGGGTCAGCCAGGGAGACCGACTGCTCCTGCTAAAGCAGATCGACGGTATTTAATGATAAAAATTGCCGCCCCAGAAATAATATTTCTGGGGCGGCAATTTTTTCATAATCTCTTCACTAAATCATATCCGAAACAGGAATACCTTTTTAAAGCAACTTTATCTCGCTACTTGATTTCTACAATCCAGCCTTCTGGCCCATCAATCGTACCCATCTGAATGCCAGTAAGCGTCTCCCGGAGTTTGGAGATAATCGGTCCCATCTCCGTACTGCCATTAGCAAATACAATCTCTTTCCCGTGGTCATTCACGCAGCCAACAGGAGAAATCACTGCCGCCGTTCCACACAGGCCGCACTCCACAAAGTCTGAAATTTCATCAAAACTGACTTCCCTCTCTTCCACTTCCAGCCCCAGATAATCTTTTGCCACCGTCATCAAAGAACGTCTGGTAATAGAAGGCAAGATACTGTCTGACTTAGGAGTCACCACCTTATTGTCCTTTGTGACAAACAGGAAATTGGCTCCTCCCGTCTCCTCTACCTTAGTCCGGGTAGCGGCATCCAGATACATATTTTCCTCAAATCCTTGGTTGTGGGCATCTACAATGGCATGCAGGCTCATAGCATAATTTAACCCCGCCTTGATATGCCCCGTACCATGGGGCGCGGCGCGGTCAAAATCGCAAACCCGGATTGTAATGGGCTTCACGCCCCCCTTAAAATAGGGGCCAACCGGCGTGGCAAAAAGTCGAAACTGGTATTCATCAGCTGGCTTTACGCCAATCACTGCATTGCTGCCAAACATATAAGGACGAAGATACAGGGTGGCGCCTGATCCATAAGGAGGCACATAATCTATATTCGCCTTTACAACTTCCTTTACCGCCTCCACAAACCGCTCTTTCGGAAAAACTGGCATCTCCAGCCTCTTGGCAGAATCCACCATGCGTTCCGCATTCAAATCTGGTCGGAAGCAGACCACGCGGCCATCGGCAGTCGTGTACGCCTTCAAGCCCTCAAAAATAGTCTGGGCATACTGCAATACGCAGGCACACTCGCTGATTGTGACAGTGTCTTCCTCAGTTAGCGTTCCCTCATCCCATGCGCCATCCTTATAATTCGAGACATAACGCCTGTCCGTCTTCATATATCCAAACCCTATGTTTCCCCAGTCGATATCCATTTTTGCCATAACATTACTTCCTTTCCTATACCTGCAAGGTATTTATTCGCGCCCTGAATTCTCCTCCAGACTGCCTGACACAAATTCAGCCAAAGCCAATACCGATTTTGCCAGAAATTGCACATTCGTATGTATTTTATTGTAACTCCTGCCTTTCCCAGTGTCAAGAAGCAAGACTTGCTCGAACCCTCTTAAATTTAGGGTCATTCTTCCTCAAGCATCGCCACTCTTCTCGCATGACGCTCTGCATTGGAAAAATCCGTATGCAAAAAGGTTTCCACAATCTTTACTGCCAGTCCGGGCCCGATTACCCTGGCCCCCATAGCAAGAATATTTGCATCATTGTGCTGCCTAGTAGCCTCCGCACTGAAAGTGTCATGGCAAAGCGCCGCCCGCACTCCCTTCACCTTATTGGCGGCAATGGAAATCCCGATGCCAGTTCCGCAAATCAATATGCCCTTTTCGCACTCCCCATCTGCCACCGCATGAGCCACCTTTTTGGCATACACGGGATAATCCACAGACTCCTCGCTGTAACTACCATAGTCCTTGTAGGGAATATCATGCTCATCCAGATATCTCATGACCTCCTGTTTCAGCCCAAAACCCGCCTGATCATTGCCTAATGCTATCATCTTGTATTTCCTCCTCTTCGTTTTCTTCCCAATAGAGTTCCTCAATTTTTTGGATTGCCAAATTCACCCTGGTGATCAATTCGTCTGCGCAAGCCTTGTACGCCTCTTCCTCCACCGGTTCCAGGATATCAGTGTCACTTCCCACAAATTCCCCTATGGTATACACATTCTCCTCATAGGAAAATTCCTCGATCAGTTTCACCTTTTCACTGAGAGTCATGGTGAGAATCAGACTGCCCTCCTTTAAGTCTTCCGGCATCAGCTGCCTAGACTGCCCATGCCCACTGATGTGAAACCCGCTTTGGGTTAAAAGTACGTTGCACTTTGGATTGATTGGCTCCTCAAATAAGACCACCAGTCCCCTAGATATCGCCTGGGGCATCCAATCAGTTGAATTCTTCCGATAAATCCCTTCGGCTACCGGACTCAAAAATGTGTTTGTGGTACATAAAAATACAATTTGACTGAAGCGTTTCATAACATATCTCCACTTTCTAAATATTGATTTTATGATACCCCGCCGCCTTTAGCATGCGATTCATAATCGCCGCCCCGAGACGATCCCCCTGAAAACTTTCTGCATAAATATATTCTGCCCCAACTGCATCCATCTGCCTCAGTATATCATATAAGCCTGCCGCAATGGAACCTTCTGTTTGCCTTGAGCCAATACTGAACACTCTGCTTGTCCTATACCGGGACTTTGACTCCTCCGTGGCAATCACGGTCGCTATCTCTCCCCTTCTGTCATGTTCTTCCAAGATACGATTAATATAAGGGACTACATTCTCCAAAGTCCCTTCCACGATGGTTAGCCGCCCTCTTGGCGCATAATGCCGATACTTCATCCCTGGCGCCTTGGCGACCAAGTCCTTTCTAGGCTTGTCTTCCATCATTGCAGGGTCAACCCTCACTTGCCCCACCACTTCTTCTAACATGGATTTCGTAATATAGCCAGGACGAAGAATCACCGGTATATCCTCCGTCATGTCTACTATCGTGGACTCAATCCCTATCCCCACTTGTCCACCATCAATAATCATGTCTATTCTGCCCTGTAAATCTTCCTGAACATGACTGGCCCTGGTAGGACTTGGGCGACCGGAAGCATTGGCACTGGGAGCTGCGATTAGCACGCCGGAATTTCTAATCAACGCCAGCGCTATGGGATGGGATGGCATGCGCACTGCCACCGTCTGCATACCTCCCGTTGTGGATTCTGGTACCACCTTCTTTTTATGAAAGATTAACGTCAAGGGGCCAGGCCAAAACGCCTCCATCAACCTTCTTGCCTGGCCATCCACCTGCTTTGCCACACGATGCAAGTCTTCCTCTCTTCCAATATGAACAATCAAAGGATTATCTGAAGGCCGTCCCTTTGCCGCATAAATTTTCTGTGCGGCGTCAGATGAAAGTGCATCTCCACCAAGCCCATAGACAGTCTCTGTGGGAAAAGCCACTAAGCCGCCGGACCGCAACACTTTGCAGGCTTTCTCCAACTGAACGTCCTGAAAATACTCAGGATTCACAATCTGTATCTCTGTGTTCATCTTGCTTCTCCTCCAGACTATCTTCCCCCGGACTTCCTAAATATGTAAGAGTACCCTGGGCAATCGCCCATGCTACCTGTCGCTGATATGATTCATCGCACAGTTTTGCCGCCTCCTCACTGTTGGAAAGGAAGCCGCACTCCACAATCACTGCGGGCTTGACCGTCTTCTTTAACAGAAAATAAGAATCATTAGCCTTTGCCTGCCTGTGATTCCATGTTCCCAAGGAACTAATGAGCTGAGCCTGAATCACCTTCGCCATCTGCTCTCCCTGGCTGGAAGTTCTCTGATAGAATACCTGGGCTCCCTTGGAACTCTCCCCGGTAAAACTATTTTGATGAATGCTGACCACCACGTCCACCTCTGGCGCATTCATCATCTCCACCCTGCGGCGCAGGTCAGAAACCTTTTTATTGGAATCCGTCTCCTCATAAAGACCAGCATCCGTTTCCCTCGTCATAATTACCTGGCATTTTTTCTTTTCTAAAATCTCTTTAAGAAACTTTCCAATCGCCAGATTCACATCCTTCTCATAACATCCATTAATTCCCACTTTGCCCGGATCAATGCCCCCATGCCCTGGGTCAACCACGATGGTAAGGCTCTTTTTGTTTCCAGCGGTCTGCACTCCCCGATGAAATTCCACCGATACTCCTGCAAGTACAATCAATGACACAACTGCCAATGCAAAAATACACTTCTTGCTCCACCATTTTTTCATAGAATACCACGCAAAATACCTTTTTACTGTATCCTATGCTAAATTCGGCATTCTCATGATATAATGATAAGCGGACCGAGCAAACTTGCTTGTGAGGGCCAGGCAAGATCATGAACGAAGTTCATGATATAATAAATGCTGACGCATTTATATTGCGGATTGCTTTTCGACTTGCGCCCCATTTAATCCCACAACCTCTTTTATTTTGTATATTTGATAATGGTATCCCAGATATCCTGTTTTTCCAGACCCAGTTTCCAGAATGCCACACCTGCCACATCTGCGTCCGAGACCGCCTTTAGCTTTAACTCTAAGGATGCCCCATCCTCTATCCACAATTTGTGCAAGGTTTTCGCCGCAGTCCATGAGATATAGTTCATCTGCGTCTCCTCATCCCAATTTTTCCCACTGCCGGATTCCTGCACCAATTCCTCCGCATATTCCATGGAACAAGCTTCCGAGGAAAGTTTTGCCTCACCTTTGGACGTCCTTTCCATCCAATGTCTGCTATAAAACGGCAAGGCGATAATCGCCTGCTTTGCCGGCACTGCCTCCTCCTCTATAATTTTCTTCGTGGCAGTCTGCACATATCCCAAGGAAGATACGGGGCCAGCTTCTTCGGAGCCAGAGTAAAACTCATCATATGCCATGGTAATAACATAATCTGCTACGTTTGCCTGTTCCTCCCGGTTGTAATATTTATTGTATTCCATGGGCGGATAATTGTCCACAGATAGTACAATCCCATTATTTCTACACAACACGCCCAGTTCCCTGATAAACTGAACAAAATCCTCCCCCGAATCCTTTTTCACATTCTCAAAATCAATGTTAATTCCATCCAAACTATATCGTATCGCCTCTGCGATTAAGTTTTTCGCCAGCTTCTGCCTTCTGCTGGTAGATTCCAGCACTTTCCCAATCTTCATGTTCGGGCTAAAGTCATTGCATAACCCCCATACTTCCACCCCCGCCCGATGCGCCTGGCTGACATAGTTATCGCTGGCAAGGGAATCAATAGCCCCTCTATTGTCCGACGTTGCGAACCATGTAGGGCAAACCACATTTACCCCTTTGGTTTTGTCAAGCAATTCCAGCAGCCGTCCATTGGCTGCCTGGTTTGTCACCTGATGCCACACAAGGCTGATTTTCTCTTTCCGCAGAATATGGGAATATTCTGCCTCTTGAAAATCCGTCTTTTTGCTTTCTTTATAAATCTTGCCCATATCTTTTGCTTTCACGTAACCAATAACCCCCGATGGTTCCATAACTCTGCAAAAGCCGGTATCCTCATTCTTCCTCTCCAATACCCGGAGAACAGCATCCTCCTTCAAATCCACCAAAATCTCACTCTTAATGCTACCCTTTACCCTTAATTTGCACTCTGAATCAGTCTTGGCATATTCTTTTTCAATTCCTCCAAATTCATAGGAAATAACGGCTCTCACCGGCGCTTTCTCCATCTTATATTCCAGCGCAGTATGGCGTTTGACATAATCTGCGGCCACATATACCTTGTCCCCATCTACCTTGACAATCTCATATTCCAACGTAGTCCTGCTATTATTTTCTAAATAATCCTTGCTGCCCGGTTCTGTCCGCAATACTGCGTTCGGCATAGCATACAGCAATAGATTTTCCTTCTTATCCCAATAAAATCGATCATTGAACTTCTCTTTCACAAGATCAAGATCCAAATATAGCTGATTGTCTTGATAAATTCCCTTCGATTCAGAAATCTCATCTCCCACAATCAGGGTGATTTCCCCCTGCTTGGCCTGGAAATATCGTTCGAGAGGCATATGTTCCTTGTTTGGAGCCATTTTCCTATAGAGCAGAATTCCTCCCAGAATCCCCAGCAGGAGCAGTCCTGCCGCCAATGGTATCAAAATTTTCTTTTTTTCTTTCATGTATCTATGCCCTCATCTTCCATATTAATACGTATCAACTGTGAATAGTAACACTAACTTATAGTATAACACGTTTATCCTCTATGAGCAAATAGTAACAGCAGGGAAGGTAAATTCGGGAATACCTCCCCTGCCAATTTAGGAGTATGTAGATTCGAACTACATATTAGCCCGCATACATCTTCATAAAGAGATCATACGCAATCATTTCACTTCTTGATCAATAGATACTTAAAGATAAAACTTTCACTTCAGACACTCATTAATATGGTCAAAATCAATCCGGACAATCTTTCCACCTTGGTCACCCTCATAGCTTTTCATATAATAACTGTCCTCCATCATCAAATTTAGTTTGTCTGCATCCTGCGAAGAATATACCTTGCCATCCACTGCTACTGGAATTCCAACTTCCTCTGCGCGATATATCTCCGATACAAGCCAGTCATACATTTGATTTTTGATATTGCCTGATTTTGCCTCCATACACTTTCCTCCCTGTCATTTTTTGCCATGGTACAGTTGTGATACGTTATTGACCATCCTTTACAGCGAGTACGAATCCCTTTTGCGATAAGCCGGAACCATTCTAATCCTTACGCATAAGATAGAATGTATTCCAATCGTGTCTGAACTTCATAATCACCCCCTTGCCTTTGGTGTGAACTCGTTCGCTGAAGTGATTATATGACACCCACTCCCCAAATTCCATTGGCAAACTACTTAAAATATAATTTTATTTTTATTGAGAAAACCCATGGATTTGACCACTTTCACACATTTCTCACACATTTCCAAAATACTGCACAAAACTCTCAAATTCTTCTAGTATTTATTTTTCCGTTTTAACAAAAGATAGTGATAGGTTCGTTATTTGCGTTGACTTCTAATTCCTATTAAATTATAATTTATACATAGAAGAATCTAACATTTCCATTCGGAAAAAGGTTCTTCTGGCATATATTTTGAAATAAATGTTACCATTCACAGTTTTCCTCATCTCTATGAGTTGTGGAAGCTGTCCATCCCATTATAAGGCGCTAGGCATCCGGCGCATGTCTGTTCGGCGCGCACCAAAGGGAGCGCAAGCCTATGCCGCCAGGCAGAAGGGATTATGGCACGAGGGATGAGCGGCTGTGATTAGTAACTAGAAATATATAGCAGGCCATAGAAGGGAAGTGAGCTTATGCGAATAGAGAAAATAAATGACAGACAGATTCGGTGTACCTTGAATCAAAAGGATCTGCAGGATCGTGAGATCGGTATCAGCGAGCTTGCCTATGGGACAGCGAAGGCGAAAGCACTTTTTCGGGATATGATGCAGCAGGCTTCTTATGAATTTGGCTTTGATGCTGACGATATTCCGCTGATGATAGAGGCAATTCCCCTGTTGCCAGAAGCTTTAATTCTAGTAATTACGAAGGTGGAAGAACCAGACGAACTGGATACCCGCTTTTCCACCTTCACGGAAGAAGGAGATTGGGATATGGCAGAGGAAGGCTATGATTATGACGACTATGATGATTATGCCGACGAGGAGGAAGATGAATTTATTTATATGGGAGCCAAAGAGGAAGTATTGGACCCCGAGAAACTTTGGGGAAGCGCGAGCAACGACGTGACCACCGACAGCGTCCATGAGCTGCCAGTCCCATCTTCTACAAAGCAGGAAAACGATTTCATCTCCCTGCCAGAAGCTTTGGGAATGGAACCCCGCCCGAAACAATCCTCAGAAAAAAATTACCGGGACGTGGTTGTTATCTTTTCTTTTCCAAATCTGGAAGCCGTCAGCCAGTTGGCAGAACATATCCATCCAATCTACTGCGGCGAAAACACCCTTTACAAAGATGACAGCCAGGGAATCTTTTATCTTCTGCTGCACCGTTCCAAGCATCCGGCAGAGGAATTTGGCAGAGTTTGCAACATTATGCATGAATATGGCTCCCCAGTAAAAAATTCAGCCATTACCCAATTTTACCTGCAAGAGCATTACCAAAAGTTTATTGCCAAAAATGCTATTTCAGTTTTGGCAAATTTATAACGAATGCAAAACCGGCGTTCTTCACGCTGAAAATGCCGAGAACTTTCCTATGTAGCAAAAAAGGGAATGCAAAATATCCTTCGGATATTAACGCATTCCCTTTTTAACATTCCAGTATTATTTCTTTTCCAAATACTGATTCACGCTAGATACCAGCTCTTCCGCATCCAGCCCATGCACCATCGCCGCTTCTTCCAGGCTTTCTCCCTGGGCCGATGGGCAGCCTACGCAGTGCATGCCTGATGCCATGAGAATAGCGGCGATGCCCGGATCAATCTGAAGCATATCCGCAATTACCATCTCTTTATTTACTCTTGCATCCATCTTGAAGCCTCCTAAACAGTAAGAAAAGCTACCTACTACGAGGCGATAATTCGCCCTCGATTCAGCAGCCTTATCTTTCATGATGAATATTAACCCTCTGAGATTGCACCTGAAGGGCAGGTTCCAGCGCATGCGCCGCAATCGATACATGTATCAGCATCAATCTCGAAATGAGAATCTCCCTCGGAGATTGCACCCACCGGGCATCCGCCAGCACAAGCGCCACAGCTTACGCACTCATCGCCAATTACATATGCCATAGTATTATTTCCTCCTTTTTTTGATATTATTTATTCTAATACACTTTTTCATATTTTACAAGAGGAAATACACGAGATATTCCAAAATATTGTATGTTAGAAATCCACCTCTGTATCATAATAGCAGCATTTCAAAAGTTTTTCCATCTCCTCCTGGGATGGCTGGCGAGGATTGGAACCCGTGCATGCATCCAGAAGCGCATTGGCAGCAATATCTGAAAGCCTCTCCAAAAATACTTCCTCAGGAACAAATCCCTGATCTGTAGGATAGCTATCCGGGCCATAATTCTTAATGCAATGAGGAATCTTCAAATCATCATTCATGCCACGAAGGTAATCTATCAAAAGTTTGACCTTCTCATCGTCACTGCTCCCCCCCAAGTTCATGAAATCAGCGATTTCGCCATAGCGCTTCTTAGCCGTCTCGTCCTTCGCATTAAAGGCAATGACTTTGGGAAGATACATGGCATTGGCAGCACCGTGGATAATATGCGCGCCGTAATCCGCAAATGCCGCCCCCGTCTTATGCGCCATAGAGTGAACGATTCCCAGCAATGCATTGGAAAATGCCATGCCCGCAAGACACTGGGCATTGTGCATGCTGGCCCTCTTCTCCATATCCCCATTGTAAGAGCCAACCAAATCTCTCTGAATCATCTTAATAGAGTGCAGAGCCAAGGGATCTGTATAGTCACAATTTGCTGTGGAAACATATGCCTCCACGGAATGGGTCATAGCATCCATGCCAGTGTGCGCCACCAATTTCTGCGGCATCGTCTCTGCCAGATCCGGATCAACGATGGCCACATCCGGCGTAATCTCGAAATCTGCAATGGGATATTTGATTCCCTTATTATAATCTGTAATAATGGAAAATGCCGTCACCTCCGTAGCGGTGCCTGATGTGGAAGAAATAGCGCAGAAATGAGCCTTCGTGCGAAGTTTGGGCAATCCAAAGACCTTGCACATATCTTCAAATGTGGTATCTGGGTATTCATATTTGATCCACATTGCCTTAGCCGCATCAATGGGAGAACCACCTCCCATGGCAATAATCCAATCGGGCTGGAACTCTATCATAACTTCCGCGCCCTTCATCACGGTATCAACGGACGGATCTGGCTCGATACCCTCAAATATCTTCACTTCCATCCCTGCCTCTTTCAGATAGGATACCGCCCGGTCCAAAAAGCCATTCCTTTTCATAGAGCCACCGCCCACGCAGATAATCGCTCTCTCTCCCTGGAAATCCTTCAACGCCTCCAATGCACCCTTGCCGTGGTACAAATCTCTTGGTAATGTAAACCTTGCCATGATACAAAATCCTCCTTTTCGCTATGTTCTGCCGCCTCCGGCCATCTAGCGCGCAACACGCCAGCATACGCCAGGCAGCCCCCGCCATTTGTCAGTTATTTCGACATAACATCCATAACTGTCAAACAATTCACTACAAAAATCATTTTAACACTAAGCCCGGCTACGGTCAATCAGTTCTTTCTTCCATAAAAGGACAGGGGGCGAAATCATCGCCCCCCTTGGTATCTTTATTCATCTTTCTTTAAAAGCAGTGTCATCTCATCGACCATATCATTTATGGTTTTTGCCTGAGTGGCAACCTCTGCCGTATCACCCGCATTACTTTCTGCCATCGCGCTTATCGCACTAAACTGTTCATTTTCATTTCTAATATTATCTGCTATATCCCGATTAATCAATACCGTGTTCTTAATAACCTCTGACTGCTCTCTCTGCGCATCTCCCATGGCTTTTATGGCAAGCACGGACATATTGAGCAAATCCGTCATATCTTGCATTCCATTATAGACATTCGCAAAATATTCATTTTGCTTTCCTAACTTTGCAGAATTTTCTTCAACCTGCGCAGTAATATCAACAACATTTTTCTGAACCCTCTCGATTACCGCCTGAACATCTTTTAAGGATTCCTGGGTGTTATTGGCGAGATTTCCAACTTCCGACGCAACTACGGCAAATCCCTTTCCT
Organism: Clostridiaceae bacterium; assembly: GCA_910575435.1. Taxonomy (GTDB): domain Bacteria; phylum Bacillota; class Clostridia; order Lachnospirales; family Lachnospiraceae; genus Butyribacter. The sequence continues at coordinate 218,272 of CAJTGI010000006.1, read as the reverse complement.
GCTTCCCCGGCTCGCGCGGCTTCAATGGAAGCATTTAACGCCAGCAAATTAGTAGATGATGAAATATCGCTAATAAGATTTAAAGTTACTCCTATTTCCCGAACAGCTTCTGATAACTTTTCCGTTATGCTTGTCGTAGCACTCATGGATTGAGATACCTCACCGTTAATTTGAGATAAATCATTCAACAATTTCCCATTCTGTTTTGATTGGTCTAAAAGATTCTTGGAAGTGTCCTCTACCTTTTCTACATTTTCTGCAACAACGTCCTCCCATTTATTCAACTCGGTAAGATTGTCCATGCTTTCATCCGTCTTAGCGCTTAGCAGATTGCTTCCAGCCACTAATTGCTCGCTAGTTGCTGCAAGTTCTTGCGCAGAAGCGCTTTCATTGCCGGAAATCTTTGAAAGCGTCAAACCTGCCGCATGCAATTTTTCTGATAATTCCTGAACGGCAACGAGTACATTGGTAACATGTTCATTGTTCTTTTCCAATTCATCTTTCTTAGCATTTACCAAAAAATGCGCAACAAAGAACACAAAAATAGCCAATCCGATTAAAGATAAAGTTAATGCAACCAGACACATGATGACATCTGTCAGGAATAATTCATCTTTTACAGGAAGAAGAGCGGTTCCTCTGACAAACCAGCCTATAAACAGAGAAATCATACAGGCAAAGCCGCATCCCATCAACATCTTGATATCTAAAAAGAAAGCCACCAAAATGAGGAAAAAGAATAGAAATCCCCAAAATGTTCTTGTGGGAAGCATATATAATAAATAATTCCATTGAATAACTAGCACCACTGCTGAAAAGGCTTTACCAATCTTTAATCTGCCTTCTTTTAGATAACCATCCTGATCAAAGGACGATCTTATTATAATTGCTGCAATCACAACAAATGTTACATCCATGATGCCCAAACCGATTGTTGCAGCCCACGGTACTGTAGTATATAATCCCAGCAGTTTTTCCGTATTAAACATAACTGTGGCACACATGCAAGCACAAACTAATATAATTAGCCCCCATTTAAATACCGTAGATAAGTAAACTTCAACAGCCGTTTTTTTCTTGTCCATAATAAGCAACCTCCCAAAATTGATAATGAAATAACAAAATTCTGCTGCGAAAGCGCCAATCATAATTCTGAACCTGACTGGATATGTATTCTACATGGTTATTAAAACTTGCATTTCTTACTAAAAAAGCCCTTTATCATATATAATATATCAGATAAAGAGCACACTTTTTAATTAAAAAGGGCTTGCATTTTTAGCAGGAACAACTTGCGCTATAAAAAGCACAGTTTTATAACCATAACCGTCAAGTCTTTCTCTTAAAATAATATACCATTTATAAACACTTTTGTCAATTTAAATCAATACTAAATTCATCCGGGAGCCATCGCGCCCCCCGGACCCTCACTGCTCTTTACGAGCGTCCGATTGGCTATGCTCCTCAGACATACATAATTATTCTCTTTTCCGTCCCAATATGCCTCCTATTTCCCCATCTCCCAGAATCCTTGCGGCCACTGCAAAACCCGTCTGCCATCTCCTGTAACATAGATATCGTAAATACCTTTTACATGCAAAAAAGCCCGAAGAATTATCATAAATTCCTCAGGCTTTCTCATCCTATATTGGCCTAAATTGATCCACAAGCCACGATCTCGTCCAGCAACGCCATCGCCACCTCATCCTTACTCATCCGAGGCAATTCTCTGATGCCATCATGGGTAATCAGCGTCACCACATTGGTATCCACGCCAAATCCCGCCCCCGGCACCTTAAGGTTGTTGGCAACAACCATATCCAGATTCTTCTTAACCAATTTTTTCCGAGAATTTTCCAGCAAGTTTTCCGTCTCCATAGAAAATCCGCACAAAAATTGACCCTGCCTCTTATGTTCCCCCAAAAAGCCAAGAATATCTCGGGTTCGCACCAAATCAATCTGCTGCTGCCCCTCTTTCTTCTTGATCTTTTCCGCAGAAACCTGGGCAGGCGTAAAGTCTGCCACTGCCGCCGCCTTGATAATCACATCCTGGGACTCGGATACCCGTGTCACCTCCTCAAACATTTCCCCGGCGCTGGTTACTGGCACTACATCCACAAATGGGGGCGGCTGGATTCCCACAGGCCCGGTAACCAGCGTGACATCCGCCCCTCGGAGCATAGCCGCCCTAGCAATGGCATATCCCATCTTTCCGGTGGAATGATTGGAGATAAAGCGCACAGGATCAATGGACTCCACCGTAGGCCCCGCCGTCACCAGCACCTTCTGCCCCGCCATATCCTTCTCCCAGGCTATCTCACGCAAGATATAATTTAGCAACGCCTCTTCGGAGGGAAGTTTTCCTGCCCCCACATCCCTGCATGCCAAAAGTCCCGTATCCGGCGAAATCACTGTATATCCGTGACGCTTTAACTTCTCCAGATTCTCCTGGACAATGCTATTTTCATACATATTCGTATTCATAGCCGGAGCCATGATTTTCTGGCAGGGGCAGGCCATCACCGTAGTGGTAAGCATATCGTCCGCAATTCCTCCGGCAATCTTTCCGATCACATTGGCAGAAGCCGGAGCCACCAGCACCACGTCCGCCCGCTTTGCCAAAGCCACATGCTCCACGCTGTACTGAAAATTTCGGTCAAAGGTGTCAATCAGGCACTTATGCCCTGTCAATGTCTCAAAAGTGATGGGATTGATGAACTTGGTGGCATTCTCCGTCATCAGCACATGAATCTCCGCATGTAATTTTGACAGCATGCTGGCCAAATTGGCTATCTTGTATGCGGCAATACTCCCCGTCACACCCAAAACCACAGTCTTTCCCTCTAACATATCTACCTCGAATCCTCCCCAAAATCATACATCCTGAGACAGCACTCCATACTTCTCATAGCGAGCCACCTTCTTGATCTTATTGTCCTCGTCAACAAATACCACGTAGGGCTTATGGCCCTTTGCTTCCTCCGGCAAGAGCTCGCAGTAGGACATAATGATGATATGGTCCCCGGTCTGCACCATTCTGGCGGCGGCTCCATTCAGGCAAATCATGCCGCTCCCCGGCTCCCCGGCGATGGTATACGTCTCAAAACGGCTGCCATTCTCCACGTCTACAATCTGTACCTTCTCATATTCAAAAATCCCCGCAGCCTCCATCAGTTCCGGGTCAACGGTAATGCTCCCCACATAATTCAGTTCCGCCTGTCTTACCACTGCACGGTGGATTTTTCCCTTCAACATCGTCACTGTCATAGCCTTTCTCCCTTCCTCTGCAATCATGTCATTCATCGCCCTATTACTGCCATTACGTTTCGCAAGTTTATTCTTTATGAATTAATCTTTTCATATCCTTTTGCCTTGCCATCTTTTATTCATATATAAAGTTATCAATAAGTCTGGTTTTTCCGATGTACGCCGCAATGGCCACCAGAATTGGCTTCTGTATTTCCTCCACCGGCTCCAAGGTATTCCAGTCCACCACTTCCACATAGTCAATCCTTGCCAAAGGCTCTGCCTGTATTTCTTTTCTAATCAGTTCAACCAAAGCCTTTGCACTCTTCTCCCCATTCTCCACAGACTCTCTCCCCTTCTTCAAGGCATGGGACAAAATAAGAGCCGCCTTCCGTTCATCCTGGCTCAGATAAGTGTTTCTGGAACTTTTTGCCAGACCGTCTTCCTCTCTGACGATGGGGCAACCCACAATCTCTATACCAAAACTCAGATCATTGACCATATGGCGAATCACCGCCAGCTGCTGGGCATCCTTCTGTCCAAAATACGCCCTGTCCGGCTCCGCGATGTGAAACAATTTTGCCACCACTGTGCAAACGCCCCTAAAATGAATGGGACGGCTCTTCCCGCACAAGCCTCCGGTTAGCGTATTCATATCTATATAGGAAGAAAAGTCTTCTGGGTACATCTCCTCGGGCTGGGGATGGAAGATCAGAGATGCCCCCGCCTTCTGGCACAGAGCCCCATCCCGCTCCAAATCTCTGGGATAACTCTCCAGATCCTCCGTCGGGCCGAACTGCATGGGATTGACGAACACGCTCACCACCACCCGGTCATTTTCTGCCACCGCCCGGTCAATCAGGCTCTTATGCCCCTCATGGAGATATCCCATGGTAGGCACCAGCCCTACGGAAAGCCCTTCCTGATGCCATGCCCGCACCTGCTCCCTCACTTCTCTCACTGTCTCTACGATTTTCATTGCATTCCTCTCCTATTGCTGCTAGTGCACTGTATCGTTGACATTCAGCCAAACCTCCTAGCCTAATTTTCCATCGAACTGCGTTGTTTTCAGTCAACGATGCCACCGCATCGCCTCCCTCAAACGCCTTGTCGATGAAAAATTATTCTGCGGAGTTTTGCCATATATCAATGATACAGTACACTAGTTCAGCGAAAATTAATTTCTTATAATAATGTTGGGGCAAAAAGTCTTTTAACCCTGGCTGATGCCACGGATTGCTACATTGCTATCTACTTTTGACCCTGGCATCAATATAATTTTTCTATCACTTCGTCCTCTATCTGATAGGTATGCTCCTCTGCCGGAAAACTGCCATCCTTCACAGCCCGGTCATAAGCAGCAAATGCCTCAGCCATCACCTGTCCCACATTGGCAAACTGCCTTACGAACTTGGGCACAAAATCCGTGAACATGCCCAGCAAGTCCTGATACACCAGCACCTGCCCGTCACATTTGTTTCCCGCACCTATGCCAATGGTAGGAATCGTTAGTTTTTCCGTCACAAGTGCCGCCAATTTGGCCGGAACGCACTCCAGAACCAAAGCCATAGCACCCGCTTCCTGTACCGCCAAAGCATCCTCGATCAATTTCTTTGCCGCCGCCTCGCTCTTTCCCTGCACCTTAAAGCCGCCAAAGGCATTGATGGATTGGGGCGTCAGTCCCAGATGGGCCACCACCGGGATTCCAGCCTCCGTAATAGACTTAATCTGGGGGCAGACGCTTCTTCCCCCCTCCAGCTTCACCGCTCCGGCCCGACCTTCCTTCATCAGCCGTCCCGCATTCACCACCGCATCATAAACCGATGTCTGGTATGACATAAAGGGCATGTCTATCACCACCAAGGCATTCTTCGCCCCCCTGGCCACCGCCGCCCCATGGTGGATCATATCCTCCATGGTAACAGAAATGGTATCCTCGTATCCCAGAATCACATTTCCTAAGGAATCCCCTACCAGGATGGAATCAATTCCCGACGCATCCACCAGTTTTGCCGTGGAATAATCGTATGCGGTGAGCATGGTGATTTTCCGGCCCTCTTCCTTCGCCTTCTGAAATGTCGTCACAGTCTTTTTCATAGTCAGTCCTTTCCGAATATCTGCCTAGATGGTTACTATTTACGGTCAGAGAGGAGAAATGCTGTCTCATCAAACTTGCTTGAATAAGACAGTTTTCTTTTCTCTAGCCTGCAAAGGCTGTTCATCCCATCATTAAAATAGACAGAACTGCATAAGCAGTGACCTATGCCGAAGGCAGAGAGGCTATCGCATGAAGAGATGAGCAACCGTAAATAGTTATGATATCATTTACGGTCAGATTTCTAAATTTATATATCCTGACGTGCCAATAGATGCCTTAATCGCGCGTAATCCCGATCTGGATGCTTCTTTTCAGCAATGGAAACCAGCACCTGTCCCAATTCCCGGTATATCCCGTCTACGTTGACACATCCGCCATCCCAAGCCAATGCGCCGACCTCTCCGTCGCAATCTTTCCTTCCGTCCTTACCCGCGACTGAAATAGAATCCAACGCCTGCAAATGCTTCCTCACTGTATCCGCATCATTTCTCTCAATGGGCCCGGTCAGAGCCTCCTGCGCGCCCTTCTCCAACATATTTTCCACATTTGTCCGCACCAGGGAATGCAAGAGCCCATTGCCTTCCTCCTGAGAAAAGCCACACTCTTCCAAAAGCTGCAGACTAACCTGAAACAGCCCAATCATATAATTGCTGGCCATGGTTGCCGCCGCATGATACCTGACCTTGTCCTCCGTCCGGATTGTGAGAATCCTGTGTCCCAGACAATCGCCGAAGAGACTTGTCACTGCATGCACAGCCTTCTGATGCCCCTCCAGGGTAAGCATCGCCTGGGGGAACTCCTGATATGATGTGAATTTGTCGTTAAAAGCGAACATGGGATGAATGGAACAGCCATATGCACCAGTCTGCTCGATTCCCGAAAATACATGAGATGATAAAGAACCACTAAAATGGCAAATAATTTTTTCCTGCAACTCTATTCTTGTGTCTCTGATGCAATCCCAAACCCGACCAATCTCCCCGTCCGGAGTGGTGAGAAATAGGGTATCGCTCGCCGATACAAGTTCTTCTAATGTGTGATATGCCGTTGTTTCTGTAAAATCTGCCGCTGTCACAGCACTCTCGCGGCTACGGCTGACATAGCCCGCAACGGGCATGCCGTTGCATGCCAAATGCTTTCCCAGCGTGGTGCCCACCTTTCCGGCACCGATTATTCCAATCTTCAAATTATCACCTCATTCGCTTCATGTGCTGGCAAACAGCCAGTCCCGTCAAAAGCCATGCCATGATAATTCCTATCATCTGATGCAGTTTCCAAGGGAATACCGCTCATCCGTGCGCATCTATGCACAACGGAGGTATTATATCATAGTTTTCTGAATATTGCAAAAATAAAATACTCTGTGTATCTCCATTTTTCAAGTTGCTATTTTATTCCTATATAAATGTAAAAATATTGAATCTTTGCTGTTATTGTATCATCACAAACAGCCAGACAAAGGAGCGTTTTGGCATAACCTTCATGGAACACACAAATATTTAGTACGAATCCCACTCTTTATCATGTTTCTCAGACTCTCACACTTCCTTCTTCACACGCAAAACAATATCCAGGTGATTGACATATTCCGTATTTTCTGGCTCCAATTCTATGGCTTTCCTTACCTCCTTCTCTGCTTCTCCATATTTCTCCATTTCATGCAAGATAACTCCCAAACTGAAATGATATCCTGCATTTTCAGGCTCTAGTTCTACCGCCTTCCTTGACTCCTTCTCCGCTTCCTCATATTTCTCCATTTCATGCAAGGTAACTCCCAAACTGAAATGATATTCTGCATTTTCGGGCTCTAGCTCTACCGCCTTCCTTGACTCCTTCTCCGCTTCCTCATATTTCTCCATTTCATGCAAGGTAACTCCCAAACTGAAATGATATTCTGCATTTTCGGGCTCTAGCTCTACCGCCTTCCTTAACTCCTTCTCCGCTTCTTCATATTTCTCCATTTCATGCAGGGTAACTCCCAAGTTGTCATGATATCTTGCATTTTCTGGCTCTAGCTCTACCGCCTTCCTTACCTCCTTCTCCGCTTCTTCATATTTCTCCATTTCATACAGGGTAAATCCCAAACTATTATGATATTCTGCATTTTCGGGCTCTAACTCTAACGCCTTCCTTGACTCCTTCTCCGCTTCTTCATATTTATCCATTTCATGCAAGATAACTCCCAAACTGAAATGATATCCTGCATTTTCGGGCTCTAGCTCTACCGCCTTCCTTGACTCCTTCTCCGCTTCTTCATATTTCTCCATTTCAAGCAGGGTAACTCCCAAGCCGTCATGATATCTTGCATTTTCTGGCTCTAACTCCACCGCCTTCCTCTTCTCGACCTCCGCTTCTTCATATTTCTCCATTTCAAGCAGGGTAGTTCCCAAGCCGTCATGATATTTTGCATTTTCTGGCTCTAGCTCTACTGCCTTCCTTGACTCCTTCTCCGCTTCTTCATATTTCTCCATTTCATGCAGGGTAGTTCCCAAACTGTCATGATATCTTGCATTTTCTGGCTCTAACTCCACCGCCTTCCTCTTCTCGACCTCCGCTTCTTCATATTTATCCATTTCAAGCAGGGTAGCTCCCAAGCCGTCATGATATTTTGCATTTTCTGGCTCTAGCTCTACTGCCTTCCTTGACTCCTTCTCCGCTTCTTCATATTTCTCCATTTCATGCAGGGTAGTTCCCAAACTGTCATGATATCTTGCATTTTCTGGCTCTAACTCTACCGCCTTCCTTGACTCCTTCTCCGCTTCCTCATATCTCTTCATTTCATGCAGGGTAACTCCCATAATGTCATGATAACGAGGATTTGTTCCATTCAATTTTACTAACCGCTTTTCTATCTCCAACGCTTTTTCATATCCGTCATGATTATGTAATACGACAGCCTCTCTATATAGCCGTTGCTGCTCCGCCTGATTTGTGATGTTCTCAACAACTTGACTAACCTCCCCTTCTTCTGTGTTATCTTCTACCTTTTCCCCCTGCCCAAACTCTTTTCCCCCTAACGATACCTCAGTAAACCGATCAATAGTATTGGACAGCATCTGAAAACGTTCTTCAGCATCCTTCAAAAAAACTTCTTTGGTCGGTAGTTTGTAGTCAAACGCCTCTCCCATAATACACATCACTTTATCAAACCCATTATGTTTGATGAAATATCCCTCCGTCTTATCTAAAAAATCCAACACCTTTCCATACGCATTGTCTTTTTTATAAATCATCCAGTAGGGAAACGACCATTCACCAGTTAAAAACTTTTCGCTATTTTCAATCAGAAAATTCATGAGACTGTTATCATTACCTGCATAGCCAATAAAAACCGGATGATACTCCGAAAAAATCTCTCCTAATGCCTTTTTCCAATTATCATGAAGCACCTCCAACTCTTCTGTCCTGTTCTTTGGATCAAGTAAAAGGTCTCTATGTATTTTTATGATCGTAGGTCTTGATATCTGTTTGGTAACATAATGAGCCAAAGATTCATGTCCTATAACCAAAGGGATTTTTTGCTCATAATAATTCACAGCATCTTCCGCCAAATGGTCAAAATTAGTTGTAATCACAACATTATGCTGGGTCTCCGTCAATAAATGAGAAAGCATGACATATCCGATGCTGGGCCTGGCGTGTTCCATCAGTTGTTCCAGATAATTATATCCATCCATCGGCTGCCTTCGAAAACGTCTTTCATAAAACTTACTGTAAAAATTATACTTATTCTCTTCCGTAATGTTTAACTCTTCTTTCCACTTTATATGCGCTCTTTCATTTCTGAGCAAAAGTTCCCCGTCCCATAGTTTAACCAGTTCCTGTCCAGATTTTATTCCGGAAGAGATTGATGCGCCTGCCCCAAGTACAAAGCAAAACTTTCTCGGATGAGGGCCGCTTGATACTTCTTTCATTTCATTGATAAATCCCTTTAAACTCAATTCCTCATAACTCATTGGTATCTCCTCCGCACACTTTAACTAAACCTTCATGCCATTTTCAGCGACACTACCATCTGTAAAAGACTGATATTATTCGTAGCCATTCATCCCCTCATGTGATTGTCCCAGCCGTCTGTCAAATACGTTTCAAATTCTGCTTTCGTATAAGTATGTACCCTTTTAAAACAATAATTTTCAAACATTCTTACGCCGAATCTATCATATCGTTCTCTCGCCAATGCACTCACGTTCTTTGCAAAACTATCGAAGGATCTAGAATCCTGAATATAATCGGCACCCTTTTCCAATTGACCGGAATCCCCGCTATTGATATCCTCATTATACACAAGGACATAATCCACATCTTCCCGCATACTGCTTATGCCAGATTTCGTAATATCCGAATAAATCAACACACTGTCATATATTTTCTTTCTTATATTGAATTGCTCTTTTTTTCCTATATAACCATTCTTAAACTCAACAAATACAACCTTCTCTTCCCCATGATGAAAGAGTGCGTCATTAGACATTGGAACCACACTTAATCCCAGTTTCTCCACATACTTCTTTTTCACCAGATCAAAATCAACCGCCGGTATATCACTCTCCGTCATATATGCACAACTCGCTGCATCCCGTTTATCTGCCGATGTTTCTTTCAGTGTAGTCATATTTTCACAAAACATCGGATAATCAGATAGTTTCATTACCTTCCCACCTTTCATCCGCTAAGTCCTGCAACGGCTTGGACAATCTTGCGTAGATTTTCTCTATATCGTTCGTCACATCCGTAATGCTAATCTGGGAATCCATTTCCTCCGATAAATAATACCTGCACAGATCAGCCACGCCATATTTTGCGGCATACACCTGAATCGCCCGCAAAAAATATGGGCTATGGGTATTTAGTAGTATGTGCATGTCAAATTCTTTGTGCAGCATAACAATCAATTCGGCGAAAAGGAGCTGCCATTCTGGATGCAGATGAATCTCCGGCTCATCCAAGATAACCACTCCATGATATTCAATCGTCCCGTTCATCAGCAATGTTTTTAATATTGCAAAGGTTTTCAGTCCGGTAGAGAGATTCCCCACGCCTAAGGCCTTCTCTCCTTTGGATTCCTGATAACCAAATCCAGAAAATTGATTCCTAACCAATTTGCCGCTACAAACCGGTGTTATCTTTTCGTATATCCTTTTCAACTTGTTCTTCACCATAATCTCATCAATGATATTTGTATCTTTCTCAGGACAGACAAGCCTATCCTTCAGATGATTACGATGATCTGAAGGATTTAAATAAATTACACGTTTCGCTCGAATAGCGTACTTGCCCAATTCATCAAGAACCAGCGGATCATCCAGATATACTGCCTCCGTCTGAAGGTCAATTCTGTTCTTGATATCAACCACCGCATCCTCATTGATTGCGACTTGCATCACCTCATCTTTAATCTGTATATCAATTTCTCCCCTTTCGTCAGAGAAAATATTGTTAATCTGTCCGTTAAATTCTGCGTTTAATCTCTTTTCCAATGCGACTTTAAAAATGTCAAGGTCAGATATCTTGAAAATGTCTTGGATAGACCGAACGGCTTCTTCCACATCTTGATCATAAATACTTTCATCAAAGGATTTATTAAGCCGACAAAGAACGTCAATCAATTCATGTTTTATTTCTTTATCATTATTGACAAGCGTATCAGCATGAAAAACAATTTTTTTTGCCACTCTCTCTATTTCAATATGAGATAAATATATATGCGAAACCTTTCTATTCAAAACAGCGATTGTTTTCTCAATGCTTTCCATGCGTTCATAAGCAATTTTGTTTTTTATATCATACACGCTATTAAACACAGCAAAAAGTGCCTTTCCCACCGTGCTTTTTCCTGTATTGTTCGCACCGGCAATCACTGTAATTCCATCTATATCTACAGAAGCCCTCCCTATCTTGCCAATATTCTTCAATGATAATTTCATATTGACCTCCTCAACAATCAAAGCTGTTACTATTCACGGCTTCACCGCTCATAGGGCAGCCGAAATGCATCATAAATTCATTTACGCTTTCAGCATCGAAATGAATCAAACATATCACACATTATACAGCAAATCCCCCATTCCCACAACTACTGCACATCCCTTTTCTGGAATACCAGCACGCTGCCTCCCACGCATGCCGCCCCCAGTGCCAAAAGAATCAACACGCACTTACATTGAACCCCCACGCCATATTCCAGACTCAGTGCCTTTCCCTGCAAGCTGGTCAGCCAATACTCCCTTACCCAATCCCATTCCAGCAGCATAGACACAATGGAGGTAGCCATCGTACCCAGCAGCAGGATCATCAAGTTAATTCCCACGGACAATCCCCCGGATCGGGTGACATGTCCAATCAGCATAGAAATCGCCACATAACTCCAAATTACCACCAACTGTCCCAAGATTAAGAGAAGAAACCTTGCCACAGGGATGCTCCCGAATCCCCAGGCCAGAGAATACACGCCTGCGAGAAGCATGGCGGGAATCCAGGTAATCACCGTCATTGCCACGCATAATGCCGCATATTGCCCTATAACGATCTGAGCTCTGGAGACTCCCCGACTAACCACCTGCTTTACGGTACCTGTGGTAAACTCGCTGGTCACAATTCCTCCCACAAACAGTGCCACAAGGAGAAAGTAAAAGGTTCCTGACGGATAGGTGCTAAACACGAAAAGCCCATCACGCCCCAGGATCATCTCCCAATCGCCCCCCTTGCATTTCGCATAGACCGCTGCCACAATCTGTATGGCCGCCATGCCAAGAAAGACAAATAGCGTTACCCATGTCACCCTGCTCTTCAACACTTTATACCACTCGCTGCGCATCATGTTCCACATTTACATTCCCCCCATTCTATCCACAAAGTATTTCTCCATATCCTGTCCCTCCACCGCCAGATAGGACACCGTTACATTCTGGGACACCAATTCTCTATTCATCGCGCCAATCTGATCCGTCTGCTCATAAATGCAGATGGAAGCATCTGGCAGCACCTGCATCTGCCCTATGCCAAACTTCTCACGCAATATCCCACAGGCCCTTTCCTGATGGTCTGTCCCAATCCGCACATAATGCACCGCTTTTTGATTCAATTCTTCCGCAGTAAATTCCTCCACCAAATTCCCCTGATTGATTATGCCATATTTTGTGGCCATCTTGCCCAGTTCACCCAATATATGAGAGGAAATCAAAATGGTCATCTCCTGCTCCCGCTGCAACCGTAGCAGAAGTTGGCGAACTTCTAAAATACCTGCTGGGTCTAGACCATTAATCGGCTCATCCAGCACTAAAAATTCAGGATTGCCCAGCAACGCAATGGCAATAGAGAGTCTCTGCTTCATTCCCAGAGAGAACCCCTTCGTTTTCAGTTTCCCGGTTTCCGGCAAGCCAACCATTGCCAGCACGCTATTATAATCTGTAACCTTATCGCATCCCTGCATCTTGCTGTAATAGATTAAATTCTCTCTCGCAGTCATCCTCGGGAAAAGAGCGGGCTGCTCAATCACGCACCCAATCCTCTTCCTCCCCTGGGACACATTTTCCGAGCCAAAAAGGGTAAAACTCCCCGCTGACGGCCTGGCAAGCCCGCACACCATTTTCATCAGCGTCGTCTTCCCCGCCCCATTCTTTCCGATAAAGCCGTAGATATCACCCTTTTCCACATGCATGTTCACGGCATTTACCACATTCTTCTTCCGATAAGTCTTTGTCAATCCATTCGTCTCTAATACCATCATATATTTTCTCCATAAGCTACTATTTACGGCTTCACCATTCACAGTAACAAGCAACGTCTCCGAGATTAAATTTCAAAATCTTGCATATAATCACGCAAAATAGTACCGCAAAACTCGTTTTTAGCATAAATCACGCCAAAAATGCTCGAATTTGCAGTATATAACAACCTGCACAAATCAGAAAAAGGGCTGTTCCCATAAAAGAAACAGCCCCGATATTTGCATATTAATCCGTTGTATAAGGCATAATTGCCACATGACGAGCACGCTTGATAGCCACCGTCAAAGCCCTCTGGTGCTTTGCGCAGTTGCCAGTAATTCTTCTGGGAAGAATCTTGCCTCTCTCTGACACATATCTCTTCAACTTATTAATATCCTTGTAGTCGATATAGTCATTCTCTTTATCTGCGCAGAACACGCAGACTTTTTTTCTTCTGCGCATGGGCCTTCTCCGAGAAGCGCCTTCTTTATCGCCTTTATTGTATGCCATAGCTTCTAACCTCCTTAAAATATACTGAATCAAATTGATTCAGCACAGCTTCCTCCGCTCATTGGATTTCCGCTGCACTAATTCTTAAATGGCAGTTCCTCATCAATGGCATCAGGAATATTCATAAATCCATCCCCCGCAGCCTGAACTGGCTCTGGCCTGGACGGTGCCGCCTGCTGGTATCCGCCGCCATTATTATAGCCCGCAGATGCCGCCTTGCTCTCAGCAAACTCCTGATCCTCCACGACCACTTCCGTCGTGTAGACGCGCTGCCCTTCTTTGTTCGTGTAACTGCCGGTCTGAATACGACCCGTAGCCACAATCTTCGTTCCCTGGTGAAGATAATTCTCAGCGAATTCCGCTCCCCTGCCAAATACCACGCAGTTGATAAAATCCGTCTGGTTGTCCTCACCCTGACGCCGAAATCTCCGATCTACCGCCAAAGTATATCTGGCAATCGCCGTCTGATTGTCTCCGGAAGAATACCGCATCTCCGGATCCCTGGTCAGACGTCCCATCAAAATAACCTTATTCATGTAGGAAACACCTACCTTTCTATGCTTCCTGCCTAATGCATAAGAATCTGAGCACATTGTCCATAATGCGAACGGCCTGTTCCAGTTCGCCAGGGACAGTAGGCTCAGCATCGAATTTGATGAAGTAGTAGTAGCCTTCCTTCATGTGCTGAATTTCGTAAGCAAGTCTCTTCTTGCCCCACTCTTCAACCTCTGTGATATTTCCACCGAACTTAGCGACATACTCCTTCGCCTTCTCCACAGTGGCTACTCTCACATCCTCTTCGATCTTAGCATTGACAACTAACGCTAACTCATATTTGTTCATAGTTGCCTGTACCTCCTTTTGGTCTCTGGTCCTTCCCATGGCTCCGTCTCTGAGACAAATGCATCCCCATATGCGCATAGAAAGCATTCATCCCTGTGATATCTGGAAACGGTGCATGCATTCTGCACTTTGCCCTGTCAGGGAAGAACAAGGAAAAATTAACGTATCACAATTAGATATAATAACATAAAATCAAATTGTATGCAAGTACAAAATTTACTAAGCAATCGGCGCAAAGCGAATGCGAATCTTCGGCAGTGCCTTCAGTTCCGCATAATAATTTGTCATCCAGTCCTCTCCCTGGGACGCATCATTTTCCCCGGAAGCCGGCGGCGCAAATATCTTCAAGGTCATGTCCTCTTCCCCTTGCAAAGGCTTCTTGAAGAAGGCACTCATCATGTCAATGCACTTCACGCCCGGTGCCTTATAGAACCAATGACCATTCAATTCCAGCATCAAATTCATATCCAACAGGCCATCCTCCTCAAAATAAGCCTCGCAGAACACCGGATTCTTCTCAAAATGCAGCGGAATCGCCACGCCCTCGGCATCCTCCGAGCCACCCCAGCGAAGTTTTGCCGGAAGGGAGATATCCGCTCCCTCTTCCATGGCCGGGCTGAAAAAGTCTTCATGAATGATTTCCCGATAGGTATTCAATATGGGCTGCTCAATACCCACATTGGCATTGTTGGGATCCTCAATCTCCAGCCCCAGGCGGCCCCTGTCACGCATCTGATACAGAGTAAACCCGCTGAGCCATCTCTCCTTATCCGCTTTCAGCTTCTCGCAGAAATCTTTCAGCATCTCCGCCTGATCATACGCCCCCGTCACATCTCCATCCGCATTGAACTCGGAAAGCACCATGGGCTTTTTCACCCCATTGTTTACAAAAGTATATCTCTCATAACTCTTCTTCGCAAGCTGATAGATCTTGTCCACCGTATGACGGGCAAAGGTATCTCCCCCCTCTTCCGCCACATCGTAAGGCCAGCCCCAATGCAGAGCCATATACCGATCCACTGACACGATATCTGCAGCCCTGGATGCCTCTGCGAAAATATCCTCCATCTCCATTTTCTCATCTTCCAGTTCCTTGCAGCCATCCAGGCAGATAATAACCTTCACATTAGGCGCCTCCCTGTGAATGATCTCACAGCAGTGGGCAAAGAACGCCGCCACTTCCTCGTAGGAAGCCCGCTTATTGAATGAGAACCAATCTCCCGTGGCCTCATGGTTGATGCGCAGCTGCACCCGCCCGAAGGTACGCAGATCCTTAGCAATGGCAATGATATGGTCATCCGTCAGCTTCGGGTCAATGGTCATGGTCAGCAGCACGTCCTGCCCATGCTTCCGCACGTCCCGCATATAAGTAAATGGCTCGTCATCCAGCGTGCCATGTAAACCTCCCTTGTAGGTAAAATAATCGTCATAGGGAAAATCCCAGGCAAACTGCACCGAGGGGTCTGCATGCACCACGCTAGCCCTGCCCGGCCACTTGTCATCATTGGGATAATAGCAGTACATCAGGTTGATTGCCCGGTGGGGCCTCCCTAACTTCTGCAAGATATAATCCTGATCCACATACTCTCCACGCTCGCTTCCATCCCCTAGGTCCACCGCGCACTGTGCCGGTCCCATGTGAAGTGCCTTGACTTTCAATTCGCTCATTCTCATTCCTCCTGATTTTCAATATAAAATCACGCATGCCGTAATTTTTAATAGTATGTTTTCATTATAATAGAAAGTCTGACCTCTAGCAACATTCCCACGCAAAAAAACTGAAGATACACCCAACAGATCTCCAGTTTTTCTGCACGCTTGTTTGTACATAAGGAATATCCGAGCTTTCCTCAAAGCTTTCTATCCCACACCTATTTCTTCTTTATTCTATCAAACGAAATGTTATATTTCAAGATTTTTTGTTCTATTTTGCCATTGAAACTAGCATTTTCGTTCAAATATATAAAAATAAATAATATTTTTTGTGCAATATGCATAAACCCTTCTGTGAAATAGGTGGAGTCATGCCATTCATTTTTTAAGATCATATTTGCCGCGCCAAATCCTAGACACACACACTACTCCAATGACGGCAATCACCGTAGAAGTATATGTATAAGGTACACGAAGAAAATATAGCAACACTTCTGCCAACGCTGCGCCAGCCAAAATCAAGCATTCGGCCAAGACCGCCTTCCTCTCCCTCCCCTGCTCAAAGGGACCATCCGGGTTTATACCCATTTTCCGACAAAACTTGGGACTGTTTGACAGGCACACCACCCCGGCACCCATGCAAAAAACCCCAAAGAAAATATCCTGCATCACTCCATTTTTGGGAAAAATCGCAAAGATTTCTCCCAAAATTCCCAAAATAGCAATAAAATAATTAAATCTAACCATATGAACCCCTTAAAATAACACCATTCAAAACCACGCATCCATAAAACAAAATCAGCGCAAAATATTTAAACCGTCACTTACTCTTCCTTCATCTGATGCAAATTTGAATCATTTGTAACATTCTCTGATGCAAAATGATTCTGCTCTGGATTACCCACGCCATTTCCTGGCACAAACTGGTTTTGACCTGGACTTTGCACTCCATTTCCCGGCACGAACTGGTTCTGGCCCAGACTTTGCACTCCATTCCCTGGCACGAACTGGTTCTGGTCCGGACTTTGCACTCCATTCCCCGGCACGCCATAGGGAATTTGCCGTACCAATACAGGCGTAGGCACGGCCACCGATACCTTATGTTCATAAACCACATAAGTATCGCTGAGAATATCATGCAGCCCCCGCTTCCTCCTATCCGCCCCAGCCATTATATATCCAATGAAGACAATCAACTGGGAGAGAAACCGTCCCACACTCTCCCGAAAGACAATCTCAAAAAAGGTTGGCTTCCTGTCCTCGCTACTGATTACCCGCAAGTGAAAAAGCTTCTTGCCTAGAGTGGACCCCGTATAATAAGTAAGCAACGCAAAATAGCAAACACCCAACACATAATACACAATGTCCAGCACAGAATACTTAAATATAAAATCTTTCTGGAGAAGATTTTCAGACCCAAATGAAGCAAACCACATAGGGATTTTAATAATCAGCAATCCCGCACCAATAATCAGCGAATCTACGATAAATGCAGCCAGCCTCACGAAAAAGCCCGCATACACCCTTTCTGATTCCTTATTCTGCATAATACTTTAACACCCCGCTTCCCCGATTCTCCATAATATCTGTAGCCAAGTCAATCTCTGATTTGGGAAGAATACTCTTCGCCTTGATGAAAAGGGTGTCAAAAATACTGATATTATTCTCCGGCGCATAAAATTCAATATCTTCATCTAAGCCCATCTGGCTTACAAAGGCAGCCTTCGCCTCCTCTATATCGCAAATTTCATCAATCAAGCCATTTTCCTTTGCCTGTTTGGCAGAATAGATCCTTCCATCAGCCAAAGTTCTCACATTGGAATCGCTCATATTTCTTCCTTTAGCCACAATTTCCACAAACTGATCGTAAGACTCATCCACCAGAGATTGGAGGATATCCCTCTGCTCCTCCGTCAAATCCAGCCCCATGGAACCCATGGCCTTATTCTTTCCGCTAGTAATATCAATCTCCTTAACGCCCAATTTATCAAATAGTCCCTTGCAGTTAATCAGGGACACGATCACGCCAATGGATCCAGTCCAGGCATTGCGGTTGGCATAAATCTGATCCGCAGCCATGGCTATGTAATAGCCCCCGGAACAAGCCTGATCGGCAAAAAACGCCCAGATAGGCCGATTGGTATTTTCTTTATATTGCATCAGGCGCAGATACAATTCATCAGACTGGTATACTGAACCGCCGGGACTGTTCACATATAAAAGAATCCCCTTATTTCTTTTGGATTCCTCCATCTTATCAATATATTCCATATACATATCGTGATTGTATTCATCCTCAGAAGTGACAACGTCCGTCGGACCAATCTCCCCTACGATATTGATGATGCCGATATGATCCTTTTCAGGAAGTTCCACTTCCGAAAACAGGTCATCACCCCAAAAAGAAGATAAGACCGATTTTTCCTGTTTCATATTTGCCATCAACTTTCCTGAAATCACATTCGACAGAACACCTGTCACTCCCACGGTAACAATTACGACCCCCGTAATAATAATGCTGACCAACTGCTTATTCTTCATGATAATATTCATTCCTTTCGCTTCTCTTGGGAAATAATGATGCCATGCCGCCTCCAGCGGCACCGCTGCGAACAGAAGCCACCACTCTGCACTTTGCTCCCTGATTAAGAGAACGACAGAGAACCCCTTCCCTGCCGTTCCTACTCTCCTGCATTGCTACACTGCCTGCAAGATGTTACTATTCATTTCTATTCTTCATCGTCTGGTAATTCTACTGTAACCTTTTCCAGATTCCAGATTTCCTTTGCATATTCCTCTATAGTACGGTCAGATGAGAATTTTCCTACCTTGGCAACATTCAGCATCGCCATCTTTGCCCATCTCTCCCCATCTTTGTATGCTTCCTCTACCCTCTTCTGGGCTTCTGCATAGGAACGGAAATCCTTCAATATAAAATATATGTCCGGACGGCCGCCCTGCCCATCCAGCAGAGAATTATAAATATCCCGGAACTCCTCCGGATTGCCCGGCGCATAGGTGCCGTCCACCAGCTGCGTCAATACTGCACGCACTTCGGAATCCGTATTATAAATCTCCCTTGGGTTGTATTGATTGTTGTGCTCAAAGGCAATGACTTCATCCGAAGAAAGACCGAAGATAAATGCATTCTCCTCGCCAACCTCTTCCACAATCTCCACATTTGCCCCATCCATCGTGCCCAGCGTAACTGCGCCGTTCAGCATGAACTTCATGTTGCCCGTTCCTGAAGCTTCCTTGCTGGCAGTGGAAATCTGCTCTGAAACGTCTGCCGCCGCAAAGATCAGCTCTGCATTTGACACCCGGTAATTCTCAATGAAAACAACCTTAATCTTATCTCCAATGGACTTGTCGTTATTGACCACATCCCCCACGCTGGTAATCAACTTAATAATCGCCTTTGCCCTGTGGTAGCCCGCAGATGCCTTAGCGCCAAAGATAAAGGTGCGGGGATAGAAATCCATATCCGGATTCTTCTTCAGCTCATTGTACAGATACATGATATGAAGAATATTCAGCAGCTGACGCTTATACTCATGAAGCCTCTTTACCTGCACGTCAAAGATTGAGCGGGGATTCACTTCCACGCCATTGTGTTCCTTAATATACTTTGCCAGCCGGACTTTATTCTGGTATTTGATATTCATAAACTCCTTGCGACACAGTTCATCATTGGCATAGACAGACAGCTCGTCAATATGTTTCAGGCTGGTGATCCACTCGTCCCCAATCTTCTTCGTCACCCAGTCTGCCAGCAATGGATTTCCATGAAGCAGGAAGCGACGCTGGGTAATGCCATTCGTCTTATTGTTAAACTTCTCAGGCATCATCTGATAGAAGTCCTTCAATTCCTGATTTTTCAAAATCTCCGTGTGCAGCCTGGCAACGCCGTTCACAGAAAATCCTGCTGCGATTGCCAGATGCGCCATCTTCACCTGTCCGTCATATATAATCGCCATGCGCTCCACCTTGCTGTAATCATCCGGATACATTCTCTGAATATCCAAGATAAAGCGGCGGTTAATCTCCTCTATAATCTGATAGATGCGGGGAAGGAGTCTGGAGAACAATTCCAGCGGCCACTTCTCCAAGGCTTCCGACATGATTGTATGGTTTGTATACGCACATGTCTTATTGGTAATGCGCCATGCCTCATCCCACTCAATGCCATACTCATCCACCAGAATGCGCATCAGTTCCGCAACGGTAACCGTGGGATGGGTATCATTTAACTGGAAGCATACTTTCTCATGAATTCTGCGAATATCGTCATGCTTCTCCATATATTTAGCAACTGCCCGCTGAACACTGGCTGACACAAAGAAATACTGCTGTTTGAGGCGAAGCTCTTTGCCCGCCATATGATTATCATTGGGATAGAGTACCTCGCAGATCGTCCTAGCCAAGTTTTGCTGCTCCACAGCCTTCTGGTAATCCCCCTTGTCAAAGGAATCCAGGTTAAAGGTATCCACGGCCTCCGCGTCCCAGATGCGAAGGGTATTCACAACATTGTTATTGTATCCAACCACCGGAAGGTCATAGGGCACAGCCATAACGGACTGATATCCTTCCTGAACGAACTTATTCCGGCCCGTAGCCTCATCTCTGCGGATAGCCACATAGCCCCCAAACTTCACCTCTATCGCATATTCCGGCCGCTTTATCTCAAAGGGATTGCCATATTTCAACCAGTCATCCGGCCTTTCCACCTGATAGCCATTCTCAATCGCCTGCTTGAACATGCCATACTTGTAACGAATGCCACATCCATACGCAGCATATCCCAACGTAGAAAGAGAATCCAAAAAACATGCGGCCAGGCGACCCAGTCCGCCATTGCCCAGCGCAGCATCCGGCTCCTGATCCTCAATAACATCCAAATCCAGCCCTAACTCCTCAATAGCATCCTTAATTGCCTGATTGCCCTTTAAGTTAATGATAATATTTCCCAAGGCACGGCCCATAAGAAATTCCATGGAAAGATAATATACCGTCTTGACATCTCTCTCCTCATAAGTCTTGTGGGTCGCCATCCACTGATCCACCACAAAATCCTTCACAGCATATGCAACAGCCTGGAAAAGCTGCTGATTATCTGCTTCTTTTACAGACTTGCGAAACAATACCTTGACGTAATCTTCCACTTCTTTTTTAAATTCGTCTTTATTGAGCTCTTTCATACAATGTTCCCTCCCATTGTCTTCGTAATAAAATGTGTCATTTTGTACTATTCGCAGCGATTTCTAGAAATAGACCAGAATCGTTGTGCTTGCATATAAGATTCTGATTCTTTCCTAGAAATTTGCTGTGAATAGTAACGCCATGTCTATTATATAACACGACATTTTAAAATGCAATTTGTTCCTCACTTTCAGCAAACTACACAGATTTGAAAAAAATATGGCATATTTTTGTACTATTTGCTCATAAAATATAGCAAAAGATTTAATTTGGCATCTAAATCTGTTGCGCATATATCCCTACTAGCATCAGATTGAGCCAAAACGGAGGAGTTTCATGCACAAATTATCCCGCCATCTGATTAACAGAATGATTATCTGCCTCTTATTATGTCTCTGCCTCTTTCTTGCGGGATGCGAAAAAGAGACCCGTCCAGAAAAAATAGGAAAACTGGAATATACCCTGGTAGCAGGAAGCGACATTCCCCAGGAATTAAAAAAACTTATCAATGATCGGAAGGAAAAAGCCTTTGAGCTCACCTACTCTGAAAATTCCTGTCTCTTTATCGTCAGAGGGTATGGAAAGCAGAAAAGCGGAGGATACAGCATCAAAGTCAACGATTTTTATCAGGCAAAGGACACCTTGGTTCTGGACACGGAATTATTCGGCCCAAAAAAGAATCAGAAAGTCTCAGACCAGCCCAGTTATCCCTTTATCGTCATCAAGGCGGAGTACCGGGAGGAGCCAGTGACTTTTTACTGATACTGCGACAAGCCAGCCGAAAGTCATGGTTGGCAAACCCAATGGTGTCTCCCTCCCGGCAAAGAACTCTTTCCTTGCCAGAAATCTTCTTCCCATTTAAATAAGTTCCATTTGTAGAATTTTGATCCATCAAAAAGAATTTATGATGTTCCTGAAATATAACTGCCTGTTCTCTGCTAATCTCCGAATAGGGAATCACCACGTCCCTCGCTCCATCCCTGCCCACCAAAACTTTATCTTTTGGGGGCAGCGGGTATTCGCCCATGCCCTCCCTCCAGAAAGACATATTTTTCCACAGGCTTCCGCAATATATCAGATAATATTCTGTCTTTGATGATACCGCATTGCCAAATACAGGCTTTTTCACCTGCTCTGGCAATCGTTCCTGAAAAGATGGCTGTTCCTGAAACTCCGAAAAATACCGGTTAAGCCCCTCCAAGGAAAAGCAGTCCGATGTCATCCTGTCATACAGCCCATAGATCATTTTCACCGCCCTCTCGTCCCCATGGTCAGTATTCTGCATCAAATATTCTACCAATGCCGTATAACTCTGCTTTAAATCCCCCTGATAACCCGGCAGATAGCAAAGGCCCATTTTCCTTTCCAGACGATTCCAATAGATTTGCTCTGGCACCAAACGATATTCACCCGATAGCAGAAGATACTCCTCCCCCCTCTCCACGATTCCAATCACCTCTGAACAAAGAAAAAGTAATGTATCAAATCCCCCCTTCTTCCTCTGAAAATATTCTGTGATAGGCTGCAGACCTTCCGTGTCATATTGAAAGCACACCTTGTCATCCCTGTAATAATACTGAAATGGCAAAAGTCCAGGTATTTTATTGTGTTCCATCATATTCCACTGCAACCGGGATTTTTCTGCCAACTCAATATCCACCTGCAATAAAATGCCTTCCTCTTCCATCACTTCCTCCATTTCATCACCTCCTCAGGATGTACGCAGGAAACTTCCTGGGACCAGGAAATCTCCTGCAACTCATTTAAGAAAAACGTCATAACCGGAATATCCCATTTGGCCTGCGCCACCACAGTACCCTTGACTGCATTATGTTTCTTCGACACTTTCACCTTTTTCAACTGTACGAGCCACAGCCCGTCCTGTACTTTTTCCTTCATAGAATCCCGATTCTTTGGCAGCGTCCCCTCCACCATGGAATATAGGGCCTCGCAACCATTTTCCTTTATCACCACCCTGTCATGAAAAAGAAATAACAGATACAGAATCACAAACAAGATTCCCAGCAGAATGGGTACTACAAAAGATGCTTCCACCGTAAAGCTCCCCTGGCACCAAAACTTTTCCTTTTCTTGCCCTATTCTCATCATCCACCTCCCTAAAATATTACATCCCACCCAAACCAATAACCACTACCCAAATGCCGTAATAGACAATGACCGCTATCCGAATGCCGCTATAGACAACGACCCGCTATCCAAACGCCACAATAGTCCACCACCCGCTATCCGAATGCCTCTATAGTTAACGACCTGCTATCCAAATGCCACGAGCAAAAAAGCCAAGAACGCAAAGGGAGAAAGGGGCATCTCATATTTTCGCCCTCTCTTTCTCAGTACAGCCAGGGGAAGAGCCACCACAAATGCCAGCAGAAACGTCACATAGACCAGCAGGCAATTCCCTCTCCAGCCCAAGCCGGATGCCGTCATGCCGAAGAGAAAGGCATCCCCCACCCCAATTTGTCCACCGGACATCCGGTTTGCCGCCAAGAAAAAACTAATAAAAACCAATGCGCACAGGAACCAGGATATCCCATTTCTTCCGACATGAAAATTTCTCAGAAGCAGTATCGCCGTAATTCCCCATAACAGGGGCAACCATACTTTCTTCCATCTCAAATCCTGAAGGGCGGATACCCCCAGCCCCATCATCAATAACACCTTTTCCATGATAATAATACCTTTCTTCCATACATGCCGGACAAGCAATCAGTGAAAAACGCTGCCTTTGCGTTCTTCGAGACTTGGCTTCGCTTCACTTCGCATGGTTTTTTCATGCGTCAGTGAAACTTAAAGTCTTCCACACTTGCTACAGGGAGGCAGTCCTCCCACATCCTCTATCCTCACCTTTCTGGCTGACCTCTTCAGGCCAGAACACCCTTTTTCCATATGCCAGTTATCCCCATAGGGCGTAATAAACACCCTGCTGCCTTCCGTGGGATGGGCATCCTTTCCACAGCGCCCGCAGGAATAATATTTCCCCCCAGATACATTTCTCTTTTCCTCCAGCTGCCCAAAAAACACCTCTTGAATTTCTGGTTTCAGATAGACGCATCCTCCGTCTCTATGATAAACCTTTCCGTGATCTGCCAGATAGACGTATTCCCCTGCCTCCTGCCCCTGGCTCACCATGCTCTTTCCCTGATAACTGTCAAACTTCATCTGCTGATACCAAGAAACACGGAATACCTTGCTGCCCAGAAAGGGAATATTTTCCCGATGCTTCACATAGCAGATGCCTTCCTGTTCATCCCAGCCCACCGAATACGTCTTCCTCCTATCATCTAGGAAAAACCTACTCTTTATCCCATAGCATTCATAACGCCTCACTGCGTCTGCCAGCCGAATCTGCGCCCCATTGTATCTCTCCGCTATCTGAAATAGATATAGAAGAGAAAAAAGAGCAAGAAAGAAAATTGTTCCAGAAAATGCCGCCTCCACCGTCAGAGAGCCTTTGGCAAAAAGCATACAGGGACATCCTCTATTCCCCAAGCATGCCATGCTCTGGGGAGCCTCTTCATTTCCTATTGGATCATTTTTATAATGTTGGCTGTGATTGGGAAAATAGAGAACATCCCTATCCACTCTTATAGCCATAGCTCACCTCCTGGCATTGCCCGCCTCCCGACTGCCCCCATTGGGATTCATCCATAAAAGGCAGTTGCTGAAACACATAGTTCATTTCATAAGTCATCCGATATGTACACTGGCTAATACAATCATCAATGCAAAAACTTTGATTATATTTTTCCCTCAAGTCCTGCTGAATCACATCCAACGTGCGATTAAACAATGTCTTTTCATTCACCAATAATTGAAATGCGACTAGATATTCCTGATATGTAATGCTCATTCCCGAACCACCTCTCTTGTTTCCATATCCCGCCGCTTTTTTCTGAAACAAGTTCCTGGATCCCAAGCATATTTCTTCATATTTCATCTTAAAATTGGTGCTATTCTTTAAAATCGGAACCGCTTTCCCATCCAGCAATGCCGTCACATCCACGCATGCCTCCTGAAAGGAGAGTATCAAAAGAATCGTATACTGCACTCCCGTAATCACCGGAGGCAACCCTGTGAAGCCTGCCAGCGCAGTGGCTGTGACCAGGCTTTTCTCCTGCAATGCGGGATCTGTTGCCACATAGGCAAAATTCAACAGCATGCGCACTGCCAGCAAGCGGTTTACCACCGATGCCAGATTGCTCTTCTCCTCCCTCTTGCCCGCCGCCAGATACTCTCTGGCATAGCAAATCCCCTCTTCTTCCTCGGTCAGATAATCCGAGCACACCTCCCCGGCATATGCCAGAAGTAGCAGTTTCTTTTTTCCCTTGGACATCTGTCCAACATTTTCCAACGGATTCTTATTCTTGATAAATCCTTTTAATAAGTCGGCTGCCCCCTTTTCCCCATCATCCCTTTCTTCCTGCCCCTCTGCTTCTCCCTCCCTGGGAATAATCTCCCTCTCCGACAGGTTTTCTTTCTCACATACCATAGAAAGTACGCCATCCCGCATCATCTTGGAAAAGGTCTCCAAAGGATTTCCACCGGCACTGTCTTTCGGAGAATCCTTATGATTTTGCGCCTTATCTTCGTTTCCATCCCCAGAATCTTGCTTTTCTTCTTGTTCCGTTAATTCTTTATCTCCATTCTCGCCCGGCTGTTTCTGCATGTCCCCTCTCAGTTCCTCATAATCCCCAGACTCATACTTTTCAGCCATATCTAACTTATCTGCCAGTTCCGTGCCAGTAGGAGTGCCTTTTACCTTTCCCCATACGGCGTCTGCTATGCCCTTCACTTTCTTATATTTAAGAAATCCAGCAATCTGCTCGTAAAATACATCCTCCTCCGTCAATGCGGCATCTTTTCGTATCTCCGACTGCATCTGCCTAATTCGGTAAATATCCGTGGCGTAAGATTGATAATTGCTGTGGGAAGTCTTTATATTTTCCTCCAATATCTCAAGAAAATCCCGATTCAAATCCTCCCGCCCCCTGCCATCATATCCTCCATATCCCAGAAGCCCGTACTCCTGAAATAGTTCCCGATTATAATTTCCAAATACAGTTTTTGCAGCACTGCTTCCCGCCACCTTCACATATCCCTGAACAGCAGACATTCTGGCACAGTCATAAGTCACTCCCAGCAGAGAGAATGTCAATAAGAAAATCATTGTCAGAAATACCGTCACGCTCCCTGGCTTTCTCCATTGTAATAAAACGGCTACCACCTCCTTTCCTTTACGCTTATGCCGCCTATTTAATGTTAATATTTCCATTGATGGTCTTTGAACTCCCATTGATTTTACTAAAAGCAGTGGTGATAATCGACGTTATCTGGGTGCGAAATATAACCACAATCATCAGCAAGATTACCAAAATTAAAATAATTTCCACGGTTCCGATTCCGTCTTCCTCCCGTAAAAACGACTTAAAATTCTTCATAAAACCCCTTCCTTTCTCTCGAATAAACGTTCCATAACAGATGCTAAATCACTCTCCCTTCAAGGCCAGTTGCCAATCACATACTCTGAAATGCCGCATATAAAATCATGGCAAACACCAATACAAGCATAATTGCCATAGGCAGCAACAACTTTGTACCCGCCTTCTCTCCCAGTTCCTTTGCGTCCTCCTTTCTCTGATGAAATGCATCAGCCACCTCAAAGTCCAATAAATGCAATAAATCTTCAGATCCTTTTCGCAAATTCTGGACAATCAGCGTGCAAAACTTCATATATGATAATAGGCCCGTCCTCTTCCCAAAGAGTTCATAAGCCCTGGCCTCACTCATGCCACAGTCCATTTCCCTGAGGGACAGAGCCATCTCCTCATACACATAATGCCTCTGCCCCTGCCTCTTTTCATATTCCCTGACAATTCTCTCCCAAGTCCCCCGCACCGTAAGCCCTGCCCCGATTAGAAGCACGAAATGCTCCACAAACTCCGGATAATCCTCCCGAAGCTGCTCCTGCCTTTTCTGGCTCTCCCCCCTGTCTCGTCTTTGATACCATAGAGGAACCAATAATATCAAGCACAGCATCGCCCCAAGAATATATCCGAATAAAGATGGATGTTCTTGATGATATGTCAATATATTTCCCGCGACTTTTCGTGGCAGCATGGCATATTTTTCTGTCCCATTGCTCTCCTCCAGTTCGTTCCACAATTTTTCCCAGCTAGACCAGAATGCCTGAGAAAGAGACTGTTCT
Source organism: Clostridiaceae bacterium (assembly GCA_910575435.1). GTDB lineage: Bacteria > Bacillota > Clostridia > Lachnospirales > Lachnospiraceae > Butyribacter. The sequence goes on along the minus strand of CAJTGI010000006.1, from coordinate 190,788 downwards.
CCTGGGTATACCGTTATGGACTGCACCATTCTCCGCTCCTCCTCCCCGTATGTCAGGATAGCCACAATCTCTTGTTGCAATGGTTCTGTAATTCCATCGTTTTCCACACTGCCATCTCTCCCAACCAACCCCTCCTGCCCAAGTTCCCAAGTAATATCTATGACATAGCCTGGCACGGATTCTATCAGAACCAAAGGCTTTGTCACTTTATCCAGAGATTCATTCTCTCCCGGAAGAGATTTCTTGATTTCCTTCTTCACCACCTCAAAAGCCTCCTCTTTTTCTTCCCGGGTATACTTCCTCTCTGGAATCTTTACTGTAATCTCCCTCTCTTCTGTTCCATTGTCCGCCCAAATGGACAGGCTCTTGTCCCCCTGGGACACATCCCCTCGTTTGATATAATAAGAATTCATCAAATCACTGCTGTGCCCAAGAACGAAAGTACCAGCCAGAGCTATGATTCCAACCGTCAGGATAACAGCCATCACACTCCCCATCTTAGAATAGTACAGGCAAAATAATTCCGGTTCCTCCATCCCCACATACATTCTCCGCAACCGCTCGTATCGCTCCCCACTAAATTTCAGATGAAACATGCCGCGAGCCTTTCTGACAAGAAGCCATATCCCAGGAATATAAAATTTCAGCAAAGGGCTTACGCCTTCATGCTGCCCATCGTCCCCTTTCTTATAAGCCCACAGGAAATATCCCATTAGGAGCATCAAAATACCAATCATGCAAATCGCCTTCATCTCATTCTCCTCTCTGTTACAGCATCACACCCGTATGTCGCATATCCTCTTGCTCCACTGGTATGCCCCCACATAGGCAAGCAATAATCCCGTAGAAACCGCCCTGCCGGAAGATGTGTATAAGCAATCCAGAAATCCCGGAGAGGAAATCCAGAAAAACACAATCAGCCCCAAAGGAATGGCCGACATAATCTTCCCCTCCATCTCCTTCCCCGCAACCATGGTCTGTATTTCCCTCTGTACTTCTGTTTTCTGGCTTATCTTTTCCGCCGTGGCATGAGTGATGGCAATCAGGTTGCCCCCCGTCCTCTTGGCCGTCTGGAATACTTGGGCAAAATGCCTGATATCCTCCGTATCCCACCTCTCTGCAAAATCATTCAATACCTGTTCCACAGGCTGATTCAGCCCCAGCTGCCTTTCCATTCCTAGAAATTCCTGCTCTAGAGCGGAACATTCCCCATACAGCAAAATCAAATCCTTCCTTGCCTCTCCAAAAGCGTTTTCAATGGAATACCCCGCACTGAGGGAGGATGCGATGCCCTGCAGGCCCTCGCGAAACTGTAGCGTAATCTCCTGCTGCCTCCCCTTCCACACCCTCCTTTTTTCTCCCCTTCCCCCCAGGATCCCGGCCAAGCCTCCCAGCAACAGCACGGCGAGGAGATGGCGATAGAAAAGCATTCCCAATACAGCCCCCTTCAAAAACCCCTTGCCAAAGCCTGCGCCATAAACCTGCCATGCACTGCGCTCTCCCACGTCATTTGACCCTTTTGTCCCACTGTTCTTATTTGCCATCATTCTCTGCACTATCTTCAAATAATACCTCCTGTCTGATTTGTTCTACAGACGTAGTCCCGCCCGCTTTAGCTTTTCCGTGTAATGAAGCTGGTTTCCGGTAGATTCTAATTTCCCCTCCAGTTTATCCCTCCCATCGCCTAACTCACGAAAGACAAAGAGCGGGCGCAAAACCACCTTTCCCTCCCGGACGCCTATCACCTCATCCACTTCCAGCACTCTGCGGGACTTGTCCCGGAGCCTGCCCAGCTGCACTACGATATCCAATGCAGAGGCAATCTGATTCCGGATGGCAGCCAGAGGAATATCCATGCCTGTCAAAACCATAGTTTCCAAACGATTCATCATATCTTCAGGACTGTTGGCATGCCCTGTAGAAAGACTGCCGTCATGCCCCGTATTCATCACATTGAGCAATTCGCATGCCGCCGCATCCCGCACCTCTCCCAAAATGATCCGATCTGGGCGCATGCGCAATGCAGACTTCATCAATTCCCGAATGGACACTTCATTCTTTCCCTCCACATTTGCGCTCCTCATCTCCAGCCGCACCAAATTGGGCTGGGACTGAAGCTGCAATTCCGCAGAATCCTCAATGGTGATAATCCTCTCCTCTGTAGGGATATACCGGGACAAGGCATTGAGAAACGTAGTCTTGCCGCTTCCCGTTCCGCCACTGATAAAAATATTGTACTTTGCCCGCACTAGCGTCTGCAAAAACACTGCCGCCTCCGAACTAATGGAATTCAATTCAATCAGCTTATCCATAGAGATCGGTTCCTTTGGGAATTTGCGAATGGTCACAATAGGGCCATTGATTGCCACCGGGGGCAGCACCACGTTAACCCTGGAACCGTCTGGCAACCTCACATCTACGATAGGATTGGCTTCATTTACCCGGCGATTTGCCTTTGAAACGATCTGCTGTATCACATCTTCTAACTTCTCCGCACTGAAAAACGTTTTGGGGTAGGGCTCTATGCCCCCATTTCTTTCGATAAATATTTGATCGGGTCCATTGACCATGATTTCTGTTATTTCGCTATCCTCAAGAATTTCTTGCAAGACATCGAACTTTCTCATGGAATAGAAAATCCTTTGAATCAATTCTTTCTTTTCTTCCACTGACAGATATACCGTGTGTCCCATTCTCAAGACGTGCTCTTCAATGCACTCCAAGATTTCCTCATCGTCTGCGTCGGTGTCGCTATCTATCTCTCGCGCCACCGCTTCCTGTATATTTCTGTAATCTTCCCTGTTCATTCTCCCCCCATGGCCACCTGATAAACCTTTTGCAATATCTCGGCACATCCCTGTCTCTGCCATCCCTGCTGGCACGCGACGTGCTTCATCTCCTGGGCCTTGGTTTTGGGAATCGGCATATAAATCTTGTCACTGTGTTCCAGAACGTATTCCCCAGCCTCTCCCAAGTATCCCACGTCAAAAACAATCTTCTCATAGGATGTCTCATTACAAAGCGTCTGAAAAAAACAAATTATATTCTCCCGCTTCATCTGATGCAGGTCACGATAGTTCTCTACCGCCAAGAGATACTCCGCCCGCTTCCCCTCATATATCAGAGAGTCTAATTTTAATGCAAGTTTTTCCTTCTTCTGCTGCAAATAGAATATCGCCTCCGACATGCCCCGGTAGTTGCCCGACTGCCCTTTCTTTTCTAGCGTCACATTCTCCAGCCCGTGAAATTCCTCCAGGCTGACATAAAGCGTACGGTAATTTTCTGCCAATTCTTCCGCCAAACCAGTCAGAAAGGTGCTTAATCCCGCACCCCCAAAAGGGGAATATCCACTAATCACCTCACTCTGCCTATTTGCAGTGAGAGTCCCGCCATAGACAATCCGATCATCCTCTGCCACTTCCTCCAGAATTTCCCGCACCACTTCTTCTGCTGACTGATAGCGAAATACCATGTTAAAGGATGACTGTTCCCCCACCATATTGCCCTCTGTAAGCAGAATAATTTTGGGGACAAAGGACTGAAGCCCATACAGCTCGTCCGACTCTTCCTCCAGTGCCAGCAATACATCTGTCTGCCCACTCCTCACATGCTCTTTGAGCAGGGAAAGATTGGTAAAAAGCCGGGTCTCCACAACTTCCTGTTTTTTCTTGCAAAGGTAATTTGCCAGAGGAACCATGCAGCCATCGCTGTCATACAATGCCATGCTGATTTTCTTGCGCATTACGATACCCACCTCCCCGCCATAACCAATGCATAAGCAACAAACACAAATGGCGCCAGAATCACCGTGCGTCTCCTCTTCCCCTCAGGCAGAGCCAAATTTCTCAAAAAAATATGCATGGCCGCTAGCAAAAAAGCAATCAGGGCAATATAGAGCAATCGGTCCAGCCCGCACACGCCAGCCAGAACCATTAGCAGCTTAACATCTCCGGCCCCCAGCCCTCCCAGCAAATAAATCTGCCAGCAAAAGAAAAGCACAAAGGCCATGGCCAGCACACGATATCCTGCCACCCTCAGACTCCCGCTCTGCATGAACGCCGCCAGCAACGGCACCATTCCCATGAGTATCAGCCGATTGGGTATTTTCTCCTTCTTCCAGTCCGTGTAACTGGCTGCCAGCAAAATCCCGCCCATGGCAACTTCTGCCATATCCGCACCCCCTTTCAAAAGTGTGCCGCCAATATAGCAAACTTTTCCTGCCCCTGTCAAACCCCTATGCCTCTATGCAATTTTCACAAAATTTCATCGGTCAGATTGTGAAATAATACCGAATAATATAGACTAAAATTACGCCCCATACCCCCAAAACGCCTGAAAGAAGCACTGATATTTCGTTGATATTGACGAACAAATTTCCCCCGGCTTTTTCAATAAAATAATTGGCAAGTCCAATCAGTACAATGCCTAGAAGGCTGCGAAAGATAAAATTCAAAATCAACTTTACCACGTCAACACCCATAGTTCCCAAAAAAATCAATAATCCCCCTATAAATAACAGAATCAATATGGTATTTTCCATCAAATGCCTCCTTTATTCTGGCACAAATGCCTTTCAACGCGACACTAGCCATTGCCATTCCAAACTTTCCCAAATAATTTTCTCTGTTTTCATTGCCAAGAACAGCATCTTTTGTCTATACATCTTTATTCCCTTGTCCTTTTATTCATGCCAAAATTACTGATTTTTGCATAATTCTGTATTATCCAGTCTAAACTTATAGTAGAGACAGCATGACCGCAAATAGTTACAATCCGCAATTGCAAAAATAAGTAATTGCCACTATAGAATATGATGGAAAGGAGTGCGATACCTTGTTTGATTTTTTATCAACCTCAACTCTTGCAAAAAAAGAAAGGCCCTCCAAAAAGGAAGCCTTTCTCAAAAAAGCATTGTTAGAAGCACAGCGCAGCCTGCAGGATGCCTATGACGGACTTTCCAATGTGAAAGAGCCAGAACTGATTGACAGCTATATCTATGAGCTAAATGCTGCCAATCTCCGCTATGAAGTGATATTGCGCGACTACAAGACGCTGAAAAAAGGAAATTACCTGCAATAACATCATTTTCTTTTATAAACAGTACATCCAATCAGCGGACTTTAGGGCGGAGATTGTCAAATATCCCGAACAAATCCAATGTGCCATTCCCCCATACGCGGTTTGGAATGGTGAGACCTTCCCTATTCGCACCACGTATCATATAATTTTTTGCTTTTACGGTATCCATAGCAATATCGTTCTCTTGAATAAAAGCCCACTGGGCTAGCAGGGCGGTCACCCCTCCAGTTACTGCCGCTCCCAGGCTGGCCCCAGTGCGGTATCCATATCTTGCTCTCTGATTCCTCTCTTCATCCGTGACGGGATAATTTCCCGCAAAAGGCAGCGGAGCCAGAATATCCACCCCCGGAGAGGAAAAATCCGGCTTTACATTTCCCACCCGGGTATATCCCCTTCCAGAGTCAATCGCAGAACTGCGATTTGCATCGTTGTAATAAGCACAGGTAATCACTCCCGGATTGTTTCCAGGATCGCAGATGGTCGTGTCCGGATTGGGCTGAAGAAATTGGGTTCCCTCCCTCAAAAATGCATCCAGCGGAAGCCACATATCAAATCGACTGGAATACTGATTGTCGTTAAACACCCGTATCCTCCAGATACCTGGTGCCGGATTCTGAAACCTCAGCCGTATGCATTCGTCTCCGCTGTCAAAAGAATTCAGCAAATAATCAATATATACCACAGAATTTTCAAACAAAAAATTAATCTGGCGCCGTTCCCCCACCCTTGCCTCGGTCTTGCCAGAATACTCTCCATCTGGCGAAATAAGCCCCACCGAATACAAATCTGTGGCATCTGCCCATAACTCTATGGTAAACCCGGCATCTCCCTCCGCCACCCGCAGCTCCACCTCCACGCTTCCGTCTACCTCTACAGAACTGCTGAGATAATGGTTGGACTGATTTGCCTCATTTCCAGTAGATGTAACTGATATAATTCCCCGATAGTCCCCCGTGGATTCCATGAGTTCTCCCAACATACCTCCGCGATTATGCCCTCCCAAGCTGGTTCCCATGCCCAGGCAGATAATCAGCGGCATTCCCAGATTCATGGCCTTTCTCTCCAGATATCCTATCCCAGTCATGAGATCCCCCTCGGAATAGCACGGCACGCCATCGGGAACAAAATAATAATCTTTCAAATTCTGCTTTGCAGGCTTGCACTTCACCATACAGATTGTAGCCAGAGGGGCCATTCCAGAGAATTCATTTTCCTCATCCTGATTGCCACAGGCCACTCCCGCCATAACAGTCCCATGTCCCACTTCATCCCTGCTGGGAACAATGGACAGCGGATCGTCGCTGCCCAAAGCCCTGTTGATATCTTCCGCAGTATATTCTACTCCATACTTAAACAGCGGCAGAATTTCCTTCCCTTCCCCCGGTTCCTGAATGGTCTGGTCCCAAATACTCAAAATCCGGGTTCTTCCATCACTGCCAATAAACGCAGGATGGGAATAGTCGATGCCCTCTTATGTCAAGTAATTGCACAAAAGTTTTTTCACTTTTTTATTTAGAAACTTCCCTGTTTTAGCGGTTTACCTAATAAACACACGCCTTTTTGCATACCTGCTGTCAGATAATTGCTACAAAATCCCATCTGCCATGTTAAACCATTGCAAAATAAACTAATCGGATGAAGAATGCCGATTTTGCATTCTTCTCATGTGAGAAAGTTTTGCTTGCAAACATTTCTCACATTTTCCATCTGATTTCTATTTTTTCTTCATCAAAAACCACTATACTATCAATATACCTCTCCATTACCTCTGATGTCAACAAAACATCCTCCTCTGAAGCGAACTTCTCGGATTCCGGACTGCCAAGCTGCTCCTCTATCTGTATGGCCTGTTCCTGCAAACCGCTGATAACCTCCTGCTGTTTCTCCATCTCTGCATGGAGGGAGTGAAACTCTGTCTGCTCTCCTTGAGAATATAACTGGTAACTCTCATAATGCAGTTTTTTCAACCTGTCATATTCCCATTCCGCCTGTCTCACATCCCGAAGCAGTTCATCACGTTTTCCTATCAAATCATCCCTAACCTTTTGGGAAACTTCTGCGGCAAGGTTCTGTTCTTCCAGATGTTCTTCCAGCCGAAACAATACCACCTGTTCCAGAAACATGACATTCACTTTGCTGACACATTCCTCCAATCCGGTCACATACCGATTATAGCAGTTAAAATAAGGATTCAGCCCCTCCTTTATCCGAAGGTTGCGTTTGCAGCATCCACACACTACCCTGCCAATCAAGGGATGGCTGCTTTTCTGCCTTTTATCGCAGTTCTTTCCCCTGCTTTCCTGTACTTTCTCAAAATCTTCCCTTGCAATGATAGGGGCATGGTGGTTTCTTATCACTTTCCACTCTGCCCTTGCCTTCAAGACATTGCGGCCTCCCACCTGTTCCCGCTCTGTCTTGCCATACTCCACATCCCCGGCATACACTGGATTGCGTAAGATACTGCATATGGTACTGCTGCTCCAGTAAAACTTATCCCCCTTTGGTTTCCTTGAAGTTTTTCCTTTCCTGATCTTAAACTCCACCGGTGTAGGAATATTTTCTAAATTCAGTTTCTTTGCCGTCTGGGAAGATGTCATCCCCTGCAGGGCAAGGGAGAAAATCTTCCGCACCACCGCTGCCTCGTCCTCACAGATGACAAGCATATGCCTGTCATCCGGGGCTTTTTCATAGCCAAAAGGGGCATTGCCGCTGACATACTGCCCGCCCTCCTTTCTTGCCCGCAGCGAAGTCTTCACTTTCTGCGATAAATCTTTGCTATACAAGTCATAGAGAAGATTTTTGAAATTCATATCCAAATCAGCGGTATTTCCCTGAGAACTGCCGCTGTCGTAATGGTCGTTAATGGAAATAAAACGGATTCCCAAAAAGGGGAATATCTGCTCCAGATATGCACCCACTTCCATATAATCCCTGCCAAAACGGGAAAAATCTTTTACCACCACACAGTCAAACTTCTCATTTCTGGCATCCTCTAAAAGACGCTGCACCCCCGGACGGTTGAAATTCGTCCCCGAAAATCCGTCATCCTGATATTCCATAACCTCACATTCTGCAAAATGGGAGGCAATATACTTCCTTATTAAAATGCGCTGCATGGAAATACTGTTGCTTTCCTCCCGCATGGTTTCATCCGTTTTGGAGAGGCGCATATAGATGGCAATGCGGATTGCATGGGTTACAGCCCTTTCCTGATCCGCCTGCCTGTTTCTTTCCATCTTTTTATTCACACTTGCCTCCTTTCCCCGACCTGCCATTTTCATCGGCATATAGTAATTCATTCATGCGGAATGCAAAGGTAATCTTCACCCGGTGACCGGCGTACACATCAATCCGGCGTATCAGGCTATGTATAACATCCTTTGTCAGTTTCGTCTTTTCATTACATTTCATCAGGTTCCGCAGGAACTTCCCTTTTTCCGCTATCTCACGCTCCATGCCATCTAACCTGCGCTGCAATTCCTCCTTCCTTCCTGCCATTTCAAGGAGCGACCTTTCCTGTTCCTTTTTCATCTGCTGAAATTCTTCCAGTGACAGACCGCCCTCATGGTACTTCTGATACAGCTCACTCCCCTTCTTTTTTCCGCTCTCCTGCTTTTTCCCGCAGGAAACAATCTCTTGCCTGATTTTCTCTTTCTGTTCCTCTGCCTGTTTTTCATACTCCTTTACCAGCCTGCCCGAACGCAAATCTGACAGGGCAAACTCCTGATACAGTGCTGTCTTTACCAGTTCGTCCAACACCCCCAAAGCGATACTCTTTGTCGGACAATGCAGGTCATCCAGCCTGCGGGAGGCCGGGCAGTAATAACCATAATAACGGACCGTATGGCCGGAAGTAAACTCTTTTGCATTTGCTACTCTTGCCATAGCTTTCCCACAATCCCCACAGAACAATACCCCGGCATAAATATCTTCCTCCAGAGGCACTTTTTTTGAAAAGCCGTTACTATTACAATATTTCTCCGCCGATTTTTCAAACATGGCAGCCACCTGAAAAAATATATCCTCACTGATGAGTGGCTCATGGGTTCCCCATTTCACGCTGTAATCCCCGCTGTCCACATCATGGCGGTTTCTGATTTTATACTGTTTCCCACAGGTTGTCCCCTGCACCAGACAGCCCATATAGACCGGGTTTGTCAGAATGAATTTGACTGTTGCAGTTCCCCACTGCTCTAAAGCCTCCCCCTCCTGCTGGTACACATGCCCTGTCTTTTTATAAATCCCCGGACGGTGGATTCCGCTTTCATACAGTTCCCCGGCAATCTGGCCCATATTTTTACCGGATAAATACATCCCATAAATATCCTTTACTATCCCTGATGTCTCCGGACAGATAAAAAGACATTTCTTCCCTTCTATCCATTCCGCCCGGTAACCATAAGGCGGAATGCCCCCGGTATAGCTCCCCTGTTCCTGACGGCTGTGCTTGCTGGACTTTACCTTTTGGGCAATATCCCTGGCATACATCTCATTCACAAGGTTTTTGAGGTTCAGCGCCATTTCATCCGTGCCGGATTTTTCCCCGAATGTGTCAATCCCATCCGCAAGGGCAATAAAGCGGACGCCCATAAAAGGGAAAATCTTCTGGATATAATTCCCCGCCTCTATATGGTTCCTGCCGAACCGGGATAAATCCTTGACAATCACACAGTCAATGCGTTTTTTCCTCACATCCTGCATCATCCGTTCAAAGCCTTCCCGCTTAAAATTTGTTCCAGTCCTGCCCAAATCCGTATAGCAGTCATAAAGTTCCATTTCCGGGTGTTCCTTCAGGTACTGCTTTGCCATTGCAATCTGCGTGTCAATGGACTCATTCTTTCGCTCACTGCCTTCCACGGAAAGCCTTGCATAAACCCCCACATGGAAACGCCTGGAAAGAGGCATCTGCCCTGTTTTTTTCTTTTTAGAAGTGCGGGCCATATTACGATACCTCCTTTCTCTCCTGTACCATAACGGATGTATTTACACTCATGCAGCAACGATTATCCGTAACAAAACTGCTAGCATCTACACTATCTGCCATACCAGCTTGATGTGACAATGCGCCCTGCCCGTTCCCATTCTCTTTACTCTCAAAATAATCTGCCAGCATCAGAACCTTTGCAAACATATCCCCCGCCCTAAGTTCCAGAAACACCCGCTTATCCTCATACACAAGAATACGGCTGACGAAAGTCACGAGAATATCCCGGCTTAATTCCGTAATCACTAACGTGGATTTCATCTTTTCCAGATTCGCCCCCGCTGCCACGCCTGCCTTGAACAAGTTCCGTATGGCCTCCTCCTGCTGCCGTATGGCCTCCTCCGCTGCCTGATACTGTTTTTCGTATATCTGCCGGAAATCCCTAAAATCTTCCTCCGTGATAATTCCCTGTTTCAAGTCCTCATACAGTCCGCTACGCAAAGAAACATACTTTTCCTGTTCCTGATGAAGTTTTCGGATTTCTTGATCAAATGCCGCCACTTCCTCAAACTGCACTTCCATTGTTTCTATCTGTTTCAGTACATGGCTCTTATCCAAAAACAAAGCGAGCTGCTGCTGCAGGCCTGCCAGAACAAGATGTTTCAGTTCCTCCTCCGGAATGCTGTGCCTTGTGCAGCCAAGCCCCTTATTTCTGGTAGGGCAGATAAAATATACCTTTGACCTGCCCTTGTAGCGGTTTACCCGCCGTATCATCGGCTCCCCACAGTCCCCGCAGAACAGAAATCCCGTAAACATATGGCACCCGACTTTCCCGGCTGACGCCCTTGTGTCTACGGCAAGCAGTTTCTGGACTGTTTCAAAATCCTCTGCCGATACCACCGCCTCATGGGTATCCGGCACGCGCACCCATTCCTCCTTTGGCTTTTCCACCGAGCGCTTCACTTTGTGGCTAATCTTTTCGTTTTTTCCCTGCACCATCATTCCCGTATACAGTTCGTTGGTCAGAATACGCTTGACAGCCACCGCCGACCACTTCGCCTTAACATGGGTGACAAACCCTGTGGAGAATTTCTCCCCCTGGGACTTCTTATATTCCATTGGGGAAAGGATTCCCATCCCGTCCAGTTTTTCCGCTATGGCAAGGCTGCTTAAACCTGCAATTTTCCATGCAAATATCTTCTTTACAATCCCGGCGGCATATTCATCCACAAGCAGCTGGTTGATATTCTCTGGGTCCTTGCAGTAACCGTACACGGCAAAGGCCCCGATAAAATCCCCTTTTTCCCTCTTGACCTGCTGGTGGCTCCTGACCTTTTTGGAAATGTCACTGCAGTACGCATCGTTGACAAAGTTTTTGACCGGAAGCACCAACGTTTTCTCATTAAAATCCGCCGTCAGCGAATCAAAGTTATCATTCAGTGCTATGAACCGCACAGAAAAAGCCGGGAAGGTTTTCTGAATCAACCGCCCGGCTTCAATATAATCTCGTCCAAATCTGGATAAGTCCTTTACTATCACACAGTCAACGTGTCCAGCCTCAATATCTTCCATCATCCGCCTGAAAGAAGGCCTGTCAAAATTTGCCCCCGACCATCCGTCATCCACGTAGATGTCGTAAATCTCCATGTCGTCCTGCTTACGGATATAAGAACGAATCATATCCCTCTGGGAACGGATGCTGTTGCTCTCTGCACTGCCATCCGATTCATCATCCCGGCTCAGGCGGAGATAGACTGCCACGTTATAAAAAACTTTCTCTTTCATCTGGTATTCCTCCTGATTGATAATTCGTCAGCATAACCCGTCCTACAGGGTATGGCTTTTCATCAGGATTCCTACTGGTTTCGTCCTGATAAAAGAATAACACGCTCCCTGCGTTTTGTAAACGCCCTTTTCTACATAATCTCAGTCTGCTTTCTGACAAGCTGTACCATGCGGTCATCCAATGTCTCCTGCACGCCCTCTGCATATCCAATCTGTAATATATATTCCCCCACATTCTGTGCAAAGGGATTCTTCATCTGCCCGAAAAAGGACTGTACTCGTTGGTTCTGGCTTTTTGACGAATCTATCATAACCTCTCCTGCATCTGACAGTTCTTCCCTCCGAAGTTCCATAATGGGAATATTCTTTAGTTCGGATAACTGTTCCATTGTCACTGAAACTCCACTCCTTTCCCGCATATTTGCAACCAAATCCGTTTCTTGCCGGTGTTTAACAGGCCAAGCCAGCGAATTGCAATTTGCATGCATTGCTATTTACTTATGATCCTAGTATCATTTTATTAGGAAGGCTGCATGTCTTATAACCGGAAATTCGTGCCGCAAGCCCGCACTGCACCTTGACCGCATGTCCAATCTCTGGCATATAACCTTCCTAACATAATGTAGAGTCCACAGTTCGGTCACTTAGTGACCGTGTGGCGGTCACCTCTATTGATACCTTTTTATATTCAGTATAAGACTTGCTATAGTGGCCCGGACAATACTTTTTTGACTATCTGTCAATCCCCGTGACAAACTATTTATGTAATCTCGTTCTTCACCATATACCAGATAATCAAGGGAAATATGGTAGTAATCTGCTACCATAACAAGACTGTCCACACTCCCCCCCATTTTGCCCACGTTCCAACTTACGATATCCACTTAAGGAAAATCCCATCTGCTCCGCTGCCTCATTCTGGGTTAAGTTACTGCCTATTCTTAATTTTTTTATTCTCTCTGCACTTTTTTGCACATCATAATACATACTTTACTACCTCCTGATTTTCATTAATGTTCTTTGAAAATCAGGAAATGGCGGAGAATGGCATCAAATTTCACCAATAAATAAACGAAAACTACAATACTTTTCTTTTATCAACTTAAAATTTTTTATCTGGCATTTTTATTATCTCATAGTCATTTTGGCAAAAAAGGAAACATTCGCTCTATGCAAATGTTTCCATATAAAACCAGATATTTTTCGCCCTCAATTACTTGTTTAATTTACGATCTTCTCCATTTCCTTTTTCCGTATAAATTAACCCACCATCTTTGCTTGTCACATATATTGCAGAACAATCCACAATTTTCTCTGTTTCCTTTGTCTGCAAATCAAAGCGGTAAAGTTTATCCTGATCCAGACAATTTACATAATAGATGTACTTCCCTTGTAAATAAAATGAACTCATCATAACTTTCTCATACCGCTCTGTCCTCCCCTCTTCAATGCAGTATGCGCACAGCATCCCCTCTTCATCTTGAAAATATATTCTCTCGCCATCAAAAGCAATGTTATCATTCCACTGAATGTCGGGAAACGTAATCTCCCCCGTCTCCCTATCCACCTGTCTGATCCTGTTTTCGCTGTCCAAGAAAAACAAATAGGAATCATTCAGGAAGAACCTACTGCAGGTACTCAGAAATTCCCATCTGTTATTCACTGCATATTCAATTCCCAGCACGCTCTTTCCATAACTGACATCCTTCTCAAAAATAATTTCCTCCTGACGGCTCTTCTGATCCACGCGCACAATGCTAACCGTAGCCACATCACTGTGATACCTCCCAACCCGATTCATCTGACGCTCTGTCTCCTCCTTCATATAGTAGAGCCCACTGCCATCCCCAAAGACACCCTTAATATCAGCGCTCCCTCCGGCACCTTTCCCCATTGACAGCAGCGGGCTTTTCACCAGTTCCTCCTCCACCCCATTTTCTTCCGACAGAATAGGAATACCCCCATTTTCAGGAAATGATATGCACAAGGAATCATCCCGATATTCCTCTGCAGCCTTCACATTATAGCAGACTGCCCCTCCCCGCTCCATCTCACCGTGGGCAGAGCATCCAACAAGGACAAAGGAAGAGCCTGCCATAAGCAATGCCAAAAAAGTTCCAGTCCTCACAGACAAAGACTTCTTCCCCAATCCATCATACTGGTTCCTGTTGCGCAAGGTCACCGCCGCCGCAAAAATTGTCACTATTACCGCCGCCACTGCCAGCAAAATCATCATCTCTCTTCCCGTCACTTCCCGATAAATCAATACATCCTTTCCCGACACTTCATCTGCCTGGTACTGGCTGCCCTTCCAGAAATCCGCTCCCATCAGGAACGAGACCGGCAAGGGAAGTCTGAGCAGCGCACCGCTATTCAAACCCAAATAGGGCAGTACCGCCGAGGCAATGACCGCCAGCACCGTCAAGGCCACCTTCTTCACCAGAGAGGCGAAAAACAGGATTTCCAGCACCAGCAGCAGGCAGCCAAGGATCTGCATTCCCGTCCCGGCAAGCCATGTCTGCCACAGGGAAAAAGCCGTCGTACTGTTTCCAAAATACTCTGCGCTCTGCAGCGGAAAAGAGCCATCCGGCAATCCATACTTCACAGAATAGAAAGCCAGCTCCATCAGAGAACTGCCCAGCCCCATCAAAAGAGAAACTGTCAATGAAAGAAAAACCTTTGCCCTCCTGCTCTCCCTCCCCTGCCGGCTTGTAAGCATCAGTACATCCATCTGCGTCTCATACTCCCGGCACAGCACGGGAGTGACAAGGAGAACCAACGCCAGAATCAGCAGAAAATCGGGATGGTTATCAGACAGCAGCCCGCTCCAGCCATTATCATCCAGAAAATAATGATTCCCCTTTCCCTCGCACACATATAGATACTGCTCGTAGAGGGACTCAAACCCATTTTTATTTTTTAAAATTTCCGATATTTCCTGCCTCTCCTGCTCATACTCCTTCTCCGAAATTTTCCCATCATAATAATCCTGGCGAACTGAAACAATCCGCTCCTCCGCCCTCTCGATTTTTTCAGCCTCCCTCTCCAAATAATTCCCCTTCTCCTCCGTATATTTTCCCCGCACCTGCTTAAGATACTTCTGGTATTGCTCTCCGAATGTCATCCGCTCTTCATGATAGGGCGCATCTGTCACCGCAAGAACAGCCAGTTCCAAAATAAAATAAACAATCAGAATCAGCAAGCCTCTCTGACGTAACATCATCTTCTCCCACTCAAAGCGAAACAACCGCATGACGCTCCCTCCTTCCAAATAACATCATAAAACTCATTTTTTTGACAAAAAACATGTCAAAAATCCTCGCAATTTACGCAACGCTTAACTGTTACCATCACATTTTTTCTGGACAGAAGCGCCACCGCAAAAACAAGCGACAGGCAAAGAAAAATCCCCACTGCCAAAGCCATCTCATAACTCAGCACCGGTGCGCCAAACACATCCACAAACTCTGTCCTCCCAAAGAGCATGCGGTTTGTCACAAGAAAATATGGATTCAAAACCTTGCACAAAATATGGCTGGAATTGGCAAAATAATCCCCAATGAAAATACTAGCAATGCTGGCCATCACGCTCAGCACAAATGGCATCAAAGCATTTTTGCAACATTCCGACAGCAGAAGGAAAAACATGCCGAACACCAAAAAGCCCAATGTCCTTGCCGCAAAGGACAGCATCACATACTGCCATATGCTGCATCCCACTGAGGCACAGGCGAAATTCTCCACGGCATAAATCGGCATCCCCATGCCCTCCAGCGATTGGTAAAACCATGCGAAAGAGAAAAAATCCACCAACCCAAACCACAAAGATATCAACACCGTATACAACGCCACCGCCAGGATCTTATGGCGCACCAGCCTCCTCCCCCCATTGACGCTCACCACCGTCAGTTCCTCCATCTGGGCCTCCCGCTCGCAGGCAAAGACCCGCACGATTCCATAAATGCACAAAAGAAAAATAAGCACGCTGGAAAAATCATAATACAGATAGTAATGAATCATCTCCATATAGGAAAAATCCCGGATTTCCCTTCCCTGATAGAGATGATAAATGACCGCATTCTTTTTGCCCTCATAGGAATTGCCATGCTCCTGATAAAAAGAAATATTCTCTTTCGCCTTCTTTGCAGCCTTTTCTGCATTCTTTCCATAAAGATAGAAATACTTCATTGGCATCTCATAATATTTCTCCATCAGATTGAAATCCTGCCATGCACTTCCTGTCATATACTGGGGATCATCTGCAATGCTGCTGGCCGTCATGTCAGCCGTCTCCTCCTGCAGCGGCTGGTATTGTTTCAAAAAAGCATTCATCTTTTTCTCCGTCAGCCTTCCCCCATATTGCCCATATAGTTTCCAGAACGCCTCCTTCCATGACATCATGCCCTCCGCCCTGTCGTCTGTCAGATAGGTGGTACTGTGGTATTCCTGCCGCACCTTTGCCACGTCAATCACGGTGAAGAGCAGAAGAATCAGCAAAAGAGACTTCTTCCAGAACAGTTTCTTCATCTCATAGCGAAACATCAGACCACCTCGCCTTTCCCAAAATAATATAAAAACACATCCTCAAGACCCGGCTTCACCCTCACAGCCCCTCTCCCCAGCACTTCCTCCGACAAAATCCTCACATCGATTCCCTCCTCGATCCGCCGGACATTGCTAATCAAGCAGTCCTCATAGTCACTAAGCTCCTCGTTGCCAGGCAGCCGCAATGACCATACCTTCCCATCAATTTCATGCTCCAATGCCTCCGGGGTATTCTTGCGAATCAGCTTTCCCTCCTTTAGAAGCAAGACCTCATTGGCAATAAATTCCACATCCGACACGATATGCGTCGCCAGCAGCACAATCCGATCCTGAGAAAAACGGGAAATCAGATTGCGAAAACGGATGCGCTCCTGAGGATCAAGCCCCGCCGTAGGCTCATCCAAAATGAGAATCTCCGGATTGCCAAGCATTGCCTGGGCAATCCCCACCCTCTGACGCATCCCGCCGGAGAGGGCGCCAATCTTCTTCCCCACCGCATCCGCCAGATTCACAATCTCCAGCAATTCCATTGTCCTCTCCCTGCCTTCTCTCTTTGAAATCCCCTTCAAGGCGCACATGTACAGCATGAAATCCAGCACGGTAAAATCCTTGTAAAACACCGGATATTGGGGCATGTAGCCTATTTTTGACAAAAACTCCTTCCCCAGCTTCGCCGCATCCTCCCCGTCCACCAGAATCTTTCCGCTATCGCCTTTCAGAATGCCCACAAAAATATTGATTAGCGTCGTCTTGCCCGCTCCATTGGCCCCCAAAAGCCCATACACTCCACTGTCCAGCACTGCGGATACATGATCGAGGGCCATCTTCTTTTTATAACTCTTTGTCAGCCCGATAAATTCCAATTCCATGCGCTACCTCCATGCAAACTGCTCCATCTTCGTCTCAACCTCTTCTATACCTGCCCCCAGCACAACCACGCAAGTCTTCTCTTTGTCCAACAGATAAATGCGTGGAATCCGATAAAAATATTCTTCCTTCTTATTTTTCATCGTTTTCTTCAACAGCACTCTCCCCTGTTCCATGTCATAAATCCTCACAGTCACACTCTTACCAGCAAGGCATGCCGTAGCAAAATACTTTCCGTCCGCTGACGAATACACGCCATCCTTCCCCTCTCTTTTGTCCGAAAAAGGAATAAAAGACTTCTTGCCGCTACCCGTGTCAACTTTCAGAAGCCTGCCGCTGTTATGCTCAAAAGACTCTGAAAGTACCAGACAATCATCATAAACCTGCATTTCCTCCACATGATAGTCCGCATCCGCTGACATGTTCAATCCCTCTCCATCAAGAGAAATCGTCCCCCAGGCAGAAATGCTTTCCTCCCCATCGGACGCAGATTCAGGCAGGACGCTTGAAAAGAAGGCAAGTTTCTTATCATTCTTCGTAAATGCAATCTGATTCGCCCCATCCAGCACCAGATGCTCTATGACCCGCCTCTTCGCAAAGTCCAGAACCTTCCGCCTCTTCTTGCTCTGTACATCCCAGAGAAATATTCCCTTCTCCGTGGCTGCCGCAATCTTCCCCCCATCACGGGAGACGGCAATGCATGCGGCATCAGAAACATGGCCCTTGCCTCCCACAAGATTCGATACATTTATTTTCTTCATGATATTCAATGAAGCATCCAGAATCAATACCCTCCAACCTCCATCAGCAGAACCGGAATCGGCAAACATTCCCGCCCCCTTCTTTTCCGAACGTGAAACTTCCCCGACCATTGCATATCCCCCATCCATTCTCCTTACCGATAATTCCCGTAAGTCGGGGACTTTTATCTTCGCCTTTACCGTCCGATCCGCAACATGGTACAGCCAGATATTTTTCTCCGTCTGCATTAATAAATTTCCATCATTTCCATAAAAAACTTCCGAAATCTTGCCCTTAATCTCCCCGAAGCCATCCTTACCCTCTTTCACTTCCTGCGTCGGTATCGGCGTATATTGTTCTTTATGTTCTTTTTCCTCTGCACCTTGCGTAGAAACAGGCGTCCCTGATACCGTACTGGAATGTTCTGAATCCCCATGTTTCTGTTGGCATCCCGACAATACCAATGTGAAAAACAGCAAAAGGATTCCACATTTCCATATAGTCCTATTACTTCTCCCCATCTTAGTTTCCCTCCTTTTGATACAATAAAATGGAATTGGACTTAAGCACATCAAGCGTTACATCACTTCCAGAATATCTCCCCGTATATTCAGGAACAGTGATTGCATAAAAGGCACCATTCTCTTTCAATGCCTCAATATCAATATCTGCCTCAATGACAGCCATCCCTCCTTTTGAAAATTTGACATCTGCCGTATCAGAAACCGGCTGATGGTTTATGAAAAATGTCGTGCGATAGGCAACTCCTGAACGTCCACAAACTTTATAAACAACATGCACCTTTTTCTTTCCCTTTACATTCAGATAATCAAATTCAGGCTGGCCATCATATGTGATACCATGGTAATCCCCTTGTTCCAGCATTTCAGTTGTGACTTCTGGATACCCTTGCTCCACCAATTCCTCTGTTAAGAACTTCCTACTCACTTTCTGCTCTTGAACCTTAAATTTTTTTATGATATTTTTTGAAACTGTAGCAGCATCTCCTGAAGCATCTGCCCTCATTTTCAAATGATATTCCATCGGCATATGACTGTGATAAAATCCCCATCCACTGGTCTCCTTCATATCAGGCAGATAGCCCGCATGATAAATCCCATCAATCATCACCTGCAACGTTTCTCCCTTTTTTCCTTCCTTCGGGGTAAAATGAATGACAAAATCCTCATCCTTATTATCTGCTATAGAAAAAATATGACAGTATTTCTCTTCCCCATTGTCATCAATCCTGTAGGGCTGGGGCTTTCCATTGACAAACAAGAGAAAACCGATCGTCTTGCCCTTTCCCTCTGCATTAAAGGTATATCCCATGCTAAATTCCCCTCCCCGGTAGATAAAAGGCTTTATTTCCCCATTCTTATTTCGGTTGGGCTTTTTTGCCCCATGGCTCATGCTATATACCATTTGGCTATCCTCCTCTGCTTTGGTAAAGGGATCCTGTTTCTCATCCTCCTGTCCATCTTCTCTCCCATTCATTTTTGATGATTCCTTCTGTTTTTCTGAATTCTTTTCAGATTCTGGTACAGAATATCTGCTACAGCCGCAAAAGATTCCCGTGAAAAGCAACAACAGAACTCCTACTGATATGAATTTCCTTCTAATCATTTCCTACCTCTCTTTCACCATTTTTAATGTTATAATCATAACAGATAAATCTGCCATGAGTTGCATCAGCCACAAACGCAAAATAGCATAATCCCTCATGCGCCTGTGTGCATCCTGATGTACAGCATAGGCTTTCAACAATTTCATTTTAACTAAATAAAGTCAAATTTTAGTCAAAAAATTCATTTTTTTCAATATTTTTTGCATAAATTGTTTATTAATAAATTATTCATTTGATATTTTAACAGTTATTTAGACCATAAGAATAACCTTGTTACTTCTAGTTAGTAATTTGTAACAAATACATATAAGAAAAAAATCTTCCTGACTTTTCAGCCAAAAAGATTTTTAAAAAATTTATGAGAACTTTGCAAAAATTTTTACTAGATTTCAATCCAAATCGTGACCGCAGCGCCACCCTCTTTACTATTCTCCAATTTCATTCCTCCCCCCATCTTTTCGCATAAAATCCGACTGACAGCAAGTCCTATCCCCAAATGTTCTCCTTTCGCTTCAGAGTAAAATAGTTTCATTCCACGACCATTAAGCAACTCTTCAGAAAATCCTTTTCCATCATCCATAATCATAATCAAAAGCCGACTGCCCTTCTTCTCTACCTTCATTCTTATCTCATTCTCCGCATAACGCAGGTCATTTACTATAATATTTTCCAACACCCGGCACAGGTACTGCCGATCAATCAAGCCCCTGCCATCCGGCAAATCCTTTTCTAAGGCAAGCGACTTCCCATACCTGTCGGCAAGCACTGTAAAATCACTTGCCATATCCTCCACTACCTCCCTCAGCAGGCATTCTTCCTTCCTGATATCCGTCTCCTCTACCTGGCTGATATTTCTGACAGATTCTGTATACCGCTCAAGCCTCATTGCGGCGGAAAACAGATGATGCAGCACGCGCTTTTCCTTTTTCCTTGTAATTCCCCCATCCAAATTTTTCAGAAGAAACTCTACATATCCTTTAATAATTGTAATGGGTGTGCGCAAATCGTGGGCGATAGACATCTGCAGCTGCTTCCGATTCTCAATCATATTCCATAATTCCTTATAATTATCCGATAAAGCACATCTCATTTTCTCAAAGGAACCGCACAGCCGCCCCAATTCATCCCCGCTTCTATAATCAACGGTAAAATCCAAATCCTTCTGGCAAATATGCTCTGTGGCATCCGAAAGCACTGCCAAGGGAACTGCCAATTTCTTTCGATAGAACCACCATCCACACAGTCCCACCCCGACAGCAGAAAACATTACTGGAAGCAAAAACATCGTGACACTCAAAAAACGATATGCAGCCTTCCTTTTTGGTGTCAATTCCGCAAACTCCGCATTTCCTCTCCTGATTGTGAACGAATTTACCTTCGGCAATTCTTCTCCCTCTGACAACAGAGGAGAATAAAACTCTTCTCTACCGTACTCCATTAAATATTCGTCCCTTTCAACCTGACCATTCTCTCTCTTTGTCTCCATTTCAAGATACACCTCATTGGACTCCGGCATAATCCATTTCTGCAAGCGGTAACTTCCATATATGCTAAAAACAGAAAGGAAGAGAATGCCGGCCACAGTCACAGCCATTCCCAAAACGAATGATTTCTTAAGCGAATACTCCCTTATTTTATCCATTTATATCCAATCCCCCATACCGTTTCAATATATTCTTTGCCTGTCGCCTGATGGAGCTTTGCCCTGATCTTTCGCATATGTTCCTTAATCACATCTGAACTTCCCGCCGCCTCCAGCCCCCATACGGCCTCATAAATATGCTCCCGGTCAAACACCTGCCCCGCAGAGGTGATTAAAAACTCAATAATCGCAAACTCCTTTTTAGAAAAAGGAATCTCCTCGTTTTTATAAGTAACCGTCCTTTGGGTAAAATCCACAATCAATTCATCGGATGCGACCATCTGATTGACCGCTTTCCCCCTTGCATCCCGCCGCAAATGCGCCTCAATCCTGGCCTCCAGCTCCGCCATGCTAAAGGGCTTCGTAATATAATCATCCCCGCCAATGCGCAAGCCGTTTATCCTATCCTGCTCCGTGATTCTTGCAGACAAGAAGAGAATAGGACAGGACACATGCTTTCTAATTCTTTTGCACAATTCAAAACCATCCAGTTCTGGCATATTGACATCCAGCAAAATAATATCCGGCTGATCCCGCAACATCTCCATAGCTTTCTTGCCATTTAATGCAATTGATACCATATATCCCAAACCTGAGAAATAATCGTCCAGTAATTCTGTCAGCATTTCTTCGTCATCTATGACCAATATTTTTCGATTCATTATTATAATCCGCCTTTCCAAAAGGATTGCAAGAGTTGTGCGGCTGGCTTGCCAAATATACCAAGCCTCAAAAAGGCAACAAAACTAATCGCAATGATGCCAAGTGGATTTGTGACTTATATAACTGTATCTAACTTAAAGTTAGACGATGTCTTTTCTGAAATATTTGGTAAATCATCTCGTTCCATTACGGAACAGATTTTACCATTACGGAACAGATTTTACAACATCCTTGGGAAACTTTTGATGTGGCACCTTTTGTTGACGGTATCATGGGCAGGATGCTGTCCCCGCAATGATTAAAGCAATCAAATCCACTAGGATTTCCCGTGCTGGTTCTTAATTTTAAACCAGTTTTGGTGCAGATTGCAAATGCTTTAATCAAATCGAAGAAACATCCTGAATTTACTACCCGTTATCGACGCGTAAAAGCACGTCGTGGTCACAAGAAGGCTATCATCGCCATCTGTCGTATGATCCTGACCGCTATCTGGCACATAAAGATGAGGCTTATCCTGTTACCTGATTAGGGCATTGCCCATAAATCCCTGCATATGGAGCACATCTTCCCACATATAATCTCCCGTGATTAGTTTTGTGGCATAGTTTCCTATGATTACCAAGAATAGAAACAATGCTATGCAGTCCCAAATATTCCATTTTAGGAATGTTCTTGCAAGCACTGGAAGCCAGAGGACAAAAAGCCATAACAGCAGGATAGGCACACCATAACGGAAAAGCCAAAATGTCCCTGTTCCAATCAGATAATACCGGGTAATCTGTATGACGGAAAGCAGGACAAACACCCCAATGCTTATTACTGCCATTGCAATACAGCCTTTATTCTTTTTACAGGTTGAAAGAGTATATATAAAAGCGTCTGCAAACAGGCAGGAACTTCCGACAATCAAAGACCATGTAAGTCCTTTGTTTACTGCCAAATCCACAATCAGACAGATCAGTATTGCAATAAAGCTAAGACAGCCTAAGCTATATAACAGATACATTTTCTTTGTTTTATGCAAAAATCTTTTTACATCTGAAATTTCTGTCGGCGGCGTCTCCATTTCCAAATGACAAGCCATATCGTGATATATCTCACTACATTCTGTACAATGCTCTAAATGGTTATCAATGCTTTTTTTAGAAACATCACTTACCATTCCGTCAACATAGAGAGGAAGTAAATCTCTGACAATCTCACAAGCTAATTCTTTTTCCCTTAGTTCCATTCTCTCATTCCTTTCATTATTTTCTGTTTTCCCCGATAATAAGTTACCCTTGCCCAGTTTTCCGTTTTTCCCAAAATAGCCGCAATTTCAGAAAATTGTAGTTCTCCTGCTAATCGCAAATACATGACTTCTCTTGTTACATCATCAAGGTTGTGCATGAGGCGGAATATTTCAATTTTTTCTAAATTGTCAAGGCTTTTACTTTCAACATTTTCTGTGGAAGGTACGCAATCGTCCAGTGGGGCGGTTTTGTGCCTGCTTCTTTTTTTCAGTTCTTTGTACCATATTTTTTTGGCAATACCGCATAGATATTTATATATCATGGCGGCGTTTTCACGATATATTTCATCAATTTTTTCTTTATCCATATCAGCACCTCATATTGTTAGTTCTTTTCAAGTGCGATTTGTTACAAACAATTTTATTTTTTTAATTTTTTTCTAACAGCCATATATATAATCATATACGATTAGGCGAATAAAACAAGCAAAAAACCGGGAAACACAAGCCCGGCAAATTCTTCTTATAAGACGCAAGAAAGCTGCATTTTAGTTTTTCCATGTGCTTTGAACAGAGTTATCCATGAATCCATAGCCTGTTATGCAACATTTGCGCAATGCTTGTCTTTTGGTTTTTAGTTCTTTAGTTTGGAATAGCGTGATACTGGCGGTCTATCTCTTGTTTTTGGTTGCTTGCTTCTTTACCGTACATGAGCATTGGAATCCCTTTCTGCCGCGTCTGCGGCTGTCCGGCAAGCGGACAAAAGGCGGTGTCCCCACGCCGCATAAGTTCTGTGGCGCAGCGGTATTCAGTTGTAAGGGTTTGGGCGATACGTCCCCAGTAGGGGCGCATACCTCATGCCCGGTTTTTATGCCCTTGATCTCAATCCCTCCTTTCTTTCTGCTAGCGGGACAGCTCCATGAGCCGGATACAGGTTTCTGTCCCCCTAATGGCAGCGAACAATAGCCGTTTATGGGATTTTATTTTATGGTGCCATTCTTTTTATCAATTATGGAATGAACTATATAGACGAATATCCGTCTGCCAAACTTGGAACAGATAAAACATGCTACCGTGATTGCTGTTGCCCACCGTCTGACTTCCATTAGGGAATTTGACCGTATTATTGTATTTAGAAACGGAAAGATTGTCGGTAATGGGACTTTTGATGAATTGCTGGAAAATAACAGTTACTTTTTTGGCTTATACAAGAAAGAAGAAGAAAATTCTAATTAGACTTATAGATTATAGCCATCTTAAAAGCAAACAGCAGAGTAACCAAATATAAATTTGGACTCTGCTGTTTTACAAGAAATTACCACAGTTCAATGCTGTTATGGTGGATATTGTATGTTGCGTAAATCATATTCATCTTTTATCTGTCCTCTTTTTATTGATTTTGAAAGCATTTCAATCAGTTTACCAATTCCCGTATATTATGTGTTATAATGTTTTATGTGATTTTGTTTCCCTTAAAAATCAACAAATCACAATCGAAATTTGCAGGAGGAACGAAATGAAAGAAATATTGGAATTCAATCAAAAAAAACAATGTGGTTTATGGTTGATTCTTATTGGAATTGTACTAATAGCAGCTGTCATTTGTAGCGGTGAATTTTTTGTTAATCCGTTCGTGTTTCTGACAGGTTATTATGCCTGCTTTTTTGGAGTCAACGTAAACAAAAAAGTGAGAGAAAAACTTTCTCAAGGATATATTTCTAAAAAGCAGATAAAGATGATTTATTTTTCGATTGCTACGTTGTTTATATTAATGTTTTGTATTGCCGGCCCGTTTATCCCCGGATGGCATTGGAGGCAGATATGGCTTGGTGTACTGATGGCAACATCAATACATTTCTTCTTGTGGTTTTTTGTACACGGTTGGAGTATGGTAGTATTGGGGATTGTATGTATGGTTATCGTAACAATGGGCTATATTTTTCCGGGCATACCAGTTTCAGTTATTTGCATTGCAGATGCGATGGTTAAACTGATATGCGGAATATATTTGTTATTTATTGCAAAACCATCAAAATACATTCCTAATGTGATAAAGTAGCGAATGTGCAAAGAGACAACTTCCCATTTGTCGGGCAGAACAACACATCATCACAGAGCCAGACGCATAAGACGCAGAGACGAAAGACTTGTGAACAATCACAGTTATCGGGAGGTTATGGCTAGCGACAAATGGGAAGTTGTACTGGAAAAAATAAAATTATTTGGTAACATATGCGCTTGTGCAAGGGGGATTGTAGAAGGGGAAGTTATTTTTGCATAAATCCAATGCAGCGTTTCACATTTCAACGGAGCGTTTCTTGAATATGGCGTTTCTTGTGATATGATGAAATCGGAAAGGAGGTGAAAATATTGAACGTTCAAAAAACAGGCAGTCTGATTGCCGCTATCAGGAAAGAACAAAATCGCACGCAGCAGGATTTAGCGAATGAATTGGGAGTATCAAGTGCAGCTGTTTCAAAATGGGAACGGGGTATCGGATTTCCAGATGTATCTCTTATTGAACCATTAGCTGCATCCCTGGGGATTACCATAGCAGAATTATTCAAAGGCGAAAGAACAGAAAACAGCGTTGATAACGAATATGAAAGTCTGTTGTCAGATGTTGTAAAAGTATCAGCGAATGAAATAACCAAGAAGAAAAAAATAACGAATTGGATGATTGCTATTACTGTTGCTGTGCTTTATTTGATGATTTCTGTAATATCTCACAAGTGGGAAATAACCTGGGTGGTTTGGATTGTATATTGTTTTTATCGGCTTTATACTGAATATATCTATAAAAAATATTAGCAAACTACAGAAATGTAAGAAACGGAGGAAAATATGGTCGATTATTCACAATTTGAGGCAAGTGTAAAATCCGGCATCCATGCAGATGTGAGCCGGATACGGCAGAAGGATGAAATAATAAAAGCCGTCGTCAAAAAGCGGAGAAGCTCCGCGATAATCTGCGTGTGCTTTCTGTGCATGGCAGGAATTTCTTTGTTTAAAAGCTGGATTCCCGCCGTTATCTGTTTCCTTCTTGCATTGTTTTTCCTATGGCGGGCTGTCGGAAAATTTTCTGACGAATATTTACGGGAAATGTACGAGGAGGGGCTTTTGGTTCCCGGCATGATCGTGAAAACGGAACCCCTTACTATCATGGCAATCGCAAACATGACCGCACGAGATGGTGCGGCAACCGTAAATGGGTGCTACTGTCTGGAGGTGAAGGAGCTTGACGGGGCGCAAAAGATTCTATTTGAAAAAATCCCCTGCTCCTGTTTTTTCTGCTATGAGGGCGGCGATTACCATTCTTCCTTCCAGCCCCATCCCCTCTATTGGGGAACGGCAGATCAGCAATCTGTTCAAGAAGCGTTAAGACAGGTGGAGGAGGACAACAAAGAAAATACAAAAGATGAATGGGAAGTGCTCAAGGAGGTTGCGCGGCAGTTCCCTGAATTGGGAAACGGGAACTTGATTTTACTGGATGAAAATTACGTTCCCTTCGGGAAAAAGAACTACATGGACAGCAACTATAAGCCCCTGGGCGGGGAAGCTGACCCCAAGTAATGGAACTGAAGGGTATTGTCAAGAGTAAGAACAACTGGTTTTTGTTTTGGCGGATTGATGGTGGCTTCGTAGTCATCCGGATGGAAATCCTCGTTATCTGACAGCATATGATAAATGTTGGCAAGCATCATCCTTGCAATAGCAATGATCGCTTTTTTCTTGCCGCGTCGCTTGAAGAGACGCTGATATTTGATCGCAAAATAAGGTTCTTTCTTGCTTTTTACAGCGGCAAGGGCGCACTGGATGAGCAGTGGCATAGGGGTGAGAGCATAAAAAGAGGATAGCAGCATTGACTGTCACCCAAGCGAAAAGACTTATCTCAGAACCTAAGGGTTCTGCCATCTTAAATGATAAGTGTACGACCAGCATCATCTTTGATGACATATCCTCGTTGCTTTAGTTAATTAAGTGCCTGTGAAGTTTTGCCTTTGTGTTAAATAAATGCAACAAACAGATTTCAATTTGTAAAACGGGCCCATCCTACGTCAAAATGACTATTTATTTTGCATTTCCTGTAGGACTAAACCAGCCGGAACCCCTTATATTTACTGGGTTCTTACTGACTTGACAATATAATAACACGTTCCCCCGTGTCAACAAACCCCACCATCACTCCCTGACCATACAAATCCAGCCCCGGCTGTCTCTGCACCCTGGCAACGCCAGTGCTCTCCAGCACTTGATCCGAGGACAGCAGCCCGTAACAGTGCGGAATGGAACAAGTCTCGCCCCGCAACCTAGGCCGATACTCTCCCCCTGACCGAAAAAAAATCCCGTATCTCTGAGCAACAATATTCATGCACTCCCTATCCTCAATATTAATAGACTGGTCTGCCTCAAAATATTCTATGAGATAATCCGTATAATCTTCCGAATAGATTTTTTCCGTACAAGAAGGTTCTGGCATAATATACCCCATGAAAAATATGTATTTCCTATATTGTATGTCAGAAGGAGCAAAATGTGCCGACGAATCCATACCATGCCTAGATCAATTTATTGCAAGGTTTTCTCCTCAATCATTTTTATCTCCATTTGATTTTTCTTCCTCATATCTCTGATAGTCCTTTCTGAGTTTTCTTGCGAAGCGATCCTGAGAAGTGTCAAAATATTCTTTTGTGACAAATACAATGTCAACACCAATCAGCTCACATTCCTCTCTCAATGCGCCGCTGACATTCCTGGGAGGTTTTTCCTCTACAACAATGCAGATATCAATGTCACTGGTCCCGCTAAATTCCTTTCTGGCATAACTGCCAAAAACACCCAATTCAAGATAATCAATCTCATAATTCCTTATCAGAACCATCGCCTCTGCCAACCGATCTTGAAATTTCCTTTGCAAAATCGCCGTCATGCTTTCCTCCAATATTACGCTCCGCACAAATATTTTACTGTTACAGCCATTCTTCCCATCCAAGATTAGAAATCTGATAATTGGGGGAATTGCTCCTTATGTTCTCTGATGTAATATCTCTTAAAGGCAGCAAATGCCGACTCCCTCCTCAACAATGCTTTCAACGTCCTCAATGTAATCCGTGAATCAGGCCTCTCCTTCAACACTTCTAATTTATCATATAAGACATTCATTTCTTTATTCAATTCCTGCAATCTCATCTCGCATTTATACACTCTCATTCCCGTATTCTTCTTGTTAAATACCTCCTGGAGTAAATCCACTGTCAATGCCACCTTCTCATCCGCCCCCTCTTTTGCCACCATATCCACATTTCCCTCTTGAAATCTGAAATCAATGACCTCCTCCGGATCCTGCACGCAGCAATCCAAAATCCCCCCATCATATTTTGTCTGGTTTTTAATACTGTTGCAATGACCGCAGGAAAGAAACAAATTGTTCCAATCAAACTTCCTCTCCGGGTATTTTCCATTTTTATGGGGCAGCAAATGTTCCACCTCCGGATCTTGTAATTTTTTTATTCCGCAGAGATAGCACTTATCATGAAAATCCTTCCTCAACTGTTCTATTACATCAAGTTCCCGATAACTCCCCGATGGCTTATCTGCCTCCACTGCCAAAGATGCCGGGGCAGGAAGCGTCCGCTGTATCTTTACCATCAAATATCCTCCCTGTTCTCAAACTCCATCTTGCATCTCTGGTATTCCGTCGTGATATTCAGCGCAAGGTAGTCAGGAATCTCATTCAAATACATTTCCAGTCTGGCAATCTCTTCAAAATCCTCGTCAGACAACTCCTTCTTCTTCACCAGTTCCTTGTACCTCTCGTATTTTTCTCGCAGAGAATCCGACAGCTCACTTGCATTAAAATATCCTTCCACCACACCCCCATAGGGAATATCCGACAATCCATGCTCCACCATGATGTTCTTTTCCAAATCATAGATCACCACGTCCTCCAGGCTGTTTAAGATAAAAGGAGAATGGGTGGACACGATAAATTGAATATTGGGAAATATTGTCGTCAGCATCGGCAATATATTTTTCTGCAGCTCCAGGTGCAGATGGGTTTCAATCTCGTCAATCAAGACAACTCCCTGCATATCAAAAACAAAGGATTTATTCGTCTTTTTCTCCATGCGCACAATCAAATCCAGCACAATGTCCAGAATGGCGGCATAACCGCTGGACAGAGTATTGAAATCAAATAATTCCCGGTTCTTCTCCTTGATATGAAAAGAAAAATCATCCTCGTCAAATACCAATTTTAAGGAATCATCTTCAAATATCTGCCGGAGCAATTCTTCAAACTTCACAAACCACTGATAGATGATATCTGCCTTCTCTTCATGTCCATTGCTTCTAGCCAAGGCTTCTGTCATCTTCATATCTAACAGATATTTCACAAATAACTGCCGAGGAGATTCTGTCATAGAATAATAATCCTTTAGCACAATCTTCTCCACATGCTTTGGCATTTGCGAATTAAATGAACGCTCTGCCTTATAATAGGCTAAAATAAATTCCCCATCTTTGAAACAATCTATTAACATTAATAATGATTGGCTAAATAATATATCAACAGCAATTCCCGACTCAATCATTGTATCTTTAGATGATTCATAATTAGTTGCCAAATTATTTATTTCATTACTGTTTTCTATACCAAAATAACCTTTAACTACACTCTTAGATATTCTTTTTACAAATTCAAAAGCAGTTTTTTTTATATCTAATTCCTTTATACTATTTAAATAACTCGCCAGCGCCTCCAGCACGCTGGTCTTCCCGCTACCATTCCTCCCAGTCAAAATCAAATGCTTCGGCTTTTCCTCCGACAGGGGAATAGTAATATCCTTCAAATGCCTGACACTCTCAATCGTCAAGCTAGTAATAAAAAGTTTCTCCATGCCAACCTCCATTTTCACACCTGGGACGCATCCCCATCCGACACCGTCTCCCGCTGGGTCAGCAACTTCGCCTCGCCGCTCTCCCGCATCTCAATCAACGGGCTTCCCTTCTTCTCGATATAATCCTTGGTAATCGTAACCCTGCCAATCAAGTCATCCTTGGGAATCTCGTACATGATATCCAGCATGAATTCCTCGATAATCGCTCGCAAAGCCCTGGCGCCAGTCTTCTTCTCCACCGCCCGCTCCGCGATGGCGCGCACCGCCTCCTCATCAAAGCGCAAATCCACCTCGTCCATGGCAAGAAGTTTCTGATACTGCTTGATAATGGCATTTTTGGGCTGAGTTAGCACCCTCACCAGCATATCCTCCGTCATGGCCTGCAAGGTAAAGATCACCGGAAGGCGGCCGAGAAACTCCGGAATCATGCCGAACTCCCGCAAATCCTCCGTGACCACCTTCTCCAAAATATTGGCGTCTCCGTCAAAGGCATCCTTTAAAGTAGAGGCGAACCCAATAGAGGACTGCTTGGTCAGGCGATTCTTGATGGTCTTCTCCAATTCCGGAAAAGCACCGCCGCAGACGAATAGAATATTTCTGGTATTCACCGTAGTCATGGGCACCATGGCATTCTTGCTGCTGGCCCCCACAGGCACTTCCACATCGCTGCCCTCCAAGAGTTTGAGCATGCCCTGCTGTACCGACTCGCCGCTCACATCCCTGCTATGGGTATTCCTCTTCTTGGCAATCTTGTCAATCTCGTCAATAAATATGATGCCATGCTCCGCCCTCTCCACATCATTGTCAGCCGAGGCCAGGAGCTTTGAAAGCACGCTCTCCACGTCATCCCCGATATACCCCGCCTCCGTAAGAGACGTGGCGTCCGTGATGGCCAGAGGCACCTGGAGAATTTTAGCCAAAGTCTTTACCAGATAGGTCTTGCCCGAACCGGTAGGCCCGATCATCAGCATATTGGATTTCTCAATCTCCACGCCGTCCTCTTCCCCATTGTCCGTGAGAACCCGCTTATAGTGATTGTACACCGCCACGGACATGACCTTTTTGGCGTGATCCTGCCCCACCACATACTCATCCAGCGTCCCCTTGATTACATGGGGCGCCGGGAGATGGGCAATATCAAAAATCCCCTCAGGCTTTTCAGCTTTCTTCTTGCCCTTCTCTTCTTTTTTCTTTTTAATTTTCTGTCTCTTGGGAATCTCGCTCTGGGGCGACTGTCCCATTTGGAACATATCCATGTAAGGCATGCCCCCAAAAGGACCGCCCATCTTGTCCACAGAGTCAAATGTCTTCTGCATGCAGTCATTGCAAATGCAGATATCATTTGGTATGCGTATCATTTTCCCCGCCACGCTCTCCGGCCTTCTGCAGATATAACACACATCCTCGTATTCTGAATCCTGGTTGCTTTTTTTGCCATCTTCTGCCATATTAATCCCCATGCCTTTCCGTTACCTGCAAACTCTATGCCGCAGGCACAATATTTGTAAAGAAAATCTCCGCTTGCTTTTGCGAACATACCTCGCCATATAAAATATTCCTCTTTTTTGCCCTATCATCAAACTCGCAATTTTCCTCTTGACACATTTTATAAAACTGTGGTATACTTGCCTAGATGTGCAACCACCGTCATACAGACCAAAGCATGCACAAATGTCTCCGTAGCTCAGCTGGATAGAGCGACCGCCTCCTAAGCGGTAGGTCGGGTGTTCGAATCACCTCGGAGACGCTTTTTTATTTTCTCTAAAAGTCAAAGAAATTCTTCCCAAAGCTTTCCCTCGTATTTTTATGTTTCTTGTAATAGCGCAATCCCTTGCTCTTTTTCTCCCTGGCCGGAGCAGGCGCATTGCTCGCCTTTCTTCTCCTGCCTCGCCGACTCCTTCTATCCAAGGAAGCCGTACTGCCTCTTCTGGCCGCCCGTTCCCGCCTAGCATTAGCCCGGCGCCCCCTGCGGCTCCGATATCCGCCCGAAATCTTGCTTCTGCGCCTGATATCCTGCAATCTAGGCAATTTCACATGCTTTACCGCTGCCACGCCTCCGAACGCCAGCAATGTCAGAAGCAAAAGCACAAGTATCCCGCGCACTGCCGGGTAGCCAAAAAAAGTCGCCAACCCATTTTTTATTTTTTTCATATAATTTGCCTTCTTGGCATCCGCTTTCCTCGTCTCTTCCAATTCCTGAATCTCGCTGTCCACCATCTTCTTGGAGGCCTCGTCCAATTGCTTGTCCGCCTGCTTCTCCGCCTTGGTATAAATGATATCCGTAGATCCCACTGTCTTCCCCTCGTAAGTGTAGGTTACCCTTCCAATTACATTATCCCCATCGCCAATCTTAACGTTCTTGTCATAGGTAATCTTCTGCTGAGCCTCGTTAAAATCTGCCTTCTTGGGCAGCACCACTGCCGACTCCCCCCCTAAATGCAGAGGAGATTCACTCTGGTCAAAATAACTTCCATAATTATTAAACAGACCCTCTCCCAGTTCTGTTTCCTCTTCTCCCACTGTATATTTCTTAAACTTCTCAAACCCAAAGTTCAAAAGCCTAGTAGTATCCGTATACTCATTTGGCTCCCGCCCTCCATCCGGACTTACGGACTTCATAATGACGCAAACCAATTCCATGCCATCCTTCTGGGCGCAGGTCACCAGAGTGCTTCCTGCCACGCTGGTGTAGCCAGTCTTTCCCCCAATGGCATACTTGTAGATATATTTCGGATACTTTCTCCCGGAAAGCATCTCGTGATGGTTCAGCCAATAGCGGTCAGACTTATGCTTATTAGTTTTAGCGCACGTATAGTTTTTCGTATTCCAGACCTTGCGAAAAGTGCTGTTTTTCATGGCCGCCCTGGTAATTACCGCCATGTCATGGGCAGAAGTATAATGCTTAGGGTCAGGCAAGCCATTCGGATTATTAAAATGAGTATCCTTCAGGCCCAGTTCCTTCACCCGCCGATTCATCATGTCCACAAATTTGCTGATGGATCCGGCAATCTGTTCCCCCACCGCCAGGCACACCTCATTGGCAGACTCCAACATAATGGCGTACATGCACTGCTCCACAGTCATCTTCTCCCCCACTTCGGAATACACCGTAGAACTGCCCGGCTCAATGCCAAAGACCGCTTCCTCGGAAAAAGTAATAACGTCATTCATCGCCAGATTCTCTGCCGTCAGCATCGCAGTCAGTATCTTTGTGATACTGGCAGGATAGCGTTTTTTATGCATATTCTTTTCATACAGAATCGTACCCGTGGACAGTTCCATGACAATGGCAGACTCACAGGCAAAATTCTTCTTCGGTCCTGTGGGCCATTTGCCCGCAGCAGAAACCTTTATCTCTGAAAAAGCGGATACAAACAATCCCACCGCTAACAACATCCCCAATAATCTATATCTTTTCATCGTACTCTCCATTTCCTGTCCGGAAAATGCCGCGCCGGACGTGTTTGTATGCATCACATTTTATCATATCATATAGAACGCCCTCAAGGCAAGCAAGTTTGGCTATCTTATGAAAGGATGAACAGCTTCCACATCTAATTTCTAGAAAATAGCCAGAATCTTATGTGCAAGCACAACGATTCTGTTCTTTTTCTAGAAATGACTGTGAATAGTAACATTAATGCACCAACTTATATAAATTGGTATCCTGGGCAAAATTGCTCATCTCATAGAGAACCAGCACGTTGTCAAACTGCTCTTCTCGCAGCAGTTTTTGTACAGACTTCTTATAATACCGCAAATCAATCATGACAATCTCCCCATAATCTTCCATCAGATAAGGGACGAAGCAATTAGCATAAGAATCCTTCGCCACCAGCATCTTCTTCTTGCTATCCACATGGCTCTTGATACGCACTTCGCCATAATTGCCACCGAAGAAATAAGCATATTTGTCCTTCTTCATCAGCTGCTCCACATCATAGATGCCCTGCCTCTTCTGACCATCGCATACCACCTCTGCCTGAGGCGTATTGGCGGCCGCGTATAGGTCATCCTCCTCCGCCATGGGATCAAGGATCTTTGAATACATGCTCCCCAAAAAGGAATCAGAGATGCGCTTCACATCAAAATACCCATAGGTGTGCTGCTCCAGCTTATTCTCCACGCAGTAAGTGCTATAGGCGGCATACGCCCCCAAGGCCGTCCAGTGATGATCCGTACGGAAATACACCTGGTTCTGCTTGGCATATTCCCTCAGCGACGAGCGGGTATCAATATATTTCGTCTTCTTCATGACAGCATTCGCCATCTTCGTCATAGCATCCCCGTCATAATATGGCGCTCCCTCCGGCAATTTCCCACGAAGGATTTCCCCAGGGGATGGGGCCAGCAGCAAACTCGCCCCCTCTCCCAAAACTTCCCCCAGATACTCTGCATAGCGCAGATTCTTGAGATATCGCTTCTGATCAATGTCATCCTGGGTAGTCTTGGCAAAATAATATCCATCCTTCCCCAGATATACGTCAGAGATATCTCGAAAGCCAGCCATTTTCTTCACCTGGGTAGATGTCCTCATCCAGACATCCCTCCCGGCAAACTGGTCGCTGAAAGCCGCTGAGAAATGATCCTGAAAAGTCCTATCCAAACATTCCCTTAGCGAAAAAGAAGGGTATCCTTCCAGATAGCGATTTTCATTGTCTGAGTAGGCTCGTGCCGGAGAAAAGAGGGACAAAAGGCCAAAGCCTCCCAAAAGGAACAATACCAGCACCATATAGCAATATAAATATCCTTTTTTCATTGATCTCTCCATTCTAAAAGCGGAAGTACAGGAAGGGATTATAGGAACCGCTAACCAGCATGCCCAAACTCGCCAGCAGCACCAGCAGCGTGTACAGACTATAGCAGAAAAACAGCAGCTGGTTGCCTTTCCTAACAGCAAACTCTGGTTCCGAGCGCAAAAGATGCCGACGGATTTTCCGATATATTCTCCGATAGCCCCTAGTGGACGCAAATGCCAGTATAAGCAAGAAAAACCAATAATTTCTCCACTGGTATGCCGCCGTCTGATTCCAAAGGCTCCCGCCCATGCCAAACATGGCCTTGAGATAAGCACCCAATTCTCCGAAATCCTCCACCGCAAAGATTACCCATCCCAGCACAATAAAGAATTTTCCATACAGATGCTGGAAAAATCCTTTCCAGCGCTCCATTTCCCTGAGCAAGAACATCTTTTCCACAATCAGCAGAACGGCAAAATACAGCCCCCACAAGGCAAAGTTCCAACTGGCTCCATGCCAGATTCCCGTCAATATCCAAACCACGAAAAGATTTGCCATCTGCCTGGAAAGACCTTTCCTGTTGCCACCCAGAGGGATATATACATACTCCCGAAACCACTGGCCCAGGGTAATGTGCCATTTCCGCCAGAAATCCGTGATATTCTTTGCCTCGTAAGGATAATTGAAATTTTCCGGGTAGCGAAACCCAAACATCTGCCCCAGGCCAATGGCCATATCCGAATAGCCGGAGAAGTCAAAATAGATTTCAAAAGTATAGGCAATGGCTCCCAGCCACGCCCCTCCCATACTGAACTGCTGCAAGTCCGCTCCTGAAATTTCCTGCCAGAGCAGTCCCATCTGATTGGCAAAAACCACCTTTTTCCCAAGCCCAATCAGAAACCGCTGCATGCCAGACACCCACGCCTGAGGCAGTACCTGCCGCTCTTTCACCTGCTTTTCAATATATTTGTATCGCACGATGGGCCCTGCAATTAGCTGGGGGAACATGCTCACGTACATGGCAAAGGCAATCAAATTCTTCTGCGCCTTCACCTGCCCCCGGTATACGTCTATGGTATAGGACATGGTTTGAAAGGTATAAAAAGAAATGCCAATGGGCAAGGCCAGACCCAGAAGCTCCAGCTGGGAACTAGTCAGCCCATTCCAAGTTCCTAGGAGGAAATCCGTATATTTAAACACGAATAGTATCCCCAGGTTGCCTGCCACTGAAAGGAACAAAATCCACTTTTTCCCCAGGGGATTATTTTTATTTTCAAAATATTGTATCCATCTGCCATTCGCATAGTCAAAGACCGTAGAAAACATCATGACCGCAATATACTTCGGCTCGCCCCAGGCGTAGAACAAAAGACTGGCGGCCAGCAACAGCAGGTTCCTGCATCTTCTAGGGCACAGGGCATACAGCAGCAGCACCCCGGGCAAAAACAAACACAAAAAAACTAAACTACTAAAAACCATTTTGCACCTTTCAATTTGCGATAGCGAACCACAGCAACCATTTATGAAATAATCTGCGCCAGCTTTCCTACTAGATAAGAACTTCTTGTCATGGAAATATTATTTAGCACGATCACTTCTTTCGCCCGCTTGCTCTTCACGAAGGAGGAAAGCTCCCCCTCCCAATATCGATAGTCAATCACGTAAATCGTCTCGTAATGGTCAACCAAAAAGGGCACAAAAGCATTCCCATAGGACTCCTTCACCAAAATGCAGGAAGTGCCGTCATGCTTGTCTTTGTTCTTTACCACCGTGTAGGGATTATCCCCCGCGATATAGGCAAGATACTTCATGCTCTCCCCGTAATTCCGGGCATCCGCAATCACTGGCGCATACCCCTTCTTTCCCTCCGTGTTCGTATATTCCAAGGACACCTGCCTGCTCATGGGATAGTATGCCTGCATCGTATCCTTCTTCGCCTTCAAATTCTGATTCTGCTTGGAATCCCGATAAAAAGATCCCAGAAATCCAGAAAAACTTTTCTTCTTATATGCTTTCAAAGGATTGGGCGTCATGCCCTTCTCCCGGCAGAACGCCTGGTAGGCGTAATACGCACCCAGCTGAGTCCAGTGGTGATCTGTGCGAAAGAAAATGTACTCCTGCCGATGCTTCATCAAAACATCATACAATGGAATAAAATTCTCTCTCCCGGACAGCTTTTTCTCAATATTTTCCATTGCCAGCTCCTGGGAACTGCTGTGCAGCTGCCTTTTCTTATTATCCGGATAGGTAATCCCCATGCTGGTGGGAGCAAGCATATTGTATACCTCCACCCCGCTGTCCAAAGTTTTCGTCAATTTGTTAATCGTCTTCGCATACCTGTCTGCCGCACTGCTCACATAATTATAAATTTCAAAGCCCGCATCCCCCACCACAACCGTGCCCGTATCATATGTGTACGCCTTTTCATCAGAAGTTATGGGCGGATAAGAAGGCTTCGGCGTGGATACTGGCACAGATAGAGTTTCTCCGCCTATGGCGGACTTTTTCCCATTTCCTTCGGCATCCTGATAGGAGGAAGGAGACTTTCCAGCAATCACAGACCTAGATGCTTCATAGGAAGAACCCTTGCCGCTTTCCAATACCGTCCAGCCTCCATCTCCCTGGGAGTCCTCTAAATTATCCTGCGCCTTTGCAGAATATCCCCCGGCAGACTGACCGAAATATATGATTTTATCCCCCAATGTCCCTCTCTGGCCGCGGGCATCCAGGCGAAACAGAACGATGCCCCCCACGCAAATGCAAAGCAACGGCAAGACCAGCACGTATCCCTTTTTCTTCCTCATGAATTCTCTCCAAAATATATCAATTACTTATTCTTAAAAAAAGCGTTTATGGTCTTTTTGGCAGTATCGCTGTCGCTTGAAATGCACACAACCACATAGCATCCACACCGCACCTTGACCGCACTGTCAATTTTCTTTGCCTCTTTGGGAATATAATCCTCGAATTGCTTCTGCATCTCCAAAAGATGATTCTCCACACTTTTCTGATTCTGCTTCGCATCCGATTCGCTGAGCGCAGTCATCACCACCAGCTCATCAGAAAAGGTCCCATTTCCCATATAAATCCGCAAATCGGTCCCCTCCGCCACATCTATCATGCCTGATGCCACGGATTCTTCCAAGGGGGTCAATTCCGCCTCGAAAGTCACCCGATCTAGCATCCTCGCTATCAGCTTATCCACGTCAATGGTTTTCCCCTCATTGGCAGAATTGTCCTCCACCTGCTCTCCAGGCAGCACCAGCTGATTCTTCTGCTGGTCCCCCGCATTAATGGCCCGCACCTGCTGGCAGAATCCCCATCCTGCTGCAGCCGCCACGAAGATTGCCATGACGGCACACGCATAAAATCGAAAAGTCCCATGCTTCCATCCGGAATTTTGACCATATTTTTCTGCCTCCTGGCTCTCCTCCGCCGGAGGCTCATCTTCAAAAAGATTCTTTTCCTGTATTTTCTTATTATCCATGCTATTGCTCATTTTCCCCTATCACCTTTCTAGACCAGAAAAAATTGGGTAGTGGCGTACGGCCTTCCCTCTCCATCCCTCAATAAAATAATCATTTCCTTTTCGCTTACCTGATATACCACGGGAATCATCTCATCCCCCAATACTGCCTGTTTCTTGTACTCTACCCGCAGTTCCCTCACAACCGCATCCTTTTCTATGAATTCCATGGCGATCTGCACATATTGGCGGTTATTCACATGATGGTTCGTGTCCAGATGATATTCCCGGACAATGATGCCCTCTTTCACCTGCCCATCCTCAGGCACACAGATCTTCCGCGAGGCATAGGCCATCTCCAGCGGCTCATGCTGGCCATACACATCCCCGATTTCCGGCGCAATCGGTATGGGCCTCCCCCGCTTCAAATCAATCAAGACCCACAGGGAATTTGCAATGGCAACCTGTTCTCCCTGGGAATCAGTCACCAGAAAATTACGGTATCCAATCATCTTCTTGCAGCCGTAGGATTGAGTCCCGACAGTAATCCTCTCCCCCATTTTAGGGAACCTGTTAAAAATAATCTGCCATGAATTCAGCACCCACATCAGCGCTTTCTCCTTGTGAAACGCCAATCCCACACCCAAATCCTCCGAGTGGAAGTTCGTGCAGTCCTGCATATAGTCCATCAACGCGCTGATGGTAATCTTGCCATCTTCCCCCACTTCGCTATAGCGAACCCTACTATCAAATGTATACATCTCAACCTCTTTTCTCGTTGCTGCCTATGCCTTCATTCCCTTAAGCCTGGCACCTGTTCCAAACAAAAGGACTAAACTTAATCATAACATAAAACTACCGAAAATGAATAGTCTACAAATAGATTTTTTCATTTTCGGCAGTAAGTAACTGTTACTATGAATATTTTCCAGCCTACACCTGGGTAGCCCCATCCACAGAAAGAACGGTGCCTGTCACATAACTGGCCAAATCGCTGGCAAGGAACAACGCCGCATTGGCAACCTCCTCCGGCTCGCCCACTCTGCCCAGAGGAATCGTAGAAGAAATCCTCTGCACCATCTCCTCCGGAAGCGCAGCCACCATATCAGTTCTAGTAACGCCGGGAGCCACGGCATTGACCCTGATTTGGTCCCTCCCCAGCTCTCTAGCCAAAGACTTCGTCAGCCCATTCACGGCAAACTTGGATGCAGGATAGCCGCAGCCTGCAGGCTGTCCGTAAATACTCACCATCGAGCTGATATTGACAATGGAGCCGCCCCCCTGTTCTTTCATAATCGTTGCCGCAGCCTTGGAGCAGTTGAACACTGCGCTGACATTCAGCGACATAATCTTTTCAAAATCTTCAGGCTTGTAGTCATAGAGCGACTCCCTTGCCGAAATCCCCGCATTGTTCACAAGGATATCCACTCTGCCAAATGCTTCCCTGACAGACTGAATTGCCTGCTCCGCCGCCTGGAAATCCCCCAGCGCAGGATGCAGGCCCATAACTTCCCCGCCAGGCACTTCCGCCTGAATCTTTCCCATCGCCTGATCCACCGTCTCCTGACGGGAACCAAAAAGTGCCACCTTCGCACCGGCTTCCAAAAATTTCTTCACAATTCCATAGCCAATCCCTCTGGTTCCTCCCGTTACGATTGCCACCTTTCCTTCCAGCATGCCCGATACATTCATATCCACAACCTCCCATTCTGAATCAATTGCCCTGCCATCATTAAAATGTTTCCATCTCGTTCATCTAGCCGCACCTTAATCGCGATTCACTATCGCTTTCGTTACATCTATTATTATTTTAAAAGATATCCCGCATATTTACAATCCTTTCCAATCAACTAAATTCGTATTCATTTGTTAATTGGCAAATGTGCGCTCTGCTGCCCGAGACGGCGTCTCCAAAAATGTTCCATGCAAATGCCATCAATCAGGAGGATATTTTCCCCGAAAACTCTTCTCTACCTGCTTCCTGGGCAGCATTACCTGGTGTCCGCATCCCTTGCATTTCATCCGAAAGTCCATGCCCACCCTGGTGATTTCCCATTGATTTGTCCCGCAGGGATGGGCCTTCTTCATCTTGATCACATCTCCAACCTGAAAATCCATGGCATCTCCTTTTCTAGCAATATATTAAAAGAGAGCCGACTTGTCTCATCCGGCTCTCCAACTATTTTCATATGTATCTATTTCTCCAACGGCGTACCATCCGCTGCCGTCATCTTGCCTGTCGCAATCAAGATGATGTCAATGATGAACCAAATGCCGCAGCCACCACAAGTGATTAGTTTCAAGATACCAAGTCCCACATATCCAAGGTAAAACCTGTCTACGCCAAGACCGCCTAAGAAAATAGATAAAAGTAACGCTGTTAACCAGTTCTTCTGCATTTTTTTCTCCTTTCGCGTAACACAATTTCTCCATTTAATAAAATATCACAGTACGGAAAGGTTGTCAATATACACTCAGGAAAAACATTATGGAAACGAGCAGGCTAATCGAAATAATCCTGAATGGCTCAAATAAAAAAGTGTGATAAACCTCAATTAAATCAAGGTTTCCCACACTTTAACCCAATGCGGAAGATGGGACTTGAACCCACACGTCGTTGCCAACACTAGATCCTTAGTCTAGCCTGTCTGCCAATTCCAGCACTTCCGCAAACCGCCCGCCACTTCAATGCGAACGATATGTATTATAGCATTCCCCGCTCGTGTTGTCAACACATTTGCCAAAAATTATGTCATATACTTATACTATCGTAACTATGTCCCCCAAGCAATTAGCAATATTGCACCACTATTCCTCCACCAGTTCTCTCACCTCCACCCGCTTCACCCTTCTGGAAGCCATATAAGAAAAAAGAAAGAAGCACGTGCAAATCAGCAGAAAAGGTATAGCGAAGGTGCTGAAATGAAATGTCACCCGAAAACTCGAGATGCCTATCTGCCTCAAAATCGCACTGAGCATTCCCCCGGCAAACAACGCAGCAAGCCCGCAGCCAGCCACCGCCCCAAATGCCGCTACTATGGAAAACCTTACCGCAAACTGGAACCGCAGCCTTGCCGATGTAAATCCTAATGCCTTGTAAATGCCGATATCCCTTCTCTCCCTAATAAAAGCCTTGGAACACACCATTTGTACTACAATCATAGAAAAAAACACCGAAAAAACATACACCACCAACGTCATGGCATTGATGGCCAACTCATATGTCTCATCCATGGGAGCATCATCGTATTCTGCCGTCAACAACTCCCCATACTGCTCGCCCAGTTTCGCCGCCACATTCTCCCCCTGAGATTTATCCTCAAGAATATATCCCGCATAAAATAATTTTACATCATCAATAAGCCTGGCCGCCCCATCCATCGTCATGCAAAAATTAACCCCCGCATCATTCATATGCTGGTTGAGGCCGCAGATCATATATTCTGCCTTCCGATCCTGATAGCCCACGGACACCTTGTCGCCGATTTTCAGGCCCAGATTATCCGCCGCGATTTCCGTCATCACGATCTCATTATCATAGCGAATATTTCTGCCCTCGGATATGGCCTTGACGAATTTTCCATCGCTGTATATGCACGCCATAATCTGCTCCCCATCCACGGACAAATATGAATTTCCCCAGGACTGATAGGATGTCTCAAACTTGCAAATCTTTCCCAAGGTCTTTTCCACCTCACCCAGTTCCTGCCTTGTCACACCCTTCTCAAAGGAAATATCCAAATCAGAATAATCTATTCCCATAGCCTCCCAGGCAGTCGTCGCCGAAATCACATTCACCAGCACCATCATGGCCGCCATAAAATACACAAGCAATGCCACGATAGCCCCCACCCCCGCATACTGCTTCATATTGGAAGTAAACTGACGGAAAGCCAGCGTGACGGAAAATAACTTCTTCCTAATCGCCACATGAAATCTGCTGTCAAAGTAAACTTCGTCTCTTCCTCCCGCTATAGCCCTCACTGGCATGATTTTTGAAATCTTTCTGGTAATCAAAAGAATGCACAGCACGGAAATCCCCAGCACGGCGCAGAGAATCAGCACGCATTCCCCCAAAGAGACCGACCTTCTGGGCACAATCCCGGTAATGGGCTGGAAAATATTTCCCAGCCACCGGCACAAAGGCAGCGCCGCCACCGTTCCGAAAACCATTCCTCCCAGTTCTGCCAGCAGATACTGCGCCGCCAAAATGACCCGAATCTTGCCTTTCACAAACCCCTGAGCCTTCATCACCCCAAAAGTGACATATTCCATTTCGATTCCCGTGGACAGGCTGTGGCACATGACCACCACCACGGCCACCAAAAGCAATAGCACGAACACGCTCAAGATCAGGCAGATAATTTTGGGAAAGAGAAAGGTATAATTCACCTGCAAATCTTTCCTCAGAGAGCCAAACCCCATATCCACAATCTCCGTATCCAGATTCACCTGGCGGGCAAACTTGGCATCCGTCAGGGCGCAGTCGTCCTTCTTGTCTATAGACACCTGGGTAACGATGGTGCAGAAGTTCTCCTCCGGCTTTGCCAGCCCATCTACCTCGGAATACAGACTCCTAAAATCCTCCCGGCTGACAAATATATTTTTCCAGCCAATCGTCTGCGCTCCCAGTTCCGGATCCTCTATAATCCCTGCAATCTTAAAATCATAGGAGCCGGATGCCACCGTGATTGTCACCACATCTCCCTTGCCGCAGGACAAGGTCGTCTTGATTCCCTGGGAAATATAGATCTCGCCCCGGCGAAGGACGGGAATCTCCTTCTGATATCCTGTCCCTTTCTCGTTAAATAGACGGTAGTTCTGGCAGTCCTCCCGCAAGAACACAGAATTGCCATACTCATTGCCATCATAACTGAATGCGCTGGCATCGATGGATTCCACAGTTTCTACCCCGCCAACAAGCTCATGGTTTTCCACATCGGCTAGGAGTTCCTTTGTCAGTTTATTCTTATCAATCATGCACAGCAACGTTCCTGCATGAATCCTCTCTTGGGCATCAGCAATGCCATGATAAATATTATCTGTGACACTCACAATGGACACCAGCGCCATAGATATAATTGCCATCAAAAGAACAATGCTAAAGAAAGATCCCTTTTTGTGGCGGATATTCGCCCTCAGTATCGTCAATATCTCCATGTCCGCACCTCACCATTCCAGCGAGGTCAGCCATGCATTGACCTGCGCTTCCCTGCCCTTTTCTTCCTGCCTGTCGTATTCCGGAAGTTTCAGCTCTCCCGCAATCCTCCCATCTTCCAGATACAAAAGCCTGGTGGCCCTGAGCGCCGCCTTCAGGTCATGGGTCACCATCAGGATGCTCTGCCCGCCCTGATTCAGATCCGTCAGCAGACGAAGCACCTCCGTGGAATTATGACGGTTCAACGCCCCGGTAGGTTCATCCGCAAAAAGAACTTTAGGCGTATTAACCACCGCCCTGGCAATGGCGCATCTCTGCTGCTCGCCCCCAGACACCTGGGAGGGAAGATGGCTCTTCACCCCATCCAGCCCCATCTTTTTCAATAATTCCTCTGTTCTTTCATTGACCTCGCCGGCAGTCCTCTCCTTGTTAAGATATCCCGATACCGCTACATTTTCAAATAGGGACAGATTGCTGATCAAATGCATCTGCTGAAAGATAAAGCCAAAATCATGGTGCCGGAGCCTTGCAAGTTCCTTCTCCCTCATATCCACAAGATCTCTCCCATCATACAGCACCTCTCCCGCCGTGGCCCTATCCATCCCGCTCAAGGCATAAAGCAAAGTAGACTTCCCCGAACCGGAAGCCCCCATCACCACCGTAAAATCCCCCTCGTACAATTCAAAATCCACATGGGACAGAATGTGCAGCTGTCCCCCGTTATGGGCAAAGCTTTTGCATACCTTCCTTGCCGATAAAATGCTCTTCTTCATCACAATGCTCCTTTTCCATTAGTCAATAAATAATGCCAAAGATTACCAAGTCTGACGGGCCTTGAACTATCCCCCCCCGTTCTTGCCTTGAAGCGCAAACTTAACACTTTAAGCCATACCGACATATTAACAGAAAAGATATTAAGAAGTCCTTAAGGAATCCTTAAAATGTCCTTAAGGATGGCAAGGTAATCATCACCGCCAATCCATGCGTATTGTTCTGTATCATCACATCACCCTTCATGCGTCCTACAATATGCTTCACAATATACAATCCCAAACCGGAGCCCTGCTCTTCCCCGCAATTCTTCCCTCGGTAAAACTTCCCAAAAATAAAAGGAATGTCCTCATCAAGCATCCCCCTGCCATAGTCCTGAAAGGTAATGCATGCCCCCTCTTCCCTCGCCTCCAGAGAAACGTCCACCGTGGTTTTTGCATACTTCCTCGCATTATTAATAATATTCTCGCAGACCTGCAAAAGCCTGTTTTCATCTGCCAGCACATATACCTCTTCCTCTGGCAGAACAAGCCTCACGTCATCCCGCTCTGCGGCAATTTCGCTGACAGCCCGTTCCAGAAAGTTCCCCAGCCCAATCCTCTTCCGATCTATCTTTAACTTATCCAAATCAGAAATGGAATGGAGAAACAAATCGTTGGTCAGCCGCGCCACCTCATCGCACTTCCTCATAATCACTGACAGATATTTTTCCCGCCTTTCCATGGAACAGTCCATATTCGCCTCCAGCCCCTCCGCATAAGCCCGGATCGATGCGATAGGCGTCTTGATATCATGGGACAGGGTAGCAATGACCGTCTTATTATTTTCAATGGCTTCCTTTTCACAGGC
The DNA here is from genome assembly GCA_910575435.1 of Clostridiaceae bacterium. GTDB lineage: Bacteria > Bacillota > Clostridia > Lachnospirales > Lachnospiraceae > Butyribacter. The sequence continues at coordinate 145,802 of CAJTGI010000006.1, read as the reverse complement.
ACGGGCCTTGCTAATCTCCTGCCGCATGCTGTCAAATGCCCAGGTAAAATCTCCAAAATAATTTGACCGCCCATACCGAAGGGAAACATCAAAATTTCCCCGGGCAATTTCCCCGGCAAAAGCCTTCATTCTCTCAAAGGGGCGTAAGATAGCAAAGTGCAGATAGAAAAACAGAACCATCAAACATAGCAGACCCATTCCACCTATAATCAAATAATTCACATCGTCTGCGGCATCTTCCTCCATGTCGCGCAGGCTCTCCTGCAATGCGGCAGACTTCTCTTCCAGTTTCTCAATATCTCCCTGCCTTCCCAACTGTTCCAGCTCATTGACGTCAATTATCAGGCGATTCCTGCTCTCTCTAGCCCCCGATTTCCTGCTCTGAAAATACAGAAAACCTGAAAGAAGCGCAATCCCAGCCGAGAAAAGAATCACGATCAAAAATAACCTGCCCTTCATTCTCCCACCTCCAACATATATCCCACCTTATATACTGTCTTTATGTAACGAGGCTTTGCCGGATCTTCCTCAATCTTCTCCCTGAGCCAGCGGATATGTACCGTCAATGTAGAAGGCTCTACCATCGTAAATGCCCCCCAGACCTCCGCAATGAGATTTTCCTTCGAGATCGCCTGATTCTTATGTTCGCACAGGCAGGCAAGCAAATCAAATTCCTTTAATGACAGGGAGAGCATTTCCCCTCCCTTCTTCACCGTCCTCGCCGTCATATTCACCGCAACATTCCCAAAGGACAACTCCCTTTCCTCCTGGAATCCATAGGTTCGGCGAATCAATGCATTCACTCTGGACAAAAGTTCCTTCATAGAATAAGGCTTGGGGAGATAGTCATCTCCTCCAATATCAAACCCCGTAATCCTGTCCGTCTCGCTGGTTCTTGCACTGGCAAAAATCACCGGCACCGTAGAAGCCTTTCTCAATTCCTGGCAGAGTGCAAACCCCGTGCCGTCCGGAAGGTTGATATCCAGCAAAACCAAGTGAAATGCGCCCTCCGATAACAGAGCCATGGCAGCCTCCCCATCCTTCGCCACCGTTACGCTGTATCCATATCCCTCCAGCATGTCAGATATGATTTCAGACAATTCCTCCTCATCGTCCACAATCAGTATATTCCTACTCACGGAGCCCCTCCTTGCCCTATTTTTTTCCACTAGCCGCCTTAGATTTCTTGCTTTTTTTCTTCCCGTCTTTTCCCTGATCGGAATCCTTCAAGCCGCCCACCACTTTCTGATCCATCCAATCTGCGCTCTGCACATCCTCCCTTGTCAAAATGGTGTCTCTATGCTCTGATGCTTCTACCTCTGAAAGTTTTTTAGCGAACACTTTTTTGGCTCTCTTTAACGCATCCTTATCCACGCCGTCTGTCAGGCCTCCCACAACTGTCATGCAGAAATTCACCGTGTTTGCAAAGCGAAGATCCTTACTAGACTTTTCGCTCTCACTCTCAGGGATTGCGAGATAATCCTCTGTCGTTGGATTTTTCGGAAGAAATCTCTCCAAGTGGCTCTTTTTATGCAAAGGAATTTTCAGTTTCTCATAATATGCCAGCACCGTCTCGTAGAAATCAGGACGATTTATTAGTTCATTCATCCCATTAAAATAAGTTGCGTAGAACCCCGTTATCCATTCGGAATAGGAATCTGAAAACATAATTTCATCTAACATTGGAAACTCCAGCACCAGTTCCAGCAACTTGACAGTATCCAATTCCTCCATGATTTCCTCCGGCATCTGGCATGCCACCCACTGCTCCTGCTGATTCATTTTCTCCCACTCCCCGTCCTTATCCGTGACAGGATAATGGTAACTCCCATCTGCAGATCTCCAGTCCGATGCCTTAAAAAGTCGTTTCTTGTATTTTTTTATAAGTTCTTGATAGGAAGGAAAGATTGCCTCCGAAACCTCCGTTTCTTTCTGTGCCGCCTCTGCGGGTTGTTTAGTTGCCTTAGCAGAGGGCTGTGGCCTGGATGCCTTTTTATCCGATTGACTCGCACCGCATCCTGAAAGCAGCAGGACACATGCTGCCATGCCGATCATCCATCTCTCCATCTTCTTTCTCATCTTAACCTCCTCCCATTCATACCTTCAGGCATGATATCTCCATAAACAATATAACACAATGTCCCGCTTTTACAATCAGCAATAATAAGAATACGCATCATTTAAATAATTAGACGGCATAAGCCCTAAGGGATGTTCCACCAATGCTCCGCTTGGACCCCATTTTGATTTTACCAACACGTCAGTCTTCACCTCGCCTGTCGATGTTCTATAGGTTATTTTATTTTTTACGACTACCACCGAGTGAACATTGCCATTGGAGCCTATCTGATAGCTGGATGTGGCTTTGTCGGAACTTCCGTACGCCCCATCATTCATATATGAATCTGCAACACTTTCGATAGTACCCTTTTTCCAGTATTTATCCTTATATTTATCATCAAAATAGAGCCATGCATAATTATGGCAGTTATATCCCGTCGTACCGCCAAGAATCCTGACTACCTGTTTCCCCGTGCTGAGATCCCACCCCTTAAAATGATCTAATACCCAGTCTTTCTTTGAATCACTAACCTTTTGAGGATTTTTTGCAGGAGTATATCTTACTGATCCCCCGCTTCTTGTCTTAGGTCCTGCCGCTCTGCTCTGGGCATATACTGTAACCTTATCAATCCCCGTTACAGCCTGATCCATCCAATCAGCATTTTGCACATCCTCTCTTGTTAAAATATTATTCCTATGCTCTGATACTTCTATCTCTAATCATTTTGTCGCAAACACTTTTTTGGCCTTTTTTAACATATTTTTGTCCACACCATCCGTCATGCCTCCCACAACTGTCATGCAGAAATTCACCGTGTTTGCAAAGTGAAGATCTTTCCTAGACTTTTCGCTTTCGCTCTCAGGAATTGAGAGATAATCTTCTGTCGTTGGATTTTTCGGAAGAAATTTCTCTAAATGAACCTTTCTATGCAAAGGAATTTTCAATTTCTCATAATATGCCAGCACCGTCTCATAAAAATCAGGACGGTTTATTAATTCGTGCATCCCATTAAAATGAGGTGCGCAGAATTTCGTTATCCATTCGAAATAGGAATCCGTAAACATAATCTCATCTAACATCGGAAACTCCAGCACCAGTTTCAGCAACTTATCAGTGTCCAATTTCTTCATGATTTCCTCCGGTATCTGGCATGCCGTATACTTCTCTTCCCAAGTATCCATTTCATCCCATTCCTTATCATGATCCGTGACAGGATAATGGTAACTCCCATCTGACGATTTCCAGTCCGATGCCTTGGAAACCCATTCTTTATACTTTTTCATACAAGTCTCATAAGGTAGTTCTTCCTTCTCAATGCCACTGGCAGCACTACTCTTAATAGTATATGCGCTACACAGAGCATGCTGATACAAAACCATGGCACAAATAATTAATCCTATAAATAGTTTTCTTCTCTTCATCTCGTTTCCTCCTCATAATATATGAAACAATATTGACAGTTGCAAATCCTAAAAAACCACCTCCTATCAACTCTTGAATTGTCTGACTTGCACCAACTCTTTGGAATTATTTTTCACATATTTCTCCTAATATGGATTCTTCCCTTTTGATTGCCGCCCCCAACTGCTCTGCTATGTAAGTTTTCACCTCTGAATTTTCCACCATTTTATCCATGGAATACAATTTACCCTCTTTTTTCAACTGTTGCAAATACTGAAAGCGTATTTTCTGAAAATCATTGATAATCCCTTTCATCTCGGTCAATATCTTCTGCCCAATATCCGACAGTTCCCCTCTCTGCCGCAGATATTCCAGACGGCTTCTGATACAGCATTTATGCTCGTACAAAAGATGCACTACACGGTAATCCACAATATTTCTGACATGCTCTCCCGTTAAATCCTGCAAAATCCAATCATACACATTCTTGCCATAGATATGGATATCCCCTTCCACTTGCTCATTTTCCGGGGGATTTAAGAAAGCAGATAATTTTTCAAATAAAATATCCTCAGAGAACTCACACGCAGCCGATTCCGAAATCTGATATATTGTTATGGGATAATAACCTTCTTGCTCTAAATACCCGGCACCGCAAAAATAAAACAATTTCCCTTTCTCAAATGCTAGCAGAAATTCTTCATAAGAAATCAAAAATTCTACCGTTTGCTGACGCCCTGCCATGCCATAGGCATAAAAGACCTGTTTCTCATCGTCAAAACCATAGATTAGATTTTCATGCACAAAATGCCGTTCTCCATAATAGTCTTTCTCTTGAATATAAAATTCGTCCAGATGAACATTTACATAGAAGCCTTCGCACAATTGCCTTCTTACAAAATCTAAAATGCTGCCCTCCTGACAGACCTCCCTGTAGCCTTTATTCTGCAATACCAGCATTCTTTCCAACTCTTCTTCAAAAAACAGAAAGTTAGCATATCCTTCGTTATAAAATAATCTCAAATCAAGAAAATACCGCATCAAATACCCTGCTGCGTTTGAATTTGTTCGGAGCATTGCCAGTCTCGTACTGTAAAACAAGTAGGTATTTGATTCCGTTTCCGCAACCAGCGGCAATGCCACCCTCTTCTGCCGCACATCACAAATCCCCATATCAAGGGGCCTATACTTGTCAAGATATTCTGACAGAAATCCCTTGACCAGTACCTGCGTCTCAAAGGCATTTCTATTTCTTAAGTCCTTCACGCACAGAACTCCCATTTCCGCACAATCCCCCAGGCATACTCTCCTTTTCATGCGGCGAACAAAGCGCTTCCACAATCTTTCATCCCAAATCATTTGCCTTAGATCTAGAATCAATTCTGATTGATATGTCATCTCTTCTCCCCCTCTTCTCTTCCATTATACTATTATCTGCAGGAAGAATCAACAATCCCAACAACAGCAACTACACCCAACAACAGCAACTGCATCATTGCAACTATCCATGTCCATGAAATCCCTCCCTCTATAAGGAAAGAACTTCTTCGCAGCATGAGCCAACTTCCTCTGCCATTTCATCCTATATTATTTTTAAACTACGAATAGTGCCCCGTAATCTCCAATACATTTCCATCCGGGTCAATTACATTAAAATACCAATAGGGATGATGAACATTGACATACATCATATCTGATACCTCGCCAATGCCCAGCCCCTTGATCCGCTCATATTCTGCCTTCAAATCCTCCACCTCAAAATTAAGGATTATCACATTATTCTTTTTTTCCCCTGTCTCAGCAGTAAAATCATCAATATAAGCCTGGTTAAATCGATTCAAATCCGCTTCGCCAATCAGTTTTTCATCATATTTTTTATTGTACAGAGAGAGACTATTTCCACTGTGAAACGCAATCCAGCGATTATCATTGGCATGTGCCGGCTCTTTTCCAATCTCCGGCGTTTAACTCCTTAAAGGGATGCCTCTCTATGGATGACTCCTTTTTATCAGAAGATTTTGATCCGCCAATAGAACTACAGGCAACCAGCATCATGCATGCTACTATGAAAATTAAAACTAATTTCGTCATATATTTTTATACCGGATCATTGCATTAATCCAGATATCAAATGCAACTTATTATTTATCGTACTTGACTTCCCTCCTTTTATTATTTATCAATACAATACCAACGCCCAAAACAATCATAAAAGTAACTACCATTCCATGAATGTATATGCTATCATCTGGTTCAGCCAATAAAATATACGCATCTACACATGAAAAATCTTTATTCATAGTATCCATATGATTTGCGGCATTCATAATTCCTTCATATGTATATATTTCATCACCTTTTTTCGCCAGTTTAGGCTTAATTTCTTTGATCTGCTTTTCTGTTCCCTTTACCCCATTCTTAACACGCATGGATTTTTTGCTTTCATATTTATACAAAATCCACTAAATTTTGCAACGCCTCCCTGCAAAACACTTATCTGGAAATGGGAATAGGATCTCCCATAATATTTACCCAGCATTTTTGCACAAGCCGCCCAACACTAATTACTTTTTTCTTGAGAGTATTTTGATACTATCACATCATATTTTTAAAAATAGTTTATCTAAATAATTGTACTACCAATTGTATAAAACATAAATTTCTATTCTTATATGTCACATCTGTCTGCACTCGTCCGCCAGCCATGCCCGCTCCTCCGGCTCCAAATAATCCTTCAGCGCATCATACACCCTCTCATGGTACTCATTGAGCAATTCAATCTCCCTCCGGCTCATCTGCTCCACGTCAATGGCCACCCTCTCGAAAGGCACGAAGGTCAGCGGCTCGAATCCCATAAACCGTCCAAATTCGTTCTTCTCCCGCTCCACGCAAAGAATCAGATTTTCCAGGCGAATGCCGTACGCTCCCTCCAAATACAGGCCCGGCTCGTCTGAAGTGATCATTCCCGCCTCTAGGACAGGATTCTTTCCCGGCCCATTAACAATCTTATAGCCGAAGGCATTTGGGCCCTCGTGGACATTCAAAAGACATCCCACTCCATGGCCAGTTCCATGATTGTAATCCAGCCCCAGATCCCAGAGAGGCTGCCTGGCGGCATAGTCCAATGCCACGCCGGAACACCCATAGAGGAATTTTGCGGCACAGAGATTTAGATTTCCCCGAAGCACTGCGGTATAGTGCTTCTTCTGGTCACGGGTAGCCTCCCCGCCCAGAAGGATGGTCCTAGTCACATCCGTGGTCCCTCCCAGGTACTGCCCGCCGCTGTCCACCAATAGAAATCCCTCGGGGCGCAGCCTGGCATCCGTCTCCGGCGTAGCACTGTAATGGACGATGGCTCCGTGCTCCCCATATCCCGCAATGGTGTCAAAAGACGGCCCCAGATAATTCTCCCCCTGCTTCCGAAATTCTTCTAATTTCTCTGCCACAGAGATTTCCGTCAATGTCATTTTATCCACATTCTGCTTCAACCAGTAGATCAATTTCGTCACCGCCACGCCATCTCGAATATGCACTTTCCGTTCCCCTGCAATCTCTCCGGCATTTTTAATAGATTTCCAAAGAGCAATGGGACACAGCATATCCACAATCTGGCAATTTGAAGAAAAGTTTTCCACAATTCGGGCATTTGCCACCCTTTTATCCACAAAGATATTAACTTTCTGTGGATAATTACGCACGAAAGAATATATCTCATCATAAGAGGCAAAAGAAATGCCATCTCTCTCCAAAGCCTCCCGATCCTCGCTAGAAAAAATCCCCTCCCCCGCAAAGAGAGTACAGCGTTCCTGTTCTACCACCAGATAGGAGAGCACCACGGGATTGCAGGGAATATCCTCCCCCCGTATATTCAAAAGCCAGGCAATATCATCCAGAGAGGTGAGGAGCATCTGCTGCCCATTTCTCTCCCCCAGCCACTTTCGCACCCTCTCCAGCTTGCTCCTCCGGCTCTCCCCTGCATATTCTTCTGGCAGAATCCACGCCTTATGAAAGACCAGTTCCGGCCGGTGCTGCCAAACCCGTCCCGCCAAATCAGAGGAAAGTTCCAGGGAACCCCCTTTTTCTGCCAGCATTCGCCCCATCCCCTCGGCCCATGCCGCAGAGACCATGCCCCCGTCCGTGCCCAGCACGCCTCCCTCTGGCAGTTTTTCCCTAATATAATCATTGATCGGAGGAACCCCCTCCATGCCTGATTTGTACAGGGTAATTCCCGTCCCCCGCAGCTGCCGCTCCGCCTGGATGAAATATCTCCCATCCGTCCAAAGCCCTGCCTCCTCCTGGGTAATCACCATATTTCCAGCCGAACCGTCGAACCCGGACAGATATTCCCTCGTCTTAAAATAATCACAGATATACTCCGAATTGTGAAAATCATTGGTGGGAACAAAATACAAATCTATCCCTTGATTTTTCATCTCCTCCCGCAATCTGGCAATCCGCTCTCTCACATTCATCGCTTTCTCCCTCTTTCCTTTATTGATTGATACGATTCACGATTTCACCACCCGAAATACCCATCCTTTTGTGTATCATTTCATATGTCGCCAAGAAGTATATTGCTCAGCTTGGCAAATTGCTCCAAAGACAGCTTCTCCCCCCGGATCGTAGCAGACAAGCCCATCTGCTCCAATGCCCGGGCCGCCTGTTCCTTCGACACTGGCAGACTGCCATCATTGCCCAGTCCATTCTGCAATGTCTTCCTGCGCTGATTAAAGGATGCCCGGATAATGCGGAACATAAACCCCTCATCGTCAACTTCCACCGGATTATTCTGATGGCGGGTGAGACGGATTACCGCAGACCCCACGTTTGGTCTGGGCATAAAGCAGTTGGGCGGCACATTGGCCACAATCTCTGCCCGGGCATAATACTGCACGGCCAATGATAACGCCCCGTATTCCTTGGTCCCCGGCTGGGATTGCATCCGCTCCGCCACCTCTCTCTGCACCATGACAGTAATGCTCTCCAATGGCACATGGCTTTCAAACAGCCCCATGATTATGGGCGTGGTAATATAATAAGGAAGATTTGCAACCACTTTGATGGGCCTTCCCCCATTGCGCTCCCTTGCAACCTGTCCGATATCCATTTTCAAAATATCATCGTTTACCACCGTGACATTATCATATGCCTCCAGAGTTTCCCGGAGAATGGGAATCAGGTTTGCATCAATTTCCACCGCCATCACCTGTCCCGCATTTTCACAGAGATATTGGGTCATCGTCCCAATGCCGGGGCCAATTTCCAACACAAAATCCTTCTCCGTGATATCCGCCGCCCGGATGATTTTATCCAGCACGTGAGTATCAATAAGAAAATTCTGCCCGAACTTCTTCTGAAACCGAAACTTGTGCTTTTGCAGCACCTCTATGGTATTTTGCGGTATTCCTAATGTAGCCATACATATCCTTTCTTCTATTTCCATGTTCTGCCATACGCTTCCATGCATCTACTATTTCCATGTTCTTGAATAATCATAATCCTACATGGGTATATTGATCCATTTCCCAGTTAAGACAATCCATACATCCGCTTTCCGTTCTCCCAGGTAATGCGGGCCACTTCCTCCCGATCCATCCCCTTCAAGCGCCCAATCTCCTCTGCCACGGCCCAGAGATAATGGGAGTCATTCCGCTTTCCCCGATCAGGCTCCGGCGTGAGATAGGGCGCATCCGTCTCCATCACCAGACGCTCCATGGGAGCTTTCTCCACCACCTCTTTCAGTTTCTTTCCATTCTTGAATGTGACCACGCCACCGATGCCCAGATAAAATCCCATATCCAGGTAAATTTTCGCCATATCCCATCCATAGGAAAAGCAGTGAATCACGCCGCCCATATCCTCAGCGTGCATTTCCCTCATAATATCCAGCGTATCCCGGGCGGCCTCCCGACTGTGGATGCAAACTGGCAATTTCACCTTCGCCGCCAGCTCCAGCTGCCTGCGAAACCATCTCTTCTGCCAATCCTTCTCCGGCTCGTCATAGTGATAATCCAGCCCAATCTCTCCGATTGCCACCACCTTGTCCCGAGTGGCACTCTCCTCCAGCCAGCCCATATCCTCCTCCGTCAGTTCCGCCGTGTCCGAAGGATGGACACCGATAGCCGCATAGATAAAATCATACTCTTCTGCCAAAGACAGCGTGGCTCTATTGGCCTCCATGGAGGAGCCAATATTGGTCACCAGGCCCACCCCCTCCCTGCCTATCATCTCCAGAACCTCTCTCCTGTCCTGGTCAAACCGCCGATCATCGTAATGCGCGTGCGTGTCAAATATTTTACCTTCCATATAATACCTACCCTTTCCAGTATCTGCAAACCTGCTTGCGCATGCAATGCGCCGCATTAGCATGACTTGTATTCTCAGTTCATCCTCATTGCCAACCCGCCTACAGGCAGAACACCCCATAGAGGGGAATGGATTCTACGCCACCATCCTCCCCAAAATTCCTCTCAGATATATGATAAACCTTTTCCGGCTGATACATACTCTTAAAATGCTTCATGCTTCTGGCATGAACATTCTCGCCAGACTTCACTTCGATGGGAATAACCTTTCCTTGTTTCTGTATCAGAAAATCCACCTCTGCGGAGGGAGAATCGGATGTCCAGTAGTATAAATCATACCCCTTCGCCCTCAGTGCCTGTGCCACGTAATTTTCTGCCAACGCTCCCCGATACAGCGGTGACAAATCATTTCGCACAATATTCTCTGGCATGATATTGCTGAAGGCAGACAACAGCCCCACATCAGATAAGTATAACTTAAAGGCTGATACATCCCGAAAAGCATTCACGGGAACTTCCCCTCTGGTAACCCGCTGGCACTCATACACCAGCCCTGCCGCAGTCAGCCAGGCGATAGAATCTCCAAAAAGCCCCGCCGTGGCCCCTTTCCGTATCAATTTATATTGAAACTTCTTATTGTCCTTTGCCAACTGCGCGGGCATGGACTGATAGGCATTCCGTATCTTCGTGGTCTCCCCCTCCGTGGCATACTTGGCCATATCTGCCGTATAGGCCGCCAAAATCATATTCTGCACTTCCGGCACATTTACCAGAGAGCCGGAATCCACATACTGATTGATTGCCGCCGGCATGCCTCCCACAAAGAGATAGCGTTGAAACCATAATATAGCCTCCCGATGGACGCTCTCCGGCATTTTCTCCCGGCGGGCATAATGTTCCTGAATCATTGATGCCAGATATTCCTTTCCCACCGCATGAAGAAATTCATCAAAGGCAAAGGGATACAGCGTCTTCATCAGAACCTTTCCCACGGGAAAGGAGAATTGCTCCCGATGGACCGCCACTCCCAGCAGGCTGCCCGCCCCCACCACATGGTACTCCGGCGCCTCCTCGCAAAAATACTTCAGGGATGTGAGCGCCCTCTCGCAGGACTGGATCTCATCAAAGATTAGGAGCGTTTCCTCTGGAATGATTTTTGCAGAAAAATATTCCTCCAGCAGGCGGATAATCCGGTCAGGCTTCAAATCTCCATCAAAATAAGATGCCACGATGGGCATGCGCTCAAAGTTTATATAAATGCTATTCTTATAGCATTCCTCTCCAAACTCCTGCAGCACATAGGTCTTTCCCACTTGCCTGGCTCCATAAAGCAGCAACGGCCTTCGGTTCCTAGCCATATCTCTCCAATCCCGCAATTCCATCATAATATTCCTGTGCATGCCTTCACCCCCTTTTAGCAGATATTGTATATATTTAATATAAAGGCTATGCGCCTAGTATATCACACTTCCATCCCCCTTTCAACAAAAAAGTCATTTGTAAGTGATTATTTCTTATGAATTTATCACTTCTAAATGATTTTTTCCTGCAAAAAAGTCATTTGTAAGTGATTTATTATTTTTTTTACTGTATTACTATGTTATTTTTTTAAATTGACATTTACAATAAATAACATTATAATAGGTACGCAAACGATATCAGACGATTTTGGAGGTGAAGGCATGATAGCGATCAATACCAGAATGACAAACAGCAGTTAGGCTGATTATTGTACGAAACTGACATTCCGCTTTCTGCGGCATGACCAAATTTAAAAATATACTGAATCCCTTCTAAGGAAGATAACATTTGCAAACTGTAGTAGCAATTTATACTATGCATTTTCTTAGAAGCGAGCATGATGGGAGATGATGTGAAATGGCAGCTGCTCAAATTTCAGCAGTGGTTATATTTGTTGCGATGTTCGTACTGATTGTACTGGACAAAATTGAGAGACACTATGTCACACTTGCCTGCGGGCTTTTGACAGTTCTGGGCGTATTCGGCATTCTCATGAGAGATGTGAATGCGATTCTTGAAACATTAAACTTGAAAACAATCATTACGCCGCATTTCTGGTATGCGGCAGGAAATGCCGAAGAATCAACCAGCGGCATCAACTGGGCTACTATTATATTTATTGCGGGCATGATGGTCATGGTGGAGGGAATGGCGAAAGCGGGATTCTTCCGCTGGCTCTGCATGCTGCTTGCCAAAATCGTGAAATACAAACCCATTCCACTGTTTGTTGCATTTATGATTATGTCATTTATCCTTGCCATGTTTATTGACAGCATTACCGTCATCCTATTCTTGGCGGCAGTGACCATCGAACTGGCAAAACTTATGAAGTTTAATCCAGTTCCCATGATATTGTCAGAAATATTCTGCGCGAACCTGGGCGGTTCCGCTACCATGTGCGGAGACCCGCCAAATATTATTATTGGAACTTCCCTGAGTTATTCATTTATTGACTTTGTTACGAACACAGGGTTTATTGCACTAATCTGCCTAGCATTTACCGTAATCTATTTCCTGCTGATTTTCCGCAAGGAACTGGCAACAAAGGACGGTGCGGCCATTGACGTTGCTTCTATGCCAACCCCCAAGGATGCCATTACGAACAAGGGAGAATTTGCTATTAGCAGCGTGATTTTCGCATGCGCAGTCATTCTACTTGTGACCCACGCCCAGACCGGGCTTACCGTGGCCTTTATCGGGGCAGTGATTGCATTGGTTACGCTGATTACTTCCGGGAAATATGCTTTGGAACTTTTGAAGAAAGTAGACTACAAGACTCTCCTCTTCTTCGTCGGACTGTTCATGGTAGTGGGCGGCCTGGAGCAGACTGGAATCCTGGAACTGATTGCCGGATTCATCGGTAATATCAGCAAGGGCAACCTGAAACTGATGGTGGCAATTATCATCTGGGTATCCGCCGTGGCCAGCGCGCTGGTGGACAATATCCCATTCTCAGCCACTATGGTTCCTGTCATCAAGAGCCTTGCCGTATCACAGGGCGTAGATTTGCAGACCCTGGCATGGGCGCTGTCCATGGGTACGGATATCGGAGGCAGCGCAACGCCCATCGGCGCTTCTGCCAATGTAGTGGGCACCTCAGTAGCCGCAAAGAACGGATATGTCATTGGATGGGGCAAATATTGCAAAGCCGCAATCCCAGCCACATTCCTTGTAATACTCATATCAATGCTATTTATTTTCGCACGCTACTGTTAATTACTTGCGGACTGTTATTGGCATATCACTACGCTGTGGCGCAGTTTCCAAGAATGGAGGATAATTTAATATGAACGAACAAATACTGATATCCATCAGCCGTGAATACGGCAGTGCCGGGCATGAGATCGCCGAAAGAATTGCCAAGCACCTAGAAATGAAGATTTATGATAGGAGCATACTTGATGAAATTGCAAATGAATTGGACGTGAAAGTGGAACTCCTAGAAAAGTATGACGAGAAGCCTAAGAACCACATCCTTTCCAGAAGGGTGGGGAAACATACCAACTCCATGGAAGAAATCCTGGCAGAAATCCAGTTTGAATTTATCCGGGAAAAGGCAGAGTCCGGCGAATCTTTCGTGATTGTAGGACGCTGTGCTGAGACTGTCCTGCAGGACTTTGACGGATTGATATCCATCTTTGTCACGGGAGAGGAACACCATAAGCTGGAACGCATCATGACAAAATACAATCTGAGTGAAAAGGAAGCCCTTGCCAAGATTGATCGGCATGACCGCAAGAGGCAGAGATACCACAACAGGCACTCGGACAGCAAGTGGGGAGATTCCCGGGCATACGACATCTGCATCAACAGCAGTTCCCTAGATATTGACGGAACGGTCAAAGTTCTGGAAAACTATATTCGGGAGCGCATCGCCCTGAGCAAGAAACAGGCATAAAACTTTGGTTTCCAATATACAAATATCTTATAAATGCAAGCGCAAGAACCGGACTGATTATGGTCCGGTTCTTGCTATAAAATAAATCTTAAATTTTTTATTAATACAAAATTATCCCTTGGTCTGATTTCTCTCACTGGCGGGCAATGTCACTCGGAAAAATCGCTTTAATAACTGTCTACCCTCCATGGGAATCAGCGGATGCATATACCCTTTCCCTATGAGGGTGGGATTGAAGAGCAGCATCGCGCACAGGAACACCGTCCCCACGACAAATCCTGACAGCCCCCACACGCCAGTTAGAATCAGAAGTATCAGGCGGTGAAATTTAATGGCATAGCCGAGTTCCATATTGCTCTGGGTATAATTTGCCACCGCCACAAACGCCATATACAGCATAATCTCCGGGTTAAACAAGCCGGAACCCACCGTATAATCGCCAAATACAATACCCGCCACGATACTGAGGGGGGTGGTGAGCATATTGGGACTGTTCACAGAGGCCATCTTCAATCCATCAATAGCAAACTCCAATATGAGAAATTGGAATAGGGGCGGAATATTGGCGTCATCCTTGATTAGCAAAAATCGCCAATTATCGGGCAGCCAGTCCGGATTATTTAACAGCAGGAGAAACACCGGCGTGATAAATGTTGCCGCAATGCTTGTCATCATTCTGGTAAGCCGGAGATAGGTTCCGGTAATGGGCGGAAAATAATAGTCATTGGCATCTTCCATGATGCTGAAAAGAGAGGTGGGAATCACCATTACTGCCGGGGAATTGTCCACCAAAATCACCACGCTGCCCTCCAGGAGACAGGCAGCGGCAGTATCCGGCCGCTCCGTATACTTAAACTTCGGGAAGGGATTCCACCAATTTCTGGGGAATAAAATCTCTGCCAGGCTCTCCTGGTTCATAGTCAGGGCATCCACCGGAATCTTTTCCATCCTGCGCACGATTTCCTGCACGTCAGATTCCTTCACCCGCCCTTTCATATAGGCAATGGACACATCCGTTCTGGAACTCTTTCCCACCTTAAAGATGCGGAACTGCAAGTTGATATCTCGAATGCGGCGGCGTATCAGAGCCATATTGGGAATGAGCGTCTCCACAAATCCATCTCTGGAACCCCGCAGTACCTTGTCCTGATCCGGCTCGTCCACGCTTCTGCTGGGATACTCTCTAAAATCAATGGCGACAATCTCTGTAAAGCCCTCAATCAGCAGACAGGACATGCCTGACAGAAGCATATGGATAAATTTTTCCTGATCCGTCAGGGTAATGATGTCCACATAGGGAATTTCCTTTGCCACGAACTCATCATATGTGGAGGGCATGTCCTCCTCCGTAATGGAATAGAAAAACTCCATCACCTTCTCCGAAATGTCCCCCTTCAAAAAACCATCCACCGCATAGAGGGTGGTCTTCTTCCCCCCCATGACAAACTCCCGATTCAGCATATCAAAATTGTCGGGAATATCCAGAAGCTGCTCAATTTTCTTCTTCCTCTCCTCATAACTGCCCGTAAAAATATCCATAGTTTTCTCTGATTGGTGTTTACAATTCAATTTTGCTTCCATAGTCACCTCTCGTTTCTACCTGTTGATTTTCTAAGAAATATTTCCAATTTTACAGCCAATTATGCATTTTCCATCGGTACTATTTGCTATAATTTGGAGAACATGCTTGCTTTGTATTCTGATCTTACTCCATATGTCTGACAGCACAGACGCTGTGAAATAAAAGGTTGTATTATGTAGCAAAGGAGTTTATACTATTTTTAATGGTGCTTTGTTTCGATGCGTTGCCTGATACAAAGTTGCCTGATTAAAAAAGCAACGCGGAAAAGAGGAATATATGACGGAATTAAACGAGTTAGATTCAACCTGTGGTGTTTCCGATGAGGAAATGACAAAACGATTCCATGAAGCGGTTCGGATAGATAACGAAATAAAGAAGATAAAAGGCGTGCCAATCGAAAAATTCGATAAAGAGAAAAAGCAGCCTTACTTGGAATATCCGGACGGAAGGAGAGAATATGCCTGATTTTGTTAGAAAGCCGGAAATCATTGTTTTTGCAGGTCCGAATGGCAGCGGAAAAACGACTATTACAAAATTAGCAAAAACAATAGAGCCTTATATCAATGCGGATGATATTAAAAAGGCAACTTTATGTAGCGATATAGATGCGGCAATCCAAGCTGATAAAATGAGAAACCAGTTGGTAGAACAAAATCAGAGTTTTACTTTTGAAACAGTTCTTTCAACAGAACGCAATCTGTTATTGCTCAAAAAAGCAAAAGACAGGGGTTATTTTATTCGCTGTATTTATGTATTAACAAGCGATCCACAAATAAATATATTGCGTGTCAGATCCCGTTTTGCCTTAGGCGGTCATGATGTTCCCGAGGATAAAATACGGTCAAGATATAACAAAGCGTTAAAGCTTATTCCTAAGATTCTTAGTGTTTGCGATGTCTGCCATATATACGATAATACAGACGAAGCCTTTCGGATATTTAAAATGCGAAAGGATGAATTTTTTTATTGGGAATCCGAATTTTGGAATAGAACACAAATCCAGGAATTAGTTGGAATAGAGTTATAAATTTATGATGGAGTTAAAGTATAGTTAAAAATCCTGCCATCTATAATTCTGACTTCGTCTGGCAATTATGGCAAGTCTGGCATATAATGATAAACGGCCCTCGCAAGCATGCTTGTGAGGGCCAGGCAAGATTAAAAAACAAGGAGAACCCCATGTCCATCAGTCCCATAGATGAAGAACTTTTTCGACAAGCCTGTCAGGAAATCATACACGCAAACCGAGAGAAAAATGGCATCGGCACTCTGCAGGAAAAAACTGTTCATGCGGTGCTAAAGCGATTCTATGAACCCGACATCTCCCACCAGGAGATTAGAATTGGAAGTTTTGTGGCAGACATTTTCCGCGCAGATGAAATCATTGAAATCCAGACTCGAAATTTCAATGCCATGCGCCGCAAACTAGACTTCTTTTTACAAACATATCCGGTCACCATCGTCTATCCCATCCCACACACAAAATGGCTCTATTGGATTGACAAGGAGACCGGCACGGTAACGAATAAGAGGAAGTCCCCCAAGACCGGAAGCCTTTACGACGCCTACTATGAGCTGTATAAAATCAAGCCCTACCTATCCCACCCCAACCTCCATCTCTGCCTGGTATTGGTAGATGTGGAAGAATACCGACTGCTAAACGGCTGGAGCCGCAACAAAAAAAGGGGGTCCACCCGATATGACCGAATCCCCGTGAAGCTGGTAGATGAATTTTATATCGGCGGTCCTAGCGAATATGGCTGCATGATTCCAGAAAATCTGCCAATCCCCTTCACCTCCAAAGACTTTGCCAAAAAAGCAAAAATCCCCCAGAAAATTGCCAACCTGGCACTGAATATTTTGTATAGCATCCATGCCGTGGAACGGGTGGGGAAGCAGGGAAATGCCTATCTATATGAAATGAGCGATTTCCTACCCCATAAAAAATAGGGAACCTGATGGTTCCCTATTCTTATGGCGCTTTATTCCGATAATTTATATCCCAGCGAATGATCCAGGCCACGCAGAAAATGAAGTACGCTAATCATATTGATTTGACTAACATTCTCCCGTATTCCCAGATAACCCACCACTCTTTCCTCAAAATGAATGGGGAGCATCAAGATTGGCACGTCAGATGCCATCTCCCATCCAGTTTCGGGAATCATTCTATTCAGATTGCAATTACTTTTTTCTACATTGCCATTAATTTTTACAATAGATTTCAACTTGCCGGTATACGGATTGATCTGATGGCGATGGCTATTGCCATACTTCCCTATCTCCAAATCATCATTGATGCAGAGAAAACTGTTTTCTGGCATCAGACCCGCCACTACATCCAATATATCATCCAGTGATTCCTTTTTCAGAATCACGCCCTCCATATCTGCATATCTGCGAATATCCGCTACGCGGAGGGCTTTGTCGTCATTAAGCTTTCGAAGCAGCCGTACCTGGTCGAATATCTGATGTTTCTGGCAGCCGCAGGACTGAGAAAGCTGCATATGATAGCCAAGGGTCAAGTGATGGGAAATCCTTTGGCCAGCCACCAATCTCTTAATAAGGTCTACGATTTTTTTAGCATCGTTCACCTCATCCCGAACGGCAGTGGTAATTGCGGGAAAATGAAGCTTGCCCTCGTCAATTCCATCAATTCCTGTCACCAGGATTTCTTCCGGAACCCGGATATCCATCTCCGCAAGATAATCGCAGACAGCCACAGCCATAGAGTCATTGGCACAGATAATCGCCTCCGGCGGAACCTTTGACGGATGCATAAACCTCTTCATGACCTCGATTGTGGGCCCCTGCCAAAACTCGCCGTAGCCAACTCTGTCTTCCTCAAAGAGAATGTCATTCTCATCCAGTACCTGCTTAAAGATATTGAGACGCTGTTCTGAGATGGGATCTCCCTGAATACCTGACATGAAGTTAATCTCCTTCATACCGTGATACTCTACTACGTGGCGCACCACCTTCTCAAATGCATCGTCCATATTATAAATGACATTATAGCATCCTTCAATCTCCATACCCACTGAAATAATCGGAACGTCCTCCGCCCTAGCCCGATTCACAATCTCCATCACATTCTTTTGTGAACGAATGGTGGCAGAAAAGATTAATACGGCATCCACGATGTCATAATTTGGCAGATCATAGATTGCGGCATCTCCCAGATCGCTCTCCGACTGGCTATACAGATCAGAATCACTGGAAAGCACCAGGACATAATCCCCTCCTACTGTCAATTCCTTCACTACCCTCTCCACCAATTTGGCATGAAAAGGCTGCTCCAATTCCGCTGTACAGATTCCAATTACATTTTTCCCGTTATGCATAGCTCCCTCCTTTGTTCAAACATGTTCAGTTGCAGCATTCCACCAATGATACGTCAATATCTATACTTTCCACATCATTTCCCAAAATAATCCACAATATCTCTCAAATACTTTGTAATAGGGAGATGCTGGGGACATATTTCCTCACACTGACCGCATCCAATACAGTCTCCTGCCTTTCCAAATACTCTCGTAAGATTATCATAATACTCTCCCTGAGGCGTCCAGCCTTTCCCTTTCACTTCCTGCTTATCTGCATTATACAGTGAAAAATACTTAGGAATGGCTATATTCTGCGGGCATCCATCCACGCAGTATGCGCATCCGGTACAAGGAATCGTTATATTTCCATTAATCATTTCCACTGCTTGATTTACAAGCTGTCTCTCCCTTTCATCCATAGCCTGAAAATCCATCATGTAGCCCGTGTTATCTAGCAGCTGCTCCATATTGCTCATGCCGCTGAGTACCACAATCACGTTGTCCAGGCTGGCCGCAAAGCGCACTGCCCAAGAAGAAACAGACATCTCAGGGCGGAACTCCTTAAACATTCTCTCCACCTGCTCCGGCACCTCCGCCAGAGTACCGCCTTTGACAGGTTCCATAACAATGACCGGCACGCCATGTTCTGTGGCCACTTCATAGCATTTCCTAGACTGAACCCCCTCGCTGTCCCAATCCAGATAATTAATCTGCAGCTGGACAAATTCCACTTCCGGGTGCTCCGTCAACACTCTATCCAGCAGATCTGCATTATCATGATAAGAAAAGCCGATATGCCTTACCAAGCCTTCTTCTTTCTTTTCCTGCAGCCAGCGGAAGCAATCTAACTGAGTATAAATTTCATAGTGATTGGCCCCCACATCATGTAGAAGATAGTAGTCAAAATACTCTACCCCCGTCTTTCTCAACTGTTCATGAAATATCTTATCCCGATCTTCCTCTGTATTGATATAATCGGCATGGAGTTTCGTAGCCAAGGTAAATTGATCCCTCGGATAGCGGCTCACCAGAACCTCTTTGGCAGCGTCCTCGCTCTTGCACCCGCAGTACATCCAGGCAGTATCAAAATATGTAAAACCCCTCTCGATAAATTTGTCAACCATCTCCTTTGTCAACTCAATATCAATTTTCGAAGAATCTTTTTCATCCAAAGACGGAAGTCTCATCAAGCCAAAACCTAATTTCTTTTTTGGAATCATTTTATGTGTTAAGCCTCCTTTAACGATTATGCCACCCTTCTAGCCATATCATGAAACACTTAACGAATCTAAATTTGATATCAATCTATTATAAGTGTAACATCTTTTTCACTAAAAGTACATGAGAATTTTCAACTTTCATTTTCATAAAACATTCTTCATGCACCCGGTAAAAATAATAGGGCCAAATTGACAGCAAAACATCTAGTTCCAATCAATCCAGCCCTACCCATGACAACTATTCTATTATTACCCATGCACCCACGTTGACAAACTGGTTGCCCAAAATATCCTATCGCTAATTACTCATCCCGATATTTTTTTACAATAGCCTCAAATTCTTCCCTCACTTCGGTAAAGGCTTTCAACAATTTAGAAGAAAAAGCCCCGCTCTGCCCATTGATAATCATCTGAAACGCCTTGTCTTCTTTGTATGCAGCCTTATAAACGCGCTTTGACGTAAGGGCGTCATAAACATCCACAAGGGATACAATCTGTGCGGCAATGCTGATTTCTTCTCCCTTCAATCCATCCGGATATCCATTTCCATCATATTTTTCATGGTGATGCCTGGCAATATCATAGGCGTAATTGCAAAATGCCTTGCTATCTAAATGAATTACTCTCTCGATAATTTCCGCGCCCTTCGTGGTGTGAGATTTTATCACTTCATATTCATCCTCAGTTAATTTTCCGGCTTTTAGTATGATATTGTCAGGAATCACTATTTTTCCAATATCATGCAGCGAGGACGCCCAGCCAATGATGTCAAGCTTTTCTTCCGTCAAGCCATACTCCGGATACAGCTTCCTAACGCTCGTGCCGAGGCATAAAGTAAATTCCCGAATCCTCTTAATGTGCTGTTCTGATTCCAAATTTCTAAATTCCACAAGATTGCTCAAAGATTCGATCAGAACCTCATTCATATGTTTTTGCTTCTCTGTCATCAGTTTAAGCATGGCGTTCTGCATTTTAAGCTTCTCTGTCTGATTCTTCACTGTAACTTCAAGCTGGGTTTTATATTGAAATACTTCAACAACATTATCCACAAGCTGTTTCACCACGTCAGAGTAAAAAGGTTTCCTGATATAACTCACAACGCCATATTCATACCCTGTTTTTTCATATTTCCCAGCTTCCTCGCTGGTAATCATGATAAATGGGATGCGGGATGTAAGCTTTTTCTTATTCAGCCGCTTCATCACCTGAAAATTATCCTCCGCCGGTATCAGAAGATTAAAAATGACAACTGCAAGAGAAGATACCTGATTCCGCAAGATATCAATTCCATCTTTCTCATTGGATACCTCCAGAATTTTATATTTATTTTGAAATAATTCCACCAATTTCTTACGGCTATCTTCGTCATTTTCTACAATCAAAATGGTATCACGTAACATTATGTTCCCACGCCTCTCTTTCTATATTAGATTTTAACCATAACGACAGATTTATTTCTCAGCTTAAACATAATTCTGAACACATGGGATGGAAGCATATATTTAATCTTATTGATCTCAATTACGCTCCCCTCATATGCGTTTCCCCTGACAAAGACTGCCTTCATGTCCTGATCCGTCAAATTGGCAAGTTTGGAAATGTCAGCATCCAAATCAGCCAATTCATGGTCTTTGGTGACTATTGCCGCATTTAATTTCTTAATGAGTTTCACCGCCTCCTCCTTTTTCGGGGGAAGGGCCTGTAAAATTCTGTTCCACTGCTTCTCAAGCATAGATAGCTGGTCTAAAATCTGTTCCCTCTTTTCTGAAAAAATCGCCTGCTGCTTATCATACAGCGCATTCCTGCCCACTTCCAAAAATGTTTTTATATGAGAGCTGTTGCCCAGGTTGAAAGTATCCACCCCCCTGACCGCGCGAACCTTCCCGCCGAGAAGCATCCCCTTGCTGCCAGATACGATTACCTTTCCCATCGTGTTAATTTCGCTATTCATAATATAGTTCGCCTTCACATCACCATCGGCATTAATATTGGCGGCTTCAAAGAAACTGCTGGAAACTTCCCCCTTCGCATCAATAAAGCAATCATGCTTAGAGCAGCTCCCCCTCTTGATCATGACATTGCCGCCAGCAACGAGCCTGGCCTTCTCGACATTTTGCTCTACTATAATATCGCCTGTCGCTTCAATATACCCTCCCGAATAGACGCTGCCAACCACGTAAACGGAACCATCAATCTCCAATTTTCCCGTAACGGCCGTCACATCTTCACGTATTATAATCATGTTGGTAATGATAATCCGTCCGTTTCGATACTCAAACTTTCCATTCATTCTGGAAATATATGTCACGCCGTCCGGGGCAATCATAAAGCCCTCTCCGCGCAATGGCTTTTTTTCAAAACCCTTATTGGCGTGAAGCACTTCCCCAAAAATATTCTGGCCATCCTCCCCTTTCTGAGCGGGATGGTATACTGCAATTTTCTCTCCCTCATCCACCATCTCAAAAGCCTCAATGTTGACATAATCAACGCCGCCATCGGGAAGGGGCGCCGGAATGCGAGGCAAATCAAGCCGTACAAAAAACTCATACCAGCCATCCTTGCCATCCCTGGCAGGCGTTCCCTCGGCAATCAGAACTTTTTCATTCATTCTTCTTTTCTTAATCAATTCCGTAATCGCCTCATGCCTGATGCCATTAACAATGCCCCTGCTCTCCAGGGATTCATATATATCTGCTTCCGTCACCATATTCCCGGGAACCCAGGGAATAAACGCAAAGGCTTTATTTCCATTGTTTTCCACTAAAATGCTAAATTCTTTTTTGGCAATTTCGCTCAAAACTATTCCTAGCTTATCAGCATTGACAGTTTCTGGCGTCCGAGTCGTCATAAGCTTCTGCCGCTTCTGCTTCATATCTGAAGCAGAAAATATCAGTTTGGCATAAGAGGAAACATCTAGCCCAGCTTCCAGCCCCAAGCGGATTTCCTGCATCTGCCAGTGACTGAACAGATAATTAGTATATGTCTCTACCTTCAGTTTCTTCTCCAGGCCAAGGCGAATTTCCCGCATCTGCATCCAGTTATACTGGGAATTTGCATAGATACCCACATCCAGCCCCTCATACATGCCAATTCTAATCTCATGAATCTGCTGCACGTACATATCATCCGTCAGCCACAAGTCAATGGGAAGCCCATCCTCTAAGGCAAGGCGGATTTGCTCCAGCTCGTCATCTATAAATCCCCTATCCAGATAATCGGAAAGATCATTTGACGAATAGGAGGAAAGCCTAATCTGCTTCATGGTCTCATAACTATACGAGGGGTCCGCATAGGCAGAGACATCTACTTTATCCTTGATTCCCATCCGTATCTGCTCCATCTGGAGCCAATTAAGTTCTGGATTTGAATAGGCGGAAACATCCAGTCCTTCTTCCTTTCCAAGAAGAATTTCCTGATGCTGCTCTTTCATATATTCTGAATTTTCCATTATAGCATATTCGGGATTTTGGGGTGAAGTGCTATCTGCACACATATTGAACACCAGCCTTTCCGTTAATTTACAGTCCATAACATTATATAATGAATCGTACAAAAAGTCCACTAGCTATATTATACAATCCACCCTCAAGAATTCATAGCAAAAAGATGTACGTCTTTCCGTAAAACGTCAATAAATTTCACCCTTTATGAAATATTTTTCTATTCGCGACCATTATTCTTCCATAAATTCCGTCAGATGCTTGCGGTAATGGAGGGGCAGCATATTTCTCTGCAATTTTTCATTTTTCCGATCTGGTATGGCGATATGTTTGAAAAATGTCTTCCACAGTTCCACATATTCTTCCCGCTGCTCTCCCAGTTCCGCCAGCATCCTTTCCTCCTCCGGCGTGAGAATGCGCACCTCCCAGTCGCCGTTTTTCTGGTGGAATGCCGCCTCGCCGTGCCCCTTGTCCAGAATAATAAACCACTCTCCCGCAAAGCGGTCGCTGAAATGCTCCATAATAATTGGCAAAACGTGATGCTCCGGCTCGATTGTAGCCACCAGCAGCGCAGGGTCTTTCTGCACCTCCCGAAAACGAATAAATTCACGAAAAAAATGGGCCTCGTTAAACACTCTCCTGCGAATCTCAAAGGCCCTTTTTACCCAAGGAATCTGCATGGCGTCGCACACCTTTTCCCCCATGCTGAAACCATAAGTCAAAAACTGATAAATAGCATCTCCCCTGTCAGGATACGTGGATAGGGCCGCGCACATGACAAAACTGTAGGCCCGGGCAGATATCTTATTGCGCACGGCGTCTAGCACGCTGTTCACTTTTTCATCAGAACTCTCTACCCTGACAAACTCCGTAAACAATTCTAACTCATAAACTTCATTTGCCGCCAAAGGCTGGATTTTAATATACTTATACCCGTATCCCGAGATTCCTGCCTCATATACGGCACTGAGCACGCCAGAAATATTGTCCTCGCACTGATATACCCTCACTGGCTTGTCTGACATTCGATTCCCTCCCCTTCCCTTCCGGCCACTCTTTGTTCGTCCATTTTCACTGGAAATCCCAGCCACGCCTCCATGCTATCCCTTGCCCGATAACTCCCTCCCCTCGCTAATCCTCCCTTAATTCCCGAATTGGAAATCATCAAATAGCGTAAGCTGCTTGTATGTCACCTTTTCCCCAAATCCTTCCATGACATTTTTATCATTTTCCAGCAAATTTCTTGTTATATAATCTTCGTCAATTTTAAGAAAATCATACATTTTTTTTCCATTGCAGATAATGAAATAAATCGCCCGCTTCATCACCACCCCCATGCCCTTGAGCGCCTGATAATCCAAGCGTCCCGTTCTCCTGGCTTTCACGATGCGGGAGGCTGATTTCGCCCCGATGCCCGGCACCCGAAGCAGTGTATCGTAACTAGCAGTCGCCACTTCTACCGGAAAATGCTCCAGATGGCCCAGCGCCCAATCACACTTGGGATCGAGATAGGTATTAAAAAAGGGCCTCCTTTCTGATAGAAGTTCCGATGCCTGATATCCATAATATCGAAGGAGAAAATCAGCCTGATACAGCCGATGCTCCCTCCTGCGCAAAGGCTGCCCCTCCACTGCGGGAAGAGTGACATCCTGATTCACATTCACAAAGGCAGAATAAAATACCCGCTTCAAATCAAACCTCTGATACAGAGCCTCAGTCACCGCCATAATCTCATAGTCGCTCTCACCGGAAGCCCCCACGATCATCTGGGTACTCTGCCCGGCAGGCACGAATCCCCGGCTGGTATCTATTCTGCTCCACTGAGCCAGTCCCGTGTTGGTTCCATTCCCTGACAGCAGTAAAATCCCCCCTGCCTCACTTTTCCCCATCCCTCCAGTCTCTTTCGATTCATATGTGGCAATTTCAGACCCTCTAGCCAATTCCTCCCTTCTTGAATAGTCCGCCTTAGCAGATCCCGGCTTCTCTGCGTTTTTCTCCACCTCTGGCTTCTCTGCCTTGGCAATCCCGGGCTTCCGCATCATTTTTCCAGCCCCTGGATTCCCTGCTTCGCTAAGGCTCGGCTTCGCTTGGGCATAATTTCCAGCCTGCCCGGGCAAAGCCCTGCCCAGTCTCTTCTGGGTATGCCAGTATGCGCTCTGATTGCCCCCTTTCATCCCAAGAACTTCCCTGCTCTCTGCCACTCCATTCTGAATCTGACGCATAGGGGTAAGAATCTTCTTCCTCGTTTTATTTGGTGCCAGCTGCTGCAATCCCTGCTCCGTGGGAAGTTCTAAATTCACGCTCATGCGATCCGCATACCAGCCCGCTTCCTCCACCAGATCCGGGGATGCGCCGGGGATGGCCTTGCAGTGAACGTAGCCATAAAATCGATACTCCCTTCTGAGCTTGCGCAACGCCTGGCAGATAAGTTCCATCGTGTAATCCGGCGTATCCACGATTCCCGAACTGAGAAAAAGCCCCTCAATATAATTCCGCCGATAAAACTCTACCGTAAGAGTACACACTTCATCTGGCGTGAATGTAGCCCTGGGTACATCATTGCTGGCTCGGTTGGCGCAGTATTTGCAATTATAAATGCATTCATTCGTAAACAAAATCTTCAATAGGGAAATGCATCGTCCATCTGCCGCAAAACTATGGCAAATGCCGCTGGCAAAAGAGTTGCCCAAATGCCCTTCCTTAGACTTCCTCTCCACACCGCTGGAAGTACATGCCACATCATACTTTGCCGCATCGGCGAGAATGGCAAGCTTCTCCTGCAATGTGGCATTTTCCTGAAAAATCATATGATTCCTCCTCCCAATGATGCAAAAATGCCGAACACATGTTTGTTATATATTAACACATATGTTCGGCACCGTCAAGCATTTTCATCTTATAACAACTTCCCCGTGGCACTCCATTACGGAGTCCTCCCAGATAGTTTCCCCCACGCTGTCCACAATTATCTTTCCAGATTTTGGATTCTTGATAGAGACCACATGCCCTTTAATATCTGCCTGTACCTCAGAATATTCAAAGGACAAATCCGTCTCCTCCATAGTGCAGCGAATCAATTTCAAGTCCTTGCAATAGCATAAAGGCTGGGTGCCGATAATCTTGCAATCTATCAGCGTCAGTCCCTCTGAAAACCAGCCCAGATATTCTCCCTTTACAAGGCAGTTGGCCACTGTCACGTTCTTGCTATGCCAAAAGGCATCCTTCGTATCCAGCTGACTGTCCCTGATCTCCAAATTCTCCATATACTGAAAGGAATACTTTCCCTGCATCTTCACCCGATTCAGAATCACATCCTTGCTATTCAAAAAAAGATATTCGGATACAATATCTGAATCCTGCAAAGTAATCTCATGGGACATCCAGCCAAACTCCGGGGAAATAATATGGCTGTTCCTGATATGTATATCCCGGCACTCCCTTACCGCCTTAATGCCCTCTAGCCTGCAATCAGCAATCTCTGCCTCTGCGGCATACCAGATGGCAGCCCTGGTCTTGTCATCCATGGTGGAATTAGCCATGCGGAACCCCTCCACATGCCATAACGGATAACGGAGGGAGAAACTGCAATTCTCCAAGCCGATATCCCTCGCCTCCTTTAAGACCGATTCCCCATCTGCCGGACCGGCAAAAACACAGTCCACCACGTCTGCATGCGATAAATGATATAGCGCCCGTTCCTGATCAAATTCTTGTCCAACAATCTTTTCCCTCATATATAGCACCTCCTAATCAGCCAAAAAATATCTTTTCTAGCATACCAAATAATAACGGCACAATCAATATCCCCCACTTAATAACGCCAAACAACATCTCGCCACTTCCGCATATAATAAATAAAGGAAATTACTTGCTCTCCATGCAAGCAATTCTAAATAGGAGGTCAATCCCATGTTCTTTCTGAAAAAAAAACTGGCATGCTTCTTCCAATGCCGCCCCTGCATAAACCGCCGCGCAATCTGCATCAAGCATTCCTGGGACGAGGTGGCATCCCTGCTGAACGCAGCCTGCTGCCGCTGCAAAAAATGCTGATTTCAAAAAGGAATGCCCCGATGGAAATGAATGGCTCCATGCCACCCAGCTCAAGGCATTCCTTTAACACGCTATTTCGTACTGGCTTCTATAAATTCTGCCGCAGATGGAATCTGGAAACCAAGCCGGCAATAGACTCTGCCTGGGCAGAGAGTTCTTGGCTGGTAGCAGAAGTCTCCTCTGCAGAAGCCGAATTGCTCTCCACCACAGCCGAAATCTTCTCCATCCCCGAATCAATCTCCTTCATAGCGGCAACCTGAGCGTCAGAAGCCTTCCTAGCCTGTTCCGCCAAAACCACCGCCTCCTGTAATTGACCCAGCATTTCTTGCAATGCATTGGTAGTATCTGCGGCAATAGCATTTCCATGTTCCACATGTGACAGCGAAGTCTGAATGAGCTTTCTGGTATCGTTTACCGCATCCCCACTCTCGTTTGCCAATTTTCCAATCTCGCCAGCCACCACTGCAAAACCTCTTCCAGCCTCCCCAGCCCTAGCCGCCTCGATAGAAGCGTTCAGGGACAGCAGCGCCGTCTGGTCTGCAATATTTTCAATCGTCGTGACAACCTCTGAAATAGCGCGGGAAGACTCGTTAATCTTCTCCATAGCCTCCGTGAGCGCATTCATCTTCTTGCGTCCCTGGTCAGCCATCTCGCCTACTGCGGCCATGCGATCGCTGGTAAGGGCAACGCTATGGGAACTATTTTCTGCGTCCTGAGAAACCTTTTCTGTCGTCCGCAACAGCATATCCACTGCTCCCGCCTGGTCAGAAGCCCCCTCAGCCAAGCCCGTGGCCATCTGTGCCAGATTGCCGGATGCGCCAGAAAACTGATTTGTAGTAATATTAATCTCTGAAAGAGCATCGCTCAGAGAATGGTTGATATTTCGGATAGACTCCAGGATGGGAGCCAAATCGCCCACATAACTCTCACGCTGGCTGGTCTCAATATCAAAATTCCCATTCGCCATCTCACTCAGAAGATTATTGATATCCGCAATGACATTCTTCAAAATAGCAGACATATTCAGAAAAGCCCGGTTCAAGTCTCCCACTTCATCATCTGTATCTGCCGATATATCAATGCTCAATTCACCCTGGGCAATGCTCTGGGCCGCATGAATCGTCTTTTCCAAAGGCAGGGCGATATTCTTGGAAATCATCTTGCCCAGCCTGGTAGATACCAGCATGGCTATTCCTACCGCAGCAATCACCAAAATAATAGCGATAATGCACAGAAGAATCAACTCCTTCTGCACAAGATTTCCCCGTTCCCGTTTATTCTCGAACAAGTCGCTGCAAGCATCATACAGCCTCTGATAATAGGGGTCCATTTCCGACTTCATTAAATCCTGCACCCTGGCATCCTCCATGGTGCCCAACTCTCCCATGGTTGCATACCGCTCCGACATTTCCCGGTAATTTGTCAATTCCGCCTCGATTACCCGCACCAAATCTTTGCCCTCGGAATCGTGGACGGTGGATTTCACCTTATTGAAATATTTGTCAAAGTCCTCATTTGCCTTGTTGAAGTCCTCTCGAGCCTCCTCCATATCCCCAATCTCATTGCCGTGAACCATGTCCCGCACGCAACGTCTGGTATCAGTAAGGCTAGTCAGGGCCCTTCCCAGATCTCCGGAAGCAAATCCGTAATTATTCAGCGTATTATTGGAATCAAAACTAATCTTAACCATCAAGCCAATGGCAACCAAGCCAGATAGGCTGGCAATCATAGCCACCAGTATAAATGCCGTGCGAAGCCTCTTCTCAATGCGCATAGCATTCAGCCGTACAAAAAATCCTTGCTTCTTTTCCTTCTTAGCAGGCTTCTTCTCCTTCCTGTCTTTCACAGGCCTCTTTGACTGCTTTTTCTCTTTGGCAGCCGCCTTCTTCTCCGCTTTGGCAGACTTTTTCCTCTCCTTTCTGGCAACTTTCTCCTCATTTGCCTTCTTTGCCTTCTTCACCTTTTTTTCCTTCTTGCCCTTTGCCTTATCCGAAACAGAGTCAGCCTCCGGTACCTGCTGCCCATCTGGTTCAGCAGAACCATCCACAGCCAATTCTAGCTCTTCCTTAGATATACCCTCATCTAATCCCTCTATGTAGTTTTCCTGCATACGCATCCCTCCGTAAAATTGTCCAATTTTCACAATGAAAACGCACAATTTTTATCAAAATTATATAAATTATCATATACTATTTTGTATTTTTTTGCAAGCCTCTTTCGCTGTTGCTTTTTTCAACTCTTGCTCTGACTTTTTTACAGAATGAACTTAGAATAGCATCACCTTTCCTTCATATAATGTACAATCATCATAAATTATGCCTAGAAAAGAGGTGTCCTGTTGTCCAAGTTAAAAGAAGCATGCGCCTATGTACGGGTTTCCACTGAAAAGCAGGAAGAACTATCCCCCGATTCCCAGATTCGCCTGCTGAAAGAATACGCCAGCCAGCACGATATTCTCTTGACACATATCTATGTAGAGAAGCATGGCATTTCCGGAAAGAACGCCCAAAGAAGGCCAGCATTTCAAGAAATGATTGCCATGTGCAAAGACAAATCCCATCCCTATGATGCCATTTTGCTATGGAAATTTTCCCGCTTTGCCAGAAACATCGACGAAAGCACCTACTATAAATCCATTCTGCGCAAAAAATGCAACGTGGATGTCATCAGCATTTCTGAGCCAATTATCGAAGGCATGTATGGGCGACTAATCGAGATGGTCATAGAGTGGTCAGATGAATTCTACCTCTACAATCTGTCCGGCGAAGTCAGGCGGGGCATGACCCAGAAAGCCCTGCAGGGCGGATACAATGCAATGATGCCCCTAGGCTATGTGAAAAAAAAGGGCAACAACAATATCCCGGAAATTGCGGAGCAAGAAGCCCAGATCGTAAATCGCATATTCGACATGTATACTATAGAAAAACGCACCCTAGCCGACATTGCCACACTGCTGAACAGGGAAGGGTGCCGCACGAGGCGAGGCGGATTGTTTGAAACCAGAACCGTAGGATATATCCTAGAAAACCCATTTTACATCGGGAAAGTCCGCTGGAACTATTTTGATAAGGAGCAAAACAAGCGAAAAAAAGAAGAGGATGTTATCATCAGCCAGGGAAGGCATGCCGCCATCGTTTCAGAAGAACAGTTCGCCGAGGCAGGCCGACGCATGGCAGAAGAGCGCGCCCGTTCTGGCTTTGGGAAAAAAAGAACCGCCGCCGCATCCGGCCATTGGCTCTCCGGCATATATAAATGCTCCGCCTGCGGGGCAAGCCTGGCATTCCAGAAAGGCAAATATCCCTATTTCGTCTGCTGGAGGAAGGGAAAGGGACTTTGTGATAAGGGAAATTATATAAGCGAGAAAAATGCCGTCCAAAAAGTCCTTGATATTTTAGAATATCTGGGGGATAAAGATTCGAGTTTTAACTACAAACTTGATTCGCCGGCCTCTAGCCAGCCTCCCACTGCGCGACTGCAAAAAGAATTGAAATCCATTGACAACAAGTTGCAGCGAGCCAGAGACGCATATATCAATGGTATTGATACGATAGAGGAATACAGCGAAAGCAAAGCCATTCTGCGCGAGCGCGCTGAAAAATTAAGAGAGGCAATCGCCCATGCCCAAAAGGCCGGGGCAATTCCCCCGGCCAGGCATGAGGCAATGGATTGCGACAAAATTGCAAATGCCTTGAAAAATGATTCCATCGACCCTCTGAGAAAGGCAAACGCCCTCCGGGAAGTGATAGATCGCTTGGAATGGAATCAGGAAGCAGTCCACTTAAAAGTCGTGCTGTCTAATTAAAATGGGCATCATGACTTGACGAATACGGTGGTCCTGATGGAGAAATGGGGGCCTCTATGCGCTACCTTGCCCAGAGATACTCCATGAAGGATAAAAAAGTCATTGGCACCCTTACCGATATCGGTACAGAAGAACTGGCACATAGATGTTGGTGATTATTTTGAAGCTAGGGTAAAATGATTCACCAAATCCTTCAGGCAGGCAGCCTCTGCAGAAAGCTGCTCGCTTGCAGCCGCGCCTTCCTCCGCAGTAGCGCTATTAGTCTGCACGACCACTGAGATCTGATTGATGCCCTCGGAAACCTGCTCAACCGACTCTGACTGCTCATTGGATACTACTGCAATTTGGTCGATGGCATCAACTACGGACTGAATGCTATTAACTACGCCAAGCAGAACGTCCGCAGTGTTTTGGGCAATTTCCGTTCCAGTATGTACTGCGTCCGTAGAATTTGCAATAAGTTCCGATGTATTCTGAGCCGCCTGTGCCGATTTGCCGGCCAAATCCCGAACCTCTTCCGCAACAACGGCAAAGCCTTTCCCGGCACTGCCGGCCCTTTCTGCCTCCACCGCCGCATTCAGGGCAAGTATGTTCGTCTGGAATGCAATATCATCTATTGTCTTGAGAATCTTTTCAATCTCCTCGGAACTGGTCCGAATCTTATCCATAGCTACTACCAGGTTCTGCATCTTCTGGTTGCACAGGAAAACTTTTTCGCCAGTTTCATGGGTCTGGCTCCTGACATCCAATGCGCCGCTGGCGGTATTTTTAACCTCCTCGGAAATCATGCCGATCCGAGCCGCCAACTCTTGCACCGAACTGGCTTGTTCCGTAGTGCCCTGGCTAAGCGTCTGCGCGCTTGAGGATAATTGGCTGCTGGCATTCGCCACCCCCTCTGCAGACTGATTCACCTGGCGCATGGCACCGCTCAGTTCAACCCTCATATTGCGCATGGAATGCAAAATATCCCGAAAACTGCCCACA
This sequence comes from Clostridiaceae bacterium, assembly GCA_910575435.1. Taxonomy (GTDB): domain Bacteria; phylum Bacillota; class Clostridia; order Lachnospirales; family Lachnospiraceae; genus Butyribacter. Next base: position 113,711 of record CAJTGI010000006.1, on the reverse strand, counting down.
TATACATCTTCATGCTCAGTGTGAACATCCAGATTCTGATTTGCCATCTCATTGAGCAAAAAGCTAATGTCATTGATGACAATGCGCAACCCTTCCACAAGAGCCTCGGTTGACTTGACAAGCACGCCTGTTTCATCCTTGTTGGAAACCTTGGGCATTGGCGTGTCCAAATCTCCCTCTACAAGCAGTTTCATGCGGTTCACGCAAGCCTTCATAGGCTTGCCGATATTGACGGCCAGAGCTAGGGCAACAATAACGGAAAGCAATATGGAAACCACAATCACCGCAATGTTGATTACCATCGCATCCCGCGTAGATTCCAGATAATTAATCTGCGGCGCAGTAACAGCGATACTCCAGCCATCCGTATCCCCCACGGGAGCATAAGCCGCAAACATTTTATCTTTTGCAGTATAGCTTCCAAATCCATTTTTTCCCTGGCGCATCTGGGCATGGATTGCCGCAAGCTCCTTTTGCGAAGAATCCTTCTTCGCTTCCTCTTCTATGTTCTGAACCGTAATCGTATCAAGTACGATATCGGCAATCGTATCGCCAGACTTATTAATCATGTATGCCCTGCTATTTTCGCCAATCTGAATGGCGGTCACGATATCGTTCAAAAAAGTTTCATGCGGAACGAAATATACAACGCCCACGATGGATTTCCCGTAGTTCCCCTCAGAATATAGAGGCGCCGCTACCATAATGGAAAGTTCCCCCGTGACCTTGCTGATTAGCGGTTCTGACACAAAGACATTCCCCTTCATAGCCTGGCGCACATATTCGCGGTCTGAATAATCCTTCCCGTCAAAAATGCTAATCCCATCTGCCCCGATGATATTTCCTCTCTGGAAATCGTGCATGGAAACCCGCTCGTCAATAATTTGTTGCTTTTCCTTCACCGACACTTTCGGATTAGACAGCTGAGGAATGCACCCCACCTCCATGACAACGTTCTTGTATGCCTGAAGTTCTTGCTGCGCCCGTCCTGCGGCCAGAACTGCGGTCTGGCTCATCATCTGCTCTACAGTGGACATGGTATTATTGTAGTTTAACATGATGCTCGAAACTCCCGATGCGACCAGTCCGATCAGAACAGTCAAAATAAGACATAGGTTAATTTTAGTACGAATGCTTTTCATGTCAATTTTCCCCCTGTTAACTTAGCTGAAAAATGAAATATCCCATTCAACATATTCAACCATTCTAAACTAATATGTAATTATTATATAAGCTACTATTCCTACTTGTCAACCATAATTTACTTCTGCCGACATACATCCCGCAGCTAGAAACTACTGCTCACAAAGCCTCCACGCTATCCACCCCGTACGTTCCAGAAAGCACCCTCACCTCAACTTCATGCCTTCCCTCTTTCAAGCCATATTTGCAATAAGAAATGCCCCGGAGCCTTCTCTGGAAAACACCCAAATCCTCCTCTTCCACTTCCCCGTCAATCATCACTCGGATGCTTCCCTTCCGCCCTGGGTCCCCAGTGATAGCAAACCCCGTCCCCTGAAATGAAAACTTCATCCCCGCGCCCATTTTCCCAACGGAAAGCGTACGCCGATAATTTTGAAAGCTACCGATGGGCTGATGGTCCCAATCACCCTCGTACCGAATGAACCCCTCCATGTCGTCCCATCGCTCTATCCCAACCGTCTCTCCTGCCACCGGAGAAATCCCCAAATTGCGAAACAGATTGCCATTGTAAGAACTGTACAGCGCGCCCCGTCCCGCACCCTGCCATTCTTCCCCCTGGCATTCCCTGCTGGTCAGAAGGATGCCATCCAGATAGGCAGTTACTGTATTTTCTACCGCCTCCAGGCGAAGGGAATGCCAGCCCGCCATCCTGCCGCCCTGGATTTGTCCGCAGGCGTGCATGCAATCCTCCTTGTCCACGATACATTCATGCGTCATGGAAGGCCTCGCATCTTTTGCCTCTCCAACTTCCAATAAGATATCATCCAAAAGCAGCCGCCATAATCCATTAGAAAATAACAGCAAGCGATATCCGCTGGCACCCTGGGCCGCCATGCGGTAACGCATTCCTATGCCGGCATATTCTTCCCCGGTCCATGCATCCTCCACTTGCCCCGTCCCGCCAGACGCATTCCCTGGCTGGCTCTCCCTGGCGGATTCCTTTCCGCCAAGGCAATCCCGGCCAAAGGCCACTTCCGCTGAAATACTATAATTAAACCATCTGTCATCCCCGAAGTTCGTAGTAGGTTCCGGCGTAGCACCCCACTCCGCCGCCCGCAAATCCGGCGTAATCTTCTGGCACAATGCCCTGCCCTCGCCAGGCACCTCCACCACTTCAAAAGCCCCTCCCTGGTCTGTCATATATCTGGGGGCAAATCCCCGTTGGGCCAAGTAATCCCTTCCCAACTCCTCATATGCAAAATCGTCATAATAAGGCAGCGCCAAAATCCCCTTCCCTTCGGATGCGGGGCGGCAGTACGCCTCTTCCTGTACTTCGACTGTAGAAACGGTTGCCAGAGACTCTGGCCCAACCTCAACGATAAACGATCTGGCATCTCCTCCCGCATGTACTGTTGACGCAATCATCTCCCCGCCTTTGCCAATATCCCCTTCTGCGATTCCTTTCCCGCTTTCATGATGCGTATCCGTCCCAACATGCCGAAAATAATTTGCGCCAAAAGCCTCCCCCCGCTCTGACGTCCTCGTCTCCCACACCATAATCGGAGCAAAAGCCCTTTCAGTATTCTTAACGTTAAATTTAAATGCAATCTTTTCCCCTGTGGGATTGGCAATCACCGTGGCGAAGTCCCCAGTCTCCCCGTCCATGGCACTGAGGTAGCACTTCTGCACATCCACCATGGCATGGCCGTCCCCGCCCTTTTTTCCATCGCAGCAGCAGGCTTCCGGCAGGAAATGCCACCCTTTCCTTATAAACTGGGAAAAATGAAGGGCCATATAATATCCGCTCTCCAGCGAATATTTCCCGCTCCATGGCTCATTGGCAGTAATCAGCTGCTTCTCGCAATAACTCACCCCATCGTAGTAAGCGGACACCACGGGCTGGTATTCATACAGCGTCATATTGCCCCGGGAAACCATGCCAATGATGCGGCTGGCAATATCCAGCACTCCATTAATGCCCGCCATCTCAATGCCTCTCCCCGTTTTCGGATGCCTTCCCCTGGAAAAGCACATGGGAGCGCTGGCCTCGCTCATCCAAATCTCCTTTCCGTATTCCTCAGAAAGCCTTTTCGCCGCCTCGCTGGCAAAACTGGTATAGTGGGTTCCCACCACGTCCACCGCATCCCGCAATTCCTGGTCCGCCAGCATGGCATCCGCTATCTTCCACTGATTATCCTCATCGCTGGCCACGATTTTTACCTTGCCATAATCATAGGGCCCATTTCGTTCTTCCTTCATCCTCCGGGCCAGATACTTGATCCATGCAAAGTCAATCTCCCGCTCATTCTGGGACGCGCTGACATAATCAAACATCAGACCATACTCCCGATACGCCGCCTCTAGCGTCTCCCGATACCACCGATATCTGGCATCATAGACATCCTCTGCGGCAGCAACCCAGGCCGGCTCGCTCCACCAGAGCATGTCCAGCGTCAGATCAGGATTCACCTTCTTCGCATCCGCCGCCAGCCGATATCCGGCACCCCGGGTCACGTCTGCCGCCTCTTCTGCAGACCTCTTCACCCCCGGCTCCGTGCCGGATGAAGAATTGATATCCGAACCCATCTCCAATTTCAAGTGGGTAACCCCCACTCCCCTGCCGCCAAAGATATGCTCCAAGATTTCCCAGTATTCCTTCGGATGCTCCTGCCGATAATCCAGGAGAAGCCGAGAAGAATTATTCCCGCTGACCATTCCCGCCCCCCGAAACCTCCGATGCTGCGCCCTGTCCATTTTATTCCCGTCAATGCAAATTCCCGCCATCATTTTACTCTCCTATATTAATTAATAATACATCACTATTCGCATAGTTCCCAGAAGGCCATCTCAACACCTTGCTTTTACAGCAAATTATACTTTAATGACACAGATGCCACAATCTGATATTTTTGATTATTCTAGATATATGAACTTAAGATTGCAGTGAATAACGGCACAGAAATAACTTATCAAGGGCGCATCAGTCCCTCGCCTTCCGATTGATATACTCGGTCTTATATTTTGAATACACAATGGTCTGGTCATGGTACAGCCCGTAATATCCGGACATGAGATAGCTCACGCTGATAGCGATGAGGAAATAGGGAACCTCCCGGTATCCAAATAGTTCAAAGGCAATCAGCATGGAGGTAATGGGGCAATTCGTGACGCCGCAGAATACAGAAACCATCCCCACCGCCGCGCACATGGAAGGAGAAATGCCCAGAACATGTCCAAACACGCATCCGAATGTAGCGCCAATGAAGAAGGAAGGCACAATCTCCCCTCCCTTAAATCCCGCCTCCAGAGCCAGTGCCGTAAAGAGCATTTTCAGCAGAAAAGCCTCGGGCCTGGCATCCCCCTGAATTGCCCGGACGATTACCGGCATTCCCGTACCCATATAATCCGAGGTCCGCAACAGACACGTCAGCCCGATGATTGCCAGGGAAGCCACCACAATCCGCACATAGGGATTCTTGAACTTCCCATAAAGCAAATCTCCCAATCCATGGAGAACCATGCAAAACAACACGGCCAGCCCCGCACAGCACAACGCCAGGCCAATCACCTTGATGCTTGGCACGAAATGAAATGCCACATGGCCTGCAATCTGAAATCCGCTCTTCCCCAATCCAAAAATCCCCGCCACCTTCCAGGCAATCAGAGAAGAAAATACGCAGGGCACCAGCGCCGCATAGTACATCACCCCCACGCTCACCACCTCCATGGCAAAGATGGATGCGGCGATGGGCGTGCCGAAGACCGCCGAAAAAGCAGCACTCATGCCGCACATCACCACGATCCTCTTATCCATGTCATCCACGCGAAACCAGCGTCCCAGCTGATTGCCAATGCTTCCCCCCAGCTGCAGCGCAGCCCCCTCTCTTCCCGCAGAGCCACCCAGAAGATGGGTAACCAACGTGGAGACAAATATCAGCGGAGCCATTTTAAATGGCAATTCCGTCTCCGCATGAATCGTGGAGAGTACCATATTGGTCCCCCTGTCTTTATTATTATGAAAAAAGCCATACAAGAATACAATGGCCAAGCCTCCCAAGGGCAGCAAAAACAGCAGCCAGGGATTCTGCTCACGACAATCGGTAACCCGCTCCAGGCAATAGGCAAAAAAAGTACTTACAAGCCCCACGGTTCCCCCCGCAATCACAGAAAATATTCCCCACTTCAAAAAAGTCATGAAATTCCTGCCCATTCTCCGAATATAAAATTTATACATCTCTTTCTGTCTCATGATAATCCTCATTTCCTCGCATGTTTTTTGCACATGAACGAATTTGTGTCAAATGTACGCAGACACAAATCTCGTGTGTGAAAAATATATTTTTCACGCTATCGCTGCCATTATCTTGATCGGCAGCATGCTATATTACTATGACAACCGATATTCAATGCCCCCTACTGCAGAATCTCTAATAATACCACGAAAACGCAAGCCATCAAGCAAAATGCCAGAAAGGCATAAATGCAGCGCAGCAGCCAAAATGCCTTTCCGCAAGACCTTCCAGCTCCAGGAAGCTGATCTGCCACCCCTAGGTAATTGCATAGCACCAGTACGCCCCCAAGCAATCCAAGCCCAGAGAATATTCTATTCAGAATCAGCTCCATTTCTGACTTTGCCTCAAAATCCGCTGACAGCACACAATAAAAAATCAGGCAATAAAAAAATATTGCAACTGCTATCTTCCACAGTTTCAGCGTGCGAAATCCTGGTGGCAAAAACTTCTGCCAATCTCTGGCATAACTCGGCCCCTTCTCCTCCCCATTGCGCTTTTCGAATAACTGCACATGATTTCTCACATCATAAGTCACATGATTCCCCACCCCGTATTCCAGATCATTTCCAGAAAAAATCGAATCTCTTCTTCCTACATTCCCACCTAATGCCTGGCGCAATTCAAATACATTCTGGTAACGGTGAATCGGATTTATCTGCGTACACCTATTCACCACCATTCCCAAATTGCCCTCTGCCATCCTTTCTTCCAGCATCTGCCCTGTCAAGAGAAAATTCAGCACCACGCCACAGGAATAGATATCGGATCTGGCATCTGTCTGGCCGAATCCAAAATGTTCCGGCGCCGCATAGCCCACAGTCCCCATATGCTCCGTATCTTGGCTCTTATCCCTGTCATAGTTTCTGGCAATGTCAAAATCCATCAACTTGACGACCCCGTCATTCGTCACCAAAATATTTTCCGGCTTGATATCCCTGTGGATAATGGGCGGAACCATGGAATGAAGGATAAATAAGACATTGCATATATCTATCATAATGCTCACCGCCCGCTCGTGAAACATCTCTCCCTGCCGTACCAATTCATGCAAAGTATCTCCCACAATCAGTTCTTCTATCACTACAAATTCATTTTTCAGGGAAATACACTCGTAGATTCGTGGCAGATTTTGGGAAGTAATTCCCCGCAAAGCCAAATATACCTCCCTGTGGGCAGATGATAGGTTTTTCCTGACATAAAATTTCCCCTTCTGCTTGTGGCGAACCAGCCAGAATCGCTCATTCTCCCTGAAAGGCGTAATCTCTTCATAAAAAGATAATCTGCATTCATCCGATATCTCGCTCATTTCCCTTCCCACTCTCCTTTGTCTGCTGTCAGCATACCATTTTCAATTCTCATGTGATAAAATAAATTTTGGCAAATTCATCATGCAAGCTGCTACGCAACCAGCGTGATACCCAAAAATATGGCAATAACTATTATTAAATATATAATAACATGAACGACGAGGAAAGAAAATGGATAAAAAGACAACCAGCGAACTCCAACAAGTCCTAAAGAAGATACATAGTGGACAAGAATTAGAAAACTACATCAATAATGAACTGCCTCCCCAGGACAGCATGACGTTTCATGCCTATTACAATGCATATCTGGAACAGAGACACCTGGAAAAAGCAAAAGTAATCCAAATCTCAGGCATCAGCAGGACATACGCCTATCAGATCCTGCAAGGCGAGAAAAATCCCAGCCGGGATAAAATCCTCGCACTCGCCCTTGCCGCCGGAATGGATTTGAAAAACATAAACCAATGTTTAAAAATGGCGGGCATGAATGAATTATATGAAAAGGTTAGAAAAGATGCCATCATATTATTCGCCCTCAATAAGAAGTTAAATCTCACCGAAATCAACGAACTTCTCTACGAAATGAACGAAGAGCCCTTTGTCTCATTATAACCGACTAAAGAATCAATTCAAAACAAAAGCACAACGCTGGACCATTTTCACCGTTGTGCTTTTTATGTTCTCTCATATGCGATTTATCTGCCAAGAAAAATTATTTTCTTATCTGACCAGAGGTAATTGTTTTCATATTCCAGTTCCAAATCTCTTATCTTCACTTTTTTTGGCACCTCATAAACCAAACTCCCACTCTTCTTCCTGCCAGCAGACAACTCGGTCAAAAGCAAATCGCTATCTGAATCATCCACATATGCCGAATCACATTTCTCCCCATCTGCATAGCAAGAAAAATCCCCTACGAACGCATCCTTCTTACCTTTGTTCTTAAAAGAAAAAACATATTTAATATATTGAAACCCCTTCTTGGGCTGAATAAATTCATTGTCGCTCTTAAATTTTTTTATTGAGCTATAGGTGATTTCAAAATCCCCAAAAGAAACAACATCGCCCGGATGATATTTCTCCTCTTTCCCAGCAGAAGCCATCTCACCATTGGAAACATCATCTTTTTTCTCCGCATCCCCCTCTGAACTACTTTCCTTCACCTCTCCCACCTTTTTCGATTCCACAGAATCATTATCCACGCTGGTACAACCTGTAAATAATGCACCAAAAACCATAGCCGCTGACAATAAAACCAATTGCCCCTTTCTTTTCACTGCCTTCTCTCCTTTCCATTTACCTTTCCTAAGAGAAAATAAAACGTCTGATACAATGCCAATCTCTAGCATTGAAACTTTCATAGAAAATCCTCCTTTCGTATTCTGTACACTGCACATTATTTGTGACAACACAATCATAATAGCAGATACCCATCCTCCATTGGTCTGCTGTCAGCAGACCAATTTTTTCCTATTGACTTTTTCCTCCAACCTTTTTATAATAATAACGATTATTAATAAGGAGTGATGCTCATGGCTGAAATCAGACACAGCAAGCAGCGGGAAGCGATCAAATCCTTTCTCATGGCGAGCAAGGCCCACCCCACTGCCGAAATGGTGTATGACAATATGAAGAAAGAATTTCCAAACATTAGCCTTGGCACCGTCTACCGAAACCTGAACTTTCTGGTAGACCACGGGGATGCCGTGCGTCTGGAATGCGGCGACGGGCTGGACCACTTTGATGGCGATACCCGCCCCCATTACCATTTTTACTGCAAGCAGTGCCACGGCATTATTGATTTGGATATGCTTCCCATTGACCATGTCAATGTCATCGCAGGAGCCAAGTTTGACGGAAAGATTGAAGACCACGTGGTATATTTCCGCGGACTTTGCAAGGAATGCATGAACTGACAGAAATCGGACACAATGTTTGTTACAAAAAATTTTTTTCAAAAAGATATTGACAAGCAAAAAATAGATGTTATAATGTGATACAAACAGTAATTATTATTGTTTAGAATAAGTTAAAATAAATATAAGAAAAGGAGATATTCATTATGGCAAAATTCATTTGTTCTGTATGTGGTTATGTTTACGAGGGAGATGCAGCACCGGAGAAGTGCCCGCAGTGCGGCGTTCCTGCTGAGAAGTTCAACAAGGCGGAAGAGGGCGAGATGAGCTGGGCTGCCGAGCATGTGGTAGGCGTGGCAAAGGGCGTTGACGAGGAGATTCTCCAGGGACTTCGCGACAACTTCAACGGCGAGTGCTCAGAGGTAGGTATGTATCTGGCAATGGCTCGCGTGGCACATCGCGAAGGCTATCCCGAGATTGGTCTCTACTGGGAGAAGGCTGCCTACGAAGAGGCTGAGCATGCCGCTAAGTTTGCAGAACTGCTGGGCGAGGTCGTTACAGACAGCACAAAGAAGAATCTGGAGATGCGCGTAGAGGCTGAGTGCGGCGCAACTGCTGGAAAGATGGCTATCGCCAAGAAGGCAAAGGAACTGGGCCTGGATGCCATCCACGATACCGTCCATGAGATGGCAAGGGATGAGGCAAGACATGGCAAGGCATTCAAGGGCCTGCTGGAGAGATACTTCGGATAAGAAATAAGCCTTAATATATAAGGATTACAGAGGAATGAGTGCGGAAGTGCTTGTTCCTCTTTTTTGTGGGGCAATACCTCTTTTACCATATCAAAATATCCTTGATACTTTGGAGTCCAATATCAAGGAATATCGCACCGATTTAGAATTGCTTTTCGGTGAGGCAAGGAAGTGGTATATGAATGAAGCGAAACACAAGTATACAGGCAGTAGTAGACATCCTAGACTCCATTTACAATCCGGCAGTGATGAAGCCGGAAAATGCCAGAAGTAAGAACGTGGAGTTATCCTTGGATAACACGGTGCTAGCACCATGTATAAATAATCATTAAAAGAAGAATATCAGACTTATATCTTCATTTGCTGAAAATATGAAGTAATGAAACGGCGGGGAATGGCAGTTTATAGAGTATCATGCCCCGGCATTTTTTCATGTTATATTTTTGTCACTTTTTATAATTTATGATTTTTCATATCAAGATTTAATGCCTTGCTATTGACATTTGACCGAAAAAGTAATATACTGACTGTCGGAAAGGAGGGAAAAATAAATGGAGAATAATTCTTCATGTAGTATTCTTTTGAAACAGATACATGACGTACAGAAAAAAAATATCGATAACACATTACGGAATTTAGATTTAACCTTTTCACAAATCAATGTTTTACGGGCTTTGGTTCATACAGCCGAAAAGCAGATGTCCTTAAAGGAGCTAGAAAAAACACTTCATGTCGCACAATCCACTACTGCACGGATTGTCGCTAAAATGGAAAGCAAAGGGCTGATAGAAAGTTTCGGTGATGTGTCTGACAAACGCATAAAATATATCCGTTTAACACAATATGGAGAACAATACAGCAGCAATGCGAAGCAAAAACTGGAAGAAGAAGAAACACGTTTACTGTCATCACTTACCGAAACGGAAAAAATGGTCTTTGTCAGCCTGCTTCAAAAAATAACCAGTAACTTATCATAAATACTCGTTTCCATGAACGAGTATTTCATTTACCAAACAATATAGCAGGCTATCAATGTCTTGCTTTTTATTTTAAGGAGGTAACAATGAAAGAACAGAACAAATTGGAAGTTTATAACTCTATGCCTGTATCACAGGCTGTTGTGAGAAATGCTATTCCAGCTATGGCGGCAATGCTTATGACACTGATTTACAATTTAGCTGATACATTTTTTATCGGTCAGACGCATAATGCTTTTCAGCTTGCCGCCGTATCGCTTGCAAGCCCCGTCTTTCTAATATTCATGTCTGTCGGCATGATATTTGGTATCGGCGGAACATCTGCCATTTCAAGGGCTATGGGAGAAAGACGGAAAGACCATGCAAAAAAAATATCTTCTTTCTGTATGTGGTCGTGTGTCGTTGTAGGAATTATTATGTCCTGCCTGTCGTTGCTTTTTATGGATAACATTCTTGCGTTAGTCGGGGCGAGTGCAGACACATGGGACTTTGCAAAAGACTATCTAACGATTGTTTCTTTTGGCGGTGTGTTTGTGCTGATTACAAATTGTTTTTCAAATATTCTGCGTGCAGAAGGGCAGGCAACAAAAGCCATGCTCGGTCAGATTATCGGAAATCTGTTGAATGTCATTTTAGATCCTGTTATGATTTTGGGATTTGGTTGGGATATTAAGGGTGCTGCTATTGCGACTTTGATTGGCAATTTTGCCGCTACTTTATATTATGTTTTATATTTTATAAAAGGAAGGTCTATGCTTAGTATTCACATAAAAGATTTTAGCTATAAAGATAAAATATGTAGCAGCGTCCTTGCTATTGGTATTCCCGCTTCTCTCGCCTCTCTTTTAATGAGTGTTTCCCACATCATTTTGAATGGGATTATGGCAGGATACGACGATATGGCAGTTGCAGGAGCCGGCGTTGCGATGAAAGTCACGATGATTTCTGGAATGCTTACGATTGGCATAGGACAGGGTGTACAGCCATTGTTAGGTTTTTGTGTTGGCGCAAAAAATTGGAAGCGCTATAATAAGCTCTTAAAATTCTCACTCCTCTTCGCCTTTGCGGTCAGCTTCGTAATGACTGCTTTATGCTATTTGTTTACAAATCAAATTGTAAGTGCTTTTATAACTGATGTAAATGCATTCGATTATGCCGTAAGTTTTGCAAGGATTTTGCTTACAACCAGTATCTTTTTTGGAATATTCTATGTACTGACAAATGCAATACAGGCAATGGGAGCCGTAATTCCCGCTCTGATAATCAATTTAAGCAGACAGGGAATTATTTATATACCTGCATTGTATATTTTAAACATATTTGCAAGCGCAAGTATTCTTATGTTTGCACAGCCCATTGCGGACATTCTTTCGATTTGTCTTGCTGCTGTTTTGTATATTAGCACATACAAAAAACTAAGCAGACAGAACACTGCGTTGCTAAAGGGATAATAATATTATAATGCTTTTATCGTTTATAGAGAAACAGAGTATTGTACTCAAAGAAAATGGAGGGAAAGAAAATGATTATAACAATCAGCAGAGAATTTGGCAGCGGAGGACGTGAATTAGGGAATAGGCTTTCAGTATGGGGAAATTATTTTTGCTGACACTTAACGAACAGGAAGAAAAAGCGATTGACAAAATCGTTTCGGCATTAGCCGACTGCATACAGCTTGAAGTTGTACAGACGTACCTAGCCCCGTGTTATCTTTTCCATGACTGGAAATAAGGCAGAGCCAACACTGGGTACTGCAAGGCGGGGAGGATATTAACCTTACCCGCCTAGAATACAGTACCCTTGTATTCCTTGCTTCCAATCCCGGCATTGTTCTCACACAAGAACAGATGTTTGAAGCCGTTTGGAACATGGATAGTGATAGATATATTCCTCAATCCTGTACCTCCTTCTGTGCATCAACTGATTCTGGCATTTTACTGTTTCATCTTTCTTTATTCTTTGCTCAATGTTCGTTCCATAGAAGTTGTTTCCGTGCCCTTGATCACTGCCCATATACATTCTTCAAATCATCCATTTTTCTAAATAGGCGGCTACGCCATCCTCCTTTGAAAGTGTGATATCATCAGCAACGAGTGCCGCCGCGCTCGTTCTTCTTCTTTCTGTATTCGCTGGGCGTCAGCCGGAACCTTTCTTTAAACTTGCGGCAAAAATATCCAGTATTATCAAAACCAGTATCCCTGGCAATAGAAGAAACGCTGTTCTCCGTAGTGGCAAGAAGTTTTGCCCCCCGCTTCAACCTGTAATTTACCAGATATTGGATCGGCGACGTATGAATCTGATTCTTGAATACATTCAGCACGCTACTCTTGCTCAGCATCACCGTCTCGGCAATATCATCCAGGGAGATTTGCTTCGCATAATTATTTTGTATAAACTGCATCATGATCTGAAGCTGGGCCTGGGTCCGGGCAGATGACCTGGCGGCAGAAATATTTTCCGTGACATCTATATTTTCATAAATCATCCCCCACAATCTCAAAAGCAGTTCTACTGTTTTCATTTCATTCGCATCACCGGATTCCTGAATGTCAAATACATCTGTCAGCGTATTCAAAATATCCTCATGGGCAGGATTGGATGAAGAAAATATAAGGTATTCCGCCGGCGAGGCGAGAACCGGCCTGATGTATTTCCCATAGACCAAACTCTCTTCCTGAGCCAGCAACATGGGTGAAAATACAATATTAGGAATGATCGTGCTCTCTCTCGTCTCAAACCGATGTATCACCTGGGAATTGATAAAAATGCCCGTTCCGGCACTCAGGGTATGTCTGTCGCTGCCAATAAAAAAATCCGCCGTTCCCTTTTCAATAAACACCATTTCCACTTCCGAATGCCAATGCCAGTCTATGCAGTGGAAGTCAAATAGCCAGATATCTTCCAAATAATATTGGAAGGGATATTCCTCATTCCCATGCCGCGCTGTTTCTCTTAGCGATTCATCTGTCTTGATTTTCACATAAGCCATCTCTGTTTTCATTCAAAAATCACCTCTTTTGTGATATTGTGTAATATTATTGGGAAATACTCCATTGATGCCCCTGCATCTAAAAGATATAATGCAATTATTCTAACAGTGAAAAGGAGGACTGTCAACATGAATAAGAATTACAAAAAAACGCTAACCGCCTGTTATCTGGGCTTTATCATACAGGCGATTGCTGCGAACTTTGCCCCGCTGCTATTTTTGAAATTCCATTATGAATTTCATATTCCCTTGGGAAAAATCGCTCTGATATCCACTGTATTTTTCCTAACTCAGCTGGCTGTGGACATTTTTTGCTCCTTTTATGTAGACCGAATCGGATACCGAAAATGCGTTGTGGCCTCGGAAGTATGCTCGGCAGCCGGACTGATCGGGCTGGCATTTCTGCCTGATCTGCTGCCGAATCCTCTGGCCGGAATCATTGCCAGCGTGGTGATTTATGCCATCGGCAGCGGACTAATCGAAGTATTGGGCAGCCCCATTGTAGAAGCCTGTCCTTTTGAGCACAAGGAAGCCGCCATGAGCCTGCTGCATTCCTTTTATTGCTGGGGTTCCGTAGGCGTGATCCTTTTGTCTACCCTATTTTTTGCTATTTTTGGAATAGACAGTTGGAAATGGCTTGCCTGCCTATGGGCAATCGTCCCTCTCTATAACATCTACAATTTTGCCACATGCCCCATCGAGCATCCGGTAGAGGACGGAAAGGGCATGACAATCAAGGGACTGTTCCAGGTTCCATTGTTTTGGATATCATTAATCCTCATGGTATGCGCGGGCGCCTCCGAACTGGCTATGGCGCAATGGGCGTCAGCCTATGCGGAATCAGCCTTGGGACTTTCAAAGACCATGGGCGACCTGGCAGGTCCCTGCATGTTTGCAGTAACCATGGGCATCAGCCGGGTTATTTTTGGAAAAAAGGGTGACAGGATGGATTTGATGAAATTCATGATCGGGTCAGGCTGCCTGTGCCTGCTCTGCTACATACTGGCATCCATCTCGGACAGTCCCCTTCTCGGGCTGATCGGCTGCATTATGTGCGGATTTTCCGTGGGAATTATGTGGCCCGGTTCCATCAGCATCTGTTCCAAACGGCTTCCGGGCGGAGGAACAGCCATGTTTGCATTCCTTGCCACAGCGGGGGATTTGGGCGGAGCATTCGGGCCGGCACTGGTGGGCAATATTACCCAGAACGCAAATAACGACTTGAAGAAGGGAATGCTGGCAGGGTGCATTTTTCCATTGGTATTGATTATCTCTCTCCTCGTGCTGAAAGGCATGCGGAGAAAAGAGAAATAAATAGCTATTGCATATTCCCCACACCATGCTATAATGAGGGCAAACGATATGGCAAAGGAAAGGAGGAATCTCATATGAAAGCAATTCAGTTAGGAAAAAGGCTGGTTCTGTCATTGCTCGCCGCCGGCCTGCTGATTTCTGCTCCCGGCCGCACAGCCTATGCCCACGGCCACCATCAGAGCGGCCATCACGGAAACAATCGCTCCGGAGTATACTGCTCCTACCACAGAAAATACCATGGGACCAGGTCCAGCTGTAAAAAGTATTGCACGTACCACAAAACCACCCACAGGAATGGCAAGAAGCATCACGCAGGTGTCTACTGCCCCTATCACAAAAAATACCACGGCAAGAAATCCAGCTGCAGGAAATACTGCACATACCACAAGACGATTCACAAAAATGGCAGACGGCATACCAGACATCACCATTGATTCTAATATCCCCATCGGGCGCTGAAAAGGCCGGATGGGGATTTTTTATTTTTCCAAATATATACAAAAAGTAAATGAAACGTAATTTATCTTTAAATGCCATAAAATAGCCACCATCTTTCCTTTTTATATGTTATGATAGTCTATGGTTACAAGGAAGCATAGAAATACAAGTTACTATCCGCAGTAACAAAAACGAGAGAAATGAGGGTTATTATATGAAAAAACGATTAACATGCGCTATTCTGGCGGCATCCATGACTTTATCCTGCTTCAGCGGTTTTGCCTCAGCAGATGCGGCTGGCGTGACGAACACGGCAGTTCCCGCTGCCATCCACATGCCTGCTGGCACGGCGGTTCCCGCAGATGTTTCGATGCCGGGAAGTACCGCTGATGGGGGAAATACCCAGAAGCCATCCGGCACTGGAACGCCAAGCACAGAAAATACCACAAAGCCGACCGGCACAAATGCGCCAAGCACCGCAAAGCCTGATGATGAATCAAAGCCCAGCGATAATGGGAAATCTGATGGCATTGCAAAGCCTGGCGAAAGCATGAACGCTGACGATGCTGCAAAGCCAGCCGGTACAATAGGATCTTCCGGCAGAAAAAAGGCCGCCAGCGCAACGAAGGCCACAGAGAAGCGGGATTTACTCATTACCACAGAACAACCCACCGAAACGGCAGAGCCCACCCAAGCGCCCACTCCTGCCCCCACTGTCAAGCCAAATACGGACGCAAACGCTTTCGATCCAAATAGCAAGGACCCATTTACCAAGACAAAATACAACCATGGCACCGTGGCAGACGGAAAGAATATTTATCTTGGCATTGACGTATCCCACCACCAGAAAAAAATCAACTGGGAGAAGGTAAAAGATAGCGGCGTCCAGTTTGCCATCATCCGTTGCGGATACCGGGGTTCCTCTGCCGGCACGTTAAATACCGACAACTATTTCAAGCAAAATATCGAGGGAGCGTATGCCGCAGGCATCCCCATCGGCATCTACTTCTACTCTATCGCCATCACGGAGGCGGAGGCAAAAGCAGAGGCAAACTACTGCATCAACTTATTAAAAAACTACAAGCACATGGTCTCCCTCCCCGTGGCAATCGACTACGAGGACAGGACGAAACGCATGACCGACGCAGACCTGTCAAAGACAAAGGCCGCAAAAATCTGCGAGAAATTCTGCGAGACAGTGAAAGCAGAGGGATACACCCCCATGGTCTATTCCTATCTGTCTTATTTTAAGAATTACCTGGACGGCGAATACTTGTCCAAAAAATACAAAATCTGGTATGCGCAGTACAGCACCAGGGTAGGACTGGCAAATGACAACTACAAGACATACATTGATGGAGACTACGAATACTGGCAGTATTCCAGCAAGGGAAAGGTAAACGGCATCGAAGGCAATGTAGACTGCAACTTCTGGTATGCCCCAGGAAACATGAATGCCCTGATTAACGGCACCAAGATTACCAAAGCAAAGCTTTCCGCCATCCCAAATAAGACTTACACCGGGAAGGCCATCAAGCCGGGCGTGACGCTGACCTATAAAAATAAAAAACTAAAGAAAAATACCGACTATACTGTCAGCTACAGCAACAACAAAAAGATTGGCAAGGCAACCATTACCATCAAGGGAAAGGGAGAATTCTACGGAACCCGAACCAAGACATTCAAAATCATACCTAAAAAGGTGGCTTCCTTCAAGAAGAAATCTGGCACAAAAATGATTACCCTGTCCTGGAAGAAAAATGCCAATGCCACAGGTTACATCATTTACCGGAAGTCAAGCTACAACGCCAAAAAATACAAAAAGGTAAAAGCCATCAAAACCAATGCCACAAAGAAATGGCTGAACACCAAGCTAAAGGCCGACCGGGAATACTTCTACAGCATCCGGGCATATACCACCGTGGGCAAGACAAAGTATTACAGCGAATACACTTACCTCACTGCCCCCACATTGCCGGGAAGCAAGAAGGCCGTGCTAAAAAAATCACTAAAAATGTATAGCACCCCCGCCCTTGCCGGAACATCCCTAGTCAAGATTCCTAAAAAGGCTGCCGTGACCTACCTGGGACGCACATACACCTCCGGTGCAAACTTCGTCTACCATGTAAAGTATGCGGCAAAGGGAAAAACCTACAGCGGCTATATCAAAAATACCGCCAAGTTTACCTATTAATATATAGTAGCCAATCAGAGATGCCGGATTGCGAATTTGTAATGATTTCGCTTCCGGTATTCTTTTGGCGTAAGCCCGTATTTCTCCTTAAAAGACTTGATAAAATGGCTCTGGGAGGAAAAGCAGAGCATGGCAGAAATATCCATGCAGGTATATTCATTCTGTTTCAATAGATTCTTTGCAGTCTCCAATCGCTTATCCTGAATAAATTTATGCACCGTAATTCCTGTTTCCTTTTTGAATAGATAAGATAAATAAGACGGCGTCAGTTCTGTCATCTTTGCCAGCGAATCCAATGTGATGTGCTCATAGAGATGTTCGTAGATATATAGAAGGCATTTGGACACATGGCCTGACACGCTCTGCTTAAAATGCAAATCATGCATCCTCAATGTAAATTCTTTTACCATTCGGCTGTTAATCTCTTGAAGTTCCTGAATCGTATCTACCTCGTCTGCCTGCTGGCTGTACATATCGCTGAGAGTGTATGCCACCTCCTGCATCAGCCCGGACTCAATGCATTTTCGCGCGATGATCGTGGCATTTGCAATCAAGTGATACCGCTCATTTTTCACAGGGTCTTTCGACAGAACGCCCATGCCCTTTTTAGCCAAAGGCTTTTCCTCATTCTCGTCTCTCTCCTCTCTCCATTTCTCCACAAATGCCATGTCTCCTTTTTGAATGGCATTATAATATTTGATTTCCTCTTCGTATGGCTGATGATAAAATTTTTCTTCTCTTTGCAGAAATAACTGATAATCTAAATTAATTTCATTCACTGATTCATACACCTCTTCTTCCATCAAAATTCCTTGAAACCGTAAATAGTAACTATGAATTAAGTAATATACTTTATCCTCTGTTGTCTGGCTTAATCTAAACACGCCACTTCTTTCCTTGCCTGACTAATTCTTGGCAGGCTTCCTTCATCTTCATTCGTCTGACAATAGCAGACTTTTCTCGTATCTCTGAGTCGAAATATAGATTTCCTAATAAGATTTATCTAAACTGACATGCCACCTTGGGGTGGCATTGACACCTTGGGGTGGCATTGACACCTTGGGGTGGCATTGACGCTTTTCAGCGACACCGCCATATGTAAAAACCGATTGCTTTTCATCCCGAAAACAACCTTTGGCAGCGCCTAGGAATTCTACGAATGTAGAACACCTGGCACCCCCAGCCGTCAAAAGAACGGCCTATTATTTTTTATAATCAAACTGATACACCGTGACAGACAATGGCGGCAAATCCAGCCCAATAGAATAATCTTTGTCATCGCACGGCACTTTCTTTGCATTGATTACTTTCGGATTCTTCACGCCCGTGCCGCCAAACCGCAATTCATCAGAAGAAAGAATCTGGGTATACTTTCCTGCGCAAGGAACGCCCGTCATGAATCCGTCCCTCTGCACCGGGGTGAAATTGCAGACAAAGAGAAGCTGGTTCTTTACCGAAGCACCTCTCCTGACAAAGCTTACCGTGCTTGTCTCTGCGTTATCCACGCTCATCCACTCAAATCCCATGCTATCATAATCATTCACATACAGCGCTTCATATTTTTTGTACAGCTTATTCAGTTCCCTGACGAAATCCTGCATCTGCTTATTGTACTCTTCATCCAGCAGATTCCAGTCCAGGCTCCTCTCCTCGCTCCACTCCCTGTACTGGGCAAATTCCTGTCCCATGAAGAGAAGCTTCTTTCCCGGATGGCCATACATAAACCCATATGCCAGCCGCAAGTTAGCAAACTTATCGTCAATCTCCCCAGGCATCTTATTAATCATAGAGCATTTTCCATGAACCACCTCGTCATGGGAAAGCACCTGGATGAAATTCTCACTGTAAGCGTATTGCATGCTAAAGGTCAGCCTATTGTGATTGCCCGAGCGGAACAGCGGGTCCATGGACATATACTCAAGGAAATCATTCATCCATCCCATGTTCCACTTAAAGAGGAATCCAAGCCCTCCCAGAGAAACTGGCGCGCTGACTCCTGCCCACGCCGTAGACTCCTCCGCTATCAGCAGAGTCCCCGGCGCACGGTAACTGAGTTCATTATTCATATGATGGAAAAATTCAATGGCATCGTGATTCTCATTGCCGCCATCCTCATTGGGCAGCCATTCCCCATCATCCTTTCCGTAATCCAGATAGAGCATAGACGCCACCGCATCCACCCGCAGGCCGTCTACGTGGAACTCCTTCAGCCAGAACAAGCCATTTGCCAGCAGGAAGTTCTTGACCTCCCGCTTGCCGTAATGAAAAATCAATGTGCCCCAGTGAGGATGCTCGCCCCTCCGCTTGTCTGGATGCTCATACAGAGCCTGCCCGTCAAAATACGCAAGACCATGGGCATCCCTGGGGAAATGCGCAGGAACCCAATCCAGAATCACGCTGATATCATGGCCGTGCAGATAATCCACAAAATACATGAAATCCTTGGGATCGCCATATCTCCTGGTAGGCGCATAATAGCCCGTCACCTGGTAACCCCAGGACCCGTCAAAGGGATGCTCCGCAATGCCCATCAGCTCCACATGGGTATATCCCATCTTCTTGACATAATCCACCACCATGGGCGCCAGTTCCCGATAATTGTAAAAGCCATCCTCCGTGCCATCATCCTTTTTCTTCCAGGAACCCAGATGCATCTCGTAGATAGCCATGGGCTTCTTTCGCAGAGAATCCCTGGTCTCCTTCTCCCTGGCCGCCATCCATTTCTTGTCCGTCCACTGGAATCCCGCAAGGTCAGTAACCACGGATGCATTGTCCGGCCGAAGTTCCGCACAGTTGGCATAGGGATCTGACTTCATCAGAATATCCCCCGTGCGAGTGAGAATCTGATACTTATAGATCGCCCCCGGCTCCACGCCCGGTATGAACAGCTCATAGATTCCGGACACTTCCAGCGTGCGCATAGGATGCAGCCTTCCATCCCAGAGGTTAAATGTACCCACCACGCTCACTGCCCTGGCATGAGGCGCCCAGACGGCAAAATATGTGCCTTTCACTCCATTAATCGTCATAGGGTGCGCCCCTAGCTTCTTATAAATTTCATAGTGGTTGCCCTCTGCAAACACATATAAGTCATCTGCGGATATCTGGGGCGAAAAGGCATACGGGTCTTCCGTCTCCACCACGTCTTCCACTCCATACTGGACATGCAGCTTATAGTCTGGCTTATATTTCTTTCCCTGCACGTACAGGCCGAAAAACCCGCTCCCAGGCTCCACTTCGTCCAGTTCAATCTCATCTTTCCCCTTGCTGTCCGTAACAGTTACCCGCTGTGCCTCAGGGCGGTACACCGTAAATACCTGTCCCTTTCCAAATTCATGCAAGCCCAAAATATTATGTGGCGCATTATGCTGACCTGCCAACAGTTCATCAAACTCCACCCAGTTAATCCACTGATCCAATTTTTCCTGCATACATTTTCTCCCATCTAAATAATCTCCAATTTATGTTGCCGGCCTCCCGAAAATGACTAACGGTCATAAATCGTCCTACATGACGTTCTCATTATATCACAAATATCATTATCATTCCACAATTATTTATCCTGAAATACATTGGAAAGATGCCGTTCAATATGTTATACTACTAAAGTGAAAATACGTAAGGAAAGAGAAGATATCTGAGGGAAATTTCCCAAAGGCACCATATGCGTTATGAGGGAGCGGAGGTAGGCAGATGATTTCAACAAAAGGAAGATACGCTCTCCGGGTAATGATAGACCTGGCAGAGCATCAGAATGATAATTATATTCCATTAAAAGATATTGCACGCAGACAGGATATCTCCGAAAAATACTTGGAGAGCATCTTAAAGGTTCTAGTTACGAAAAAGTTGCTGCGGGGGCTGCGCGGAAAAGGCGGCGGATACCAGCTGACCCGCTCTCCGGACCAGTATACCGTGGGAGAAATCTTAGAACTGACGGAAGGCACACTGGCAACCGTGGCATGCCTGAAGCCCGGCTCAGATCCATGCCAGCGCCGAGGCGACTGCCGCACCTTAGACATGTGGAAAAAATATGACGCAATGGTGCGCGACTTCTTCTATAATATTACGCTGGCCGACGTGCTTGCAGGCAATCTATAGCGCACTGGCATTTGCGCCCCATATCCCATACGGTATCCTATCTCCCATTCAATGATACCCCACGCAAGCATATTGGCAGAATTAGAGGACAGCCCGACTGACTATTCTTCCCCCATCTCGGATTCTCTTCTTCTATTCACCATAAACTGATACATGTATTTCATCAATATCCGATCCCCAGGGTTAACTTCTTCCAAAGAAATCTTGCTGCAATAATTGCTTTCCTCCTGAAATACATAATCCTCCTCATCAGATTTCTTTCCGTACTCGCCAGCTAGGATATCGTTAGGCGTAACATTCATCAATTTGCATATTTTAAGCAGAAGAGCCAGAGAGATGGAACCTTTGCCAATCTCCACATGAGAAATATGATCGATAGACACTCCGATCTGTTCGGCAATCTGGGACTGCGTCATGCCGCACTGACGACGCAGCGTACCTAAGTTCTGTCCAATATTTTTCTTGTTCATATTTACACCATCTTTCTATTTGCGCCTGTGCGCTTGTCATTTGCCTACATTTTCTAAATTCAAAGAACCACTTTACAACTGGATTTATAATAACAAGTTTTACGGCGAAATAGAAGGGTGCGCATGTGCAGATATATATTACCAAATACGTAAACATTCTTTTTTTAAAAATTATTAATGAATTTTTACGCTAAAACTCGGCGAAAAATTGCTTTTTTACTACATTAAATTTATCAATCAATTCTGTAGTCGGGATACAAAAAAAACAGGCCGTACTTGCAAGCCTGCAGTACATATGTTATAATGCCATTATAAAAATACAGTGAATAAAGGCATTAATTATGGAAGAAACAAGCGTCGTCCCATCCCGCTGGAGGAGGACATTGCCAGGCGCGCGAAAGATTAAGATATAATAAGTCCTGACGGACTTATATTAGAAGTTGCTTCGCAACTTGGTTATGCCAGAAAAGCGTGGCATAAATTATGAATGAAATGATTGCTCAACAGAAGAGATGAGAATTACACGGTACAGAGGATAATGTAGCACAGACAAATATGAAAGAT
The DNA here is from genome assembly GCA_910575435.1 of Clostridiaceae bacterium. Taxonomy (GTDB): domain Bacteria; phylum Bacillota; class Clostridia; order Lachnospirales; family Lachnospiraceae; genus Butyribacter. The sequence continues at coordinate 91,314 of CAJTGI010000006.1, read as the reverse complement.
GTAAGAAATCAATACCTGACATATCTAAATTCTGCTGTCTTTTAAAATTGGCTGTGATTCTGCAAAACTTTTTTCAAATGAATGAATTATTAAAATCAAAAATGGAGGTATGATTATCTTATGGCAAAAAACAAAAAAGTAACAAGAACACCAGACAAAGTACGTTTACAGCGCATGGCAAAAGGCAGTGTCAGCATCCTTCTGGCTCTCAGCCTGGCATCCCCCGGAGGGATGATGGCGGGAATCAATCAGTCGCCAATCTCCCTGTCTCCCATGAAAGCCGCAGCAGCAGAGAATGATGTCGGCGGGACTGGCGACAGCGAAGCAAAGACAGACTTTACCTATTCGATTTACACGGAAGACGGCACGGAGAAGGCAGGGATCCTTGGCTATACCGGAACGGATTGGAATCTGACCGTCCCGAAATCACTCACCGTGAAGGGAAAGGAAATCCCCGTAGGCCGCATATCCGGATTCTCAAATAATGAAAATATCACCGGGCTTACCATTGAAGATGGTGCCACTGTTGAAATCGGAGGGAATGCCTTTCAAGGCTGCCCTAATCTAAAAACCGTCTCTCTTCCATCCGGAACCACCTTTGGAGTAAGAAAGAAAACGGCATCTAGCATCATTCATAACGGCAGCAACTTTGAAGGCTGCGCATCCTTATCGGAACTTACGCTGGGAGACGGCATCACCATTCTGCCGGAAAAAATCTTCAAAGACTGCACCTCCCTGAAAAGCGTCAAACTGCCCTCCAAATTGGATTGCTTTGAAAATTCTGCCTTCGCAGGATGTACTTCTCTGGAGACATTGGAGATTCCTGAGGGCGTGCAGGAAATGGGGCGCGCCGCTTTCGAGAATTGCACTTCCCTGACCAAGGTAGCGATTCCATCCACCATCAAGCGTTGGTGCATTACGGAACATCTGGAATACAGCAACCATGCGCAAATCCAGAATGACGCCTTTAAAAACTGCACCTCCCTGGCAGAACTCACTCTGGCAGAGGGCCTTACCGTGATGGGATATTGGGCCTTTGACAATACGGCTCTGACTTCCGTCACTGTGCCATCCACCGTGACGGAATTAAACTATACCTTCTATAACTGTAAAAAATTGGAAGAGGTCATTTTGCAGGAGGGCGCCTTAACCAAAATCGGGCAAAATACTTTCGCAAACTGCGAGGCATTGAAGAGCATAGAAATCCCCTCTACTGTGACAACGCTGAATGAAGCCCCGTTCCTGAACTGCAAATCATTGAAAATGCTGGTTCTGCCCCCCAATCTGAAAAACTTCAATGGAAATTCATATTTTGATAAGGGTTGCACCCTGGAAAAAGTCTTTATCCTGGCAGAGGACATTTCCGTTCCAAATCTGCTGGCCTTTTCCTCCGCATCCAATGTGTACTGCCCAGCTGACAGCGAAACTTACAAGCTGTACAGCACGAAGTTAAACTCTTCGCAGAAACTGATTGCCCTCACTCCAGATCTGCTTTTCAAAGACCTTTTGGGCGTGACGGCAGAAGCCTACCAGGGAGTATATGACGGGAAGGCGCACCCTCTGGCCAGCGTGACGGGACAGAGAGAGAATGAAAAGATTTCCTACCGCATGATAGAGGGGGGAAATGAGACCGGGGAGGCCCTGTCCGCCATTCCTGAAATTACCGAGCCGGGCACTTACGAAATGAAAATTGCAATCACCCGGATGGGCGTGGAATATAGCAAGACCGTTCAGGCCAAGATATCAAAGAAGACACCCGTCCTCCAGCTGGAAGACAAAACCGTGAAGGAGGGGGAAGATTGGACGATATCTCCCAAGGAATATGACGGAGAGGCCGAAATCGCTTATACATACTATGAAGATGAGAAACTAGAAAAGAAATGTCCAGGCAAGCCAACCGCCCCCGGCATATACTATATGCAGGCAACTGCGGAGGAAAGCGCCCATTACGAAGCAGCGAAAAGCAACAGGGCAAAATTAGAGATTCAGAAAAAAGATACGCCCCCTGCCACGGAGAAGCCCACCCCTAAGCCAGGTGACCCCACGCAAAAGCCAAATCCCCAGCCGACAAAGACACCTGCTCCCAGCCAGAAAGTGACTGTAAAGAAGGCAAAAATCAAAAAAGTAAAGTCACCCAAAAAGAAGACGATGGAAGTTCGCTGGAACAAGATGAGCAATGCCACGGGATATGTTATCTGGATCGGCCAGAACAAAAAATTCACCAAGGGAAAGAAAACCTATACGGTGAAGTCTGGCAAGACCACGAAGAAAGTCATTCGCAAATTAAAGCGAAAGAAGAAGTATTTTGTAAAAATCCAGGCCTATCGGGTCGTCAAAGGGAAAAAATACCGAGGGTCATTCAGTAGCGTAAAGTCATGCAAGATTAAATAAAGAGGGGCAGTTCCACTATAAAACAACTTCCCCCCATCTCGGATTCCTCCACCCGGATGTTTCCCTGATGCCCCTCCAGGATTTCCTTTGCGATGCACAGGCCCAGCCCGAAATGCGCCTTGTCCGCATGGGCATCATCTGAGCGGTAGAACCGATCAAAAATGCGCTCCCGCTCCTTCTCTGGAATGCCACAGCCTGTATCAGAGAAGGAGAAGCGGAGCGTATTTTTTTCTGCTGACAGAGAGAGGCAGACCTTTCCCCCGGAAGGCGTATAGGAGAGGGCATTGTCCAGCAGGACGGAAAATACTTGCAGAATCTTTTCCCTGTCGCAACGGCAGTCCGGCATGATTTCTTCCGGAAGGCTGATAGACAGGGAAATCTTTTTCTTTCTCGCAATCGATTCAAATTTTTCATAAATATTCAATAGAAGTTCCTCTGGCTGGCAGTTTTCCATGTGCAAGGGCAGATGGTCAGCATCGGCGTTCGCCAGGAGAAGCATATCGCTGACCAGATTCTGCATGCGGCTATTTTCCTCTTCCATATAGGCGATGAAATGTGCCTGTTCCTCCAGGCTGTCCGTCTTCTTCAGAGATTCCAGCCCGGCCCGCACCACGGAAAGGGGCGCCCGGAGCTCATGGGAGGCGGAGGCGATAAACTGCACCTGTCTTTTCCGGCTGTGTTCCAGAGGAACGATCATGCGCTTCGTAAAAAACCAAGAAAAGATAAAGAGCATGACGATGGCTGCCAGACCAGCCAGGCAGACGATGAAGCGCAGGCGATTCATCTCCTTCTGCCGCTTTTCCAGAGAATAGAGAATGACAAATCCCATATGCTTGCCCTTTCTGGGAACCACTCCCACGGATGCCGCATAATCCTCGCGGCTGGCGGAGGAGAAGTCAAATTCCACATGGGAAATGACCTGCTGCACGTCTGCGTGAAAGATGTCCATCTGATGATTGTTCTTGGCCTCCCGAACCGCTTCCTCCCTCAGCGCATCGCTCTCCCTGGAGGAATGATAATCTTGATAGAACAGGGGAGCATTATTGTCATAGAGAAACAATGTCATCTGGCCCTGCTCCTGCATCTGATTCAGCCATTGGTGGGAGACGGCGTCCTGTTCCTGTAATTGAACCAAGACGGCACTCAGCTGCCGCAGAAAGGCAGAATCATCATTTCCCTTAATGCTTTTCTGGGCATAAAAAAGGCATACTGCCGCCAGCAATATAAATATCCCTCCCGTGACCATGGTACAAAATACTGTTAAATGCAAATGCAATTTGTGAAACATCATTCACCTCATTTCTCCAATACATGCCTCGGCAAATGCTATGCTACGATCTCTCCCGGCCCTTCCAAAACATATCCAATGCCCCGCACCGTCTTTACGCTTATCTCGCTGCCCACATGGCGCAGCCGCTTCCTCAGGAAATGGATATAGGTGTCCAGATTGCTCTCCTCCACAGGAGCATCCACCCCCCATACCCTGGAAAATATCACCATGCGGCGGATGACCTGCCCGGGATTCCTCAAAAAGACCTCCAGAAGTAGCCCCTCCTTGCCGGAAAGCTGCTGTTTGTTCCCAGGGCCATATAGGATGCGCAGGGAGCAGTCATAGGAAATATCTCCCCACTGCAGGAGGCTATCCTCTTCCCACTTTCCGCTGCGCCTGCCTAGGGAGCGGATTCTGGCAGACAGCTCTTCATATTCAAAGGGCTTTACCAGATAGTCATCCGCGCCCCCATCCAATCCCTCCACCCGGTCGTACAGCTCGCCCAGGGCCGTAATCAGAATTACGGGAGTATTAATCCCGGCATTCCTAGCCTTTTTCAACACCAGCAAGCCGTTCATGGTGGGCAGCATGCGGTCCAGCAGCACCAAGTCATAGGCATCCTGCAAAAACAAATCCAGTCCATCCAGCCCATCATGGCAGATATCTACTTGATGCATCTCCCTCTGCAACTGAAATTTTAAAAGTTCGCATAACTTTTCATCATCTTCAATTAATAAAATTTTCACAGGCCACTCTCCTCACTTTTTTTCTGTGACTGTAAATAAACTCAAGCATATTTTAATGCGCTAGCATTTATTTTATCACAATGATTGCCATGACTTCTGGCATAACCCAAGTTGCGGAGCAACTTGCATGATAAATGCGCTAGCATTTATTTTATCACATTCATCTTAAAACTATCTTAAAATCTCTGAATAAATTAAAGGTGATTTTTAAGAGATTTTCAAGAAAGTCCTGTTAAGATATATATATAACAATTTTTATCAAGAGGAAAGGGGTAAGAGAGATGATAAGCAAAATGATAAGCAGGAAGAGAGGAGCCGCCCTAATCATGGTGTTCGTGTTGATATTGGCAACGCTGGGCGGCTGCAACAGCGACGGAAAAGACAAACAAATCCAACGGGATGTCAGCCAGGAAGAAGATGCGGCGGAGAAGAAGCAGGGAAAGGGTAGGTTTTTTGAAAACGAAAGAACGCTGCCCAAGGGAACCAAACGGGTTTGCTCCATGCGGAAACTGGAAGACGGCAGCCTGGGAGTCCTGACAATGAGAGATGATAAGAGCTACGTCATTCTCACCAGCAGCGACCAGGGCAAAACCTGGCAGCAAACCAAAATCAAAGGACTGAAAAAGGAGTATCTCCCCCGCGCCGCCATGGGGCCGAAGGGGAACGTCGCCTTATTCCATTATGCGAAGCAAGGGAAAACCAACGTTTCCCTTGTAGATTCATTTGGGAAATCCCAGACAGTCCCCCTAAGCCTCCCCGGACAGACATCGGGAAAGAAAGAAAATCAAGTATGGCGGGCCGCCTATAGCAGCCAGGGTTCCCTGATTATTCAGATGGAGGATGGTTCCCTTTACACCATGGGGGAAGACGGGGTATGCAACAAGGCATTTGACACCAAGGGCGTCAGAGTCAATTATTTAGGCGTGGCCGGAAATAGCCTGATTGCTGTAAATGATAACGGCATCACGCTCTTTGATACGGAGAGCGGAAACATGCTGGATTCAGAAAGCCCACTGGAAAACCTTGTGAAAAAAAATAAGGAACTGGCCTTTTGCGATACGGATTCGGGACAGCCAATGGTTTTTTCAGAAGGAACAGACAAAGGCACCCTCATGTTCGCCAATAAGAATGGCATCTTTCACTTCAAGCTGGGCGGAAGCGTGATAGAGCAGCTGATGGACGCCAGCATGACCAGCCTGGGAAGTGGAAATACAGTATTTTACGATATTGCCGTAGGGGATCAGGATAACATATTTATTGCGGCAAATGACGGTACGGATAACAAGATCTATCACTATTCCTATGAAAAAGATGCGGCATCGGCGCCAGACAAAGAACTGACGGTTTATGCATTGGATGAATCAATCTTCCTGCGCCAGGCAGTGACTTTGTTTCAGAAGGCCAATCCTGAAATCCATGTTAATCTGGAAATCGGACTGAGCAAAAAAGACGGCGTTACGCTGGAAGATGCGCTGAGCGTGCTGAACACAAATATTCTGGCAGGAAAGGGGCCGGACGTTTTGATATTAGACGGCATGCCGAAGGACAGTTATATCCAGAAGGGCATTCTCCAGGATATCAGCGACGTGGTGGAAGAAGTGGATAAAAGCGATGGCATTTTCCCGAACATTCTGGAGGCGAGCAAGGATGATGGAAAAATCTATGCCATGCCCGCACGTCTCATCATCCCCGTGCTAGAGGGCGACCAGGCCACCGTGGATTCAGGAAAGGACCTGCAATCCATGGCAGAGAGAATTAAGGCCCTGAAGAAAAAGGGAAATCCCTCTGGAGCGAAGGCCCTTCCCATCCATGGCCCCGAAGGTCTGCTGCGAGATTTATTCTATGCGGATTCCGCCACGTGGATGAAGGCGGACGGCAGCCTTGACAGGGAAGTCGTGACGAATTACCTCAGATCTGCCAAGGAGATTTACGATGCTGACAACCATAACAGCAAATTGGAAGACCAAATGGACTCCTTTGATGCGGACGGCACGCTAGAAACAGGAGAGAAATTGGGTTCCCACCGATATGACGGCCTTCTGACGGGAGAATGGAATTATTCCTTGGGAACGCTGTCCGATATCTATGGATTGCAGACAATCTGCAGTTACAGGCCACAGACAAAGACAGAATTCTGCCTTATGAACCACGGCAAAGTAAAATCCTATATCCCCTATCTGATGGCAGGGGTCATTAAGAGCGGAAACACGGACGCCGGGAAGAAATTCGTCAAACTCCTGCTGGGCAAAAAGGCGGGGAACAGCGACACTAACGGCATTCCTGTAAACCGGTCCGCCTACGATGAGGTGTGCAAGGAGAAACTGCACGCACAAAATGTAAAAGATGAAAGTTCCATCTCCTTTAGCACACAGGATTCCGACAAGAGCTACGGCTTCGCCCACGCAAACCTGAAACAGAAAGAGATTGACTCCTTCACAGCAATCATGGAAAGTCTGGAAAAGCCATCCATGACCAATCGAGTGATTCAGAAAATCGTATTGGAGCAGGGCAAGAAATACTTGCGGGAAGAGCAGAAACTGGAAGATACCGCAGATGCCATTTTGAAAAAGGTCAATCTGTATCTAGCGGAGTAAAAGGTGCGAAGTTTTGCCAGGCTCGAAAACACCTCGCCAGGCAAAGCTACAATCGCACCTAAGAAGAACGCAAAATCAGCGTTCTTCGTTTCAAAACAGATGAAATAGTCTCGCCGAAGGCGAGCCATTGGAAGTTTGCCAGAGCAAACTTCAGGGATGCGAAGAAAGAGTTCGCAAAGCAGATGAAAGGAGCGAAGATGAAGAAGCGTAATAAAGTGGGGCGGCTGTTCGTACTGCCAAGCCTGTTCGGGGTATTGGGCTTCTACCTAATCCCCTTCGGGGATGTGGCGCGCCGTTCCTTTCTGAATGCCGTGGGCAATGAATTTGCCGGGCTAGAAAATTACCGCCAGGTGCTGGGCAATCAGGCATTTCGGCTGGCGGCTGGCAATACCGCCCGTTTCGTGCTGGTATGCCTGCCCCTTCTCCTGGCATTGTCCCTGGGCATCGCAGTCCTAATACAGAATCAGAGGAGAAAGAATCTGTTAAAAAGCGCCTATCTGGTTCCCCTGGCCATTCCTGCCGCCAGCGTAGTGCTACTCTGGAATGTGGTCTTTGACAATGGGGGATTGCTCAATGGGCTACTCTCCCACTTTCACTTAAAGGGGAAAAACTGGATGGAGACAGATGCCGCGTTCGGCGTGCTGGTATTTAGCTATATCTGGAAGAATCTGGGATATGACGTCATTCTCTGGCTGGCCGGCCTTCAGGGAATCTCCAAAAGCATTTACGAGGCCGCCAGAGTGGACGGTGCCGGGACGTGGAAATGCTTTACGCGCATTACCCTTCCCAATCTTCGCCCGGTGGCATTTACCATCGTAATCCTCTCCTTCCTGAACTCTTTCAAGGTATTCCGAGAGGCCTATCTGGTGGCGGGAAACTATCCCCAGGAGCGGATTTACCTGCTCCAGCATGTTTTTAACAACTGGTTTCACGAATTATCCGTAGACAAGATGGCGGCGGGAAGCGTGCTGCTTTGCATGGTGCTGATACTGTTTGTCTTGATGCTGCAGAGAAGCTGGGAGCGCGACTAAAACGTATGTGAAAATGTTAATAGAAAAGGAGGCATTACATTGAAAAAAGCCATTTCCATATTCATATTATCATTCTTTGCCCTGCTGGGCATCAGCCCCATCCTCTTTCTGGCGGCGGGGACATTCATGGGAAATCAGGAAATCATGGATTCCATCGGCCCTGTAATGCAAGATCAGAAAGGCTACGCTTCCTGGAAACTGTTTCCCGCATTTCCCACAATGAAAAATGCCGTGCAATTATTTCTGGATTCCCCTGAATTTTTCCAGATGTTCTGGAACTCCGTGAAAATCACAGGAGGAATCCTGGTCGGCCAACTCCTTTTCGGGACGCCGGCGGCATGGGGGCTGGCAAGATATTCCTTTCGGGGAAAGAAGTTCATCTACCTGCTCTACATCGCAATGATGATGATGCCATTCCAGGTAACGATGCTATCGGAATACCTGGTGCTGGATCAGATGCACCTGCTGGATACTAGCGCCTCCATCATACTGCCGGGGATATTTTCCACCTTTTCCGTATTCATCATGTATCGATTCTTCTGCGGCATTCCAGAAAGCATTCTAGAGGCGGCAAGGATTGACGGGGCAGGGGAACTGCAGATCTTTTTCCGCATAGGCTTCCCTCTGGGGGCTGCCGGAATCATTTCTGCGCTGGTGCTATCCTTCCTGGAATGCTGGAACATGATCGAACAGCCCATGACCTTTCTCGCCAAGAAAAACTTGTGGCCCCTGTCCCTCTTCCTGCCCAAAGTTGACAGCGGAAATGCGGGGGTATCCCTGTGCGCCTCGCTGGTGGCACTGCTTCCGGCGGTGTTCGTATTCCTAGCGGGTCAGGATTACTTGGAGCAGGGAATCGCATCCTCCGCAGTGAAAGAATAAATAAGGTGCGAAGTTATGCCAGGCTCGAACAAACCTCGCCAGGCAAAGCTATCAATCAAGAACTAAACTTCTAAGAAGAATGGTGCTAGACATCCAGTGGATGTCTGTTAAGCACGGACCGAAGCGGAGCGTAGAAAAATCGGCGTTCTTCGCATCGAAATGTTGAAAGGTATATTTAAAATATAAAGGAAATGAGGAATCAAATGCAGAAAACAAAACATGCCACTTTCTGGCTAAAAGGGCTGGGCGTGCTCTTAACTGCCATGTTCATATTCACCGTGATATCCAGGGCGACTGATTCCATTACCGTGGCAAAGGTAAGGGTCAGCACTCCTATCTCCCGCAAGATACAGTACGCAATATCTGCCGAGGGAAGGGCGGAAAAAAATCAGGAAATATCTGTCATCACCCAGCCGGATATTCTGGTGAGAAGCGTTCTGGTCAACGCAGGGCAGCGGGTAGAGAAAGGAGATGTGCTGGCAATCCTTGACCTGTCACATCTAAAAGAACAGATTCAGGTTGTTCTTGGCGAAAAAAGGGCGTTAGAACTGCAAAATCAGACATTGGAGCAGAACAGACAGCAGGAACGGCAAAGCAAGGAAAAGGCCGCAGCTCGGGCAAAGTCTGATTACAGCCAGCTACAGAGGAGAAATAACCGATCCATCCAAAAGGCAAAGGAATCCCTGTTGCAGGCAAAGAGCGCATATAGGAAAGGAAAAAAGACGTTCCAAAAAGCCCAAGCCGCACTAAAAAAAGCACAGAAAGAACCAGAGAATGTGAGAGAGACTCTTCGCCAGAGGGCGGAAAAGGAAAAAAATGCTCTGGCGTCACTGGGGAAAACGGTGTCTGAGCAAAGGAATGCTCTGGCAGAATTGCGGAAAACGGCTGATGCCGAAGAGAAGACGGCAAAAAGAGCGATAGAGGATGCCATGGCCTCCCCTGTCACCGACCATACTGATGACATCAACGATATTTCCATACAAAAACTGAGCCAAAAGATAGATAAGTTACAGGCATTGAGAGACGCAAAGGGCAGGATTACGGCGCCAAAAGGCGGGGTGGTCACCGCAGTGTTGACTGGCGTGGGGCAAAAAACGCTAGACACTGCAATCTTTACCATGACAGACGACAGGGCAGGGCTAAAATTCATAGGGCAGATTGCGCCAAAAGACGCAAAGCATATATCCGCAGGCGATACTGTCACCCTGAAATCAGCCAGCAACCAGGTAGAGGTTCCCATCACTTCCATGGAACTGGACGAAAACAAGGAATTTATGAATGTGACCGCCCTGCTTCCTGCGGATTCCTTCTCCCTGGGAGAGACCCTCTCCATGAACTTGCTGCAAGAATCAGAAAATTACCCCTGCACCCTTCCCCTGACGGCCCTTTATGATGACAATGGAAAGAAATATGTCCTAGCGACAGAGACCGAAGACACGGTGCTGGGCAAACAGCAGATAGCAAGGAAGATCGAGGTGAAGGTGCTAGAGCAAAATGATTCCTACGCAGCCCTGGAGGCCGATGGAATCAAGGAGGACAGCAAGATCATCACAGACACGGAAAGTTTTGTGAAGGCGGGAGACCGAGTTCGAATAATAGAAAAAGAGTGAGCGAATGGCGAAAGACTAGGTTCGGCTGACAGGAGAAGAGTAAGTGAATGGCAAACGGCTAGAAAGCCTAGGCATGGAGGCAAGCATGAAGTTGATTCGAGATATATTGAAAAAAAGACAGATTCTGATGGCAATGTTCTGCATCGTCCTGGCTGCGATTTGCATCGCAAGAGGACGTTCCTGGAGCAAGGAGGGGGAATGCCTCTTCCAATCTCTGACAATCCAGTCAGAAGAGGAAAGTTTTTCAGGGGAATGGCTGCAATCTGCCCTAGGAGAGAATGACCTGACAGGAGGCACTGAATCGGAAAATGCCGATTCGGGAGCGGAAGAAGGCTCTGCCGGAACGAAACGCTCCTTTGCGGCTTGGAAGGAATGGAAGGGGGAAACCATTGTGGGAAACTCCAGTGGCAGAAGTGAAAATGCAAGCGTAATCGCCGTCTGCGGCCCCTCTCACTGCCTCCTCCCCATAGGAAAGAATCTCATGCCCCAGGATAAAAATGCCTGCATCATCGGCCAAAAGATGGCAAAAAAACTTTTCGGCGGCTTCCAGGCAGAGGGACAGAAAATCATCTGGCAAGATGAAACGTGGACTGTGCGAGGCGTCGTAAAAGAACCCGCCAGCCTGCTTATGGTACAGGTGGGCGGGCTTCCCAAGTTGATAGAGAGGCTGCAGCTTAACCGCATCAATATCGCCTTGAAGGAGGGGGAGGACCGACAGCTGGCCGGGGAAAGCTTTATCCTGCAAAACAATCTATCTGCCAAAGCCTTGCGCTGGGATTTCCTTCACGGATTCTCCTGGTTCTCGGAGATGGTGCCCGGCGAGTGGTCTGACTTCGAAGGGTGGAAGCAGAATTTCCAGAAACATAGAGAGGCAACCAGGTTGGCTGAGAATACCTGGAAGTCCTCCATCGAGGCATGGGGGCTGGACTGCCGGAAAAGGGGAGGGGGGCTTTCTCTGGCCGGGGGCTTTCTGCTAGTGGCGGGGCTGGCTTTTTTTGTCACGACCGTGCCAAAGTATTATGTCAATAGAAAGAGCATGTAAATCACCTTAGGGTACATTCCGATATTATAATTCGACAATATTAGCCAATCAAGCAAAGAAGTAAGGAATAAAAAAGTCAAATCTTAATTTTTCTTAATAACTTCTTAAGAGTTTCTTAAGAAGTTTCTGATATAATTCTCTTGTAGCATAAATACAGCAGGGAGAAAGGTTCTGGTGATTGCATGGGGAAAGCAAGAAAACAGGGAAAAAATAGAATTGTATCTATCATCCTTATCATGAGCATGCTTTTAGCCCAGGGAAACATTTCCGTAGCAAAAGAGTATGGCTCAAACTCAATTCGGAGAGATGCAAAGGCACAGTTTCGCAAGGATGCGGGAGAAGTGAGCAAAAGTGATAAAGGCAAGACAAAGTATGTCGTCTATCAAAAACATGGCAAAGATGCCGGAAAAGCGAAAGAGAAGTATCGGAATAAGTTCCAGAAGGAAAATGAGAACGTGGCGAAATATGGGAGGAAGCATTTTACGCTGGCGGGCGTGACGTCTCAGGAATTGGAGGAAATGGACAAAGACCCAGATATCATTATTGAAAAGGATTATCTCCTGGAGGGAAGCGATTCGGACCAGGCATGGCAGGACGGGGTAGATGCCGTGGCAGGGGATGCCTGGGATGTGAAAGCGGTCGGAGCAGAGGATGCCGATGTGAAGGTGGATAAAAAGGTGAAGGTTGCCGTACTTGATTCTGGCTTGGATAAGTTTGCAGAACTGGCAGTGGACGGCTGCATGAATTTTGTCAATCCAGAGACAGAGGATATGGGGGTTGACACCACGGGGCACGGTACTGCCGTGCAGAATATCATCATGTCCGGGGATGATTCCATGGCCACGGAAAGCGTGGCGGGGAAGAAGTGCGGAATCTCCATGTATTCTGTGAAGGTGCTGGATGAAAAGAACCAGGCCCCGGTCAGCCGAATCGCGGCGGCAATCCAGTGGTGCATGGACAACGAGATGGATATCATTCACATGAGTTTTGGCACGCTGGTGCCTTCCCGAGTTCTGGGCCAGGCGGTAAAGGATGCCGCAGACAGGGGGATTCTCATGATAGCGGCGGCGGGTAATGGCGGGGAAGCCGGGGAAAGCACGGTGGAATATCCCGCTGCATTTCCGGAAGTGATCGGCGTTGGCTCCGTAAATCAGGAAATGGAAGTCAGCGAATTCAGTTCCAGAGGAGAGGAAATAGAATTGGTAGCACCGGGGGAGAACGTGCCGGTGTCTGTCCCCTGGGGGTTTTACGGGGTGAACAGCGGGACCAGCTTCGCGGCACCCCATGTGACGGCCATAGCGGGAATGCTGTGGGCCGAGGATGCTACCAAAAGCGCGGAGGATATCCGGAGCCTGTTAAGAGCCAGCGCAAATGGCAGATGGGAAGAGAGGGAAGGCGGGAGCGGCCTGGTGGATTATGATTATGCGAGGGAATTGGCACCGGGTTATGAGCGTGACGAAGAAGAGAAGATATCTGACACGAATGAGAAGGAATTGGAGACGTATGATGTGCCGGAGGTGGTGCAGGCGAGATGGGCCAGTAATTTGGTTCCTGATTTAAAGACAGATACTAAATATAGGCATAGAGATTTGATATCTCAGGTTAATGAGGATAAAAACTTTATATCCTTAAGGTTTTCGGGAAATGAATTAAATATATTATATAAAACGGTAGAAACAGCGGATCAGCAAGACCGGGGGGAGTTTGGAAAAGAACTAGCAAAATGTCGGGTTATGCATGCGGGGAGATATTACGACACATCTACTGGTAAAAACAATTATGCAAATTATGTGGCGGCTGGCAGATGCCTATATAATTGTGCCTATTTGATGTGGACTTCTAATTATAATAAGGATCAGTTAAAGGCATATACGGACAAATGGTATAACAGCAATGTGCAGTCGGCAACGGCAAAGGATGATGCGAAACGAGATCTGCGGCATATAATCAATGCGGCCTATGACCATGATATTGCAAAAATAGGGAGCAAAGTTGCGCTCAATAGGAGACGACAACTGCAATTTCTAGGGTTTGCCATTCATGCTGTTACGGATGCGTTCGCCCACCAGTATGTGATCAATCCCAATGATGCGGATGCAATTGCAACCAACAAATGTATCACGAAATATCAGGGGTTTTCGTTTATTCCTATAAGCCTGCATTATGATTCATTCATGAGGGGACTGGTGATGGCGGGAAGTACGAATACAAAGGATTTGGAATTGCTCGCATATCCAGAGGATCGGGAATTATGCCATACATATTATGCGGACAATGTGTCTTATGTGGAGGGGAGATTTAAAAATGCCTCAAAAGATGCCGTCTATCGTTTGATGACATTGTTCCAGACGAAAAACCAGTTTGATCCCCGGGCATTTATCAGCAATGGCTACAAAGGAGAGGCAACAGGCACATATCGGATCCCTGTCTGGAATCTGTATGAGAATGTAAAGTATGCAGGGTACGTGCCAGAGGACTGGCTCAAAAATACAACGGATCCAAGTATGATGAAGAAAATATGGAATAATTTGTCTTTCTGGTAGGAACAAGCGCAAGGAGAGATCAATGGTCGCAAATGGCGATTATAAATATATCATGTGATATGAATGAATGGAGGGATTGTTATGGAGAGATGGAAACAGATCATGCTGGCAGGCGTGGCAGCAATGGGCATATGGCTGGCTGGTGGGGTGCGGGCAGAGGCGACCGTCCCGATCAATGAGGCGACTTTTCCCGACCCTGCGGTTCGGGCATATGTGAAAGTTTATGACCAGAACCACGACGGCGTGCTGTCGGATGAGGAATTGAAGGTTCCGACCCAATTTGGAGTATTTGCAGAAATGCCTATAGAATATATATTTGATGCGGAACCAGGTACGATAGTGGATTTTAAGGGTATGGAAAACTTTCCTAACATTAAAGAGTTAGATTTGCTGGGGTTAGGATACTATAAAGAAAATTCACTAAGTTTAGGGTACTATAAAGGAAATTGGAATTATGGGGGTAGTGACCTTTTGCAGTGCTTTCCCTATGCAGAGAAGATTTCTTTATCAGGCAATGATTTTGAACAAGAAGTTGTGGGGCAGATTACCCTTTCAGGTACATCGGATTGCCTAAAAGAGGTTAGGATTTGCGATGACGAATATCCCTGTAATCTGAAAGTAATGTGGAATGTGAAGGCCAAGAATCTCAAACATGTGGAAATTTGCGTACGCGAATTAGATGGCATGATAAATAGCGGGGGAGAACTGTCTTCGCTTGAATCGCTGATTTTGAAATGTGACAAAATGCAGCATTGTAATCTGGCCTTTGCCAAGATGCCTCTTCTAGAATATTTATCATTATGCGGTTATGATGAAATTTCCCAGAAAGATTGGAGGGACAATGGTGTATTTCCTGAGGAACTGTCAAAGACGAAGCTGGAGACACTTTATTATCATGCAGATACACAGGACTATGGTTTCCTGTCAGGGCTGAAGTATCTGAAGAGCCTTACGATATCCGGCTATCCCTCTGACAAGAACGTCAATCTATCGAATAGGAACTTTTCCCTAAAAGGATTATCTTCTCTGGAAAAACTAAGTTTGATAACCGCTCGATATAGCGAACTGGATTTGAATCCGGTGAAAAAGACATTGAAGGTTCTTTACGTGGGTCCTGAATATTCATTGAATTATGAAGGAATCTACGGCGTCACTACCAATATAGCATTGAAACGCTTGGATATTTCGCAGATGGAGCGTTTGGAGGAACTGTATGGATGCCATACGGGCATTGAGAAGTTGATTACCAGGGATGCATCGGGCAAATCCGCACTGAAAAAGTTGCGCAAAGTTCTCCTGTGGAATACCAAGTCGAAATCCATTCGTCTGGAGGATATGCCAGCATTGGAAGAGCTGGAACTCAGCGGGGATTATTCCAGGCTCAACTTTACGAAATGCAAGAAATTGCATACCATACGGCTTAAGAGTAATAAACTGAAAGCACTTGACTTGAGAAAAAATACCATGCTCAAGAGTTTGGATATCAGGGGGGCGAAAAAAGTTAAGAAACTGAATCTGAGCAAAAATAAGATATTAAAATACGCAGTGATTCAAAACATGCCCATTTCCGAGTTGAATTTGAGCAAAAATACCTTTTTGTACGGCCTGAACTTCAACGCAACATCTAAGATCAAGATGAAAAGGCTGACCCTGCCGTCCTTGAGAGAACCAAAAATAAACATGACAAATCACCGCAAGAAGTACAGGGTAGACGTGCTGGACCTATCCCGGCTAAAGAAAATGACCACGAAGACCCGGGGGAAATATCTACATGCATTTCAGTTCAAAAATGGATATAAGAAAGTGATTATCAGCAAGAAGTTGAAGAAGTCTCACAGGAACTGGTTTAAGAAGAAGGCGAAGAAGGTGAAGGCAAAAGTGATTGTGAGGTAGTTGTAGGCTATAGAGTAAACAGTGACCATGAGTTTCAGGAATTGCTGGCATTCTGACAACGAGTTGCTTACACTGAGAGTGAAAATATGGTATAAATAATGAATGCGAGGATCGTTAGAGTTAATGGAATATCCTGCCACTTATAATAAAGATCAGCTAAAGGCATATACGGACAAATAGTATAACAGCAATGTGCAGTCGGCATCGGCGAAAAATAGCGCTAAGCAAGATTTGAAGCATGTAATTGATGCCGCTTATGACCATGATATTGCTGGGATGGGGACTAAGGTAGAACTCAACAGAAAACGACAACTACAATTTTTAGGCTTTGCCATCCATGCCGTGACGGACGCATTTGCTCATCAGTATGTGATTAATCCCAAGGATGCGGAGGCTATTGCGACAAATAATTGTATAAAACAATTTAATGACATTAGAAATTTCCTCATGCCAGAAATTCGTTATGATTCGCTCATGAGGGGATGGGTGATGGCAGGAAGTACTAGCACAACGGATTTGGTACTACTGGCTTATTCAAGCCATCAGAAAGTATGTCATAAATATTATGCAGATAACGTGTCCTATGATGCGGGAAGGTTTAAATTTGGCTCTAAGGATTGTGTTTATCGTTTGCTGGAACTGTTTCAAGCGAAGAATCAATTTGACCCCCGGGCATTTATCAGCAATGGCTATAAAGGAGAGGCAACAGGGACATATCGGATTCCTATTTGGAATCTGTATGAGAATGTGAAATCTGCGGGGTATGTGCCAGAGGACTGGCTGAAAAACACAACGGATTCCAGACAGATGAAGAAGATATGGGAGAATCTTTCCTATTGGTAGAAATCATTGAATTGCGGAACGTATAGTCATAAATTATAACAATGGCGGTATGATGTGAAAGGGGGATTTAGTAGCAAATGATAGAAATGGCAATATGATATGATTGAATGGAGGGATGACAATGGAGAGATGGAAACAAATCATGCTGGCAGGGCTGGCGGCGATGGGCATATGGATGATCGGGGGAGCGCAAGCGGAGGCGGCAGTCCCTATAGATGAAGCAAATTTTCCCGATCCTACGGTTCGGGCGCATGTGAAAGTTTATGACAAAAATAACGATGGCGTACTTTCGGATGAGGAACTGAAAATACCTACTCAATTTGGAAGGTGGTTTGCCGGAATGCCCGAGGAGTATATATTTCATGTGAAATCGGGTGCAATCGTGGACTTTAAAGGGATGGAGCATTTTCCCAATATCAAGGAGTTGGATTTTGGTGTACTAGGGGATGACAAGAAAAAAAATTGGAATTATGGCGGTAGCGATTTGCTACAGTGCTTCCCATATGCCGAAATAATTTCTTTGTCGGGTCTCTATGATGGAGAAAAAATGCAAGGGCAGGTTATTTTGTCCGGTAAGTCTGATTGTCTGAGGAAAGTAGAGATTAATGCAGCCAGCTTGACGGTAAAGTGGAATGTGCAAGCCAAGAATCTCAAATATATTGATATCGATGCATATGAAGTAGATGGGATACAGAACAGCCAGGGGGAAATGCCTTCATTGGAACGATTGAAATTAAAATGTCAAGAGATGCAAAATTGCGACCTGGCCTTAGCCAAGATGCCCTTGCTGAAAGATTTGTGTCTACGCAGTAATAAAATTTTTGAGAGGGATTTAAGGAAAAATGGTGTATTTTTGGAGGAACTGTGGAAACTAAAACTGGAGACTTTGGAAATCGACATTGATTTGAAGGATTATGGCTTCCTGTCAGGGCTGAAAGATTTGAAAAAATTGGTGTTAATCGGCGATTTGCCGGGGAAGAATTTTTCCCTGAAAGGATTATCCTCCCTAGAGGAGTTAAATTTACAAAATGCCTGGTTTAATCAACTGAATTTGAATCCGGTGAAAAAGACGTTGAAAACACTTTTCGTGGGAAGTCCAGAAGGACTAGGCTATGCCTCTTCTTGGATAGATTATGGCAATCCGGGATTTAAGACGCTGGACATCTCTCAAATGGAGTGTTTGGAGACGCTTTATGGCAGTAATACCAGCATTAAGAAGATTATTACCAGGGATGCTTCCGGGAAATCAGCAGTAAAAAAACTTCGAAAGGTGCGGCTATGGCATAGCAAGATGCAGTCTATTCGAGTGGAAGATATGCCAGCATTGGAAGAATTATTTTTGGAGGGCAGTTTTTCAAAACTTAATACAAAGAAAAGCAAGAAGTTGAAAACTCTTTTTTTGAAGAGCGATCAGTTGAAGAGCCTTGATTTGAGGAAAAATGTCATGCTTGACACTTTACATATCAGGGGGATGAAAAAAGTCAAAAAACTGGATTTGAGAAATAATGTAAAATTAAGAGCCGTGGGGCTTTATGGCACGACAATCACGAGCCTGAATTTGAGCAGAAATACTTCTCTGCGCTCCCTGCATTTTGGTTCTAAGATGAAACTAAAGAAGCTTACATTGCCTGCCTTGAAGGACCTGAAAATTAGCATGACTAATTACCACAAAAGGTGCAAAGTAGACGTGCTGGACTTATCTCGGCTCAAGAAGATGGACACGAAGACCCGGGGGAAATATCTACATGCCTTTCAGTTCAAAAAGGGATATAAGCAGGTAATCATCAGCAAGAAGTTGAAAAAGTCTCACAGGAATTGGTTCAAGAAGAAGGCGAAGAAGGTGAAGGCAAAGGTAGTAGTAAAATAACATCAGAATTGAACAGTGCAAATGTTTCTTCACCTAATCACATCCTGAAACTCCTCCTTCAGCACCGCCCCGCTCTCCAGCACCGACTTCTGGGCCAGCACCTCCAGCACGTCAATGCACTCCCCGAAAAGCATATGGCTCAATGCATCATTCTCCGCCCGCCAGACAGACTTCTTCAAGAGGGGCAGTTCCGTACAGCCCAGGATGATTTTTTCCGCCCCCTGCCCTAACAGGACATCGCACACTCGTTCCACATCATTCCACCGAATCGGAGCATCTTTTTTAATCTGCCCATAGATGATATCCATCACCATTTCCTGCAATGTGCCATCAGGAACCAGGCACTGGATTCCCTGCCTCTCTAATTCCATCTCTAACGCCCGGGATTCCAGCGTGCCAGAGGTAGCCATAATGCCCACCCGGCCAATGCCTTTCCTGCGGATGTCCTCCGACAGCAGTCGGGTAAGGGGTATCAGGGGTATCCCCAGTTCCCTAGACAGGGCATCATAAAAATAATGGGCTGTCACGCAGGGCATGGCAATGAAATCCGCTCCCATCCGTTCCAAAGATTGCCCCGCCTGAACCATGAGCGGAAGGGGATCCTCCCCGCTCTTTCCCAGAATGAAATCCGTCCTGTCGGGAATATCCGGCAGACTCTCCAGAAATACTCTGGGATGCTCCTGATCCCTCTCCGCCTCCGTCATGCGGGTAATGCATTCCAGAAAGTAGACAGTAGCCATAGGCCCCAGTCCCCCGATAATGCCAATGGTTTTCACCCCATCCCTCCTCTCTTAATCGACATGCCGCCTCTAGTTTCCGCAAAGCCCAACACCCCCGCCGTACATAGCGAGGGTGTTGCAACTGGGCTAATATGGATTTGGGCTGATTTTCTTCTTCGCCCTCTTAGGATATTTCTTTTGATCGAAAGAGAAGGTCAATCCCGTGCTGTAGCCGCGAAGCTGGGCATCCGTCACCAGGCAGAATTTCCCTGCCCGCTGTCTGGGCGTGGTATCCAGATGATACCATCCTCCCCGGACATACACCAAGTTCCACCAGTGATGGGAACTGGCTACAGGATATCTGGTCACCGTAAGGTTGTACAGCCCTGCCCTGGAAATCAAAAGTTTTGCCACCGCATAGTAAGTAAAGCAATCCCCGGACTGGTAGCGAATCCCATTCAACCCCACCTTCCTCCAATTCTTGTGCGCCCCGGTATCCACATAGGCGCAGTGTCCCCTGACATAGTTATAGATTGCCCGAAGCTTCTTCTCATCGGACCAATTCTTTTTAATCACGGAGCGAAGCACTTCGTCTGCCACGCTCTCTGGGGAATCCGGGACAATCACTTGTACTTTGGCATATGCCTTTCCCACATTGCCTGCCCGATCCCTGGCAGTATAGTATACTTTATAAATCCCATTCTTATTCCAATTAATTTTGCTGGAATCCACCTTGAAAGAAACCTTGCCATCCCTGGCATCCGTAGCAGAAACATGATCTTTAAAATCATAAGTCTTCTTTCGGTCAGAATAGCAGATCCGGACGGGCTCTTTGTTATAACAACTTTTCTTTCCCACCCAGCCCCCGAATACGGGAGCCTTGCTATCCCTGGCACCCCATTTCAGCGTTCCGCTCTTTTTCTTCCCATTGTATTCGTAGAGGGCATCTCCAGCGTAGAGGGCAATCTTTTTCAGTTTCATGGACTGGATCTTGCCAGAATAATCCCCCTGGCAACTGATGCGCTTCGATTTCTTTCCAGGCTTGATGGAAGTGGCTTTCAGCGTCACAGTCTTCGTCTGCTTCTTCATAGGAAGGATATCATGCTGGGCAGCGCCTTGATTCCCTTCCAGCCCATTTTGGCTGGAATTTCCAGTTCCATCCGTCCCTGGACCGGGCTTCTGGGCAGAAGCGTCCGGCACCAGCACGGTCACCTGGTAATAATAGATAACCTTCTTTACTGTCTCTTTCTTGGCACGATTCCTAACCATCGCCGAATAGACATAGCCTTTCTTGGCATTCTTTTTCATTTTCACGCCCTGAAGCACCACCTCGTCTAAGGCAACTGGCAACTCCGGCTTATTTTTCACCGCCTTCACCTTCAACTTCAGATTCTCCTGCTTCCCCTGGCATTTGACCCTAATCTGCACCTCTCCCGGCCGCTTTCCCGTGACAACTCCCTCTTTGCTCACATATGCGATAGAAGAATTGCTGCTGCTATAAGAATAGCCAGCGTCTGGCTTTTTATTCCCATTGGGATTCAGCACGGATACCGTCTTTCCCACCTTTACCGCACTGTGGCTAAGCACCGCCAGCCCCTTCGCTCCATATTGGACTTTTTTCGCCGCGGCTAGCCCTTTCGACCCAAACTGAATTTCTTTCCCTGCCGCTCCAGTTTCAATCCCCCCTGCCAGCATCGCCATAGCCACTGCCAATGCCATGACGCTTTTTTTCCATTTGCCGTTCATATACTCACCCTCATTCACATTTTTAATCTTGCCGCCAAAGGCGGCACAAGCAATCTATAACTAAAACATCCGGCTGTCGCTGTCTCAATCGCTCTTATTTCGTGGTATACCGAATATTTCTCACAGCCTTATTCACAACCTCGAACTGAATCTTGCTCTTGCCCTTCTTATAAGTATAAATTCCGAATTTCGGCTTTGCCTTCCCGTATTTCTTAGTCACCATAGACTCTGGACTGCCTATTTTCACGCCCTCCTTCGTAGCTACCTTACTGGTGCGGAACGTGACGCCCATCACATACTCCGCTCCCTTCGCAGACTTAGAGTAGGTATAGAAAATAAAGTCCTTGTATTGATATGTGCGGTCTTTTCCCTTATAGGCACAACTCTTCTTAACCTTGGTCTTCTGCGCCTTCCCAGCCTTCTTCAAGAACTTCTTTGCCGCAGAATGCATGGTCACCGTCACGCCCTTGTACTTAAACTGATATCCTGCTGCCGCCTCCGCTGACTGCATGGCAGAACCCGCAAAAAGAACTGTCGCCAAACTCATTGCTCCCATTTTTTTCCAAATACTTTTTAACATCTTCCATCCATCCTTTCTACTAATAGTTTCTAATTTCTCCATATCTATCTAATTCTCTCTGCTGTGCCTCCTTCATTTCCTCCTGGAATCGAAGTTTTTCCTCATACACTTTCGAGAGATTAGCATCCTCTCTGTGATCTTCCCACTTCATATGCTTCTTGAGATATTTACCCAGATAGCGGGATAATTTCTTCGCGCCGCTATAGTTCATGTGCAATCCCCCATCATAGGTATCTGTCTCATAGTCAATTCCTGTCTCTTCCAAAAGTTCATAGAAATTCACATAGTCCAATCCATGCTTTTTGGCATAGTCTGACACCTGCTGATTCTGGCCATCGTACCACTGGGGCGCCAGGCTGGGAGCCTTTACCAAAAGGAGCTTGATTCCCTCCTCCTCGCAGAGTTTCCGCATCTTGTCCAGATATTTCATGGCGTAGGCACTAAATTCCTTGTCCCCCTCCGCCGAGGACTGGGCAGTATCAGCCCCCGGCTCCACGATGCCAGATTCATCCTCCCTGTCGGATTCCTCCGCCCCCTCGATCTCCGCCCAGGGATCATCGATGGCATCAGCCTCATTTTCTTCCCGCTCGTCAATCTCCGCCCAGGGATCATCAATCTCATTCTCCCCGCTCTGGGCGGCCTTCCTCTCCTCCTCCGTGCCAAGAAGCCAGGAAGGGTCTGCCACGTCCGACTGACTGGCGGGCAGGGTATCTATTCGCATATAATATCCATTGTGGGTTATCTTTCTAGGTTCTAGGTAATATTTTACATCTTCTTTTGTCAAATCTGTGATTCTTGAGTGATACCGCAGAATCGGAAACACATAGTCCAGAAAATTCTCCCCCTTGCACATGGAGGCATTGATGGCTTCCGCCTTGGTCTCTGACCACTTCATGCCATCCAGGCACATGCGGTTATATTCCTCCCTCTGGGGCTCCCCATGGGTCAGGGACTGCACGTTGAAAATCACCATCTTCGGCTTTTCGTGGCGCAAGGTGTCCTCCAGCAGATAGTAGGACTGCCACACCAGCTGCTGTGCATTTCCCCGAATATAACTTGTAATTCCAAACTCTTTCCACAAAACCATGGGGTCAAAGTTCTCATACACCTCGCAGTCACCCACCATAATCACATCATGCCGGGCATCTTCCCCATAGTATTCTGCCGTGAAATTTCCCTCCAGAGGCGTATCCCCGGCATATTTGGGCACCACCAAGCGCTGCAGCCCGAAGAATAATGCCACCGCCACCACCAGGGAAACCCCGCCCAGGACAATCTTTTTTCCTCGCTTCATATCACAAACCCCGTTCCTTTCCATCCTCCGCAAGATTCGCAAACAGCCAAACCCCATTTACCATGCAATAGCAACCATAACTCCTAGTGTCTTGTACATATCATCAAAATTGATTATAGATAAACTGCTTGGCATCGAATCCCACGCCGTAAATGCCGAAGAGAAGCGTGATAAAAAACAACGCCAGAAATATTCCATAGCGCACCGCATAAGGCTTCTTGGAAATCCTCTCCCGCACGCTTCCCCGCCTGCCCATCATGCTCACGGCAAACATCAGTAGAACGCCTAAGAACACCACCAGATAATCTTTCTTTCCCAACCCCAGATCCACCAATTCCTGCAACGTCACCTGATTCCAGCGGAACTGGGTAAACATATGGATAAACTGCTTCACCGCCAAGCCCAGATCCGCATAAGTATCAAACAGGCGAAGACAGCACATCAAAAGAAAGGTGCGGATAACCTGGAATGCCCGATATCCCCAGGATATCCCCAACTTTGGAAATCTTGCGTGAAACTTTTCATACAAGGGAGCGCACTCCTCCGAGAACAGGATAATCGCCCCATTGGCAAGCCCCCACGCTACGAAATGCCATGCCGCGCCATGCCAGATGCCGGTAGCCAGCCATACCACCATGGTGGATATGTATACCGCCACCCGCCTTGCGCCGCCCATGCCAAACCTTTTCTTCGTGGCCGTAGTGATATTCTTCATGGGCCTGCTGATGCTCAGGGGATAGAACAGATAATCCCGAAACCAGGTACCCATGGTAATATGCCATCTCCTCCAATATTCCGCAATATTCTTGGAGAAAAAGGGACGAATAAAATTCTCCTCCACATGGATGCCAAAGACCTGGGCAATGCCGATGGTGATGTCAATCCCCCCGGTAAAGTCCGCATACAGCTGAACCGCCCAGAAAATCATTCCCACAAAGACAAATCCCCCGGTGTAATACTCCGGGTCTTCCAGCAGCGTCCCCATGGCAATGCCAATCCGGTCCGCCACCACCAGCTTCTTAAAATATCCCCACAGAATCCGTTCCAGCCCGAACCGCACCTGCTTCCAGTCAAATCCATGCTCCCCATACAGGGTCTGGGATAAATCTCCATATCGGCTGATTGGCCCCTGAATCAACTGGGGGAAGAATGTCACATAGAGAGCGAACCGAAAAAAATTCTTCTGGGGGGCGCATTTATTCCAATACACATCCAGCAGATAGCTTACCGCCTGAAATGTATAGAAGGAAATCCCTAAGGGAACGATTAAGTCAATGGGGGTAAATTCGCCTCCTGCAATATTTTGCACATTTTCTACTGCGAAGTTGGTGTACTTCGTCACCGCCAGAATCCCCAGATTCAGGAACAGGCACAAAAGCATCCACCGCTTCTTCTTCCCATTAATCTTCTTCTTACGCGCCTTCTTCTCATCCCTGGAAGGCTTGGGAATCTCCCCCGCCCTCACTCCGGCGGCATACCGCTCCAGTTCCCTGTCGCACCGAGCCATCATCATCCCTGCGCCATACACTGTAGCGGCGGTAACCAGGATGAAAATGGGATAATATTTCCCCGCCGAAAAATAGAACAGGAAATTGGCAATCAAAAGCAGCATCCACTGAAACCGCCGGGGTATCAGATAATACAGAACAAATGCGACCAGCATAAAGGCGATAAAGCCATAGGAAACAAACATAATTATCCTCACTCTTTCAAACATGCCAGTTTCGCTGGCACAAACAGTAGAAGAATGCTGCTTTGCAGCAAGTCCGCTTCTGCGGACGCTTCTTCCCACAGGAATACATTCATGTTGTGAATGGGTTTTTCATTCACATTTCCATCAGGCGGGCAATCATCTGGCTAATCGACTCCACAGAATTAAAGTTTTCCGGCACGAAATCCTTCGCCGTAATATCCACGTCAAACTCTTCCCCCAATTCCGTCACCAGGGTCACCAAGTCAAAAGAGTCCAGTATCTTATCATCCACCATCTTCTCTTCTGCCTCAAAACGAATGTCCTCGTGCAATTCCTGCAAGATTGCTAAAACGCCCTCTGAAATTTCCTCTAAATCCATCTTAGAATCCTCCTTTTTCTATCTTCGCCGGGTGCGTTTCCGGCTTTTGTACAGTTCCTCCATCTTCAGCCTGTCCATCTTGCCATTCGCCGTCAGGGGCAAACTCTCCAGTTGCAGGATGGCATTGGGAATCATATATCTGGGCAGACGTTCCTTCATCTCCACGGTAAGTTCCTTTTTCTCCAAATCCCCCACATAGAAGAGTACAATTTTTTTACTCTCCTTGATGAAGATACAGCAGCAGGCCCTCACTCCGTCCATAGCATTCACATCCGCCTCAATCTCCCCTAATTCTATCCGATGGCCCATATGCTTAATCTGGTAATCCTTCCTGGAAGAAAACACCAGATCCCCCTGGAAATTCCGATATCCCAGGTCTCCCGTGCGGTAAATCCAATCTGGAAAGCAGGGATTCAGCGGGTTCTGGATAAAAGCCTCCGCCGTCTTCTCAGGGTTATTGTAATAGCCATGGGTCAGGCAAGTGCCACGAATGCAGATCTCGCCAGTCTCCCCTGGCGACACTTCCCGCCCATCTCCGTCCAGCAAAAGCACCTGGGTATTGGGAAATGGCTTTCCGATGGGAATGGCCTCCCTTTCCTCAAAAAGTCTGTCCGCATGGTAATAGCAGCTCATGCCCGTGGCCTCGGTAGGCCCGTATAAGTTGTAGAAGTCCGCCTGGGGCAGCGTCTTCTTCCACAAATTAAACTGCTTGATGGGGAACACCTCGCTCCCAAAGGCTACTGTGCGCAGATATTTCGGCTGTACAGTGTCAAATGTACCAAATGCTGAAATCATTGTCAATGCCGAAACCACCCAGCAAATGGTATTTATTTCGTGATCGTTCAAAAATTCTACCAATTTCACCGGCAGCATAAAGCATTCCTTCGGTATGAGCCAGGTAGAGGCTCCATATTTCAGCGTGGGATACACTTCCTTCATGCAGGCATCCAGATACAGGGGCGTCTGGTTGCCAAATACGCTGTCCTCCCCAAAGCCAAGGGCTTCCGACAGCGTTTCTATGTAGTCAATCACGCCTCTATGATATCCCACCACGCCTTTCGGCACGCCAGTAGAGCCAGAGGTAAAGAGAACGTAGATGGCATCTACATCCAAGGCATTCTCCCGAATCCTGCATAGCACATCGTTTTCTACTCTTGTAGAAATCCCTTCCTCATAAGATAGCATCCTGCCAGAAAAGCCTAATTTCTCCGCCTTCTCCTTCGTGCTCTCATCATAAATCAGATATTTCGCCCGAGTATTTTCCAGAATCAGTTCCATCCTCCTGCG
The DNA here is from genome assembly GCA_910575435.1 of Clostridiaceae bacterium. Classification (GTDB taxonomy): domain Bacteria; phylum Bacillota; class Clostridia; order Lachnospirales; family Lachnospiraceae; genus Butyribacter. The sequence goes on along the minus strand of CAJTGI010000006.1, from coordinate 64,907 downwards.
GGGCATCTCCTCGTCAATGGGGACATAATAGCATCCGCTGTATATCACGCCGAAAAAGGCGGTAAGCGCCCAGGGCGACTTCTTCATATAAACCACCACAGGCTCCTTTCCTGCCCCGCAAGCCGCCAAAAGGGAGCCGATGCTCCTGGCCCGGTCATAGACCTGGCGAAAGGTAAGCTGTATTTCCTCATCCCCGAAGGCCATCTTATCCGGCAGCCTTTCCACCGTCTCCTCCAAATACTCTAATACATTTGTCTGCATGATTTCGCCATCCCTTTCCCCTTTACGCAAGGAAAAGCAGAGGATTGCTCCTCCGCTCCCTCAATGTCTTCTTATTGATTCGCGTGGTTACTATTCACAGTAACATTTTACGACATGCTTTCCACCAACTTGTCCACGGCCTGTGCCATCTCCTCCGACTTCTTGTCGGCATCCTCCAGAGAATCTCCCACCACGCCAAAATAGAACTTAATCTTAGGCTCCGTGCCGGAAGGCCTCACGCACATCCACACATTGTCCGTCATATCAAAATACAGCACATTGGATTTGGGAAGGCCGGTAGGCTTCACCGCACCGCTTTCCAGATCCGTCACCGTATCCGCCTGGTAATCCCGGAAGGAGGTCACCTGATATCCCCCAATCTCCTTCGGAGGATTGGTGCGGAGGGTTGACATGATCTCCTGAATCTTCTCCAATCCCTCGATTCCCTTCATGGTGATAGACTTCACATCATCCTTATAATATCCATATCTCTCATACATGGCAACCATGGCATCCCACAGCGTCATGCCCTTCGTCTTATAGTAAGCCGCCGCCTCGCACAGAGCCATGGTCGCCACGATGGCGTCCTTGTCCCTGGCATGGGTTCCAATCAGGCAGCCGTAACTCTCCTCGAATCCGAAGAGGTATTCTCCCTTTCCGCTGGTCTCAAAGCCCAATATCTGCTGCCCGATAAACTTAAATCCTGTCAGCACCTCAATCAAATCCACGCCATAATACTCTGCAATCGCATCTGCCAGATTAGAGGTCACGATGGTCTTAATCAGCTTTCCGTCTTCCGGAAGCCCCTTGGTCTCCTTCTTCTGGGAGATTTCATAATCTGCCAGCAGACATCCGGACATATTTCCCGTCAGGGTAATATATTCCCCAGTCTTAGCGTCCTTCACGTACACGCCAAGCCGATCCGCATCCGGGTCCGTGGCCAGCACCAAATCCGCATCCTTCTCCTTTGCCAGCTTCAACGCCAGTTCAAAAGCCTCTGCCGCCTCCGGGTTTGGATAGCTGACGGTGGGGAACTCTCCGTCCGGCAGTTCCTGTTCTGGCACGACATAGACATTTTCAAATCCCAACTCCTTCAGCACTCTCCTGGCAGGAATATTTCCCGTGCCGTGAAGGGGCGTATAGACAATCTTCAAATCCTTGCCCACTTCCTGAATGCTGTCCATATGAATTACCTGTTTCTTCAACTCAGCAATGTATTTGTCATCAATCTCCGCGCCAATCTGCTCGTACAAGCCTTTCGCCCGGGCATCTGCCTTATCCATGGTCTTTACCGTAGCGTAATCCGTCACAGCCTTCACCTCGTCCATGATTCCCGTGTCATGGGGCGGCGTAATCTGAGCGCCATCCTCCCAGTACACCTTGTATCCATTGTACTCCGGGGGATTGTGGCTGGCCGTGATATTGATGCCCGCCACGCACTTCAATTCCCTCACCGCATAGGAAAGCTCCGGCGTAGGGCGAAGAGATTCAAAGACATATGCCTTAATGCCATTGGCCGCCAAACAAAGCGCCGCCTCGTCTGCAAATTCCGGCGACATCCTTCTGGAATCAAAGGCAATCGCTACTCCTTGGTCTGCCTTTCCCGCCTTCACGATGTAATTTGCCAGACCCTGGGTAGCCTTGCGAACAGTATAGATATTCATCCTGTTCGTCCCTGCACCAATCACGCCCCTGAGACCTGCCGTGCCAAATTCCAAATCCTTGTAGAACCGCTCCTTGATCTCATTGTCATCCTGCCCAATGGACTCAAGTTCCTTCTTGGTCTCCGGGTCAAAATAAGGATTTGATAGCCATGCCTCGTAATTCTCCTTGTAATTCATATGCTTGTCCTCCTATCTCTTTATTGTCTCATAATTCATGCCATGGTTTCTGGCATATAACTCTGCGTAATCCCCTACTGCATTTTACGCTTGCCTTCCATCAACCTAATCGCTTTTCTTGGTGCTGCTAGGCGTGCTGGCAGGACTGCTGGTGGGGCTGCTGTCACTGGTTCCGTCATCATCGGCATCCTCCTTCACCAAGTCGGCAAAGGATAGCTTTGCATTTTTGCCATCATCCAAAATATCCACGGAATAACTCTTCGTCTCATATCCCGCATCGCTTAGCGTAATGGTAAGCGAGCCAATGATTTTCGTAAACGTGCAGGGCGCCATCCCTTTGTACACGTTGTCCACAAACACTTCCGCTCCCTCCGGCGCAGTAACCGTAATCGTGTGTTCGCTGTCAATCTTCTTGGTAACCGTGTCGCTATCGCTATCCGAACTAGATGGCGTGCCGGTAGCGCCAGGCGTCGCCGTGGCCTCATTGCTCACCGAGCTGTTGGCCTCCTCCAAAGAAATGCTAATCGTCTCGGAAGAACTTTTCACGTTCAGGATGCCAGTATAGCTTGTGTATCCGGATAGGGCCACGCCCAGGCGGTACTTTCCAAAATTCAGCGTCACGGGGGCAGAGTAATCCACCTGGGTTCCATTCAAGTACAAGTCCGCTCCCTCCGGCTCAATCTCAAAAGTAACTTCGCCAATATTGCCAGCCTCTTCCTTATAATCCTTGTAGTCCACAATGGTTTCCCTGTCGCTGGCCACCTCCACCGTCTTGGCGGCGGCTCGTCCATTCTTAAATAGCGTCACCCGATGGATTCCCTCCGGCGCAGTAATCAGCATATTTTCCCCAATCTGCGCCATCAGGCCCCGATCGCCCACCTCGGCAATTCCGCCCATGAAATCATTGTAATTGGTAAAGCGTATATAGCCATGTCCCTGGGTGCGGACTACGGAATATGCGCGAATGCCTATTCCCCGCACTGTCAGCACGTCCTGATTATTCAGCTCCATCGCCTGAATCTCGCCCAATGCGGAGCCATAATAAGTCTGATCCGTGTACTGGAACTTCCTCCCCGCCACCAGCAACATATCTTCATCTTTATTAAATGAAAACTTCCTTACATCCTGATATTCCCACACATCCTCCGGCACCGTTGCCGAAACAATCTTCGCATTGTCTGTATTGTAAGTCACATGCAGTATTTCACCCACAGAGATGGAATCCCCCTCGCGCTGAGATTCATATTTGCCCCCAATCTGGGAGGTGGGCGCATACGTCAGCGTGCATATGACATCGCTTTCCAATTCCCTCACCTGAATCTGCGACATATTGACATGATTCTCCACCACGATGCCCGTCACCGACTTCGTTGCCGCCTGAGGCTGCGCCGTGCCCTCAGCCTTCTCCTGCCGAAAGGGAAAACTGCAGCCACCCAGGGACAGCACCAGAGAAGCCGTCACCATCAGGCATGCCAAAAAATGGCATCCTCTCTTCATATCCTCCGTGCCCTCCATATGATAAAATCTCGTTACTCTAAAAATAGCAAGCAGTAACATTTTTATCATATCACAATCTATGTTAAAATAAAACCCCTTTCACTTCTCTTAGGAATTTTCTCCTAGCCAACTCCTGCGCCTCTATTTTCTTCAATTTATCAAAGTTCTTCATCGACATCCATGCCTTTTTTCCGTTATAGTAGAAATTCATCTGCTTCCAGAATTTCTCAGGAAATAGCAATAAAATATATAATAACTTACCTTCCTCTGCCTCCCATCCGCATGACTGCTGATATGCTTCAATCGTTCGGATTCCCCTGCGCTTCTCCCAATTATTTTTCTCCATCAGCTTCCGCAGAAATCCATAAAAATCCATGAGCTGCAGGCCATATTCGCAACGCTCGAAATTCACCGTGGCAATTCTTTGCTTTTCTAACAATAAAATATTGTGGTAATTATAACTGCCATGGCATACCTTTCCCTGAGCCACCGCGTCCCGCTCCATTTTTCCCCCATCCAGCTCTTCCAGCATCTCCCCTGCCATCTCCGCTTGCTCGTAAAAATGCTTGAACTGGTTCAGCAAATGAATCTCCATGTCGTTTTTCTTCTTTTTATTGCGAATATAATTATAAACTCTCTTCATCTCCCTGGTATGCCGGGATATGATATCCGCCACCCCTTCTGGGACAGCCTCCGTCTCTGCCCCGGGAAGGACCATGGCTCCGTGAAGTTCTGCCAGGTGCCTGGCAGCAGCCGCCACCTCCTCCGTCTCCCGCAGATTGCACTCCCGTCCCAGATACCAGCGCTTCATCAGATAAGGATTTCCATAATTGTCCTTGGTCAGCCACTCCCCCTGGCTATTCTGGATGCCCTGGTCCACATCGGCAAATCCTCGGCCGATCAGCTGCTCCTTCACCCGCTCCTCAAACTCTAGCTTTGCAAGGCTCTCCCGATAATTTACCAGCGTAAATAACCCCTCTTTCGTCTCCAGAAGGATTGCCCCGCGTATTCTTCTCTTCCCAGTCACATGAACCGGGTATTCTTTGATCACGTTCTCTATCTTATCATCCATCTCAACAACCCCTCCTGCAATCTCTTAACATTTTTCTGGGATATTATCTCCCTTCATTTTATGCAGGGGGGCGGGGGAAAATGACAAAAAGGGAACGCAAACGCATCACAACCTTTCTTTTTACCGCCTATTTGTTTTTCTCAATATAACTAACAGATACTGTTTTTTCTTTTAAGCAATAATCTACTCTTCATCAATTATATCATCTAATTCTAATTGATCTTTTTTATCTTTTTTTTCACGTAGTTTACAATCTAAATCATTTGTTATATTTTTCAACGCCTTAAATACTCTCTCATTTGCTTGAGTACATATTTTATATAAAATTTCAAATCGTATTGTTCTATTTGTTACTTTATTTATTCCTTCAGAAGAAGCAAGCTTATATTTTTTTAAATCTCCATATAAATTTTCAGTAAACTCATCCTCATAATTCAACTCTAATTCATTTCTAAATTTAACATATGCTAAAATAAATATTTTTAGTTTTTCAAAAAAAAGATTAAAATCCTTTTTTTCATCAATCATTTTAAATACAACACTAAAAAGTGTATACATCTGCGCCTTTTTAGATATAAATGATATCGTTTCTTTATCTAAAACATCTTCAATAATACACATACTTTTAATAATTTTATCTTTTAAAATATCATCTTCATCAAACTTCTCTCTATAATCATCATAATAATTATTTATTTTCTTTCCGTTCGTTTGATCTACAATTCCTTCATTTGCCAATATATAAATCGAACAACAAAATTCGACATCTTTCATTCTTTTAGCGTCTGTAGAACTAAATAATTTAGTAGATTTCCAGAAATCATACGTTGATAAGGCTTCACATTTGTCTCCAAAAACACTATCCATACTATTTCTTTTTTCTTGTTGATTTAATGTATAATTCGTTAAATTAAGTCTATAAAACATATCTTTAATATCTGTCAAGGTACATTCTGAATCAATTTGAACTATTGATAATGGGTACTCCCAAACTATATTTTTATATTTTTGATCCAATTCCCTAAAAGTTTGGTTTCCACATTTATGCTTGATTTGATCATCTATCAAATACTTTTCATTAAGCGCAAAATCCCCATCAATATAATCTACAATAGCACTTATTCTCTGTTGTCCATCCACAATATGGGTTGTAGCTAATCCTGTCTCTGGGTCTCTATTGGCCGTCCAAAAAAACACTTCTGGCATAACAAGTTCCAACAAAATCGTTTCTATCAATCTAACCTTGTCTTGATCATTCCACACTTTTCTTCTTTGATATGACTGATCAGCAAACAATTTTCCTGCAATAAAATCGTCGTTAATTTCTTGAATAGTCTTTGTATTTCTTCTAAATGAATACTTCATTATATGACCTCCTTTTTAATTTTCCTAATATTTTGAATATTATACTCTTCAAAGTCTTCCCAATTACGATATATTCTATATGATACCTCGTGTTTAAAATATAGGTCAGACTTCAATTTCTTTTTAGAAACAGTTGCAGTTTCATTCCATTGCTTTCTGCAACCATCTACTTCTAAAATATTTCTCTCATTAATATATCCCCTATATAACTCATTATACAAATGAAGATATGTATTTCTAAATTTAGACTTATATGATTTTCTAAATATTTTCCAATACTGATGAAATATATCATTAGAAATAATCGCAATATCCAAATCAGATACTTTTCTAACCTTTTCATCGTCATTAAATGGCAAAAACATTTTAGAATTGTGCGGATAATCCGTAACTGGTGGTGACATGCTAAATCCTAACTTTCCACTCCCAACCATCATCACAGAATTAAAACTCACCCCAAAACTTTCGCTAACAATTAAACGATAATCATCTAAAAGATGTATAACCTCATCTGGATTCTTTTGCAGATATTTCTCAAAATACCAATTATCTGAACGAATTATATGTTTTGTATAAAATTGTTTTTCTGTTAAGTTTCTTAAATCATCTTTTATCATATCAATTGAATATATCATTATACCTCCCCTATCTTATGTGATTTTCCAAAAATACACGAATTGAATGCGCTATTCCCTTGGCTAATAAAAATGGCACGCCATTACCAACAGTCTTAAACATTTCACTTTTAGATAAATCTTTACTTATCACATATTCTTTTGGTAAAGACTGTATAGCAAGCGCTTCTGCAACAGATAGTCTACGCGCATGATATGGATGTAAATGAACTTCATTATTCCCATACGCAGCGGTAGGAGAACATCGCCACCTGTGTAACCTCTTAAACGACTTTTTACTAACATCCCCTTCTTGAATTGAATTAAATCGACTTAAAGATTTAGGTTGAAAAAAATCAGTTGCATTATAGTGCGTGTATACGTCATTTTTTTGAAACCAGTATTCTACACACAATTCAGGAATAATATTAATTGGCTCATGAATAACCGAATTTTCACAAAATGTATCAACAGTTGGCCATTCACAATTGTTTCTAATTTTTTCAGTAAATGCAGCATTCTCTCCCCAAGAAAACTCATTTTTAAGTATTTTAATCGCTTTTCTTCTGTCTGGGTCAATCAATTCATATTTAATTCCAAACAATATAATCCTTTGACGCTCTTGTGGCACTCCATAGTCCAATGCATTTACAAGTCTATCTATTAGAATATATCCCTTTCTCCTAAAAGATGTTTTTATTTTTTCGTATTCTATGCGATGTTTTTGTGTAAACCACAATCCCTTGACATTTTCAAATACAAAAAAATCCGGCTCCTGCTGTAAAATCACTTTTTTAAAACTACTAGTTAGAATTCCATTTTTTCCTGCAATCCCCTCATTTTTTCCTGCAATCGAAAAGTCAGGACATGGCGGACCTCCAATAAAACCTACAACCCCCTCCTTTTTCACAGTTTCAACATTATTACTTAACTGTCTTTTGCTTTCACCTTTTAATAGATTATTTATATCTCCACAATAATACCCTAATTTCGGAGGAGATAAGTTCATTTTTTTATGCGAAAATTTATATGCACTCAAAAATGCCTCATTATACTCGTTTACATATACAATTTCATAATTTTCCTGTTCAAAACCAAAATCTAAAAAACCTGCCCCTGAAAAAAATGAAAATATTTTTAATTTCATAATAACTCCTTTTGTCATATCCAAACTAATATGTATATTTTTTATTTCCATCCCTATCCATACAAAAAATAGAATTAATAAAAAATACATTGCTATTATAGCATACACAACACCTGCTTTCAAGAATACATAATTATAAAATAAAAACAAGATTTAGGAAAATAATATAACCTATGATTGTGAATAAAAAATAGAAAAAATACATACTAATATTGAGTTTTTCATTGCAAGTCAGCATAAATTAACAAATAAACACAGCAAAAATTAACAAATAAACCAGCCCCTTGACACAATAGACTTTTGTATGTACAATGAAACAAGTCAAATGTTCCATCCCAAGGAACATTGGGAAGATTAATTTTAGGAGGATTTTGCATGTTAATTGTGGTTGTAACGGAGAAAAATGCAAACTAAATATTGCAGGGTTGATTTTAAGTTTGACGCTTGAAGTCTGCCCATCTGCTGACAGATTGGACTGTCGATTGCTATTCGCAGTACCATTGCCGGCATTTTCGCCTTACAACTGCCTCATATTATGGTATATATTTTCATAAACAATAGATTGCAGGCTTCGCCAGCAAACCTATTGTCATGAATTGATTGAGATGAAGCATGGCTGTGTGGCCATGTTTTTTTCATGAAATAGGAATGATTGCTACTCACTTTTGCTTTTAATATCATCAAAATGCACGGTGACTAGTATATATCCTATCAGGATAAAAGACCATGGTATCTTATGTTAAATAGGCTGCCATGGTCTTTTTTTACATTGGAAAGAGAGGAAATTAAAAATGAATGATGTGATAATTCATACAAGCAACCTTGCAAAACGTTATCAAAGATATAGGAAGAGGGAAGGAATCCGCAACAGCATCGCCAGCCTATGGAAACGTGATTACGAAGAGAAAATTGCTGTCGATCATATTGATTTAACTGTAAAAAAAGGGGAATTGATTGGCTTGATCGGACCGAACGGAGCCGGAAAGACAACGCTGATTAAGATGCTGACGGGTATTATTGCGCCCACGGAGGGAAGCATTGATGTGATGGGATATTATCCCAATGATATGAAAAACGAGTTTAAGAAGCAATATGCTGTTGTGATGGGGCAAAAGAGCCAGCTGTTTTTTGAATTGACAGTCAATGATACCTTGCGCCTGTTCAAGGAAATCTATGAAATTCCAGAGAAGGATTTTCAGAAAAATAAGCAGTACTTTGTAGAACTTTTTGGCGTCAGGGACTTGATGGATGTTCAGGTAAGAACCTTGTCCTTGGGCGAAAGAATGAAGATGGAGCTGATTGTCTCGCTGATTCATAATCCAAAGATTCTGTTTCTGGATGAACCCACGATAGGCTTGGATGCCGTAGCATCAAAACAGATACGGAAGTTTTTGATGGAAATCAATGAAAAAAATGGTACGACAATCATCTTGACCTCACACTATATGGAGGATATCAAGGCGCTATGCGAAAGGAGCATCGTGATCAATCATGGTGTCAAAATCTATGATGGCGCAACGGACAAATTATTTGACAGGTTCCAGAAAAACAAGCGAATTACCGTAACTTTTGATGATCCCACGGAGGATATGGCACTGCAAACTGAAAATGTCTCTATCCTCGAAAATGAGGCGCACAAGAAGATTTACCAAGTGCCAAAGCAGTTGGTGAAGGAATTGCTGGCGGAACTGATGAAATATGAACCGAAGGATATCGTAGTGGAAGAGGAGGAAATCGGAGTGGTTGTTGAGCGAATTTATCGGGAAGGAGGCAAATTCCATGGGTAAGTATTTTGAGATCACGAAAATATATATGAAGACGCAATTAGTTTGGAGAGCGGATGTGCTGTTCAATATGATTTTTACCATTGCAAAAGTGTTGTTTGCCTTTCTCCTATGGGGAATGGTTTTCAATCATAAAGAACTGGTGGGAGGATTTACCTTCCACGGCATGCTATCCTATTACATTGTCAGTTCTTTTTTAAGTCAGTTGGAAATGTCGGAGGGCGTCAGCAACGAAATTCATGACAGGATACGAAACGGCACGTTTTCAAAATATATGGTCATACCGGTGGGAATAGAAGGGTATTTTATGGCAATGGAACTGGGAATTGTTTTGTTTTATATTGCATTTGATTTCATTGCTGCGGCTGTATGGATTTTTGTGTTTCGCATTCATTTTGTGTTTGCTGCTAGTGGATGGGTTGTTGCATGTGCTGTGCTTATGACCATGCTTGGCATGATATTTATGGTACAGTTAAACTTTTTTCTGGGGTTGCTTACACTGAAATATCAAGGAATCGGCACATTTTTAATGATTAAGAATCATCTTGTGGCATTGATTACAGGAAGCATTATACCGCTTACATTATTTCCAGAAATCATTGTCAATATCATGCGGCTATTGCCCTTTTATTATGTCACATATCTTCCGGCGATGTTGCTTACCGGAAAATGCAAGGCGGATGCCATTGCCGGACTTATTGCCATTACCCTATGGTGTCTGATTATGCAGGCTGTTATCATGAAAGTGCAAAATAAATATTTTAGAAAGTATGACGGGGTGGGAATATGAAAAATTGTATGAGAAAAAATATTTGCGTGCTGAGAGAATTGTTTTATTTGAGGTTCCATGCACTGATGGTATTTCGACTCGATTTTTTAGCACCGTTTTTTGTTGATGGAAGCATGTTTTTTATCCAATTACTGGCATTTGGAGCAGTATACTCCCATGTGGATGCCATCGGAAACTGGGGAAGGGGCGAAATGATCATATATATTGGCACCTTTTCGCTAATCAATGCCTTAAATATGACCATTTATTTCTTTGGCGTCAATACTATACCGCAAAAGGTCAGGTCGGGCGAATTAGACTTATATTTGTCAAAACCGATCAGTCCGTTGTTCCGCCTGACCTTTGAAAATATCAGTCCAGGTTCCGTGCCGCTGATTATCATGAGTATTGGCATCATTGGTTATGGTATCCGTACCTTGCACCAGACTTTATCAGTGACCGGGGTCATTGGATATCTATTTTGGGTGCTGATTATGACAATTTTATATTATGAGATGGAGGTAATCATCCGCTCAGCATCTCTATATATCGTATCAATGGCACGATTGGAACAACTAGAGGAGGCCTGTATCGATCTGTGCATGAAATTGCCGGGAATTGCATTTTATGGGGAATATAAAATCATATTTTATCTGGTTCTACCCTACGGAATCATGGCTACCCTGCCGGTGCAAAGAATCATAGGGAAAATGAATGCAGGGACAGCGGCTTATGGCATAGGGGTGGTGGTATTATTTTCCATCTTGACTGCCGTTGTTTGGAAACAGGGGCTAAAGCACTATCATAGCGCCAGTTCATAAGCTAGGAGGTTTGGCTGAATATCTACGATACAGTACACCAGTATGCCAGGAAGGACAGAAGTTGAACATAGAAGGGAGATTTTGAAAATGAATATAGAAAAGCAAATTGAATTTGACAGGATAAAAGAAATCTGGAGCAATCTTGCGGTGACAGAATGGGCAAAGGAACAAATCCAGGGACTTTCATTCTATCTAAACGAAACGGAACTGAGAAAGCAGTTAAAGGATACCACGGACAGCAGGATATTTATGGAAAAACTGGGAACTCCGCCCCTGCAGAACCTTGCGGAGGTAAAGGATATTTTGACAATGGCGGATCAGGGGGGCTGCCTCACGCCATACCAGCTGGAACGAGTGGAGACCGTCCTGGCGGCAGTCCGTCGTCTGAAAGAGTATTTGGAAAAGGGAAAGTCCTATGATAATGCCTTGGCGTATTATGCTGAGAATCTGAATGCGCTGGGGGAACTCAGGGAGGAAATCAGCTGGCAAATCAGAGGGGGCAGGGTAGATGACCATGCTTCCAAGGAACTGAGCCAGATTCGAGGGCAGATAGAAAAATGCGAAGAGGATATGAAGCAGAAGGCAGAGCGGGTGATGCGTTCTAACAAGGAATCCATGGCGGACAATTACTGCACCACCCGCAATGGCAGGATATGCATTCCGGTAAAAAGAGAATGCAAACTAAAAATATCCGGAAGCGTGATTGATCGTTCTGCCACTGGAAACACATTATTTATGGAACCCGCAGGCGTAGCAAAATGCTATGAGGAACTGCAGGCACTGAAAATCGGCGAGGAAAACGAAGTATACCGCATCCTGTATACGCTGTCAGCCATGGTTGCCGATTCCCTTGATGCCATGAACGAAAATATCGCCATGATGGAGAAACTGGATTTTATATTTTCCAAAGGGAAACTAAGCATGGACCAAAATGCGACAGAGCCATCCATCAATACTGAAAGAAAAATCACGTTAAAAGATGCAAGGCATCCTTTGATGGATCAAAAATTGAATATTCCCCTGCAATTTGAAATAGGAGAAGATATTCACGGGATTGTCATAACCGGCCCAAACACCGGCGGCAAGACGGTGGCCATAAAGACCGTTATGCTAAACTGCATGATGGCGCAGTGCGGGCTGCATGTCACTTGCAGGGAGGCGAATATCTGCATGAATAATTCTTATCTGTGCGACATCGGAGACGGCCAAAACATTGCGGAGAATTTGTCTACCTTTTCCTCCCATATCAAGAATGTGCTGGAGGTGCTGGGCGAGGTGAACGAGGATAGTCTGGTCATCATGGATGAACTGGGTTCCGGGACAGATCCCACAGAGGGCATGGGAATTGCCATCGCCATTCTGGAGGAATTGAGAAAAAGCGGCGCGCTGTTCCTCGTGACGACGCACTACCCGGAAGTGAAGGAATATGCGGACAAGGCACAGGATATTATCAATGCAAGAATGACTTTTGACAGGGAAACTTTGAAGCCCACCTACCAGATGGTGCTGGGCGAGGCAGGGGAGAGCTGCGCATTTTATATTGCTGACAGGCTGGAAATGCCAAATGAAATGCTGCGGGTGGCCATACAGGCCGCCTATGGCGAGGATGCCGTCCGTGCATATCATTTTCAGAAGGAGGATGCGTCTTTACAGAGGACAAAGAAAAATAAAATCTCCAAGAGCAAAAAGCCGAAGAAAAATGCAAATTTGAGAAACAAGTATCAGTTAGGAGACAGTGTGATGGTACTTCCAGACCAAAAGATTGGCATCGTGTGCGAGCCAATCAATGAAAAGGGCGTGCTGAGAGTACAACTTCCCGGGAAGAAAATCTGGATCAACCATAAGCGGGTAAAACTTCATGTGCCCGCTGCCAGGTTATATCCGGCAGATTATGACTTCTCCATTCTATTTGATACGGCGGAGAATCGAAAGATCCGACATGATATGGAGAGAAAATACACGGAGGAAGTGATTCGGCGGGATTAGCCCCCTGCATCCTAATTCTCAAGCATCTTGAAAGGGAGCGCGCCAGCGTTCCCTTTTTTATTAGTTATTCACGTTTTCTCTCCACACTAGCGGTTGCAGTTTCCATTAATGAATTTTTACTGCTTCATACATCCATCTTCCCTGCTGCGCTAATGGCTCTTTTACTTCTCAATACCGCATTTATTTTCCCATATAATCCGATACGATCTGAATGGCAATTTCCTTTGCTTTTGCACTAGAAACCTCTTCTTTGTCCGAACGTCCAAGATGTACGCAAAAATAAACATTTCCCTTGAACCCTTCTGCAAATCCCGCATACCACGCATCTACTACGATACCCTTCCTCATTCCCATTCCTGTTTTTCCATAAAAAGGCACCTTCAGGTTTTCTTGGTCAGTCACCGCCATAGCCTTTTTCAGCAGGCGCAGCGTTCTCGGCTTATAAGTGACTTTCTTCTCAAAAATCCGCTCCAGCACCTCAACCTAGTCCTTCGCAGATATTTTCAAAGATGACTCAATCCAGAAGCCAGTTAATGCACGGTTATTATTATTCGTATTCAATTTTCCTTTCCAATCACTGATATCACGATTTCCATATGCCAGCCGATCCAGTTCCCTTTGCATCTTCTTTTTTCCCAGTTCGTCAATCACCTCACGAAAATACCATACGCAGGATGTGGAAAAAGCCTCCTTAAAATCTATATCCTTTATCTCCCTCCTGTTTATAAAATATCCTCAGAATTTTATTTCGCATCAAAAGCATTATTTAGATTGGTTGCTTCTTGCATTTAATATAACATAACCTAGGGCAAATAAACAGAAAAACGGCAAGATGCTACACAATCTAGCGGATTAAAGAATAGAAAACATAATTTTTTACAAATTTTTAATAGATTGCATTATCTATAAAATATAGTATAATAGCATTGGAACTTAATATTGTATAAAAGGAGAGTGTACATATGAAAAAATGTGAAAAATGCCAAAAGGAATATGAAGATACTTTGGAAACGTGCCCATATTGTAGTCCAGAATCTATGTTTAATGCCAATGAAAATGAGGAAGGGGAAACTTCTTTATTTGAATTGCAGACAAATGATCAACCAACAGAAGGCAAAATTGCGACACTGCCTAAGATTTTTTGCAAGTATTGCGGAAATGAAATTGTAGACGGTAATGATTACTGCAATCACTGCGGGCATGATATATATGATAAAGACAAGAGACATTGCATAAATTGTGGGAATTTGCTTGAACCTAAGCAAACATTTTGTGATAAATGTGGACATAAAGCAACTAGCATTAATCTCCCCCAAAAAATTGTAAATGCAAAGAATCATTTTTCTAAGAAAAAAATGATTATAGCAATTATTGCGGCACTATTCGCTGTAGGATTGGTCGTGACTGGAATTAAGATAGTTCCGAACTTATTTGTGAAATACGATACATATTTGGCAGAAGGCGACTTTGAAAAAGCTTATGACAAAGCTGGAAATGATGAAAAAGATTTAGTTATCAAAGAAAACATAGCGGCAATTGTGTCTTCTTTGATTAAAGAAAATTTAAAAGATTCTAGTTCTTTTGTATTGAGAGAAGTATATATTGAAGAGAAACTGAAAAATGTTGTTATAAAAGAACAAGGAAATAACAGTTATGGTGGAGCTGTTACTAGTTATGTATGGTATCAATGGAACAATGAAAAATCAGAATTTAGATCGTATGGATCATGTTCGGATTTTGATAAAGAGGAAATCAAATCGTGGGACGATACGGACGATATGATCGACAAATTGACGGAAAATATTGTCAAAGATTTTGTTAAAGATTTTATTGATCAAAAAAAGTTGAAAATGGAATCATCTGCCGTTAATAGAATTAATGACTTGAATAAGAATGGAAAACTGGAAGATATTAAATTGTTAGATCAAGCCAAAAAAATTCTTGATAAAAAAGATGATGATTCTAAGAGTTAAAGGCAGGGTGCGATTTATACGCAACTTGAGTGAAAATATGCGGAACTGAGAGTGATAGTGTCAAGATTTTTTCGCAAATTTAATTTCCGCTATTTGGTAGCCGGTAGTCAGCCATGTTATCAGACAGCAGTTTCTCCTCCGGTTTGGAGAGGTGATCCATGTTCATATTACGACGGGTGGACGGGTGCCCCATTGCGTCCCGGCTACATGGCGCAGTCTGGCACATACCAGCATTAAATGCACTCTGACCGTCCGGAAACGCACCGATCGCCTTTGTCCAGCCTTTGATCTCACGGTTTAACCGTTCAATGTTATTGTTGGTTCTGATCCTTGTCCGGTGCTGGGTAGGAAAGTCCATATAGGTCAGGGTATCCTCGATTCCTTCCTGCACCTTTTTTGCGGCACTGCTGAGTTTCATCCCGTTGAGCTTGTCGATACTCTGCGGGCTTTCTCACGGGCGGCCTCCGCACTCTCCCGGGCATGGATGGCTTTCAGCATCATAGCTGCTGTCTTCATTTTATTGCGCGGCGTAACGGAGAAAATATTCCGATAGAAATGGACAGCACATCTCTGGTAACTGGCATCCGGGAACACTTCCTGTCTGGTATTGAGCATGCCCGGGTTCTTGTCTCCATCCTTGTAGCCATCACTGTTTGCACCAATGGCTACAAGGATGGAGACATTCCGAATCTCATCACCCCAGCTCGCTTGAGATAGACACCGCCTACATAGACATTGGGATAGACACCGGACAGTGGCTGGCTGCGCCATTGCTCAATATGTTCATAAGCCTTTTTGTTGAGATTGCTTATGGTCCCAGGCGATACTTTGGTTCCCCGGAGTGCTTCGGTGATATCTTCTACCCGGCGTACGGAGACACCCGCCAGATTCATCTCGACCAGGGCTTCTTCCACGCTGGAGCGGACAAGGTCCTTCAGATTGTGCTTTATTAAGTCCTCATTTAGTTGTATGATGTTATCAGACATGGTTCTTCAGCCTCCTTTGGCAAATTTTGTTGTGGTGACTTGATTCTACCAAACGGCTATAGAACATGTCTATTTTTATGAAATTAATTTGCGAAACTTACTTGCTGGCTGGTATAATGCATAACTCCAGTGAAGCATCGGTTCCAGTTTTACATCCCTGTCTGGCGCATAAATTCCCACAAAAATTTGGCAGGTTCCACTCCGAAACCCACCCATAAGAGACACTATTCTATTTATTTTTACCGCTCCAAACTCCTGCCTTTCTCCCGTTTATGCAGCCGCTTTATAGAATAATCTAAAATACGTTCCTTTCTTGCCGTCAGCATCTTCTTATAAAACTCCTTCTGCAAATCGCTAATGACCGGAGTTTCATTAATGATTTCAGCAATTCTTTTCATATCTACCCTTGGCAGAATCCGTCCTAATGCCCTATTACACTCCTCATTCTCCAACGAAGAAATGAACTCATAATAATTGATTTTCCTGCCATTTTTCTGGATAGCGGACTGCGGAATATTAAAGATCCGATGGTGAATTTCCCGTTCGTCCGCTAAAATATTCTCCATCATCCTCTCATCCGCCTGCGGAAAAAGACTGCTCCCGCAGTCAAAAACAGGGGCAAGCGTCAGGGAATCCTTCTGAACATCGTACAAAAATCCCCAGTTTCCATTATGACGATCCCAGTTTCCAATCAGCGCATCCACGATAAACATATCCCAAAAACGCCTGCTTAATTCCTCCGGCTCCACTGCCGTCTGCTCCGCAAACACCGAAACAATATCACCCAATTCCGTGCCATATCCATTCCGTTCTGAGTCAATAACCTGGTTTTTCAGTGAAGCAAAATCCTGTAGGACTATCCCGACCGAAGTAAAATCCTTGCAAGCCACGACTACTTTCTCTCCGCTTTTCTCTGTCATGTAAGTGCCTAGCATTGTATCCTGCACAGGAATCCCCACACTCTCAAATATCCTGCATCCAAGATATTCTGAAATGCAACTGTTACTGTAACTCATTTTCTCATTCTTTGACGGATGCGGAGGGAACTTCAGCATATATTGCTCTCCCTTATAGACAACTGAAATCTTGCTGCCATTTGCACCTGCATAGGTCTTATTTTTCTTTGGCAGTCCTGTAAAATCAATCATATTCAACCCTCATTTCTCGCTTTTCAGTCATATATTTCAGCCATTTATCCCTTGCTTTTAAAGGTCTGCTCCCGGTCTTTCTATCCGCAGATATTCCTCCCTGAGATACCATGCCTGCTCGCTGGTAATCAATCCATTGACCTCGGCAACATTGATATCGCTCTGGAAACTACAATAATCGCAGTCCCATCGCAGGTAGTTTTCTCCATCATCCCGCTTTCTCCATGCCTCTTTCATCTGTTCTAACGATTCCTGTAAAAATCCCGGCAAACCACATTCCAGATAAGATTTATCCATGGGAAGCCCGCTCTTTTCATCATATTCCCCTGCTAATACATTCATCCGATCGCCCTCCTCTTGCTTTTATTCTATCGACTTCATAATCTACTGTCAATAAATAAAATTGACCAACCAAATTTCCTACCTCTCCATCTCCTTGAGCGGCTTGGCTTTCTACACCTTAATTCCATCCCGTAAATAGACTGCCCTGTTTGGCGGCAGTCCCTCCAGTTTTCACTCCTCATTGCAGATAATGGCGGCTTCATCCTCAAAGGGCTGGAACTGTTGTATTCTCCCGCCCACAACCCTCCGCATCTCTTCCGGTTCTGCCCCGATTTCTCTCCTCTCTGGTCTTTTCCCCAGCTTGACTACCAGCACTCTTATCTTTTCCGGGACTTCCTCTGCTTTGAAAAAATGTAGACCATTTTATCAATAAATAATTTTTTTGAATATAATCCGAATGGCAATTTCCTTTGTTTTTGCACTAGAAACATCTTTTTTGCCAGACTCCTCTATGCATTCTTCCTATATAAAAAATAGAGCCGGAAAACTTTTTAAGATTCCCAGCTCTATAGACTCTTCCTATGCGCTTCCATCAGAGGCCCATAATCTCTATTCTACTTCTTCACCTTCATACTCTTCTTATATCCCGTCTTGCCAGAAAACAGTTTCTTATATGCCTTTGCCTTGCTGCCGCAACTGATAACCGCCTTCTTATGAATGCCCTTAATCGCATTCTTTCCCACGCTCTTCAAGGCTTTTGACTTCACTGCAATCTTTTTCAATGCCTTGCAGCCCTTGAACGCCTCTTTGCCGATAGAAGCTATATTCTTGCCGATGGTCACCTTCTTCAGTTTCTTGCATTTTGCAAATGCCTTAGCAGAAATAGAAGTAACCTTGCAGGTAACGGACTTGCCATTCACCTTAAGCTTCACCGTGTCAGGCACCGTGATGCTGGTAGCCTTGGTCTTTACAGCAGCGGCATAGGCCACCGTCTTCTTCGCCCCGCTCGTCACCTTGTACTTTCCATTGCCCACCTTCACGGTATATCCCTTTTTCGGGGAAGTTCCAGAAGGCGTTTCATCCTTGGGCGGATTGTCGGCTTTAGGCGGCTCCTCAGTCTTCGGAGGCTCTACCAGAAGTTCTTTCGGGGGATTAAACTCTGCATCCGCTTTCGGTGCTACGTTCACTTCCTCGCCCTGATATGTCTGGCCCAAGATGCCCACCAGATCCACATGCAGAGAACCCTCTGCCACCTGAATCGTTACCGTGTGATCGCCATATTCCAGCCCGTCAATCCTGTAAGCCGTCAAAAGGTCTGTGGCATCTTGAAGGGGGTCCCCCTGCTTCACAAGATTACCATCCACCGTGACATTCACCTTATTGGCGGATTTATTCGCCCCGATAATCTCCATGCCGGTGCCCTTGAACTGGTAGGTCATAGACGCCCCCACGCCGGTACTCCAAGAGGAACTTCTCTGATATACGAACATGCCCTGCCCATTGGTGTGATTCCACTGGTCATTGTACGCCAGCTTGACATTCCTCTGGGGAGTCAGGTCATACATTTCCAGATTGTCCACCGCCTCCGCATAATAGGACGCATAGCCCTTGACCTTGGTCACCGCCAGATTGTCAAACTGGGTAAAAGTATAATCGCATCCCAGCGCCACCCGGCCTGCTGTAATGGGAGAGGCATCCTCGTATTCAGCAATCAATTCATTATTGATATAAGCCTGAATCTTATTCCCTGCCCCCCGCAGTTTCAGCTGGAACCAAGTGCCCGCCTTTGTCTTGCCGGCATCAATCTTTCCCGATGCCACTTCTTCCTTCAAGCGGTATAACTTCCAGTCCCCCGTCTCCATCACCTGCAATGAATACCCTGAACTATTTGGAAGTTTCGGGGAAGTGCCGAACTGCCTGATGCCGATGGACGCATACTGCTTCTCCACCGTCTTCTCGAAATACACGTCAACGGATGCGGCATAATTCGTCCAGCGGTAATCCCCAATCGCCGTAACCGCATCACCGTATCCCCAGGCTCCGCCCAGGCCATACTGCTGCCGATTCAACTGCTGCCGCAGTACGAAATTCTTAGCATTTCTCCTGTAAACCTCGAATGCGCCATTCAGGTTGTGATTGTAGCGCGGGATGGCGCCAGTCTCCCCGCCCCTGTTATCAATATAATTCTCAGTCTCCCCCGTATAGCCTCCCTTGCCGTCCAGCATGGGCACCGTCTTTCCCTCATAGTTAAAATCATCTGCGTAGAGATAGCCGTCCTCTGTGTTCTGCTGATTCCCCGTGCTGTCTGTGTCCAGAACCGTCCTGTCCCCCTCCACGGGCAATGCCTCCGTATGTTCCTGGCTGCCAGACACATCCAGAGATGTCACTGTCACGACAGAATAGGGCTTCACCTGGAATGCATACTCTCCCTGGCCATTCTTCTCCAGATCTCCTAGGCACTTCATGTAATTCTCATTGAATGCGCCCTGGTCCGCCGCCCTAGTTTCCCACAGCTCCAGTTTCCCATTGTCCGTCAGGTTCATATTCTCGGTCTTTAGCGTATAGGTCATGGGATATTCGCTGTCATTTACTACCATTGTAGAAAAATTATCCTTAGCAGGGGATGCCACCGTCATATAATTCTCCCCGCCATTTCTTCCATTCACCTCGTTGCTGGAATTGGTCTGGATGGCAGATGACTTGGAAGCCTGGGGAATGGCCCGCCAGATGCCCGCAGTATTACTTTCATTCTCCCAGCCCGTCACCGCAAACTTGCTCAGATGGGACAACACCAGCAGTCCTGCATCGTAATGAATCCATCCCGACCAGGGATCCCTGGCGCTGACCAATTCCTTGAAAGAATACTGGCCGCCCTCATAGAACCCGCCAATGGCAGGCTGGTAGATTACATGGGAGCGTCTGGAATCAGTAAAGAACTTAATCACCGCATTGCCCATCTCCAGCGCGCTGCCCACGCCGCCGATGCCTGTTCCCGGCGTTTCCGGGTCTTTCACATTGTTGGCGGGACGGAAGGCAGAATTAGAAAATGCGGCCTGTCCCTCGCTGTTCCACACCTCCTTGTCCATCTCCTCCGCCAGCCATTTCATGCCGCCGTTGTTGTCATCTGCCGTCTTGTAGTGGTATCCCACGGCACCAACGGCATCATAAAATTCCTGATCCGACTTCATGGTCTTTGCCACATCATCGCTGACCACGTTGGCCTCATCCGATACCACCATCTGAATCTTCTGATAGAGTTCCAACGCCTTCTTGTCAGGTATGGTCTTGCTGGTCTCTTCCTTGATCCACTTGGCAAACTTCTTCGTGCGGGCCACATCCTTGCTGGTATTCCACGACTCGTTCACATTGGGATTGATATAATCCACCATGAATCCGTATGCCTCATATCCAGCCAGAATGCTTTCCTTGTACCATGCGTATTTCAATTCATCCGTGGACACGTAGGCAGGAGTACACCAGGAAAGGATGCTTACCTTCACATTGGGATTGACCTTCTTGGCATCCGCCGCCAACTGCCAGCCCGGATTGCGCTTGACATTCGCCCGCTGTTCCTGATACCTCTTGGTAGCCGACTCCGGGCCGGTGGAAGTGTTCCTGTCATTTCCCATCTCCAGCTTGACATGGGTCATGATGGGATATTTTCCGCCAAAAAGCCGCTGCATCAATTCCGCATAAGCCTTAGGATTTTCCGCCTTGTAATCCATCAGCAAATCGCTGGAGGAATTTCCGCTCAAAAGGCCAAATCCCTTATACGTCAATCCGTTCACATTGTCTTTCTTAATGTCATCGCCATTGATGACAATCTCTCCCGTCTTGGTCTCCGAAACGCCCTTCCTCCCGGCAGCCTTCCCGCCCTGCGGAAAAATGCCGCCAGTAAGCGCCATAGACATGCTCAGAAGCAATGCCCCCGCACCCTTTAACAGTCTTCTTCTCATAGTGTCCTCCTTTTCAGATACACAAACAATCGTTATCTGTATTATATAATCCCTGAAAGGACAACACAATCTGAAAAAATTCCCCATTCCAAAAATATGAACAAATGTTACTATTCACAGTCATAGAGAAGGAAAGAGGCTGTCTCGTCAAGCTTGCTTGTAA
The DNA here is from genome assembly GCA_910575435.1 of Clostridiaceae bacterium. GTDB lineage: Bacteria > Bacillota > Clostridia > Lachnospirales > Lachnospiraceae > Butyribacter. Next base: position 43,242 of record CAJTGI010000006.1, on the reverse strand, counting down.
GAGACGGTTCTTTCCTTCTCTATGGACTGTGGAAGCTGTTCATCCCCTCATGGGATAGACAAAACTGCGCTAGCAGTGACCGATGCCTTTAGGCAGCGGGTCTATCGCATGAAGGGATGAATGGCTGTGAATAGTAACAATCAAATAATACTATTCACAGCCATCATCTTACCACATCAATGCCGTCCCCCTTCTCTTCCGACAGTCCGTGGGCGAAATCCCCTCGTACTTTTTAAACACCATTCCAAAATAAGTAAGATTTTCATACCCCACCATTTTCCCAATTTCAGCCACAGGCATCTTGGTGTTCAGCAGCAATCCCCTGGCTTCCGCAATCCGCTTCCTGGCCAGATATTCCATGGGGCGCATCCCGGTCTTTGCCTTAAACACCCGACAGAAGTGCTGCTTCGTCACGCCGCTGATGCCCGCCAGCTCCTCCAAAGTAATATCCTGGGCATAGTGGGCGTGGATATGCATCAGCGCCTCATCCAGAATGCTTCCCATGCCCCGACCCCCATTCTTCTCACCAGACTGGATGGTCCTCCTCACTGCCATGATATACTCGTAAACCAGAACCGAGCATTTCTCATCTCCCCAGACAGGGTCCTGGGCAGCCGACTCCATTCTGCGGAATATCTTCCGCAGTTCCTCCGTAACCACGCCGTCTCTCTGAACAAACCCGTCAAACCCCAATTTTGGCATAATCTCTCCCAAGTAATCTCCCCGAAAGACCACCCAGCAGGTAGTCCAGTCATCCTCCACAATCGGGTAATACTCGTGGGGAATCCCCGGCGCGATGTAAAAAAGGCTGCCCTCCTCCAGCACATAACTCTCCCCGCCCACCAGCAGTTCTCCCTTTCCCGCCAGAGTATAGGAAATCTGATGGGAGATTAATCCCGGCTCCCGCACCACATGATATTCCGGGTTCGCCACCCCGATTCCCGCAAGATAGAAGGGCAGACGCTCCTGCTTTCCCAATACCGGATAAAAAAAATCCATCATTTCACCTACCTTCCATCGGCTTCCCATCCAATACCGCCTCAGCCAGCACATCCTTCTCGTACCTCAGCTTCAAGGAAAAGAAAGGATACTCCTCCTCCAGCAGCCGAAAGAAAATCTTGTCCCCCTCCCAGATTGGCAACTCATATACTTTCTCCTTTGGAACCCATTCCAGATTCCCCTCATCGCACTCCCCGATTTCCCCCATAAAACCATCCGCCGTATACAGGCACATGTATTCCGTCTTCCACCTGTCGCACTGAAAAGTCACAATCCCCCGAAACCTCCAGGAAGTCAAGGTCAGCCCCGTCTCCTCCCTCACCTCCCGCAGCAGGCATTCCTCCGGGGTTTCATCCGGCTCGAAATGTCCCCCCACCCCGATCCATTTATCCTGATTGACATCATTCTCCTTCTTCACCCGATGCATCATAAGATACTTGTCATCTTTTTCAATATAGCAAAGGGTGGTAAGGTTGCTCTGGCTGGCTGTCCCATGGGGCATTACGCCACTCGATTTCAAACTTTTTCCTCCTATAACATTATTAAAGCCGTACCATCATATCTCAAAAAATACTTTGATTCCTGCGGGCCTCTCACAATCGTCATCCCCCATTCACAATCCTCTCTATAATAACATACAGCTGGAGATAATACAGCATACATTCCCATAAATATTTTACTTCTATATAGTCCGATTACCAAAGTTGTGCTAAAATAATTGCTGACGCATTGATCATGCAAACTGCTTGTGGGAAATCGCAAACTGGAGGATCGGAATGGAGAAAAAAATGACCAAAAACGAGGAAAAAAAGATTAAGACCGGGCGGAGATTCTCTCTAACCGTTCCAATTATCGTTGCAGTTATTCTTTCTTTTGGAAACGACTATATCGTGCTTCGGTCAGTACATGAAAAAAAACAGATCAATCTTTCATCACTGAGAGACGGGCTGGCGTTATCCAATATGTGCCTGCTGACGGGGCTGGTGCTGGCTATTGTAATATCAAACCTGCTCTTCCGCATCATTATCCGACAAGAACTGATGATTCCCCTGCAAAAGATAAGGACGGGAATGAACCGAATACGCCATGGGGATTATGATTACAGAATTGAATACGAAGAAAATGATCTCATGTTTGAGCTGTATGACGATTTCAATGAAATGGCAGTGGAAACAAAGCGTTTCGCGGTAAAGGAGAACCAGATTGATGAGCGGAGAAGGCAGCTCTTGCTTAGCATTTCTCACGATCTGCGGTCTCCGATGACCTCCATCATTGCCTACGTGCAGGGCCTTTTGGATGGCATTGCCCAGAATGAGCAGAAAAGACGCCAGTATTTAGAAGTAATCAAGGCAAAATCATTGGAAATCGACCGGATGGTAAACAGACTTTTTACATATGCCAAGCTGGACAGCAAAGAATATGTGCTGGATAAGCAGCCTGTTGATACGGGAGAATATATGAGAGGTTATGTGGGAGCGATCGCTAGAGAATACGAAAAAAAGAATTTTCGGATTCAGCTGCAGGTCACCTCTTCTGCCAAAATCATGGCAGATAGCGACATGCTTGACAGAATTTGCACGAACCTGATAGAAAATGCATACAAATACAATGACAAAGAAAATGGCAGCATGATGATTACGGTAAAGTCAGGACATTACCATGTGAAGATATCTTTCGCAGATAACGGTCCCGGAGTAGGCGAGGATGAGATTTCAAATTTGTGGGATGTGTTCTACCGCACCGACCATGCAAGAAAGAATCCAGGCGAAAGCAGTGGCATCGGGCTTGCCATTGTAAAAAAGGCAGTAGAAATGATGGATGGAAAAGTGGAAGCCAAAAACGGAAAGAGCGGGGGATTGACCATTATGATCAGGATACCCATTTCGGAACAATAGAAAAGGCGTAAAACCAGCGTTTTTTGCGATCGGAAATTTGGCGAAATTTCCTAATATATGAATAAGTGAGGCGACAATTCTATGGCAAGGATATTGATTATTGAGGATGACGAAAACATTGCAAGTATCGAAAAAGATTATTTGGAAATCAATGGGTACGAGGTGGATATAAGAAATGAAGCAGTTTCGGGCATTGAATTGGCTAATACGGGTGAATACGACCTTATTCTGCTGGATTTGATGCTGCCGGGGATGGATGGCTTTTCCGTATGCAAAAAACTGAGATTGCAGTTGGATATTCCTATCATAATTGTTTCAGCCAAGCAAGAGACTGCCGACCAGGTATTGGGGCTGGGACTGGGAGCGGATGATTTTATCGCGAAGCCATTCGATCCCAGCGTGCTTGTAGCCCGGGTAAAGTCAAATCTGGCGCAATGCCAGAGGGGTAAGGCGCCGGAAGCCAAAAATCATGTTTTGAAGGCGGGCGCTCTGACGCTGAACAAGCAAAAAAGGCAAATCTATAAAGACGGCGATGAAATCTCATTAAAAAATAAAGAATATGAACTGATGGCATTTTTCATGGACAATAGAGATATCGTATTTACCAAAGAAGAGCTGTATGAGAAAATATGGGGACTCGATGCAGAGGGGGACACCACTACAGTGGCAGTACATGTCAACCGACTTCGCAAGAAAATAGAATCAGACCCGTCCCAGCCCCAATACCTGGAAACTGTGTGGGGCGTAGGATACCGCTTTACGGTAAAATAAATGCTAACGCATTTATTATGCAGTTGCTCCGCAACTTAAATTATGCCAGAAACCGTGGCAGTATATCCTATTTTATGAAAATATTTGGAAATGTTTAAAATTTGTTTAAAATTATATTTTAGATATTTTAAAAATCCTCCATACGATAGGTATTGTAAAAAAACAATACGCAAGGGAGGATTTTTTTATGGGAGAATATGCATATCTAATGTATATCGCAATCATTCTGTTTTCCACCAAAATACTGGGAGTATTTTCAAGAAAGCTTCATATGCCTCAGGTCGTAGGAGCATTGCTGGCAGGCATGATCCTAGGCCCATCAGTAACAAATCTAATCACCCTGCAGGGGGATATGGGCCAATTTTTGGAAGACACGGCAGAAATTGGCGTTATTTTTCTCATGTTCTCTGCCGGATTAGATACCGATGTGCGCGAACTGAAAAAGAATAGCGTTTCGGCTTTTGTCGTGGCAGGAATCGGAGTTTTAGTCCCAGTTCTGGGGGGATTTGCCACATATGCCGCCTTTTTCAAGCCTTCTCTGGCAAACCAGCAGGAGCTTCTAAAAGCCATATTTATTGGCGTTGTCCTGTCCGCAACATCTGTAAGCATTACTGTCGAGACGCTGCGGGAGATGGGCAAGCTAAGCGGAAAGGTTGGCACCACGATTCTTGGCGCGGCGGTTATTGATGATATTTTGGGAATTATTGTCCTGACAGTCGTTACCAGCTTACAGGATACCAGCGTGAAGGTAAGTACGGTGTTATTAAAAATCGTCTTATACTTCGTCTTCATTGGAGCAGTCTTTTTCCTCTGCTATAAATGCAAGAAACATATCGAGCGGTTAGAGAATCGAAGAAGCGTAGCAATTATGACTGTGGTATTTTGCCTGGTTCTCTCCTATATCTCCGAAGCAGTCTTTGGCATTGCAGATATTACGGGGGCTTATTTTGCAGGCTTGATTCTATGCGAGCTAAAATTGCAGCCATATGTGAATCGAAAGACAGAAATTCTGTCCTATATGTTTTTCAGTCCAATCTTCTTTGCGAGCATTGGCTTGAAAACATCCCTATCTGCCATGAGCGGAGTGATTCTCGCCTTTTCTGCCACGCTTTTGCTGGTGGCAATCCTATCTAAAGTCTTGGGCTGCGGACTGGGAGCAAGAATGTGCGGCTTTTCCAGAAAAGATGCCCTGCAAATCGGAGTCGGCATGATATCCAGAGGAGAAGTGGCGTTGATTATCGCTCAGAAGGGATCGCAATGCGGAATGCTAAACAGAAATTTGTTCGGGGCGATTGTCCTAGTAGTGATTGTTACTACGCTAATCACGCCGGTACTGTTGAAAATGGTTATGCGGGATGCGCCAAATGAAGATAAGATGGAAAAAATAAGCAAAAAACGCTGCGCATAATTATTTAATAGATGGAGGGTCATTATGATATCACAAATTTTAGGATTTTCAGTATTATTTATTTTAGTTTTTGGAGGAATCATCGGAGCCGTTTTAAAATTTACACTTCTGGGAAACGTGCATGCAAATGTTGGCAACCGCATTTCGGAAAAACGCATTGCGGGCGCAATAGAGCAGACTGGTGCAAAACCTAATGCGAAAAGCAGGAAGGCGTCTAAGCAATCTGCCAGGATGAACGCTTGCAAAATAGATGATGAGTACAGCAAATTGCAACCACCAGCTTAATCAATCGTCAAATTTATATTTCAATATTTTCTTATCACTCCAACAAAAGGATTGATTTCTGCGGTCTGCAGATCTCAATCCTTTTTACTATTGCCCCTCTAATCCTCATCTCCTCAAATATGAAATCCCATTCATAGTTACTATACACAGCCATTCGTCCTAGTGGGATAGCCCCGCTGCCTATCGGCGTCGGTTCTACGCTCTGCTCCGGTCCGTGCCGAACAGACATCCACCGGATGTCTAGCACCTTATGATGGGATGAACAGCTTCGTTATCACCCCTTTTCTGTGTTCTCAACAGTACCCCTGCTGTCTTCATCCTGTTTTAATTAACATATTTACTGTTATTCATGTCCAATACTAACACTATCATTGCTATTTGTCAACAGTATAACTACTAGTTTTTGACAAATTACACATCTATATTGTCTGTTATTTTTTATTGATATCATAAACAATGATGTTGGGGTTAATGAGTACGGAATAATTTGAATGAGATATAGACATTGTAAGACAATGATACTTTAATGTACTAAAACAATTCGGAAATGAGGAAAGATATGGGAATTAATTATGATATTTTAGGACAGAATATTCAGACTTATAGAAAGAGAAAAAAAATCACGCAGGAACAATTTGCCGAGGCACTAAATTTATCTGTCAGCTTCATCAGCCAGCTGGAGCGGGGGGTTGCCAAAACCAGCCTGGATACGCTATCTGAAATTAGCGATTATCTGGACTGCTCTATGGGAATGCTCTTAAATTATTCTTCAAAAAACGATCCTTTGCTGTTAGACCTGATCAATACTTACCAGTCCCTAAGCAGAAAGCAGCAGATTCAATTTTATCACATGCTAAAGGCATTCAAAGAGTATTCCTAAGAAATAGGTGGATAGACTTTCCAAGCTTGATAGCGCTCGCCAGGAAAGTCTGCGATCACACCTAAGAGGAACGCAAATCAGCGTTTTTTACCATTGTAAATTTGGGAAGCTTTCTTATTTTTTACTCACGGGACAGCACACCTCTGTCACATATTCCTCCGGGTTATCTGTTTCATGAGGACTGACATGGTAAATGTCAAGCATAGGCCCGGAAAATACATATCCATTTGCCGATACCCAGGCAGCAAGGGCAGCATACACTGCGCTGAACTGCCCATACGAGCCTTTAAATATCGTACTTGCAACGGTACTCTCCGGCTCCGTCTTAAATCTCACATTTTCCGTATCCTGGTATTCGCCCTTCACACATGTCTGCACCTCCACATCTACATCCGATTCCCGAAATTCCTTATCATGGAGAACGGCACTCATCAAAGGCGGTTCTGCCAAAACAAGGTTCATAGAGGCTGTCTCCTGAAACAAAACATGCCACAGCTTACCTTCCTGATCATAACTAGGAATGGTCTGACGCACACTTGCCACCTTTCTCTCCGGTAAAGTCTTTAACACCACATCATAATTCATAGTCTCTTCCTTTCTCAGCCTGTCAATAGCCGTATCCAGAAACCGCAGCCTTTGCTCCGTCTCCTCTGCCATTGCGAGAAGCTCTGCCCGGCGTATCTGAAAGTGCCTCTCTATTTCCTCCTTATTATCAAAGCAAGATAATAAATCCTTGACTGCGGAAAGAGCAAACCCCATATCTTTTAGCGAGTTGATTCTTGCCATGGTAGTCAACTGCTCTTCGCCATAATAGCGATACCCTGTAAATTCATCAATTATTATGGGCTTTAGCAAGCCAATCTCATCATAATGGCGCAGCATTCGGATACTGGTTCTGGACAATTTTGAAAAAATACCAATCTTCAACATCTCTTGTTACCTCCACAACGTTGCATTACCAGGCCACTCTATCTCTCTAAAAGTCGAATTACTTTTAGAGTAATAAAATAGCACCTTTTCTTGAGCTCAGTACCATAATAATACCTATCATAATGTAAGAGTCAAGGATGGATTTCATTTTTCCTTTTTAATTCTCTGCCTCTGGCGGACTACTACCTCTCCCAGCCAAAAAACTCCCCAGCGCATCCGCACCGGGGAGTTAATATATTCCTACTATTATGCTATGATGTTGGGGTCAAAAGGTATTTTGCCCCCAACTGATGCTACGAATTGCTTCATTGCTACGCAATTCTCGCAATTCTACAAACACCTCCAATCCCGCATATTTGCAAGCAAATCTGCTACTTGTCGGTGTTTGGCGGGTCAAGCCAGTAGATAGCAATTTGCATGTAAACATGCATTGCTATCTACTTTTGACCCTGGCATCATGCTATGATATTATGACAATGCATCTACCAGTTTCTTCACTGCCTCAAGTGCCTCGTCTGGCAATTTGTCATAGCCGTTCTTAGCCGTAGAGAAGCCCTCTACCGCATCCACGCGGTTCTGCATTGCAGACTTCAGTGCTGCCTTGTACTCAGGATCCTCGAGATTCGGCCTGAAGTCAGCAGTCTTGCCAGACCAGTCATACATAATCTCGATATCATCAAAGTTGCCCCACTTCTCGAAAGTAGCCTTTCCTTCCACGATATCCTCAAGAATGCCAAGGGTATCGGCAGGCTGGCACTTCGTTCCCATAAAGTCACCGGTATTTACGATATAGCAATCTACATCCTTCTCCTCGATGAGCTTCTTAAATGCAGAGTAGTCATTTACCAGCGGATAGGTTCTGAATGGGTTAGCGTAAGGCACGATGCGAAGAGCATTCATATCCGTTCCTGCTGCCACGCGCTCTGCGGTGGAAGTCTTGGTAGCCAGAGTAGCGCCCATGACAGATGCAAGGGCTGCGCCTTTCAGTTTCACTACCGGAGGAATGGTAGGATCCTTCATGATCCAGAAGATTGCATTGACAGGAGCGTCAATCTTATCCACACGGTTCGGAGACCAGAGTTTGGACTTGATTGCGCGTCCGTTACCGTTACGCACATCCTCTGTCACCAGCTGAATCTTTCCGTCCTCATCCATGGTTGCGGAGCAGTTCTGCACGGTGAGCAGGTACTGATTGTCTGCACAGCCTGTAGGATAATCTGCCGTCTTATCGAAGTAGGTAGGCTCCAGCGCGATAGAAGCGCAGGAATCTGTGTTGATAATAAACGCATCATCATGAAGCACCTTGATGCCGCCAAATGCATCGTACTTACCATTGTGCTTCGCATGGGTAAGGGTAGACTTTCCTGAGCCAGACAGGCCATATACGGAAGCGACGAACTTCTTGCCGCCGTCCAGGGAATATTCCTTCTGTCCGCCGTGGCAGGAAGCGTATCCATTGCGGTTAGCCAGCGCCCATGCCATGGTAAGGGTACCCTTCTTGTGCTCGCCGAAATACTTCATGCCCAGGATGGCTGCACAGTTCTGCTTGGTGTCGAAGTAGCAGAGGGTCAGCGGATCGCTGAGGCAAGAATAATCTACGTCAGGGCTCTCTGTAGGCGCCCACTGAGGATCAGAGAAAATATAAATATCAGGCTCTTTTCCGTCCGCAATTAGCTTGGACTCTTTGTACATCTTCACATACTCATCTGACATGTACTGGAAGTTCAGCATCCAGTTGTACATCAGATTCTCTTCCCCTTCGGGAATCAGAAGGTGAACTTTTGCCATAAATTCTTTGTCAAGGCCTACATAGCAGGTTGCATGGTACAATTTCTTGAAACGGGTCTTATAAATTGCATCCATCACTACCTTGTCAAGCTTAGCGGCATTCACGCCCGGCTCGCCCTTGATGCGGCGTGCGGCTGCGTAACGTCCCGTCACGGCGCCATCATTGAAAAGCAGCACCTTGGCATCAGCATCCAGGCCAAACTCCTCGCCTCTATATACAGGCATATCGGTGACAATCGTTCCCGGCGAATTCTTTGCCAGATTGTACGCTTCCTTCAATGTGTTCACTTTCACCACATTGTTTCCGTAAAATGCGCACTCGATAATTGCACGAGTGTTTGTCACGGCTTCACCTGTCCTAGGAAAGCCAATCTTGCCAGCGCCAATTTCTTCCAATTTGTAATTTGCTTTTGTTGCCATTGAAAAAACCTCCTATCTTGTATTGTCCTGCCAGCATTGAAAATACAGGCAGTTCTATGAGCAGACCACATTCACAACCCAGTATAATTTTTTTTCCAGAAAAAGTCAATAAGCTTTTCGAGCGGAATCCGTCCGATCAAAATATTTCCCGTCCTTTGTTTTGCCAATCTTGACCGCCTTCGGCCGGGGAAAGGGAATCTTCTGATTTTTTTTATAGTACAATCTCGCGCTGCAGCGGCTACTGTTGTCATAAATCCACTTGGCATCCTTCACCTGCAGGCGAACACAGCCGTGGGAAGCGCTCTTGCCCAATTTCTTATATTCTTTGGCCTGCAAGGAATAATGGTTGCCATATCTGTCATAAGTTACGGAATGAAATAAATACGGGCCCCGAATCCGGGTGGCAAACTGCCCATAGGATTGATAGCGAAGGACATGCCAGCGTCCCGCCCTTCTGAGAATTGGATAATTTCCCGTAATCGTTCGATGCCCCTTCATCCCCCCGGAGCAAATCATGACTTTTGCCGGAATGGTATAGCCTTTCCCGCCATCCCTGGCATATGCCACCACCACATTGTCAGAGAGATTTACTTCCAGCAGGTACCTGGTAGATTTCGGCAGTTTGCCCGTAACATCCAGGGAACGTTTTCCCTTCTCGTCAAAATACATCTTGACCCTCTTGCCCCTCCACTTCACATACTTCCATTTCTTCACCAGGCAGAAAGAAGTCTTTCGGTCAAAGAAATAGCCGTTCCCATCTATTTCAGTATATCCCAATGCGCGCTTTCCATTACTCTTCACATAATATTTCTTTTTAGAAGAAATCTTATGCCATCCCTCTCTCTCTTTCTCTTTTACCTTTGGCGTGGGACTCGCCAGAACATCATCCTGGGCATTTTCCTCGGCAGAGGCAATGCTTCCTATATAAGCATGCTCCTCCGAGGCAGGCTTTCCATTTCCCCGTTCCATCTCCTCCGCCGTACGGCTATGCACGAAGCCACAGCTTAGGAGAACTCCCGCGATAAACCAGATTCCATATGTATGTACCCTCTTAAACCTCATGTTCAACCCCCTCTATATCAAATATTTCTTCATGCCTTTCTCACCACCACGGTAACGCACATTTCCCCATCCCGGACCTCGGCAAAAATGCCGCCATCCATCTTCTCCATCAGCTTCCGGCAGATATACAGCCCCAGGCCGCTTCCCTTGACCTTTTCCGCATTGGCCCCCCGCCAGAAACTGTCAAAAATGTGGGCAAGTTCCTCCTGCGCAACGCTACAGCCGCTATTCCTCACAGCAATCAGGCAGCAATCCTCCTCCCGGGCAAGGGATATGTCAATCCATCTGCCATCGCCATATTTCATAGCATTTTCCATCAAATTCTGTACCACTTCCACAAGGCGATCCCGATCCCCCCGAAGAAGGCAGTCAGAATAATCCCCTATGGATAATCCCGTCTTTACCAGAGAAAGCTTGTCCCCATAGTACGCCTCAATCTCCCCCAGCACTTCCGACAGAAAGCATTCCCCCATATTCACCGGGAGGCTGAGGATATCCTCATGGCTGGCTCGAATGATCTCGCTGACAAAATTCTCAATCTCATCTGCCTTTCCATCTATGCTATCTCCAATCTCCCGCTCCCTGCCGGGATACAGCCCTCTGGACAATGCCTTAGCATATAACTTGATCGCCGACAGCGGGGTCTTGATGTCATGGGATATGGAGAGCACTAATGTCTTTTTCTCCTTCTGCAATGCCAGTTCCCGCTGCTTCTTTTGCTCAAGATTTTCCCGCAAAAGATCCAGTCCCCACACGAATTTTCCAAAAAATCGATTCTTCCCTTCCCGCAAAGGCACGGACAGATTTCCCCTGGCGAGGGCGTAGGGAACCTCCGACAGTTGCTCAAAAGGCTTTAATACCTTGAAACGCACAAAAAACAGCACCCCGAACACCAATGCGGCAATTAAGCCCAATATAAGGTTCGCTCCCAGCGCAGTCTGCCCTTTCCTCTTTGCCGCAGATGCGTCCGAAACATATTCGATCCGATAGAGCCTGCCGCCAATTTCCCTGATGATGTAATCCCGATCCGCACGAAAAAAATCCCCTCCCTCCTCCTCCATAGGGTAAATCCCCACAATAGAGGGATAGGAGGACAAATCCACATGCTCCCATCCATATTCTTCCACATCTGCCGCCGCCCGGTCCGCCTCCACCCGATATTCCCTGCTCCCATCCCTGGAAAACAGAGAGGACAGATACAGGTTGCAGCCCGCAAAGCATGACACTGTACACAACAAAGCCACTGCGAGCAGCCAATCAAAACTCTTCATCGCCCATCCCCATTTCTGCAAAGATGCCGCCCGTTGCCTTAGTGGCAACTTATTTTTACTAGTTTAACATGATTCCATCATTTTTGAAAGAAAATATTTCGTTACTATCCGAAACGATATCCCACGCCCCACACAGTCTGTATTTTCTTAGGATTTGCCGGGTCTTCCTCGATCTTTTCCCGCAACCACTTCACATGCACTGTAAGCGTCTGGGGTTCTGAAACGCTATCGCTTCCCCACACTTGCTGAAAGATAGATTCCTTCCTCATCACCTTTCCCTCATTTTCCACCAGGAGCAGCAGAAGATCAAACTCTTTCGCCGTCATATTCAAAAGAATGCCATCCTTGTAGACCATCCGCCTCTCCTGATCAATGCGCAGATTTCCCGCCACCACGTCTTCCATAGAATATCGCCGCTTGAATATGCCCCTGATCTTTGCCAGCAGAATGTCAATGTCAAAGGGCTTCTCCATATAGTCATCCGCCCCCAGAATCAGCCCATTCAATTTATCATCCTTCTCTGTCCTGGCACTGAGGATGATAATTGGCACATCCCCCAGCTTTCGGATGCCGGAACACACCGCAAACCCATCCATTCCCGGCAGCATGACATCCAAAAGCACAAGTTTGGCGCCGTACTTCTCATACAGCGCCAGAGCCTTTTCCCCATCCTCAGCCACAGTGACAATATAGTTTTCAGCCCGAAGGAAATCGCATAGCAGAGAAGAGATATCCCTCTGATCTTCTACAATTAAAATGTCCGTCATAAAAACCAAGCCTTCCTTTGTCTTTTCCACGTCTGCAAATATATTCTATCGCCATTTCCACCACTCTGTCTATAGTATGTTTTACCAGCCCAATTCCATCAGCCAGCCGCTCACGGCACGCTCCCGCTCCCGAAGTTCCTTCTGGGTGGTGTATTTGCCCATAACCTTCTCCCCGGCAATATTTCCGTCATCCATATATAAGATTCTCGTGCATTTCGCCGCAACCTTCACGTCATGGGTAACCAGCATAATCGTCGTCCCCTCCCCATTCAGCTTTGCCAGTTCCTCCATCACTTCCTCGGAAGAAGCACGGTTCAGGGCACCGGTAGGCTCGTCTGCAAATATGATATCCGGATGATTCATCATGCTGCGGCAGATGCATGCCCTCTGCAGCTGGCCCCCAGACACCTCGTTGATATCATTGTCCCCAATCTCGATAATGCCTAGCTTTCTCATAAGAGCCTCGCCCCTGGAGACCACCTCTTTCCGGCTCTCCCGCCTCTTCCGGGACTGGCAGGCGGGAAGAATGACATTATCCAGAATGGAAAGGTTTTTTAACATATACATCTGCTGAAAGATAAATCCCATGCCATCCAGGCGCAGCGCGGCCAATTCCCTCTTGCTCATCTTTGCAATGCTCCTACCCTGAAATTCCACCTCTCCCGCAGTGAAGGAATCCATGCCGGAAACAGAATACAGCAAAGTTGACTTCCCCGATCCAGACGGCCCCATCACTCCCAGCATCTCCCCCTGAGACACCGAAAAATTCACATTTCGCAGCACATTGTTCTGACGCTTGTTAATAATATATGTCTTGCACAAATCTTTTACCTTCAATACCTCACTCATATTCAGCACATCCTTCCTTTTTCCATATTCCAAATCATTCATTTACAGGCTTTCACCGTACATCATAATGCCAGAGTCAAGCCACTCTTTATACGATAGGACTTCTGTCCTTGACATAATTCGCAAAATAGTTTTTCCTCACTCAATATTTGAAGTTTCCGAAGGAGAAATCTTTCTAATCTGCAGGGATGCCAGCATCCCCGTAGCAGTAGTCACCACAAGCACCAATAGCGGATACAGCACGTATACCTCCAAAGGTTTAATCTCAAACTCAATATGATATGCCCCCATCATCTGAAAGACATATGCCACCGATACCTGGGACAGGGGCGTGGACAAAAGCACCGCTAGCACCGTGGCCATCAGCAGAACAATGCCAATGCGCAAAGATTGCCAGATTACCAAAGAGCCATTGCCAAATCCAATCGCCTTCAGCATTCCAATCTCCCCCTTTTCCTTCGTAATAAAACTTTTCACCATCAGCACCGTCACCAGAATATTAATGACAAGCACCACCAGCACGATCATCTGCCGCATGCCATCCATTTGCCCTGCCGCATCCCCGATCATCTGATTGATATACTCTCCTGCAGTATACGTCTTGTAATCCTGAAAACGCTGTTTTAAGAACTCCTTCCTCCGATCCTTTTCCCCGGCATCCGGACCATCCTGATACTGAATCTGGGTGCCAAAGCATCCAGCAGCATAGGAAAAATCCAATGCCTCCTCCTGATAAAATCGAATGCCCTCCCCCATATTGTTCATGGACTGGTTGATAGCCGTCACCCTGTAGGTCTTTGTTCGCTCCCCATTCTTTATCTCCACGTCATCACCAATCTTAGCGCCAATCTTTTCCGACACCACTTTGGTAATGGCCACCTCGTCCGCCCTCTGGGGCGCCGTCCCCTCCAGATAGGCATACGCATCTGCCTCTACATCCCCCACTCCGATGAAAGCCAGGGAACTCATCGTCTTATCCTGATAGGAAATGCTCATGCGATACATCACTTCCCGAAACACTTTCGCCCGGATGCCATCATCCCGCAGCACGCCCCTAATTTCTTCCAGATCATTTTCCAGCCTCTCCTTACTGTTACCCACGGATGTGAATATAGTCTCCTTATCCAGAACATGGTCGCAGGGTGCCATATTAAACCAGCTGAGCAGCCCATCAGACCGCAAGGTATTGATGCTATTTACCGGAATAATAATTAGCAGTATGCCTAGGGTAAAGATTAAGAGCATGGAAAAAAATCTCCCGGCTCCGCTGAATATATCATTGATGGCCAGAAAGAACACTGGCCGCAGCCTGCCTCTGCCCAGGCGGAAAAAACCCTTCTTAGAAAACCGCTCCCCATTCTCCCCCTTCCTTATGGCATCCACCGGCGACAGGCTCTTCACCTTGCCAGTGCACAGATAGCAGAACCACACCACCCCCATTGCCGCCACAATAGCACACAGCAAGTTCAGCCAGACACCCACACGGGCCATAATCATATTGCGGGAAGCGCCGTCAAGCATCAGATTTCCAAAGGGAATGCTCACCAAAAAGCCAATAACCATCCCTGCCATAGAAATTGCGAAATACTTAGTAATATAAAGCCCCCTGATCCGGAAATTAGATATTCCAATAGCCTTCATCACGCCAATCTCCCGAAATTCCTCAGCAATGGAAAATCGAATCATAAAATGCAGCATCACCATGGAAATGAGAATCAGGCACACGCTCACAATCAAGATAATAGCCGCGGTAAGCATATCCATCAGATACATGAACTGAATCTCGTCCCCATCAAAGCCGAACAGCGTATTCAGCATCAATTTTCCAAATTCCCCCTTAAAATCTTTTGCATCTTCATATACGCCCACAAAATACATCATAGCACTGGCATCCTTGCGGAAATACGCAAAATCCTCCTCGCTCACAAGCATCCTAGTCATGCCAATCATAGAAGAGCCAAACATGGCATCCTTCATACATCCCTTTAGCGTAAACTCCCTGGTCTTGCCATCCAGAGATATCTTAATCCTGCTCCCCTTTTTCATATGAAACTGGTCAGAATAAAACAGTTCTGCCGCGACATAGATCTCACCCCTGCCAACCCGAGTAATGTTTTGCTCCTCCTCATCAAAAACCTTCGTAGAATTTTTCAGGCTAGAAATGTAGGCACTGTTAGAATACGCAAAAGCCCTTCCATCAATCTTGATATCCTGAGGGTTAATTTGCAACATTTCCAGACAGCGGTAATCATAATCTCTCTCCCTGGCAAATCTTTCAAATCTTTTCATTTCTCTGCCATCCATGGTAGAGAAGCAGTATTCCGGAATATTTGCCTTCTCCAGATAGGAATCCAAAGTTGTCACCACGGAAACCATGTTATTAACGCTGCTTGCGATGAATGTGACTGCCAGCAGGATAAAAATCAGCAGAATAACATTCATTGTCTTCTTTCTCTTCAAATCTCTTTCCAATATTTGAAAATACATGCTCTCACTCCTTTCCTTCCCCCAGAGTATATCAGAAGAAATATTAAATAATCCTTAAATAAAATGCGAAGTTCTGACAGATTCGCAAACATCACGCTAGGCAAAACTACAATCACGCCTAATGAAAAATGAATAACTCACGCTCTTCGCTTTGAAGCAGGCAGGCAAGCATTCCTGCAAAATAAAAATGAAATATTTGCCACCATCTTGTCAAATATATCATTATAATATAGAATATAAATGAAACTACTATATAACGAACGACACAGGATTGCATTTCTAATAATGGCATAGCAAAAAATGACAAATAGACAACCATTTATTCCATTTTCATTTTTTGCCAAAACTATTATAATGAAATGTAACGGGCGTTTTTATTTTACGTGTATGGCTTATATTTTCTTGAGTCTGTAGGAAGAACGCCAGTCAGTTAATCCGTGAGCAGTTTTTTACAAATTCTTCACTTGATTAGCAAAACACAACACAGATATTATTTTAAAGGAGGATTTTTCATGAAAAGACTTTTTAAAAAGTCCATGGCTCTTGTCCTGACATCAGCTATGGCAATCACAGGGGCTGTCTCATTTGCTCCTCAGAGCCAGAAGACAGCGAAGGCAGCAGATTCCGTTGCAACATACAATGCCTACTTTGTTTTCCAGACTAGCGGGATTTTTGCTTATCGTAACCAGTGGACTGATGGTACAAGTGGCGGACTGGACGGCGGCAAGGGTCCTGGCGCTACCTATGAACTGAAAAATGATGCCAAAGAAAAAATACAATTTAACTATTTGAAAAACTGGGTTCTTAACGGCTATACTGATGAAAATGATAAAGAGCTTTTTAAATTTCAGGCAATTGATGGCAACATCAAGGATGCCAAGATGACCAAGGAAGGCGATTATGAAATCTCCATTGGCAACATGGCTCTGGCGGACAAAGTTATAAAGGATGAGATGTGGAACCAGTTGGTGATTTCCACCGATATCCCATTTGACAACAAGACCGTCAAGTGTACAAATGTTAAAGTATATTTAGACGATGAGACGACGCCTTTTGCTGAAATGGCGGAAGCTCCACGCAATACGGAAAAGAAGACCTGTTACGGCGCTTCCAATTTTGAAATTTTTCAATCTTGGTCAGCCGAGCATGGCACAAAAGGAAAAGTGCTTGACAATACACTGGCAAAGTATAAGAGATTCCCGAAGAAGAGCATGAGAATCACATTCCATATTTCAGGCGTGGACTTCGGCGCTCCAAAGCCAGTTATTTCTGTGCCTAACGGCATTGCTGAAGGTTCCTCATTCACTTCTGGAGACTTCAAGTACAAAGTTACCGAGAGAAGCATGAGCGACGGCAAGAAAGGTAAGGCAGTGATTTCCGGCCTTGCTCCCGCAGCAGCAAGCAAATCTTCTGTATCTACCGTTGCCGTAGCTACAAACACAGACAACTGCAAGTATGATGTTACAGGCATCGGCGCAAAGGCATTCGAGAACTGCAAGAAGTTGAAGAAGGTAAAAGTAGGCTCTACCATTACATCCATCGGTTCCAGCGCATTTAAGAAGTGTACCAAGCTGACTGGCATTACTTACAATAAGGCTATAAAGTCAATAGCTACTAGCACCTTTGAGGGATGCACAAGCCTGTCTAAAATTACTCTTGGCAGCAAGGTTAAGAAGATTGGCAAATCTGCATTCAAGGGATGCAAGAAGCTTAAAAGCGTTAAGGTTTCCCAGAAAGTAAAGGTAACTAAGGGCGCATTCAAGGGATGCAAGAAGACCATCAAGGTTACTGGCAAGAAGGCCAACAAGAAGTACACAGTAGCACAGATTAAGAAATCTGGATACAAGAAAGTAAAATAATTTGTGTAAATGCACAATCAAAGCAGAGATGCCACAGCAATGTGGCATCTCCCTTTTTTTAAAGAAAAAATATAAACCATTTTTCTGATTTTTATTAAACAATTTTTATACACAAATGCCACTCTTTTTATAAAAGAATAGAAAATACAGTAGTAAAATAATGATTCATATAGCAATTTCGATTGTTCTTAATCCCAAAAATGCTTTAATAGCCAAATCCGCTATGAAATGACAAAAGACGAATTTGGCAAAAATGGATTGGGTGATAAATCAGATGGTTTTAGACATGGCGTTTGACAGGAATATATTGGTTGCATAATTAATAATGTTAGAGGGAGAAATATTTATGACAAAAAAATTAGCACTTCTATGGGGGATTTTATGTCTGCTTGCCTGTGCTTGTGGTAAAGGGGAGGACTCGGTGGAAGAAAATTTAATCAAACGGCTAAAAAATCCTGGGAATGTGTCGGAAATATCCCTACAGGAAATGACAGATTTCGACTGGGGAAGCATGTATTATTTCATGCCATATACGGATAAGGAGACAGCAGAGAAGGCCATTGGCTTTTCTTCTGATGATATTTCAGACAATCTGACCAACGATGATGGAGTATATGCAGTATTTGTCAAAGGCAAGGAAGTAGTGTGTCAGATACAAGGTCTGCCGGAAAATCTGGGCTTTCAATTTGAGTTCGGGAAAATAGACTCCTATATCAAATTGGATAAAAAGACGACAATAAATTTTACCGTAAAAAAAGATGATAAAATTGTCACATATAGAAAGAAATAAATTGCTCCACTATCACAAAAATCTGGCTGCCATAACCCTATGGCAACCAGAAATGATTTTCATTTATTCCATTATTTCTCAGCCAGTTCCACCAATTCCTTGAGAAGAATCGGCACCTGCACTTCCATGTTCTCATCTGAAAATTGGCAAGTTCCCACTGCCTTATGTCCGCCTCCGCCATACTTCAGCATCAGGCTCCCCACATTTACATTCGATGTACGATTTAGCACGCTGTATCCCACTGCCACCGAACAGCCCTTGCCGCCACGGCCGGATACAATCCACGCAGAGATATTCTGTTCGGGATACATGCTGTAAATCATAAAACGGTTCCCGGAATAAATGGGGTCAACTCCCCGCAAATCAGATATAATGACATTGCCCTCCACCCTGGTGTGGGCCTTCACCATTTCCTGAAACTTCTCGCTCTGCTCATGATAAATTTCCATGCGCTCCACCACATCCGGCAAGGCCAGGATCTCGTCTGTCGTCATAGTGCGGCAGGCATCAATCAATTCCTCCATCAGCTGGTAGTTAGAAATCCGGAAATTTCTCCAACGCCCCAGCCCCGTACGAGGATCCATGATAAATCCCACAAGAATCCATCCCTCCGGATGAAGAATCTCATCAATCGTAAGGTTGGCAGAATCCACCTTATCCACTGCCTCCATCATATCATCAAACTGAGGAAACGTCTCTCTTCCACCGTAATATTCATATATAATCCGGGCACAGGAAGGCGTTATGCGACTTTCGCCTTTATATTTGCCCTCCAGCTCCTGCCTCTCCTGCTCGCTGCTGTGATGGTCAAACCAAAGCCCGCATCCCTCTACAAAGGGAACATTCGCCAAGCAGTCATCCTCTGTAATCTCTACCAGGCCATCCTGCAAGTCCTTCGGGTGTGCAAACTTCCAATGATCAATAATTCCCGCCTCTTTTAAGAGAGCGGCACAAGCCAGCCCGTCAAAATCCGATCTTGTAACTAATCTCATAATTTACCTCATTTCTGCGCTGCTTTTTACTGCATAAAAAGAACTAAAGTTCTTTCAATGTTTGTGTCGCAGTGCTGACACAATACTTGCAACACAAACTCCGTTTGTGTTGTGAAATAATTTATTTTTCACTCTTACCTCCAATCTGCACTCCATGTGCCAATTCACTGCTGCTATTCACAGCCGCACTGCTTATAGCCACAATTCAATATCTCTTATTATACGATACACAAATAAAAATTGCTACCCCCTCTTTCTTTACAATCAACTTTTCATTTTCTTATGTCTTAACGAATCCGGACCACCATACTGTGACATGATGACCATCGCTGCCTGAGGATTGCAGCGAGTGATATTTACTGGATATTCCAGCCTTCTTTCATAATTCCACATAATTCCTCCATATGATTGATATATAGTTTGTTTTTGTCCTTCTCCGAGGACAGGGCCACTATAGCAATCACGCTATAGCAGACGGATTGGGCATGCGCGGCCTACTGCCAAGGCCATGGCGTATTGACCCACTCCCATGAATCAGAATTGTTGCCATCATTCAGGAGAGGGCCAAACTCGCACTGGTACTTGTCGAGGGCTTCCTGGCGCAGCTTCCTGACTTCCTGGTAATATTCCATAGCCTCCTGATCGCATGGATGGGTATCCAGATACAGATTCACTTCCGTCAGGGCAAAACTCACCTGGGTAATATACATGAGAAGTTGTTTTTGATTCATGCTCTACCTCCTTTATTGTAATGAAAATCCCGGGGAATGCACCCAAGGAAGGGAAGATTGAGGCAGGGGAAAATAGTGCCCTGGGATAAGCCTTCGCAATAGTCGTAGGTGGTTCTCCACTGCTGCCAGGGCACAAACCCTATGCCCAAAGGCATCCCCTCCAGAGGATCATTGCGAGAGCTTGAATTTGCATCGCAATCGCCACATTGAGGAGGCTTATTGCCACATTGATTGCCACATCTAGAATTTGCAGGAGGATGGCATTTGCTGTCACAGCGGGAGTTCATGTGATTGTTTCCGCAACGGGAACCGCCATTTCGAGGATTGCAGCCGTTGCGGCCGGAATCCGTCCCTTGGCAGTTATTGCCAGCGGGCATGCTGCACGGAGACGCACAGTTCCCACGGGGTTGATTCATATAGTTCATTTTGACCTCCAAAGAATGTGATTTCGCAGGGGAATAAATTTTCCTGCTAATTCATATATATGTATAACCCGGAATATGGTGTCTGGCCATTTTTATGCCATCTTACGGCGGCATGTAAGTATAGGTTGACAAGTCTATGGCGATATAGGACAATGAAGCGATAGCAAATAGCAATAACCCATGTTAAGAAAGGAAGCGCAATATTGGATAGACAGTTTAGAGAATTTAGCAAGCGTGAGAAGAAACGGCCCACCCCCTTGACATATATTGCACTTTTAGTGTGCATATTCGCAGTCATAGGGCTCCTTTGCTTTAATCAGAAGGCCGGCCCTTTTTCTGAGGAAACTCTCTCCCATCCCAAAGTGCATGACAGCCGGACGGAAGCCCAGGCCAGGGAAGACTTTGACAAACTGACCAAAGAAATATTTAAAGAAGAAATCAGTGATGATACCATTACTCTCAATTTCCGTGTAAAAGACCGGGAAAAATATGGGCTTCAGACTACCAAGCCCACATTGGGAGAGTTTTCCCTCAAGGAATTAAAAAACAGCCTGCTGGTTTCAGAAAACAGGGTGGCCACTCTGGAAACCTATGATTACGATAAATTAACAGACGAGCAGCAATTAATTTATGATATTGTGTACAAGATGTCTAAGGACAATTTAACATCTGCAGATTTTTTAGAATATGCGGAGTGCTTAGGGCCAACTACGGGAATACAGGCCCAGCTGCCCATTTTTTTTGCAGAATTTAATCTGTATGGCAAAAGGGATGTAGAGGAATATATCGCCTTGCTCAAGCAAGTGCCGGCATATTTCCAAGGCATCATTGCCTTTGAGGAAAATAAGTCAAAAGAAGGCATTTTTATGAGCGATACCACGGCACAGGCAATCATTACCCAATGCGAGGAGTTTGTTAAGAATCCAGATAAAAACTATTTGATTTCAGGATTCCAAAAGAGGATAGAAAGCGTGCCGGGCCTTTCTGCCGAAGAGAAGAAAGGATTTGCGAGCCAGAACAGGCTGGCGGTTCTAGAAAGCGTCATCCCTGCGTACAAGAATCTAATCAATGCCTTGAAAAAACTGAAAGGCACGGGAAAAAATGGAGGCGGGCTCTGCCATCTGAAAAAGGGGAAAAAATACTATGCCTATCTGGTCAAAACCATGACCGGCTCTGATCGTTCCCTGGATGAAATCAACGATCTGCTGGACAAGAATATCTCTTCCTTGAAAAAAGATATTGCGGACATTATGTCCGAATCCCCGGACGCATATATGGAAGCGCAAGAAGTGGAATATCCATACAATACTCCCCAAAAAGCCTTGGTCCAATTGAAAAAATCCATAAGCAAAGATTTTCCCCCGCTGGATGATAAGATATCCTGTCAGATCAAGGCTGTGGACACCTCACTGGAGAATTTTCTCAGCCCGGCATTCTATCTGGTGCCAGCCTTGGATAACTACCAGTCCAACGTGGTGTATATCAACCAAAACAAGAGATATGATCTGAGCAAAGCCTTTTCCACCATCGGGCACGAGGGGTATCCGGGACACCTGTACCAGACTTGCTACTTTCTGTCCCAAAATCCCTCACCCCTCCGCAGCATTATCAAAGTGGGGGGCTATACGGAAGGCTGGGGCACTTATGCGGAATTGTATAGTTATGATCTGGCAGACATTGACAAAGACGTGGCGAAATTGCTGAAAAAAAATACCCTGGCAACTCTGTGCATCTATGCCAAGGCAGACCTGGCAGTAAATTATCTGGGATGGGACTACAAAAAATTGCAAGGCTACCTGGCAGATTTCGGATTCAGCAAAACCAATGCCCGCACCATTTACGACTCCATGGTGGCGGAACCGGGAGGATATATGGAGTATACCCTGGGCTATCTGGAAATTGATGCTCTGATGCAGGAGGCGAAAAAGGAACTGGGAGACCGATTTGTCTTAAAAGAATTTCATAAATTCTTCCTAGATATGGGGGAAGCCCCCTTTGCCATCATTCAGGACAGAATGAAGAAATGGATTGCAGAAAAAAAGTAAGGCTGCCGGTCAGGATTTCATGAAGAAAGAAAGTGAGAGGAAGGTAAAAGAAAAGTAACTGTGAAATAAGAAATATGGCAGAGGAAAAAGGATGCTTTTTATTGACGATGATTGACTATGGAGGTATAATCTACTGTAAAAAAGGCTCGAAGTTTTTGCAGGCTCGATAGTACTAGCCTTGTAAAACTATAATCAAGCATATATTATCCAAGGAGGACATCACATGAAAGTATCAATTATTATGGGATCTACCAGCGATCTGCCAAAAGTAGAGCCCGCAGTGGGCATCTTAAAAGATTATGGCGTGGAGGTAAGCGTCCGCTGCCTGTCTGCCCACAGGGCGCATCTGGGTCTATCCAAATTCGTGGAAGAATGCAATCAGAATGGAACGGAAGTCATCATCACTGCTGCCGGGATGGCGGCGGCCCTTCCGGGAGTCGTGGCGTCCCAGACGGTGCTTCCCGTAATCGGCGTCCCCCTGTCTGGCTCGGTACTGGATGGAATGGATGCACTGATGTCTATCGTACAGATGCCCCCAGGCATTCCCGTAGCCACGGTTGCAATCAACGGAAGCAAGAATGCCGCATATCTTGCACTGCAAATCGTGGGGATAAACCATCCCGAAATCAAAGAAAAACTGCTGGAAGAGAGGAAGCAGATGGAAGAGAATGCCATGGCCGCCAATAGGGAAGTGATGGAAAAGTTTTAGTCGAATGTTATTATTCTCAGCCAAACATGTTTTTTGTGAATCGGAGGTTAGCAATTCATGAGAAATAAAAAGAAATTATTGATCGGACTATTTTGCGTAATCATAGGATTTTCGGGAGTTATGGCATATCAGGGCTATTCCGCCAGCATTCAGGCTGGCACGAAAAAGGCAAAGAAGCAAAAGAAGACAAAGAAAAAGCCCTCTCCCACCTATGCACCCCTGCGGGATGCTACTATGGTCGTGAAAAGCCGGGTTTATGTTAAGAAAATCAATAATGCAAACCGGGAGATAGCAAAAACAAAAAAATCACTAAAAAAGAGCCAGAATAAGATCAAAGCACTGAAAAAGCATCGGCAGGAAGCTAAAAGAATTATGAGCAAAGGCAGCGACGAGACTGGCGATGATTTAATAAATTATACAAAGAAATACAACTCTTTTGAATATAAAAATAATGTGGGATACTCCATGTATCAGGATTTGCAGGATGACTATGCTACCAAGGAGGAGACAGCCCTGGGAAGCACGCTGCAATCCATGGCACTCTCCATCGGTAACGTGGCTGTCTCGGACATGCTGAAAGAGGATGTAGAAAATGTTACCACGGAAATTGAACTTATGAGGGATGCCGCAAAGGAGCAGAGAAAAAAACTGAGGGCAATAAGAAAGAAAAAGAAAAAGGTTGCACAGTATGTCAATATTATTTTTGACAGCAAAAATATTTTTCTTCCCTCGAACGTGGATAAAAAAAGCCTGAATTATGCGCTGGCAGGTACGGGGATGGAATCCCTGGCAGGGGCATTCCTGGCGGCTGAGGAAGAATACGGGGTGAATGCGGTAGCATTGGCAGGCATAGCAGCCCACGAATCAGCATGGGGCAACAGCAGGCGTGCCAGGGTTGACAACAACCTGACAGGATTTGGCGTGTATTCCAGCAGTTCCAGAGGAATTAACGGCAGAACCAAGACAGACAATATTCTGGCAACTGCCAGATGCCTGGCCACTCGGTATGCCGAGCCGGGACAGCCTTATTTTCACGGTTCCGGGCTTTTGGGCGTAAATAAAAGCTATGCGGCATCCACGACCTGGGCATCCAGAGTGGAGGACTGCAGCATTACCATTATGAAAAAAATTGCGGATTATAATCGACGGGATCGATATGGTTCGCCCCATGACCAGTAATGTTATTGCGTGACCCTTCACAAAAAGATTCTTTATGCTATATTAAAATAGTTAGAATGAAAGTATTTCTCCAATAACGACTGAACAAATAAGGCTAGTCGGTATGTATGGGGAAGCTGTAAAGGGAATTGGAATTATGTATCCATTCAGATATAATAGAGGTGAAAAAATATTGACAAAAAAGAATGTTATTATTTTGTGCGCCCTGATCATTTTGCTGGTCTCAGGATTGCTACTGTATAACCTCCATAATAAAAAAAGCATCATTGATTTTTCCAAAGCAGATATTACCAGAGCCTACATTGTTGATGGAAATAATGGAAATACCGCAAACTTAGAGGAAGATGATCTAGATACCGTATATGATCTTCTGAAAACCGTCTCTGTTAAATCAATCAAAAAAGAGGAAACATCGGGATGGCTATATACTGTGAATTTTGAAAAAGAAAAGAATACAGCCAGTATTGAGATGATATCCTCAACCATATGGGAGATTTCAGGTCAGTGGTACGAAGTTTCAGCCAGCGATGGAGAAAAGGTTTTAAAGACGGTGACAAAAGTTGCAAATAAATAATGAGAAAAACAAAATTTACCTTGACATATTTTAAATTATATGATACGCTGTCCAAGGTTTTGCGAATGCAAGCCACACTGCCGTAGACAGTAGGTGCCGGAGAACCGGCGTAAGGACAGCCGCCTACCGAGGAAGATAGGATTTCATTATATTTATGAATGTTACTACCTCTCTGTCATTGGCAGAGGGGTTTTTGCTTTATAGGAAGATTCATACTGCAATTCGCAACTTGGTCCTATTAAAGTAAAAATACTCCGTGCAGTGTAAATAATGGGCACTGCCCAGGAAAGGAGATTTTACCCATGGCAAAAGTTGAATTAAAGCAGCCAATCGTGGACGAGATTAAGTCCAAGGTCGAGGGAGCTACTACTGTAGTACTGGTAGATTACCGCGGACTGACGGTAGAGCAGGATACAAAGCTCCGCAAAGGACTGAGAGAGGCAGGATGCGAGTACAAGGTTTACAAAAACACATTGATGAAGCGTGCTTTTGAGGGTACTGACTTTGCCCAGATGAACGACCTGTTAGATGGACCATCTGCCATTGCTATTTCAAAGGAAGATGCAACTGCTCCTGTCAGGATTTTAGCAAACATTGCAAAGGAAGCAGAAGCTCTGGAGTTCAAGGGAGCTGTCGTAGAGGGAACTTTCTATGACGTGGACGGCATCAAGTCTCTTGCAAGCATCCCTTCAAGAGAAGAGCTTATTTCCAAACTGCTTGGCTCTCTGCAGTCACCTATTACCAATCTTGCTCGCGTGCTTAACCAGATCGCTGAGAAGGGCGATGGCGCGGCAGAGGCATAGGAAGCGCAGTGTGATTGACGCACATATTTGATCGTGCGGAACCAGTTGATTTTGAAGCACATGTAACTTGTGCGAGACCAGTTTTTATTTAGAAATTACGGAGGTATATGAAAATGACTACTCAGGAATTTATTGATGCTATCAAAGGCATGACCGTATTAGAGTTAAATGATTTAGTAAAGGCTTGCGAGGAAGAGTTCGGCGTATCTGCAGCAGCAGGCGTTGTGGTAGCTGCAGCAGGCGGCGCTGCTGATGCCGGTGCTGAGAAGGACGAGTTCGACGTAGAACTTACAGAAGTTGGCCCGAACAAGGTTAAGGTAATCAAGGTCGTTCGCGAAGTGACTGGCCTTGGCCTGAAGGAGGCTAAGGAAGTCGTTGACGGCGCTCCCAAGGTTGTCAAGGAGGCTGCTGCGAAGGAAGAAGCCAACGATATCAAGGAGAAGCTTGAGGCAGAGGGTGCAAAGGTTACTCTTAAATAATCAGCTTTCCACAAAGAATATTTTAAAGAGCCATGGCTTGTCACGCCATGGCTCTTTTATTTGCAAAGTATACACAGGCCAGGCAGGGATTCTCTCCCATTCTACGATCATTTCCCAACTTACGGCTGTAAATGGCAATTCTATCATCATTCTTTTTTCAATATTTTATCACTTTTTGTTCACAATGTATTTTTTATAATATTTATGATAAATGAAAGGATTCTCCCTTGGAAATAATATAGCCGGGAAGAAATCAGCGCAGAAGTTACATTTAATTTTCAAATACCAATTATAAAGGAGGTTCCGCGTGATCACAAAAATCAAACGCCATAAGAAGCTGGCCATCCTACTGCTAGCCATCGTCATTTTTGCCGGAATAGCAAGCATTATATGGAGCAATCTTAGCCCATCCGCCGGAAAGAACACTGTTGCAAAAAAGAATAATGTAATCACCTTAAAAAAGCAGAATCTAGTCAAATCTATCAGTGCCACAGGCACTGTAAAGAGTGCCGACTCCAGAACGGTATCCGCCCGGGCAAGCAATCTGACTGTCAAAAAAGTCAAGGTCAAGGTGGGCGATCAGGTGAAGAAAGGAGACTCCCTTATCTCCTTCGACAAAAGCGAATTGAATAACACTTTGGCCGATGCAAATGAAAATCTAGCAACAGTCAAATCGGATGCTGACAGAAGCATTTCCTCTGCCGCCCAGCAGCTGGCCACCGCCAGGGAAACCTACAGTTCCGAACAGTCAAAATCAGCCAAAGCGGTATCCAGGGCAAAGAAAACCCTATCTGATGCCAAAAAACAAGTGGCTTCCTTAAAAAAACAAGTGAAAAAGGAAAAAAATGCAGTTAGGAAAAAAGAACTGCAAGAACAGCTTTCCAAAGCCCAAGAGGGAAAATCCCAGGCCCAGACCAGTTATGAAAATGCCATTTCCAGCCAGGAAAGCTCTGCCAGGCAAAATAAATCCAGCGTGCAGAATGCCCAGAATGCGGTAGCCAACGCCAACTCCTCAGCCCAAAAAAACATACGGGAAGCGGAAAGCCAAGTGGAGCAGGCGCAAAATAATATAAAAAATTGCGAGGTCACCGCCCCTATTTCCGGAATAATTACTGCGGCAAATGTATCAGATGGGGATACTTATTCCGGTGGCAATTTATTTCAAATTGATGACACCAGTTCTTTCACTGTCACTACCACTGTGGATGAATATGACATCAGCAATGTATCTGTGGGACAGCGCGCCGTCATATTGACGGAGGCCACGGACCAGCAGGAAATCCAGGGGAAAATCTCCTTCGTGGCCCCCTCCACCGACTCCACTTCATCCGATGCCTCAAATTCTTCTGGAAATAGCAACAGCGCAGTGATGGCAAGCACATCTTCCTCGGATGGATACCAAGTTGTGATTGACATTACGGATAGCAATGACAACTTGAAAATGGGACTGACTGCTAAGTGCAGCCTGATTCTAGAGGAGGCAACAGACGTATTTGCCGTACCCTACGACGCCATACACAAGAATGACAGCGGAGATTCTGTAATTCATGTGGCTAAAAGCGACAAAAACACGGACCAATATCAGGAAATAACCGTCACGAAAGGAATGGAGAGCGATTACTATGTGGAAATCAATGGCGACTCCCTAAAAGAAGGCTTGCTTGTCATCATTCCCACCGACCAGACGGAAGAATCCACTCAGGAAAAGGAATCCGAGCATAATGGATTTGATTTTGGAAATGGCCAAGGCATGCCCGGAGGGAATATGAATCGCAGAAATAAGACATCCCAAAATGGCAGCGGCGGAGGAAACCCGCCCGCAGCTCCGCCAAATTGATAAAATTAATGAATCCTAAGGGTTAGCGAGCCACTCATTTTGCAGTATCATATCAAAACAATATGGAGAACCTATATGCCGAATAAAGAAAGACATGCGATTATTAAATTATCAAATATTGTAAAGCGATTTTTCGTGGGAAGGCCCAATGAATTGGAAATTCTCCACGGAATCGACCTTGAAGTCAGGGAGGGGGAATTTCTTTCCATCGTGGGAGAATCCGGTTCTGGAAAATCCACGCTGATGAACATTATTGGAGCCTTGGATCAGCCCACAGAAGGGAAATATGTGCTGGATGGCACCGATGTGTGCCAGGCAAAGGATAAGAAGCTTTCCGAAATACGAAATCAGAAGATAGGATTTGTATTCCAAACATATAATCTGGTGGCCCGCTCCACGGCACTCTCCAATGTGGAACTTCCCATGCTCTATGCAGGGATTTCCAAGCAGGAGCGTCACGCCCGCGCAAAAGGACTTCTGGAAATGGTGGGGATGGAAGAACGCATGGCTCACAAGTCCGATGAGCTTTCCGGCGGACAGAAGCAGCGGGTGGCTATCGCCAGAGCCATGGCAAACAATCCTTCCATCATTTTGGCAGATGAGCCCACCGGCTCCCTGGACAGCAAGACAGGGAGGGTCATCATGGACATTTTTCACCGCCTACACTGCGAGGAGGGAAAGACCATCGTCTTTATCACCCACTCTCCAGAACTGGCAAAAGAAACACAGCGAATCGTGACACTCTCTGACGGAATGATTGCAGATATACGAGAGGGGGGCAGAATATGCTAATTTGGGAAAACATAAAGCTAGCATTTTCTTCGCTTCTGGCAAATAAAATGCGAGCCCTGCTCACGATGCTGGGCATTATCATCGGCATTGGCTCCGTCATTGCCATTATGACCATAAGCTCCTCCCTCACCAATGCGGTGAGCGCTTCCTTTCAGGAAATGGGAGCCAATAATGTCAATGTAGGGCTGAAAGAGCGGTCGGAGGATACCACCTCCACCCGAAGCGGGCTGAACTTTGGCTCTTCCAACAAAACTGCCTCCATGGAAGAAAGCGACCTAATCACCGATGATATGATTGATGCATTGAAATCCCAGATGAAGGATCAGATTGACGCCATCGCTATCAGCGAATCACTGGGAAGCGGCACCATCAAAGACGGCAGCGATTATGCCAATATCACCGTGGAAGGCATCAACCAGGATTATTTTGCCGCCAACAAACTGAAACTGGTGGCGGGAAGGCATATCAAGGCTTCCGACCTGTCTGGCAGCAAAAACGTTATCATGGTATCAGACAAAGTGGTTGATAACATGTTCGAGGGAAGCAAAAATAAAGCCCTGAGCGAAAAAGTCAATGTGAATATCAACAACGTGTATTACTCTTACTACATTGTGGGCATCTATAAATATGAAGAAACAGGGTTCAGTTCTTCCACCGAGGAAGATGCGACCACATCCGCATACATCCCCCTTACCACCGCAAAAGAACAGGCAAGGGCAGACGATGGGTACTCCCGGCTTACCGTAGTATCCTCCACCGTTGTTTCCGATATTTCTGCTTTCGCTGACAGTATCGAAACATTTTTCTATCCCTATTATATGGGAAATGAAGATTACCAAATCACTACTACCACCATGGAATCCATGACAGAATCCATGGGCGACATGATTCGAACCATAACGATAGCCATTGCCTTCATCGCCGGAATCTCTCTCCTAGTGGGAGGCATCGGCGTGATGAATATCATGCTGGTGTCTATCACGGAGCGCACCAGGGAAATCGGCACAAGAAAAGCCCTCGGAGCAAAAAATAGCTCCATCAAACTCCAGTTCATCACCGAATCCGTCATTCTGTGCCTGATTGGAGGCATCTTCGGCATCGTCCTTGGATTCACGCTGGGTGCTGTCGCAGCCACTCTTCTTGGATATACTGCTGCCGTTCCTATCACCGCCATCTTCCTGGCCGTAGGATTTTCCATGATCATCGGCATATTTTTCGGATACTATCCCGCGAATAAAGCGGCAAGGCTTCATCCGATTGACGCATTGCGGTACGAATAAAAAAGAGGAAGAGTCTTTCTAAGGGCAGCACAAAACGCTGCCCAACAAAGACTATACTTCCTCTATAAAGAACGCAAAACCAGCGTTCTTCACATATGCCGAAAATTTTGTATCCAGCAAAAAGACTTTGCTTCCTTGGTGCTATCCTAGCACCATTTTCACAGCGCCATACATGCCTGCATCATTTCCCAATTCTGCTAGGCGGAATTCCGTCCCCTGCAGGGCAAACATCACGTTCTTAGCATATCTATCTTTGATTACATCTGTCACCACCGGCCCATTTTTGGAGATGCCGCCACCGATTACAAACGCCTGGGGATCCAGAACCTGAGCCACCTGGGCAAGGCCGAGGCCAAGAAATTCCGCAAATTCTTCCACCACTTCCCCAGCCAGGGCATCGCCAGCCTCATAAGCGGCAAATATCTCCTTTCCCGTCAGCTGTTCATAATCCCGCATCATGGAAGGCTTATCTGTATTTTCCACCAGCTCTCTGGCCTTCCTCATCAATCCCGTAGCCGAAGAATACTGCTCCAGGCACCCCTTCTTGCCACAGCCGCAGACCCTGGACTCTCCTGCCTTCACTGGCAGATGCCCTATCTCTCCTGCCGCCCCATTGGCCCCCGTCAAAATCTTTCCATTTAAGACCACGCCTCCGCCTACGCCGGTTCCCAGGGTTACCATCACGATGCTGTCAAATCCACGGCCTCCGCCTCGCCACTGCTCTCCCAAGGCAGCCACATTGGCATCATTGCCAACCTTCACCTTTTCTACTCCGGTAAGCTCACGCACCTTTTCTGCTACGGAAAAGATACCCCAGCCAAGATTCACGCATTTCAGCACCCTGCCATCCTCGGTGATAGGCCCCGGCACGCCCATGCCAATTCCAAGAATATCCTCAATCGAAATACCCTTTTCCGTATTTTTTGCCTGAATGGATCTAGCGATATCCGGCAGTATCTCCTCCCCGGAATTTTCCCTCCTGGTAGGAATCTCCCATTTTTCCAAAACCTGGCCTTCCTGATCAAAGAACCCCATTTTCACCGATGTTCCTCCGATATCTACGCCATAAATAAATTTTGCCATAATGATACCTCCCTGTAATATATTATAGTCTAATCCTATGATGTTGGGGACACAAGGTATTTTGCCCCCAACTGATGCCACGGATTGCTACATTGCTACGCAATTTGTTGTCATATCTGCAGGCCCCTGTATTCTACTGGAGTAGAAAATGTTATCAAAGTCTTTGTCCTGCCAAAACGCTGCAGCTCCCCGATAAACTGGTCTAATTCGTCCGTATTGGGAAACAGGACCTCCATAAGCATGGAATAGTCCCCGGTAACGCAATTACACTCCACCACGTTCTTACAATTCTTGATATATGGATAAAATTCCTGCTTATCTACCGGAGACACCTCCAAGTTTATAAACGCCTTTACATGATAACCCATCTTCTCCACATTGATGCGAGCATGAAATCCCTCAATATATCCACATTCTGTCAGATTTTCAATACGAGCGGACACCGCCGGAGAGGACAGAAAAACTTTTTCTGCAATCTCCTTCAACGAAATTCTAGCATTCTCCTGCAACATATTTAGTATTTCCCGGTCAATATGGTCCAGTTCGTTATTCTTCATACCCATGCTCCTCCCTGCCATCCCTAATGTACTCTTAATCCCATAGAACAGTGCCGCTTGCTGTCAATATCCTTTGTAATACTTTCTATTTATCCCTTTATCCACGTTCAATAACGGCATATCCAGTATACCATATCCCCTGGCTATTTTCCACTATCTGGTTCTTTTGATTTCACCTCTGCATCAATAGGGTTGCACTGAAATTTTCCATTTATACTCTTGTAATGCCATATCTTTCTGTTTCGTTATCTTCTTCCCATCGCATTTCGAATTATCATTCTCCCCTCTTACCCACGCATATTTACCTGTTAACCATTTCCTATTTACAACCCCAACGTAATTCCCTATACTTAGATACACACAGGCTTGTTATTGTTCGCGCCATAATTCAAGGGAGAAATTTTCAGGAGGGGGGAGCGCATGAAGATACACATTGAATTGAATCCAGAACTTGCAGAGGAGGAGATCATCATACGCTGTCCCAAACTTTCTGATAAGATTACCAGGATGCAGCAAGCGTTATCAGAATTAGACAGCCTCTCCCAAAAAATAACTCTGTATCAGAAGGAGACAGAGTATTACCTGGATTTGGATGAAATCTTATTTTTTGAAACTGGCGTGAAATGCATTGAAGCCCACACGGCAAATGATATTTTCCAAACCAAAAATAAACTGTACGAACTGGAAGATATCCTGCCCAGGTATTTCATGCGCATATCAAAATCCGCAATATTGAATACAAACAAGGTCTACGCCATCAATCGAAATCTCACTGCGTCCAGCGTAGTAGAATTTCAGAACACCCACAAGCAAGTTTATGTTTCCAGAAATTATTTCAAGCCATTGAAAAACAAGTTGGAAGAGCGACGCATCCAACATTAATTTAGGAGGTAGATATATGAATCAGAACAAATTTTCAATTAACAAACTATTTTGGGGAATGCTCTTTATCGCCGGTGCCGCATTTCTCCTGGCAGACAGAATGGGCTACTGGTCCCAAGTGAGGAGCGTTTCCCTGGTAGGAATCCTCTTTACCATATTCTTCATCTGGATGGTACTACAGGGCATTTATTATAAAAACTTCTTTCTGCTTTTATTCGGCCTATCTTTCATCGCCATCCAATACAGGCATCCATTGGGAATTATGGATGTCACGCCATGGACGATGCTGTCCGCCGCCCTTTTGGCCAGCATTGGGCTTACCATTATCTTTCCCTCTAAGAAACGGTTTAAATATAGACACAGCAACTATAACGAGTTCGCTGACAAAGGGGAAAAGGTGTTTGAAGAGCAGGATGGGGAAGTGATTTACTACAAATCCAATTTTGGCGAATGCGTAAAATACATCAATACTGACTCCCTGGTAAATGTGCAGTTGGAAAATGCTTTCGGGCAGATGAAAATATTTTTTGATAATGCGGTAATTAAAAATGGCGTGGCAAATGTCAATGTCAGCAATTCCTTCGGGGAGACTATTCTTTATATCCCCAAGACATGGAATGTGGAAAATCATGTGAAATGCACATTTGCTGATTTGCATTTTGAGGGCAATCAAGCCACGCAGGGCTGCCCCACATTGAAAATCTACGGCTCCATCTCTTTCGGAAATGTTACCGTGGTTTTTATTTAATAAAACTATGCAAAAAATGCTAAGACATTGTTCTATCAATATGATATACTCGAATATGTTCGCAGGCGATACTATTCTTCATTGTGGGGAATAGCATCATGCAGACGGCAAGCATATTCGAGTATTTTTTTCATGTAGAAAGGATGTGAAAAAATTGAAAAAGAACAGAGATAGCAAGGAGAAGGATCATGTGGTTCAGAGCATTATCAATGCCTTGAGGATCTTTCACGAGGGAGACAGGAAATTTGTATATTTCTCTTTTTACAAAAACATATCAGAAGGGATTTTTGACTCTCTCTATGGAATCTACCTGATCAAATATATCTATGAATGCATTGAGAATCAGGTGGATTTCAAAAAATTATTTGTACTTGTGAGCATATTTGCCATCGTACATATCATCATCCATCTGACCTCGGCCTATCATAATTATTGCATGAAAATATCCGAGATGAAGATGTATCGGCATATTTTTAGCAAGATCATTCGCCATGCCAAAAAGATACCCGTCAACCAGTATGAGAATCCCAAATTTTATGACAACTTTTCCCGGGCGCTGGACGAATCTCTGGAACAGGGAATCTGGGGCATGCTGTTCACCACCTTCGGCATGGGCCAGATTCTTGGCAGCATCGTAGCCATGACAATTCTGGCATCGGTGGATGTGGTGCTTCTCGCCTTCGTCATCGTTCCAGTGATCGGAAGCCTGTACTTTGGCATCAAAGAAAGCGGCGAGCAATTTGCGGGCCGCCGGGATGAGACTGTGGGAAAGAGGAAGATGGAATATGCAAAGCGCGTGTTTTACGAGAAGAAATATGCATCCGAGCTGAGATTATTTCCCATCTCAGAAGTCCTCTTTGGCATCCAGAAGGAGGGTTATCTGGAAAGATACCATAAGCTCCGCCCCCATCAGAACAAGATAGCCCTGTACCGCATCATTGAGACAATTCTCTTCGCCGGACTGGTTACCTTGGGCTCTTACATGTACATCACCTACCGATTAAAGGTAGGCGGCAGCACGGCAGTGGCTTCCTATGTGGCAATGATTGCCGCTATCGGCGGCATCGTGCAGTCCATCAGCGAAGCCATCGAATTTTTCTCCCAATCAGGGAAACTGTGCATGTATATGAACAATATTAAGGAATTTATGGAGTGTCCTGTGGAAGATTTGACAGATCAATCCATCCTGCCCCAGGGAAATATGGGAAACATTTCTTTTGAAAATGTCTGCTACCACTATGAAGGCAGTGACCAGATGATAATCAACAACCTGAATATCCAGATCAGGAAGGGGGAGCATATCGCCCTAGTGGGAGAAAATGGCGCAGGAAAGACTACGCTGATGAAACTGCTGATGGGGCTATATCCCCTTTCCGAAGGCAGGATTCTGGTGGGAGGGCAGGATATCTCCAAATATGAGCCTTCCGCTTACAGAGACTGCTTTGGAACGGTATTCCAGGATTTTCAGATCTTTTCCCTGCCCCTGGGGGAGAATGTGCTGATGAAATGCCCGGAAACAGAAGAGGAGCGGCAGCTAGTCATTGATTCTCTGGAAAAAGCCCAGTTTGGGGATGTACTAGAAAAAATGCCAGATGGCATAGATACCTATCTCACCAAGGAATTTGACGAAAATGGCTTCGTATGCTCAGGCGGCCAGGCCCAGAAAGTGGCCATTGCCAGAGTTTTCGCCAAGAATCCCGACGTGGTAATCCTGGACGAGCCGTCCAGCGCGCTGGACCCCATTGCAGAGTACAATATGTACTGCAATATGATGGAGGCCTCTGAAGGAAAAACGGTATTCTTTATCTCCCACAGAATGTCCTCCGCAAGAATGGCAGATAGGATATTATTCCTAGAGCACGGAAAGATCGTGGAGGAAGGAACCCACGAAGAACTGCTGGCAAAGGGCGGAAGATACGCATCTATGTTCCGTCTGCAAGCGCAAAATTATCAAGAGGAGATGGGAGGTGGCCTCTATGCCAACTAAGGAAAAGAATCAGGAAAAAATACCAATCACCCGCATACTCAGCAACTATTTCTATCTTCTAAAATATGCATTCAAAAAAGATGCGGGAATGGTATGGATGATTTTCGGCATGTATACCGTTGCCGGCGTAGGATATGCCAGCATGGAGACGATTTTCATGCGTGTATTCATTAACTTCCTGTCAGATGACAGGTATTCTTTCAAACAGACGGCAACCCTAGTGCTTGGAGCCACGATCGGCATGGCATTTCTCATGGCGGTAGACAGGTGCATGGAAAACATCTGCTATCCCAGAATGGTTCGCCTTGCGGGCATGATGCAGGAAGAGATGATTCACAAGGTAGTGAAAATGGACTTAATCTGCTACGACTGCGACACCTACTACGATGATTTCGTGGTGGCCGCATCCCAATTAGAGGAAATGGTAATGACCGCCATTTACGATCTTGGCAGAATGGGTAGAAATACTGTGACAGTGCTGGTGCTCTCCGGTCTGATTACATCCATCGACCCAGTCATTGCCATCTTCCCGGTAGCAGGATTTGTGATTAATATTTTTTCCCGCTTCCGCATCATGAAGCTGGAATATGAATATGATGTGGAGAAAAAGACAATCATGCGCCGGGCAAACTACTCTAAAAGAGTGTTCTACCAGCCAGAATACGCCAAGGAAATCAAACTCTCCCACATCGAGGTACCATTGGAAAAGCAATTCCACAAGGCAGTGGATGACACCATCGCCGTAGGAAAGAAATATGGCGTTCCCATCGCCCTCTGGTCTCTGGTAAACTGGATTACCGTGTTTACCCTGCTGTCTACATTCTGCATTCCTCTGTACTTGGGATACATGGCGCTGGTGGTACGCAAGATTGGGCTGGGGGACGTAGCCGCCCTAAATAATGCCCAGGGCATCGTGAGAAATCGCTTAGATGCCATCAATTACTGCGTAGAGCGCATCCAGAGAGCTGGACTATTTTGCGAGCGTTTCCGAAGATTCATGGAATATGAAAGCAAGATTGAAGGAAATCCGGGAACGGTAAATCTGCCAGCAGAAAAATCATCCCTAGAAATTAAGAATATGTCCTACCGCTATGATGGAGCAGATAAGGATACGCTGAAAAACATCAATATGAAAATCGAGGCGGGCCAGAAAGTGGCATTCGTAGGAGAAAACGGCGCAGGAAAATCCACCCTGATCAAGCTCCTAATGCGACTGTACGATGTGACGGAAGGATCGATCGAATACGGCGGGACAGATATCAGAGACTATGGCACAGATGAATATAGGGATATCTTTGGTTCCGTATTTCAGGATTACCAGATTTATGCCAGTTCCGTGCGGGAGAATGTCATGATGGACAATTCCCGTGATGGGGAGGAAAAACGAGTAAAAGATGCCTTGGATCAGTCTGGATTCTTAGAAAGACTTCTGACTCTCCCCAAGGGATTGGATACCATGCTCACCCGTGAATTTGCCGAGGATGGCGTGCAGCTTTCTGGCGGCGAGGCCCAGAAAGTGGCCATTGCCCGATTATTTGCCAAGAAAGAGCGCATGCACATCGCCATTCTGGATGAGCCTTCCAGCGCTCTGGACCCTAAGGCAGAATACGAATTGAACCAGAATATTATGAACAGGGCGGGTGACGCCACGGTAATCTTCATATCTCATCGCCTGTCCACTACCAGGGATGCAGATTGCATCTACATGTTTGAAAATGGAGAAATCGTAGAGCAGGGAACCCACCAGCAATTAATGGAACTGAATGGACAGTATGCAGAAATGTTCCAATGCCAGGCAAAATATTATCAAGAAAATGCGGAGGTCTTTGAATAAATTTTATATGGATACCAAGCAAACATGGGGGAAATTACTATCCCCCATGTTTGCATATCATTGAAAGGAGCATGCCCATTTTTAATAATTTCCCTCAGAAAAGTGTAGAAATATGTTGAAAACTCCCTCAGAAAAGTGTCGAATTTTGCAATATTTCCCTCAGAAAAGTGTATTATTATCTAAAAAAGTCCCTCATTTTTTTGTTGTATTCATAAATAATATACGTTATACTATGTATAAAACATGGGCCATATACAAAAATATGTATAAAGCCATTTAGAAAAGAGGAACAACATGCCATATTTAAAAAGAAAAATTGATCCCTATCTGATACAGTGGAAAAATCAAGAAGACCATATGCCTTTGATTATCAAGGGGCCACGGCAGGTAGGAAAAACCGAATCCATCCGCCGCTTTGGAGAACAAAATTATAAGAGCATGGTATATATCAACTTTGTAGAAGAACCCAAGTATAAATTGATTATTGAGGATGGATACAAACCAGAGGATATTATTAAAAATATATCTCGGATTGATCCCTCCAAAAAATTTATGGAAGGAGAAACACTCATTGTATTTGACGAACTTCAGGAATTTCCTGAAATAGCAACTTCCTTAAAGTTTTTTAAGATTGATGGAAAATATCATGTGATCTGTAGTGGCTCCCTGCTGGGAATCAGCTATCAGAAAATTGAGAGCAATAGCGTGGGATACAAGACAGACTATGAAATGTATTCCATGGATTTTCAGGAATTTCTCTGGGCAAAGGGCTATGGGGACGAATTTTCAGAAGATTTGCTCAAACATATGCAGGGACTTCGTCCATTTAGCGATTTGGAGATGACTATTTGCAATGACCTTTTTTTGGATTACTGTATCCTGGGAGGCATGCCGGCAGTGGTGCGCCAGTATATCGAAAAGAATACTTTTGAAGGCACTCTGGACATTCAGAGGCAGCTGCTGGCAGATTACCGTGAAGATATCCGCAAATATGCGGACGGTCTGGATCAGACCCGAATTTTGAATGTGTTTGAGCAAATCCCTGTCCAGTTGGCAAAGGAAAACAAAAAATTTCAAATATCTAAAGTTGCCAGAGGTGCAAGGTTTAAAGATTATCGAGGATGTATTGAATGGCTAAAGGATGCTGGAATTATCAATATCTGCTATTCAATGAATTTTCCCGAACTTCCATTGAAGGGAAATTATGATGACAGCAAATACAAATTATACATGAAAGATAGCGGCCTCTTGGTGGCATTGTTGGATGACGAGGCCCAGGAAGATTTGCGTGCAAATAAGAACTTAGGCGTTTACAAAGGTGCCCTCTATGAAAATATCGTCGGGGAAGCCTTGGGAAAATGTGGTTATGGCTTATATTATTATAAGCGGGAAGATTCCACGCTGGAGCAGGACTTTTTCCTGCGCACCAGGGAAGAGTTAGTACCAGTAGAAGTAAAGGCAACCAACGGAACAGCCAAATCCCTCCGAACGTTAATCGAAAGGGATAAGTATGAAGATATCCACTGGGGTATCAAACTATGCAATGGAAATATTGGAAATAAGAATCACATCTACACATTTCCATATTTTTGTGCCTTCCTGTTAAAAGATTATTTAAAAACCCGCTAGAGTTTTCCTATTAACCTATTGACAATATAGGAAATATGATATAATATAGTTTCATTATATAAACCTACTTAGTTAATAGGTAATATAAGTGATAAGAAAGTATTTTTACATGCTTAGGAACTATTCACACAGACTAACACACAAGATAGCGAACTTTGTTCGCATTAGCTATTTGTGCCGGAGCGTCACAAATAAGCTTGGATGGCAGAGGAGAAATCGCCTAAGCGAATTTATTCTCCTTCCGTCGCATACGCTCCGGAATGGAGATTATTATGGCAAAAACCCAGAGAAAAGACAGGAATCTAAAGTTTGAAACATTGCAGTTACATGTAGGACAAGAAAATGCCGATCCGGCTACAGATGCCCGGGCTGTTCCAATTTATCAAAGCTCCTCTTATGTGTTCCACAATAGCGATCATGCGGAAGCACGCTTCAACCTTACCGACGCAGGAAACATATACGGGAGATTAACCAACCCTACGCAGGATATCTTTGAGAAGAGGATGGCAGCTCTGGAAGGTGGCGTAGCCGCCCTGGCTGTCGCTTCTGGCGCTGCCGCCATTTCCTATACCCTAAAGAACCTTGCGCAAAATGGAGATCACATTGTTTCTGCCAGCAACATTTATGGAGGAACTTATAATTACCTGGAACATACATTGCCCCAGGATGGCGTGGAAACGACATTTGTAGACATTTTTAATTATGATCAAATTCGGGAGGCAATCAGGAACAATACGAAAGCCATTTTTATTGAAACCCTGGGAAATCCAAAATCAGATGTAGTAGATATTGAAAGAGTAGCAAATATTGCCCATGAACATAAAATTCCCCTGGTCATTGATAACACCTTTGGCACGCCCTATCTCATCCGGCCCATAGAATACGGGGCAGATATCGTTGTCCATTCTGCCACCAAATTTATCGGAGGGCACGGCACAACTATCGGGGGAGTCATTGTAGACAGTGGAAAATTTGATTGGGAGGCTTCTGGAAAATTCGCCTCTCTCACAGAACCCAACCCTAGCTATCATGGCATCAGTTTTACCAAGGCAGTAGGTGCGGCAGCGTTTGTTACAAAGATTCGCGCCATCCTTCTCAGGGACACGGGAGCCACGCTCTCACCCTTCCATGCATTCTTTTTCCTTCAAGGGCTGGAAACCTTGTCCCTCCGGGTAGAACGGCATATAGAGAATGCATTGAAGGTAGTAGAATACCTTCATAATCATCCCCAGGTAGAGGCAGTACACCACCCGTCTGTTACTTCAGATGCAGAACAGCAAAGGCTATATAAAAAGTATTTCCCAAATGGCGGCGGATCTATTTTTACGTTTGAAATCAAAGGCGATGACCGTACAGCCAAAGAATTTATAGACAATTTGGAGATATTTTCCCTTCTTGCCAACGTAGCTGATGTGAAATCCCTGGTCATCCATCCTGCCAGCACCACCCATTCCCAAATGACACAGGAAGAATTGGAAAGCGTAGGAATCCATAAAAATACCATTCGCTTATCTATCGGCACAGAGCACATTGACGACATCATTCAGGATTTGGAGGAAGCCTTTCAGGCGGTAGCATACTAACCATGTCATGTATGACTTGGCGCATGTCATAAAAATAATTTAAGGCGAGACAAACTCTCGCCTTTTTTAATTCACCAAATAAATGGACAATAACCACACATGCAAACAATCTCTTCTCAAACTTTCTGCCTATTTCTCTCCCGCCCTTATTTTATGAAAAATTGTTCCCACAAGAAGAAACACTTGCTTTCGAATCAGTTCTATGGTCGCGCCAAAGAAAAATATCAAAAGCATAACCAGGATAATCCAAAAAAGGTTAATCCACAGATTAGAACAATCCATTTTCCCAAAATTAATTCTCTGCCAAATGAAATCTCTCATGCAGCGAGACTCATGAAATGCATATATGCCAATGGTGGTAGATGCCAGCACATTTACTATCTTACTATAAAAATGCATATCTTTAAAAAATAGTAATGAAAATACCGTGGAAAGCACGATAAGAGGGTTAGTATAATTCACGCCCACAATATCATAATCCGCTCCAATGCTCATCCACGCCACATAATTCAAAAATACGCAGAATATCGCAAGGAATAAATAAATAAACCTTGGCCGTTTATTCTCTCTTCCATACAGGCCCACATATCCTCCCAAGGCATAGATATATAAAAATGAAAACACATTCTTTCCACTGGCAAGAATATTATGGCCATATCCGCTAAATACCTGGGAAAAAGGCTTCAGGCTATACAGAGTAGGCCATATAACCATAATAAATGTTGTCAATAGAATAAAAGCCTGGTACTCCCTTTTATCAATTTTTTGTAATATGATATTTAAAAAAGGAGCAAAAAGGCACATAAAAAAATAATCTGTCAAAAAATACCACTGCTGGGAACTCACTGGAAAGAGCGACTTCCAAATAATAACAGAATCTGACAAATCATTTTTAGAAGAAGGACTTATCGTTAGCGCAATAATTCCAGTAATGACAGAATAGAAAAAAATAACTCCATATATTGATAATAATCTCCCATATGACTTTTTCAAATTAAAAGAAGCATGTACCATGAAATATCCTGTTATAATCACAAAAATATTCACTGCAGGGCGAAAAAAAAGTTTCAAAAAATGTGCGCTATCGGCAACAACTCCCTTATATTCACAGGCTCTGTCAAAATATTTTCCATACGCAAATATATGAACGCCAATTACCATAAGCATCGCCAGTATCCGCAGCATTTCAATTCCAGAATCCCTTTTCTTTTCCATTTTCCATTCCTCACTTTTTCCAATTTATATCATCGTATATAAAAACACCTATATCATATATTGGGCCTTTAAAATTAAATTTCATACCCGGCTGAAGAGAGAATCTTCAAAGCCTTCCTATAATTCTCTTCCTTCGTTAAAATATAATCCGTGTGATAAGTCGATACCGCAAATATTCCTATCTCGTTTTGGGCCAGAATTCCCGCAATCTTTGACAATATTCCAACAAGGGAAAAATCCAAAACTCCCTGTATGCGAAATGCCTTCCACCCATCATCCCTGGCAATAACATGATCAGGAACCTCTTCCGTAAGGCACACCAGAGAATTTTCTTCTTCTGTTTTTCCAATAAAGCAATACTTGCTATCCAAATTAACCTGCTTATAGTCTTCCACCTTACAAATAGAAAAACACCCATCTATTTCTTGTATTTTCATTTCATTCACCTCTTTATATCGAATAACATACTTTGAATAAAAATG
The DNA here is from genome assembly GCA_910575435.1 of Clostridiaceae bacterium. GTDB lineage: Bacteria > Bacillota > Clostridia > Lachnospirales > Lachnospiraceae > Butyribacter. The sequence goes on along the minus strand of CAJTGI010000006.1, from coordinate 935 downwards.
TTTTTAAGCATAAATAAAGCCCATAAATGTTAATTTATGAGCTTCTATTATGAGACATCGGGGACTCGAACCCCGGACAACTTGATTAAAAGTCAAGTGCTCTACCACCTGAGCTAATATCCCATCCTGCCTATAAAAAGACAGAATGCCCAGAACCGGAATCGAACCAGTGACACGAGGATTTTCAGTCCTCTGCTCTACCAACTGAGCTATCTGGGCATAGACATTATAAAAATATCTAAGTAGCGGGGACAGGATTTGAACCTATGACCTTCGGGTTATGAGCCCGACGAGCTTCCTAACTGCTCCACCCCGCGGCATTTATTATCTAACATGGAAACCTGCGGTTTCTTTTCTGTTGTAAAATGGATGGAGAAGGATTCGAACCTTCGAAGGCGAAGCCAACAGATTTACAGTCTGCCCCCTTTGGCCACTCGGGAATCCATCCATAAGCCGATGATCGGACTCGAACCGATAACCTGCTGATTACAAATCAGCTGCTCTGCCAATTGAGCCACATCGGCACATCCTCGCTCTGAGAATGAAATGGGACCTATAGGGCTCGAACCTATGACCCTCTGCTTGTAAGGCAGATGCTCTCCCAGCTGAGCTAAGATCCCATGAAAAAACGACCCAGAAGGGACTCGAACCCTCGACCTCCGCCGTGACAGGGCGGCGCTCTAACCAACTGAGCCACTAGGCCATTTCTTCAAAGTAACAAATATAAATTTGATACCCTGAAAACTGCATACTGAATTCCTGCCAGACACCCCTCCGCCTCGAGAGCGCGGCCACTTGGTCAAGCCCTCGACCTATTAGTGACAGTCCGCTCCATGCGTCGCCGCACTTCCACTCCTGACCTATCCACCTCGTCGTCTCCGAGGGGTCTTACTGGATTCCTCCAGGGAGGTCTCATCTCGAGGGGGGCTTCGCGC
>CAJTGI010000005.1 GCA_910575435.1 Clostridiaceae bacterium | reverse complement strand
GTTCCTTAAGCCATACAAAGAAAGACCGCCAGCTTTCTTTATCTTCTTTCATTCCTTCTGCTGCACCGATGATCTCCCGAAATCCGTCGCTGTTTACGCCAATAGCCACAAGGATGGAGACATTCCGGATCTCACCGCCCTAGCTGCGTTTGAGATAGACACCGTCTACATAGACATAGGGATAGTCACCGGACAGTGGCCGGCTGCGCCACTGCTCGATATGTTCATAAGCTTTCTTGTTGAGATTACTGATAGTGCCGGGAGATACTTTGGTCCCCCAAAGGGCTTCCGTGATATCTTCTACCCGGCGTACGGAAACACCTGCCAGATACATCTCGATCAGGGCTTCTTCCACAGAGGATTCCCTGCGGCGGTAGCGTTCGATGATGGCAGTCTCAAAAGGGACACCTTTGAGCTTGGGGACATTTAACTCCACTTCCCCGGCAGTCGTCTGAAAATTCCTCTTATAATGCCCGGAACGGTAACCCTGACGGCCACTGGAACGTTCGTACTTCTGTGCATTGACCAGTTCATCTGCTTCTTTGTCGAGCAGGGCATTGAGGGTTTCTTCCACACTGGAGCGGACGAGGTCTTTCAGATCGTGCTTTATTAAGTCCTCGTTTAGTTGTATAATGTTATCAGACATGTTTCTATACCTCCTTTAGTAGGTTTTGTTGTGGTGACTTAATTCTACCAAACAGCTATAGACCATGTCTATTTTTATGAAATTAATTTGCGAAACTTATTATACGTCATCGGTTGCTAACAACTACCACAAATCTGACGAAGATTTCAAAAAATCCCTCGTCTCCCTTCACCAAAACGGCAAGACTCAGGCCCAGCTCTGCAAGGAATACGGCGTTTCTCAATCCGCACTCGGCAAATGGGTAAAGCAATACTCCACCGTTGAAATGGATGATGGCGATGTCCTCACTGCAAAACAGGTCAAAGAACTCCAAAAACGCAATGCACAATTAGAGGAGGAAAATCTCATATTAAAAAAAGCGATTGCCATCTTCACGCCACACTCAAACAACGACTAGACGCCATACATAAACTCCGCTTCCGGCATCCGCTCAAGACCCTGTGCCGGGTCTTGGAAGTAAACCGCAGCACCTATTACAAGCACTTCCGTTCCAAGCCCGCACCCCGCACCGAAGAAAACCAGCATATCGCCTCCCTCATCCTCCGCATTTATTCCGATCACAACAAGCGGCTTGGCGCCTATAAAATCCACTACCTTTTACAGTGTGACCATGGCATTCACATCAGCATCGGCAGAGTGTACCGACTGATGAAAACACTGCAGCTCCCGAAAATGTCCACGGACAAGCCCAAGCGCAAGGCAGCAAACTCCGACTGCGGCCCATGCAGCAACCATCTGCAGCAAGACTTTCAGCAGAAGGCCCCGAACCTGGTCTGGGCCAGCGACATCACTTATCTCAAAGTAGGCGGCAAATGGTACTATTATGCATCATCATGGACTTGTTCTCCCGGAAAATCATCGCATGGCAACTGTCCGGGAAAGCAGACGCAGAATTAGCGACCGCCACATTCCAAAAAGCCTACCGGAAACGGAATGCCCCATATGGGCTTATGTTCCACTCTGACCGGGGATCCCAATACACTGCCCTTTCTTTCCGGCAGTTATTGGATTCCCATCATGTAGTGCAGTCCTTTTCCAAAAAAGGCTATCCCTTTGATAACGCCGTATGCGAATGCTTTTTCAAATACCTAAAAAGGGAAGAAACCAACCGGAGAAACTATCACACCCTGCAGGAACTTTTTACATCTGTCTTTGAATACATAGAAGGCTATTATAACACCAGAAGACCCCACGGTTCCCTCGGTCTTCTGACCCCAAACGAGAAAGAAAGGCTATACTGGGAGCAGCACTAAGCCGCCGCTCCCAGAAATAATTACACAAAAACGTGTCCATTCTATTGACTATAGTCCAATATGAAGTATGGGCAATATATTCATTAACAATTAGAAATGTTTAATTTTATAGAAATGGATAGTTAGCGGAGGGCTTTGAGGAAAAACAGCAGGCAGAGAACGAGAACATAGTCTGAAATTAAAATAAGAATAGTGGCTGTAACAATTATAAAAAAATGGTCTTTACTTCATAACAAAATAATAGTATGATTTTATCGAAAGATTGATATAAAAGACGGCTACCAGAAATGGCACAGGAAAGAAAAGTATAACAAAAATGAAGGGAGAGAGGATTATGTTTATAAAAGCATCAGCGGCACTAAGAAATGATTATGCAACGATATCTGCACTGGCAAAAGAAACAAAAGAACCCATATATATAACCAAAAATGGAGAGGGTGACTTAGTGTTAATGAGTATTGATGCCTTTGAAAAGCGGGAACAGATGCTGCAATTAAGAGCAAGGGTACTTCAGGCAGAGCAGGAACGAATAGATGGACAGCCGACAATCAGCGTGTCAGAGGCAAGAAAGCGTCTAAGGGAGAGAGCCAGTGAAGCATAGGGTGGAAATTCTACCTTCCGCATGGGAGGATTTGAAAAAAATAGAGGATTATTATATCCTTCAGTTTGATGCGCAGACAGCGTTGAAAGTCAGTGACCATATTTTAGATACTATCGAACGTCTGGAGCAGTTTCCCGATTCCGGTTCGGCTACTCCGGACGAGTGGCTGAATGAGCGGGGATACCGGATGGTAATCTGCAAAAAACACATTGCCATATACCGGGTTATTCATGAAACCGTATATGTATATCACATCGCAGATACAGAGACGGATTGCACAAAGTTATTTTACCAGTAAATTTAATAGGCTGGCATGGGAGAGGACAGGAGGGAATAACCAAATGTGTAAGGCAGACGATGATACTTTTGCATCCGATGAGGATGTATTGCGTATTTCAAAGAGACTGATCAGACAAAACAAAGAAGCATACGAGGTGCTTGCAAAACAAGTGAATCCCCATCAGAACCGGATAGATACATAAAAATCACTGTTTGGGATTTTACCAGAAGATGCAGAAATTAAAACAGATGTCAAAGATATTAACGAATGAATTTAGTAAAGACTTTTTTCGTTCTAATCTATAAAATATGAGGATATTTTATTTATGCTAAGAGAATTGCCAGACAGTGTCTGTTAAATTGAGTTGGTCTGTTATAGAATGAAAAATACAAATTTGACCAACCCCGAATCACCTGACTAACTTTCCGTTTTGACCAATTCAGAGAAAGAAATCACAGGCAGAAAATAGACAAAAGAACCTGACCAATCAAAAAGTTGGTCAACCATAAATTCCACCAACAGAAAACATCGGAAAAGCGCTTATTTTTAGGGAAAGATTTTGGGGGATGCCCCTTCCCCCAAAGGGCTTGCGAAAGTTTGCGTCTTTCTTTTCAAAAAGAAGGAAAGTTTGCTTAGTGTTTCTTTTTGGGAATCCGGTGAGTAAACTGAGAGTATTAAAATTGAAAGGTATGATCTTGCTTTCCCATCATAAAAATGGCCTCCATATTTGATATAATTTATATACCACATAAGAGGCATTGTTTCTTTATTTTGTCAACAGGTTCTGCTTGAAACGGTCTCTATGAATGAGAGAACCCCTGTAAGTGGCGAGGTTCTCTTTCTTACGAGGGAACGCCTTGGCGTCCCCTTTGTTAATCCATCTCCTCGCTGGTCATAGGCTCGAATCTTCTCTCGGATTTTGCAGACTTTTTCCGGCTTTCTGTGACGGCGATGGCTTCCCGGCAGAAATAATCCTGGGCGCAGATTTTTTCTTTTGAACGGTTTTTCTTCACTCGCTGGTAACTTCCGTCGGGCTTCATTTCCCTGGCTTTCATATTGTCCCGCAACTGGATATCCATGATGTGGATGACTTCCTCTTTCAGGGCATTGTCCTCCACGGGGAAGAGGATCTCCACTCGCTTATCCAGGTTTCTGGGCATCCAGTCCGCACTGCCCATATAAACTTCCTCCATGCCATTATTGTGGAAATAATAGATGCGGCTGTGTTCTAGGAAGTCTCCCACGATGGAGCGGACGGTAATATTCTCGCTAATGTCTGGGATGCCTACCTTTAGGCAGCAAATCCCTCGGATTACTAGGTCGATTTTCACGCCAGCGGCAGAGGCTTCGTAGAGGGCGGCAATGATTTCCGCATCGCAGAGGGAGTTCATCTTTGCCTTGATAAAAGCATTCTTTCCTTCCCTGGCAAAGTCCCGTTCCCTGTGGATCATGGCTAGGAATCGGTCTCTGAGCCAGATGGGCGCAACGATGAGTTTGTTCCAGACTGCAGGCTCTGAGTAGCCGGAAAGCATATTGAATACGGCGGTGGCATCCTCGCCAATGGCTTTCTGGTGGGTGAGGAGCCCCATGTCAGTGTAGAGTTTGGCAGTGCTGTCATTGTAGTTTCCAGTACCCAGGTGGACGTAGCGGCGAATGCCATCTTCTTCCTTTCGAACCACCAGTGTGATCTTGCTGTGGGTTTTCAGTCCCACCAGGCCATAGATGACGTGGCAGCCCGCCTGTTCCAGCTTTCTCGCCCAGTTGATATTGTTTTCCTCGTCAAAGCGAGCCTTCAATTCCACCAGCACCGTCACCTGTTTGCCATTCTCCGCAGCAGCGGCCAGGGAGGAGATGATTGGGGAGTTGCTGCTGACCCGGTAGAGGGTCTGCTTGATGGCCAGCACGTCCGGGTCCTTTGCGGCTTGTTTCACGAAATCCACTACTGGGTCAAAGGTCTCGTAGGGGTGGTGGAGCAGGATGTCGCGGTCCTTGATCTGGTCAAAGATCTTTTCCTCCCCCTGTAGCCATTTGGCGGGCTGGGGCGTATATTTCTTGCTTCGGAGGTGATCGCATCCTTCCAGGGAGGACAGCTTCATCAGAAAGGTCAGGTCTAGGGGGCCATTCAGGTGAAAGATGTCCTCCTGCCTGATCTTTAATTTGTCCGTGAGGACGCTCAGCAGCCGTTCGTCCATGCCAGCCTCCACCTCTAAGCGGATGGCCTCCCCCCACTGTCTCTTTTTTAACTGCCGCTCAATTTCGATGAGCAGGTCGGCGGCCTCGTCCTCCTCGATGGTCAGGTCTGCATTGCGCATTACCCGGTATGGGAAGGCGCAGAGCACCTCGTAATTCATAAAGAGCCTATGGATGTTTTTCTCGATGATTTGCTCTAGGAGGATAAAAGTCTTTTCGTCTTCGCCATTTGAGGGGATTTCCACGAATCGGGGGAGGACGGAGGGAACCTGTACCGTGGCAAAGTCCATTTCCTCCTGATGCTTTTTCTTTTTGCTGGTGTGGGACAGATATAATTCCTTAAATTGCCCCTTATTCTCCCCGTCCTGTCCGTGCTGCTTTGCTGTGAGCATGGCGCCGATATTTAGGGACTTATTTCGAATCAGTGGGAAGGGACGGGAGGAATCTACTGCCATAGGCGTAAGGACCGGGTAAACTTCTGAGCGGAAATACCCGTCCACATAGGCGGACTGTTCCTTAGTCAAGTCCTCGTAATGATGCAGAATGTGGATATGCTCTCTTGCCAGTCCGGGTAGAAGACCCTTATTGTAGGTGTCGTACTGCTCTGTCGCCAGTGCATGGGTTTTTTTGCTGATTTCTTCCAGCTGTCTGGAAGGGGTCATGCCCGCAATGTCTTTCTTGGTGTAGTTTACCTGAACCATGTCCTTGAGGGATGCTACCCGAATCATGAAAAATTCGTCCAGATTGGAGGCAGTGATGCTTAGGAATTTCAGGCGGTCCAAGAGGGGCAGAGTTTCGTCTTGGGCCTCCTCCAGCACCCGATAGTTAAATAGGATCCAGCTCAGTTCCCGGTTATAAAAGTTTTCTGATTTATGATAATTTATTTTTCCCATAATAACCCATTACTCCTTTCTATTTAGATTTCCGATTGCCGTAGGGCGCAGGTTAAAAGTCCTTTTTCTGCTTCAGCACGGGGTGGATGCCGAACACCTCCTCGAAGTAGGTGGCATAGTTGGAGAATACGCCCTGCTCTAGGGTGATATCGTAAATGGTGTGCCCGGTGATGTACAGCGTATTGTTCCGCAGTACCATGGTGGCTTTGCCAAATTTCTGCCTGTGGCTTCGGTCCATGGAGTCCGCTAGCCTGAGAATGGCATTTAATTTGGTGATTTTGATATATTCATCGGGCTGAAACATCTCTTTCATCTCCTGGTATTCCGGGAAGCGGTAGATGGGGTAGCGCAGAATGTTGGCCACCATCATCCGCTGCTTGTGGGAGATGCCGATGATTTCCGTGGAAGTCACGATCTTATAAGTATTTTCCCCAATATCATTCAAGTTAATATATGCCCCGCAGTTGTGGAGGATTACGGCGATCTGCAAGAGTAGCCGGTCTTGGCGCGTCAGGTTGTTCCTGCGCTTTAATGCGTCGAAGATTTTCAAGGCGTTGGTCTCCACCACGCTGGTGTGGTTCAGGCGGCACTGATATCGGTCTGCAATCTTTCTGGAAGTGGTTAGGATATCGTCGGCAAAGCTGTGGGCTGGGGTGAATTTTGCCTTCCGCTCTGCAAAATCTGCCGCCATGCCATCGCAGATGGTGATGCCGGAAAGCCACATCTGTTCCGCCCCCGTAATTTCAAATAAAATATGGTAGATCATGGCGGTGGGGAGGAGCAGGGATGCCTTCTCCACGCTGATCTTCAGTTCCCGGCCCAGTTCTTCGGGGCTCTGGGAGATAATAGAGCGATAGAAGATGTCGTATTCCTCCCGATTCACGGAATCTTTCTTGCTGCCTCTGGAATCTGTGGGAATCAGGTTGCCGAAATTGTGGTTGGACAGATAGGTGACGAAGTTGTGCAGCTGGTTTCCCACCGCAATAATATTTCTTACCTTCACGTCCTTCAGATGATGGTTGGCGAAGGCGTGCAGGTCGTGGGCGATATGCTCGTATACCAGATTCTGGTAGTTGTCTGTGCGGTTTTTCATGTCCTGTAGCACTTCCTGGATGCGCAGGGCTCCCAGAAGGATGTTCTGGGTGTCCGTCAGAGCATTCTTATCAAAGATGGAAAGCTGGATGCTGCCGCCCCCCACATCCGCCAATAGCGTTCCCTTCTGGATCAGCTTGTGAAAGGAATTGGGGGTGAGGGCGATGGATTTATAGCAGAGAAAGCGCTGCTCCGAATTGCTGAGAATCTTGATTTGGAAGCCGGTGCGCTGCCTGACTTGGTCTAGCACCATCATGTTATTGTTCGCTTCCCGAAGGGCGCTGGTGGCAATAATCATGTAATCGGAGATGCCGTACTCTTTCATTTTCAGGGAAAAGCCGTTCAATGCCTTGCACAGTTTTTCCACCGTGGGATAGCTGATATGTTTCGTGGAGTAGGTCTCATATCCAAGGCCGGAAGAATGATGCACATAGTCCAGCTGATGTATGCCGTTTTTCTTTGATATTTCGTATATGCGCAGGGTGGTTTCGTGGGAGCCTACGTCAATTGCCGCAAAGGTCGTAACTGCCATGTCATGCCTCCTAATTTGATTTCCTTTGAATGGAACGATATGATTGTGTTATTCGCAGTACCATTTTCATATATTTTACGCTTTTTTTGGTAAAAAAACTAGGGTAATTTCATAAATATTTTTTGGGAATCAAAGATGTGGAAAGATTTGGAATGACATGGTATACTGTTGATGTTGCTGCAAGGGACAATTGGATTTTACGGAGGTAGCATATGCGCAATCGAAGTATGGCATTCGTAGTGCGAAACCAAGAGATTTTGACGAGCTCCTTCGCTGGGGGGGAGCAGATAAGTTATCCTAGTTCGGGGTCAGCACAGGGCAGGCATGAACTTGGCAAATAAGCACAATCCATCTTCGCCAGCGTTTACTTCACACTTGCGAATCAGGTAATATTTGCTGAGATATAAGTCTTTGGCAAGACAGTCCAGTGACAGGGAATCAGAACAATGATTCATCAATCTGTCACAGAGGATGAGCATATCATTTTCCATAGCCGCAGGGCTATTAACTTCCCTGTGCGTATCATGTGACTCATATACATAGGAGACAGCCTGGAGTAAGAGTTCTGTCTGGAACTTTGTTATTCGTTTTTGGATTTTTGGGGACAGCAGTAGCATTTCCAAAATTTCTGTGCCTTTTTGGGAACTATAATCCTTTATAAAAGATTTATCTATGCAGAGAGATACAAGGATGGAAGTGTGAGTAAGGCTCACCGCATGGGGCATAAATGGCGGCACAGCAAAGAAATCATTTTCCTTTAACAGCAGGGATTCGTTTTCCAGTGTGGCGCTAACGCTGCCCTTTATGCAGAGGGAAATGATATAGTGGCTTGCATGGTTGTGGGAAGAAAATTCTTTGTTTATGTTTTCGGACAGGACGAATTCAATTGGGTATTGCCCGGAACGGAAATATTTCATTGGCAGTTCTCCTTGCAATTTTGTGTTTCGGATAGATAGTTTTCGCCCCAGTCGCACAGGGCATCCAGTATGGGGGCTAGTGTTTTCCCGTATTCCGTGAGGCTGTATTCCGTCTTTGGCGGCACGACAGGATAGACGGCACGGTTGATCAGGCCATCCTTCTCCAGTTCTCTTAATTGCTGGGCAAGCATTTTATCTGTTGCCTTTGGCATTTTGCGGTGCAGTTCGCTGTACCGCAGGGTGTTGTTCATCAGATGCCACAATATGACTGCCTTATACTTGCCTCCAATCAGGGAGATTGTTGCCTCCACAGGGCAGGTGAATTTGCTGCATTGTTCTTTCATGATTCTCCTCATTTCTGCGCGGAACTTTAGTTCCGTGGCTTTTTTGCGCATCATCGATGTTTGTGGCAAGCAACGCGCAGACACAAACACGTTGAGTGAAAATTTATTTTTCACTCTCTTCTCCTTTATTTCCGATGTGGTTTGGAAGAATGCTGCTTTTGCATTCTTCATAGGTGCGATTGTAGTTTTTCTTGCACATGGTTTTTTATATGCTATGAAAAACTTCGCACCTTACTTACTTTTTAGGAAGTATATACCCAAAAAGTACATTCTTGTCTATTTATCTGTTTCTGCTATCATTATATCATAAGAAACCAAAAAACGGTTTCTTATCATCAGATTTACGAGGCAAAAGCAGCCTCTTTTATCAGAAGAAGAACCATCTTCTGGTAAGTTATTATACTATGACCGGTCAAGTATTCAAGAAGGAATGACGAAAAGTTACTTTTCGTTTTGATTTGTAGTGCCGCTGCGGCGGCATATTAAAGAAAGAAAGGAAGGATACGAAAATGTCAGTATTAGATACAGCAAAGGCACGCTCTTCTGTCCGTGCCTATACGGGGCAGGCAGTGGAGGAAGTAAAGCTGCAAAAAATTTTGGAGGTTGCCCATGTGGCGCCGACGGCGGCAAACATGCAGCCGGTACGGCTGATTGTCGTGAGGAGCAGAGAAGGACTGTCTGCAGTCTCGGAATCGGCAAATATTTATGGTGCCCCCGTTGCCATCGTGGTATGTGCAGATCGAAGCAAGGCATGGATGCGCCCCTATGACAATATGGTGACGGCGGATATTGATGCCTCTATTTTAACCGACCACATGATGCTTATGGCCACGGAACTGGGGCTTGGGAGCGTATGGATTTGCTATTTTAAGCCGGATGCATTAAAGCAGGGGCTTAATCTGCCGAAGAATCTGGAACCGATCAATATCCTTGCATTGGGATATTCGGCGGAACCGAAGGCAGACAAAGACAGGCACAGCCAGACGAGGATTCCGATGGATGAGTTAGTGCAGTACAAATAAGATAAAACGAAAAAATACGGATAGGCTGAAATCGTTCTAAGGAAAGGACATACCTTGAGAATAAAGTTTCAGCCTATTTTTTATTATAGGGATTTACATAATCCGGGCAAAGGTATTTTTCGCTCCACGCAAACATGGTTTCCAGTACGGGAAGGAAACTCTGTCCTAGTTCCGTCAGGGTGTACTCCACCTTAGGCGGTATTTCCTCATATATCTTTCTGTGGATGAATCCATCCTGTTCCAGTTCACGGAGTTGTTTTGTCAGGGTGGATTGCGTAATGCCGTCCAAGCGTCTCATAAGTTCCCCAAACCGTTGTACTTTGTAAAAAGATATATACCATAATATCAGAATTTTCCATTTGCCCGCAATATAGGACTGGAGCCTGCTCATTGGCTCGCAGCGGGCAAGCTGCTTTTCTTCGCTGAATTTGTTGTTTGCCATGCTTACCTTCCCCCAATATATAAATTCCGAACATGCCGGCTTCGCCGGCACAAACATTGTCATGACTAAAACACCGGGCTGTCGCTACTACACAGTTTTACCAGCCCTCCCTCATTCGGAACTCTCGTACTGCTTGCAGCATTACTTCGTTCCTCATGATGGACGCTCGCACAATTATAGGTAATATTCATGCAAGCATGATATTACCTATAACTCTGCTCACTGTTTTAGTCAAATTTACCTCACCATTAGTATAGGATACACCGCATATAAAAACAAGAACTGTCTTTTCTGCTACTAAGTACGAAAAAAGGTACTATCACTAAGAAAAGACAGGACTTGTGGAATGCCGCCCGGTTTGTGTAACCTTATATGCAGAAAAGATGAGAAATAAATTTTCATCTTATTCGCAAATAATGTGTACGAAAGGAGAATGATTATGCACTATACAGGCACGATCTGGCGGCCGCCATATGAGGCTGGTTCGCTGTTACTGGAGGCGACAGCGGGATGCACCCATCATCAATGCAAATTCTGCACATTATACAATGACCTGCCTTTTCCTTTTCGGATGTCTCCATTAGGGGATATCGAGGAGGATTTGCAGGAGGCGGCAAAGTGGAACCGGATGTGGGGATGGGAATGCCAGCGTGTATTTCTGACCGGGGCGAATCCGTTTGTTTTGAAATTCGATTTGCTGATGGAAATTGCTGCTTTGGCAAAGAGGTATGTTCCGTCTTGCGAAAGCATTGGCTCTTTTGCAAGGATTACCGATATCGGGCTGAAATCCGATGAGGAATTGCGTCAGTTAAAATGTGCAGGGTTTGACGGACTGACGATAGGCATGGAAACGGCAGACGAGGAGGCGCTGCAGTTTATGAATAAGGGCTATGGGAAAAATGATATCCTGGCACAGTGCAGGCGTCTGGAACAGGCAGGCATATCCTACAAATTTTTCTATCTGGTGGGTATCTCAGGGAAAGGCAGGGGAGCGGAGGGAGCAAAAGTGACCGCGGAGGTATGCAATCAGCTGCACCCAAAGCTGGTCGGAGCCAATATGCTGACCATCTATAAGGACTCTGAATTATATCAGGAGATTCGGAAGGGAAACTGGCAGCCGGAAGGAGAAAAAGAAAAATACAGAGAAATGAAAACGCTGGTTGAAAGCCTTGCCATAGAGACGGAATTTGCGGCAATGGGAGCCTCCAATGCAGTACAGCTATATGGGACTCTCCCAAAGGACAAAGCAAAGCTGGCGGCTACTCTTGATGAGATTTTAGATAGTGTGGATGAGAAAGAGTTGGAGCATTACCGTAAAAATCTCCGGCATTTGTAAGATTCCAGCACGGCGAGGAGGTGGCGATGTCTGTCATGTATAGTTATATGAAAAATATCCCATACTAAGGAACTGTTAGGAAATCTATTTTCGACAGTTCCCCATGGGGAGCAGAAATGAGGTGTGTATGAAAAAATATCAGATTGTGGATGTGAGAGGCAGGCAGATTCTGGATTCTAGGGGAAATCCTACCGTGGAGGCGGAAGTTACCCTGGGATGCGGCGTGAAGGGGAGGGGGGCCAGTCCCAGCGGGGCATCCACGGGCATTTACGAGGCCCATGAACTGAGGGATGGCGGGAAAGCCTACATGGGAAAGGGGGTTACTAAGGCGGTGGCCAGGGTGAATCAGGACATCAGGGAAGTTCTGGTTGGCATGGACGGCAGATGCTGTTATGATATTGACAAGAAGATGCTGGAACTGGATGGAACCCAGGAAAAGAGCCGACTGGGAGCCAATGCCATCCTCGCGGTTTCTATCGCGGCGGCAAGGGCGGCGGCCAAGGCTCAGAGAATGCCCCTGTACCGTTTTCTGGGCGGAGTGAGCGGCACCACCCTTCCCGTGCCCATGATGAATATCCTGAACGGGGGCGCTCACGCCACCAACACGGTGGATACCCAGGAATTTATGATTATGCCCGTGGGGGCGGACAGCTTTACCGAGGGGCTTCGGTGGTGCCAGGAGGTCTACCATACCCTGCGCCAGCTGCTTCATAGCAGGAAGCTGGCTACTTCCGTGGGAGACGAGGGGGGATTTGCCCCGGATCTGGCAAATGACGACGAGGTAATCACGCTGATTCTGGAAGCCGTGAAGGAGGCGGGATACGAGCCGGGAAAGGATTTCGTGCTGGCATTGGATGCGGCGGCCAGCGAGTGGAAGGGTGAGAAGCAGGGAGAGTATCATTTGCCAAAGAGCGGGCAGGTATTAAGCACTCAGGAACTGATTTCCCATTGGAAGGATTTGTGCGGGAAATATCCCATCCGCTCCATTGAGGACCCGCTGGACGAGGAGGACTGGCTGGGCTGGAAGTCCATTACCCAGGAACTGGGGGACAAGATTCAGCTGGTGGGGGATGATCTCTTCGTGACCAATACCAAGAGGCTGCAGAAGGGGATTGACAGTGGCTGTGGAAATTCCATTCTGATCAAGCTGAACCAGATTGGCACGCTGTCAGAGACCATGGATGCTATCAAATTGGCGAAAAAGAATGGCTACACCAGCATTATATCCCACCGGTCCGGGGAGACGGAGGATACCACCATCGCGGATCTGGCAGTGGCGCTGAATGCGGGGCAGATTAAGACCGGGGCGCCCAGCCGCAGCGAGCGGGTGGCAAAGTATAACCAGCTGGTCCGCATCGAGGCAGAGCTGGGAGAGGTGGGCTTTTATCCGGGAATCAAAGCGTTTTGACATTTCCAGGCAGATTAGGTAAAATGTGTAAGAAATGAAAATTTTCTATTAGATATAATAAATGCTGGCGCATTATCCTGCAAGCTGCTTTGCGACTTGCAAGATGTGGATCATCGTGGCAGAAAGAGTGAAAAATAAATTTTTCACAACTCTTGCATAGCAAGAGTTTGGCAAGATTTGTGTCTGCGTTGCGACACAAACATTGCATTATGCGCAACAAGCAGCGCAGAAATGAGGAAATTTATGATAAATGGTGGAAGATCAAACTAGAGAGAGGAAGTCTGCCAATGGATGCTGTTGTAGAAAATCTACTGGATTTTATTGATGAGGGTTCCACATCTTTTCATGTGGTGGAAAATATCAAGAAAAAATTATTGCCTCAGGGATATGAGGAATTGGAGGAGGGCCAGGAGTGGCGGCTGCGCTGGGGAGGAAAGTATTTCGTGACAAGAAACCACTCCTCGCTCATTGCCTTCTCCCTGCCGAGACAGGCGGGGAGGGGGATTCACATGGCGGCCAGCCATACGGATTCTCCAGCCTTCAAGGTAAAGGCCCATCCCGAAATCGCATCGGAGGAGTATGTGAAGTTCAATACGGAGAAATATGGCGGCATGATTCTATCCACTTGGATGGATCGGCCTTTGTCTGTGGCAGGCAGGGTGTTTTTGGAGTATGGGGGCGAGATTCGGGAGCGCCTTCTGCGTTTTGACAGGAATCTTCTCGTGATACCCAATCTTGCCATCCATATGAATCGAAATATCAATAAGGGATACGAATATAATCCCCAGGTTGATTTGCTCCCGATTTTCTCCCGGGAGAGGGATGCCAAATTGCGGGATTTGGTGGCGGAAGAACTGGACGTGCCATCGGAGAGCGTTCTGTCGGAGGAACTTTTCGTGTATGTGCGGGAGAGGGGCTGCGCTGTAGGTGACCGGGGTCAGTGGCTCCTGGCGCCCAGGCTTGATGACCTGATGTGCGTGTACGCTTCCCTGGAAGGATTGCTGGCCGCCGACCAGGGGGAGTATATCGCTCTGGGGGCATTCTTCGATAATGAGGAGGTGGGAAGCGGCACGAAGCAAGGGGCAGACTCGACCTTTCTACGGGACGTGCTGGAGCGCATGGGAGATGGCCTGTCTATTTCAGGGGAGGCACAGAGGCAGATGCTTGCCAGGAGTTTCCTTCTGTCTGCGGATAATGCCCACGCCCTCCATCCCAACCATCCAGAGAAGGCGGACCCTACCAACCGTCCCCGCATGAATGGAGGGATTGTCGTGAAGCATCATGGAGGGCAGAAGTATACCACTGATGGCTATTCTGCCGCCTATGTGGAAAAACTGTGCCGGGAGGCCGGGGTGCCCAGCCAGTCCTACTGCAACCGCTCGGATGTGGCGGGAGGTTCCACCCTGGGGAATATTTCCACCGCCCATGTGTCCGTGCCATCGGCAGATATTGGCTTTGCCCAGCTGGCCATGCACTCTGCCATGGAGACGGCGGGGGTGGAGGATGTCTCCCACGGGGTAAGGCTATTCCGGCATTTTTTCAGTCGGTAGCAGATTTTGACAGACGGCAGCAGAATTTGTCCGGCGGCTGTTGGTTAGGCTTTTTGAGCAGAGGAAAGGTTTGAAGGCAAACAAGGAGAGAGGAGACAATTCATTGGGAAAGAGATCGCAGAATATCCCATGGGAGAAATTAGACAATACGGCAAATTTATTTCCCGCTATCGCAGGAAATAATATGACGAATGTATATCGGATCGCAGTGACCCTGACCGAAGACATTGAGGAGGAATTATTGCAGCAGGCGTTGGATATGGTGCTGCCCCAGTTTGATACCTTCTGCGTGCGCTTGCGGAAAGGGATTTTCTGGTTCTATTTTGAGAAGAATAACCAGCCTGCTCCGAAAGTGTCTAAGGAGAATGATTACCCCTGCCGGTATATCGAGCCATACGAAAATCAGAATTACCTGTTCCGGGTTACATACTATAAAAGGAGAATTAACTTGGAAGTGTTCCATGTGCTGGCAGATGGGATGGGAAGCGTGAACTTTTTGCGGGAGATTACCTACCAGTATCTCCGATTGAAATATGCGTCTCTGCAGGAGCAGTTTTCCGATGTGTTTTCCGACGAGACTTCTCTCAATACCGAGGACAGCTATCTCAAGAATTATAAGAGGAGCAGAAAAAAGGGATATGAGACGGACAAGGCGGTGCATGTGAGGGGGGAGAGGATGCCCGAGGGGGGCATGTCGGTGATCCATGGCTATCTCTCTGTAAGGGAGCTGAAGGAGATCGGCAAAGGATATGGAGTGAGCATCAATGAGTACCTGACGGCGGTATTTCTCTACAGCATCTATCGGGAGTACCTGCATGGGCAGCCTTCCCGGCGGCCTGTCTCTGCCAGCATTCCGGTGGATTTGCGCCCTTATTTTGACTCTCTGACTACCCGGAATTTCTTTGTGATGATTAGCGCGGTATTCCGGCCGGACAGGGAAAATATTTCTCTGGAGGAAGTGATACGGATCGTGCGGGAGAGTTTGCGGAATCAGAGGAAGAAGGAGCACTTGGAGAATCTCTTTTCCTATAATGTGTCCAATCAGAAAAATATATTCCTCCGCTTCGTGCCTATTTTTATCAAGCTTTTTGCCATGCGGATGGTGTACCGTTCCTCTGCCAGGGCGAATACCACCACGGTGACGAATATCGGAAACGTGCATGTGGAGGAGGCATACCAGCCCTATATTGAACACTTTTATGCTATGCTGTCAGGTTCCCTGGGGCAGAATATCAAGGGGGCGGTGTGCTCCTATCAGGATACGCTGGTATTTACCTTTTCCTCGGTTCTGTCAGATGTGTCCATCCAGAGGAGATTTTTCCGCATCCTGTCTGAAGCGGGGGCGAATGTGTTGATTGAGAGCAATCTTGAAAGTGAAATAGCGGTGAGAAATGAGGAAAGATATGAATCAGTGTAAGAGATGTCAGGTGATGGTTCGGGACCCGTCGGAGGTCTGCCCCCTGTGCCATAACGTGCTCACATTGCAGGGGGATGAGCAGGAGCAATCCTATCCCTCGGTATACGGGAAGATACAGTGGAAGAAGAGGCTGTTTTCTCTTTTAGTTTATTTTTTGGCAATACTTGGAGTTGCCTTGTGCGTGATTAATTATTATGTGAATGGAGGGTTTGGATGGTCCTACCTCACCAGCATTACCATTCTCTATCTGCTATATACCATATTTTACGGCTTTTACAGGAAGACGAACCATATCAGGAAGATTTTTGTCCAGGGGGCGGCAACCATGATTTACTTGGGAGTGCTGGATGCATTTACCGGGGGGGAGGGATGGTCGGTAAACTATGGCCTTCCCGCATTGCTCCTAGTGCTGGACGGGGTGCTGGTGGTGTGCATGCTGGTGAATTTCAGGAATTGGCAGAACTATCTGCTGGTGCAATTGTTTGCCCTGCTGGCGGGATTGGTGCTGCTTGTGCTGTATCTCTGCGGCGTGGCGGGGAATGCCGTGCTTGTCTGGTGCAATCTGGGAGCATCGGCCATGATATTTTCCTTCTGCCTCTCCATGGGGAACCGCAAGGCGAAGCAGGAATTGAAGAAGAGATTTTATGTCTAAATGTTACTATTCACAGCGATTTATAGAAAAAGACCAAAATCGTTGTGCTTGCACATAAGATTTTGGTTCTTTTTTAGAAATCGACTGTGGAAGCTGTTCATCCCATCATAAGATAGCCAAAGTTGCGTTAGAAACGCAACTTACGATGCCGATAGGCAGCGGGGCTATCGCATGAGGGGATGAATGGCTGTGAATAGTAACATATTGGTGAATAAATAAGGGATGAATGGCTGTGGACGGCAGCAACATGAAAGAAACGAGGAGAACGATGGAAGAGGATCTGAGCCTGCGGGCGAAAATTTTACGGCAGCTGATTCGCATGGCCACTTCGGAGAAATTGATTGGGCCTAAGATTCAGGACGGCACGTTGCGGAAGAATCTGGTGGAGCCGGACTGGCATTGCCCAAAGGGATATTCTCTGCTGAAGATCAAAGATAAGACTGCCCGGATGGAATTGCTTGCGCCCCCGGAGGTGGCAAGCGACATGGTGGTGCTGCAGCTGCACGGCGGGGGATACATTGGGGAGCTGACCAATGTATATAGGAATTTTGCGAAGGAATATAGCGATATGCGGGGCGGGATGAAGGTCTGCTCCGTGGATTACCGGGTGGCGCCCAGGCATCCCTATCCGGCGGCCCTGGAGGATGCCTGCCTGGGGTATGCTTTCTTGCAGAAATTGGGATATCTTCCAGAACAGATGATTGTGGCGGGGGATTCTGCCGGGGGCGGATTGGCATTGTCCCTGTGCGCCTATCTGAGGGACAGGCAGATGCCGCTTCCCAGAGCCCTGGTTCTCATGTCGCCCTGGACGGATCTGACCGCTTCCGGGGCATCCTATATAGAGAATTATGAGAGGGATCCCCTTTTTGGAAATACCCGGGACAGCATGATTTACCGGGGGGATTACCCGGGAAAGGAAGACCCGGCCCATCCCTATATTTCCCCGAAGTTTGCAGATTACGCCGGCTTTCCGGAGATGCTGTTCCAGGTGGGGAGCATCGAGATGCTCCTCAGCGATACGGTGGACGTGGCGGAGAAGGCCAGAGAGGCTGGATGCCAGGTGGAGGCCACGGTATACGAGGGGATGTTCCATGAATTTCAGCAGGCGATGGACCGGATGCCGGAATCTAAGGAGGCGTGGGAGGAAGTGCGGGGGTTCGTGGAGGGGCTGTAGCGCAGTATCACAGTGGACGCATTTCCTCTCTGTTGGAGGAGAGAAGAAATGCATCTTACAGGAGGACTTATGGACTATGCACAGGCGAGAGCCTACCTGACGGAAATTGAACATGCCCAGGGCAGCGATTACTCTCTGGCGGAGGTGGCGGAACTGTCAGCCCGCATGGGTCGCCCTGACAGAAGGACGGAGATCATTCACATAGCGGGAACGAATGGAAAGGGTTCTGTGGGGAATTTTCTTTGCCAGGTACTGGCCCTGTCCGGTTATCGGGTGGGGCGGTTTTCCTCCCCGGCCGTCTTTGGATGGCGGGAGAGTATTCAGCAAATTTGGCGGCGGGAGGGGGATGATTCTTGCCGTGGGGGAGATCATTCTCGCGGCGGGGAAAATGATTCCCGCTGCGGAGAGGACGTTCTTGCTGGGGGATGCTTCCGCAGCGGTGCTGGAGGCGTGGTGACGGCGGATATCTCCGAGGAAGAGGTGGCGGAGGCCGTGACTGTGCTTCGTGGCCATTGCGATGACATGGTTGCCGAGGGACACCATCACCCCACTGCCTTCGAGATTCAGACGGTGCTGGCATTCCAGAAATTTGCGGACTGGGACGTGGATGTTGCTGTGGTGGAGTGCGGGCTGGGGGGAAGGCTTGATGCCACCAATATCGTAGAGCGTCCCAGACTTTGCGTTCTGACTTCCATTAGCCTGGATCACCAGCAGATTCTGGGGGATACCCTGGAAGAGATTGCCAGGGAGAAATATGGAATCGTCAAGGAGGGGACGCTGGTGGTCTCTGCCCTGTCCCATGCCTGCGTGGATATTTTGAGGGAGGTGTGCGGACGGAGAAGGGCAGAACTTCATCTGGTGGCAGAAGATTCCTTGCAGGTGGGGGAATGTACGATGGAGGGCAGCAGTTTTGCCTACCGAGGAAAGGAATACCGATTGGGTCAGATGGGGACTTTTCAGATCGGGAATGCCGTTCTGGCGGTGGAGGCGCTGGAGCAGTTGCGGGCAGATGGCTTTGACAGGATTGGGGAGACGCAGATTGCCCAGGGGCTGGAGTCCGGCAGATGGCCGGGAAGGCTGGAGCTGTTGTCGGAAGGCCCCTTGATTTTGGTGGATGGCGCCCATAATCCTTCGGCGGTTGAAAGTCTGGTGGAATCTCTGGAAATGTATTTTCCCGGGGAAGCCTTCGACTTTATTCTGGGCGTGTTTCGGGACAAGGATTATCTGCGGGAGATGGAGACGCTTCTTCCCGTGATGCATCGGGCATATGCCGTGGCGGCTCCCGGAAGGCGGGGGCTTTCGGGGGAGGCTTTGGAGGAATGCATTGCCCGGCTGGCAAAAGGCCAGGGCAGGGAAGTGGAGATTTGTTCTTGCGACTCTATGGAGAGGGCTTGCTCTCAGGCTTTGGAAGGGCTGGAAGAGGGAAGAAAACTGGTAGTTTGCGGCTCCCTCTCCATTGTGGGGGATGCCTGCCGGTATTTGCGGCAGTGATAAGCGGACTGGGCAGGCTTGCTAGTGAGGGTGCGACGAGATCAAATATGTTGGAAATTGCACCAGGGAATGGAAAACTATATTGATGCCAATCATGGGTAATACGTGAATCTATCAAGGATTTATTATTAAAATACAGCAGAAAGGATATATGGCAATTATGAAGATCGGGCAGCAGGACTTTGATTTTGACGGGAAGCATACCTATGTGATGGGAATTTTAAATGTGACGCCGGATTCTTTTTCCGATGGGGGGAAGTTTCGGGAAATGGATGCGGCACTTTATCATGTGGAAGAGATGGTGGAGGAGGGAGCGGACATCATTGACGTGGGGGGAGAATCCACCCGGCCGGGCTATCAGGCAGTTTCCATCCAGGAGGAGACGGCCAGGGTGATTTCCGTGCTGGAGGAAATCAAGAAGCGGTTTGACGTGCCAGTGTCCGTGGATACTTATAAGGCTCCGGTGATGGATGCCGCCCTTTCTGCCGGGGCGGATCTTGCCAATGATATCTGGGGACTTCGCTATGAATCCCTCTTTTCTCAGGAGGAGAAGGGATGGGATGGCGAAACTATGGCTGAGGTGGTGGCAAAACATAAGAAGCCGGTGTGCGTCATGCAGAATCGCCGGGAGGCAGTTTATGAGGAGGGGCTTTTGCCTGGCATGATGGCCGACCTGGAGGAGAGCGTTTCCATCGGGGAGGGGGCCGGGATTTTCAGAGGTCAGATGATTCTCGATCCAGGGATTGGATTTGGAAAGACCTATGAGCACAATCTGGAGGTGCTAGCCCATCTGGGGGATTTCAAGGTGCTGGGGATGCCCCTGCTTCTGGCGGCTTCCAGAAAGTCTGTCATCGGGCTGACCCTTGATCTGCCTGTCACCGAGCGGGAGGAGGGAACGCTGGTCACCACGGTGCAGGCTGTGCAGAGCGGCTGGCAGATGGTGAGGGTGCATGATGTGAGGAAGAGCGTCCGGGCCATCCGGATGATGGAGAGGATTCGGGAGTATGGCTACAGTATCCCGTAAAATTCCAATGCCTTCTTTACGCCATCCTGATCGATGTCAGCAGTCAAGTAATCCGCATGCCGCTTTACTGCGTCATTTGCATTTCCCATGGCTACGCCGATACCGACATGGTGCAGCATTTCTATGTCATTGTCGCCGTCTCCAAAGGCCATGGCTTCCTGGGACTGCAGCCCGAAATGCTTCAAGATATGCTGTATGCCAGCAATTTTTCCACCTTTTAGGGGAATGATGTCAAAGGCATGGGGATTCCACTGGCTCATTTTGCACCATGACAGTTGTTCGGTAAGGGCATGGACATCCTTTTCATCGCCGTAGACGATGTATTGGTATACCTTGTTTCCCGTATAGGTTCCGATTTCTGGAAGTGGGGTGGAAATTGCTTTTTGCGTGGCGCGGACTGTGGAATTTATGAAATTAATGTACATCCTGTCTGCTTCAATCATTAAGACAGGGATTTCTTTCTTCTCGAAGATGGAGGCCATCCTTTCCGTATCTTCCGTGGAAATGGGGGCATCATATAATACTGTCCTGTTAGAATCTAGGCAGATTTGTCCATTTAATGTGATGTAGCCGTCAAAGGGCAAGTCGCCCACGGGCAGTCTTTCAATTTCATTGATATGGCGTCCTGTTGCCGTAAAGAGTTTGATGCCCTTTTCCCTTAATTGGAAGATGGCGGATCTTGCGCTTAAGGGAACGGTGCCGCTCTGATGGGAGAGCAGGGTTCCGTCGATGTCAAAAAAGATGGCTTTGACCATTTTTCTTACCTCCGTAAATGTTTGCTTGTCTAAAGGGTTGGCATAGAGTATATCACAATATGTATTTTGTGGCTAGGGCGATGGATGGAAAATACACCTTTACAAATGGGGGAGTGTTTGTTATAATTTGAAAAAACTTGTGGTTCCTTGAAAAGAGGAAGCGCAGTTGCGATAGCGCAAAGACGTGGAAGAGAGCCAGTAGGACAGTGGAAGTCCCCAGAGAGAAGCCGGTTGGTGCGAGGCTTTGATGGAAATTGCCCGAACCCGTCTCGGAGTTTTGGAAGGGAAGCGCATATGGGTATTGCGGAAATTCCAACGGCAGCCCCCGTTATCATGGGCAGATTAGTGATTGCTGGTCCAGAGAGCAGGCATGGCCTGAAATTAGGTGGTACCGCGGAGTTGATTCGCCCTAAATGGAATGGATATTCTATTTGGGGCTTTCTTATTGTAAAAGTAAAGCCGAGTGAACGAGCATGCTACATGCTTGGACACTTGGCGCACCACCAATATGAGCAAGTAGGGCGGTAGCCCGGATTGCGAATATTGGTGGCGATTGCGGGCAGTGCGAAGCACGAAGCAATCGGCTTTTACAGTTTGATAGAAAGCGACATGTCAGTGTAAAGCCGAGTGAACAGAAAGGAAGAGAGCATATGAAATTAGAAAAACTGATTGGGTCAAGATTTAAGGAGAAGCCGGCAGATTGCGTGATTGACAGCCACGCCCTGATGGTGCGGGGGGGCTATATGAAGAATGTGGGAAACGGCATTTTTTCAGAGTATCCGGCATTGAAGAGGATTACTGCCAAGATTGAGCGGATTATCCGCACGGAGATGGATGCCATTGACGGACAGGAGGTGCTATTTCCGGTGGTGCTGCCTGCGGATCTGTGGGATGAGTCCGGCAGATATGAGAGCGTGGGAAATGAGCTTTTGCGCTTCAAGGACAGGAATCAGTCCCGCATGGTGCTGGCCATGACCCATGAGGAGGCGGCTGTGCATCTGGTGCGGGAGTATGCCCAGTCCTACGCCAAGTATCCCTTTATGATCTATCAGATCCAGAGAAAGTTCCGAGATGAGGCCAGGCCAAGGGCAGGCATGATCCGGGTGCGGGAGTTTACGATGAAGGATGCCTATTCCTTCCACACCTCCCAGGAGGATTTGGAGAAGTATTATGACAGATGCTATGTGGCGTACAACCGCATTTTCCAGAAGGCGGGCATTCCGGAGGTGGTCACGGTGGCCTCGGATTCCGGCATGATGGGGGGGAATATTTCCCATGAGTATATGCTTCTCACCCCTGTGGGGGAGGATTCCATCGTGCTCTGCGACGCCTGCGGCTATCGGGCCAATATGGAGGCGGCAGAGAACAAGATGGCAAATGACAATCCCGGCGCAGTGGCGTCCTTGCAGTGCGTGGAGACGCCGGAGTGTAAGACCATCGAGGAGGTGTGCCATTATCTGAAGAGCGATGAGAAACTTTCCTGCAAGGCAGTGGTGTATCAGAAAAATGCAGATGATAAGTTCGTGGTTGCCTTTGTGCGGGGGGATTACGAAGTCAATGAGACCAAGCTGCGCAATATCGTGGGGGAGGAAATACATACGGCAGAAATCACGGAGGATGATCCTCTGGTGGCAGGGTATATTGGCCCCTATGATATCTCTACGGAAGTAGAATATTATCTGGATGTGAGCTTAAGGGGAATTGAAAACCTGGTGGCGGGAGCCAACAGGGATGGGTACCATTATACGGGGCTAAATCTGGAGAGGGATTTGGAGAAGGCAGAGTATGTGGATATCTCCAAGATTCAGGAAGGCAGCGTGTGTCCCTGCTGCGGGAAGAAAGCCATCACCATCAAGCGGGGCATCGAGGTCGGCAACATTTTCCAGTTGGGCACCAAATATACAGAGACCATGGGCATGCAGTATACGGACGAGAATGGACAGCTTCACTATCCTATCATGGGATGCTACGGGATTGGCGTAGGGCGGCTGGCGGCTTCCATCTGCGAGGCGTACCACGATGAGTATGGTCCCATCTGGCCTATTTCTGTTGCTCCCTGGGAGGTGCATATCTGTTGCCTTAGGGCAGACGATGAGGAGACCAAGGCGGTGGCTGACAGGCTGTATGGGGAGTTGCTGGACGCGGGCGTGGAAGTGATTTACGACGACCGGGAGAGCGTGCGTCCCGGGGCGATGTTCTCTGATGCGGACCTTCTTGGCGTGCCCGTGCGGGTGGTGGTGAGCCCTAGGAATCTCAAGGAACATGCGGTGGAGATAGCCACTAGGGATAAGTCCGTGAAAGAGATGGTGGCTCTGGAAGAGGTCTTTGGCTATATTCAGAGCCTGCGGCAGAGGCTGCATGACGAGATTGCAGAGAAGGTGGAGCCATACGGCCTGTCCCAGGACGGAATGAATCATTGTGAATAGTATGGTGGCAATACGAAAAGGAATGGGCATTGATGGAGAAGAAAATATTTAAAGGGTTGGGAAGGATTGCAAGAATGGCTTTCCTTGCTGGCATTTTGATAATGTGCGCCTCATTCTGGGAATCTCCAGCCGCTTCGGCAGAAAAGTCCGTCAGCGTCAAGCGGGGGAAGTCGGCGGAATGGGACGGCGGCCGATGGCAGGGGCAGAGGATGGTTCAGAAGGAGTGCGGCGCCGTTCAGGAAGGTCAGGAGGAGAACAAGGAGACGCCGGATGGGCTGGATGAGAACGAGATGGAAGAGCCGGTATTGATGGCGGCATCTAGGCCCGATGGCAGGATTTTGCTCTGCTGGGATGAAATAGACGGCGGGGAAGAGTATGTGCTCTACCGGAGCGAAAAGAAATCTGGAGGATTTCGCCGGATTTACAAAACGGATGGGGAGAAATGCCGCTACACAGATAGAAAACGCATACCTGGAAGGGCATACTACTATCGTCTGAAGGTATATTCTGGAGAATATGGCGCCTATTCTTCCAGTGAGACGGTAAAGGGGCGTTCTCTGAATAAAGTCCGTCTGAGGAGGATTTCAAATCTGTCCGGCTCCCGGAAGCTTGTGCTGCGCTGGAAGAGGGTCAAGGGAGCGGACCGCTATCAAATCCTGAGAAAGAATGAGGCCAAGGGCAGATATCAGGTGATCGCCACTGTGAAGGGAACGAAAAATTCTTACACAGACAAGAGGCGGAGGGGCGGAAAGTTCTATACCTACAAGGTACGAGCCAGGGATGATGCCGGCGGGCGGGGCGGCGAGAGCAGTGCCGCGAGCCAGATGGCCATTGACGGGAGAAGGAAAATGATTGCCCTGACTTACGACGACGGCCCTTCCCCCCACACGCCCATAGTGCTTCGCGCGCTGAAGAAATATAAGGCCCGGGCCACGTTTTTCGTGGTGGGGGGCAGCGTGGGACGCTACCCGGGAAGCGTCAGGCGGGCAGCGGCCCTAGGGTGCGAGATTGGAAACCATACATACAGCCACAATAAGCTTACCAGGCTCTCTCCCCGGCAGGTGAAGTCCGTGCTGGACCAGACCAATCGGGTGGTGAGGGCGCAGATTGGGAGGGATATTCGAATCATGCGTCCGCCAGGGGGAAGCATCAATCCCGCTGTCTGCAAGGCTGCGGGGATGCCGGTGATCCTCTGGTCTATTGACACCCTGGACTGGAAGACTAGAAGCACTTCTGCCACGATTCGGTGCGTGTTGCAGAGAGCCCGGGACGGAGACGTGGTGCTGATGCACGACCTGCATCTGCCCACGGCCAGAGCCGCAGATTCGATTATCAGGACGTTGAAGGCAAGGGGGTACCAGCTGGTGACGGTGACCGAGTTGGCGGCTTACCGGGGCGGCATGTCCCCGGGGAAAACCTATAGCCGATTTACGAGATAGCCGTGTCGGGCATTCGGAAGTTGGATGGGAGATTGGGTCGTGAACAAATAACAATGGTGAAGGAGGTAGAAGATGAAAACTGAGGTTGTTAGAAAAAATAATGTGGAGGTTGCGGTCGTAGACAGTGACGAACTGGTGATTACAGATGTCCAGTCTGCCCTGGACCTGATTATGACCGTGAAGTATGAGACGAGATGTACGAATATTGCCATAAACAAGGGAGCCATAGTGGAGGATTTTTTCATTTTAAGCACTTGCCTGGCGGGAGAGATATTGCAGAAATTTATTAATTATGGTGTGAGATTTGCAATATATGGCGATTTTTCTAAGTATACCAGCAAGCCTTTGAAAGATTTCATGTATGAGAGCAATAAGGGAAAAGACATTTATTTTCAAGCAGACGCTTCCCAAGCCGTTGACCGGCTCGCTGGGTGAAAGGCGCGCACGGGCTTTCTTTTGCTTGCAATCCCCATATCTTTCGTGTAAAATATTTATGAAAAAGTGGTTGACAGAATGATTGGAGGACTGACAGATGTTTAGGATTAACGAGAATTATTTGAAGTTGCCGGGGAGTTATCTTTTTTCTACGATTGGAAAGAAGGTTGGGGAGTATTCTTCAGCGAACCCAGACAAGGAAATCATTCGCATGGGAATCGGCGATGTGACCCTTCCTCTCTGTCCGGCCGTGATTGAACGGCTACATAGCGCAGTGGACGAGATGTCCAGGCAGGAGACCTTTATGGGCTATGCGCCGGATTTAGGCTATGAATTTTTGCGCAATGCCATTGTAGAAAATGATTATAAAGCCAGGGGATGCGATATTTCCGCTGACGAGATATTTGTCAGCGATGGCGCGAAGAGCGATTCCGGCAATATTGTAGATATATTTGCGGAGGATACGAAAATTGCGGTGACGGATCCAGTGTATCCGGTGTATGTGGATTCCAATGCCATGTCGGGGCGCACGGGAGCGTATGATGAGGCTGCGGAGAAATGGTCCGGCGTAATCTACATGCCCTGCACTAGCGAGAATGGCTTTGTTCCAGAACTTCCCCGGGAGACGCCGGACGTAATATATCTGTGCTTTCCTAACAATCCTACGGGAACGACTTTGACTACGGAGCAGCTTCAGGTCTGGGTTGATTATGCATTGAAGGTGGGGGCAGTGATTATCTACGATGGGGCTTATGAGGCATATATTACTTCTGAGAATGTGCCCCATTCGATTTATCAGTGCCAGGGGGCCGAGGCATGTGCCATTGAGATTCGCAGTTTTTCTAAGAATGCGGGATTTACCGGTACCCGCCTGGGATTTACCGTGGTGCCCAAGGCATTGAAATGCGGCGGGGTATCTCTCCATGCCCTGTGGGCAAGGCGGCATGGCACGAAATTCAACGGCGCGCCCTACATTATCCAGGCGGCGGGGGCCGCTGTCTATAGCCCGGAGGGCAGGAAGCAGACAGGAGAGCAGATCGCCTATTACATGAACAATGCGAAGGTGATCCGGGAGGGGCTGATCGGCGCAGGATATGATGTATATGGCGGCGTGGATGCGCCCTACATCTGGATGAAGACGCCTGAGGGCATGAAGTCCTGGGATTTCTTTGATTATCTGCTGGAGGAGCTGAATATCGTGGGAACGCCTGGCTCTGGCTTTGGCCCCAGCGGGGAGGGATATTTCCGCCTGACGGCCTTTGGCAGTGCGGAGAACACGGTGAAAGCCATGGAGAGAATCAAGGCCGGAAAGGCATGATGGCGGAGCGTGCAGCCAGAGTTTCATTGGGGCTCTGGCTATCTTTGGTAAAAAAGGTGCCAGGTGGAAAATCTTGTCCTGGGGCACGGCGCATGATTTGCGCATTGGAGTTTGCAGGGCATGGAAGGAATGGAGGATGGTTATGAGGAAGAGAGTATTTGGATGGCTAGTGGTTGGTCTGCTGGCATTTGCCTGTATGGGAGCAATGCCGCAGCGGGCGGCGGCAGATGCGGTGATAGAGGATGAGGACACCAGTTTTGACAGGTATATTGCCTTTGGAGCAGATTTGAATAAGAAGGAAAAGGCGGCAGTATTAAGCGGGTTTGGCATCACGGAGAAGGATGTGGAGGACTATAAGACCGTGGAGATTACCAATCAGGAGGAGCATGATTATCTGGGAGATTACATTGCTGCCTCTGTCATTGGCAAGCGCGCCCTCTCTTCCGTGATGATCGTGAAGACGGAGGAAGGCAGCGGCATTGACGTGGAGACGAAGAACATCAGTTACTGCACTTCCAGCATGTACTGCAATGCCTTGGCTACTGCAGGGCTGAAAGATGCCAGCGTGACGGTGGTGGGGCCTTTTAACATTTCCGGCACCTCTGCCCTGGTGGGGGCGATGAAGGCATATGCGGAGATGACGGATCAGGAGATATCCGAGGATATCATGGACGCTGCCACGGACGAACTGGTAACCACGGCGGAACTTGCAGATTCTGTGGGGGACAAAGCGAAAGCGGCAGAACTCATTGCCGCTGTGAAGGAGAGGGTGTTTTCCCAGAATGATGCCTCCTCCCAAGATATCAGGGATGCGGTGGAATCTTCAGCCAGGGCCTTGAATTTGGACATCTCGGAGAAGGATGTGGAAAATATCGTGGATATGATGGAGAAGGTTTCCAAAGTGGATGTGGACGTGGACGCCATCAAAAGCCAGGCGAAGGATATCTATGACAAGCTGAAGGATTCGGGCATTGATTTCAGCCAGGTGGACACTGGGGGATTGCTAGAGAAGGTGGGAAGTTTCTTTGCGGATATTTTTCAGGCGATTGCCGACTTCTTTACCGGAATGTTTGGATAGTGCCATCCCATGTGGATGGCTTGGAGATCGGTTCTGGTCAGGAAGAGTGGGCGACGGGATGGCTTGTCCGCAGGAATTGGACAGGAAGAAATGAGGTGAGAGAATGGCGAATATAATTTCTGATGAGACAATAGAATATGTGGGGATTCTGGCGAAGCTGGAACTAGACGGCCAGGAAAAGGAACAGGCGAAAAAGGATATGGGAGAGATGCTGGACTATATCGATCAGCTGAATGAGCTGGATACCTCTGGCGTGGAGCCTATGTCCCATGTATTTCCGGTAAACAATGTGTTTCGGGAGGATGAGGTGACAAATGGGGACGGCAGGGATGCCACGTTAGAGAATGCGCCGGAGCGGAAGGAAGACGCTTTTGTGGTGCCGAAGACGATCTGACCAGCATGTTCCACGCGCTGGGAAATGAGTAGGATCAGTAACGCAAGATTTGTAGTGCAGAAAAGAGGTTATACATGTCATTGATGAGTTTGACGGCGGTAGCGCTGGGAAAGAAGATCAAGGCGGGTGAGGTGTCCGTGACCGAGGCCGTCCAGGCGGCTCTGGATGCCGCAGCAGCAAAAGAGGAGAAGGTAAATGGCTTTGTTACCGTGGACGGAGAGCGGGCATTAGAGCGGGCAGAAAAAGTGCAGGAGGGCATTCGGAAGGGCGTGTATGATAGCCCTCTGGCGGGGGTTCCGGTGGCAGTGAAGGACAATATGTGCACCCGGGGACTGCTCACTACCTGCAGTTCCAAGATTTTGGGGAATTTTGTGCCCACATACACGGCGGAAGCAGTGGCAAATCTGGAGAGAGCCGGGGCGGTGGTGATGGGAAAGACGAATATGGACGAGTTCGCCATGGGTAGCACCACGGAGACGTCGGCCTACGGTGCCACGAGAAATCCCTGGAATGGGGAGCATGTGCCGGGGGGATCTTCCGGCGGCTCCTGTGCCGCAGTGGCGGCAGAGGAATGTTCCTACGCCTTGGGTTCCGATACGGGCGGATCGATTCGCCAGCCCAGTTCCTTCTGCGGCGTGACGGGCCTAAAGCCCACCTACGGCACGGTATCCAGATATGGATTGATTGCCTATGGCTCCTCCTTGGACCAGATTGGCCCGGTGGCGAAGGATGTGACAGATTGCGCCACGATACTGGAGGCCATCGCTTCCCATGATGCAAAAGATTCCACTTCTGTAGAAAGAAAGGACTATGACTTCGCTGCTGCTCTCTCAGAAGACGTGAGGGGGATGAAGATTGGCATTCCTAGGGATTATCTGGGGGAAGGCTTGGATGGCGAGGTGCGAGATTCCATCATGGCGGCGGCCAAGGTGCTGGAGGAAAAGGGTGCCCTGGTGGAGGAATTTGATTTGAGCCTGGTGGAGTATGCCATTCCCGCATATTATGTCATTGCCTGCGCGGAGGCGAGCTCCAACCTGGCACGCTTTGACGGGGTGAAATACGGATACAGAACTACCGATTACGAGGGGCTGCACAATATGTATAAGAAGTCCCGGTCCGAGGGATTTGGGCCGGAGGCGAAACGCCGGATTATGCTGGGTTCCTTTGTGCTCAGTTCCGGGTATTACGATGCTTATTACTTGAAGGCACTGCGCACGAAGGCGTTGATTAAGCAGGCGTTTGACAAGGCATTTTCCCAGTATGACCTGATTCTTGGGCCGGCTGCGCCTACCACGGCACCTAGGCTGGGTGAGAGCCTGAGCGACCCGATTAAGATGTATTTGGGAGATATTTATACTGTCTCTGTGAATCTGGCGGGCTTGCCGGGGATTTCCCTGCCCTGCGGGTTGGATTCCAAGGGGCTTCCCATTGGTCTGCAGCTGATTGGGGATTGCTTCCAGGAGAAGAAGATAATTCGGGCTGCCTATGCTTTTGAGCAGACTAGGGAGTACCAGCATTCGCCGCTGGCATAATTTGTTTCCATTGCTGTCTTTGAGTGACGAGAGAGCAATAGGCATTGGATTTTTACGGGAATAGGTATAGAGAATGGACAACGCATGGCATGTCTGTCCTGCGTGTGATATTTGGATTGGAGGAATCAATGAGACAGTATGAGACGGTGATTGGATTGGAAGTGCATGTGGAGCTGGCCACGAAGACGAAGATTTTCTGCGGATGCTCCACGGAATTTGGCGGCGAGCCCAATTCCCACACCTGTCCGGTGTGTACCGGCATGCCTGGCTCTCTGCCGGTGCTGAACAAGCAGGTGGTGGAGTATGCCATAGCGGTGGGACTTGCTACGAACTGCACCATAACCCAGAATTGCAAGTTTGACCGAAAGAATTATTTTTATCCAGATAATCCACAGAATTATCAGATTTCCCAATTATATCTGCCCATCTGCCGGGATGGGGGCATTGAGATTGCATTGGAAAATGGGGAGAAGAAGACTATCGGCATCCATGAAATCCATATGGAGGAAGATGCGGGCAAGTTGATTCACGATGAATGGGGAGAAAATTCCATGGTGGATTTCAATCGCTCTGGCGTGCCTCTGATCGAGATCGTATCGGAGCCGGATATGCGTTCCGGGGAGGAAGTGGTAGCCTATCTGGACAAACTGCGGATGATCATCCAGTATCTGGGGGCTAGTGACTGCAAGCTGCAGGAGGGCTCCATGCGGGCGGATGTGAATCTGTCCGTGCGGGAAGTGGGCGCGGAAGAGTTTGGCACCCGCACCGAGATGAAGAACCTGAATTCTTTCAAGGCAATCCAGCGCGCCATCGAGGCAGAGAGGGAGCGCCAGATTGATCTGATTGAGTCCGGAGAAAAGGTGGTGCAGGAGACTAGGCGGTGGGATGACAATAAGGAGTATTCCTATGCCATGCGATCCAAGGAGGATGCCCAGGATTATCGATATTTTCCCGAGCCAGACCTGGTGCCTGTGGTGATTAGCGACCAGTGGCTGCAGGAGATTCGTGACCGCCAGCCGGAACTGCGGGCAGAGAAACTGGAGCGGTATAAGAGTGAGTTCAAGATCCCGGATTACGATGCGGGAATCATCACCGCCCATAAGAAGCTGGCAGATATTTTTGAGGAGACTACGGCAATCTGCCATCTTCCCAAGAAGGTGTCCAACTGGCTGATGGGGGAGACCATGCGTCTGCTAAAGGAGCATGAGATGGAGGCGGAAGAATTGTCTTTCTCCCCGGAAAATTTGGCGAAATTGATTTTGCTGGTGGAGGATAGGGCCATCAACAATTCTGTCGCTAAGGAAGTATTTGAAAAGATATTCGGAGAGAATGCTGACCCGGAGAGGTATGTGGAGGAGCATGGGCTGAAGACCGTGGCGGATGACGGAGCCTTGCGGGCGACGATTGAGAAGATCGTGTCAGAAAATCCCCAGTCGGTAGAGGATTATCGAAATGGCAAGAAGAAGGCCATCGGATTCCTGGTGGGGCAGACGATGAAGGCCACCCAGGGAAAGGCTGACCCGGGGATGGTGAATCAGATACTGGCAGAACTTTTGCAGTAGGAGGTTATGAAAAGGAGGAGAGAAGCATGATAGAACATCGCAGAGCGAAGAGGGTGAATTTGGCCATGAGCCTGGAAGTCTCTTCTCTCTTTAAGCAGGATAATGTGAAGGTGGAAAACATCCATGCCCCCATCGAGGTTCGGAACATATCCAGAACTGGGATTGGATTTGCCACGGATAGCGTGCTGCCGATCGGGTATTATTTTAATGCCAGGCTGGAGTTTAAGGAAAAGGGAGAATTCCTGAACTGCGTAGTGAGAATCCTGCGCCAGGATCGGAGCGCGGATGGGAAAAATTTCTATGGGTGCGAGTTTGTGGGAATGGCATCTGTATTTGATTATATTTTTGAGGATATGGAAAAGAATGGGTAGCAGTTTAAAAGGCTGGAATCTTTTGCACAGGCATGAAGATTTCGGCCTTTTTTCAATGTATCGGTGATTGCTCGAAAGGTAGCGGTACACAAAGGGAACCACTTATGTGTAATTTATTTATTTTCCTTGTATTGCCTTTCTAAAAGGAGTATAATATCTATATTACACTATGAAAAGGAGGATATTTTTTTTGGGAGAAAGGAAAGAAAGGAAAGGGAAATCTAAAAAACGGATAGCGGATGAAATACTATTTGAGGTGGGAAGAAGTGTCCTGCTGGTTTTCCTAATCGTGGCAGTCATTGCCATATTAATGGTTCGTTGGGTGATCGTTTCATCGAAGGAATCAGAACTGACGTTGCAGTCAGTGGCAGCGTCAAATCAGCTGGCAGGTTTTTTTGAGCAGTATAGCAAGGCTTCGGCCCAGCTGGCAGTCAACCCGGAAATCAAGGATGTCATGACGGAGACCAAGCCAGGGGACGATGTCCAGAAGGCGGACAAGATGGACACGGTTCGGCAGAACCTGCTAAATGTGGTGGATACGGATTCAGAGAATATCATGGCAGCATGGATTGCGGATATGGATGCCAGTGTCCTGACCCAGTCAGATGGCTTTACATCGGGGAAGGAAGACGGATGGGATATCACCCAGCGCGTCTGGTATCAGGATCTTATTGATTCAGGAGAGACGGTGCTGACAGAGCCTTATGTGGATCCTGCAACAAATCAGACGATTCTCAGCGCGGTATCGCCGGTCTTTGACGATTCTTCTAAAGACATTATAGGCGTGGCGGGGCTGGATGTTTCCCTGGATCACCTCACAGATGTGATGGGGAAATATAAGATTGGCAAAAATGGATACGTTTTCCTGATGTCTTCAGAGGGAACGGTCATATACCATCCTCAGGAAGATATGTTGCAGAAGAATATTTCCGAGGTGGATATCTCGCAGAATGTGAAAGATGCCGTAAAGGCGGGGGAGGAAGAATTCCTCAAATACAAGGCTGATGGCAAGACAAAGTATGGCGTGGCGGAACCTGTGGGAGAGACCGGCTACCTTGTTGTGAGCAATATGCCTTTCTGGGAGTATTATTACTTGGTATTCGGGATGATAGCCGCATTGATTATTATATTCCTGATCGGCATCTTGCTGATTGTCTTGAGCATTAAGAAGAGCGCTGCCAGCCTGTCAAAGCCGATTATGGAGTTGAACCACACGGCCCAGCAGCTGGCTGATGGGGATTTGGACGTGCATCTTGAGATTACTTCCGAGGATGAGATTGGAGAATTGGGAGAATCGATTAAGAAGACCGTTGCCCGACTGAAGGAGTATATCGTATACATAGACGAGACTTCCGAAGTGCTGGCTAGGATTGCGGATGGCCAGTTGAGCGTGGAATTGAAGAATGATTACGTGGGTGAGTTCCAGAAAATCAAGGATGCCCTGCTCAATATTTCTGGCTCCATGACAGATGTGATGAAGAATATTGGCGAGAGTTCCAAGCAGGTTTCCGTGGGTGCTTCCGAACTGGCAGATGCCTCTCAGATGCTTGCGGAGGGTGCCCAGACCCAGGCGGTTTCCGTACAGGAACTTGCAAACACCACCACCACGGTGACGGAGCAGGTGCAGGAGAGCCGCAAGGATGCGGAGCGGTCGGCAAAGGCCACGGTATATGTGACCAATATGATGGAGCAGAACCAGGATAAGATGAAGATGATGATGGGAGCCATGAATGAGATCCGGGAGACATCCCAGCAGGTGGTGGGGATTATACAGACCATCGAGGAGATTGCAGAGCAGACAAACCTTCTTTCTCTGAATGCTTCCATCGAGGCTGCCCGGGCAGGAGAACTGGGAAAGGGATTTGCTGTAGTTGCTGATGAAATTGGAAAGCTGGCGCTGGAGAGTTCTAAGGCGGCCAGCATGACCAGAGAACTGATTGGCGTATCCATGGAAGAGATTAACAAGGGTAACGACATTGCCAACGGCGTAATGACTTCTCTGGAAGAGTCGGTGAGCGCTGTGGGAGAAGTCAACGAGATGATTAAGAAGTCGGCAGAAAATGCAGTGGATCAGGCGGACAATATGCAGCAGATTCAGGTGGGCATCGATGCCATTGCCCAGGGAGTGAATGATAATTCTGCGGTATCTCAGGAGACCTACGCTACGTCGGAGCAGTTGGCAAATCAGACGGTGACATTGAATGACTTGGTACAGAAATTTGAGTTTTAAAAGTTTAATATGTTCAAATTGATAGGTTGAAAAATGGCAATGGACACTTCAAGTGGGAAGTGTCCATTGTGGCGTTTTATAGAAAGTCTATCAGATATTAAATCCCTTGGATTTTTCACAATATCACAAAATAGAGATTGGAATTTACTCACAGACCCGAATAAGAGAGGGTCAGGGCATCGTGCATAGACTGGGTGCATGATGCCATTCCCTCCTGATTTTCTTGCTTTAGCATTTGTTAAGATTTGTCAATGCCCTTGTCTCTTATGCATTCTTAAATAATGAGTATATTTTATGGTAAATCCATTTTAACTTGCCCCGCAGCGTCTTTTTCTCCAGCCGCTTTTTCAGTTCTCTGATTTCCTGCTCCTGCACGGCGATAATCTCCCCGCAGATGTCTGTGATGTCCTGCTGGGAAAAGGCATTGCCAGCCTCATTCAAATCAATCGTCTCATAAAATAGTGTTCCGTCCGCCCTGTCTAGGTATTCCCTGGCTACGGCCTGGTTTCCGCTGGCGTATCGCAGGGCGCATTGCTCCCGCTCCTCCTTGGAGAAATAGTTTGCCGCTCTGTCAAGGGAATTTCCCATGGGGGATTCCTGTAATGCTAGCAGACGCTTCACGCTGAAATTCTGCTTCGTGCAGAAGGCTGGATTTTGGTTCAGCAGGCGTTTTGTTTCCAGATAGATGCCCCGCAGGCTGGTATTCTGGAGGGCGTCGCTGTCCTTGCATTCCTCGGATAATGCAATATCAAATATATGCAGGAAATCGGACAGGATGGTCTTTTCTGTCCCCTGGTACTGCCCCTTTTCATAGCAGCGCACGATGATATTTTCCCTGCCCAGGGCATGGTCGAATACCTGGAGCCTTTTCTGGTAATCCAGTTGGAAATAGCGGTATTTTTCCTGCTGGATGTACTGGGAGAAGGACAGCTGCATGCCCTCCTTTACCTGCTGGGCCCAGTAGGACTGGATCACCTGCTCCTGTCGGCGCAGATAGACAATGGCCTTTACCGTCACGCCAACTTTTGCCATGCGTTCCCGTATGCCCTCCAGGCGCATTTCATCAATTTCTTTCTCGTTCCATATATGCTCATCGGAGATCACCACCCGGTCCTGCTTCTCAAAAAGTTTTTCTAATTTTTGGAAGCCGGCTTCCCGCTCTCGGGCTTCCTCCTCGAATAATCTGTTTTTGCGGGCATCATAGATCTTATGGGATAAAAAATAGGCATTGCGGTTCTGCCCGATTCCTGGAAATCGAAATCCCAAGTCTGGGTAGCATATTCCCTGTTGCAGCAAAAAAGCGTCGTTCTTGCGGCAAAAGTATTGGATCGTGGATGTGCCTGTCTTTGGCGTGCCTATATGTAAATATAGAGTTTTCATTGCTATCTCCTGTTCTCTGTAAATTTATGATGCTGGCATCGTATTATAGTAGTTATTCACAGGAACATATTATAGCATATTTCATGAAAGAACAACAGTTGGATTTTTATGGGGTGTTTTCTTTGTTCGTTTTTTCTGCCGGCAGCCATGCCTGGCCGAACTTCACGTCCTTGAACAGGGCGGCCAGACCGGTGATTTGCTTTAGCCGAAGAATTTCATCTTTGTCCATGCCCAGATGTTTCGCAATCCAGGCATCGCTGCGGCCCAGTTCATGCAGTTCTCCTACGATGTTGCTCATAAGGTCCACGTCGTGGGAGCCCCTTGCCCTGTTGTGGCGGACGGTGCTGGCCATTCGGCCGGAGAGGGGCTTGTCGATGACGGATACTGGCATCATTCCCTGCTCCCGCTCATAGATATCAGGATATTCTTTCATGATGCGCCAGCGGTGGAAGCCGTCCACCACGGTGTATACATCCTCTTCCTTGGAATAGTAGCAGACGATGGGCATGGTATAGCCGTCCTCCCGGATGCTGTCGTAGAGCAATTTCATTTCCGGGGGGGCTACATTGTTGGGATTATAGGTATTGGGCTGGATTTTTTCAAATGGCACGGCAATGATATCATACACGGGGCTTTTGAATTGTTTTTTTGTCATAAAGCATTTCTCCATATTTTTCTTTGATTTTCTCTGTTCTCAATCGTTCCTGTTTCGTCATGCTGAATCCCATAAAGCGGCATATATGGTCATTTTTTAAAATGCAGTAGCACATCCTCTTCCAGCTGGGGATATCTTTCGTAGTCTTGATATCATCCGTGTCATCGGGGATGGGGCCCACAAAGATGATGCGGGAATTCTTCATTAGCGTATAGTTGGAAATGCCGTTTCGCCGAATATGATATCCGTGGTCAATCAATTCCTGTATGACGTCTTCCTCCAGTCCTCCGCCGGTATCGTGCCAGAATTTTATGGAAGAATTAAATTTCTTCACGTAGTTATTCCGAAGTTTGATCGGGAGGGTATCCAGCAGGAAATGGGTGTAGGATTTCCAGGTGTGGCCTTCGGGCAATGTGACGTTCCGATAGCCCATTGCCTTTGTCCTTCCGTAAATGCATCCGAAGTTGGCGCCCCGAACCCGCCCCACCAGCTTTGTCCAGATTTCGGGGTCGATGATCCGGTATAGGTTCAGAGAATCTTTGGAATAATCGTTGAAAGGCGATGCAACCCTCATCTGGTCTATTTTGAGGCCGGCCTTGTAATACAGGTCATAGAGATGGTTGTACTCGTACTGGAACTGGCAGTTTGCAACCCATACGTCCTGATTTGACCAGTCGTAGAGGGGGGAAGCGCTCCAAACATCTTTGAATAGCTTGGAAATCCAGCATTGGCCCTGATAGCCGTATTTCTTATTGACAAACCCGCTGTATCTCTGCATGGACTCGTCTGCGCGAACCCCTAGCAGGCACACGGTTTTTCCGTTTCCGTGTTCTTCTTTGTAGTAACGCCCGAATTGCTTTGCCAGGTCCTCCTGGTGCATGCGATAATGATAATGGCGAAAGGGATGTTCTATCGTAATGACATAGGGATAGTCAGGCCTTGGGCGGACCCAGGATTCTTTCTTGCGGTCATCCCAAGGATACCAGTACATCTCATAACTGCTCAGGGCCGTTCTGGTGGCCATGGGCAGGCAGACCCAGTAGAGGTCGCATTCTCCCTCCAGGGATTGAAAGGTCTTTGTGATATATTCTGTTGTCATAGTATACTGGGCTTCGAAATCTTGGTGAAACACTCCTATTCTGCGGTTAGGATAGTGCTTCCGCTTGTAATCCAAGAGCAGATTCAGCAAGACGCCGCTGTCCTTCCCGCCGCTGAAAGATACAAAAATATTTTCAAATTCCTGAAATAGATAATGAAGTCGCTGCTGCACGGCCTGGTAAACGCTGATATCCAGATAATTCTTTCCCATCATTTGCATTACCCCCATAACACGTAATTATTGTATCAATATATAATCATATTAGAATAACTATATCATAATTTGATTATAAACACAAATCTGCCCTCCTCATGAAAATTGATTTCCGTGGCCCTCCTCTCGCTATCTTGACTTGGGATGATTTCTTGTGTAGACTTTTAAGGAATATGGAAGGAGCGTAAGATGGAAGGAACGGGAAATAAAAATGATCTGACCAGGGGAGGGGTGTTCCAAGCTTTGATACGGTATGCGATGCCCTATCTCTTTGCCTGCTTTATGCAGACATTTTATGGTATGGTGGATCTGTTCGTGGTGGGGCTGTACCACGAGGCGGAGACGATTACGGCAGTGTCCGTGGGCAGCCAGGTGATGCATATGCTGACGGTGATTATCGTGGGATTCGCCATGGGCATCACGGTGCAGGTTGGACGGGCTGCGGGGGCAGGTCAGAGTCGGCGGGCAGGGCGGATTGTCGGTGCGGCCGCATTGGTTTTTATGATTTTTTCTCTGGGATTGACCGTGGCATTGCTGGCTTGCGACCAGGGGATTGTGGGACTGATGCAGACGCCGGCAGAGGCGGCGGGACAGACTGCTCGCTATCTGCGAATCTGCTTTCTCGGCATTCCATTTATCACCTCCTACAATGTGATTAGCAGCATTTTCCGCGGAGCCGGGGATTCCAGGCGGCCCATGTATTTCGTGGTCATTGCCTGCGGGGTAAATGTGGCACTGGACTTTCTCTTTGTGGGAGGCTTTAGGATGGGGGCCTCCGGGGCGGCCCTGGCTACCGTCTGCGGGCAGGCAGTGAGTTCTCTGGCCGCCCTTTGGTATCTGAGGCGGACGCCTTTTGGATTTCGGATATTGAGGGATGACTTTCGCTTTCATCGGGAGGTTCTCGCCGGGGTTTTGAAGGTGGGGACGCCGATTGCGATGCAGGATGGGCTGATTCAGATTTCTTTCATTATTATTACCATGATTGCCAATGGCCGGGGGCTGGTGGTGGCGGCAAGCGTGGGAATCGTGGAAAAGCTGATTGGATTTCTCTTTCTAGTCCCTTCTGCATTCCTGTCCGCCATCTCTGCGGTAACTGCTCAGAATATGGGAGCCGAGAAGCCGGAGCGGGCAAGGCGCTCGCTGAGATACGGCTTGATGATCGTGGTGGCATGGGGAGCAGTCTGCTGCGCCTACCATCAATTCTTTCCTCAGACGCTGGTGGGACTTTTTACATCAGACCATGCCGTGCTGGCGGCAGGCTGCGCTTATATGCGCTCCTATTCTTGGGATTGCATTTTTGCGGGGATACATTTTTGCTTTAGCGGGTATTTTTGCGGAGATCAGAAATCCGGGCTATCCTTTGTACATAATCTGGCTTCCATCCTATTGGTAAGAATTCCCGGGGCCTATCTGGCAAGCATTTATTTTCCGAATAATCTATATCCCATGGGGTGGGCGGCGCCTTTGGGCTCTCTGCTGTCTGTGTTCATCTGCGCGGCCTGCTATATTGCTGCTGGGAGGAAGAGAGATGGGGCGAAAGGCATGGATGCCTCGTTTTTAGATAAGAGCGGCTCGTCGGGCGGCCCCCATTGAGATGCAAATGTTGTGGCATATTCCATTCCTGCGAAGAATATATTTATTTATGAACGCATAGCCAGGCGGACCGATGTGCCGCATGATTGCATGTGGGGATGACCGGGCATTTGGCCCATTTCCTGCATAAAGAGGTTCCATTATGACGGTCTGCTGCGTGAATACATGATTGCGAGGTTTGGGGATGGAATATATTTTTGCTATCTTGTTTGGCATCGTGGAGGGGATTACGGAGTGGCTTCCCATCAGTAGCACTGGCCATATGATTCTGCTGGAAGAATGGATTGACTTTCCCATGTCAGCAGATTTTATGGAAATGTTTCTGGTGGTGATTCAGCTGGGGGCGATTCTTGCGGTGGTGGTACTGTTCTGGAAGAGGCTGGTTCCCTATTCCCGGGAGGGGGGATGGGATGCGTCGGTTTTTCACATGTGGTGGAAAATCGGGGTGGCATGCATCCCGGTGGTGCTATTGGAAATCTTGGCGGGAGACTGGCTGGAGGAAATGTTTTATCATTATCAGACTGTGGGAATCATGCTGGTGGCGGTAGGCATTGCCTTTCTGCTGGTGGAGGGATGGAATGAGGACAGAATTCCGGCGGTAGGGGAAATTGCTGGAATTTCCTATGGCCAGGCATTTCTGGTGGGCGTGTTCCAGCTGCTGGCGGCTGCATTTCCCGGAACCAGCCGCTCTGGTGCCACCATTATCGGCGGTCTCTGCCTGGGGCTATCCCGGAAGGCCGCCGCGGAGTTTACCTTTTTCCTAGCAATCCCTGTGATGTTCGGCGCCAGCCTGTTAAAATTGGCTGGGTTTGGATGGAGCTTCACCGGCCGGGAACTTGTGGTGCTCTTTCTGGGGATGGCCACGGCATTCGGGGTGTCCCTTCTGGTAATCCGCTTTCTGATGCAGTTCGTGCAGAAGAATGATTTTCGCATCTTTGGCTGGTATCGGATTATTTTGGGGCTTCTTGTCTTTGTGTTCTTTTTCTAGATTTGGCTGTGAATAGTAACAAATAGTAACATTTTATAAATACTTTATTGACTTTTTCGCCAAAATGGATTACTCTTTTTATGTTAGTAGATTTATTCTACTACCCTTTTTTCAATTCATACCTAAGGCATCCTGTATTACAGGATGCCCCCTTTTTAAAGTTATAGAAAATTTCGCCATAGAGTGATGCGAGGTTCCCTTTTCAATAATTTTCAAGACGATATTAGTTTAGTATCATCATTTCGCCATGGCTTGGTGCGTCTCTTCCAGGTGGCAATCACTGGGAAATAGCAGGAACTGTTGACAGCATACATAAGAGAGAATACAATAAACAGATAAGGGGTGGGACAGACGGAAAGGAGAAGTTCAATGGAATTTCAGAGAATAGGAAAAAATACCATACAGTGCCATATGACAATGGAAGAGATGAATGAGTATGGCTTGGGAATAGAAGATTTATTCACCAATCAGGATAAGTCCAGAGATTTTTTGGAGCAGCTGGTAGAGCGGGCGGAAGAGGAAATCGGCTATGAGGTGGAGGGCGGCATGGTATCCATGCAGTTGATGCGGATGCCGGATGATTCCCTGGTTATCACTTTTTCAGACAAGGGAGAGGAAGGCATTCAGAGCATGCTGAACCAAATCCAGAACTTGGTGGGAATGATGGATGAGGGAACCGCGGATTCCTTGGTCGAGGCCATGGCCGCAGAGGAGGCCGGGGCGTCTGAGGAGGGGATTTCTGTCTCTGAGTTTATCCAGGATCTCCAGGAAAAGGTGGACTACCAGAAGCATGCGGCGAAGAAGCCAGCCCAGCGCAAGTCGAGGAAGAGGCCGAACACGGCCAGATTATTCTGCTTTTCCAGCCTCAGCGCCGTGGAGGATTTTGCCGTGACGGTTCATTTGGAGAAAAACATACCCAGCAAGCTGTATAAGGATGAAGCGGAGGGCAAATGGTATCTCTTCCTCAAGAAGGGAAAGCTGCGGCAGGAAGAATACCAGACACTGTGC
Source organism: Clostridiaceae bacterium (assembly GCA_910575435.1). Lineage (GTDB taxonomy): Bacteria > Bacillota > Clostridia > Lachnospirales > Lachnospiraceae > Butyribacter. The sequence goes on along the minus strand of CAJTGI010000005.1, from coordinate 226,833 downwards.
CAGCGGGTTACGGAGTATGCGGTCAATGTCAAGAACCAGCCTTTTGCTGAACAATTCTGCAAGGAGCATTTCCGTCTGATTATTGGAAAGCAGGCATTGAAGACTTTGAGAGAGTATGCTTGCTGAGGGGAGAAGGAATGAAATATGATTTTGATTTAGAAAATCAGAAGGAGGCTAGGAAGAAGCTGGCGATCAAGGCTCTGGTCACCCTCTTGGAAGTCTGCGCAGTGGTGGCTCTGGGTTATGGGATTACCCACTGGGGGATGCAGATTTATACGGTTTCCGGGCAGGACATGACCCCCACCCTGGAAAATGGGGATCGCATTCTGGTAAATAAAATGTCTTATCGCATCCACTCCATCAAGAGGAATGACGTGGTCATAGTGAGGCAGAGTGGCTCGGAGCACAATTATTATTCTGCGGACCGGGTAATCGGCCTGCCTGGGGAGACGGTGCAGATCAAAGAGGGAAGAGTCTACATTGACGGGGAGAGGCTGAAAGAGAAGTATCGTTTTCCCGTAATGGAAAATGGCGGCGTGGCATTGGAAGAGATTACGCTGGACGAGGACGAGTATTTTGTCTTGTGCGACAATAGGAACGGCGGAGAGGACAGCCGCAATGCCAATGTGGGGAACGTGCTGCGGGACAATATCGTAGGAAAGGCATGGTTCCGTATGAATACTTTGGAAATAATCAGTTTTCTGGATGGCTTTTCCCAGGAGAAGAAAGATTCTCCCTCTTCGTCTCCAGCGGCTACCGGGGATGGAAAATAGGGCGTACCCTGCAAATATATAAGAAAGATGAGGCTTGTTATGGAATTTCAATGGTATCCGGGGCATATGACAAAGGCGAAGCGTGCCATGCAGGAGGATTTAAAGCTGATTGACGTGATTGTGGAGCTGGTAGATGCCAGGGTGCCCATGAGCAGCAAGAATCCCGATATTGATCCCATGGCCAATGGGAAATCCCGGATTATCCTTTTGAATAAATCTGACTTGGCTGACCCCAAGGCTACGGAGAAATGGGTGTCGTATTACGAGGAGCGGGGGTTTTTCGTGGCCAAGGTTAATGCGAAGAAGGGAACGGGAATCAGAGATGTGAACGATATGATTGTCCGGGCGTGTCAGGCAAAGATTGAGAGGGACAGGCGGCGGGGAATCAAGAATCGTCCCATTCGCGCCATGATCGTGGGGATTCCCAATGTGGGGAAGTCTACGTTTATCAATAGTTTTGCCAGAAAGGCTTGCACCAAGACGGGGAATAAGCCGGGCGTGACCAAGGGAAAGCAGTGGATTCGCCTGAACAAGAGCGTGGAACTATTGGATACCCCGGGCATTCTGTGGCCTAAATTTGATGACCAGAACGTGGGCCTTAGATTGGCGTTTATCGGGTCCATCAAGGATGAGTTATTCCATATTTACGAATTGAGCATCCTGCTTTTGGAGTTTCTGAAGGAAAATTATCAGGGAGCCGTGGCGGCGTTTTATCAGCTGGAGGAGGAATCGGAGCCAGCCAGTCTGCTGGAACAGATTGCCAGGCGGCGAGGCTGCGTGAGGGCCGGAGGCGTGCTGGATACAGATCAGGCGGGAAGGTATCTGGTGGATGATTTCCGCAGTGGAAGTATTGGCAGAATCAGTTTGGAATTGCCAGATAGTCCTAGTGTGCAAGCGGATCAATAAGCATAGAAGCAATGGCTTGATGGAGGAGAGTGCATACGGGCGGGTGTTGGAATGTATAACGAGAAAGAAATCGAAGAAAGCCTGGCGTTTTGCAAAGATATCGAGATATATCGCCAGGCGGATCAAGAAAGAGGCGGGGAAAAACCACCTGAGGCATGGAAGGAATCTGCTGCTGTCCGGGAAGAGAAGATGCGAGAATTCCAGTGGGAACTGTCCAGATTGGAGCAGGAGGCGTCGGTGAAGCGCCCCACTGCGGAGAGCGCTTCCCTCAGAGCGGTAAACAATGTTTTCATGCTGGCTGTCTGCCTACTGCTAGGCTTTTTTATTGCCTCGCTGATTACTCATTTCGTGGCATATCAGACCAGGGTGGAGGGGCAGTCCATGGAGCCGACCTTGTCTGATGGGGATTTTGTGATTATTCAGAAATTAAGCTATATCTTTGGCGAGCCGGAACGGTTCGATGTGGTCGTCTTTCCAGTGAAGGCCAAGGGGGATGGAAAGAATGGGGAAGACAGTTTTTATGTGAAGCGCATTATCGGACTGCCAGGGGAAACTTTGCAGATTCGGGATGGGTCTGTGTATATTGATGGGGAAAAACTGGAGGCAGATAACTATTGTCTGTCTAAGACGCTGGATGGGGGCAATGCCAATGTTCCTGTTACGATAAAAGAAGATGAATATTTTGTGTTGGGAGATAACCGAAATATGAGTACTGACAGCCGCAATTCTTATGTGGGCATGGTGAAGAAAAGTGATATATCGGGGAAGGTGTTCCTGCGTATCTGGCCTGTCACCCATTTCGGGATGCTGTCAGGAAAGGAGTAGTGCGATGGAGAAGAAGGCTGCGCATCCTAAGAGGAAGACGGTCGCCCAGATCAAGCAGGAATTGCTTGAGTGCGGGGAAGAACAGCGGGAAGCGCTGATGGCATTCTATAGCCAGGATGACAGAAAGGGTGTCATGCAGTGCCTGAAGTCGATTAGAAAGCATGAGGAGTTTATCAGGGCAGAAAAGCAGCGGCTGCGGGAGATGAAGATATTTGAGGAAAGCTATTGCGGGGAATATATCGCCATCTGCGGCATTGACGAGGCGGGCAGGGGGCCTCTGGCGGGGCCCGTGGTGGCTGGGGCGTGCATTTTGCCTATGCAGACAGATATTTTTTATCTAAACGATTCGAAGAAGCTGAATAAGAAAAAGAGGGAGCAACTATTCCGGGAGATTCAGGAGAAATCCCTTGCCTTCGGGGTGGGAATTGTGTCCCCGGAAAGAATAGATGAAATCAATATACTGCAGGCCACTTACGAGGCCATGAGGCAGGCGGTAAAGCAGATGGAGCTGATGCCGGATTTGCTTCTGGTGGATGCGGTGACCATTCCGGATATTAATGTGGAGCAGGTGGGAATTATCAAGGGGGATGAAAAGAGCGTCTCCATTGCGGCGGCCAGCATTTTGGCAAAGGTCACCAGGGACCGGCTGATGGTTCAGTATGATCAGGCATACCCGGAGTATGGGTTCGCATCCCATAAGGGCTATGGCTCTGCCGCACATATTGCCGCTTTGAAGAAGTATGGGCCATGCCCGATACACCGCCGGACATTCATTAAGAACTTTATCCCATAGGGATTTGAAGGCGCAGGAGGGAGAGAGGAGGAATCATTCATGGAAGAGAAAAGGAAGAAGATGGTTGCCGGTGACATTTTGGATGCCGCTCCCGCAAATCAGTCTGCCATTGCCCTGGAGTACGAGAAGGGGGATGTGGCTCCCAAGGTGATTGCCAGCGGAAAGGGATACCTGGCGGAGAAGATTATTGATAAGGCGCAAGAGTATGACATTCCCATACATAAGGATGAAAAATTGGCGGGAAGCCTGGAACAGCTGGAAATCGGGGAGTATATCCCCAAGGAATTGTATCAGGTGGTGGCGGAAGTGCTGGTGTACGTGGATGCCATGGATAAGATCAAGGGAAAGGTGATGGATGTTCCGGGCAATTTAAAAAAGAGGTAGGCCCAGGGCATTCTGAATGATTATGCGAGGAGGGGACGATTGCAGACAGAAAGAAGTACCTGGGAGACGGGCCAGAAATATGAGGCTTTGGCGGTGGATTACCTTGAGGGCAAGGGATATGATATTCTGGAGAGGAATTACCGATGTCCCTATGGGGAGATTGATGTGATTGCCAAGTTTGGGGAGTATCTGGTCTTCGTGGAGGTGAAATACCGGGGGAGTTCTGTCTGGGGAATCCCGGAGGAGGCGGTGGATAGAAGAAAGCAGCGGCGCATTAGCAGGGCCGCTCTGTCTTATTATGGGCGAAATGGCTATGCGCAGGAGGTTCCCTGCCGCTTTGACGTGATTGGGGTGGATGGCGGCGGCCAGATTTCCCATATTGAGAATGCATTTGATTATTGCGGGTGATGAATGGCAGCGGCATGCCGTGGGGGTGGCTGTTGCTTTGTGACGTGGGAGGGAATGCATTTTTTTCAGAGGAGAATAGATAGAATTTAGATTGCAGGAGGAGGAGCAAGATGGAGAGTGATTCCATGGTTTTGCCCGCCTTTTCTTCTTTTGGGGAAAAGAGGGCCTATGTGGAGGAGTTGTGGAGCGAGACCGGAAGAGCGCAGTGTCCGGTCGGGGTTGTCTGCTATCGGCGAGAGGAAGTCTGCCGCCTGGAATGGTCGGGGGAGGTGCCATTGCTGCGTTTTGCCCCCTTGGATGGATTTTCATTTATTAATGCGGCGTTTTCCACCCGGTTCGGAGGCGTGAGCCAGGGATGCCTGGGAGAGATGAATCTGGGATTTTCCAGAGGGGTTTCCCAGGATGTGGTGGGGGAAAATTTTCGCATCTTCTGTAGGGCGATAGGCGTGGATTCAGGAAAATTGGTGCTGTCCGACCAAGTACACGATACCCGTGTGAAGAGGGTGGCAGGGGGAGAGGCCTGTGGAGAAGAAATCAGCAAGAAACTGCAGGGGATTGACGGGCTGTGTACGGATGTGCCGGGACTCTGCCTTGCCACCTCCTATGCGGACTGCGTGCCCTTGTTATTCGTGGATCCGAAGCACCGTGCCATCGCTTCCTCCCACGCCGGCTGGCGGGGAACGTCGGCCAAGATGGGGGCCAGGACGGTGGAAGAGATGGTGGCATGCTTTGGCAGCCGCCCGGAAGACTTGGTGGCGGTGATTGGCCCCTCCATCTGCCGGGACTGCTACGAGGTGGACGGGGAAGTGGTTTCAGCCTTTGAGGAGAACTATGGTCGGGAGGAGATGGCAGAAATCGCCTATCCGGGACAGCGGCCGGGAAAATACCAGTTGGATTTGTGGGCGGCTAATTTTCTGGCATTGAAAGAAGCAGGCATTCCGCCGGAACGCATTCATGTGTCCGGCATCTGTACCTGCTGTCATCCCATGCTATTTTATTCCCATCGGGCCTCCCGGGGAAACCGGGGAAATCTCAATGCATTCCTGGCCGTTCGGGAGTAATGGCTCGCTATAAATATTTCTGCGTCGTTCTTGATTTGTCCTATCTTTCGTTCCGGCGGGCGGCGATGAGTTCCTGGATTCGCCTGGTGCCGCTGGAAATCTCGTTGACCGAGGTGTCGTGGTTCAGGGTATCTATGATGAGGGCGATGTAGCGGCTCAGGTCCACGTTGTGGTAATAGGGCTTTGCCAGCAGTTCCTCAGGGCAGTAGCACAGGTTGGTGGTGTAGATTTGATGGAAGAGGTCTTTTTCATACGCCTCGTCCAGCCAGGAGGGGCCGTTGGAGAATAGGCCGAAGGTGGCGGTGAGGAAGATTTTTTCCGCCCCCCGTTTCTTTAATTCCCTGGCCACTTCCAGCATGGTATTTCCCGTGGCAATCATATCGTCCACAACGATCACGTTTTTTCCTGCCAGCTCTTTTCCCAGAAATTCAAAGGAAACCACGGGATGCTCTCCATTGACGATCTGGGAGTAGTCTCTCCTGCGGTAGCACATGCCCATGTCCACGCCCATCAGGTTGGCATAGTATACTGCCCGCCGCATTCCTCCCTCGTCGGGACTGACGACGCACAGGCTTTCCGGCGTCACGCTCATCTCCGGATTTTGGCTCAGTATCTCGCTGATAAACTGATAGGAGGTGTAGAAATTGTCAAACCCATGGTTTGGGATGGCATTCTGCACCCGGTTGTCGTGGGCGTCAAAGGTGATGATGGTTTCCACCCCCATGGCGACCAGTTCCTGCATGGCCTGGGCGCAGTCCAGGGATTCATTGACCATGCGGATATGCTGCCTTCCCTCGTAGAGATAGGGCATGATGACGGTGATTCGCCTGGGCTGTCCGCTGCATGCCATGATGATTCGCTTCAGGTCCATAAAATGGTCGTCCGGCGACATCATGGTGGTGGAACCCCGCATCTGGTATGTCTCATGATAATTTACGGTGTCAGAGATGATAAAGAGGTCGGATCCCCGGATGGATTCATGTATGATGCCCCGTCCCTCCCCAGTGCGGAAGCGGGGGCAGTCGAAGTCTACCAGATAGTTTTCTATGTGATAATCTTTTACCATGAATTCGGGCTTGTCTGTGACATTTGCCAGAGATTCCTGTCTCCTGGCAGTGATGATTTGATTAATCTTATCGCCGATTTCCCGGCAGTTGCCCATGGCAACGATTTTCAGTGGTGCCAGGGGCATGGAATCTTGATATGTTTTAGCTGACATATGCTCGTCCTTTCCCAATATGTATTTCTATAGTCAACGATAATTATTTTTGTCGTTGACTATAAGTTATTATTTCCATAACAACCTTCCAAGGGTATATTTTATCCTACTTTCATAATATCGTCAACGGAATTAAGTCTTTGAGGCATGTCGGTATAGAGACCGCCGTAAGTTTGAGTCGGATCATTGTGTCTGAATATTATTTTAGGTTAGGCTCACGGATTCAGGATATTTATATTTGCTCGCTCTTTTTCTATATTTGACCGTGAATAGTAACGAGAAACTCAAAAAAGCAACATATTTTTGTCTAAAGCATTGACATAGATCCAATATAGGCTACAATGAAATGTTATGATTATTTTTAATAAACTACCTCATTATTAAAGGAGGACTCGAGTATGAGAATATTCATAAACACATTTCTAAATTTCATAACTCTGATTATCGTCTCGTGTTCCATTTTTTCCAACAGTGTGGCAACATCTCAGGCCGCTTCACCCACGAACACAGATGCCATTTCAGCGGAAGAGGCAAAGGAAGATATCCTAGACGATATCGGTCTCACGGCAGAGGATCTGGCATCAAAGAAGAAGGCCACGGACATCTCTGAGAAACTGTCAGAATTGATTCCGGCAGCAGCTGACGACTACGCAAGGCAAAGGGCTTCCGCACTAATCGAGACGGTCAAAAGGAATCCTGAAGATTTCGGCGTTACCATAGAAAAAAATGCCAGCGTGGAAATTGAGAAGCCATTCATCATCTATTCTGCAGATACATTGGGAAAGCAGGATCCCATCTATTACTATCCCATCTCAAATCATGGTAAGATCATCCTGATGCTTAATGTCATGGAATGCGGCAATAGTTACGCTGCCAGCATCAGCACTGATTACGCATCCATGTTAAATAAGTTGGATTACCAGAACGATGAGGACTATATCTTCTACGAGGATGGGAAAAATCTGTATGCCGAGAATAATGATTCCACAAAAACCCTAAACGACATGCCGATGACAGAAAATGATATGCTAAGCAATAAGGAAGAGGCGAATAGAGAAGTATTTGAAGAGTTGTCCGCTAAAAACAAAATTGATGCTATATTAAATTCCTATTCAGCAAAAAATGATGCAGATGAAAATCTTGAAAAGAACAACATATTCTACGGTGCTCGAGGCTTTTCAACTAAGAAGGGATTCATCGTCAAATTAAATACTTCCGGATGCCAAGTTCCCCAATACTTGGATGATGAAACTTGTTGGGCAGCATCAGTGGCTACCACGGTGCGATACCTGAAATATCCAAAATATAAAACATTGACAGCCAGACAAGTATGCAAAAAAATGTATATTGCTTAGGTATTCTTTATGCGCATAAAGCAAAAACGAACGAAGTTCGTTATGCAGAAATGAGGAGTAATATGCAGAAAAAAATCATACTGGCATTATCTGCCATCCTGTTCATTGGAATAGCGGCGGGAACTTATCAATATGCTAAAAAAAGTCCCTCCCGCGAGGATCAGTCCAAAAAGGCGGACATCACCGCCACCCCGGCTCCCACGCCCACATTTGCTCCCGAGGATGAAGACTCGCCAGTGACGGATGCATCCCGGCCTGATACCATGGAGGAACTCCGCTATAAAAGGGCCACGAAGATATCAGGTTTCGTGAAGAACAAAGAATGTTTTACTTCTGACAAAAAAATGCTGAAGGACATGAAAGGTATTCTATCCAGGCTATCGCCAAACAAGCTGACCGAACCTCCCATGCCGAAAGACGGAAAAGGTATGCTATATGGTGGATGGATCTCGCTAGATCTCCATGACGAGAAGGGATTGCTGTACACCATACTCCTCGCTAACTTGGGCGGAGGCTATGTGGTCTATGTAGGCGGAGAAGACTATAGTTTTTTTTGTGACATCAAGGCGGCGGACATCAAGCGTTTTCGGAATATCCATCGGAAACTATATAAAAAATATGACCCTGCAAAAACGCATAAAAAAAGTTCTAAGCCTGCAAAAAATGCTGACTAAGAGTTTCTAAAGATTAACAAGGCGAACTGATTTCACCTAGGAAGAATGCAAAAATAGTATTCTTTATTGATTGCTTGTGCCAACTATAAATTACCATAAGGCGATGCCCTCTGCCAGCCAAAACTGGCAGAGGGTTTCTAAAATTTACGCAACACTCTTATTTGCTTTCCTGTTCCAGCACGTCACTCCAATAGTCTTTCTTGCTATACTAGTCAAGAATCGGGCTTCCATCCTCGTCCAATGCTTTCCATGACTTGATGTCTTTTAATTCCAAAACCTGTAGATAGGTCTGATTATTTTGAATAGGGATTTGACAGGTCTCCCCATTCTTAAACATCAGGCAATGCCTCTCCGCATAAATCACGTTGTAGCAAGCCCCTGTTCCCAGATGTTTCTCCTTTTGGTAGATTTCATCAATGGATAAAAGAAACAATCGCAGTTATAGTTCTTTTGCGAATATGGCGGTCGCTTTTTTTGATTTTTCAATTTTAATTTTAAGGTGCTGGATCTGTTTCTGGAGAGCCTTATGAAAAATACATGAATGAACGTAAAGTATGAAAAATATGAGAACTTTTCAGGAAAGCCTTTTTTTTTCCCATCGTTTGTGGTATAAAATAGATTGTGCTTATATGCTCAATCATTATGTCAATAACTGTTTTAAAGCAAAAATTCAATGAAGAATGTTGATTTTTTGCAGAAATGGAGGATTTTGTGTACAAGGGAAATTTTGAGAAAAAGAATACGAATAGATTGCCGTGGATTCTTGCGATTGTCTTGGTGGTTATCGTGGTGGCCTGCAGCGTGGCGGGTGTCCTATACGCCACAAAGAAGGGGCCGTTTGCCAGCAAGGAGAAGCCGGCGGCGAAGAAGGAAGAGACGGTGGACCCAGTAATCAAGGATGCCGGGAAATACGTGGAATTGGCCGATTATAAGAATATTACCCTGAAAAAGTCCGAGATTGACATGGAGTTGGACAACCAGGTAAACCAGGCTCTGGATGACTATGCGGAATATGAGAAAGTGAAGAAGGGAAAGGTGAAAAAGGGAGATACGGTAAATATTTTCTATGTGGGCAAAATAGATGGCAAGGCATTTGACGGGGGAAGCTGCACGAAGGAAACCAGCCCGGAGGGCTACAATCTGGAAATTGGATCGAATACCTTTATCCCTGGATTTGAGGATGGCCTCATTGGAAAGAAGATTGGAAAAACCTATGATGTCAACGCTACTTTTCCAGAGAAGTATTCCCAGAATGAAGCATTGGCGGGCAAGACGGCGGTGTTTACCGTGACGATTAATTATAAAAATGGCGAGAAGAAGAAACTGAAGTTTGACGATGCCTTCGTGAAGAAGAACCTGACGAACTATCAGTCTGCAGCGGACTTTAAGAAGAAGAACAGGGAGTCCATCGTTCGGTCCAAGGCCATCAGCCAGGTGGTGGATGGTTCTAAGATCAAGGAGTACCCAAAGGCGTACCTAGACGCCATGAAAAAACAGTTGAACACTTCTATTGAGGGCTATCTGAGCCAGCAGGGGGTGACAATGGATGATTATCTTGCCCAGGGAAATCTAACCAAGGATGATTATGAGGAGCAGGTGGATAAGACGGCGAAGGAAAATGTGGGCGGCCAGGTGGTTTACAATGCCATCATGCAGGCAGAGGGCATGAAGATCGAGGATGGGGATTACAAAAAGGAATTGGATTCCTATTTAGAGAATTACAATGCCCAGAAGGAGGCTGACCTGGACAGCACCTTCCAGTCTGTCTATGGAACCCGGGCTAGGAATATCATTTATAGCGACTTGATATACAATAAGGTGGCAGATTACCTCGCGGCTCAGGTGAAGGAAGTATAAAAGGTGCGAAGTTTTCCATAGCACATGAAAGAACCATGTGCAAGGAAAACTACTATCGCACCTCTGAAGAATTTGCAACAGCATAAATGCTGGGCAAATTCTTCTTTGGTAAAATGTTAATGTTAGTGCTAAAGAATCTGGAATGATTAATGTATGTGCTAAGGAATTTGAAATGGCTAATGTTAGTGCTAAGGAAGCTGGAATGGCTAATGTATGTGCTAAGGAAGTTGGAATGGCTAATGTATGTGCTAAGGAAGTTGGAATGGCTAATGTATGTGCTAAGGAAACTGGAACGGCTAATGTTTGTGCCAGGGAAGTTGGCATGACTGGAAAAGTGAAAAGAATGGCTGACAGAGAAAAGAGGAGAAAATGAGCAAACCGATCGTAGCGATTGTGGGACGGCCCAATGTGGGGAAGTCTACATTATTTAACATGCTGGCAGGAGAGAGAATCGCCATCGTCAAGGATACGCCTGGCGTGACGAGAGACCGCATCTATGCGGAGGCCACTTGGCTGAAATACCAATTTACCATTATGGATACGGGCGGCATTGAGCCGGAGTCCAAGAATCAGATGCTTCGCAGCATGCGGGAGCAGGCGGAGATGGCCATCGAGATGGCGGACGTGGTGATGTTCGTGGTGGATGTGAAGCAGGGGCTGGTGGATGCGGACTACCAGGTGGCGGATATGCTGCGAAAGGCCAGAAAAGACGTGGTTCTCGTGGTCAATAAGGTGGATAATTTCGATAAGCTGGAAGCGGATGTCTATGAATTTTACAATCTGGGCATCGGGGAACCCTACCCCATATCTTCCGTGGCAAAGCTGGGCATTGGGGATATGCTGGACGAGGTGACGGCCCTCTTTCCCAAGGGCATGGAGGAAGAGGAGGATGAGCGTCCCAGGGTGGCGATCGTGGGAAAGCCCAATGTGGGGAAATCTTCTATTATCAATAAGTTGCTGGGTGAGGACAGAGTAATCGTATCAGATATTGCGGGCACTACCAGGGATGCCATTGACACGCCGATTACCTGGGACGGCAAGGAATATGTTTTCATAGATACTGCCGGCCTTCGGAGGAAAAATAAAATCAAGGAAGAGATTGAGCGGTATAGCATCCTGCGCACGGTGTCTGCGGTAGAGCGGGCAGATGTGGTGATTCTGGTCATTGATGCCACCGAGGGGGTGACGGAGCAGGATGCGAAGATTGCGGGCATTGCCCATGACAGGGGCAGGGGAATGATTATCGCAGTGAATAAATGGGATGCGGTGGAGAAGGATAACCATTCCGTCAAGAAGTATACCAATGAGATACGCAATGTATTGTCCTTTATGCCCTATGCGGAGATTTTGTTTATCTCGGCGGAGACGGGGCAGAGATTGCCAAAGATATTCGATGTGCTGGACGTGGTCATCCAGAATCAGCAGATGCGGGTGGCTACCGGAGTTCTGAATGAGATTCTCACCGAGGCAGTGGCCATGCAGCAACCGCCTTCCGACAAGGGGCGCAGGCTGAAAATTTTCTACATGACCCAGGTGAGCGTAAAGCCGCCCACCTTCGTGCTGTTTGTGAATGACAAGCGGCTGATGCATTTTTCTTATACCAGGTATCTGGAGAATAAGATCAGGGAGGCATTCGGTTTTGGCGGTACATCCCTGCGCTTTCTGATTCGGGAGAGGAAAACATGATAAAGGCAGTTTTACTGCCTTTATCATGTAAGAAGAACGCAAGACCGGCGTTCTTCTGCACGCACCGAAGTGATACGAAGACGAATATGCTAGCCACGTATGCTATGTCAAGGGAGGAATGAGCGAATGAATCTATGGGAGTTTGCCGTGTGTTTGATTGCGGGTTATTTCTGCGGATGCATTTCCAGCGGCTATTTTGTGGGGAAGTTTTTCAAGAAGGATATCAGGAATTTGGGAAGCGGCAATGCGGGAACCACCAATGTGCTGCGCAATTTTGGTCCAGTTCCTGCTATCATTACTTTTGTGGGGGATTTGGCCAAGGCGGTGGTGCCGATTTTGATTATCCGCTTCTGCATCCCCTTTGCCAATCCATTGTATCTTCTGTGCCTATATTGCGGGCTAGGAGTGGTGCTGGGACACAATTATCCTTTCTATCTGGGATTTAAGGGTGGGAAGGGCATTGCGGTGACGGCGGCGGTGGTGATGTCCGCGGCCCACCCAATCATGATTCCTGTTGGTCTGGCTGTCTTTGTGGCGGCGGTGGCACTGACCAGGTATGTCTCCGTAGGCTCTCTGCTGGTGGCATGGTATATTCCTGCCAATACGGTGATATTTCATAGGGCGGACAGGATGTTCTGGCATATGTTGGCAATCAGCCTTCTTTTTACTGCCTTTGCCTATTTCCAGCACCGGGAAAATATCGTGAGGCTGATGCATGGCAATGAGAATAAATTGTGGAAGAGCAAATCGGAGAAGGAGGTAAAGAGTGAAAAATAAATTATTTCACAACACAAACTATGTTTGTGTTGCAAGTATTGTGTCTGCGTTGCGACACAAACATTGTATTATGAGAAAAAAGCAGCGCAGAAATGAGGAAAATCATGAGTAAGGTAATTTTTTTGGGGGCGGGCAGCTGGGGTACGGCTCTGGCCATCATGCTGGCGAAAATGGGGCATGAGGTAATCTTGTGGTCCAAGGTGGAGGCGGAGGTTTCTATGTTGCAGGAGTATCGGGAGCATAGAGACCGCCTTCCGGGAATCAAGCTGCCAGAATCCATCCTGGTTACTACGGATATGGAGCTGGCCTGCCAGGGAGCAGATTTGCTGGTATTTGCCGTGGCATCTCCCTTCGTGCGCAGTGTGGCAAGGGAGGCGGCCCGGTTTATTCCGGCGGGGCAGAAGATTGTGAATGTGGCCAAGGGAATTGAGGAAGATACCCTGATGACTCTGCGGGACATTCTGGTGGAGGAATTGCCCGAGGCAGATATTTCCGTGCTGTCAGGCCCCAGCCATGCGGAGGAGGTGGCGCTGGAGATGCCTACTACCGTGGTGGTGGGGAGCGCCAGGAAGAGCACGGCTATTTTCATTCAGGAAGTATTCATGAATGAGAGATTCCGGGTTTATATTACCCCGGATATCATTGGCATTGAGCTGGGCGGCTCGGTGAAGAATGTCATTGCCCTGGCGGCTGGAGCCTGCGATGGAATGGGGTGCGGCGATAATACCAAGGCGGCCCTGATTACCAGGGGGATTACTGAGATTACCAGGCTGGGCATTGCCATGGGGGCCAAGATGGAGACCCTGGGGGGGCTTTCCGGCATTGGCGACCTGATCGTGACCTGTACCAGCGAGCATAGCAGAAACCACAATGCGGGATTCCTGATCGGGAAGGGATATTCCGTGGAGGAGGCGCTGGCGGAAGTGAAGCAGGTGGTGGAGGGATTTAACTCTGCCCGGGCGGTGAAGAAGCTGGCGGAAAAGTATCAGGTGTCCATGCCCATCGTGGAGGTAATCAATCGGGTGTTCTTCGAGGGACTGGATGCCAGAGAGGCAATCAATATTTTGCTGACCAGGGATAAGTGCAAGGAGTATCCTGATCTGGGATGGCTGGAGGAAAAAGAGTAGAAGAGATCGCTGTAATATTTCATGGCCTGTCTGCGTATAAGTAGAAACAACAGAGAAGTTTGCTTTGGTGTTCCCGCTGAATCGGCGGGCGCGGCAGAAATGGGGGATTTTTATGCAGCAGTCTTATGGACGGGAGGAGGAATATGGCGGCAGTGTGGCAGGACGTCGCCAGGATAAGGTACTAGCGGCGAAGATGGCATTTGGTGCCAGTGCCGGAGGACACAGGAGAACCTTGGGAATGACGGAGCCGGAACAAGATGTGGTAGATCGGGTGGAAAGCAGGCATCGGTATGGCCTTTGGCGCTTCGTGGCTGCGGTGGTACTTTTTTTCGCTTTTATGGCGGGGGCACATTTCGATGTGTCTATCCAGGGATGGAACCGGGAGCGTCTGGAGAAGATGCTGTCGGATGATACAAGGTGGAAGCAGGTGGTCAGGGAAGTGTCCCATGTGATGGAGCGTCTTCCGGGAGCGGCGGAGAAGTAGTAGGATGAATATGAGAAAATTAGCGTTAAGTGATGAAATTTTATTGACAGTGGAAAAGCCTGCCAGATATATTGGCGGGGAAATCAATATGACTAGGAAGGATTTGTCGGAAATTGACATCCGGTTCTGCATGTGCTTTCCGGACGTATATGAGATTGGCATGTCCCATCTTGGAATACAGATTCTGTACGATATGTTTAACCGGCGGGAGGACACCTATTGCGAGCGGGTGTACTCTCCCTGGGTGGATTTGGACAGAATCATGCGGGAGCGGGGGATTCCCCTCTTTGCCCTGGAGAGCCAGGATCCTATCAGGGACTTTGACTTTTTAGGGATTACATTGCAGTATGAGATGTGCTACACGAATATTCTTCAGATTCTGGAACTTTCCCAGATTCCCCTGAAGGCTTCGGACAGGCGGCGGGAGGATCCCATCGTGATAGGCGGTGGGCCCTGCGCCTACAATCCGGAGCCTATTGCGGATTTCTTTGATATCTTCTATATCGGCGAGGGGGAGACGGTCTATGATGATCTGCTGGATGCCTACAAGGCTTGGAAGCCCACGGGCAAGAGCCGGCAGGAATTTCTGAAAATGGCGGCCCGGATTCCGGGGCTGTACGTCCCACAGTTTTATGAGGTGGCATATCAAGAGGATGGAACCATCGCCTCTTTTTCCCCCAAGGTGCCGGAGGCTCCGGAGAGGGTGGAGAAGCAGGTGGAGAGGGATATGTCGGATACCTTCTATCCGGAGAAGCCTCTGGTTCCCTATATCAAGGTGACCCAGGACAGGGTGGTTCTGGAGATTCAGCGGGGATGCATCCGGGGCTGCCGGTTCTGCCAGGCGGGCATGCTCTATCGACCCATACGGGCCAGAGGGCTTTCTTTCTTGAAGCAGCGGGCGAAGGTGATGCTGGAATCCACAGGGCATGACGAGATTTCCCTGAGTTCTCTCAGTTCTAGCGATTACGAGGAACTTCCGGAATTGGTATATTGGCTGATTGAAGAATATCGGGACAAGGGAGTCAATATCTCCCTGCCCTCCCTGCGGATTGACGCCTTTGCCCTGGATGTGATGTCCAAGGTGCAGGATGTGAGGAAGAGCAGCCTCACCTTTGCACCGGAGGCGGGTTCCCAGAGAATGCGGGACGTGATCAATAAGGGGCTGACGGAGGAAGTGATTTTAAAGGGGGCCAGGGATGCCTTTATCGGTGGCTGGAACCGGGTGAAACTTTACTTCATGCTTGGGCTTCCCGGGGAGACGGAGGAGGATATCCAGGAGATTGCCGTGCTGTCGGACAAGATTGCCAGGGAGTATTACGAGGCTGTGCCGAAGGAGAAGCGGCAGGGAAAGGTAAATATTGTCACAAGTACCTCTATTTTCGTTCCAAAGCCTTTCACGCCCTTTCAGTGGGCGCCTATGGTCTCTAAGGAATATGCCGGGGAGAAGCGGATGTTTCTTTTGGACAAGATTAAGAGCCAGAGAAATGGAAAATGCATCAAGTACAACTGCCATGACGGGGATGTGTCAGAACTGGAGGGGGTATTTGCCAGGGGGGATCGCAGGCTGTGCGACGTGATTTTACAGGCTTACCGGGATGGCTGCATCTATGACGCTTGGTCAGAGCATTTTCGCTATGATTTGTGGGAGAAGGCTTTTCGGGACCATGGGCTTGAGATGGATTTCTATATTAAGAGGGAGCGGGGGGAGGAAGAGATCTTTCCCTGGGACTTTATTGATATCGGCGTGACGAAGAACTTTTTGCTGCAGGAATACCGCCGTTCCAAGGAGGGGCTGGTGACGCCTAACTGCCGGGAGAGATGCAGCGGCTGCGGGGCCGCTAGGTTCCAATGCGGCGAGTGCGTGAAGTGAGGGAGGAAGAGATGAAAGCAAGGCTAAAATTTTCTAAGGTCGGCTCTATGCGGTTTATCGGCCATCTGGATGTGATGCGCTATTTTCAGAAGGCCTTTCGCAGGGCGGGGATTGCTGTCAGTTACAGCCAGGGTTTTTCCCCCCACCAGATCATGTCTTTTGCCTCCCCTCTGGGGATTGGGCTGAGCAGCGATGGGGAATATCTGGATATCGCACTGGAAGATGGCGAAGATGTGTCCCGGATTGTGGAGCGGATCAATGCCCAGATGAATGAAGAAATTTGGGTGAGGGACTTTACTGTGCTGGAGGAGGAGAGCAAGACTTCCATGGCGGTGCTGGCTGCCTGTGATTATCTGATTGGGGTCAAGCCGGAGAAGGAGAGCTTTTTGCTGGACGAGGCCCGCAGACGGCAGGCGGTGGAGCGTTTTTGCCGCCAGGACAAGATCATGATCCTGAAGAAGAGCAAGCGGTCGGAGAGGATGATGGATATTCGGGAGTATATTTATGTGGTGACGGATTCCCTCCAAGATTTTCAGGAATTTACTGGCGTGGATTACGGGACGCCCTCGCTGGAGGAGGAAGTCCTTCCCGCGCTATACATGCAGCTTACGGCGGGCAGCGTGGTGAATATCAAGCCGGAATTGGTTCTGGAGGCATTGTTTGCCCAGGAGGGAGAGGATTTCCGATGGACAGATTATCAGGTACATAGGCTGGAAATGTATGGGGACATTGGCATGAAGAAAGGGGAAGTCCACACCAGGACGTCGGAGGATGTCTGCCAGCTGATGCCTTTGTGGCAGTATGGAGAGAAAGGAAAGATGGATGAGTAACACTTTGGTTATCACGAGGCAGAAAAATTGCATTCTCACAGCGACCCTGGAGAATGGCAAGGTCAGTCAGTTCCAGGTGGAGTCTGGGGAGGGAGCCGGGATTTTGGGGAATGTGTATGTGGGAAAGGTACGCAATATCGTGAAGAATCTCGGCGCTGCCTTTGTGGAATTTGGCCCTGACATGATGGGATATCTTTCCTTGAGCGAGTCCATGATCCCGAAACATACCCAGGGAAGGGTGCAGGATGAGAGCAGGGTTCTGGTAGGAGATGAGATTATCGTGCAGGTTTCTCGGGAGGCGCAGAAGAAGAAGCCTCCCGCCCTCACGGGGAAGGTGAACTTTCCGGGGAAGTACCTAGCCATCGTCTACGGGGAATCCGGCCTGGGCATTTCCAGAAAAATCAAGGGGCAGGAGAAGCGGGAGGAATTGCGGGAGGTTCTGGATGGTTACGCCACGGAGGAGTACAGCATCGTAGCCAGAACCAACAGTGCCAATGCATCTCCGGAGGAGATTTGCCAGGAAATGGAACGGCTGCTGAAGCATTATCATGATACTTTTAGGGCGGGGATGCACAGATCGCCCCATGCCTGCCTATACCGGGCACCGGAGGGGTACCTGTCCAGCATTACTGATGCCTATGAGGCGGATTTGGAGGAGGTCATTACGGATTCTAAGACGCTTTATAAGCGGATTGTTAGTTATGTGGGAGAAAATGGCTGGCAGGACAGGATTCCCGTGACTCTGTGGGAGGGAGAGAGAGGAAAGCTTCGGTGCGTGTACAATATTGACCGGGAATTGGACCATGCCCTCTCCCAGAAGGTATGGCTAAAGAGCGGGGGATACCTGGTGATCCAGCCCACGGAGGCATTGGTAGTCATTGATGTAAATTCAGGAAAGGCGATCGACAAAAAGATGGATGTTCAAAAGAACTTCCTGCATATCAACAAGGAGGCGGCTCTGGAGATTGCCCACCAAATCCGCCTTCGAAATCTGTCCGGCATGATTCTGGTGGATTTTATTGATATGAGGGGAGAGGAATGCAAGAAGGAATTGCTGGATTATTTGTCGAAAGAATTAGATAAGGACCGCATTCCCACCAAGCTGGTGGACATGACTCCGCTGGGGCTGGTAGAGATTACCCGAAAGAAGGTGAGAAAGCCCCTGTATGAACAGATGAGGGCGGAGAGGGTACTGTAGGAATCCTAATAAGGAAAGTACGAGCAAGAACGATATGCACAATGCAGAAATGAGGAGAACGATGAATTTTTATATGCCGACGAAAGTATATCATGAGAGGGAGGCGGTGAAGAATCACCGGGAGGAGATGGCATTGCTGGGAAAGAAGGCACTGATTGTCACCGGGGCCCATTCTTCTAGGGAGAATGGCTCTCTTCAGGATGTGACAGAGGCGTTGGAGGCCACCCATACGTCCTATGCCATCTTTGACAGGGTGGAGGAAAATCCTACCGTGGCCTGCGTGATGGAGGCCGCCCTCCTGGGGAGGAAGGAGGGCGTAGACTTCGTGGTAGGCGTGGGGGGCGGATCTCCCATGGATGCCGCCAAGGCCATTGCCCTGATGATTCAGAACAGGGACAGTTCGGAGGAGGTGCTGTACCAGAATATCTCCCTGCGGGCCCTGCCTGTGGTGGAAGTGCCGACCACCTGCGGCACGGGATCGGAGGTGACACCCTATGCCATCCTGACCCGTCGGGACAAGCAGACGAAGCAGAGCATCAGCCAGAAGTTCTTTCCCGACCTGGCGCTGGTTGATGGAAAATATCTGGAAAAAGCGCCTCTGTCCGTCATCACAAATACTGCCATCGATGCTCTGGGGCATATGCTGGAGAGCTGCTTTCATGCAAAAGCCACGGATTATAGCAGGATGCTGTGCCAGTATGCCATGGAGGTGTGGGGCGCTGCCACCGGGATGCTCTACGGCATGGAGCCGGAGGAGGGGGATTATGACCGGCTGCTCTTTGCCTCCAGCCTGGCGGGGATGGCGATCAGCCACACCAGCACCAGCCTGCCCCACGCCCTGAGCTATTACCTCACCTATCACAAGGGCGTGCCCCATGGAAAGGCGGTGGGACTTTTTCTGCCCGGATTTGTCCGAGCGTTGCCGGAGCAGTATGAGATTCAGGTGACCATGGCATTGCGGGCCTTAGGATTTGGCAGTTTGGAGCAATTTGAGGGCTTTATTCGGGAGATGCTTGGAACGGTTTCCCTGACAGAGGAGGAAGTGGGGGAGATGGTATCTGGCGTGATGGCCAATCCCGAGAAATTGTCCACGCCCATCTTCGAGGCGACAGAGGAGGTAGTGCGGGAGATGTGGCCTGTTTGACGGGAAGCGGGAGGAAAGGCGAGGTGAATCGATGAATCAGGAAGATATTGCCATTCGCAGGGGAATCGTCCATATCCTGGATGGAGAATTGGGCTATCCGGTGTATTCGGAGGAGGAATTGGACATCACCCCCCAGATTGATGAATTCTTTCGGGGGCATCTGTGGAAGCTATTGTCCGGGGATGACTTGAAGAAATGCTATTTTTCCCAGGAAGAGCCCTCGGAGGCGTATGAGCTGGTGAAGGATTTTCGGGAAGAAGATTTGATTCCTTTCAGCAAGAAACTGGCAGATCTGCTGTATCGCATCATGAATGCCAATGTGTCCATTCCCAGCGGGGATCTGGCGGTATTAACTTTTAGCGCCCGGGGTGCGGGGTATCTTGCGCTCCTAAAGATGAATTATAAAGAGAGTTTCGTACATATGACCGGGGCGGCAGAGAAGGGCAATGTGAATCAGATCATCTGCTACCAGTCCACCCTGCCTTCCGCCGGAGTGAAGCTGTCGGAGGCGATCATCATCAATCTTGGGGATGATTCCGTGCAGATCGTGGAGAGGAAGTATGATATCAATGGGTCGAAGGTAAACTACCTGTCAGAACTGTTTCTCCGCTGCCGTGCCAGCATGTCCTCCAAGTCCAAGCTTGCGGTGGTGGCCAAGGCGGTGGAGCAGGTGAATAAGAAGCACTACGGGGAAGAGCCTGCGAAGCAGATGGAGGCCAAGAGCATCATCAAGCGTGAGATCCAGGAGCGCGGCTCCCTGAACGTGGAGAAGATTAGCGAGAAAATCTATGGAGATGCGCCGGAAATCAAGGAAGAGTTTGATGCCAAGATGGAGAAATACCATATGGAAAAGGCAGAGGTGGCACCCCAGAGCCAGGCGACCACCAGGAAGTTTGAGAAGCAGTATCTAAAGACGGATACGGGAATTGAGATCAACATTCCCATGGAGCAGTACCAGGATGCCAATCAGGTGGAATTTATCACCAATGGGGATGGGACGATCTCCGTGCTGATCAAGAATATCAATCGGATTTCCACAAGATAGCCAGTATATGCAAGTTATAGAAAATGGCCGTGAATGGCAACGATGGATTGCGAAGTTGTGTCGGGAGGGATGAAGCATGTTTCGTATGTGGGGGAAGATTTGGAAGGACAATCGATTGGTGAGGGATCTCACGGTGTGCGACGGGGCGCCGGAGACGGAGAAGAACCGCACGAGGAAGGTATTTGACGCAGTGGAGGAAATCTGCTACGCTTTTGACCTGGGAAAGCCCATCTGGCTGGATGTCAATGTGAAGGAATTTAAACGGGGGGATAAGACTCGGTTTTCCGGGGATTCCTTTATCGAGGAGATCGACTTTGACTATCTGGAGATACAGGTCATCGAGGAGGATGGGTAGGGGATTTGACCGCTAAATGATTCATCAAAGGTATTAAATACAAATGTTATAGTTTCGTAGAATAATGTTATATTTATTATAGATAAAGTATTATAAACTATAACTATCTATATCATAATTTCTTGTACTATCAATAAATTATGAGAGGGAAAAACAATTTTTATAGGAGGATAGCGAATGAAAAGAGGTTTACACAGCAAAATCGTGGCAAATGTGCTGGCTCTTGCCATGGTGGCATCGGGCAGTGGCATCTATGCCATGGAAAATGGCATGATTGCATCAGCAGATGATGAGAATGCCAAGGAACTGACAAAGATTCTGGAGGCAGAGGATATCGACCTGCGGAAGGAATGGAATGACAAGTCTAATATTGGGGATGGACGGGAAGTGACGCTCTCTGACGGCACCAAGATTACGGTGAAGGACAATGGCAGCATGCGTGCGGACATGACATCCCAGCAACTGGCTGACAAAGAGATGGGCATGGGCATTAACTTGGGAAATACCATGGAGGCCGTGTATCCTGTGGAGAACAAGGCAAATCTTACCAAGACTGACTATGACAAGGGGTGGAATCAGCCGATTACCACCAGGGCATACATTGACCTGCTGCACACCTATGGATTCAATACGCTGCGCATTCCGGTGGCTTGGAGCAATGGCGATATCGATGATGGCACATATACCATCAGGGGTGCGCTGCTGGACAGGGTAGAAGAGGTGGCAAACTACGCTTTGGACAATGGTATGTACGTGGTGATTAACGATCATTGGGATAACCAGTGGTGGGGGCAGTTTGGTGCCTGCAAGAGAAATGAGGCTGGCGAGAAGGTTCCCGACGAGGAGACCCGTGCCAATGCAATGAAGAGGTATGAGCGCTATTGGACGCAGATTTCTGAGCGTTTCAAGGATTATTCAGACCATTTGATTCTCGAGGGTGCCAACGAGGAATTGGGAGACAGGCTGAATGATGCCATCTGCCTCAACGGACCTGCCAAGGGATATGCTAAGCCCGACAATGCGGGAAAAGACGTGGAGGTACTGGGTGGCGACTTGAAGACGGATGCCCTGTACAAGAAAGTCAATGAGATTAATCAGAAGTTTGTAGATATCGTCCGCGGCACAGGTGGAAACAATGCTACCAGACACCTGTTGATTCCTGGCTATGACACGGATATGGGAAAGACTGCCGATGAAAGATTCCAGATGCCCAAGGATACGGAAGCCAATGGCAAGAATAAGTTGTTTGTGTCTGTACATTATTATGCGCCTACGGATTTTGCGCTGGATGGAGCAACGGGAACGTATACCAAGAAAGATCAGGAGTACACGAAGAATTTTTTTGCAAACTTGAAGAGGTTTAGCGATGAGGGCTATGCCGCTATCATAGGAGAGTGCGGATTCTGCAATCCTTCCGGCGTGACTGGCAGCGTAACCCAGTGGCTCTATGATACCGCCACGGAAGGGGCGAAGTATCATGCTGTGCCGGTGCTTTGGGACACCGGAGCATTCTTTGATCGGACGAAACCGGAGATTAATTATAAGGATATTGCCATATTCTACAATACGGTAAATCAGACAAAGGGTAATACCGATATTGACCGGGTGACCGGCGGCAAGCCTTCCCAGGGCGAAACTGACACGAGGAAGATTCCCCCTTATCTGGACAGCAAATTATGGGGAACGCCCGGACTTCATGCCTATGTGTTGTATCAGACTAGCACATGGGATTACCGTAATGTGTATAAGCCTCTCAGGGCGTTGTCAAAGAATGAGCACAGTTGGGAGTATATCCATGCGGCAGGAAGTGAGATTTCAGCAGAAAAGGCTAAGGTCGTGGATGTGCAGATGACAGCGGATGGTCAGTATACGGTATCTATCGAAGGCATTGACCTGTCTGCGGCGAACTCCTTCAAAATGCTGGGAGTATCTACGGATATTGAAAGAAAACTGTATCCGGATATTAAGGTGACAAATGCTACCGTAAAATTTGACGGAAAAGAAACTACGGACGCTCCCTTTGACTTGATTATCAAGAAGGATGACAAGTATCTGGATTTCATGGCGATCAACGTGTATGATGCGGACAATAAGAATTCCTTGGGACTGGGTGCTGCCAATGAGAACGAGACATTGGTATTGCCTCAGAAGAGTATCGAGATTAGTTTCAAGATTACCGGTCTGGATAAGCCATTGGCAGACATTGCCAGCGGCGAATATGTGAATCCGGAGACTGGGGAAAAGCTTGGCGGCAGTTCCAGCACCCCGCCTCCGAGTCAGACAAATCAGCCAGCTCCTAGCAGCAAGCCGGCATTGAAGAAGGGAGCCTCATTTACAGCAGGGAATTACAAGTATAAGGTTACCAAGGCGGCTTCTTCCAAGAAGGGCACTGTCACTCTGGCCGGGCTGGCAAAGAAGGGCAAATCTGCTAAGAAATTGTCAGTTGCCACCACTGTGAAAGACAAGAACGGGGCATCATATACGGTGAATGCTATCGGAGCGAAGGCATTTAATGGAGCGAAGGCAACTTCCATCACCTTGAACAAGCAGGTGAAGAAGATTCCGTCTTCTGCGTTCCTTAAGTGCAAGAAGTTGAGCAGCATAACCTTCAAGGCCAAACTGACCAAGGTAGCTAAGAATGCCTTCAAAGGCTGCAAGAAGTCTATCAAGGTAAAAGGCACGGCAAAGAAGGCAAATAAGAAGATTTTAAAGAAAACATCTTATAAGAAGTTTAAGTAAAAAAGGTGCGAAGCAATTTTTAATAAGTTGCAAAGTTTTGCGGACTGCCGCCTGGGATTTATCTCGGGCGGCAGTTGTTTTTTTGCTTTGCTGGGAGATGGGGTTTCAACCGTTGCTTTCAGCGAATTGCGAAGTGTGAAGATCGGTACTTGAGAATACTACGGGGAAATGTTATACTGTTATGGCATGCCGCTTTTGGCGGTATTACCATAAGTATCAGTATATTGCTCCGTGCTGTGCACTTACGCAATTTGCACTCATACTGTCATTAAATCATTGGAGGCTTATAGAAATGGAAAAAATAGATCAATCCCATATCAGGAATTTTTGCATCGTGGCCCATATCGACCACGGAAAATCTACGTTGGCAGACAGAATTATTGAAAAGACCGGGCTTTTGACGAACCGGGAGATGCAGGCGCAGGTGCTGGATAATATGGAATTGGAGCGCGAGCGGGGCATTACCATCAAGGCTCAGACAGTGCGCATTGTATATCAAGCGAAAAATGGGGAGGAGTATGTCTTTAATTTGATTGATACGCCAGGGCACGTGGATTTCAATTACGAGGTGTCCCGAAGCCTGGCCGCCTGCGAGGGGGCGATCCTGATCGTGGATGCCGCCCAGGGCATCGAGGCCCAGACGTTGGCTAACTGCTATCTGGCTCTGGACCATGACCTGGAAATTATGCCGGTGATTAATAAGATTGATCTGCCCAGTGCGGAGCCGGACCGGGTGAAGGAAGAGATTGAGGACGTGATTGGCCTGGACGCTTCGGAGGCGCCGCTGATTTCCGCGAAGATGGGGACGAACATCGAGGAGGTGCTGGAGCAGATTATCCAGGTGATTCCTGCTCCCTCAGGAGAGGAGGAAGCCCCTTTCAAGGCTCTTATCTTTGATTCGATTTACGATGCCTACAAGGGCGTGATTATTTTTTGCCGCATTTTCGATGGGGAGGTCAGGAAGGGAGATGAAATCCTGATGATGGCCACTGGCGCCAAGGCGGAAGTGGTGGAAGTGGGGATTTTCGGGGCAGGGCAGTATATTCCCGCAGAGGCGTTGTCTGCTGGCATGGTGGGGTATATCACTGCCAGCCTGAAAAATGTGCAGGATACCAGGGTGGGCGATACGGTGACGCTGGCGCAGAATCCCTGCGATGAGGCACTGCCGGGCTATAAGAAGGTGCAGCCCATGGTGTACTGCGGCATGTATCCGGCAGACGGGGCGAAATATAATGATTTGCGGGATGCTTTGGAAAAATTGCAGCTCAATGATGCCTCCCTGCAGTTTGAGGCGGAGACTTCCGTTGCTCTGGGATTTGGCTACCGTTGCGGGTTTCTGGGGCTGCTGCACTTGGAAATTATCCAGGAGCGGCTGGAGAGGGAGTACAATCTGGATCTGGTAACGACGGCGCCGGGGGTAATCTATCATGTGTACAAGACCAGCGGGGAGATGGTGGAGGTGACCAATCCCTCCAATTTGCCAGACCCTTCGGAGATTGAGCACATGGAGGAGCCAATCGTCTCTGCGGAGATTATGGTGACGACGGAATATGTAGGGGCGATTATGTCTCTATGCCAAGAGCGCAGAGGAATCTATCTGGGCATGGAATATCTGGAAGAGACTAGGGCGCTGTTAAAATATGATTTGCCTTTGAATGAAATTATATATGATTTTTTTGATGCGCTGAAATCCCGCTCCAGGGGTTATGCTTCCCTGGACTATGAGATGAAGGGCTATGCGCCCTCTCAGCTTGTGAAGCTGGATATGCTGATCAATAAGGAGGAGATTGATGCGCTGTCCTTCATCCTTCATGCGGATACGGCTTATGAGCGGGGAAGGAAGATGTGCGAGAAATTGAAGAAGGAGATTCCGAGACAGCTGTTTGAAATTCCCATCCAGGCGGCCATCGGCAGCAAGATTATCGCCAGGGAGACGGTGAAGGCCATGCGGAAGGACGTGCTGGCAAAGTGCTATGGGGGAGACATTTCCCGGAAGAGGAAGCTCTTAGAGAAGCAGAAAGAGGGCAAGAAGCGGATGCGCCAGTTTGGAAATGTGGAGATTCCCCAGCAGGCATTTATGAGCGTGCTGAAGCTGGATGAGGAGTAAAAAAAGGGAATGCCAGCGCATTCCCTTTGTGTACTGCCACATTGCGAGCAGTCTCCTATATTTCATGCAATATTTGTGCCAGTGGGGTCGGCAAATATGGAAAGGCTTGGGTGGGTATTTTGAGGAAGATGGAAGATGGGAATCGAAAACAGGGGTGCAGCCTGTATATCCACATTCCCTTCTGCGTCAGGAAATGCCTGTACTGCGACTTCCTGTCTTCTGTGGCGGGAGAGGAAGTAAGAGAGCGGTATATTCAGGCACTGCTTCGGGAATTGAGAGCCTGGAAGGGAATTTTAAGAGGCTATCACTTAACGACCATATTCGTGGGGGGCGGCACGCCTACCTGCCTCTCGCCAGGACAGATGGGAGATTTTTTTCGGGAACTTCTTCGGATAATCTCTTCCTTAGACCGGGAGGGGGAAGTGGAGTTTACGGTGGAGGCCAATCCTGGAACGGTGCATGCAGAGCATCTTGCCTATTTTCGGGAGGCGGGGGTGAACCGGGTCAGCCTGGGGCTCCAGTCTGCCCAGGATGGGGAACTGCGGGCGTTGGGAAGGATTCACAATTATCGGGATTTCGTGGAGACCTATGAGTTGCTCCGAGAGCAGGGGTTTTCCAATTTGAATGTCGATCTGATGTCGGCCATTCCCGGCCAGAGCCTGGCCAGTTATGAGGATACATTGAGAACGGTGGTTTCCCTGAAACCAGAACATATTTCTGCTTACAGCCTGATTGTGGAGGA
The DNA here is from genome assembly GCA_910575435.1 of Clostridiaceae bacterium. GTDB lineage: Bacteria > Bacillota > Clostridia > Lachnospirales > Lachnospiraceae > Butyribacter. The sequence goes on along the minus strand of CAJTGI010000005.1, from coordinate 200,474 downwards.
GGGAACACCCTTCGGAGAGATGGAGGAGCGGGGCGCGCTAAGCCTTCCCTCCCAGGAGACGGACAGGCAGATGTACCGAAGAACTAGGGAACTTCTGGAGGGGGCGGGCTATGCCCGATATGAGATTTCCAATTATGCCAGGCCGGGATTTGCCTGCAGGCACAATCTGACATATTGGGATACGGGAACATACCTTGGCGTGGGGCTGGGGGCCTCTTCCTGCCTGGGAGGATTTCGGTTCCAGAATACTGGAGATATGGAGGAATACCTGGATTATTATGGCAGAGAGAGGGATTTTGGAACTTCTATTGAGGCCATGACTCATTGGGATGGGAATGATTCATGGGAGAATGGGAGAATAGATGTTCCAGACCAACCCATTCTTCGGGAAATTCAGAGATGGACGCAGAGGGCTAGGATGGAAGAATTTATGTTTTTGGGATTGAGGAAGATGGAAGGCATCTCAGCGACGGATTTCCGGGGGCGTTTCGGGCAGTCTCTGGGGGATGTGTATGGAGAGGTTCTGCCCGGGCTGATCGGTCAGGGGCTTTTGAGGGAGAGCGAAGATGGGGAGCGGATATTCCTGACGGAGCGGGGCATCGATGTGAGCAATGTGATTCTGGCAGAGTTTTTGCTGTCGGATTAGCCTTTGCCATCGATGGGCGGGAGAGGTTATTCCGTGCAGAGGGTAGAGGCTGGTCAGCAGAGGAGCGAATGCCTGAGAACGGCTCTGCAAAGAATATATTCATATGGAAAGGGAAGGGAGATACGGATGGAATATTGGGATTTATATACTAAATATCGGGAGCGGACGGGAAGGACGCATATCAGGGGGGAGGAACTGCCGGAGGGGCTGTATCATCTGGCGGTGCATGTATGGATACGCAATTCCAGAGGGCAGTATCTGATTTCCCAGAGGGCGGCCAGCCGTCCCACGTACCCGCTGATGTGGGAGTGCCCGGGGGGATCTGTCCTGCAGGGGGAGGACAGCATTGCCGGCGCAATCAGGGAGGTTAGGGAAGAGGTAGGCATTGAATTGTTGCCAGAGCAGGGAAAACTTTTATTTACGAAAATTCGGGACAGCATTGACGGGGTGCGCTTCGGAGATTTTATGGATGCTTGGCTGTTTGAATATGACTGGGAGCCCATGCTGGATCAGGCCACCACGGAAGAAGTGGCGGATTGCAGATGGATGGGCGGGGAGGAGATTCAGGCGCTATATGACCAGGGGAAGTTGGTTCCTACGCTGGACTATTTCTTCTGTGCGCTGGAGGCGGAGGAACGGGATTATTCTAATGTGATTGGCACCGTGGTTTCTGGAAGGATTGACCGCCCTCTGGGCAGCTGCCATCCCAGAAAGCCGTCAATGGTCTATCCCATCAATTATGGATATGTGAATGGCGTTCTGGGGGGAGACGGGGCGGAGCAGGATGTGTATGTCTTTGGGACCGAGGAACCGCTTTGCGAGTTTTCGGGAAAGGTGATTGCGGTGTATCACCGTTTTGACGATGTGGAGGATAAATGGATCGTCTCTCTGGAGGGAGAGGAGATTCCTAGCGATAGGATTTTGGGGGATATTGCTTTTCAGGAGCAGTTTTTCTATGGGAAATTGTACTGTAAGAAAGGGAAGGAAGATTAAATGAGGCAGACGAAGGGATCGTTGCGCATATATAGAATTGTATTTATACCAGTTCTTTTTCTGGTGATTTTCATTTTATTCCGATGGTATTCCGGGGAGAATACCAAGCGAATCGAGGATCAGAATAGGAGCTATGCGGCAGATTCCGCAAGGCAGATTGCAAATCATGTGGAGGATGAGCTGTCAAACGGGCTGAGCCGAATCAGGACATATGCCGATTTTCTTGGAAAGAGCCTGTCGCAGCCAAAGGTGACGGCAGAGATGCTGAGCGAGATGGAAGAGAATTCAAATTTTGACGGATTCCGCTTCGTGGATGCCAAGGGCTTGAACCATGCTGCTGACGGACAGACATCCATTGCCACGGACCGGGATTATTATCTCAATGGCATGAAGGGCGAGAGTGGCATTTCCATTATTCTTGAGTCCAGGATCACCCATGAGTCTATGGTGGGATTTTATTCTCCCGTATATTTCCAAGGGGATATTATCGGCGTACTCCGGGGGGTGTATTGGGAGAAGGAGTATATGCAGAATATGCTTTCCGTCAGTTATTTTGGAACTGATGCGGGAATGTTTTTTTGCACATTGGATGGAATCGTCATTGCCAGTTCCGGGGGACAGCATTATAATGGCAATCTGGCGGAAAGCCTGCTGAGATACCAGATGGTCGATGTGAAGACCGCCAAGAAGCTGCGAAAGGCAATAAAAAATAAGAAAGAGGAGACGGTTATTCCCGTGTCAGATGGAAAGATTGGCAATATCTGCGTCTTTCCCCTTCTGGAAGGGGAATATGTATTGATACAGACATTTCCAGTGTCTGTTACCCGTAATATGGTGAGCAGGGTGAATCGGACGGGCATAGTATTGGAGATGATGCTGATTCTGTCCTTTGCCGTCTATATTGCCATGCTGCTCATCTATGGCATGCGGGAAAAGAAGGTGCTGGAAAGGGAAAATCGAGAGCTGGCTTATGTGACGGAGGGCGTGGGCACCCTGTTTACTAGGTTTGTCATGGTTGATTTCGAGAGGGATGCCTACCACTATATCATTGGCACCAAGCCGGAGAAGAAGGATTTTCCTGCCAGCGGCCGATATGAGGATTTTGTGGAGCATTTGGCATCATATCTGATAGATGATAGCGACCGGCAGGATTTTATCCGTCTGTGCAGCAAGAAGCATGTGATATCGGAATTGGGAAAGCATGGCAAGGATATTCGCAATGAGTATCATGTGCAGCGCGAGGACAGGAAAGAGTGGGAGCATTTGAATATCATTTGCCTGGAGAGGAAGAACGGAAAGGCGTCCAAGGTTCTTTTCCTGCGACAGAATACCACGGAATTGAAGGAGAAGGAGTTGCGCATCCAGGCGGAAATATCTGTGGCGAATAGAAAGAAGAGGCATTATCAGGAGGCGATGATTGCCGACTCTGTCTGTACCTTTGACTTTAATGTGACGAGGGACTTGCTGGAGCACGATGTGATCAATGCCAATCTAGGACAGAGATGGCCTATGTTTGATGAGCTGGACGAAAAGGGCTCCTGCCGGGCTTCTGACTTTCTTATGATGTGGAAAGAAAATATGATGGATGAGGATTCTGTAGAGGAGTATTCCAGCGTTGCCAATGTGGAGAATCTCAGGGAGTGCTTCCAGAATGGAAAATCCCAAGTGGATGTGGAGTATTGGTGCTACGATGTGGATTCCCTAGAGCGAAGATTTTGTCTGCGGGAGTCATTTATCATGACGGAAGATGAGGATACGGGAGATATATGGGCTCTGGCGGTGATTAAGGACATCACGGAATATGTAATCAAGCAGAGGGAGCAGACTCAGGCCCTGCAGGAGGCTCTGCGCCAGGCCCAGCATGCCAATGTGGCCAAGACGACCTTTCTCTCCAATATGTCCCATGACATCCGAACCCCTATGAATGCCATTATCGGCTTTGCAACCATCGCTGTCAGCCATATGGATAATATGGAGCAGGTGAAGGATTGCCTTCGGAAGATTCTCTCGTCCAGCAACCATCTGCTGAGCCTGATCAATGATATACTTGACATGAGCAGGATTGAGAGCGGCAAGCTTCAGATTGTGGACCAGGAGTGCAATATCCCTGAATTGATGCACAACCTTGTGAATATCATTCAGCCCCAGGTGAAGGCAAAGCAGCTGGAACTGCGCATAGATGCCTTCGACGTGGAGGATGAGGACGTCATTACGGATGCCCTCAAGTTGAACCAGATATTGGTCAATCTCATTGGCAATGCAGTAAAATATACCCCGGCGGGTGGGATGGTCAGCTTCCAGCTGAGGCAGAAGGCGTCGGTCCGTTACGGATATGGGGAATATGAATTCGTGATAGAGGACAATGGCATCGGCATGACGCCAGAATTTCTGGAACATATCTTTGAGCCTTTCGAGCGGGAGGCCAGCACGACCAAGACGGGAATTCAGGGAACCGGGCTGGGCATGGCGATTACCAAGAATATTGTGGATATGATGGGGGGGCGGATTGGCGTAGATAGCGCCCTGGGCAGAGGGAGCAAATTTACAGTGGCGCTCAGCCTGAAATTGCAGGATCTGGAAAAAGAGATGGAGCAGGTCAAGGAATTGGAAGGATTCCGCGTGCTGGTGGTGGACGATGACTGCGATGTCTGCGAGGGCGTGGACAGAATGCTCAGGCAGATTGGCATGCGCCCTGAGTGGACGGTTTCCGGCAGGGAGGCCCTTTACCGGGCAAAGAGCGCCAGAGATCAGGGAGACCCCTATCATACCTTTATCATAGACTGGCAGATGCCGGAGACGAGCGGCGTGGAGACGGCTAGGAAAATCCGCCATGCAGTGGGGGATGAGGCTTCCATTATCTTCCTGACGGCATATGATTGGTCTGATATCGAGGAGGAGGCAAGGGAGGCTGGCGTGGACGCCTTCTGTGCCAAACCAATCTTTCTGTCGGATCTTAGAACCACCCTTCTCCAGGCAAACCATTTGCTGGAGCAGGAGGAAGAGATTGCCTCTTGGACAAAGAATGACTTTCAGGGAAAACGGGTGCTTCTTGTGGACGACATTGAATTGAATCGGGAGATTGCCGTGGAAATCCTGTCCGAGGTGGGCATTCTCGTGGATACTGCCCCGGACGGGACGGATGCGGTGGCAATTATGAAGGATGCAGAGGAGAATTATTATGATGCGATTCTGATGGATGTGCAGATGCCTATCATGAATGGCTATGAAGCAACCAGGACGATTCGCAGCCTGCCCAGGGGCGACGTGAAGGTGATGCCGATTATCGCCATGACTGCGAATGCCCTGGAGGAAGATAAGGAGGCGGCGTTGAAGAATGGCATGGATTCCCATATCGCCAAGCCCTTTAACATAGATGAGTTCTTGTCAATCCTTGGGGGATTTCTGGAGGGGCGGTAAAGGGCTATCCTCCCAGGGTTACATCCTGTTTCTGATACCAGAGAAGAGCGTCTTCCAGATGACCTTCTCTATAATCAGGCCACAGATCTTTGACGATATAGAAGTCGGAGTAGACTGTCTGGAGGGGGAGGAATCCGGATAGGCGGCACATGCCGCCCCATCGGATGACTAGGTCGATTCTGGGAATACTTCGGGAGACCCAGTCATTCTTCATGTCCCATTCCCATCCGTAATTGACCAGGAGGTTTACCTTGACGGCGGGCTTCTTTTCCCTCTCGGATGGCTCTGTATAGGGTAGCAGTTCTTTTGGAAAGCAGGGAGATTTGGAATTGCCCAGCACATAGAGTGCCGCGCCTTCCTGGGAAATCATCTCGGCGGCCTCCACGCAGGCTCTGGAAAAGGCTTTGACCTGTTCCTTGGGACGCTTGCAGTTATCTACGGTAAATCCGTAGTATGTCAGTTCCTGGATGCCGGTTTTTTTGGCGGTTCGGAGCAATTCCAGCCCTGGTTCCAGACCGAAGGAATACCCTTCTTCCTTCTTCATTCCCTGACTTCTGGCCCATCTCCTGTTGCCGTCTGGGATAATGCCGATATGCTTTGGGATGCGAAACATGTTTTTCCTCCGTTATCGTCTATGGTGTTGGATATGCCGCCTATGGAGGCATGGGTCATCATTTACACAGTCATTATGGGCGAAAAGGCGCATTGTTATACATTCTTTGCATTTGCATACGTGGAAGGGATGGCTTCTAGTAGCGGGAGGATCATACGGCAGGGGGCAGAATTAGTTTTAGCAAGAATTAGGAAATAGTTATCATTTGGTTAGGATATCAAAAAGGAGGAACGACAGATGGAGGAGAGATTATTTTCGTATTTACTTAGCATGGCCCAGGAGGATCGCAGCCCTATCGTACTGTGCAATCTGGACCACGAGATTCTTTATATGAATCCGGCGGCCACAGAGCGGTATGCCAAATCCGGGGGAGGGGATTTGGTGGGAAAGAGCCTGCTCTCCTGTCATGGGGAGAATTCAAGAAAGCGCATAGAAGAGGTGATCCGCTGGTTTCGGGCGAAGAAAGAGAATCATCGGATTTATACATTTTATAACGAAAAAGAGAATAAGGACGTGTACATGATTGCGCTGCGAGATGGAAAGGGAGACCTGATTGGATACTATGAGAAGCATGAGTACCGGGACAGGGAGGCTGGAATGCTTTATGATTTCAGAGAATAAGTCCCGATGCTAGGGAGAATTTCCAGTGGGAATGTACAGATATCAGAAGTTTATCTGTCGCATTCCCTTTTTTCTTGATTGGAATAATTCATCCTAGATTATGCTAAGTAAGACATTTTTTTATATGCTATACTGGTGCCTGCTCTCCCTTGCGGGCCTGTCACGGCAGGGAGAGGGAATGCTTGCTAGATATGACGAAAGAAAGAGGTGTATGATGGAAACAAAAATTTATTATGAACTTACAAAAGAGGCGAGAAGAATACGGGAGGAAGTCTTTGTGAAGGAGCAGGGATTTCAGGAGGAATTTGATGGGAAAGATGGGGCGGCAAAACATATCGTTCTATTTGACGGGGAGAGGGCTGTTGGCACCTGCCGCCTGTTTTTCCAGAGTGACGACCAGGCATATCATGTGGGGCGTGTGGCCGTTGTCAGGGAGTACCGTGGACAGGGATTGGGAAAAATATTGATGGATGCCGCAGAGGCATGCGCGGAGGAATTAGGTGGTGCTTTTATCAGCCTGTCGGGACAGGTGAGGGTGGCGGGCTTTTATGAGAAATTGGGATATCGCCGGGAGGGTTCGGAATATCTGGACGAGGGATGCCCCCATGTGAAAATGACCAAGCAGCTGAAATGATAAAATGATGATGGAGGAGCAGAAGGTTGAATAAATTCTCTGATGAGCAATTTAGTTCAACAAACGGAACAAGTTCCGTTAGAATTTGTGCCGAAGCGCCACAAATTCTATTGATTGCAGAGCAGAATCTGAAATTCTGCTCGCATCCTCAGCGCAAAGCGCTTCGGAATGGAGAAAAAGATGAGAGAAAGCATATATAAGCGGGCCATCTTGCTGGCGGTGCCTATGATGATTCAGAATGGCATTACCAATATGGTGGGACTGATTGACAATGTGATGGTGGGGAGTTTGGGGACGGAGTCTATGACGGCGGTATCCATCGTGGGACAGCTGCTGTTCGTATTTAATCTTGCCGTGTTCGGGGGCATATCGGGGCCGGGGATCTATGGCGCCCAGTATTACGGCCAGGGGAATGAAGAGGGATTTCGCAATACCTTCCGCATGAAGATCTGGATCTGCCTTGCCTGCATCATCATGGGGACCTTTGCCTTCCTTCTGGGCGGGAAACATATGATAGGACTGTATCTCCACGGGGAAAGCGAGGTGGTTAATGCCGGACTTACACTGGAACTGGGGTGGCAGTATATGCTGCTTATGATTCTCACGCTTCTTCCCTTTTCCGTGACCCAGATTTATGCCAGCAGCCTGCGGGAGACGGGGGAGAGCATGAAGCCTATGGTGGCCGGGGTGATTTCTGTCTTCGTGGATATTGTGATGAATTATTTGCTCATCTATGGGAAGTTCGGATTTCCCCAGATGGGCGTCAGGGGAGCTGCCCTGGCCACGGTGCTTGCCAGGGTGACGGAATGCGTCATCGTGGTAGCCTGGTCCCATGCCGAGGCGAAGAGGCATACATTCTTGCAAGGGATTTACCGCACATTGCTCATACCGGGAAAAATGTGCGTGATTATGGTGAAGAAGGGACTGCCTATTTTCTTTAATGAATTTTTGTGGGCAGGGGGGATGGCGGCCCTGACCCAGTGCTATTCCATGCGGGGGCTGGAGATCGTGCCGGGGCTGAATATCTCCAATGCCATCTGCAACTTGTTAAACGTGGTCTTCGTGGCCCTGGGGTCGGCAGTGGGCATTCTCAGCGGACAGACCCTGGGGGCGGGTCAGTACCAGAAGGCGAAGAAGAATGCCTTTGGCCTGATGTGGTTTACCGGGGGGATTTGCCTGGGGCTGACGGTGATCTTAGTCAGCGTGTCTGGGATTTTTCCGAAAATCTATGACACCACCGACCAGGTGCGCCAGTACGGCCAGTGGTTTATCATCATCACGGCGCTATTTTTCCCGGTGCAGGGATTTCTCAATGCTTTGTACTTTACTTTGCGCTCCGGGGGAAAGACTGTAATTACCTTCCTATTCGACAGCGTATTCTCCTGGGTGATTACCGTGCCTTTTGCCTTCTTGCTGTGCAATGGCACGGGCTTGCCGATTTTCTCCGTGTATGCCATGGTGCAGTCTGTGGATTTGATCAAAGTGGCAGTGGGAGCCGTTCTCATACGAAAGGGAATCTGGATTAGCAATCTTGTGGCGGATTGATAGGGTAAAATGGCCATGAATGCAGTGAAATGGTGAAAATAGATTATTTAATGGCGAAAATAGTATTGTTGCCCCTTTTAATAAGTGGTATATTTAAGATAATTATGCAGATGGTTGTCAAAGCATACAGTATTATAGGAATAGGAGGAATGTTGTAATGAAAGTTTTTTTTAAGAAGAGACTGGCCTGTCTGTTATGCATCGCTCTGCTTGTCGGATGGCTTCCGGTTGATACCGCCAAGGTGGCTGGCGCTTCCCCCCAAAAGATTTATATCGTGGGATGCATCACAGGGGATTTTTCGGTTCAGCTGAGAGTGGATATGGATAAATTGGATGTCCTGAATGAAGATGATCTGGATTTTGCCTGGTATGTCGGCAGCACTACCGAGGATATGAATCTGCTGAATGAGACAACATGCCTGACGATTCAGCCGGGAACCACGTCCCTGCCGTCGTCAGGATATATCAAGGTAGAGGCGAAACTTCATGGCGAGGTTGTTGGTTATTCGTTAAAGCAGTTTAAGAATATGATGAAAGTAGATTCCTTGTCAGGAGTAGATGCGTACAATGTCTCTGCGCCGGGAATGAAGGATGGAAGCATTACCGGCACTACGCAAGACATGGTGTGCTATGATGCGGAGGTTAATCATTATACATGCGGGACATATATTTCCGGCCTGGCAGAGGGGGAATATACGGTAGGTTACGATGAGGAAACCCGAAAAAAGACTGTGTTTCCCAATGGTTTTTATGCGACATATAAAATTGGCGTAAATGACGGCGCTCAGGCGACAGGCGAGCCAAATCCTACTCTGGAGCCTACGAAGTTGCCGGACAGTACGCCGGAGCCCACAAAGGTACCGGAGATTACCACGGAGCCTACGAAGGCACCGGAAGATACCATGGAGCCCACGAAAATGCCAGATGGTTCTGCAAAGCCTACGGAAGTGCCAGACAGTACCTTGGAGCCTACCAAAGCACCGGGTAATACCACGGAACCCACGAAGGTGCCAAGCAATACCACGGTGCCTACCAAGGTGCCAGGTCAGACAGAAGAACCGACGAAGGCTCCTTCCAGTTCGCAAGATCCTTCCCAAGTGGATATAACTAAGCCCGGGATTACGGTGACGGTGGTTAATGTCATATATATAAGCAATGGCTCTGGCTCTGTGTCCTATGCTGGCATCAAGACAGGCAAGAAGACGGTTACCGTGCCAGACAAGGTGACCATCAATGGAAAGAGCTATCCTGTGACAACCATTTCTTCCGGTGCATTTTCCGGGAGCAAGGTACAGAATGTGAAGCTTGGCAAGAATGTAAAGGTGATTGGCAAGAAAGCGTTCAAGAACTGCAAGAACTTAAAAAAGGTGACATTCTCCAACAAGACCACCACGTTGAGTGCAGAGTCCTTCTCGGGATGTGCCAAGCTTGGCTCCGTATCTCTTCCCGCATCCGTGAAGACGGTGGGTGCGAAGGCCTTTAAGAATTGCAAGAAGCTGAAAAAGCTCACGCTGGGGAAGAAGCCGGCGAAGACGAAGAAGGGCAAGGTTATGTTTGGTGCCGTGGGCGGCAAGAAAGTTGCCATTGGGGCCAGCGCATTGGAGAACTGCCTGAACCTTCGCTCGGTCATCATCAATTCCCAGGTGACCAAGATTGGCAATAATACGTTTAAGAACTGTAAGAAACTGGCTTCGATGCTTGTGAAGTCCCTGAAGCTTAAGACAGTGGGGAATCGGGCATTGAAGGGTGTCAACCACTGCAAGATTTCCGTGCCTACGATCCGGTTGAAAAAATACCGCACGCTGTTTACCAACAAGGGACAGGGAAAGAAAGTGGTCATAGCAAAAGTTTGATTGAATTGCCCCGCAGCTTGCTGCGGGGTTTTAAATTGGTTATTTTTCGATATAAATGCATGCGCGTTAAAAACTCAGATCAAATATTTTTAATCTGTATATTGACAAAGCGTATTTCTTACATTATGATAAACATATCAAAATAATTTGATATGAGGAGTGATGATTATGACTGATTTTTCAAGGGATGCTAAAATATTTAAAGCGCTTTGTGATGAAAAGAGGTTGGTTATTTTAGACCAATTAAAAAGTGGAGAGAAATGTGCATGTGTTCTCATGGATAATATGGATATAGGTCAATCGGCTCTATCCTATCACATGAAGATTCTTTGTGGCTCTGGCTTTGTTATCGCTAGGCAGGATGGAAAATGGACGTATTACAGTCTGAGCAAGGACGGGAGCGAGTACGCATCTATGCGCTTAATGGAATTGACTACGCCAGTTAAGGAAAAACACTCAATATAAGGAGGGATAATTTGGAGGCATTAAAATCAGTATGGTTTTTATTTCAAGACCAAATATTAGGTATGAAATGGCTGAATGGCTTATTGGGCAATGTGTTATCGCAATTGGGGATCAATTCTGAAAGCCGTTTAGGTGGAAGCATTCAGTTTTTTCTGTATGATGTAGTTAAGATTACAGTTTTATTATGCTTGTTGATTTTTTTTATTTCATATATACAAAGTTATTTTCCGCCAGAAAGAAGCAAGAAAATACTAGGTCGCTTTCATGGCTTAGGAGGGAATATCGTATCTGCGTTATTAGGGACGGTTACTCCTTTTTGCTCTTGTTCTTCCATTCCGCTATTTATCGGATTTACAAGTGCAGGACTATCCCTTGGTGCAACGTTTTCTTTTCTGATTTCATCTCCAATGGTTGATTTAGGAAGTCTTGTGTTGTTAATGAGTATTTTCGGGGCAAAGGTTGCTTTTGCTTACGTGATTGTTGGGCTAATCATTGCCATAATTGGAGGAACATTGATTCAAAAACTACATATGGAAGGGCATGTAGAAGATTTTGTGAAGCATGCAAGAAGTGCAGATATCGATTCTCCTACACTGACTAAAAAAGATCGAGTGGGATATGCGAAAGATCAAGTAGCCGGGACATTAAAAAAAATATTTCCCTATATATTGATTGGCGTGGGAATTGGTGCGATTATTCATAATTGGATACCGGAAAGCTGGATTGAAAGTGTTTTAGGAGGTGACAATCCCTTTGGCGTTATTTTAGCAACGCTTGTTGGAATACCGATGTATGCCGATATTTTTGGAACAATCCCTGTTGCAGAAGCATTGCTTGGGAAGGGGGCTCAATTAGGTACGATTTTGTCATTTATGATGGCAGTAACAACATTAAGTTTGCCATCTTTGATTATGCTAAAAAAGGTAATAAAGCCTCAATTATTAGCATTATTTATTTTTATTTGCACACTAGGAATTATAATTGTAGGCTATGGGTTTAATATGTTTAGCAAATTATTTATGTAAAAAAGGAGAGAATGACCGATGAAATTATTTGGAAAGAAGAAAGAAGCAAATTCTTGTTGCTGTAGCAGAAATTGCACACCAGAAGCTATGCAGAATGCTGAAATAAAAAGACAAGACAGAGGAATTAAAATACTTGGTTCGGGTTGCGCAAAGTGTATGGAGTTGGAAGAATCTGCAAAAATTGCACTATCTGAACTTCAATTAGATTATGAAGTTGAACATATTGTTGACTTTGGGGAAATTGCAAGTTATGGAGTGATTTCTACACCTGCATTAGTCATTGATGGCAAAGTTGTATCATACGGAAAAGTATTATCAGTGGGAGAAGTCAAAGAACTATTAATAACGAAATAAAGATTTAGCAATGAAAGAACAATGAAAGGCTGGTTAGACCTATGAGCAAACTTAAGGTGGCTTTTATATGCGTGCATAATTCCTGTCGTAGTCAAATTGCGGAAGCATTGGGAAAGTATCTTGCTTCAGATGTTTTTGATAGTTATTCTGCTGGTTCGGAAACAAAGCCACAAATCAATCAAGATGCTGTTCGTTTGATGAAAGAAATGTATCAGATAGATTTGGAAAAGTCACAATATTCAAAGTTATTATCAGATATTCCACCGGTAGATATTGTGATTACAATGGGATGTGACCTGAGATGTCCTGCGATTCCTTGTAGACATAGAGAGGATTGGGGATTGAGCGACCCTACTGGAAAGGACGATAAAGCATTTAAGGATACGATACGAATCATTTATAAAAAAATAATTGAGTTGAAGTATGAAATAAAAAGCGGATTGATAGTATAAAATATAGATGTTATGCTTGGCAGATGGATTGATCCGGACGAGGTGGCAGGTTTTGTGCCATGCGGATATTTTTGGAAGAATTAGTTGTTTTTTGTGGATATCCTTGTTATACTAAAAGTTGTGGATTTTGACCCATTTCTGGAATCGGAGAAGGGAGTTTCGAGAAAATCACAAGATTATTTTGAATGAATGGCAGGGCATTAGAGTGGAAAAGAAGAAAGAATGCATTAAGATCAAGTATTTTACAGACAAAATAGACAAGCTAGATTACATTGACGGAAAGTCCGACTGGATTGATTTGCGGGCATCGGAGGATGTGGCGTTAAAGCAGGGGGAGTTTCGGTTGATTCCCCTGGGGGTTGCCATGGAACTGCCAAGGGGGTATGAGGCCCATGTGGTGCCCCGCAGCAGCACATACAAGAATTTTGGAATTATCCAGGCAAATCACATGGGAGTGATTGACGGCTCTTATTGCGGTGATAATGATATGTGGCATGTGCCGGTGATTGCCATGCGGGATACCCAGATTCGGGTGAATGACAGGATTTGCCAGTTTCGCATTATGGAGAACCAGCCCAGAATTGCATTCCAGGAAGTGGAACACTTGACGGGGGAGGACAGAGGCGGATTCGGCAGTACAGGGAGACAGTAAATCGGATAATCAGGAAACATGCCATAGGCGGAGGAAATCTTTCGGGAATGGTTGGGTGAATGTGAATGGCCATGGAAGATTTTCTGTAGATGCAACTTGGCATCCGAGAGAGAGAGGGATGTGAATCGATGAGAAAAAGAGCAGTGGCAGGGATATTGTTGGCGGGGGCGTTGCTGATGGCTGGCGCGCGTCCGGCAGTGGCGGAACAGAAGGTGGATACCTACGGGGAGTACCGAGCGGCCCTGGGGGTGCAGACGGATTCCTATAGAAGGGTATTTCGGGATGCCTATTTTGATGGCAAGGCAGAAAAGGCGGATGGCTTTCAGACATTGAAGCGGGAGCGCTCCCAGGGGAGCGGCGCCGATCGGGCAGAAGAGTCGGAGGGGACCTTTAAGGACGTGGCTGTCAAGGGGAATGGAACCTACACGGTCTCGCTGAAAAATGCTGATTTTCATGGAAATCGTTCCTTTCGGAAATTATATGTGGCCACGGACATTCCAAACACGAAGGAAATCAAGTTTTCCAATATGTCGGTGAGCATTGACGGGAGGGTGCTTCGCACCTTTGACAAGCCAGTGCTGGATACTAGCAAGATGTACCGCAAGAATTCTGTCCTGCTGGCCATCCATCCGGTGAATGAGGAGGTAAAGGGAGCGATTTCTACGAGAAGCGTGCCTGGGAATAGAGAGAATGAAATCAAGATTCGCTTTACCGTCAGCGGGTTTGATTATGACAAGGGAGAGAAGCCTAGTACCCCTTCGCCCCGGCCTACAGCCACGCCGGAGGAGTCGGCGGCTCCGTCAAAAGAGAGCAGAGATACCCCCGTGCCGGAGATTACCCAGGCGCCAGAGGAAAGTGAGAATCCGGCAGAATCCGGGAAGCTTCCCATGGGAAATCAGGTGGGAATCGTGGCGACGATTGTGGCGGCCATTGGCGGCGTGCTGGCTTGCCTTGCAGTGGTGACCAAAAGAAACCGTTAGAGAAAAGTTGCAAATCATGATGGGCTATGGTAGAATGATAAATTGGAGCAAGAAAATTGTGTAAAGAAAGTTCTAAGCCGGCAAAAAAATGCTGACTAAGAACTTCTAAGATTACACATAGGAAGAATGCAGAACCAGCGTTCTTCATTTAGTGTTTATGTCAGCATAGCTGGCGTATTGCAAGCGTAAAATATACTTTTGAGTATGATTTAGGAGGATGACATGAAAAAATTATTTGCGATGGGAATGAGTATTGTGCTGGCGGCATCGATGCTGGTGGGCTGCGGCGGTTCTAGCGATGAGGGCAAGAAGGGGAAGGACGATGCGAAAGCAAAGGGCGTCAAGGTGATTGACGTGGATCTGACCAACGAGGAGTATGCTTTTGGCGTGGACAAGGACCAGCCGGAACTGCTGAAAGCGGTTAATGACTATATCAAGGAAATCAAGGATGATGGGACGTTTGACGAGATCTGCAACAAATATTTTGGCGATGGTGAGCCCACGCCTGTGACTTCCGCTAAATTGGACAAGGGGAAGGATCAGCTGGTGGTGGCTACCAATGCTGCTTTCGAGCCTTTTGAGTACACCAAGGGGGACAATTACCTGGGCATTGACATGGAGATTGCCGCAGGTCTTGCGAAGAAGCTGGGCAAGGAGCTGGTGATTCAGAATATGAAGTTTGATGCGGTATGCCTCTCCGTGGGACAGCATAAGAGCGATATTGCCCTGGCGGGACTTACCATCAAGGAGGATCGGAAAGAGTATGTGGACTTTTCTGATGCATACTACAATGCGGCACAGCGCCTGATCGTGAAAGCGGACAGCACGGAATTTGACAAGTGCAAGGAAGTGGCTGACGTGGAGAAGATTCTGAATGAGAAAGACAACAGCGTTAATATTGGCGTGCAGAATGGCACTACTGGGCAGTTTTACTGCGAGGGCGACAAGGATTGGGGATTCGATGGGTTCAAGGTGACCACGAAGGCATATGAGAATGGCTCCCTCGCCGTGCAGGATTTAATCAATGGTAACTTGGATTATGTGATTATCGACTCTGCCCCTGCGGCATGCATTACCGAGTCAATCAATAAGATGCAGTAACGATACGACCGATGCCGCTAGGCAGCGGGTCTATCGCATGAGGGGATGAGCGGCTGTGAATAGTAACGATGCAATAAAAAAGGTGTGAGGTTTTATGGGGCAGGTCTGGTCCGCAGGGATGGGGACCTGCCTTTTGCATTGGAAATGATGGGCTGTCCGGTAGAATTTTGATACATAGACAGCATGGAAATGAGGAGTGATATGGATAATTTTGGACGGAAATGGGATCAGTTCGTTGAGATATTCATCCATCAGAACGGATACCAGAAGGTAGTGGAGGGGCTGCAGAATACGGTGGTAATCGCAGTGCTGGGATTGGTGATTGGCATATTGATTGGAATACTCATTGCGGCGGTGCGGGTGGTGCCCAAATACAAGGTGTTTCCCAGAATACTAAACGCCATTTGCAGCGTGTACGTGGGATTTTTCCGGGGGACGCCCATCGTGGTGCAGCTTTTGGTGTTTTATTATGTGATGCTTCCCATTCTAGGGCTACATAAGACGGGGGTGCAGGTGTCGATTTTCGTCTTTGGGCTGAACAGCGGTGCCTATATCTCTGAGATCATGCGGGGAGGCATCCTTTCCGTGGACGGGGGGCAGATGGAGGCGGGCAGGGCCATGGGCCTGAGCTTTACCGCTACCATGCTAAAAATCGTGATTCCCCAGGCGATTAAGAATATCCTCCCCACTCTGGGAAATGAGTTTATCGCCCTGATCAAGGAGACATCGGTGGTAAGCTTCGTGGGGGCGGCGGATCTGTACGTGGCCTTTAACTATATCGGGAGCAACAGTTACGAGTTCATGGTTCCTTATCTGGTCATGGCAGTGATCTATATCGTGATCGTCATGGCAATCAGCCTGGGAATTAAGTTGATGGAAAGGAGCCTGAGAAAAAGTGATAGACGTAATTAATTTGGAAAAGCATTTCGGCGATCATAAGGTTCTGCGGGGCATCAGCCTGTCAGTAAAAAAGGGGGATATCGTGGTAGTCATCGGCCCTTCCGGCTCTGGCAAAAGTACCTTCCTGCGCTGTCTGAACTGCATGGAGGATCCCACCGGTGGACAGATTATCTTCCGGGATGCGGACATTGCAGACCCCAGCGTGAATATCAATGTGCACCGCCAGCACATGGGCATGGTGTTCCAGCATTTCAACTTATTCAACAATAAGACGGTGGTAGAGAACATCATGCTGGCGCCAGTGTATGTCAAGCGCAAGGAAATGAGAAAGAAAAAGAGGAAGAATTTCTTCCTGTCATTGACGAACCTATTCCGCAAGGAGGAGGTAAAGCCCTATCAGATCACCAGCAAGAAGCGGATTCGGGAGCAGGCCAGGGGGCAGGCCATGGAGCTGCTGGGGCGCATCGGCTTGGAGGACAAGGCGGATGTGTACCCCTCCACCCTGTCCGGCGGGCAGAAGCAGCGGGTGGCCATTGTCCGCTCCCTGGCAATGAACCCTGACGTGATTCTCTTTGACGAGCCTACCAGCGCCCTGGACCCGGAGATGGTGGGGGAGGTGCTGGAACTGATGAAGTCTCTGGCGGAAGAGGGGATGACCATGGTCATCGTCACCCATGAGATGGGATTTGCCAAGGAGGTGGCCAATCGGGTGATCTTTATCGACGAGGGGAAGATTCTGGAGGAGGCGCCGCCGGAGGAATTTTTTGGCAATCCCAAGAATCCTCGGCTGAAGGAGTTCCTGGCAAAGGTGCTGGTCTAAATACAAACATAGTGATGAGATCTGACAACTTGACATGATGGTTTAGAATGTATAAAATATAGGTTTAATAGGTTTTAATATGAAAAGATGAAATGGAGAAGGCATATGGATTATAAGATTGCATCCATCTCCGGTGACGGTATCGGGCCGGAGATTGTGAGAGAGGCGAAGAAGGTATTGGAAGCGGTGGGAAGCAGATTTGGCCACAGTTTTGCCTATGAGGAATTGCTGATGGGGGGCTGCTCCATCGACGCATACGGCGAGCCTTTGACGGACGAGACATTGGAGCGGGCGGGAAAGAGCGATTCTATCCTGCTGGGTGCCGTGGGAGGCAGAGTGGGGGTGGACAGCTGGTATGAGCTTCCCCCGGACAAGAGGCCGGAGGCGGGACTCTTAAAGATTCGCAAGGGCTTGGGATTGTTCTGCAATCTCCGTCCTGCCATTCTATTTGAGGAACTGAGCAGGGCTTGTCCCCTGAAGGATGAGATCGTGGAGGGCGGCTTTGACTTTATCTTTGCCAGGGAATTGACTGGCGGTCTGTACTTTGGCGAGCGGTATACGAAAGAGATCGACGGGGTTATGACGGCGGTGGATACCCTGAAATATGACGAGAGGGAGATTCGGCGGATTGCGGTGCAGGCTTTCGAGATTGCCATGAAGAGGCGGAAGAAGGTGTGCAGCGTGGATAAGGCCAATGTGCTGGATTCCTCCCGCCTCTGGAGCAAGGTGGTGGCAGAGGTGGCCAAGGATTATCCCGAGGTAGAACTTACCAATATGCTGGTGGATAATTGTGCCATGCAGATTGTGAGGGATCCCAAGCAGTTTGACGTGATTCTGACGGAGAATATGTTCGGGGATATTCTGTCTGACGAGGCCAGCATGGTGACGGGATCTTTGGGGATGCTGTCCTCCGCCAGCCTGGGAGAGGGTTCTTTCGGCATGTATGAGCCTAGCCACGGCTCTGCGCCGGATATTGCGGGCCAGGACAAGGCCAATCCCATCGCTACGATTCTGTCGGCGGCGATGATGCTTCGCTATTCCTTCGGGCTTCTGGAGGAGGCGGACGCGGTGGAGGATGCGGTGAAGCAGGTGCTGAAGGATGGCTACCGCACCGTGGACATTATGTCCGAGGGCAAGACCCAGGTGGGAACGGCTCAGATGGGAGATCTGATTGCGGGGCATATTAGATAGAAATGGAGGGAGAAATATGAGAAGTGATGCAGTGACAAAGGGAATGCAGACGGCTCCCCAGCGCTCGCTATTTAATGCGCTGGGCATGACGGAGGAAGAGCTTGAGAGGCCGCTGGTGGGTATCGTGAGTTCTCACAATGAGATCGTGCCAGGGCATATGAATATAGATAAGATCGTGGAGGCGGTGAAGACCGGAGTTGCCATGGCGGGGGGAACGCCCATCGTCTTTCCGGCCATCGCCGTGTGCGACGGCATTGCCATGGGGCATGTGGGGATGAAGTATTCCCTGGTGACCAGGGATCTGATTGCGGATTCCACGGAGTGCATGGCTACGGCGCACCAGTTTGACGCCCTGGTGATGGTGCCAAACTGCGATAAGAATGTGCCGGGACTTTTGATGGCGGCGGCAAGGATGAATATTCCCACGGTCTTTGTCAGCGGCGGGCCTATGCTTGCCGGGCATGTGAAGGGGCAGAAGACTTCCCTGTCCTCCATGTTCGAGGCGGTGGGTGCCCATGCGGCGGGCAAGATGACAGCGGAGGATGTGGATGACTATGTGTGCAATGCCTGTCCTACCTGTGGTTCCTGCTCAGGCATGTATACGGCAAACAGCATGAACTGCCTGACGGAAGCCATCGGCATGGGGCTGCAGGGAAATGGAACGATTCCTGCGGTATACTCCCAGAGGATTCAGCTGGCGAAGCATGCGGGCATGAAGGTGATGGAACTTCTGGAGAAGAATATCCGTCCCAGGGATATCCTGACGAAGGAGGCATTTGAGAATGCGCTGAC
Source organism: Clostridiaceae bacterium (assembly GCA_910575435.1). Lineage (GTDB taxonomy): Bacteria > Bacillota > Clostridia > Lachnospirales > Lachnospiraceae > Butyribacter. The sequence goes on along the minus strand of CAJTGI010000005.1, from coordinate 181,421 downwards.
AGTGGATATGGCGCTGGGCTGCTCTACAAACACTATGCTTCATCTCCCGGCGATTGCCCATGAGGCTGGCGTGGAGATTAATCTGGATATCGCCAATGAGATTAGCGAGCGCACGCCGAACCTTTGCCATCTGGCACCGGCAGGGCATCACTATATGGAGGAACTGAACGAGGCTGGGGGCATCTATGCGGTGATGAATGAGCTGATGGAGAAGGGGCTTTTGCACACGGATCTGATTACGGCCACGGGAAAGACGGTAAAGGAGAATATTTCCGGGGCGGCGAACCGCAATCCGGAGATTATCCGTCCCCTGGATAATCCTTACAGCGAGAAGGGTGGCATTGCCGTGCTTCGGGGAAATATTGCCCCGGACAGCTGCGTGGTAAAGCGTTCCGCCGTGGTGCCTGAGATGCTGGTGCATGAGGGTCCGGCCAGAGTCTTTGACTGCGAGGAGGATGCCATCGCCGCTATCAAGGGCGGCAAGATCGTGGCGGGAGACGTGGTGGTGATTCGCTACGAGGGGCCAAAGGGAGGCCCAGGCATGCGGGAGATGCTAAATCCCACCTCCGCCATTGCGGGCATGGGGCTTGGCTCCAGCGTGGCCTTGATTACGGACGGACGTTTTTCCGGCGCCTCCAGGGGAGCCTCCATCGGCCATGTGTCCCCCGAGGCGGCAGCTGGCGGGCCTATCGGCCTGATCGAGGAGGGGGATGTCATTGCCATTGACATTCCCGCTAATACCATCAATGTGAAGGTGTCTGACGAAGTGCTTGCGGAGCGCAGGGCGAAATGGCAGCCCAGGGAGCCAAAGATCCAGACCGGCTATCTGGCACGGTACGCCAAGATGGTGACTTCCGCAGACAGGGGAGCGGTTCTAGAGATCATATAAAGGAGTTGAAAATATGCAGCTGACAGGTTCAGAAATTGTAATCGAGTGCTTGAAAGAGCAGGGAGTAGATACGGTATTTGGCTATCCGGGCGGTGCGATTCTGAATATTTATGATGAATTGTATCGGCATCAGGAGGAGATTGCCCATATCCTTACCTCCCATGAGCAGGGGGCTGCCCATGCGGCGGACGGCTATGCCAGGGCCACGGGAAAGGTGGGAGTGTGCATGGCCACCAGCGGACCGGGGGCGACGAACCTGGTTACGGGAATTGCCACGGCTTACATGGATTCCGTGCCTATGGTTGCCATTACCTGCAATGTGGGCACTGCCCTTCTTGGGAAGGATTCCTTTCAGGAGATTGATATTGCGGGAGTGGCCATGCCCATTACCAAGTATAGCTTCCTGGTAAAGGATGTGAGCGATCTGGCTGATACCCTGCGCCGGGCCTTCCGCATTGCCCAGACGGGCAGGCCGGGGCCGGTGCTGGTGGATATTGCGAAAAATGCCACGGCGGATCAGGCGGAGTATCAGCGCCAGGTGCCAGAGACCATTGAGAGAAGTCAGGAGCAGATTGACGATGCTGTCATTGAAGAAGTGGCAAGGCTGCTCCGCAAGGCGAAGAAGCCTATGATCTTCGTGGGAGGCGGCGCGGTGCTTTCCGGTGCGTCGGAGGAACTGATGGACTTTGCGGAGAAGGTGGATGCCCCGGTGTGTGATACCCTGATGGGAAAGGGGGCGTTCCCTGGAAACCATAGCCGCTATGTGGGGATGCTTGGCATGCACGGAACCAAGACTTCCAACCTGAGCGTGGCGGAGTGCGACATGCTTGTCGTAATAGGGGCCAGATTTTCTGACAGGGTGGTGACAGGAAAGCCGGATCTTTTTGCAAAAAATGCAGTCATTATACATATAGATGTAGATGAGGCGGAAATTAACAAGAATGTTCTGGTGGATTACCATATCATAGGCGATGTGAAATGCGTGCTGAAGCGTTTCCTTGGCAAGATGGAGCAGATGTACCACAAGGAATGGATGGATAAGGTGATGGCAAGAAAGGATGCCCTGCCCATGACCTATGATGAGAGCGGGTTGACTGGCCCCTACATCATGGAAACTTTGGAAAGGGTCACCGGGGGAGATGCGGTGGTATGCACGGAGGTGGGACAGCACCAGATGTGGGCTGCCCAGTATTTCCATTACCAGAAGCCCCGCACCCTGATTACTTCCGGGGGATTGGGCACCATGGGCTACGGGCTGGGGGCTTCTCTGGGAGCCAAGATGGGCCAGCCGGAGAAGACGGTGGTGAATATTGCCGGGGACGGTTGCTTCCGCATGAATATGAATGAGCTGGCCACTGCCAGCAGGCATGACATCCCCATTATAGAGATGGTGTTTAACAACCATGTGCTGGGAATGGTCCGCCAGTGGCAGACGCTGTTCTACGGGAAGAGGTATTCCCACACGGTGCTGAATGACCAGGTGGATTACGTGAAGCTGGCGGAGGCCATGGGTGTGAGGGCCTTTCGGGTCACGAAGAAAGAGGAAGTGGAGCCGGCGCTTAAGGAAGCCATTGATTCAGGGAAACCTGCATTGATAGAGTTTCTCATCGAGAGCGACGACAAGGTCTTTCCCATGATTGCGCCGGGAAAGGACTTGGAGGACTGTTTTGATGGGAAAGACATATTAGTTAGTGAAGCATAACATACAGAAGGAGGCATTTGAAAAATGGCAAGAGTATATAATTTTTCAGCCGGTCCGGCGGTTTTACCGGAAGAAGTTTTAAAGGAAGCGGCAGAGGAGATGTTGGACTACAAGGGAACCGGCATGTCGGTGATGGAGATGAGCCATCGCTCCAAGGCCTTTGATGATATAATCAAGACGGCGGAGCAGGATCTGAGGGATCTGATGAACATTCCTGACAATTACAAGGTGATGTTCCTCCAGGGCGGCGCATCCCAGCAGTTTGCCATGATTCCCATGAATCTGATGAAAAATAAGGTGGCTGACTACATCGTCACGGGCCAGTGGGCAAAGAAGGCATGGCAGGAGGCTTCCAAGTACGGAAAGGCAAATAAGATTGCCTCTTCCGAGGATCAGACATTCTCTTACATTCCAGACTGCTCAGATTTGCCGATTTCTGAGGATGCAGATTATGTGTATATCTGTGAGAACAATACCATTTATGGCACGAAATATAAGGAACTACCCAATACCAAGGGCAAGACTCTGGTGGCGGATGTGTCTTCCTGCTTCCTGTCTGAGCCGGTAGATGTATCAAAATATGGCATTATTTATGGCGGCGTGCAGAAGAATATCGGTCCTGCCGGGGTGGTCATTGTGATTATGCGGGAGGATTTGATTACGGAGGATGTGCTGGAGGGAACACCTACCATGCTCCAGTATAAAACCCATGCAGATGCCCAGTCCCTGTACAATACTCCGCCGGCTTACGGCATCTATATCTGCGGCAAGGTGTTCCAGTGGCTGAAGAAGATGGGCGGCCTGGAGGCGATGAAGAAGCACAATGAGGAGAAGGCAAAGATTCTCTATGATTATCTGGATTCCTCTAAGCTTTTCAAGGGTACTGTAGTGGAGAAAGACCGTTCTCTGATGAATGTGCCTTTTGTCACTGGAGACGAGGAGATGGATGCCAAGTTTGTGAAGGAAGCCAAGGCTGCCGGATTTGAGAACTTGAAGGGACACCGCACGGTGGGCGGCATGAGAGCCAGCATCTACAATGCCATGCCAAAGGAAGGCGTGGAGAAGCTGGTTGAGTTTATGAAGAAATTTGAGGAGGCGAATGCATAATGTTCAAATATAATTGCTTGAATCCCATTGCGCAGGTGGGACTGGATGAATTGCCGAAACACTTTGAGAAGGTGGATGATGCGAAGGAGGCCGAGGCGATTCTGGTGCGCAGTGCGTCCATGCACGATATGGAGTTGTCTGACAAACTGCTGGCGGTGGCTAGGGCTGGTGCCGGCACCAATAACATTCCCCTGGAAAAGTGTGCAGATCAGGGAATCGTGGTATTCAATACGCCAGGGGCCAATGCCAATGGCGTGAAGGAGATGGTGATAGCAGGAATGCTTCTGGCGGCCAGGGATATTGCTGGCGGCATGCAGTGGGTGAAGGATAATTCTGACGATGAGAATATCGGGAAATCTATGGAGAAGGCGAAGAAGAACTTTGCCGGAACGGAGATCAAGGGGAAGAAACTGGGCGTGATTGGCCTGGGAGCCATCGGCGTGCTGGTGGCCAATGCGGCAAACCGCATGGGCATGAAGGTCTTTGGCGTGGACCCCTATCTCTCTGTCAAAAATGCCCTGACCATGAACAGGGATGTGACAGTGCTGAAGAGTTATGACGAGCTGTATGCGGAGTGCGATTATATTACGATACATGTGCCGTTTACGGATGACACCAAAGAGATGATTGATGCAGAGGCACTTGCCAAGATGAAGGATGGCGTGGTGATCCTGAACTTTGCCAGAGATGCCCTGGTGAAGGATGGGGACATGAAGGCGGCACTGGAGTCCGGGAAGGTGGCAAAGTATGTGACGGACTTCCCGAATGCCCAGGTGGTGAAGATGCCAAATGTCATCGCAACGCCCCATTTGGGGGCCTCCACCGAGGAGAGCGAGGAGAACTGCGCCGTGATGGCGGCAGAGCAGGTGGCAGAATTTCTGGACAATGGAAATATCGTCAATTCCGTCAATTACCCCAACTGCGATGCGGGGGTTTGCGGCACGGCGGGGAGAATTACCGTGGCGCACAAGAATATGCCCAAGATGCTCACCCAGTTTACCAATGTATTTTCTTCCGAGGGAATCAACATCGACCATATGACCAATAAGAGCCGGGGGAATTATTCTTACTGCGTCTTTGACATTGATTCCGCATCCACGGAGGAACTGGTGGAAAAGATTGCTGCCGTCGATGGCGTGCTGAGGGTTCGCATAATCAAATAAACTATAAGGTGATGGATAGGTGACGAAAAAGTCCTTGCATTTTGCCGGAATGTATGTTATCCTACTATAGTTGCGAGTAGAGATGTTCCTCTGTTACGGTTGCGATGCACAGAAGTATTAAGAACGTCAACAGGAAGAAGGAGGTCACAGTAGTGAACGATATTATCAAGAAGATTGAGGATGAGCAGTTAAAGTCTGACGTGGCAGATTTCCGCGTGGGCGATACCGTCCGTGTACATGCAAAGGTAATCGAGGGCTCCAGGGAGCGTATCCAGGTATACGAGGGCACGGTGCTGAAAAGGCAGAATGGCGGCGCAAGGGAGACCTTCACCGTGAGGAAGAATTCCAACGGCGTGGGCGTTGAGAAGACCTGGCCGGTACATTCCCCCATCGTGGACAAGATCGAGGTGGTTCGCCGGGGTAAGGCGAGACGCGCGAAGTTGTTCTATCTCCGGGATAGAGTGGGCAAGGCTGCCAAGGTAAAAGAACTGGTGAAATAGTTCGGGAATATTGATTAAGATTCCAGAGAACCCTGTCTTGGACAGGGTTCTTTTTGCGGTTACTGGTCACGGAGTGAACAGTAACCTTTTTGCGCGCCCCTGCATATAATAGACAGAAAGGGAAATAACGGAGTAACATATGGCAACTGTAATGATTGATGCGGGACACGGAGGATATGATGCCGGCGCTTCTTATAATGGAAGATTGGAAAAGGATGACACTTTGAATCTGGCTCTGGCAGTGGGAAACATTTTGGAGAATGCAGGGGTTGACGTACTGTATACCCGCACCACCGATGTGTATCAGAGCCCGAATGAGAAGGCAAATATTGCCAACCGCAGCGATGCATCTTATTTTATCTCTATTCATAGAAATTCCAGCCCAAATCCCGGGACTTATTCCGGGGTTCAGACGCTGGTGTATGCGGATGCAGGGATTCCCGCCCTCTTCGCCCAGAATATCAATGCGGAATTGGAAAAGGTGGGGTTTGCCAATCTGGGAACTTCGGTGCGGCCCAATCTGGCGGTTCTGAGGGGGACGGATATGCCGGCGGCACTGGTGGAAGTTGGCTTTATCAATACAGAGCAGGATAACAACCTCCTGGATTTGAAGTTTCCGGAAACCGCCCAGGCCATAGCCAATGGGATTATGCAGACCATCGGGGGCGGGGCCGGCGTGGAGGCCAATGACGTGTCCTGCTATAGCGTGGAGACTGGCGTATTCATGCATCATCACAATGCGGAGAACCTGGCAAAAAACATGCAGGAGGACGGATACGAGGCAATGATTGAGCCGGTAAACACTTGCTACAGAGTGCGCCATGGCAAATTTGACAGTCTCTCCGATGCGAAGAAGCGGGAGCAGGAACTCTTTGAACAGGGGTATGAGGCCAGGGTGATTTCCTGCTAATTGGTCTATCCGGCCAGTGGAGGAACCGCCGTGAATGGCATATCCACAGGTGATTTTGGGTATAAAATATGGAAAAAGTGCCAAAAATCATAAAAAACCACAAAAACATCCCAAAAACACTTGCATTTTGGGATGTCTAGTGCTAATATTTCTTATGGTAGTATATTGTTAAAGTAGGAAGAGTGGTCGAGCAGACCACTCTTTCTGCATGATGGCAGAAGAAAAGAGGTAGTGCATTTGTCAAGACGGGAAGAGTATGAAGCCAGGGCGGAGAAGATGCTGCAGCCCTTGTTGGAAGAGCATCAATTTGAACTGGTGGACGTGGAGTATGTGAAGGAGGCCGGCAATTATTACCTTCGGGCGTACGTGGATAAAGAGGGAGGCATCACGCTGGATGACTGCGAGTTGGTGAACCGCGCCTGGAGCGACATGATGGACCAGGAGGACTTCATCGAGGAAGCCTATATTCTGGAGGTGAGTTCTCCGGGATTGGGAAGGCAGTTGAAGAAAGACAAGGATTTCCGGCGAAGCATCGGGGAGGATGTGGATGTGAAACTGTACAGCGGGAGAAAACTTCCTCTGGGAAAAAATGGAAAAGAGATTTCTGTGAAAATGATTACAGGCACGCTAAAGGCGTTTACCAAGGATGAGATTACGTTGGAAACAGATTTTTCATCTGAGTACGTGATACCCAGGTCTGAAATTTCCACAGTAAAGTTGACGATAGATTTTTAAATCATAGGAGATGAGAAGGAGGAATTAAGAAAATGGCAGCGAAGAAGAAGGCAGCACTGAATGACCGCACGGAATTGATTATGGCATTGGATGCCATTGAGAAGGAGAAGCAGATCAGCAAGGACATTATTCTGGAGGCGATTGAAAATTCTTTGCTGGCGGCATGCAAGAACCAGTATGGGAAGTCGGACAATGTGAAGGTGAGCATTGACCGGGAAACTGGGGCCGTCGGCGTATATGCAGAGCTGAACGTGGTGGAAGATGATTTGCTGGAAGATGACGTGTTGGAGATTGGTGTTACCGAGGCCAGGCTTAAGTACGGCGAAGTGGAAGTGGGAGACGTGGTACGGAAGGAGGTCACGCCGAAAAACTTCGGGCGGATTGCGGCCCAGAAGGCAAAGCAGGTGGTAATTCAGAAAATCCGGGAGGAGGAGAGGAAGATTCTCTATATCCAATATCTGGAAAAGGAGCGGGAAGTGGTCACGGGCGTGGTGCAGAGATACAGTGGCAGAAATGTGTGCTTTCAGCTGGGAAAGGTAGATGCCATCCTGATGGAGAGCGAGCAGGTGCCGGGGGAGCGATTCCGGCCCACGGAGCGGGTCAGGCTGTACGTGGTGGAAGTGAGGGAGACGCCAAAGGGGCCCCGCATTACCGTATCCCGCTCTCATCCGGAATTTGTGAAGCGTCTCTTTGAGGAGGAGGTTACGGAAATCCAGGATGGCGTGGTGGAGATTAAGAGCATTTCCAGAGAGGCGGGGAGCCGCACCAAGATTGCGGTGAGTACCAATGATTCCAATGTGGATGCGGTGGGTGCCTGCGTGGGAATGAACGGAAGCCGGGTTAGCGCCATTGTGGATGAGCTGAGGGGAGAGAAGATTGACATCATCAACTGGAGCGACACGCCGGAGATTTTGATCGAGCATGCGTTGAGTCCTGCGGAAGTTACTTATGTGGAGGCGGACGAGGAGGAAAAGACAGCCAGGGTAATCGTTCCACCGGACCAGCTCTCCCTTGCCATCGGCAAGGAGGGGCAGAACGCCCGGCTGGCGGCAAAATTGACCGGCTATAAGATAGATATCAAGTGCGAGGATTAATACGTCATTGTGGGAATGGAGGATAAAGCGAACTGCGTTTACGATAGAAAGGCATAGGTGTTTTTATGGGAGCAAAGCAGATGCCGCCGAAGAAGAAGAATCCCATGCGGCAGTGTACGGGATGTGGGGAGCGGAAGGAAAAGAAAGAACTTGTCCGCATCATCCGCACGCCGGAGGGAGAGATTCAGGTGGATTTTACAGGCAAGAAAAACGGAAGGGGCGCATATATATGTAATTCAGTGGATTGTCTGAAACTTGCCCAGAAGAAGAAATCTTTGGAGCGCTCGTTTAAAACCACCATTCCGGAGAGTATTTATCAGGAACTGGCAAAGGAGATGGGAAGCAAGAATGAAGATGGATAAAGTTCTCGGCATGATCGGGCTGGCACAGAGGGCCGGCAAGGTCGTCAGCGGAGAGTATATGACGGAGGAAGCGATCAGGAACGGTTCGGCAAAACTGGTGATAATTGCTTCGGATGTCTCGGGAAATACCAGAAAAAAGTTTTCGGATAAATGCACCTATTATGATGTGCCTTTGAGGGAGTATTCTGACAAGGAATCTCTGGGGCACGGGATAGGGAAACAGTTTCGAGCTTCTCTGGCAGTAACTGATCAAGGTATGGCACAGGCGATATTGAAGAAAATGAACTAGGAGGTCATAGAGCGTATGGCAAAAATGAAGATTTATGATATAGCAAGAAGTTTACAGGGGCAGTTTCCGGACTTGAAGAGCAAGGATTTGATCGAACTGCTGAATGCCAATGGGTTTCAGGCAAAAAGCCCCCAGAGCAGCATTGAGGATGATGCCATCGGGTTTCTCTTAATGTACTATAAAAAGAAGGCGGCAGGGGAAAAGACAGAGAAGAAGAAACCTGAGAAGGCAGCTCCAAAGAAGGAAGTTGCCCAGAAGGAAGTCCAGCGAAAGGAGAAGGCTCCGAAAAAGGAGACGGAACAGAAGGCGAAGCCTGGGACGGAAGAAAAGGCGACTGCCAAGAAAGAAGAGGCAAGGCAGCCGGAAATTGAAAAGAGCCAGCCCGAGGGCAAGGAAGAAAAGAAGGCGGAGGCTCCCAAGGCTGCGACAGAGAAAGAGACGCCTGTGGCAGAGAAAAAGCCAGAGAAGCGGGAGAATGGCCAGAAGAGCGAAAAGAGACAGAGCAGTTCTGAGCGCAGAGAAGGCCGGGGAAGCGACAATCGGAATGGCCGTGGAGAGAATAGCCGAAGTGGCAGAGACAGCGAGCGGGACGGGGGCAGAAGCGACAACCGGAATGATGGCCGTGGCGGAAACCGAAACGGAAGAGATGGTGGAAGGGACGGCAATCGGAATGACGGCCGTGGCGGAAACCGAATGGGAAGAGATGGTGGAAGGGACGGCAATCGGAATGACGGCCGTGGCGGAAACTGGAACGGAAGAGACGGAAGAAGAGATGGCGGCAACCGGAATGACGGCCGTGGCGGCAACCGAAACGGAAGAGACGGTGGAAGGGACGGTGCCAGGAATAATGCTGGCCGCGGCCCAAGCCGAAATGGAAGGGATGGCGGCAACAGAAATGACAATCGCCGCAACAATGGAACTGCCATGCCTATGGACAGCATGAAATCCGAGGTGAAGCAGTCCCGCCAGCAGAGGGCTGACAGAGATTCCAGAAGTGCCAGCAAGCGTCGGGGTAAAGATAGAAAAGATGATTTTGATGAGGATCTGACATTAAAGCAGGGTGGGAAGAATAAGAAAAAGAAGGATCCCAACCGCAAGGGTGCCTTCATCAAGCCCGAGCCAATCAAGAAGCCGGCAGAGCCGGAAGATGGCATCAAGAATATCGTCCTGCCTGAGAAACTGACCATCAAGGAATTGTCTGACATTATGAAGGTGCCAGTGGCCACTGTGCTAAAGAAGCTGCTCCTCCAGGGGACTATGGTTTCTATGAACCATGAGATTACCTATGAAGAGGCGGAGGAGATTGCCTTGGAATACAACTGCATCGCAGAGATGGAGGAGAAGGTGGACCTGATTGCGGAACTCTTGAAGGAGGACGAGGAGGACGAGAAGCTGATGAAGAAACGTCCGCCGGTTGTCTGCGTCATGGGCCATGTAGATCACGGAAAGACTTCCCTGCTGGATGCTATTCGGGAAGCCCACGTGACAGACAGGGAGGCCGGGGGCATCACCCAGCATATCGGTGCCTATGTCACAGAGATTAATGGGGAGAAGATTACCTTCCTGGATACCCCGGGACATGAGGCGTTCACTTCCATGCGCATGCGTGGGGCCAAGTCTACGGATATCGCCATTCTGGTGGTGGCCGCAGACGACGGCGTGATGCCCCAGACCGTGGAGGCAATCAGCCATGCCAAGGCTGCCGGGGTGGAAATTATCGTGGCAGTGAATAAGATTGATAAGCCCAGCGCCAATGTGGAGCGGGTGAAGCAGGAATTGGTGGAGCATGAATTGGTGGCCGAGGACTGGGGAGGAGACACGGTATTTGTGCCGGTATCTGCCCATACCAAGGAAGGCATTGACCAGCTCCTGGAGATGATTATCCTGACAGCGGAAGTGGGCGAACTGAAAGCCAACCCCAACCGAAAGGCCAGGGGCGTGGTGATCGAGGCCCAGCTTGACAAGGGCCGGGGACCTGTGGCCACGGTGCTGGTACAGAAGGGAACCCTGAAAGTGGGAGACAATATCGCAGTGGGATCTGCTTACGGAAAGATTCGCGCCATGATGGACGACAAGGGCCAGCGGGTGAAGCAGGCACTTCCTTCTACGCCTGTAGAAATATTGGGTCTGCATGCGGTGCCGGATGCGGGAGAGATTTTCATGGCCACGGAGAATGACAAGGAGGCCAGAAATATTGCGGAGACCTATATCAGCCAGGGCAGGGAGAAACTGTTGGATGACACCAAGGCAAAACTTACCTTGGATGGCCTGTTCTCCCAGATTCAGGCGGGCAATATCAAGGAACTGAACCTGATAGTGAAGGCGGATGTGCAAGGCTCTGTGGAGGCCGTGAAGCAAAGCCTGCTGAAACTGAGCAATGACGAGGTGGCAGTGCGGATCATCCATGGCGGCGTGGGTGCGATCAATGAGTCGGACGTGTCTCTGGCCAGCGCTTCCAATGCGATTATCATTGGGTTCAACGTGCGCCCGGACAATACGGCGAAAGAGACGGCAGACAGGGAGAAGGTGGATGTGCGCCTGTACAAGGTGATTTACAACGCCATTGAGGATATCGAGTCTGCCATGAAGGGCATGCTTGACCCAGAGTATGAGGAGCGGGTTATCGGCCACGCCGAGGTGCGCCAGACCTTCAAGGCTTCCGGCGTGGGCGTGATTGCCGGGTCTTACGTGCTGGATGGAAAGATCGTAAGGGATTGCAGCGTTCGCATCAGCCGGGAAGGGGAGCAGCTGTTCGAGGGCTCTCTGTCATCCCTGAAGCGTTTCAAGGACGATGTGAAGGAAGTGGCTGCCGGATATGAGTGCGGCCTGGTATTTGAGGGCTTCCAGGAAATCCAGGTGGAGGATCAGATCGAGGCGTATATCATGGTGGAGGTTCCCAGGACTTGACAAAGTGCCGCTCAGATCAATCAAGGCGGCGTGGGCGCAATTTGCACCATAGCAGGTCATGGCATGGGAATCCCGCAAGAGGATAAATGGCTGATATCGTTAATATAAAAGATTAGAAAAGAGGGTTAGGCAATGAAGAAGAACAGTATAAAGTATTCCCGGATGAACGGAGAAGTGCAGAGGGAACTGAGCAAGATCATTTCTCAGGATATCAAGGATCCTAGGATTCATCCCATGACCTCCGTGGTTTCCGTGGATGTGACCCCGGATTTGAAATATGCGAAAGTGTATGTGAGCGTGCTGGGAGATGAGGCAGACAGGGAGAGTACCAGCAGAGGGCTAAAAAGCGCCGCCTCCCACATTCGCTCCTGCCTTGCCAAAAGCTTGAACCTGCGCAATACGCCGGAACTTACTTTTGTGATGGATGACTCCATCGCCTATGGCGTCAATATGTCCAAGCGGATTGACGAGTTAAAGAGAGAGGAAGAAGGAGAATGATAGATTTAAAAAGTGCTGCCAGCGGGGCAGAGCGGATACTGATAGCCGGCCACGTGCGTCCTGACGGGGACTGCGTGGGGGGGTGCGTGGCCACGGGACGGTATCTAAAAAATATTTTTCCTGACAAATGCATCCATGTTTATCTGGAGACGGTGCCAGAGAGGTTCTCCTTTCTCGCAGAGGAAGAATTGGTCAGCAATCAGGTTGCCGATTCGTCTTATGACCTGTGCATCGTGGTGGATTCCAGTGATTCAGACAGGCTGGGGGATGCCCGGGAGGCATTTGAGAAGGCGGGAAGCACCCTCGTGGTGGACCACCATGTGAGCAATCAGCAGTATGGCAAGGAAAACGTGGTAGTGGCGGATGCCAGTTCCACCTGCGAGGTGCTGTATGGACTGATGGATCCGGAATACGTGGACGAGAGGGTGGCGGAGTCGCTGTATATCGGGATCGTGACGGATTCCGGGGGATTCCGATATCCCAATACATCCAGAAAGACTATGGAAATTGCCGGGAGGCTGATGGAAAAGGGGATTCCCTTCCATGAGGATATGGACAGGTGCTTTTACGAGCGAACTTATACCCAGACCCAGTTGCTGGGGCGCACATTGCTGGCCAGCATGCGGGTGATGGAGGGGCAATGCATCGTGGCCGCCATCACCCGGCGAATGATGGAGTTTTATGGGGCGAAGACGGAAGACATCGATGGGATTATTGACCAGCTCCGCATTATCAAAGGGGTGGAGGTGGCAATCCTGCTCCACGAGACGGGCCATCAGGAATATAAAGTGAGCATGCGGTCAAATAAAGTGGTAGACGTGAGCAAGGTGGCAGCTTATTTCGGGGGAGGAGGCCATGTGCGGGCCGCGGGCTGTACCATGAGGGGTTCTATTCATGATGTATGCAATAATTTAACAGAACATATAGAAATGCAGATGATGTAAGAAAAAGATGCAAGGAAAGGACTAAGTCCATGGATGGCATATTAAATATCTATAAAGAGCCTGATTTTACCTCCCACGATGTGGTTGCCAAGCTGCGTGGCATCCTGCATCAAAAGAAAGTCGGTCATACTGGCACGCTAGACCCGGCTGCCATGGGCGTATTGCCCGTCTGCTGCGGAAAGGCTACGAAAGTGTGCGAATTGCTGGCAGAGAAGGATAAGACATACCAGGCAGTGTGCAAGCTGGGAGTGGTGACGGACACCCAGGACGATACCGGGGAGATTCTGGAGGAGCATTCCTTTAAGGATGTGACGGAAGAGGAGGTGCGAGAGGCTGCCGCTTCTTTTCTGGGGGAGAGCAGCCAGATTCCTCCCATGTATTCCGCCATCAAAGTTCATGGCAAGAAATTATATGAGCTTGCCAGAGAGGGGAAGACGGTGGAGAGAAAGCCAAGGAATATCTACATCTCCCAGTTGGATATTCTGCAGGTGGATTTAGAGGAGGGGACCATCTTAATCGAAGTCACATGCTCCAAGGGAACCTATATCCGAACCCTGTGCCATGACATTGGCGGGAAATTAGGGACGGGGGCGGTGATGCAGAGCCTGGTGCGCACCAGAGTGGCAGATTTCGTGATTGAGGAGGCAGTCACCTTGGGAGAGCTGGAGCGACTGCTCTTGGAGGAGCCGGAAGAATTTCAGCGAAAATTGATTCCGGTGGATTCCCTGTTTCCAGAGTATCCAAGAAAGCAGATCCTGCCGGAATATACCAAGCATCTTTTTAATGGAAATATTTTGGAGGAAAGATACCTGAGAGATTTGGACGGCAGACAGGAAGAGCCTGGCGGCAAGGTTCTGGTCTATGATCAGGACGGCGGGTTCAAGGCGGTTTACCGAAGGCAGAAGAATAACTATGCGGTGGTTAAGATGTTTTAGGACATGCTGCCATCCATAGCGGCAGAGAAGAGAGTTTTGACATGGAAATCATTACAGGATGGGATTTTAGGCTGGAGAATAGCTGCGTTTCCCTGGGAAAGTTTGACGGAGTGCACAGGGGACATCGCTTTCTGCTGTCTAAAGTATTGGAACAGCGGGAACATATTCCTACGGTGTTTACCTTTCAGCTGGGAAGAGATGCAAAACGGGTGTATGTTCAGCGGGAAAAGGATCGAATATTGGAAGCACTGGGCATCGAAAGGGAAATCGTCTTTCCTTTCGATGAGGAGACCAGGAATCTTTCTGCGGAGGATTTTATCCGGGAGGTGCTAGTAGAAAGACTGGACGCAAGGTATATCTGCGTGGGAGATGATTTCGGCTTTGGAAAGAATCGTGAGGGAAACGGGGATACCTTGCGGCGTTTTCAGAGAGAATATGGATATGAGCTGGAAATTGTGCCAAAGCTTGCCTGCGATGGGCGAGCGATTAGCAGTACCAGGGTGCGGGAGCATCTTGCCAGGGGCGAGATGGAGCAGGCCAATCTCCTTTTGGGACAGCCCTTTTTCCTGTCGGGGAAGGTGACCCATGGGAAGGCGCTTGGCCGGAGGCTAAAGATGCCCACGGCGAACCTAGTTCCCCCGGCGGATAAGATTCTGCCGCCTTTTGGGGTGTATGCTACCATGGTTTCCTTGGGGGGACGGCAGTATAAGGGTGTGACCAATATCGGCAGGAAGCCCACGGTGGGAGAGTTTTCTACAGGCGTAGAGACATTTATTATGGATTTTGATGAAGATATTTATGGCAGGGAGATTCAGGTCTCCTTTTATCAGTTTCTACGGGGGGAGAAGAAATTCTCCGACGTGGAGTCGCTGGTGGCGCAGGTCAACCGGGACAAGGTGGCGGCGGCACAGTTTTTTGAAAATTAAGTTACTATTCACAGTCGTTTCTAGAAAAAAGCAGAATCGTTGTGCTTGCACATAAGATTCTGGTTATTTTCTAGAAATTGGCTGTGGAAGCTGTTCATCCCAGCATAAGGTGCTAGACATCCAGTGGATGTCTGTTCAGCACGGACCGAAACGGAGTGTAGACACGATGCCGAAGGCAGCGGGTCTATCGCATGATGGGTTGAACAACTGTGAATAGTAACAAAAATAACGTTACGATTGGATATACTAGGGTATGAGCAGTGATTGCGGAAATGGAGGATAGGATGAAAAAATATGGCGTGAATGAGCTTCGCAAAAGTTATCTGGATTTTTTTGAGGGCAAGGAGCATCTGGCGATGAAGAGTTTTTCCCTGGTGCCCCACAATGATAATAGCCTGCTTTTGATCAATGCGGGAATGGCACCCTTGAAGCCCTATTTTACCGGGCAGGAGATTCCGCCCAGAAAGCGGGTGACTACTTGCCAGAAGTGCGTCCGCACCGGAGATATTGAGAATGTGGGCAAGACGGCCAGGCATCTCACATTCTTCGAGATGCTGGGCAACTTTTCTTTTGGGGATTATTTTAAGCGGGAGGCGCTGGCCTGGTCCTGGGAGTACCTGACGGAGGTGCTGGAGATGGATCCGGAGCGGCTGTATCCCTCCATTTATGGGGAGGATGACGAGGCATTCCGCATCTGGACGGAGGAGATTGGCGTTCCGGGGGAGAAGATTACCCGCTTCTACCGGGACGAGAACGGGGAGTGCGACAATTTCTGGGAGCATGGAGCCGGCCCCTGCGGCCCCTGTTCCGAGATCTACTATGACAGGGGGGAGAAGTATGGCTGCGGCAAGCCGGACTGCAAGGTGGGCTGCGAGTGCGACCGCTATATGGAGATCTGGAATAATGTGTTTACCCAGTTTGACGGGGACGGAAAGGGAAATTACGAGGAACTGGAAAATAAGAATATTGATACGGGAATGGGCTTGGAGAGGCTTGCCGTGGTAGTGCAGGAAGTAGATTCCGTCTATGATATTGACACCATGAAGGCAATCCGGGATAAGATTTGCGAATTGGCAGGGGTGGCATATCAGAAGGAGGAGGACAAAGATGTGTCCATCCGCCTGATCACCGACCATATCCGCTCCGCCACATTTATGATATCCGATGGCATCATGCCCAGCAACGAGGGCAGGGGCTATGTGCTCCGCCGCCTGATTCGACGGGCCGTGCGCCATGGAAGGAAGCTGGGCATCCAGAAGAAATTTATGGCAGAACTGGCTCAAACGGTGATTGCAGAGAGCAGGGATGGCTATCAGGAATTGGAGGAGAAGAGGGAATTTATCGTCCAGGTGCTGACGCAGGAGGAGGATAAGTTTGACAAGACCATCGACCAGGGGCTGTCTATCCTTGCCCAGATGCAGGAGGAACTGGACCGGGCTGGAAGCCAGGAACTTTCTGGGGAGAATGCCTTTAAGCTGTATGATACCTACGGGTTTCCGCTGGATCTGACCATTGAGATTCTGGAGGAAAGGGGATGCAAGGTGGACGAGCCAGGCTTTGCCGCTGCCATGAAAGAGCAGAAGGAGAAGGCCAGGAGTGCCAGAAAGACTACCAACTACATGGGAGCGGAGGAGACAGTTTACCAGCAGATTGACCCGTCCATCACAAGCCATTTCGTTGGGTATGACAGACTGACACATGACTCCGTGATCAGGGTGCTAACCACGGAGGAGGAAGTGGTGCAGGCTCTGACGGATGGCGAGAATGGCACGGTCATCGTGGAGGAGACGCCTTTCTATGGCACCATGGGCGGCCAGCAGGGGGATGTGGGCGTGATTGCCATGGGGGATAGCGAGTTTGTGGTGAAGGATACCATCCATCTCCAGGGTGGCCGCATCGGCCATGTGGGCACGGTAAGGAAGGGCATGTTCAAGGTAGGGGATGCCGTTACTTTGCGGGTGGACGAGGCAGTCCGCAAGTCCACGGAAAAGAATCACAGTGCTACCCACCTGGTTCAGAAAGCGTTGCGGATGGTTCTGGGAAGCCATGTGGAGCAGGCGGGCTCCTATGTGGATGGGGCCAGGCTGCGCTTCGACTTCTCCCATTTCTCTGCCATGACGCCGGAGGAGATCCAGCGGGTGGAGGATATGGTGAATGATGAGATTAGGAAGGACCTGCAGGTAACCACGGAGGAGATGAGCCTGGAAGATGCCAAGAAGACCGGAGCCATGGCCCTGTTCGGAGAGAAGTATGGCGACAAAGTCCGGGTGGTGCAGATGGGTGAGCCAGAGGGCGAGGCTTTTAGCGTAGAACTCTGCGGCGGCACCCACGTTCCAAGCACTGGCGTGATTTCTTATTTTAAAATCATAAGCGAGAGCGGCGTGGCCGCCGGCGTGCGGCGCATCGAGGCGCTGACTGGGGCAGGGCTGATGAAGCACTACGCTAGGATGGAGGAATCCCTGAAGGAGGCAGCGAAGGCTGCTAAGACGGATGTGAATGGACTTGCCAAGAAAATTGCCTCGCTGCAAGAGGAAATAAAGGCCCTCCAGGGAGAGAATGAGAAATTGAAGGCCAGGCTTGCAAAGGATGCGGTGGGAGACGTGGACAGCCGGGTTCAGGAATTCAGTGGCGTGAAGCTTCTCGCCATGGATGTGCAGGACGTGGATATGAACGGCTTGCGAGGCCTGGGAGACCAGATGAAGGAAAAGATTGGCCAGGGCGTGGTAGTGCTTGCCTCTGCCACGGATGGGAAGGTGACGCTTCTTGCCATGGCCACGGAGGAGGCAATCGGGAAGGGAGCCCACGCTGGAAATATGATTAAAGAAATCGCCTCTTGCGTGGGCGGTGGCGGCGGCGGCCGTCCCAATATGGCCCAGGCGGGGGGGAAGAATCCTGCCGGGATACCGGATGCCTTGAAAAAGGCGGCGGAAACGCTGAAAAAACAGCTTGGCTGTGAATAGTGGCATGGAATGTGAAAATATTGTGAAATTTATACATTGATAATTATGGAGTGATGGAGTAAAATCAATAGTAGCGGTCGTATATTGCGACGTATATCGTCACTTAAAATTATTTTAGGAGGATTACGATTATGAAATCATTTATGAAAAAAGCAGCAGCAGCTCTTTTGGTGCTGGCTCTCTGCTTGACGGGCATGCCCTTTCAGAATCAGAAGGCAGAGGCTGCTGAAAGTAATGTGATTACGGTGATTGACACAAGAACGGAGAGCGTGGCGCCCTATGCTACCGCAGGTCAGCCTGTATCAAGGTCTATGACGCTGTCCTCAGCTGGCGATCTCACGATGGGAGTTTATGCGCCGGTAAAGTGTAATTTTACTTATCAGATTTCCCAGAGCAACGGAACTGTGGTATTCGGCCCCAAAACTGTAACCGCGATGGATCCTTTATGGACTTCGACTACAAACGGGCTTCCGCTATATCTCATTTCGATTTCTAATGTTACCGTGGGAACATTTCAGTTCACCCTTACATTCAGTGACAGCACGGAGTTTGATTTGGTTGGCTTATTGCTGCCAAAAGCAAAGGTAACGCCTTCTCTGGATACCAAGAGCATTATTGTAACCAAGGGCTTTAAGGATAAGGTGAACGTGCTCAATGGGGGCGGCGCAAAGTTTACATATACTTCCAGCAATTCTAAAGTTGCCTCTGTGGACGCTAGCGGTAACGTGACGGGAAAGAAGAAGGGTTCTGCCAATGTGACGGTGAAAAATGGGAATACCGTAGTGGGTACCTGCAAGGTCACAGTAAAGGATAACGTGTACAACCCGGGCAAGCTATCCATTAGCAAAGCAACTCGCGGACTGGTTACGTCAAATGTTTACCAGGTATCTTATGACAAGAAGGGCAACCTGATCGTCAAGGTGAGATTAATCAACAGATTTGGACGCGTGGCAAAGAAGTTAAAGAATTATAAAGTCACTGTTTATAATGAGAAGGGCAAGACGATTGGCACTTATACTTTGAAGAGCAAGACGATTAATCTGAAGAATGGCAAGGCAAAGTCTCTTACATGCAAGATTAAGAAGTCTAAACTGAAAATCAAGAAGGTTCAGGATTTGCGCAACATGTCTAGAAGCCCGAAATCATCCGGCAAATTCTTGTGGTCTAGATAATCGCAAGTTAGCCAAAGTATTTTTAGCGGATGCATAGCAAAGAAAAATGTGCACTAGATGCAGCAGTGTGAATTGCATGATGTTGTATAAGTAGCGTATTGAATATGGTGACGATAGGGAAGCGGCTGCCAATTAAGGCAGCCGCTTTAAAAATTAAGAAATATTAAATAAAAATACTTTTAAAAAATTTGTTGCCTTGCTAGAAATATCATAGTAGAATATAATCGTAGTAAATTTAACATAAGTAAAGGAGAATGTTTATGAAAAAATGGAAACAATTACTTTTGGTTTCTGGACTGGCTCTGTGCTTCGGCGTGGCTGCAAAGGCGAATAGCCAGGCGGCGGGCCAGGTGACAGGCGTAAAGCAGGTAGGAGCCACTAACGGCTCGATTGATGTAGAGTGGGATGCCGTTCTTGGAGCAGAGTATTATTTCCTGGAACTCAGCGAGGATGGAAAGTCGTGGACTACGGTGGGCGGTTCGTCATCCCCGGAATTGGGTGCGAACGGTTTGAATGCGGGAAAGTCTTATTTTGCCCGGGTGGGTCTGTGCAAAGACTATTTTGGAAAAGAAAAGATTGCGGGGTCTGAGTCTGCCCCCGTGGAGGTGGTAACGGCGCCGAGTGGCTCTGTGGGCATCGTGCAGGCAGATTCTAAGGCGAATGGCATATCTGTTAAGACAAGCACCATTGCTGGAGCAAATCTGTATCGCATTTATTATGACGATATGATGCTGGGAGAATCTGCCAATACTACGGTTGCTACTACCGTAAAGATGAGTCAGGGGAAAGCATATTGGTGCTATGTATATGCCTGCAGAAAATCAGCCACCGGCTATGTGGCGCGGGGCAGTTATAACTACGCTTATTTTAAGACGCTGGCACCGGCTTTCAACAGTAAGAGCTTTGGATTGGTTTCCGTCTATGAGTATCTTGGTTCTTATCATTTTTCTGCATCTTCTGCCTATGACAGGGATGGCGTGCAGTTCCAATTCCTCACCCCGAAGGGAAAGGTAAAAAAGAATATCTACAAGGATTATAGTTCTTCAGGGACGACTACTGCGAGCGTGGATAACTTCATCAACGGAAACTTTTATAAGTATCGCGTCCGCCCATATGTGCAGTGCGGCACCAAAAGGGTGTTTGGCGGATGGTCCACCTATAAGTATATTGGCGCGGCTAAAAAAGTTAGTTCCAAGTTTAACAAGAAAAAGAAGTATGTGTCTCTGAGCATCTCCAAGGTGAGCAATGCCTCCAGCTTTACGGTATACGCATCTACCAAGGAAAATTCTGGATTTAAGAAGGTGAAAACCGTCAGTGCCAAGAAAAGAAGCCTGACAATTAAAAAGGTGGCAGGAAAGAAATTAAAGAAGAACAAGTACTATTATTTCAAGATAGTTCCTAATGCAAAGGTGGGAAAGAAGACCGTTAAGAGCGGCTATGGGCGCAAATATAGCTGGAGATACTTTTAATTAGGGTATTCTAGAAAGGTTTCTTTGAAGAACCTAGAAGACTTCCTTTATTTAAGAACATATTGACTAGAAGAAAAATCTCATGCCTTGTCGGTTTAAGATAGGCATGAGATTTTTTGTTCGGTCTCATAATATTATTTTGTCCTGACAGCCTGGCGCAGTCGGCCGCCAAAGAAGAATAGGAGTGCTAGCATAATGGAAATGGCTGATGCCGCCGCCCCTGCGGCAATTCCTGGCGATAGATAGGAGAGCCAGATTTCGTGCTTCCCAGCTGGGCATTTGATTGCCAGAAAGGTATCTGCAAATTTTTCTGCCTCCGCCTCTTTTCCGTCAACCCGGATGCGCCAGCCCTCATCGTAGGGAATGGAAGTCAGTATATCCTGCCCCTCCTCCAGCGTAATTGTTCCAGAAAGCTTTCCGTTTTGATGGCTTTTCAGGCTTATTCCATTGTTCTTTAATTTCTCTAGGGTTGGTGTCAGCGTTTCCATATGGAGTTCGGAAATCTCGCTGTAATACAGGTTCACCTCCTGGTCTGCGCTGGCTTCTATGCGGACATTCACCGGATGCCCCTGGGAAAAGTTGCCAAGGAAAATCGTCCCATTGGTCTCGGAGGTAAAATAATTGCCCACCCAGGAATCGTTGACAAATACATTGGCATAACTGGTTCCCTCTGCCCGCATGTACAGATAGATAGGATTATCTGATACCGCCGTAAAATCATAGTTCCACACGTTTCCATTTTGAGACAGGGAGTATTCTTGGCTGGTGAAATAATCCTCATCTGTTGCCGCTAGGGCCCGGAAAAAACGGTTCTGGTTGACGAAGGGGCTGGCATCCCCCAAATCCGGGGACAGGGTTGCAGGGGCGCTTCCATAAGCCAGTGGCAGGACCAGAGGATTTTTATAGGAAGCGGTGCCTTTTTGGCTGTCCTTCTGCATCTCGTAGCTGGCTGGCACTGCCTTGTCTGCCAGGATGTATTTTACTGAAAATAAGCTGTCCAGCATGGCATTGGAACCATATCCGGAATTCCAGAAATAGGTTTGGGATATGCCCAGTTTGGGCGTCAGGCTGTTGATTGCGGCGTTGAAGGTGGAAGAGTAATGGGTCATTCCGTGATAACCCAGGAGCATGGCGTCGTTTTTTGAAAATTCATAGCCTTGGTTGATTCTGTAAAAACCTTTGTCTTCCTTTTGGATCTGCTCCACGAGGGGCTTTGTCTTGTCCAAGAATTCATTATACTGGGCAATGGGCATATAGGAAAATTCGCCGTCCAGCCCTGCCAGCAGGGCAGATGCATTGCTGCGCATCTCCGCTGACACCAGGAGAATCAGTGCGATAGCCCCGACCATTTCCAGCCATTTCCTATGCCTTCCGGCCATTTCATAATCTGGACGGGCGTTTTGATTTGGATTCTTTTTCTTTTTGGCAGGTCTGCCTTTTCTTGCCGCTTTTTTTCTGATTTCAGGAAAGGCAATCAGTGCCCGGCATGCCATGTATATAAGGGTGAAACTGAGCAGGAAGGCATAGCGGTAGGGAAACCAGTTGGGAATCTGGAATCCGTGCCATGCGGTGTCCAGGGAGGTGTAGTATAGGCTGATGCCCAGAATCCCCAGGATTGCCAATGCGCCGATTCTCTCCCGTAGGCGGATGGTCCGCAGTAATATAAATACCAGTGCCAGTGCGAGAACCAGGTATCCGCAGTAGATTGCGGGCAGGCCGCTGTTGGTAATGCTGTCATAGCTGCCGTTGGTGTATTTTCCCAGCAGTTTTCCAAGAGAGTCGAAATTTTTCTGGGAAAAATCTACGGCATAGCTTGTCCCGCTGGCGGTCAGCTTTCCCTGGGACAAGTCTTTCCACGAGCCGAAAATCACAGGGGCCGCTATGCCGATGGACAGGGCTGACAGCAGTGCGAAACGCAGGATCTGGCCAAGGCGTTCCCTGAAGTTCTCTCCCGTCATTGTGGAGAGCGTGCGGAATAGCAGGTACATGCCCGTGTAGAGACCTACCATGTAGCCGGTATAATAATTGCTAATCAGAAGCATGGACAGGGTGGCCAGGTAGAGGAATCCCTTTCTGCCTTCCAGGATCTTTTCCACGCCTAAAAGGATGAGGGGCAGCAAGATTACCCCGTCCAGCCACATCAGGCTCATGGAGTAGACCATATTGTAGGACATGAGGGCGTAGCAGAGGGAGAGGGCTAGAAGAAGAGGCTTCATTCTCTGTTCTGAGATCAGCCCGGCGCATCCCCTGGCCAAATGGCTTCCGAAGATAAAAAAACTAACCCCGCAAAGTCCCAGTTTCAGGATTGTCAGCATCTCGATTGCCGCCGGCATATGTTCCACGGAGAAGAATAGCGTGAGAAAGGACAGGGGGCTGGCGATATAGTAAGTGACGATGCCCCAATAGTTTCCTCCCATGGAACGGCTCCAGGAAAAGAACAGGGAGTCATCCCCGAAAAGAGCATCCCGCAGGGATGTGAAGAAGGCCACATACTGATCCCTCATATCCATGATCAGCATGGATTTTTCTCCAAAGGGATAAAACCCTCCTTTCCAGAGAACGGTTAAAAATAGGAGTGCCGGCAGGGCAAAGGCGGCGGCACCCCATGATATTTCCTTTAATTTCATGACAGTTTCTTTTTTATTCATTGTCTTTTATACCTCTCCATCTTTTATGGAAACATGCGGCATATGGCAAGTTTCCATGCTGCCTTTCCAGCAGTTTCAGCAATGTATCTGATGAGCGGGAGAAGGATGCAGCACCCCGCTCTGTCCCCTAATGAATAGGAGAGATCTGCTCTATATTGCTTTTTCCTACAATGTAATGGGGTCTTTTTTTTACCTCCAAATAGGTCTTGGCAATATATTGGCCCATGATTCCCATGCAGAATAGCTGGATGCCGCCAACCAAGGTGATGATGCACACTAGTGAAGGCCATCCATCGACCGGGTCACCAAAGATTAGCCTTCGCGTGATAATGAATAGGATAAATAAAAATGCGACGGCCGTCATCAGAATGCCAAACCATGAGGCGATGCTCAGGGGGACTTGTGAAAAATTAATGATGCCTTCCAGCGCATATTTTGTTAGTTTCCAGAAGCTCCATTTGGATTCGCCAGCCACTCTTTCCTGATTTTCATAGGGCAGCCACCGGGTCTGGAATCCAATCCAGCCAAAGATTCCTTTGGAAAAGCGATTGTATTCTCCCATCTCTACGATTACATCTGTCATCTGACGCTTCATCAGACGAAAATCCCTGGCTCCATCTGCGATGTCCGCATCAGAAATTCGGTTGATGAGCCGGTAAAACATTCGCGCGAACAAGCTTTTGATCGCTGGTTCGCCCTTGCGGTTTACCCGCCTTGTGGCAACGCTATCGCAGCCCTCCTCCCGTATCATGTCCATCATTTTGGGCAATAGGGCAGGCGGGTCCTGCAAGTCTACGTCCATGACAGCCACATAATCTCCGGATGTATTTGCAAATCCGGCATACATGGCGGCCTCCTTGCCAAAATTCCGGGAAAATGAAATATACCGAACATGGCTGTCCTTTTCCGCAAGGCTTTCTATTTCCCGCAAGGTATTGTCTTTTGAGCCGTCATCAATAAATATGATCTCGTAATTGCAGGACATTTCCTCTAATACTTTTTTTGTTTCTTCGTAAAACAGAGGGATTGATGTCTCTTCTTCATAGCAAGGCACAATCAGCGAAAGTTCCCTTTTCATGTTTTTTCCTCCCAATATATGATGCTGCATATTCTCAATTTCCAATCATTAGTCTTAATTCTACAGATTTCACATAGCAATGTCAACTGGAAGGATGTCGATAAGTGAGGATTTACGGTGGGTGATAATCTGCTATTCCCAGGTAAATCTGCAAGAAAAGATTAGTTTATTCGGAAAAATGCTTTACAGCATCATGGTAATATGATATAGTGAACAAGTTGTTGCCGTTACTCGGGGCGTGGACACTCCGCCCATCCCTTAGTGACTGGTGGATTTTATAAAAAGGAGGATGATTGCAATGATTAGCAAGGAAAAGAAAGCAGAAATTATCAAAGAGTATGGCCGTACGCCTGAGGACACAGGTTCTCCAGAGGTACAGATTGCCATTTTGACGGAGCGCATCAGGGAGCTGACAGAGCATTTGAAGGCAAATAAGAAGGACCATCATTCCAGACGCGGCATGCTGAAGATGATCGGCCAGAGGCGTAATCTCTTGGCTTATCTCCAGAAGAAGGATTTGGAAGGATACCGTACTCTGATTGAGAAGTTGGGTCTTAGAAGATAATGCCATCTGTCATAGGAAAAGAATAAGTTTAAAAAAGAAACCGCATCATGCTTGGAAAAGATGATGCGGTTTTTTCATATCAAGATCAAAAGATGCGTCTGGATTATGGGCAATAGTATTTCATGTAGAAATTTCAAAAAACTCTTGACAGGATATCAAAGAAGTTATAACATAGTTTTTAAAACTAGATATAAAAGTTATCATGACTTAGTTCGACAAAAAATGTAATGAGAGTGTACAGATTATGTTATGTGGCGTTTATTTTGAGAAATGAGGTGGATTATGAACTTAAAACCATTACAAATTGGGGAGTTGCAGATACAATATCCCATTATCCAGGGAGGCATGGGGGTCGGGATCAGCAGAAGCCATTTGGCGGGGGCAGTATCTGCCAATGGCGGGCTGGGGATTATCTCCACAGCCCAGATTGGATACGATGAGCCTGACTTTGAGAAAGACCAGGAGGCCGCAAATTTAAAAGCCGTGGGAAAGCACATCAGGGTGGCGAAGGAGATTTCCCAGGGAAAGCCGGTGGGCGTCAATATCATGGTAGCTACCAAGGATTACCCGGCATATGTGAGGGCGGCAGTGGAAGCTGGCGTGGATGCGATCATTTCCGGCGCGGGCCTTCCGGTAAAGTTGCCGGAGTATGTGGGGGATTCCGGATGCAAGATTGCTCCCATCGTATCTTCGGAAAAGGCGGCCAGGCTCATGCTGAGAGGCTGGGAGAAGAAGTATCAGCGCACTGCGGACTTTATCGTGATTGAGGGGCCCAAGGCTGGCGGGCATCTGGGATTTTCGGCGGACAATGTGGAGAAGATTACCTCGGAGGAGTACGATGGGGAGATTGGGAAAATCATTTCTACGGTGAGGGAATATGAGGAAAGGTTTTCCAGGAAGATTCCTGTGATCGTGGCTGGGGGGATTTTTGACCATGAGGATATCTGCCATGCCATTTCCCTGGGGGCGGACGGGGTGCAGATTGCTTCTCGGTTCGTGGCCACGGAGGAATGCGATGCGGACGAACGGTATAAGCAGGCTTACATCCAGGCGAAAAAAGAGGACGTGGAAATTGTTATGAGCCCGGTGGGAATGCCGGGGCGTGCGCTGCGCAACGCCTTTGTCAAATTGATTGAGAAAAAGCCGCTTCCGGTAAGCCGCTGCTATCATTGCCTAGAAAAATGCAACCCGGCGAAAGTGCCCTACTGCATTACCAAGGCACTGATTAATGCGGTGCGGGGAGATATTGAGAACGGACTGATCTTCGTGGGGGATAACGTGGGCAGGATTACCAAGATGACCAATGTGCATGATCTGATGATGGAACTGGTGCAGGGAAAGCAGGCCATCCCCTCGCACCATTGACATTTAGGACTTGCACATGGCGTTGTTTTCATGTATACTTAAGTCGTTGTGCAGATATGGATTCCGAGACTTCTAAAAAGCACATCCACAGGGTGTGCTTTTTAGTTGTTTCGGCAGATATCTGTATCAGGAAATGAGACTTGTTTATTATGAAAGAAGTAAAGAGCCCGATTTTTATGGGATGCAAGCATTGTGCCTGCACTGCGGCACAGTATTGCTAGAACTTTAGTTCTTTTCATTCATCAGAGAGCAGTGCAGAAATGAGGTAATAATATGGCATACAAATCATATTCCATGGAACTTGCCGGCAGGACCCTTACCGTTGATATCGGGAGGGTGGCAAAGCAGGCAAACGGTGCGGCGATGATGCACTATGGGGACACTACCGTGCTATGCACGGCCACGGCTTCTGAAAAGCCTAGGGAGGGCATTGACTTCTTCCCTCTGTCAGTAGAATTTGAAGAGAAGATGTATTCGGTGGGTAAGATTCCCGGCGGATTTAATAAGCGGGAGGGCAAGGCATCGGAAAATGCGGTTCTGACTGCCAGGGTGATTGACCGTCCCATGCGCCCGCTGTTTCCCAAGGATTATCGCAATGACTGTTCCTTGAATAACTTGGTGCTGTCAGTAGACCCGGACTGTCGTCCGGAGCTTGTGGCCATGATTGGCTCAGCCATTGCTACCAGCATCTCGGATATTCCATTTTACGGCCCTTGCGCCACCACTCAGCTGGGCATGGTGGACGGGGAGTTTATCGTGAATCCGGGGCAGGAGGACTGGGATAAGGGAGATTTGCGCCTGACTGTGGCATCCACTGCGGAAAAGGTGATTATGATTGAGGCTGGGGCCAATGAGATTCCCGAGGACAAGATGATTGAGGCAATCTATCATTGCCATGAAATCAATCAGACCATCATCGCATTCATCAATCAGATGGTGGAAGAGGTGGGCAAGCCAAAGCATGAGTATACCAGCTGCGCCATTCCTGAGGAGATGTTTGAGGAGATTAAGAGAATCGTTCCCCCCGAGGACATGGAGGTGGCAGTGTTCTCCGATGACAAGCAGACTAGGGAGGACAATGTGCGCAAGGTGACGGAAAAGCTGGAGGAGGCTTTTGCCGACAGGGAAGATTGGCTGGAGATCTTGGACGAGGCCGTCTACCAGTATCAGAAGAAGACCGTGCGGAAGATGATCTTAAAGGACCACAAGCGTCCCGATGGCCGGGAGATTACCCAGATCAGGCCTCTGGCTGCTGAGGTGGACCTGATTCCCAGGGTGCACGGATCTGCTATGTTTACTCGGGGACAGACTCAGATATGCAATATCACGACTCTGGCTCCCATGTCTGACATGCAGAGGGTGGATGGATTGGACAACAATGTGACGGAAAAGAGATATATGCACCACTACAACTTCCCGTCTTATTCCGTTGGGGAGACCAAGCCCAGCCGCGGGCCGGGACGACGGGAGATTGGCCATGGATCCCTGGCGGAGAAGGCTTTGGTTCCGGTACTGCCCAGCACGGAGGAATTTCCTTATGCCATCCGCAGCGTGTCGGAGACTTTCGAGTCCAACGGCTCTACTTCCATGGCTTCCACCTGCGCTTCCTGCATGTCTCTCATGGCTGCCGGCGTGCCGATTAAGAAAATGGTGGCAGGTATTTCGTGCGGATTGGTTACCGGGGATACGGACGATGATTTCGTACTCCTGACTGATATCCAGGGGCTGGAAGATTTCTTTGGCGACATGGATTTCAAAGTGACAGGTACTACGGAAGGCATCACTGCCATCCAGATGGACATTAAGATTCACGGCCTGACCCGCCCCATCGTGGAGGGAGCCATTGCCAGATGCCGGGAGGCCAGGATGTTTATTATGGATACCTGCATGAGGCCGGCGATTAGCGAGCCCCGCCAGACGGTTGGCGAGTATGCGCCCAAGATCGTGCAGATGCAGATTGATCCTCAGAAGATCGGGGATGTGGTTGGCCAGCGGGGCAAGACCATCAATGCCCTGATTGAGCGCACTGGCGTGAAGATCGATATCTCTGATGACGGCGCAGTTTCTGTCTGCGGAGAGGACGAGGAGATGATGGACGAGGCGCTGCGCCTGATTGACATCATCGTGACAGACTTTTATCAGGGACAGATTCTGGAAGGCGAGGTGGTCAGCATCAAGGAGTTTGGCGCATTCATCGAGTTTGCACCGGGCAAGGAGGGCATGGTCCACATTTCCAGAATTGCCAATGAGCGCATTAACCGTGTGGAAGATGTGCTGACTCTGGGCGACCATGTAAGGGTGGTGTGCCTGGGCAAGGATAAGATGGGACGTGTTAGCTTCAGCATCAAGGATGCCAGATAAATTCTGTTGTGCATATTTTTATGAATATGCGAAAAAAGCCTAGTTTTATCCAGTTTTAGGCAGTGCATTTGTATAAAATGTATAATAATATTGGCAAAAATAACATGATTTTATGTATTCATCATAATTTTATGCTTTTCAAAAAAGCCAGTCCATGGTATGATATTAACATGGACTGGCTTTTTGCTTGATTGGATGAATCTCTGGGATAGGGGCAGTCTGGATTACTACATATGCCCTTTTCTGCGGCATGGTCGGAAGTGTGAGGAAGAGTATGAAAAAGCGTTTTAAAATTGACTGGAGAATGATTCTGGCATTGTGCTTCTTTATGGGCACGGGCATTTATGTGTGCATGAGTCAGGAAATTACTGACATTGGCTATGAGGAGAGCATCTATAGCCGTTATCAGGATAAGAAGGAATATCTGACATTGAAGAGCAATGTAATCGTGGTAAATCTTCCAACCATTTCTGACGATGGGCTCACTGCTTCTGAGAAGATTGAGAAAGATGAGAAGCAGATGGCCCAGGTGCATTATCTGATTGCCAATAATATGGTTCAGGCGAAGCGCATTTTCTTCCTGGGGACGGATGTGCTGAGCCAGGCGCCGGAGGAGCGCCCATATATTTCCCAGTTTCGGGAGAGGAAAAATATATTCTGGCGTTTTAATATGAAAAATATAGGGTATTACCACGAGGAGGACATGTGCGGGCAGGTAAAGTTTCTGGACCAGCCCTACGGAGGGAAGAATCGCTTTGAAGTCATCGGGCAGGGGAAGTACGACAAGAATTTTGTTCCCTATTTTCTTATGACCATGGATGGGGGCAAGGTGTCCTATGACAGGAAAAGGCAGGTTTACCGGATCAGGGACCGGTCTGGCAGGGAGGGGCGGCTGCACGCCCTGGAAGATGGCACGGTGCGCACCAGAAAGACAGATAAGTACGATGTCAAGTATTATGACCTGAGTTCTCTTTACCAGATGGCCAGAAACGAGAAGAATCCTGGGGAGAAGTTTAAGGATGCGGTAGTTTTCATTCAGAATGACAAGCCTGCTTCCAGCTATCATGAGCTGGGGTCCGCTTCCCAGACTCTTGCAGATTACTATATCGACGTGCTGGGAACCATCGAGAACAGGGCTACGGTGAGGAATCTTTCCGCCGGGGAGAAGACGGTGTTCGTCTGTGTGGGTGTCTTGATTCTTGGCGTGGCAATCATGTTCTGCTCTGCCTGGCTGGCCGTGTTCATATACTTGCTGGAATTTGGCTTGGCGGTGCTGGCAAATATGTTTCTCTTTCAGTACAATATATGCTATGTGCCTATCACCACTTTTCTGTGCATGATTACCCTGACCTGCGTGGTGATGATGGGCTTGAAGAGAGTGATGAGGCGCATCAATGTGAAGAATCTGCCCATTGACGCAGTCATACGCTTTACCAACAATATTGTGAATATCGAGCAGTCTGTCTCCTATGCTGAATATTTGACGAAGAATAGGAGGGAGATTGAGGATGATATTTCCGCCGCCTTGCTTCTTCCTGTGATGGACAAGGAGTCTTTCTTGCTGAAGCAGCTGGCGGAGGAGAACCATAGGAATAAGAACTTTGTGGAGCAGGAGTTCTGGAATTCAGAGGCGGATTCCACTTCTGTCACCCAGACCAAGTCCGGGCTGTTCCAGGGAGTAAAATTCATCGCTTTCGTGCCGCTTCCAGTATTCGACGTGGAGTCGGAGGTGGTAACCTACACGGTGATAGGCCTGAAGAAGAAACTCAAGCCCCAGAATGCGTCATACATTTCGATGATGCTCTTTTCCATGTACATTTATTTCAAGGCCCAGCATGAGAGGGGGGAGCATCAGCGGATGTATTTTGCCATGCTGTCGCTGATGATCTCGGTAATTGATGCCAAGGATCCCATCACTGCCGGCCATTCCCAGCGGGTGGCCAGCATTTCCAAGGATATCGGCATCTGGATGAAGCTGAGCAAGAGCCAGCAGTTTGATTTGGAATTTACCGCATTGCTCCACGATATCGGAAAGATCGGCGTGTCGGACTATGTGCTGAACAAGCAGAGCGTGTATACCCAGGAGGATTTCGAGCAGATGAAGTATCACACCATCCGAGGAGCGGAGATGCTGGCGGAGGTGGGAATCAGCGAGGAGATTATCGACGGGGTGCGCCACCACCACGAGCGCATGGACGGGAAAGGCTATCCCGATGGCCTCAAGGGGGATGAACTGAATCTTTTTGCGAAAATAATTAAAATTGCGGATGTTTTCGATGCCCTGACCAGCAAGCGGCAATACAAGGATGCCTGGGGCATTGAGAAGGCGCTGAATATTATCTGCCGGGGAAGGGGCACGGAGTTTGATGCGGAGATTGCGGATGTGTTTATCCAGCATATGAGCCCGCCGGGATGGATTCCTCCGGTGGAAGAGGGCAGGAACGGGAAGAAGAGGGATCCCTTTGCCAAGAAGACGGGAGAGATTGTCAGGGATTTTTATGGAAAGTATGACAATTATATTTCTGTAGAGTATCCCATTCCCAGCAAGCGGGCAAAAAGTGTGGATTTTGATGCCCGGAATGGCTTTATGGGGTATGATTGGGGAGAGACTTTTAATAATTCCCAATTCTTGGAGGAGAAGCCCATGATCCTTGCTTACGAGAAGGGCACCAAGAGCCTGATTTTTGGCCAGGGAAGCAAGGACGAGCGGGTGCAGGGCATCTATTACTATTTCTTCAAGGGCTTTGTGAATATGGGCGTGTATTTGCTCGCCTCCTACAAGGTAAAAGAGGTGCTTGCGAAATTGGAGGAAGTGTATGGGGAACCTCAGGTGCTGGATGACCAGATGATCATTTATCCTGCCAGAAAGATGCGCATTGTGTTTTACCGCACCGGAGGTGAGAAATGCCTGCTATTTTACATTTCTGATTATATGTGTTCCAATTATATCTTTGAGGAAGAGAATGAGGATGAATTGTAAATATGACGACGAAGAAGATGGTGCAAATAGGCATGCTGGTGGCGGTTGCCTTCGTGCTCGGCTATGTGGAGGCATTGATTCCCATATCCCTGGGGGTGCCGGGAGTGAAGCTGGGGCTTCCCAATCTGGTAGTGGTGCTGTGCCTCTATGAATGCACCCTGTCCCAGACGGTGGGAGTTAGCCTGGCGCGGGTGGTTCTGACGGGCCTGACTTTTGGCAACCTGTCCATGATGCTGTACAGTCTGGCGGGGAGCGTGCTGAGTCTGGCGGCAATGTTCCTCTTAAAAAAGACGGGAAAATTCTCTGTGTACGGAGTGAGCATTGCCGGGGGAGTCTCCCATAATATCGGGCAGATCTTGGTGGCTATGACCGTGTTGCAGACGGGGCTTCTGGTCTATTACTTTCCCTTCCTGCTGGCGGCGGGATGCCTTGCCGGGGCGGCCATCGGCGTGGCCGGGGGGATGCTTGCGAAGAGGCTGCACGGGGTGTTTGGGGAGTGATGGCAGGGACGCTTTCCTTTTGTGTGATGGATATGAAATAGTTTATTTTTTGTCGGTAAGTTTTCAATATATTGCAAAAAAGTGGTTGACTATTTGGCAAATTATGTTATAATATCTTTTGTGCGTATGGGAGATAATACATTCTTCCATGGTAAAATATTACCCTATACAGTTGTGTATTGAAGCATAATCTACAACTGAGGGGAGGTTAGGTGTGAGACTATGTCAAATGTTGTTGTAAAAGAGAACGAGACATTGGATAACGCTTTGCGTCGTTTCAAGAGAAATTGTGCCAAGGCCGGTATCCAGCAGGAGATTCGTAAGAGAGAGCATTATGAGAAGCCCTCTGTTCGTCGCAAGAAGAAGTCTGAAGCGGCTCGCAAGCGCAAATACTAATGTGAATAGCGAATTTTTAGAGAGGCTGTCTGATTTAGATATCAGACAGCCTTTTTTCAATTTTCTAATGGGAACTATTTTCTGATAGAGATCGTGATAAAAAAGGATTATGGGAATTCCATAACTAAAAAAGGGGATTAATACGCTTGACAAAATAAGGATAGGGTGATAGTGTGTAATTATAAATATATTTTTTCGTATTAGGTAAGATATCAATATTTTTATTAGTAGTAATTTTATTTATGACGTAGATTGGCAGTATATCGTATGGTGGCTGAGAAATGGATGAGGAAGCATTTTCTTGCAATAATTGAGGCGCATTTCATTTATTGTTGATATAAATTACCTGAAAGTCTGCTTGTTATGATGTGGATTGTATAATTTCAAAGATATTATAAAGTATTATTTATATGGGTTGATGTAATTAATTTTAAGAAAAGATATCACTAGAAACTTAAAATTGTTCAAATGATATTCACAATAATCAAAAGATTTATTAAAGTTGGTATTATGAAATTGGATACGATAAAGGAGGAAATGTTATGTCTACAATTAGAAAAGCAATTGATGGTTTGGATACTTCTGGGGAGACAGGATTGTTGCAGAAAGAGATACTTGAATCTCTATACGAAACAGCAGAAAAGCAAGCTGAAATTTTTATGTTGGAAATCATGGATTCGATGAATGGTGATAAAAAGGATAGAAAGATACCTGTTACTTCTTTGGTTGCGCAGAGCCAGGATATTAGAGTTATGACGTCAAAAAGTACAGCAGATATTCAAAAAACAGTAAGCCAATCGTTAGATTCATTTTTGTCGGGGGCATCTGAAGTAGTGAAAGGAATAGAAAAATTGCTTTCGGGTGCTTTGACGGTTTTTTTGGGAGAAAGTGTTGCCCATACCAGCAAAATGGAAAAATATTATATTTTAACAGAGGGTATCAGTACTGTTCGCTTTGATGTTAAATGCTGGTATCGTTCTGTTGAAAGTAAGTCCATTTATTCTCGGGCAGAAAAGGTAGCCTGTGTTGTCGGCACAAAATCTGTTGTTGATTTCTCAAAAATTGATTTATCTACGTTTACATATTTATATCAAGATCAGTTGAGCAGATCGGGTATCAAGGGAGATGATTTAGAAAATGAGATTAAAAAAGTAAAAGAAATATATAAAGAATTTCATGAAAATATAGAATTAGATGATTTGCCAAAAAATAGTCTTACAGGCGTCGTTAATTACATCATGCCTGGAATGTGATTTGTCGAGCTCAACGGCTTATCTAGTGAGTTAGTTTAAATGTTTTGCAGGATAAAAAATTTTCCTTTTTGTGGAATAAAACGCTCCAGATTCATCCATACTCTTATTAAAAAGTAGAAAGGATAGGTTATGAGTATGAATCTGAGTGAGAGCAAGACCAAGGAAAATCTGATGAAGGCGTTTGCCGGGGAGAGCCAGGCAAGGAATCGATATACTTTTGCGGCGGAACTGGCCATGCAGAATGATATGTATGTGATTAAGAAGGTTTTTGACTTGACGGCCCATCAGGAGATGCATCATGCGGAGGTATTTTACAAGTATCTGAAGGAGATGGAGGGGAAAGAGATTTCCGTGGCCCAGGCAGATTATCCTGTAAATACTTCCGAAGATTTGCAGACCCAGCTGCAGAATGCCCTGGAGAACGAGACGAAAGAGGGGGAGGAGATTTATCGTACCTTTGGCGATGTGGCCCTGGAGGAAGGGTTTCAGCAGATTGCAGGAAAGTTTTATATGATTGCGGATGTGGAGAAACTTCATGCGAAGCGGTTTGAGTATTTCTTCCATCTTTTGACGGAGGGAAAGCTTTTTGCCTCCGATGTGGAGACAGGCTGGATGTGCCTGAGCTGCGGCTATACGGTTCAGGCCACCCACGCCCCCCAGAATTGCCCGGCATGTGATAGCAGCCAGGGATATTTTGTCCGGATGGAGCTGGCTCCCATGACTTCCAAGGAAATGTGTCCCTGCAAGGAAAGGGATTTGGGCAAATAACAAGGTACGAAGTTTCAAAAAGGGGGGGCGGTTCATACCGCTTTTTGCCCCCTTTATTCAAAAACAGGAATCTTTTGTAGAATCCAGTGTTTTTTATCATCTGGTTTTCTATGGGAGATTCCTGATTTTTTTCTATAGGGAATTTTGGGCCCAAAATCCCTTGTTCTTGTATTTTGACACGCTATTACCGTTTTTGGGCTAATGTATACTCAAAGCGGTCTGTCAGATAATAGGTCTGAAAGGTTTCAATGGGAAGAATCTCTCCCTGATAATCACCGTAGGTCACTGCAGAAGAATAGAGCAGTGGAACATCTCTTGCCACGTCCAGAAATGTGGCAATATCATCCTTCGCGGGAATTGCTTTTAGTTTCAGGATGGAATCTGTGATTCTGAGATGGTAATGCTGTTCTATGATATTGTAGAGGGAATTTTCAGAAAAATCATATCCCTCGATATCACGAAAAAATTTATAGGGAAGAACCGTCGAAGTATAGCACAGCGGTTTTTGATCTGCATAGATAATGCGCTCCAGATAAAAGACTGCATCTGCTTTGTCAAGGGTTAAAACGTCTCTCTCATCGGGATTACAAAGACGTAGACCAGAAGAAAGTACTTTTCTTGAGGGGGTCATTCCCTGACGTTGAATTTCCTCCGTATAGCTTGAAATGGTCGTCAGTTCCTGCTCCTTGGCGGTTTCTCTGACATATCCCCGTTTTCCCTGCTTTTTTTCAATATATCCGGTACGGTAGAGCTCGTCGATTGCTCTGCGGACGGTAATCCGGCTTACGTTATATTGTTCTGTGAGTTCATTCTCGCTTGGGAGTTCGCTGCCGGGAGTGTATTTTCCAGAGTGGATTGCTTCAATTAAAGCGTTTTTGATGTATTCATATTTTGGTTGTTTTTCCATACATAAACCTCCGTTTCACATAAACTTATTATAGTATGTTAGAACTTAAAAGTAAATATCTTTAGTAAATATCACTAAAATAATGGTGTGTTTTTGATGAATTATATACAATTGACATAACACTTTAGATAACTTATTATAATAAGTGCAACAAGATAATATAATAAGAAAGGAAGACGGTATGATAAAAGACAAGATACTTGGCGTATTATATGGAATGGCAATTGGTGATGCCATGGGCATGCCAGCGGAGTTGTGGAGCCGGAAGAGAGTGATTGAAAAATATGGAAAAATCAAAGATTTTCTGGATGGTGATCTGGAAAATGAAATCTCTTATCAATATAAGCGAGGGAATTTTACAGATGATACATCACAGGCACTGACAATACTGGACAGCCTGATGGAGACGGATTTCATTCCAGATGCCGCAAACATAGCGGGGCATATTCTGGAGTGGGCAAAAAAGGAAAATGCTTTTGAAAATAATATCCTGGGCCCCACTTCTAAGGTAACCTTGGAGCTCTTTGAACAGGGGAAAAATCCCCGGCGGTATTCTGAGCAGGCATTATCCAACGGAGCGGCAATGCGTATTGCTCCCATTGGTGCATTGTTTTATCCAGATCAGAAAAAGGAGCTGTGTGATTACGTGAAGGTGGTTTCCAGCATCACCCACAGTAGTGATATCACGATTGCAGGTGCCAGCATGGTTGCCATGGCTGTGGCTTCGGCCCTGGAGAAGGAAAATCGGGATGAAATGATTGCAGATGTTCTTTCTGTAGAAGAGTATGCCATGTCTCTTGGTGCCAGTACGGTGTCGGCATCTCTCGGAACAAGGATAAGATATGGGGTGGAGTTGGCGAAAAAGTATGAATCAGAGGAAGATCATTTTCTGGAGGAGCTGTACAACATGATGGGGGCAGGTGTGAACACGGTGGATTCCGTGCCCTGTGCAATAGCAATTGCATATTATGCGTCCTTCGATGTGCACAGATGTGCCCTGCTCTGTGCAAATCTGGGGGGAGATTCCGATACGATTGGAGCGATGGCAGTGTCAGCCTGCGGTGGAGCGTCGGGAGTCCAGGGCATTCCGGCAGAGGACATTGAACTGATCCGGAGAGCCAATCATATAGAGATGGAACCATATGCAGATGCAATCTTAGGAAAGAGAGGAAAGGTGTCATGAAGAAAAATCTTATTATCGGCGGGGTGATGCTGGATATTGTGATGCAGCTGGAACGTCTGCCAAGGACGGGGGAAGATATTTATGCGAAATCCCAGGACATGACGGTTGGTGGGTGTGCCTATAATGTGGCAGATATCCAAAAACATTTTCAGGTACCATATACATTGCTTGCGCCCATCGGTACTGGAATTTATGCCGACATGATCCGTAAGAAATTAGAGCAGGCAGGGCATGAGAGTCCCATACATTCCGAGGCGGGGGATAATGGGTATTGTCTCTGCATGGTGGAGGCGGACGGCGAGCGTACATTTCTAACGCTTCCAGGCATCGAATGCAGATTTGAAAAGGAATGGTTTGCCCAGGTGGACGGGGCAGAATATGATTCCGTTTACATTTGTGGTTATGAAATCGAAGGAGAAGGAGGGGAAGCAATCATCGAATTTCTGGAGGAAAATAGGCATCTGCATGTTTACTATGCGCCGGGGCCAAGAATCTGCCAGATCAAAAAGGAAAGGCATGAGAGAATTTTAATGCTGCATCCGGTACTTCATCTAAATGAAGGAGAAGCGTTGCAATTTACTGGAAAAGAGCATTATGAAAAGGCAGCAGAACAGCTTTTCGAGGAATGTGGGAATGCGGTAATGATTACACTCGGTGAGAGAGGTTCCTATCTGTATCAAAGTGGTATGGGCGAATTGATACCGTCGCAAAAGGCACAGGTTGTGGATACAATCGGAGCGGGGGACTCTCATATCGGGGCAGTCATCGCCTTGAGAAGCAAAGGAAAAGATTGCCGGGAAGCGGTTGCATTGGCAAATCAGGTCTCAGCGGTGGTTGTGGGCGTGCAGGGACCGACATTAACAGAAGACAAATTTAGAAAAGGAGATTGGTAATATGAATAAGATGAGGACATTTTTTTCTGATTGGACATTGTTTGAAAAATGCTGGCTGGCACTGTCGGCCGTGATTATGGTGGTGTTATCTGTGGTCTGGGGAGACAGCCTCTTGGCGCTGTTAAGCGGGCTTGCAGGGATTATCAGCGTTGTGCTTTGTGCAAAAGGCAAGATTTTGAATTATGCCTTTGGACTGGTGCAGGCAGTTACTTATGCATTCCTCTGTTTTGAACAGCATATCTATGGGGAAGTAATGTATAATATCATTATGGTACCAATTATTATCATCGGATTCTTCAGCTGGAAGAGGAATATGGCATCGGATTATTCAGAAGTAAAGGCCCGGAACCTGACAGCAAAGGGCTGGTTGATTCTGATAGTAGGTTCCATTGCAGCAGTGGCAGGATATTGTGGAATCTTAACTCTCTTGGGAGGAGAATTTGCTCTGGTGGACGCAACTTCTACGGTTCTGAGCATGATTGCATCCATCTTAATGGTTACCCGTTATTCAGAGCAGTGGGTTATGTGGGTGATTGTAAATGTGGTATCTGTGGTATTGTGGCTCCTCGTGCTGATCAAAGGTGATATGAGCGCAGTGACTCTGCTTGTGATGTGGACGGCGTATTTGCTGAACTCAACATATGGGTATCTTAACTGGAGGAAGATGGCGAAGGAGAATGAATAAGGCATATGGAAACGGAAGGATAGTGGAATTTCCTATACAGAAAATCAACAAAAAAGGAAACCTGATTGCATGGTTTCCTTTTTTGTCGATTATTGATATCGTGCGGAAGAAGGGACTTGAACCCTCACGTCGTTGCCAACACTAGAACCTGAATCTAGCCTGTCTGCCAATTCCAGCACTTCCGCATATTGTGCTTTTTCCAAAGCACGAATCATATTCTAGCAGTTTTTTTATTTGTTGTCAATCCCTTTTTGACAAAAATTTTCATTTGATAAATTTAAGAATTTTTATGGCGGATTTGTATAAAGGTACATGATCTTAAGTGAAAGCGCAAGGTGTCTTGCATTTTTCTAGAAATTTTTATGATTAGCAACGTATCAGAATTTTATGGAGGAGTATTATGATTTTGATATTTTTGCGGATTACATGGAATCGTGTCCATGATATCACAAATTTCGTCTTGACTTCTGACGGTTTTACGTTAGAATAGAAGATAGCGTTTCTTGCGTTTTGCGGGAGGTTGCGACAGAGATTTATACTTGGAGGAATTATCATGAATTCAGCGAAAAAAATTGTGAGCGGACAGGAGAAGGAGACAAAGGGCGTCCCTGTTTCTGTGCCGAGTAAAAAACAAATGGGAAGCGGTAGCGGGTTCGGCGGAGGAAATAAGAAGCCGATTGTTTTGGGCGCACTGTGCGTGCTGATCGTCCTGATTCTTTGCATCGGGGTGGGCGTACAGCAGTTCCGGCCCAAGAACGTGGTCACGGTAGACAAGGAAAAGATTTCTATGAGTGACATGATGTATCCGATTTATGAGGTGGAAAGCCAGTATGCGCCGTATAATGAGATGTATATGTCTGCGATGGGGACTTCTTTCTGGAACTCGGCATATCAGGGTAGCGGAGGAACGGGAGAAGGCGTTTCCGAGGTGACGAATGCCATTGGGATAAAGCAGGAGATTATTTCTAGAGAAGTGCAGTATGAGATTTTGTCGAAATTGGCTTCTAAAAATAAATTTACTCTGACAGAGGATGAGAAGAAAGAGGCGGAGAAGAATGCCGAGAAGGCGTTGAAAGGTCTTTCATGGTTTCAGAAGTTCCAGTTGGATTTTTCCAAGAAGAGATTGACATCCCTGTTTGAAAAGAGGGCTCTGGCGGACAAGTATCGTGAGAGCAAGCAGGAAGAGCTGAATAAGACGGTGAAGAGGGAAGATGCCATCAAGGATTTGAAGAAGGCGGATTACCGCCAGTATGATTTGCAGTTCTACTATGCGTCTGTCAGTGAGACGGATGACGAGGGGAAATCCAAGCCCGTTGCCGACGACAAGAAGAAGTCTCTTAAGGCGAAGATTGAGGAGATTGCCAAAAAGGCGAAGAATGGGGATGACTTCACTAAGCTTTCCGACGATAAGGACAAGGACCTTACTTTTGAGAAGGATGGGAACTTTGTGGAGAAGGATGGCTGGGAGTATCTTTCCGATGCCAATCTGAAAAAGGTTAAGAAGATGAAGAATGGACAGGTTTCCCAGGCGTTCCTTGATGAGTCTTCCGGATATTACGTGGTTGTAAAGATGATCAACAATAATTCTGAAGAGGCATATAAGACGGCCTGTGACGATGCGGAAAAGACCAAGCAGGAGGAAGCCTTTGCTAACTGGTATACCGAGGAGGAGACCAAGCATAAGATTGACATCAACACAGATATCTGGACAGAAGTTGCCCTTGGCACAGTGACCACTGATATCGTGACAGCGGAAGATTTGAATGATATGAATGAGGATTCTTCTGATGCTGCCAGTGGCTCCAATGAGTAATTCCATTTTGGGGAACATGAAAAGCTTTCCCTGGTAACTATGTTTTTTGCAAGTATTATAATTAAATATAGAGTTAGTTGCTGGATAACAACGAGGATATTGCAGGACAAGCCGTGTGGAAATTCCATATGGCTTGTATGCGTTATAAACAGATAGGCCTTCCAGTGGCCTGTATGCAAAATGGAGGATAATTATGGGAAATGTTAAGAGAGTGTACGTGGAAAAGAAGCGGCCCTATGCAGTTCGTGCCAGGGAATTAAAGGAGGAAGTGACCAGGTATCTGGGCATTGATGCCTTGCAGGAAGTGCGGGTGCTGATTCGCTACGATGTGGAGAGCGTGGGGGAGGATACCTACAGGCAGGCACTGGGAACAGTGTTTTCCGAGCCTCCTTTGGATGACTGCTATGAGGAAACCTTTGAAGAGGATCGGAATGCCCTGATTTTCTCTGTGGAGTATCTGCCAGGACAGTTCGACCAGAGGGCGGATTCAGCGGAGCAGTGCGTGAAGCTCTTGAATGAGAAAGAAGATCCGGTGATCCGCTCTGCCACCACCTATGTGTTTGTGGGAGACATTTCTGAGGAGGATGCGGGGAAGATTAAGGATTACTGCATCAATCCCGTGGATTCCAGAGAGACGGACGAGAGGAAGCCGGAGACTTTGGTGCAGGAGTTTGAGGAGCCCGGGGACGTGGCTGTATTTGCGGGATTCAAGGATATGCCAGAAGAGAAGTTAAAGGAACTGTATGATTCTCTGGGACTTGCCATGACCTTCAAGGATTTCCTCCACATCCAGAACTACTTTGCCGGGGAGGAGAAGAGAGACCCCACGGTGACGGAGATTCGCGTGCTGGATACCTACTGGTCAGATCACTGCCGCCATACCACCTTCTTGACAGAGCTGAAGAATGTGTCCTTTGAGGAGGGATATTATAAAGAGCCCATTCAGAGGACTTATGAGGAGTATGAGGCGGCCAGGAAAGAGATTTTTAAAGACAGGCCGGATAAATTCGTGTCACTGATGGATATCGCCCTGATGGCTATGCGGAAGCTGAAGGCGGAGGGGAAGTTGGAGGATATGGAGGAGTCGGACGAGATCAATGCCTGCTCCATCGTGGTTCCTGTGGAGATTGACGGGAAGGAGGAGGAGTGGCTGGTATTCTTTAAGAATGAGACCCACAACCATCCCACGGAAATCGAGCCCTTTGGCGGGGCTGCCACCTGCCTGGGAGGTGCCATCCGTGATCCCCTTTCAGGGCGGGGCTATGTGTATCAGGCCATGCGCGTGACGGGCGCGGCAGATCCCACCGTATCTATGAAGGATACGCTGGCGGGCAAGCTTCCCCAGAGGAAGATCGTGACGGGGGCGGCCCAGGGATACAGTTCCTATGGAAACCAGATTGGCCTTGCCACCGGCCTGGTAAGCGAGGTATATCATCCCAATTATGTGGCAAAGCGCATGGAGATCGGGGCGGTGATGGGGGCGGCTCCCCGCCGGAGCGTGATTCGGGAAAACAGTGATCCGGGGGATGTGATCATCCTTCTTGGCGGGCGTACGGGCAGGGACGGCATTGGCGGTGCCACCGGCTCCTCCAAAGCCCACACCACCCAGTCTATCGACGTGTGCGGCGCGGAGGTGCAGAAGGGAAATGCTCCCACGGAGCGCAAGATCCAGCGGCTGTTCCGCCGGGAGGAAGTCAGCTCCATCATTAAGAAATGTAATGATTTTGGCGCAGGCGGGGTGTCCGTGGCCATCGGCGAGCTGGCGGAGGGCCTGACGGTAAACTTGGACAAGGTGCCGAAGAAGTATGCGGGGCTGGATGGCACGGAGCTTGCCATTTCCGAGTCTCAGGAGCGCATGGCCGTGGTAGTGGACAAGAAGGATGTGGACAGGATGCTTGCCTTTGCCCAGGAGGAGAATCTGGAGGCCGTGGCCGTGGCAGAGGTTACGGAGGAGCCCAGGCTGGTGCTTTCCTGGAGAGGGAAGGTGATTGTGGATATCTCCAGGGCATTCCTGGATACCAATGGCGCGCACCAGGAGACGGATGTGACAGTGACCATGCCAGAGAGGGAAGAGAATTACTTTGAGCAGAAGAGAGAGGCTTCCGATGTGAAGCAGGCATGGCTGGATACCTTGCATGACCTGAACGTATGCTCCCAGAAGGGGCTGGTGGAGATGTTTGACAGTTCCATCGGCGCCTCTACGGTGGCCATGCCCTACGGTGGAAAGAGGCAGCTTACGCCGATCCAGACCATGATTGCAAAACTTCCTGTCATGTCTGGCAAATGCGATACGGTGACCATGATGAGTTATGGGATGGATCCCTATCTCACCAGCTGGAGTCCTTACCACGGTGCGGTGTATGCCGTGATTTCCTCCGTGGCAAAGATCGTGGCCGCTGGCGGGGATTACAGCAAGATTCGCTTTACCTTCCAGGAATATTTCCGCCGTCTGGGGACGGATTCCAGACGCTGGGGCGAGCCCATGGCGGCACTCTTGGGAGCCTATGACGCCCAGATGAAGCTGGGGCTTCCCTCTATTGGCGGGAAGGACAGCATGTCCGGCACCTTTGACGATATTGACGTGCCCCCCACTCTGTGTTCCTTTGCGGTAGATATTGCAAAACAGCAGGACGTGGTGACGCCGGAACTTAAGAAGGCGGGCAATGTGCTGGTGAAATTTGACATTGCAAGGGATGCCTATGACCTGCCTGAGTATCCCCAGCTGATGGATCTCTATGGTCGGATTACCAAGATGATTCAGGGCAAGGTGCTAGTGTCTGCCTATGCGGTGGGCTTCGGCGGCATCTGCGAGGCGGTGAGCAAGATGGCCTTCGGCAATGGATTGGGCGTGGCAGTGGATGAATCCGTGACCAGGGATGCCCTTTTCGCTAAGGATTACGGTTCCATTATCGCAGAGGTTTCTCCGGAGAGATTGGGAGAAATCACCGCAGAGTATGTACAGATTGGCCGGGTGACGGAGGAGGCGGCGTTTGCCTATGGCGATGTGTCCATTTCCATGGAGGAGGCCTTGGAACAGTGGACCAGCCGTCTGGAAAAGGTATTCCCCACACGCTCCGACGTGGAGAATAAGACGCTTGAAGACAGGCTCTATGACACCCGGGCCGTGGATGGAAAGAAGACGGTGTATGTGGCCAAGAACAGAGTTGCCCGCCCCCAGGTGTTCATTCCGGTATTTCCAGGGACAAACTGCGAGTACGATGCCGCCAGGGCATTTGAGGATGCCGGGGCAGAGGTGAATACGGTAGTCTTTAAGAATATGTCGGAACATCAGATCGTGGAGTCGGTGGATGCCTTTGCAGATGCCATCAGGGAATCCCAGATTCTCATGTTCTCCGGCGGGTTCAGTGCCGGGGATGAGCCGGATGGCTCTGCCAAATTCATTGCTTCCATCTTCCGCAATCCTAAGATTATGGATGCGGTGCATGACCTGCTGCATCAGAGAGATGGCCTGACCCTGGGCATCTGCAACGGGTTCCAGACTTTGATAAAGCTGGGACTGGTGCCGTATGGGGAGATTAAGCCTCAGGCAGAGGATGCCCCCACCCTTACCACCAATAGAATCGGCAGGCATATTTCCAAGTCTGTCTACAGCAAGGTATGCACCAACAAGTCTCCCTGGCTGATGGAAGCGGAATTGGGAGGGGTGTATGCTATTCCCGCATCCCACGGGGAGGGTCGCTTCGTGGCGCCGGAGAGCGTGATTGAAGAACTTTTTGCCAATGGCCAGGTTGCCACCCGCTATGTGGATCTGGATGGGAATCCTACCATGGATGAGGATTTTAATCCCAATGGCTCCTACGCTGCCATTGAGGGGATTACCAGCCCCGATGGCCGGGTTCTGGGCAAGATGGCCCACTCTGAGCGCATCGGGGACGGGGTTGCCATCAATATTTATGGAGAGCAGAACCAGCGGATTTTTGCATCCGGGGTGAATTATTTTAGAGGTTAAATAGTGTGGAAATGAAGGGGATTTGAATTTTGGCTTAGAGAGTTTTACTTGCACATAGGAGACAGAGTTCGCTTTGAACAGCAAGCGGCACTGGAAAGGCATGGGGATTGATATGAAAGTGAGAAAGACAATTTATCGGGCATTGTATGGCATCTTTATCTTTGCCTTTGCTCTGGTATTGGGTAAGGTTCTCTTCGGGGATGCGGTTCATGGTCACAATACCATTACCCTTCTTTTCTATACCCTGCTGGGCGCAGGAGTTATGTTTCTCGCCCGGCATCTGCTGGCAAAATATCAGCCATTGGTGGAGAGGTATGACCGGGCAATCCTGATAGCGTTTCTCGTGCTCTACGGAATCCTTCTGCTGGTCAATGGCTTTGCCCTGCGGTTTACCCCGGCCTTTGACATGGATGCGGTGTATGGCGGGGCGGTCCAGTGGGTGAGAGAGGGATCTTTTTCCAATTATTATGAGTATTACGGGTATTTTCCCAATAATTTGGGGGCGATGACGGTGCTCCATGCTGTCTTTTCCCTTGCCTCCCTTTTCGGGATATCCGATTTCTTTGCCGTGGGAATCCTGTTTAACTCTCTGCTGATCGTGGCCACGGTACTGGTGGTGTTCCTGATTTGCAAAAAACTGCGGGGGAGCGTGGGCGGCGTGCTGTCATTGCTTTTCTTCCTGCTCTGCGTGCCATTTTCCTTTATGGGAGCCGCTTTTTATACGGATTCCCTCTCCCTGCTCTTCCCGGTTCTGTTCTATTACCTGTATTTGCACTACAAGGAGCAGGAGACATGGAAAATGCGGCTGGTATATGCAGCCGCCATGGCTGCCGCACTGACCTTGGGCATGATGATTAAATTTACGGTGCTAATTGTGCTGGTAGCGGTGTTGATTGATGGATTGCTCTGCCTGCATTGGAAGAAGGTTTGCCTCTTTGCCGGGTGTTCTATCATCCTGGCTGTGGCCGTATTTGGCATCC
Organism: Clostridiaceae bacterium; assembly: GCA_910575435.1. Taxonomy (GTDB): domain Bacteria; phylum Bacillota; class Clostridia; order Lachnospirales; family Lachnospiraceae; genus Butyribacter. Next base: position 136,514 of record CAJTGI010000005.1, on the reverse strand, counting down.
GGGATGCTGTTTTGTACCACGGGCATCTGAACCGGGAGCAGAGCCGGGAATTGAAGACGCCTTACTTGCACTGGGTTATGATGGGGATGCAGAATAACGGATACTACAATCCCGAGGATTATGAGTACACCAGGTCCTTTTCCTCGGAGGAGAGAAGCGAGGCGTGCCTGAGGAAGGCTAAGGAGCGGGTGCGTGACATGGGGATTGGCGGGCTGACGGAACTCTTTATGAATAAGATTCTGGTGTGCTTCGGTGACGGCACTTATGCCCTCTCGGACTTTCTAGATGATTCGCCGGATAAGGAGTCGTGGCTGCACAAATATATTCTCTATGAAGGAGAAAAGTATTCCTCTTATCAGCATTTTGCCACGGGCATGCTCCTGATGGTTTATTTCTTCATGCTGGCGGGGGCGGTGGATTGCCTGGTAGGCAGAGCGGATGATGGGGAATGGGAAATTCTGGCTCCCAGATTGGCCTGCCTGGGCATCCTGTCCTTTTTGATGCTGTGGGAGACCAGCGGCAGGTATTTTACGAATTTTGTTCCAATGATGCTCGTCTGCGGCGTTCTGGCCTTTGGAAAAGGTTCTGGGTACTTTGGCGATGGAGCGAAGCAGAAGAGAGAGAAATAAAATGCAGTTTTTTGATGGCGTTGTCCTTTGAGATGGCGGTGCATGTTAGAAATGAGGTTTTCGATGTTTGAAGGAAGTATGCAGGGCGATTTGATGGGAATATGCTTTTATCTCTTTTTCCAGGCGACTGGAATCTGGATGACATACCGCATGCTGGCAGGACAGCGTTTTAGCGTGGCGTTTCGCTGTCTGCTTGGAAGCGTGGGAGGCACCCTTGCCTTTCAGTGGTTTCCCATTCTCTTTGCCTTTTTCTTGGATTTTACCGTGGCGGCCCATCTGGCGGGGGCGGCGCTTCAGATTCTCTTGTGCCTGGCGGCATGGTACAAGGCGGAGAAGGGCGGGGAGGCATTTCCCTATCGGAGGAAGGGGGAGTGGCTTCGCTTGGCGAAGGAGAATCCCTGTCTCCTTCTCATGATGCTGGCATTCTTCTTTTTTGCTTACTGCCTGGCAACCCATACCATCCCTCTGGCCAGCGATGGGAGCATGCATACCGGGCAGGGTACTTATGGGGATATGAACATGCATCTGGGATTTATTACCAGCATTGCCAACCAGAAAAGTTTTCCGCCGGAATATTCCATCTGTCCCGGCTACAAGCTTTCCTATCCCTTTCTGTGCGACAGTATCAGTTCCAGCCTGTATATCTGGGGCGCTTCCCTGCGGACGGCGTATATTTTTCCCATGCTGGTGGCTTTCTGCCAGGTGATGGCGGGATTTTACTGCTTCATCAAATATTGGCTGGGGCGTGCTGCCTCTGCCCTGGTTGCCTGGGTGCTATTTTTTCTGAATGGCGGGCTGGGCTTTATCTACTTTGCCAGCGCAGAGAACTTGTCTAGGAATTTTACAGACTTTTATTTTACTCCCACCAGCCTGGGAGATAAAAATATGCGCTGGGCTCAGATCTTGGTGAATATGCTGATTCCCCAGCGGGCCACCCTCTTTGGATGGGCAGTCCTATTTCCTTTGATGGCTCTGCTAATCTGTGCCGTCAGGAGGAAGAGCCGACTGTGCTTTGCCCTGGCCGGCATCTTTGCCGGGGCCCTGCCCATGATCCACACCCATTCCTTCCTTGCCCTTGGCATGGTGTGCGCCATGTGGCTTCTCTTTGACTGCAAGAGGCTCTGGGGAGGGGGAAGGGGAAAGGAAATCTGGCTGCGGGCCGCTTTGCCGGCGGGGATTTTGCTGTTCAGCCTCCTGCAGTGGGTGAATCAGAAGGATGAACTGGTGAAGAAAAATGGATTGCTCCTTCTCGGCGTGGGCATCGGGTTTCTGGCGTTCTATATTGCCCTCCATATCGTGAAAGTGATTATGGCGGGAGAGTGGCGGGGGCTTTTGGGCACGTGGGGGATGTTCCTCGTCATCGTTCTTGTGCTGGCGGCGCCCCAGCTCTTTCTGTGGACATTTGGCCAGGCGGGGGCGGAGGGATTTGTCAGGGGGCATTTCAACTGGTCTAATACGGGGAATCAGTATGTCTGGTTCTATCTGAAAAATATCGGGCTGGCATTTGCCTTGTATGTTCCGGCGTATTTTCTGGCAAGGAAGAGGGATGTGCAAATCGCATCGCCCCTGCTCCTGATCTGGTTCGTCGCGGAACTGGTGGTATTTCAGCCAAATGAATATGACAATAATAAGCTCCTCTTTGTGGGGTACGTCTTTATGTGCGGGCTGGCGGCTGATTTTCTGGTGTCTCTCTTCTCCCGGAAATGGCCTAAGATATTAAAGGCTGGCATCGGAGTGGCATTGGCCTTTGTGGCCACGGTGTCTGCCGGGCTGACCATGGGACGGGAGTGGGTGTCCGACTATGAGCTGTATTCCAGGGACAGCGTGAAGGCTTGCCGCTTTATTGAGGAGATGACGGAACCCGGAGATGTCATTCTTACCGGCACCTACCACAACAATGGGGTGGCTTCCCTGACGGGGCGGAATATCGTGTGCGGGGCGGGTACTTTCCTCTATTACCACGGGCTGGATTACGGGCAGCGGGAGAGCGATATTCCCCTGATGTACCAGGATCCAGCGGGCTATGCAGATTTGTTTGGGAAATATGGCGTGAAGTATGTCTATGTCAGCGGGATGGAGCGGGGCTCTTACGGGGTGAATGACCAGGGGCTGGCAGAAATGGCTGACTGCATCTATTCGGAAGGGGATGTCCAGATCTATCAGATGAAGGAGATGTCAAAATAAACTTTGGCATATAAGTGTTCATGGATGATTGCCGGAAAATGATAATAGGAAATCGTCTTTTCCCATAGACTGCAGATTTTTATGGTGATTCAAAAGTATTTTAAAGAAAGCACATTTAAAAGTGAAAAAAAGTGTTGACAGAAATGCCAAAATCATGTAATATATTCATTGTGCTCGGGAGGGCACGGTGAGAATGCACGAGTGGCTCAGTGGTGGAGTATCGCCTTGCCAAGGCGAGGGTCGCGGGTTCGAATCCCGTCTCGTGCTTGGGATGATTCCCTAGGGCAGATAGGATTGGGATTTTGGTAAAGTTATTCTGGTTATCCGGTTTGTCCGAGCAAGTAATTTCATATGATTTCTGTTGTGATGGCAGATGGTATGCACGAGTGGCTCAGTGGTGGAGTATCGCCTTGCCAAGGCGAGGGTCGCGGGTTCGAATCCCGTCTCGTGCTTTTTATTTTTGGCAAAATCAGGGGAGCGTGTTTACGTTCTCCTTTTTATATGCGTCTTGTTGCTATTCGCATAATCGCAGTTTGATACTATTCGCAGTAGCGGTATTTTGTCAAAATATTGTGAACACTTGGGAATAAGTATTGTCATTTAAAATAGAATATCCTATAATAACTATATTCACAATTTAAGAAAGCGGGTGATGATATGGGCGTAGCAAGAAAAGAACAGACTTATACCGTTGAGGATATCTATGATTTGCCAGAGGGGGTGCGGGCAGAACTGATTGACGGGCAGATTTACTACATGGCTTCTCCTGGAACGAACCATCAGAGGCTTGTGATGAGTCTGGCATATCAGATACAAGATTATATTAAGAAAAATAATGGGGATTGCGAAGTGTTCCCTGCTCCCTTTGCAGTATTTCTTCGGGGGGACGATAGGAATTATCTGGAGCCGGATGTGACAGTTGTCTGCGATAAGGATCAGTTGACAGAGAAGGGATGCAAGGGGGCGCCGGACTGGGTGATTGAGATTGTGTCCCCATCCAGCAGGGAGATGGATTATTATAGGAAGTTATTTTTGTATCGCACGGCAGGGGTTCGGGAATACTGGATTGTGGATCCCGACAGGAACCGGATTACCGCGTATGATTTCCAGCGGGATGGAGGCGGGGAATACGCCCTGGGAGAAGATGTGCCGGTGGGAATCTATGAGGGGCTTACGATCAATGTGATATAATGATAGGCGGACCGAGCAAGCTTGCTTGTGAGGGCCAGGCAAGATCATGAACGAAGTTCATGATATAATAAATGCTAACGCATTTATCTTGCAAGTTGCTTCGCAACTTGGGTTATGCCAGAAACCATGGCATGAATTATGATATAATAACTGCTGACGCAGTTATAATTTATGCGCAGAAATCGTGCGCATAAATTATGGAATAATGGAGGACTGATTATGAAGAAATCAATCTATGGGATTTTGGCTTTGGTATTTCTGATTGCGGTGGGAGGTTATTACTACGCCACCTTTCCTCCAATCAATATCCATGAGCCGATGTTTTGGGGGACGCTGCTGGTAATCTGCATCGCGCTGGCTGTTATCTTTGGGCTGCGCAGCCTGAGGGGCATGACGGGAAGGGGTGGCGTGCATTTATCGGATGTGAAGAAATTTCCTTTGCTGGCAAAATTTTTTTTGACGCTGGCAGTTCTTGTGGTGGTGATTTATATCGGCGGGAGCGTTGCGGGAAGCACGATTTTCCGCGCCAGGACTTACGCCTCGCTGATGCCGGTGAAGAATTATGAATTTAGCGAGGATATCGAGGAGAGCAATAAGGTGACGGATATTGCCCTGATGGATACGGAGAGTGCCAGGAAGTTCGGCAACCGCAAGATTGGCTCCCTGTCGGATGTGGTGAGCCAGTACGAGGTGGAGGCAGATTATACCCAGATCAGCATCCAGGGGCATCCCATGAAGGTGTCCAGCCTGAAGTATGCCAGCTTCTTTAAGTGGTGGAATAACAGGGGAAAAGGCATTCCCGGCTATGTGAAGGTGAATCCGATCAATTCTGAGGCGGAGTACGTGCCTCTGGAGCACGGGATGAAGTATGTTCCCTCAGGCTACTTCAATGACAATCTGCAGCGGCACGTGCAGCTTTCCTATCCCACGAAAATTATTTCCGGCTACCACTTTGAGATTGACGATGAGGGAAAGCCATTTTATATATGCCCGACTATGAAGCCCAGGGTGGGGCTTTTTGGAGGAATGGATGTAAACGGGGTGATAATCTGCAATCCAGTGGATGGCAAGTGCGATTATTATGCGGTAGATCAGATTCCGGCGTGGGTGGATTGCGTCTATGCGGGGAAATTGCTGACGAAGAAGTATGACTGGTTTGGAACGCTCTCCGGCGGCTTTTGGAATAGCATCATCGGCCAGAAGGGGTGCAAGGTAACCACGGATGATTTCGGATATAAAATTATTGGCGATGACGTTTGGGCATACACGGGCGTTACTTCTGTCAACGGGGATCAGAGCAATATCGGGTTCGTGCTGATGAACCAGAGAACCAGCGAGGCGAAGTATTATAAGGTGTCTGGCGCAGAGGAACATTCTGCCATGGAGTCTGCCCAGGGGGCCGTGCAGGAGAAGCGGTATAAGGCATCCTTCCCCAGCCTGATCAATGTGGCGGGGCAGCCCACGTATATCATGGTGCTGAAGGATTCCGGGGGATTGGTGAAGATGTACGCCATGGTGAATGTGGAGCAGTACAATATCGTGGCCACGGCTACCAGCCAGACGGAGGTGTTTGCAAAATATCGGAAAATGCTGGCCAGTGCTGGGGATGTGGAGACCAGCGAGGAGAACTTGAAGGAAAAGACGGTGACGGTGGAAAGCGTGCAGTTCGTGGACACGGAGGATGGCACCATGGTGTATGTGAAGGATACGGAACATGGGGTGTATAAGCAGGCATTCAAGGATAATGAGGACTTGATTCGGATTTCTGCGGGAGACGTGCTTGTGGTGGAATACGAGCAGCTGACGGAGGATCAGAACGAGATTCATCAGATCAGGAATTTCAAGTTTGCAGGGGACGGAGAGGCCGCCTCTTCTCCCTCCCCTGCTCCCTCTTCGCCATCGGGACTGTAGAGATTGCCGTGAAGTGGCATTCTTTCCTAGGTTTGTGCCAGCGAGTCTGGCATGATGGAAGGATTGGGACAATGCCGCATTAAATGAAGACTGATGTGGGTTGGAATACAAGAAAAGGAGGAGCAGACATGCGGGAACGGTTTTCCAGGTTTATGCAGGGGAGGCACGGGGCTGACCAGTTAAGCAATTTTCTGGTTATTGCCGCATTGGTTCTGGTGGTGCTGGAGATATTCATCCCCATTCCCAGAGTGCGACATGCCATGAATTCCCTGGGCGTGGGATTCATTTTGTTTTCATATTTCAGGATGTTTTCCAGGAACCATGCCAGGAGATATGAGGAGAATGAGTGGTTTCTGAAGTATTATAACCGGGTACGGTTCTGGTGGAATGGGAAGAAGGCCAGGTCCGCCCAGAGAAAGACCCACCGCATTTTCAAGTGCCCCTCCTGCCGCCAATCGATCCGGGTGCCTAAGGGCAAGGGCAAAATTGCCATCACTTGTCCAAAGTGTCGCAAGGAATTTATCAAACGCACTTAGGAATTGTTGAACGAATCAGTTTTAGAAGAATGGGCGGTTGCCATTTGAAGAGATAGGGAGCAGTTTATGAGAGAGATGGAGTTTAAGATGGAGCGTCCCAATCTGGTAAAGGAGGGGGATGGGGTTCATGTCAGCGAGAAGAAGACGGCGCTGAATTATTCTTATATCATCGAGCCGGCGGTGGCGATGTCTGGCTGCTACAAGGTGAATCAGCGTCTGCATCATTTAGAGGGCACGGTGAAAAAGGTGGTTCACAATGAGAGGGGATACTATGTGACGGTGGCATTTGACGAAGATGCTTTGTGAGGAATTGTATTGGATGACTGCCGGCTGCCATTTACAATGCAAGGGCGATGACCCTTCTATTTGATTGGGCATGACCGGCAAAGTGAAATAGTTTGGAGGAAGAGATATGTTGCGAGAAGGAATTATTGGACAGGGAGAGACTTTGGTAACCCAGGAAAATACGGCAAAGACGGTGGGAAGCGGGGAGTTGGACGTGTTTGCCACCCCGGCCATGATTGCCCTGATGGAGGAGACTGCCTACAAGAGCGTGGCAGGGGAACTGGATGCGGGCATGGGCAGCGTGGGCACGCTGATGAATGTAAAGCATGTATCAGCTACCCCGGTGGGACGAAAGGTCACCTGCCGGACAGAGCTTAGGGAGGTGGATGGCAGGAGGCTGGTATTCCATGTGGAGGCCAGGGACGAGGCGGGGCTTATCGGCGAGGGCGTTCACGAGAGGTTTATCGTGGATAATGAGAAGTTCCAGAAAAAGGCGGACAGCAAGTAAGGGTAACATATGCTTTGCAGGATAATACACCTTTGGGTGCAAATGCAAATGCTGTAAATAGGCGGCTAATCTGATTAAGATTAGCCGCCTGCTTGATGTTCCCTTTGTCTTAGAAACAAATATTTATCTCTTATTGCTTGCCTTCCAGATATGCATTTTCTCTGCATCAGCGATTAACTCATCCCGGAAGTCCGGATGTGCCACGGAGATGATTGCCTCCGCTTTCTGCCAGCTGGAGAGTCCTTTCAGATTCACCAGGCCGTACTCTGTCACGAAATAGTGCACGTTTGCCCGGGTATCGGTGACGATGGAGCCGTCTGCCAGAGTGGGACGGATGCGTGATTTCACCGTGCCGTCTTTCGTGGTGAAGGTGGAGGACATGCAGATAAAGGACTTGCCGCCTCTGGAGAGGTAGGCGCCCAGCACGAAGTCCAGTTGTCCGCCAGCACCGCTGATCTGCTTTGTCCCGGCACTCTCCGCATTGACCTGTCCGAAGAGGTCGATGTCCACCGCATTGTTGATGGAGATGAAGTTGTCCAGGGCAGAAATCTGGCGGATATCGTTGGTGTATTCCACCGGTGCGCTCATGCATTCCGGATTGTCATTCAGATAATCGTACAGTTTCTGAGTTCCGGCAGCGAAGGCATATACCTGGCGACCTTTATCAATGCTCTTTCTCAGGCCGGTAATCTTCCCGGCATTGGCGATGTCCACGAAGGCATCTACATACATTTCCGTATGAATCCCCAAATCTTTCAGGTCGGACTTTGCAATCAGGGAGCCAACGGCATTTGGCATGCCGCCAATTCCCAGCTGCAGGCATGCGCCGTCAGGAATCTCGTCTACGATATATTTTGCCACGGCTTCATCTACTGCTGTGGCCGGACCTGCGGCACCCATGGCGGCGATGGCGGGGTTGTCTCCCTCCACGATCATGTCCACCTTGCTGATGTGAATGCCCTCTTCAAAACCTCCCAGGCACCGAGGCATGTTCTGATTTACTTCTACGATAATGACTTCTGCCCGGTCGCACATAGCCATCATATGGGAGGCGTTGGGGCCGAAGCTGAAGAATCCATGGTCGTCCATGGGGGCTACCTGGAACATGGCAACCCGGGAAGGGGTGTCAATATCCCGATAGTAGCGGGGCAGTTCGGAATAGCGGATGGGGGCATAGAAGGAAAATCCTTGGGCGATTGCCTTTCTCTCCAGGCCGCCCATATGCCAGGAATTCCATGTCATATGTTCTGCCGGATTATCAATGCCGAAGATTGCCAAAGGCTTCATCAGGATTCCCCCCCGGAAGTTCACATCTGTCAGCTCCGGAAGCCTTCCAGCCATGGCGGCATCCAGTGCCACCGGAGTTCCGGTACACCAGCCGAAGTCTACCCAGTCTCCTGAATTAACGGCTTTGACTGCCTCTTCGGCAGTGGTCAACTTGTCTGCATACATCTGTTTCAAGTCCATGTTCTACCTCATTTCTGCACACTTGATTTCGCAGCATTCACGCCCGTGTTCCGTGTGCGGGCACGGGCGTGCCTGATGGCGGCGATTGCTATGCCGTGATAGAATCCCATGCATCAGCGCTTGTAAGAATAGTAATTCCCTATACAATAAAATAACATTTTTTTTCGACTATTTCAATATGGAACAATATGTTACTATTCACGGTCATTTCTAGAAATAGAACAGAATCGTTGTGCTTGCACATAAGATTCTGGCTATTTTCTAGAAACTGACTGTGGAAGCTGTTCATCCCTTCATTTGATAGATAAAACCGCATTAGCGGTGGCCGATGCCGTTAGGCAGCGGGTCTATCGTATGAAGGGATGAGCGGCTGTGAATAGTGACAACAATATGTTACTATTTGCTTCTTTCTAGTTAAAATTGGATTTTTTTGTGGAAATTTTGACCAATGCTCCTGCTGGATTGTATACTTATTGAAGGGAGGATAAATGAATGAATCAAAGAATGAGTACTCAGGAATTTGAAGATGTGTATCACAGGTACAAGCAGCTTTTGTTCCGGATTGCCTTCTCCTATGTGAAAAAGAGGGAGGATGCGGAGGATTTGGTGCAGGAGGCATTTTATAAGCGACTGTACAAGGCACCGGAATTTGCAGATAGGGAGCACGAAAAACGGTGGCTGATTCGGGTTATCGTAAATCTAAGCAAGAATGATGTCAAGTCATTCTGGCACAGGAACAGGGTAGATATGGAAGATGTTCCGGAACAGTTCTGGATGCAGGAAGAGCGTGAGGCGCTTCTTCTGCGGGAGGTGCTGGAACTTCCCGATCAGTGCAAGGTGCCAATGTATCTGCACTACTACGAGGGATATGTATGCCGAGAGGTGGCAGATATTTTGGGCTGCAAGGAATCGACGATTAAAATGCGCTTAAAGAAGGGGCGGGAGCTATTGCGTTTCAAGATATCAGAAGGAGGGATGCCCTATGAAGATTGAGGAATATAAGCAGGTGTATGATAAGATGGTGATGTCCCAGGAGGGGGATGAGAGGATTTTGAGAGAACTCTTGGAGGAGAGGGATGCCGTACCCCACAGGGGAAGGGGGAGAGGGAAATTGGCTGTGGCGGCTGGCTTGGCGGTCGCGGCGGCGGTGGCGATATTTTTTGCGGCGGGAGGAAGTTCCCTGTGGAGGCAGGGGCCTTTCGGGAATCATCCCGGCACGGAGATGGCCAGGCGGGATAGGAAGGCAACCCAAAAGCCGGATGGAGATGACGGGGAGAAGCAGAAAAAGCCGGAGGATGGCAATCAGGAAGAGGAGAGGAAGAACGCCGGGGGAAAGGAAGAGGATGGGAGAGATAGCGGAGAGCCAAAAGAGTTTCAAGCCCAGCCCGTCTCCTATCCGTCAGATCGGGATGAAATGGAGGATTTGTCCGATATCAAGGAGGGATATTTGAAGAACCTTCTTCCCTTTTATCAGAAGGCTTTTCAGAAAATGCTCACGGGAAAGAAGGGGGACAATCAAGTGTGTTCCCCGGTGAATCTTTATTTTACCATGGCCATGCTGTCCGAGATGACGGCGGGGGAGAGCAGGGCGCAGATTATGAAGGCCCTGGGGCAGACGGATGGGGAGGAAGTGAGGGAGCAGAGCAAGAAGATCTGGCAGTGGCTGTATTCTGATGATGAATACTCCCGTTGCATTTTGGGAAATTCCCTGTGGACCAGGCAGGGAGACCCATTGAAGAAGAGTACCCTGCAAACCCTGTCGGACTATTACTATGCATCCACCTATCAGGGGGAGATGGGAAGCAAATCCTACGATCAGATCATTCAGAAATGGCTGAATAAGATGACGGGAGGAAATCTGAAGGATAGCGTGGGGAAAGTGGAAACCACGGGCAACACCTCTCTGGTGCTGCTGTCCGCCGCTGATTTTTATGGCACATGGGTGAACGATGCCTTTGACAGGAGGAACACGGAGAAGGGAATCTTTCATGCCGGTTCTGGCAGGAAGGTGACCAGCGACTTCATGCACCATATCGGGGAGGATGTCTTCTATGAAGAGAAGCGGTTCACCGCTACCAGCCTGGGGCTAAGTGGCGGGCAGAGCATGTATATTTTCCTGCCGAGGAAGGGAAGTTCCCTGGAGGAACTCCTGGAGAAAGATATCAATCAGATTCTCCATATCAGCACTGGCGCAGAAGAGGGGCAGGCCTGTATCATGAACCTCAAATTGCCAAAATTCAAGATCAAGGGGGAGAGAGATCTGGCTCCCACGATGAAGTCCATGGGCGTGACGGAAATCTTCGACCAGGGCAATGCGGATTTTACCGGATTGTTGGATGTGGAAAAGGAGAATGGCTGCTACGTGGGCAAGGCAAGCCAGGCCATGCAGATCAGCGTGGACGAGGAGGGGTGCAGCGTGTCTGCGTACTGCGAGGTGGTAGGGAAGGATAAAGGAGCTGCCGTGGTTCGGAAGAAGAACATGAATTGTGACCGTCCCTTTCTCGTTGTGATTAGTGACAGGAATGGCATGCCTGTTTTTGCGGGCGCGGTAAACCAACCGAACTCTTAGAATCAGGAAATGACACCTTCCCATGGGATAGGATCTGGGGGAGTACTGTAGTAAAACAACATGTTACGACGTGAAGCGTTTTCAGGGGGAATGCATGGATTTAGAAAAATCTTGTGCAATCCCCTGCTTTTTTGACTGAATGGGAGGCGATAAAAAAGGAAAATTCCGTCCTGGGCAGTTTTTTGCAATCGGCCCCCTGAAAATTGACGATTTTCACAATCTAAGGACGAAAAATACTTGATAATCTAGTGGATTTGATATATTATTAACAAGGGAGCGCATTACTCTGAATTTGCTTTATGCCCTTTGATGCATGATGCCGCTGGATGCGGCGTGCCAATCCCATGTTTTCGCGGAGATTGGTTCTTATTTGGAGGGCAGAAAAAGTACAAGTAATGTAAATGGCAGTATTGTACTATGCTATTTTGATGGGTGGGACAGTCTGCCGCTATATTAATCATATAAGGAGGATTTAGAAACTATGGCAAAGAAAGTTGTATTAGCAGGCGCTTGCCGTACTGCAATCGGCAAGATGGGCGGAGGGCTCAGCACGACTCCGGCACCGGTACTTGGTTCAGTGGTAATCGAGGAGGCTCTGAAGAGGGCTGGCGTACCGAAGGATCAGGTGGACCACGTGTACATGGGATGCGTTATCCAGGCCGGTCTGGGACAGAATGTGGCGCGCCAGGCTTCTATCAAAGCCGGTCTGCCGATTGAGACTCCTGCGGTTACTGTGAATGTGGTATGCGGATCTGGCCTGAACTGTGTCAATATGGCTGCCCAGATGATTCAGACAGGGGATGCTGACATCGTGGTAGCGGGCGGCATGGAGAATATGTCCATGGCTCCTTACGCTATGATGCAGGGTCGCTATGGATACCGCATGAACAATGGCAAGTTGGTTGACACCATGGTAAATGACGCATTGTGGGACGCATTCAATCAGTATCACATGATGATTACTGCTGAGAATGTGGCAGAGAAGTGGGGACTGACTAGGGAAGAACTGGACGAGTTCGCGGCAAGCAGCCAGCAGAAGTGCGAGGCAGCTATGAATAATGGCGGATTCAAGGATGAGATCGTGCCGGTTCAGACTGGCGTGAACAGAAAGACGAAGGAGCCGATTATCTTTGATACGGACGAGGGTCCTCGCGCTGGCACCACGGCAGAAAGCCTCTCTAATCTGAAGTGCTGCTCCGGCAAGGAGGGCGGCCTGGTGACTGCAGGTAATGCTTCCGGCATCAATGACGGTGCGGCTGCCATCGTAGTTATGAGCGAGGAGAAGGCAAAAGAGCTGGGCGTGACTCCTATGGCTACTTTCGTAGGCGGCGCGCTGGGTGGCGTTGACCCATCTATCATGGGTGTAGGCCCTGTGGCATCTACGAAGAAGTTGTTTGAGAAGACAGGTTTGACCATTGATGATATTGATATCGTGGAGGCAAATGAGGCATTTGCTGCACAGTCTGTGGCAGTTGCAAGAGATTTGAACTTCGATATGTCCAAGGTAAATAAGAAGGGCGGTGCAATTGCTCTCGGCCATCCCGTGGGCGCGTCAGGATGCCGTATCCTGGTAACATTGCTCCATCAGATGGAGGCAGGACAGAAGGGACTTGCTACCCTGTGCATCGGCGGCGGCATGGGTTGCTCCACAATCGTAGAAAAAAATGCGTAAAGAAATTCTAACGTGAAGCAAGCTTCACAGAAGAATTTCTACGGTTTGCCGTGCAAACCTATACGCATAGAAGAACGCAAAGACGGCGTTCTTTACGAAAATATATTAAAGTAAACAACAAAAGTAATTGTCGTTTACTTTAAACCCTCCGGGGGATGCGCACGATTTTTGTAAGGAAATTCTGCGTTAAAACGCAGCAAAAATCGGCGCAGTCAACGCCAAAGTACAAAAACTTTGTTGTTGACTATAAATATTTAAGCATGTTTGAAAATGAATCGTAAAAGGAGAGAAACGATGGATTTCATTTTATATGAAGTAGATGGTGCGGTGGCTACAATTACCATCAATCGCCCTAAGGCGATGAATGCGCTGAACAGCCAGGTGCTGGATGAGTTGAGCGCCACATTGGACGCAGTGGATTTGGATACCGTGCGCTGCCTGATTCTGACTGGCGCAGGGGAGAAGTCTTTCGTGGCTGGCGCTGACATTGGAGAGATGAGCACGCTGACCAAGGCGGAGGGCGAGGCATTTGGAAAGAAGGGAAATGACGTATTCCTGAAATTGGAGTCCTTCCCCATTCCTGTCATCGCTGCCGTAAATGGATTTGCCCTGGGCGGCGGATGCGAGATTTCCATGAGCTGCGATATCCGTATCTGTTCTGACAACGCATTGTTTGGCCAGCCGGAAGTTGGCCTTGGCATCACGCCGGGATTTGGCGGCACCCAGAGGCTTGCCCGCCTGGTAAGCCCTGGCATGGCGAAGCAGCTGATTTACACTGCAAGGAATATCAAGGCGGAGGAGGCATACCGCATTGGCTTGGTCAATGCCGTGTATCCCCAGGAGGAGCTCCTTCCCGCTGCCAAGAAGATGGCTGTCGGAATCGCTATGCAGGCTCCTATTGCAGTGCGCAACTGCAAGAAGGCAATCAATGAGGGCCTTCAGGTAAGCATTGACGAGGCAGTGGTGATTGAGGAGAAGCTTTTCGGCGACTGCTTCGAGACCGAGGATCAGAAGGCAGGCATGGGCAACTTCCTGGCTCCCAAGGATCAGAAGGTGAAAGTCGTTGACTTTAAGAATTGCTAATATGTCCGATTGGCCGCATGTTGCCGGATGAGGCAAATTGGCGAATGGGAGCATGCTTGAAGTGAATGAGATGATTCTGAAGCATGGGCTGAACTTAACATGAGCTTCATGTGAATGTAATAGCAACATAGGGAGAATGCTGATGCAAGATGGGCATTCTCCCATAAAAATATGAGATGGAGGTAATTTTCAATGAAAGTTGGAGTAATTGGTGCAGGCACGATGGGTCAGGGCATTGCAAAAGCATTTGCCATGACAGACGGTTATGAGGTTGCTCTTTGCGACATCAAGCAGGAGTGGGCTGATGGCGGCAAGGACAAAATTGCCAAGGGCTATGCAAGATTAGTGGAAAAAGGCAAGATGACTCAGGAGGCAGTGGATGGAATCCTATCAAAGATTACGGCGGGCCTGAAAGAGGATTTGTGTGCAGATTGCGACTTGATCGTAGAGGCGGCTTTCGAGGATATGAAAGTCAAGAAGGATACCTTCTCAGAATTAGACAAGATTGCAAAGGAAGGCTGCATTTTCGCTTCTAATACATCCAGCCTTTCCATTACCGAGATTGGCAACGGGCTGTCCCGTCCAATGATTGGCATGCATTTCTTCAATCCTGCTGACCGCATGAAATTGGTGGAGGTTATCGCGGGCGTGAACACCCCGGCAGAGACGGTAGAGTCTATCAAGAAGATTTCCGAAGAGATCGGCAAGACTCCTGTTCAGGTAAATGAGGCTGCCGGCTTCGTCGTAAACCGCATTCTGATTCCAATGATCAATGAAGCCGCATTTATTAAAATGGAAGGCGTTTCTGATATCGCCGGCATTGATGCCGCTATGAAGCTGGGCGCAAATCATCCGATGGGGCCATTGGAGCTGGGTGATTTCATTGGCTTGGATATTTGCCTGGCAATCATGGACGTTCTGTATAATGAGACCGGAGACAGCAAGTACCGCGCATGCCCGCTGCTTCGCAAGATGGTTCGCGGTGGCAATCTCGGTGCAAAGAGCGGCAAGGGATTCTACATTTACAATGCTGACAGGACTAAGACACCGGTTGATGCTCAGTAGATTATATGAATCATTCTGAATTGTCAGCAGACTTATTTCAGAATGATTAGACTTCATAATTTAAAGTATTTTAATGAAAGGTGGTAAATGAAATCATGGATTTTACATTAAGTAAACAGCATGAGATGGCGAGACAGCTTTTCAAAGAGTTCGCCGAGACTGAAGTTGCGCCTCTGGCTCAGGAAACTGACGAGACAGAGCAGTTCCCTGAGGAGACTGTGAAGAAGATGGGGAAGAGCGGATTCTTAGGTATCCCGGTTCCCAAGGAGTATGGCGGACAGGGCGCTGACATTCTTACATATATCATGTGCGTTGAGGAACTTTCTAAGGTTTGCGGTACGACTGGCGTCGTGGTTTCCGCACATACATCTCTGTGCGTAGACCCTATTCTGACTTATGGTACAGAGGAGCAGAAGAAGAAATATCTTCCTGACCTGTGCAGTGGCAAGAAGGTGGGCGCTTTCGGCCTGACAGAGCCGGGTGCCGGAACAGACGCTCAGGGCGTGCAGACAAAGGCTGTGCTGGATGGAGATGAGTGGGTGCTCAATGGCTCCAAATGCTTCATCACGAATGGTAAGTATGCGGACGTGTACATTATCATTGCCTATACCGATATCGTTGAAGATCGCAGGGGACGCAAGGTGAAGAAATTCTCCGCATTTATTGTTGACAAGGATACGCCGGGCTTCACATTCGGTACGAAGGAGAAGAAGATGGGTATCCGTGGTTCAGCAACCTACGAGTTGATTTTCCAGGATTGCCGCATTCCGAAGGATGCTCTTCTGGGACCTCAGGGCAAGGGTTTCCCTATCGCAATGCATACCTTGGACGGCGGACGTATCGGTATCGCTTCCCAGGCTCTGGGCCTTGCCGAGGGCGCGCTGGAGAAGACAATCGAGTACACCAAGGAGAGAAAGCAGTTCGGCCGCTCCATTTCTGCTCAGCAGAATACCCAGTTCCAGCTGGCTGATATGGCAACAAAGGTGGAGGCTGCCAAAAATCTGGTATACAGGGCTGCTTTGAAGAAGCAGGAATTTGCAAATGGCGCAAAGGTATCCTATTCTGTGGAGGCTGCTATGGCGAAGCTTTACGCAGCAGAGGTTGCGATGGAAGTTACCACAAAGGCTGTACAGCTTCACGGCGGATATGGCTACATCAGAGAGTATGATGTGGAGCGCATGATGCGCGATGCAAAGATTACGGAGATTTATGAGGGTACTTCAGAAGTTCAGCGCATGGTAATCTCAGGAAGTTTGTTGAAATAAAAAAACGAAAAGAAGTTTCTAAGTTGATAAAGAACATCAATTAAGAAATTCTACAGTTTCGTTTTAGAAGAACGCAAATCTAGCGTTCTTCACTGCACGGAACGTAAGACCAGCGTTCTTTACTGCATGGAGCGCAAAACTAGCGTTCATTACTGCATGGAACGTAAGACCAGTGTTCGTTGCTGATAGCGTTACAATATAATTTGAATAAAGGAGTGACAAAGCCGTGAAAATAGTAGTATGTGTGAAACAGGTTCCGGATACCAAGGGCGGAGTGAAGTTCAATCCTGATGGAACTTTGGACAGAGGTGCTATGCTTACCATTATGAACCCAGACGACAAGGCTGGACTGGAAGCAGCACTGAGATTGAAAGATGAGTATGATGCAGAAGTGACTGTTGTGACAATGGGACTTCCCAAAGCCGAGGATGTGCTGAGGGAGGCGATGGCCATGGGTGCAGACAAGGGAATCCTTGTGACAGACAGAGTGCTGGGCGGAGCCGATACATGGGCGACTTCTACCACGCTGGCTGGCGCAATTAGAAATATTGATTACGATTTGATTATTACAGGACGTCAGGCGATTGATGGAGATACTGCCCAGGTAGGTCCCCAGATTTCCGAACATCTGGATATTCCTGTAATTTCCTATGCAAACTCTATTAAGATCGAGGGAGACAGCGTGGTGGTTCAGCGCCAGTACGATGATGGATACCATATGGTAAAGGCTCAGATGCCTTGCCTGGTAACTGCCCTTTCTGAGTTGAATGATCCCCGCTACATGACTCCCGGCGGCATCTTTGATGCTTTCGAGAAGGAGATTACTGTCTGGGGCAGGGCAGACTTGAAGGATGTGGATGATTCCAACTTGGGTCTGGCTGGCTCGCCCACCAAGATTGCCAAGGCTTCTGACAAGGTAAGAAAGGGAGCTGGCGAGAAGGTGACGCTGGAGGCAGACGAGGCAGTGACCTACATCATGGACAAATTAAAAGAGAAGCATGTAATCTAATCAATGAAAAGGAAAAGTGGTGAATAAAATGGGTTTAGAAGAATATAAGGGTGTCTATGTCTTTGCACAGCAGGTAGACAATGAATTGAGCGGAATCGCTTTTGAATTGCTTGGAAAAGCAAAGGAATTGGCCGCAGACCTTAGTACAGACGTTACAGCTGTATTGATTGGTTCCGGCGTGAAGGGTCTGACAGACCAGCTCGCAGAGTATGGTGCAGATAAGGTAATCGTGGTAGATGATCCGGAACTGAAGGACTACAGGACGGAGCCTTATGCTCATGCACTTTCTTCTGTCATCAATGAATACAAGCCTGATATCGTATTGGTTGGCGCAACGGCCATCGGCCGCGATTTGGGTCCCAGGGTTTCAGCGAGAGTGGCAACGGGCCTGACCGCTGACTGTACCGTTCTTGAGATTGGTGATTTCCCAATCAATCCAATCCCCAATCAGGAGCAGAAGCATAACCAGTTGCTGATGACTCGTCCTGCATTTGGCGGTAACACCATCGCAACCATCGCATGCCCGGATAACCGTCCCCAGATGGCAACGGTTCGCCCTGGCGTGATGCAGAAGATCGAGCCTGTAGCAGGGGCAAAGGCTGAGGTGATTGAATACAATCCTGGCTTTACGCCAGACAATAAGTATGTGGAAATCCTTGAGATCGTGAAAGAGGTTTCTGACGTGGTAGATATCATGGATGCCAAGATTCTGGTATCCGGCGGTCGTGGCATGGGAAGCAAGGAGAATTTCCAGATGCTTCAGGATCTGGCAGATGTGATTGGCGGAACGGTGAGCTGTTCCCGTGCCGTAGTAGACAATGGCTGGATGCCGAAAGAGATGCAGGTAGGACAGACAGGTAAGACTGTGCGCCCGAATGTATACTTTGCTATCGGTATTTCTGGCGCAATCCAGCATACGGCAGGCATGGAGGAGTCTGATATCATCGTTGCCATCAACAAGGATGACACGGCTCCAATCTTTGACGTGGCTGACTACGGCATCGTGGGCGACTTGAACAAGATTGTACCCAAGCTGACCGAGGCTTTGAAGGCAGTGGTAAAATAATTGGCATATGCGTGTTGATAGATAGGTTTCATAAAATCAGGAGACATGACGTGTAAGAATTCCCCCGCAGAGGAATCTTTGCGGGGAAATTTTTAATGGAATTTGGACTGTTTGATAGGATAAATTGTTATATAGAAATGGAATGGATGTAAATTTATACTGTAAAATTAATGGGAGAAGTACGTATGAAAAAATGTAAATTAATTGTATTATCTGGCTTAATATATGCGCTTGTATTGGGAATGTTTCCCTGTGAGACTACACAGGCGGCATCAATAAAATTAAGTAAAAAATCTTTATCTTTAAATGTGGGCAAATCAAAAACGCTTAAGATAAAGAATTTAAAAAAGGGACAGAAAGTGAAGTGGTCTTCTTCAAAAAAGAAGGTGGCTACAGTTTCTTCCAAAGGAAAAGTTACTGCAAGGAAAAAGGGAACAGCGACGATCACGGCAACGGTAAAAGGGAAAAAGTATAAATGCAAACTTACTGTTAAGGGACGCAAATCAACACCTAAAAAGCCAGCGGTACCAACTGAAAAGCCAGCGGTACCAACCGAAAAGCCAGCGGTACCAACCGAAAAGCCAGCGGTGCCAACCGAAAAGCCGATACCAACTGAAAAGCCAGTAGTATATGGAAATGTAACAGGAAATGTTTCATATTATTATAATAAATATCAAGGTAATAAGCCGGATACAGGTGCTAAAGTTATTTTGATTCCAACAGATGGTATGGCTAAAAATATGGATTTGAAATCATTTTCAATATATTCTGATCCGTCAAGCTATTCAAATTTAGAACAATATCATTTCTATGTTGGGGAGGTTGATGGTGCTGGGAATTATACGATCAATCATGTTGCTTCTGGGAATTATAAGGTATTGATGATTTCATATAAAACATCATTAGGTGCCTGGTTTGATGCATATGATGAATCTATTAAAGATGCCCCGACTTCGTATTATGATAATATAGTTGGTCCTTATTATCCGAAATATTTAAAGAAAGAAACAGCGCTAACCATTGGAGATAGTATTGGCTTTAGAAAATATTATCGGACAGAGATTAATGTATATGAAAATTCCACATCGACTTTAAGCCATGATTTTGGGATTACGTATATTTAATAAATATAGACATTTTACTGCAATGACCAGAACCGCTGGACGGCTTCTGGTCATTATTTTTGTTAGGGCATATGCCCTGTTTTTTAGCCATTGCTAGGAGAAATATGTCGTTTTGCCTCTCTTTTTTGTGCAAGAATTGAGAGGAAATATTGACGATTAGGCCTATTTGGCAGTTCCATAAGATATGATTGCGATATTATCAGTAACATTGACTTGTGTATTGACTGGACCAGATCTTGCATGGATGAAAATGGAGTATATTATTCTTTTACAATGCCTTTTCGTAAATGGATTTCAAAGATTACAGAGGGGAATGTGGATGTCATCAACTATGACTTGCTGGAGGATACGTATTTGAAAGATGCAGTGAAGAAGGGAGTGGTGGTTTATGGCAACGATGTATCTTCGATCTAAAGTGGCGTTGGAGGAGGAAGAGATGGACTACAAATTTTATGGGTGGGAGCATGTGGATGCGCCTGCCGTGACAAATCAATACAAGAATATCAAGACCCCCAGGGATTTGTATGATGCCCTATCAGCGATTTGGTGTGCTGATACTTGCGCGCCTAGGATGCGAGGGGATTGGACGCCGGAAAATAAGACGCTGGGACAGTGTTCTATCACAGCCTTTTTAGCACAGGATATCTTTGGGGGCAGGGTCTATGGGATTTTAAGGCCCGGTGGAAATTATCACTGCTATAATGTGATTGGGGACTGTGTCTTTGATCTGACCAGCGAGCAGTTCGGGGAGGAAGTGCTTGATTATGAGAACAATCCGGAGCAGTTTCGGGAAGTTCATTTTGCAAAGGAAGAGAAGCGTCTGCGATATGAATATTTGAAGGAAGCGTTGAAGAAGTATTGTGGTTGAATGGGATAGGGATGATTGACTGGGAATAATAACGCTTGCATGGGGAGGCGATAGCGATTGTGAATCTAAATTCCACGCCTTTTGACGTGGCAGAGTATGATGAACAGATCAAAAGGACATTGCCCTTTTATGAAGAAATGTATCAACAGATTGTGGATGTTGTAAAGGCGTTAGGTATGCCGGCGTTCCGATGGCTGGATGTGGGCTGTGGGACGGGAAAAATGGCAAGGATCGTTAGAAGCCATTTCGATTTGAAAAAGATGGTATGTGTTGATGTGAATGGAGAAATGGTTCAGCGGGCAAAGAAATCATTTGATGATGAGAGGCTGGAATTTTTGCAGTGTGATGTGAGGGAATTGCCTTATCAGGAGATGTTTGACATTGTGACCGCAGTGCAGGTGAATCATTATTTTCAAAGACAGGAGCGTATGGCTGTGGCAAGGAAATGCTTTGCTGCATTGAAGGAAGATGGGATATATCTTTCTTTTGAGAATTTTGCGCCGGAAAGTTCGGAAGGTAAGATGTTATATTTTGAGCGTTGGAAGCAGTTTCAGATTGCCCATGGGAAGAGCGAGGAGGAGGCGGTATCCCACATTAGGCGTTATGGGCAGGATTATTTTCCCATGACCATAGGGGAATCTGTCAGGCTTTTGAAGGATTGCGGCTTCTCTATGGTGGAGATTTTTTGGGTTTCCTATATGCAGGTGGGGATACTGGCTAGAAAGTGAAATGCCCCTCTGGAAGCAATGGGGAAAGTCTTTTCTAAGTCTGCTCCGAGGGGCGAGGGATTCGGGCTTGGATGGAATAAAGGGAATGTTTCATTTGGTAAATATTCATGAGATGAGGAGATGAGAATGATGCACGACATTCATATAAAAACAGAGCGCTTATTGTTGCGGCCTCTTCACGTGGCGGATGCGGAGGAGGTATTCCAGTGGGTTAGCGATGAGAGGGTTACAAAATATATGAATTATACTACCTATACGGATGTGGAGCAGGTGCGGGAATGGCTTGCTTCTGTGGAGAAAGATGTAAGCGAAGATTATAATTTTGGGTTTGAACGCAGTATGGACGGGAAGTTGATTGGTAGCGGCGATATTAGATATGATGCCCAAAAAGGAAGCTGGGGGTTTGGCTATAATATCCGATATGACTGCTGGGGCATGGGATATGCTACGGAAGCTACGAAAGCGATGATGGACTATGCGCGGGAGAATTTTCATGCGCAAAAGTTTGCGGCCTCCCATTGCGAGCCGAATATTGCTTCGGGAAATGTAATCAAAAAGTGCGGACTGCATTTTGTCGGGTATGGAATTTTTCAAAAATTGGATGGAAGTGGGCGAATGCGTTCAATGGAATATGAGATGGAGGATTGTGAATGGTATTAAGGTGGTTACTATTTACGGTCGATGTAAAAAACAGATAATATTTCATTATCCATCATTAGCTTACGCTTTTGCAGACCGATTCAAGATCTTGCATCGTTTTTTGCTGAAATATCTTGAAAGCATCCGAAAAAGAAAAATCGGTCACGCCTGGCAACATGCAGACTTTCCGAGGGAACTAATTGCTTTGCGGTTTCGATGTTTGATTTATGCGCCTCTACGCATTCAGAACTACGTTCTTAATCGCGGGCGCGCTCGGTTCTTATGTAAACAAGTTTACAACGAACCTCACTTTGCCTTCGCGAAAAACGCACACTATGCGACCGAATTCATGTGTTTTCCGTGGAGGCACTCGCGAATCGCCGCCACTTTCGAGGTGTCTTCTACCTCGCTTGCACCACGCATCGTGGTGTTGGTGGCTGTGGCGTTATGAGCGGTAGCGAGAGCGTGCCTCACAGGAAAGCACTGAATCGGTGCATGCTGCTTGAACGGTTCTGCGAGGCGCATAGTCATCGAAACCATGCAAAGCAAAGTTCCCACTGGAAAGTCTGCATAAGTGTGCGGCGCAACCGATTTTTCTTTTTTCGGATGTAGCACAAGTTTTCGCAGCAAAAAACGTCATACATTTTGCTGGGTTGGTCTGCAAAAATCAAGGATTCGATGGATAATGAAATATTATCCTTTCACATCGACCGTGAATAGTAACTTAGGGTGATGTGGCATATAGGAGATAAGCGAGTGTCTATTGACAGAAGTATTTCTGTGAGATATACTTGTTTTTAGTTTATTTGATAGGAGGAATTGTTGATGTCAGCATTTATTTTTCGCTTAAGGTAAGTATGGTAATAAGAAGACAGCTTGTTTTGAGACAGGTTCTTTTTGCGTGCTTAAGTGAAATACAATGGGACATCTTTGGTCGGTACTGGATTCTGGCTTTGCGTTCTTTCCTTTCAAGGTGCGATTCCACCTTTGTGAAGGTTGTTTTGCATGTCTGGGCATTGTGGGGGCTGTAAAGTTTTGCCTTTCGATTCGATTGCGTGCAGGAGAATTTGTTTTGGAAGATTCCCCTGTTTTTTTATTACCATTTTTTCATGTAATCAAAAAAACAGGAGGAAAGATATGTCTAAAGCAAATAGAAATAAAGGGAGGAAGTCTGCCCGCTTGCAGGAAATCCGTGGGTCTCAGAATTTTCTGACCAGCAGGAGACTTTTGGAGAGGATCGTGAGAAAGAGTACGATTACAGAGAAAGATATTGTGGTGGAAATTGGCACCGGAAAGGGACATCTGACAGAGGTGCTTTGCAGGAAGGCAGGGTTTGTGTATTCGGTGGAAATCGACAGGCCATTGTATGAACGGGCAACACAGCGGTTGAAAAGCGTGAATAATGTGAAACTGATTTGTGGGGATTTTATGAGGTATGGGTTGCCTAAGAGGGGGAATTACAAAGTATTTGCCAATATTCCTTTCTACCTCACCACGGACATTGTGAGAAAGCTTACGGAGGATTCCCATCCTCCCTCGGAAATCTGGCTCGTCATGGAAAAGGGTGCGGCAAAGAGGTTTATGGGTGTGCCAAAGGAAACGAAATATTCCTTGTCGTTGAAACGCAGGTGGAAATTAGACATTGCATATTATTTTTCTAGGGAGGATTTTCACCCGAAGCCCTCCGTGGATTCGGTGCTGTTGCATTTTTTTCGTTGAAGGGGAATTTGAAAAAGGCATTGCAAGGGATAAATGTGGGGTATATAATTTTAAACATAAAATTATGTCTAAAATTAGCAAATTACATTTTGGATGGGGTAGGTTTTGAAGTGCATCTTCGGCGGGAAGGGAGGATAACCATGGGATTTATTTCATTATTGCTTATAGGATTCTTTTTGTTATTGTCAGTCATGGGCATGATTCTATTGCTGATCGGCGTGATTCTATTGCTAATTAATTTGTGCAGACATAAGAAGGGACGGGAGAAGAGGCATGGACTTGCAGTGGCGGGAATCCTTTGCCTGGTTTTTGGCTTCCTGTATTTAGTGCCGCTTGCGCTTATATTTGTGATGGCATATCTGGCATAGAATTTGATTTAAATGGAGCAGTATGGAGAGAATGAGAAGGGAGCAGTACATATGGCGATGAATTGGGAAACAATCCCTTTTTCTGGACAGATTTCTGATCAGATGTTCGATGCAGTTGGAAAATGGATAAAGAAAACGTATGAATGTAAGATTCTGGAAAAAACAGTTGGGGAGATCGAAAAGGATTATAAGACGAAGGTGTTTGAACATCTTTCCCATCAGGAAGAATTTGATTGGGAGGGATTGAAAGATTTTATAGATGCCCATCTTTTGGGCAGCATTTCCTCTGTCTTTCTGGCTCCCGATCGGGTTGTTCGGGAGGCATTGCGCAAACAGGTGGCGATTCGGGCCTACAGCAGTGCCGGGGCGAAAACAGTTGCCAGCCAGAGGCAGGTGGACGTGCTTCTGAATAAAGTATTGGTTCAGGTGAGGAACTTTTTATGTGGGGATCAGGAGCCCGTTGACCGGATTCCCTTTCATGAAATGACAGATCAGATTTGCGTCAGGATGGATGCGTCAGAAGAGAAGATCAAGGAAATGATCCAAGAGCAAACAGAGAAATTGACAGAACAATATAAAGACCTCCAGGAGTCTCTGGCCTATCAGAATTCTTTTGCAAAGTTGGTGGATGACATCCAACTGCCCCCGGAAATCAACTCTCCGTTCCACTATCGTGATCCCAAAGTGGGCTTTTATGGAAGAGAGGTTGAGATTGCATTTTTAGACGAATTTTTGGATCGGGAAGAACCCATACTTTTCACCGCTGTCACTGGCCCGGCAGGGGCTGGGAAGAGTAAGTTTCTCTACGAGTATGTGAAAGGGATGGGGGGCAATGTATACTGGAAATGTGTGTTTTTTCAAAATAAAGGTCTTTTGGAACAAATGGCAAATCGTTCTGAGTGGGCGTATCCGGTGAATTTACTGGTGGTCATTGATTATGCGGGGGATTATGCGGATTTGATTGGAGAATGGCTGGTCTCTTTGAGAACGGGACGGCGGCCGCAGAAGATGCGCATCGTATTATTGGAGCGGGAGGGGGCCGAGAGATCGAGAGAGGGAAACCATGCTCTGGAAAAAGCCTCAGCCAATCCCATTTGGTATGATCGTCTCCTCAGTGTTCACGCCAGGGACGATGTGAAGTCAATGCTCTATACTGGGGGTGCGGACAGGATGTTTTTGGAGTTGCCCACCTTGTCAGATGATGCCTTCAAATCTATCATAGCGGACTATGGAGCGGCCCGTGGGAGGCAGATCTCTGGGAAGGATCAGGAGGAGATTCTGGCATACTGCAAAAAGATAGAGAGAAGGGAGGGGCAGGGGAGTCGTCCCCGACCCCTGATTCTGCTCTTTGTGGTGGATGCCTGGACCCAGGGGAAGGACTATCGCAGATGGAACGTGCAGGAATTGCTTTTGAGGATTATCGAGAGATATCAGGAGCATTGGAAGACAGCCCTCTGCGGGGGGAAGGAGGAGGTGTTCTCTGCCCTCCAGAGATTGTTGCTGTATGCAACGGCTACGGGGGGATGGATGATTGAAAGTAAATTGCCGGAATATTTGCAGCGGGATTTTGTGACCGTGAAGAAATTTTGCGGTACGAAAAACAATTTAAGACAACTATTTTTGGATGTGAATGAAAAGTTTGGATGGGATGGCGTGCTTTCCCCGCTGGAGCCGGATTTGATTGGGGAGTTGTTCGTGCTGAATTATTTGGATCGTTCTTTTGAATCTGTTGAAATGGTGGGGGCATTCCAGCAGATTCCGAAATATATAGAGTTTTTATCGCGTTGCATTGAGGATTATGCAGATGCGGAGGGGATTGCCCAGTTGTTTGACAATGGATTAGAGAGACTGATTAATGAAAATTTAATCTATAAGTTTTCAATGGGATATGCGTGTTTGTTAAGTATTCTAATTTTACATCAGAAGAAAGAGAATGCCTTGGCCACATCGGATTATCTGAGAAAATTGGCGTTGGAGGGACAATATGGGGAAGATGAAAGCATCGTGCAATTATATGCGAAGGGCTTATTTATTTTAGCGTTAGATCAGGAAGTAGAGAAAGCGAAGACCACGGTGGAACGGTTGAGGGGATTGGCAGAGGACAGCCGTTATAGGGAAAATGAGGAAATCGTGCTAGAATATGCGAAGGGCTTATTTTATCTAGCGGTAGTTCAGGAAGTGGAAGCAGGGGAGACCACGGTGGAGCGATTGAGGGGATTGGCAGAAGACAGCCGTTATAGGGAAAATGAGGAAATTGTGCTAGAATATGCCAAGGGGTTGACTAATCTTGGTTTTCAATATTATTTGCATCATCATTTTGAGAAAGCGGAGGAGAGTTTCGCCAAAGCCCATCAGATGGGTGAAATAGATGGAAGTGTAAATTTATGTTATATGATTAGGCGCGGCGAAGCAAAAAATCATTCCCCAGAGGAGGTAAAGGAAATCTTGCCACCTTTATTGGAAAAGAAAAATTCCTTTGCCATCATGAATTTGGCCCTATACCTTGCTGAATATGAGAATGACTGGAAGGAGGCGGACAATTTGATAGCCACATTGCATGAGACAGAAGATGTAGACAAAGTCATAGATTGGTGGTTGGAACTGGAGGATTTGGAAGGAGTTTTGGCTATGACATGGCTGGAGCGGCATGGAATCTGCCCGCCTTATTATCACCTAAGGGGGCAGGATACATTGAGACTGCTTCGCAGGAATTATCCTTCCGTCCCAGATTGGATAGTAGAGAGAAGGGATGCCTAATCATCCGTCTCGGAGCCTCTGCCGGTGATGGGAATGGGTTCTCCCAGATAGGTGGGCTTTTTGCGGAACAGGCAGTAGGCCACGTCCTTGGAGCGGGCAACCACTTCCCTGGCATCCCGAATCCACTGTCCCCCGTACTGCGCTTCCTTCGCAGTCATGCCGTAGGCGTTGATGCCCAGCCTTTCGGCACAGTACAGTGCCCGATAGAGATGGTATTTCTGGGTGATGATGACTGCGGAGGAGATCTGGAAGACATTCTTTGCCCGATAGGCGGATTCGTAGGTGGAGAACCCCGCATGGTCCATGAAGATATCATCCGCGGGGATGCCTGCCTGGATGGCGTAGTCTTTCATGGCCTGGACTTCGTTGTAATCCTCTCTGCCATGGTCTCCAGTCATCAGCAGGCGATTGGAAATCCCTTTCTGGTACAGGCTGATGGCGGCATTGAGCCTGTCTTTTAACATGAAGTTGGGGGAGCCATCCTCTTTCAGCCCCGCACCCAGCACCATGATGCAGTCTACTTTCGGCAGTCTGTCTGCCTGTGCCTGTTTATACAGTTTCTTGGAAACGCTTCCCTTGACATAAATATTGATGCCAGTCAGGGTGAGTATGCCTAATATTCCCAGTATCATAAGAGAAAAAATCCCCCGTTTCAGCCATTGATATTTTCCCGACAGTAAATGCTTCATCTTGATTCCCCCGTTTCTGTATAATTTGTTGCCCTCTTCTTATCCTATCTTAACATAAAGAATCTGCCACTGCAAATTTACGGCATGGGTTGCCACTCGTGCAACTTCCAGTTGCGAAGATTTCCCGAATAGCACGTTCTATGTGGTGGAAGGGAATGCTTTTTCATGATAAGATGGTTTCCGGATCAAGGGATTCCTGCAGGAGAAAAAGTGATGGTCCAAAGGAAGAAGCAGTAAAAATATTTTATAGTCAAGGACAAAATATTTTGTCCTTGACTATAAACCCTCCGGGGGGATGCGCACGATTTTTGCAAGGAAATATCTACATTTTTCACGTAGCAAAAATCGGCGCAGCAAACGCCAAAAATAAAGATTTTTGTCGTTTACTATAATTGTTAATAGAAAGGAAGTGCCAGATGTTTTTTGGAAAGAATCTGCAGTTTTTGAGAAAGATGAGCAACGGGATGACCCAGGAGGAATTGGCGGAGAAAATGGAGGTGAGCCGACAGACCATCTCCAAATGGGAACTGGAGACGGCGTATCCTGAGATGGACAAGGTGATGGAACTTTGCCGGCTATTTTCCTGTACCATGGATAATTTGTTCCGGGAGGACATGAATGTGAGCGATGAATGCTATTCCCGGATGAGGGTAGAGGAGGTGGAGGGCTTCCGATATGTGAGCTATGCAGTCATTAGCAGGGAGCCGGAGGAGGATGCCATCGGCCATGTGACCAAGTGGGGGAAGAGCTTGGGGGTGGAAGAGCCGGAAATTATCGGCTGGGATTTCCCGATGGTATCTCAGGAACAGATTAACGTGTACCATATGCACGGCTATGCCGCCGCCTGGATTTTGCCGGAGGATGCTGTGGAGGAAAAGGCCATCAGCGGGATATCGGAGGATGTGGAAGTGAGGGAGCAGAAAAGACAGAGATATGCAGCCATTACCATTGCGGAATCATTCAAGTCGCCCTTCGTCACCATCCCCAATGCCTACAAGACATTGATGGCGTATATGAATGTCAATGGATTGGAGCATAAGATGGAAAAGGATGTGATTGCCTGTTTTGAGAAATCATATCATGTGGATGGCGTGGAATATATGGATGTGTATATTGCCGTTAAATAAAAAGACTTTTGAAATAAATGGATAGAATAGTAACCATATGCACAGCCTTATAGGCTGTGCATATGGTGTAAATATCAATTCACGGTCACCCTGATTTGCTTTGCAACGCCGTTATTCGCTATGACAAAAACAGAGCAGCTGCCTTTCTTTTTTGCCGTAATCTTGCCCTTTTTCGAGATGCTCGCCACTCCCTTGTTATCGGTGTAATAGCGGAATTTTTTATCATGGTTCAACAACTTCTTTTTCTTGTTCTCCAATACCGCTGTCGCCTTGATCTGGAAGGTCTTCTTTGCCTTCAATGTTACTTTTGACTTATTTACCTTGATCTTTCTGGCATTGGTGTGCTTCTCCCCCTTCATGGCCACATGGATGACCGGGGATTTTGATTTGTAGTTCTTTCTTCCGTCTGTTAACGTATAGGTGACAACATAATACTTATATGCCCGGTTCTTCTTTAGTTTCTTATGGATGGCTTGGCACTTTCCGATACTCTTTACCGTTTTCAGTTTCTTGTAATTCTGTTTCCCATCACAGTAAGACCAGTATACCTCGTAACCGGAACAATCCTTGACTTTCCTCCATGTCAGCTTAATCCCCCGGCTTCCTTTCTGCTTTCCGACGGCCAGCTGCAGGGGCAGGTCTTTCCTCTTCTCAATCTGGTTGCCAGTCAGTTTGGATTCATCCGGCTTTGGCGTCGGGGTAATCGTTGGCTGTTTTGTCGATGCCGGAGTCGGGGATGGGGGAGTTTTGGTTGGTGCCTGTGTTGGCACTACCGGAGCCGGAGTCGGTAGTGGGGTAGGAGTCGGCGTTGGCACTATCGGAATCGGGGTTGGCGTTGGTATCGGAATCGGCGTTGGCATTTCCGGAGTTGGAGTCGGGGTTGGCGTTGAAACCGGGGCCTGGGTTGGCGTTGCCGGGGATGCCTGTACGGATACCGGCACGTTGATTCCATACTTAACATACCGCCTGTTGCCATCCTCCTCCATGGCGTAGGCAGCCTGAAATGTATTGATTCCCGGCGTTCCCACATTCAAGGAAGAATCTTCCCACGTATAACCATCTGGCAGAATAACTTTGGCGAGGGTATCCCCCTCTGTAGCCATCAAACCATCCGGAATATCGGGATCGGGAAGCGTAAACAAAGAATTAAAAGTGAATCTTGAACCATCAAGTTTTCCACCAGATACTTGCACAACTGGTTTGTTATACGTAGAGGTATTCGGGTTAATGACAAGCGTAGTTCCATCATCGGACAGTTTGCAATATTCATACGTTAAGTTTCCGTTTAGCGCATGATTCTGATCCATTACTTTTTTCATTAATTCGGGTATTTCATTTCCCCATCCTTTAGCAAAATTGTCCGTAATAGAATACATCTGATTATCCAGATGAAGAATATTTCTACTTTCAAAACCTGCAAAATCACTAATCATGTTATTTGCCATATCAATAAAAATTTTTCTTTCCATTATATTCTGAAACCCCTGTAGAGAAGTGAGTTTTAATCCCTGTAATTCTAGGGTTGATAAATTAGGTAACGACTCTAGAAATGCTGCCAGATTATCTATATCCGTAATCGAATTTGAACTGGATAAATAGCCCGTGGTACTATAACTGCCATCCATATTGTGAACCGCTTTTCCCAGATAAAGATGCGTCAAGCCAGATAAGTTTGTACAAGCCCTCAAAGTAGCCAATGACGCATCTGTAAGTTTGTTATTCCCGAGAGACAATTTTGTCAGCTTATTTAACTTCCCAATGAAACTGACATCTGATATCCGACATGCATCGAGGTACAAATAGGTCAATTTTGGAAAATAATCTTTGGTAAGACTCTTGCAATCATTCTCCTCGGAAAGGTTGCCCCAAGTAATGCACATAGTTGTTAATTGTGGCAGTTTTATATTCGGAATCACGTCAATGGAACATCTAATAAAAGACATATTAGTCAGGCTGCTTCTATTATTGAGGCCGGAAAAGTCCACCAGACTGAGATCACAAGACTCCATTTGAATAGAGCTCAAGTTGGAACAGCCAGAAAAGAGTTCCTCGATAATATTTTTCGCATTCCCCTCTTTCATCGCCACGCCTGACAATGTAATCTTCGTGACCCTTTCCATATCCAGGGTGATTGTATGGTTTGCATCATCGCTGCTTTGCAATGCACCACTGAGAGCAGTCTTTAATTTATTATAAAGGTCGTCATTATTCTCTATTGTAAGAATCTGTATGTTCTCAGCTGAAACCGTTGTCCTCATCCATGGCAGTAATGGATTGATGATGAGTAGAAGTACCAGCATAATAGATATCATTCTTCTTTTTGCATGCATATTGTCTCTTCCTTTCTTTACTTTCTTTTGATGCGGTGAATCTGCGGCTTTAACGTAAGGTCAGACACAACCATTCCCTCTCTCTGGCTGATCATAAATTCCACAGCAGCCGCAACTTCTTCGGGGAGAAGATAAGATTCTATCTCATCCCCCTCTCGAAAATCCGCATGGCGGTAAAAGTTTGTTTTCGTCATATCCGGAGAAATCGCCATCACTTTTACGCCGTATTTGCGCGCCTCGTCAAAAAGGCTGCGGGAAAAGCTGGCTAGACCTGCTTTTGTTGCACCGTATGCGCATCCGTGGGGATTGGATTCATTGGCTGTCACGGAGGAAATATTAATGACATAACCTCCATTCTTCTTTAAATGCCGCAAAAGCTGCTGCGTAAGAATCATGGGGACTTCCAAATTCGTCCGCACCAGTTCTTTGATTTTCTTTGGGCTTAATTCCTCATGAAGTCCATAATATCCCACGCCTGCATTATTCACCAGGATGCGTACCTGGCACTGGGATGAAATCTGCTTGACGCATGCGCATAACTGTTCCGTTTCCAGCACGTCGCAGACGATGGGATGAAATCCTTCGTCTGCAAACTGCACCTTGCTAAAATCCCTTCCCAGGCCAAAAACCTCATATCCAAGCTCGCAAAGCTTTCTGCTGACCGCCCATCCGATCCCGGAGGATGCCCCGGTTATAATTGCCGTTTCTTTTTTTATTTTCTCCATCTAAAAATCTTCTCCTTAGGAATTTTCTTATCTAATTTCTCTATCAAAAAACTTTCCATCTGTTCCATCAGCGAATCTGGATAGTGGTAGAATCCATTTTCTTTTTGAAAAGGAAACCAGACCACCGCCGAATCCGGCTCCTGCCTTCTCATTTTCTTTAGATAGTCCTGTGAGATCCGAAAGGTCCCCACGCTGACATCCACTATTTCATTCAAATCAATGAAATCACATACCTGCTCAAACATTTCCCCATAATGACATTTCCATTCGGGCAGATAGATCATGGGATCAAAGCATAGCCTGACCGGATGCCCCGCCCGAACCATCTCTGCCGCAAAGGAAAGCCGCTCTGTCAGAGGCTGTGTATGATGTTCACAGGCTTCAATCACTGCCTGGGGCGACAGTGTGAATGCATAGATGACGCCCGGAACTTGTCTGAGATCCCGAAGGAACTGCTTATTGGCGCATTTTGTCCGTACCTCTATCATAAGGTCCGGGTGCTTTTCTGTAAAGAGGCACCATTCCTTTACATATCCGAGAATCCGCTCTAACGCCAATAAGTCCGTATCGTAAGATACGCACAGATATAGCGGATGATGTTTTAGCCTCCGCTCCACCTCTGCAAAAATATTTTCCAGATTCACAAATATCACGATGTTGGCAGAGGGATACATCCCTTTCAGATAGCAATACTCGCAATCAAACACACAATTCATCATACAGGAAGTATAGTAAAAGCGGGGATTTCCAAAACTCTGGCACACGGGAGCCCCCTCATAGAGCAATGCGCCATGTTTCGCAGCCAAAATCAGATTCTGGGAACAGTGCTGTAGCCGAACGTTCTGTTTTCTCCGACAAAATACATCTTTGTAATGGCTGATCTCGATTACCCGTGCAGAGGGAAACTTTTCCAGAATTTCCCGGGTACGGGGATGATTCCGAACTGACTTTTCAATATAGATATGCGAAAAAAACGGATTAAAATAATCTTCTTTTAATTTCTTCAAAACACAATTTCCCTTCTCTTTTATCCTTGCAGGGAAGCAGCCCCTCACGATACAGTTCCCCTATCACAGAGGCAGGCTCCCTTCCTGCCAGTTCCCAATAATGCAGATGCTGTCTCAATGCGTCCCTCATGGCCTTGGAACAATGCAGGTCTGCAAAGAGTGTCTCCATCCGAATTTCCTTCTGCTGTAAACTCTCTGCGTTCCGCTGAGCTGCATATGCGATGGCAGAAAGCCCCCCGATGAAATCAAATAACATCTCCTGATATGTTTCCATCAGGTGCATTACCTTCTCCTTGGAAACCTCTTTTGCAGCCCCCTGGTCCGACACCACTTTCAGAAACATCATTTGGTGGGGACCGAAAAAATATGCGCCGGCCTGGTAAATTGCCGCGGCCTCCATATCATAAAGAGTTCCATCAAGATTTTCTAAGCGATTGCAGGGCAGCATTCCCGTCACAATCCTTTCTTCCTGCAAATGATGGCGATACAGTAAATCCGGATAAAAGGTTTTCCCGGTTGCCTGCTCTATGATTTTATTGCATAGAAAGACGCCCTGATTTCCAGCAATATGGGCACAGGTGCCCACATTGAGGAGCATGTCTCCCTCCCGGGGCTTGCATGCGGTGCATGTGCTGCTTACTGCGGCGGCTGCGGCAATTTCGCCAACGCCGGTAACTGTCAGCCTGATGCCGGCCTCCTCCTGATAAAATTCCTGAAATCTTACGTTTTCAAGAACTTTTTCCAGGCGGAATTTTTTGATAAATAACTCTGCTTCACAGTATAGCGCAGTAAATAGATAGATCATTGATACAACCAATTCCCTTCCCTTGAATCATAGCAGCGTCACCGACATCCCAGCACATTCTTGAGTGACTCCCCCATGATGCCATGACCTGCTTGAAATACGATCACATGATTGCTGTCGCTGCTCCTGTCCGTAAAGGCAGGGAATAAAAATCCTGCTTCCGGCTCTCCCGGTTCATATTCTCCAGCCAAAGGACAGATCGCGCCAATCAAAAACTGATAGACCTCCTCCGACTCATCCTGGTATTCCCGGTCGGTTCCTTTCATTGGCACATCATAACATCCGGAAAACACCATAATCGCAAACTCTTTGTTGATCTGCAATTCCCGAAGTATCAAATCATAAAAAATCTCCAGAAGCGCATCATTTTTTAATCCGCAGGAGTTGATACCCTGCAGCAGCTGCCATGTACTTCCGTTTCCCTTGCTTTCTGCCTGAAATCGGTATCCCCTTACCTCCACATTCGTCTCCGAAAAAGGAATCTTCTTGGCGATTGCCAGATTCTGTTCTTTCTCCTTCACTGACAAGTCCAAAAAATTCGTGTTGAAAGTTCCGTCTATGGTACCTTCCCCGTCTATATAAGCCCCGGCAATCCTGGAAAAGCAATTCCGTTTCAATGTCATGCGGCGAGTCAATTCTAACATATCCTCTCGATTGATCTGCATACGCTTTATTCCTCCGTCTTGTATTTATATAAGCACAATCTTTCAAACTCTTTTATTCCTTGCCCTTTCGTTTGCAATAACCACGATCTTTCGGTCAAATAGCCGATAAAATAAATTGCTGGTTTGGGTACCCAAACTCTTCTATGAGTTCTCCTTCAACAAATCCAAAAGATTTATAGAGCCTACGGGGAGCGATGCCTTTTGGATCGTTCTCCCGAAATGTAGAAACGCTTATATCTCTCGTTCTATCTAGCATCTCAATGGCTTTTGAAAGCAAAGCAGAGGCTATTCCATGCCTGCGGAAGTCTGGTGCAACCGCAAGACAACAAATCATATTATGCTTTTTGGAGAAGAGCAGCACGCCGACAACCACATCTTCCTCTTTCACACAGAGAGCCCGCCCTTCTGACATAAAACGAAGCACAGTATTTTCATAATCTTTGAGCTTTTCCTCCGTTTCAAGTCCGGGGAAATTCCAACGAACTGAACTTACAAGTTCCATCCATGAAAAAATATCGTCCTTTGTACCATATTCAACGGTCATCTTAACTCCTTCACTTAACTCATCCATGCGAATAAAAGCATTCTGGCACCATGTAAACAGTAATGATATGGCTGTATCAAAATCAAAATCGTCATGCAGTTCTGCAAGTTCCAAAATCATACAATCATCTTTTGAAACTTGTTCTTTTAAATCTTTCTTTTTCCCAACAAATCCCCCGCTTTCAAGATAGTGCAGATTTTGAATCAGAAAAAAGAGACTTTTACAAGTGATACGGAACTTCGCGATATTTTTTTCTCTGTCCGCATGAATATAACGGTGGCATATTTCATGATAGACATTCCCTAAACTCATTTTTACATAATTGATTTCGTCCTGCCTTGTTGCAGTCGGCAGTAAATCTTTAAGTGTTCCAAAAATGTCTTTGGTCGTATAAATAAGCTGGCAAACCTCTAACGGATTCCAACGAGTAATTTCATCTTTGCCACATATAAATCCGCACGACTTTTCAAAATAACCAATACCCTTCAAAATATCTCGATATGTATCCATATCCTTCACGGAAAAGCGGTCAATGATAACCATAATGTCAATATCGCTATTTTCGTTTGCCTCACCACGAAGATAGCTGCCTTGCAATCCGACATATAATAATCTATGTCCAAATGCCGATTGGCAAGCCATAATGAATTTGTGCAGATAATCGTTTAAAATAATCATTTTTTCTCCATTCCGAAGCACTTTGCGCTGAGGATGCGGGCAGAATTTCAGATTCTGCTCTGCAATCAATAGAATTTGTGACGCTTCGGCACAAATTCAAACGGAACTTGTTCCGTTTGTTGAACTAAATTGCTCATCAGAAAATTTATTCAACCTTTTCGCTCCCGATTTCTTCTTCTCATTTTCAGAAACACAAACAGTATATCATATCATGCATTATACTTCCACAACTTTTTCTCCGATCTTCAATAAGTCTTTTAGCTAAGTCCTGAAAAATCTGCTATAATGAATGGGGATTTTCATTATATAACAAAATAGGTGGACTATGATACAGATATGCCAAAAAGACAAAGAAAAGGTATTTGAAGCAATCCGCACTGGAAAAATAGATGCAGCAGAAATGTCATTTCCCAACCTGATAGATGACATCCTTCTCGTGATGAAAAAAAGGGGGCTTACAGCTCCTCTCACACAGGCCCTGCCGGATAAACGCAGGGATAACAGCCATATCCCTTTTGGCATCCTCCTATGCCTTGCCGTCGCTGCCAAGCTCAAATGCAAGGCCAGCCTTACGGATGTCCCCTTTGCAGTGACGGAAGCAGAGCTGCTGGCCGAACTGGGTTGGAACATCTGGGATAACGAACGGGATGTGAATGACGGGCTTTTCTCAGAAAGCGTAATGCGCAAACTCCTTGCGAAATACAAAAGCGAAGAATGGGTTTCCTTCTATAACGTTTATGTCCAGGAACATCTGATGAAAGAACTGGATATCCAGCCATGCGTCCACATACTGGACTGCACAAAGGTTCTCGTCAACCCGGACAATGACAATTATGAGAATTCTTCTGTAATAAAAACAGACGGGGAAACCGCGCGCGGCTATAAACTGGGTGTCCTCAGAGGCATCCTGGATGATTCAGGCATAGCGGAAGAGATTGTGTTCGGCACACTTAAGACCCATGACATGGAACAGTGCAGGGAGATGCTCAAAAACACCTCCTGTTTCCATGAAAACGATATATTGATCAATGACAGGGGGTTCCTGTCACGGGAAATGACCAACTATTTAAAGACAGAACGCAAGGTAGACACTTACATTCCTGCCAGGAAGAACATGACGGTCTATCAGGATGCCGTAAAACTGGCCACTGCCAGCGGGAAATGGCACAAGCACCCCAACCCCAAAAGAAAGGACCAGGAAATCCAGCTGGTGACA
Source organism: Clostridiaceae bacterium (assembly GCA_910575435.1). Lineage (GTDB taxonomy): Bacteria > Bacillota > Clostridia > Lachnospirales > Lachnospiraceae > Butyribacter. The sequence goes on along the minus strand of CAJTGI010000005.1, from coordinate 100,085 downwards.
GACCTGGGTCCGTTATGGGAAAGCGGCGATCCGGAAAAGGATGTCCCGATTAATGCCTGTGTTGTGCATGACAAGAAGACAGACAAATATTTTGTATTCATGACAACAGACACCGGCAGGAGCGCGTGGCAGATCATAAATACCTACGAACTGCGCCCGGAAATCGAAGAAGATTTCCGACAGATGAAGGATTTCTGGAAGCTGGAAGACTTCAAGAGTACAAAATACAACTATATTACCTGCCATATCGTAATGACGCTGGTGGGATACCTTTATTTCCAGATATACAAAAACCTGGACGAGGGGAAAAAATATGCAGGGAAATCCCTGCCTGTCGTAGTGAAGAACTACAAGGAGACAAAGCCTAAATCAGTCATTATTTATGTGGGACAGTATTTTGGCATTTTTCCTTTCCTTGAATTCCTACAACTCTATGCAGAATGCACTTTAGAAGTGCGACGGCTTCTTGATCCTATCCTGGCTAAAGTATAGCAGGCTTTTGGGGGAATTCCCAAAAGCCTAATTGAAGGACAAAATATAACAGTTATTAATTCTCTTAGATTTTGTGAAAACCCAATCAGAAGTTATAGGAGGAGAAATGATAAAGGCGATATATTTTTGATTTATTTTTCATTTTGATAGTTCCCACATATGAAAAAACAAACAATGAATACAATATATTAAACTTATCTGTTAGCGAGTGGGAACAATACGCTGAGAACGATATGCTGTATCATGAAAGAACTTTGGGTTCCGTAAAAACTGAAATAGAAATTATAGATAAGATAATGTCCCTTATGCCGTTTGAAGTGAGTGTTGTTCAAAAAGTGCAAGTTTTATTTGCTCGTGAGCAGAGAATGAAAAAGGCTCTAAAAATGGTATCGAAAGAAATATTAGATACTTTGCAAAAATTGAAATTAAAAGATATCAAATTGGGGCTAATAAGTAATGCGGATTGCATTGATTGTAAGTATTGGAACCAATCACCATTATTTAGGTGTTTTAATGATTCTGTCTTTTCGTGCAATGTGGGATTATTAAAACCTGAAATGAATATGCTATTTTAAACCCTTGTCCACCATTCTATCGCGGCGAGGAAGTATCCGAAGATGTCATAGATTCTGATTACTTTGTCGGCTATCATTTCAAAAAATATTTGTTAGAGGTACAACAGGCTATTATGATTTATTGCTTAGTGAACGAATAGGGGGTGTCACATGGGGAAACTAAATGTTGACGGTACAATCCCTTTTCATTTCGTATCCTAATCTGCTATAATTAATTATAATCATGCAAAAACACTCTTGTAAGAACCAATCAGGATTGTTGAGGTAGCAATGGTAAGAGTTGCAACTGTGAGGGATGCTGAACAGTTAAGTATTCTATATGATGAGTTTAATGGAAAAGATGAAACGACTATTGATAATATCACAAATTCTATTGCAAATAATAAACAAGAAGTTGTTATTGTTGATGATGAAAATGGTGTGTTAGTTGGATTCGTTTGTGTTCAGTTGAAAAAATCATTCTGTTATGAAAAATATATGCCTCAAATTGCGGAAGTGTATGTAAATCCAATGTATAGAAAAAAGGGAATTGCAAGTGAAATGATTACCTTTGCAGAGGAGTATTGTACCAGGAATTATCCTTAATGCTGATGTGGGATTCCGCCGCTATTGCAGTTAAAAATGATTTCTTCTGTCTTATGCAATTTCCAATCATGATAGAGCATAAAAAGTTCTCCGGAATTCCAGCGAAACCGATTGACATCTTTATCCGGCGGAACTTCCACAAACGGTTTATCTACAAATACATTGATTGCGTGTATGCCGTTTTTGTTTGTGTATTCTTTCAGGTTTTCTGTGATTTCTTTCCGGATTTCCGGTTTCATAAAGTGATATACTCCACTACTGAAAATAATGTCATAGTATTCGGTTGCGCGAAAATCAGTTATGTCAGCTATAAAAAAATCTACAAAAGTATTACATTTTTCTGCAAGTTTTTTCCCTTTTTCTATTCCGGTTTCAGACAAATCAAAAGCTGTTACAATATAACCGTTCCTGGCAAGAAAAACAGCATCTTTCTCCTCTCCGCAGCCAAGATCCAACACTTTTAACGGTTTAACCGGCTTCTTTTTTGGAATAACAGAACGAATGCATATGGACTTTCCATGCGGTAGCACCTCGTATTCGTATACGCTATTGCTATATAGTTTTCCTGGCACCTTCTGCTCAGCCTGCACCGAAGATGCATAGAACATGTGGGTAAGTGGATGCAGTTTCTGTCCAAGTCTGAAAATGAGTTTACTTATAATAATTAGTGATATACAGGATGGGGATATTATGTTATGATAGTCTAAATATAACTTAGATACAGGTGAGTTTCACGGCGGATTCAAATTGGTGTCGTTGAGTTCGGATAAGGGGAGGTAGATGAATGAAGGAAAGATTGAGAAGAGGTTTATGCGTGCTGCTATCCGTGGTTTTGGTGGCTGCCGGCATTCCCTGCACGGCGGCGGCAGTGGAAAACGGGATCACTGTGAGTTCCAGGGAAGAGTTTATGACGGCACTGGCGCAGAAGAAGAGCCCCATCACGGTCAACGGCCTGATCACCATAGGGCAGGAAGCGGAGGCAGGAGGCAGGATGTTGCCGGTAAAGATTCCGGCGGGTACAGAGATTCTGGGACAGAAGAGTACCGATCATTTGAACTGCCGGGCTCCCATTCAGCTGGAGGGAGACATCAGTTTTAAGAATATAAAGCTGACCTTTGAATCCTCCAATGCATTGGGCAGCGTCCCGCATCGGGAAATTTTCCTTGCCGGACATGGACTGACTTTCGACAACGTAAAAACATGGCTGGATGGCGGAGACGGTGATTTTGGGTCTCTTGGGGGTACGGAGAAGGAGCTTCTTCCCACGGTGTATGCCGGAGGGTTTACCAATACAGACATTGGTGATAATGCCTCCCTGACAGTCAGGAATTCCAATTCAGAATCGATGTTTCAGGCAGTATTCATGAGCCATGACAAGGGGAATGACAACAAGGTACCTTACTATGGAAATGCGGTAGTGAATCTGGATTCCAAGCTCATTGTCCGGGAGAGCTTGGATGTAAGTAAGAACAGCCGGGCAGATATTACCATTACCGGCGGCGGCTATGATGATGCCAAGGTAAAAAAGATTTCAGGAAATGACAATACGACCTTTACCCTGAAGGGAGGCTCTCTCTCCAATGCGGTTCTGGAAAATGTGGGAAATGTTATTGTGACGGATGAGGCATGCCTGTCGCCCAAATCGAATTCCTTTCACAATGTCACACTACAGCGGGGCAGCTGTCTGGATCTGAACGGAGTTTCCGATGTGATGAATGCCATGATTTCCGGTGATTTTACCGGGGTATCCGACCCGGCGGAGAAGAGAGGGATCCTGGTGGTAAATCAGGAGAGCTCGCTGGTTATCGAGGGGAATGTGACTGGCACTACCCAGTTTCAGACAAAAAGTAGACTATTCCCCGGGGTATTGCTGCTTGGATGGCCCTATATATCGGTAAACAGGGAAAATGTCAGCCGCAACAATTTTGTCCTAGCCCAGAAGAGCATTGATGATTATGGGTATCAGATGAAATACAGTGACGGGCTGTGGACAGTAGTGAAACCGGGTTTGGAGGAGACGAAGGAGATTGGAAGTATAGAGATCGGCCCGGCTCCTTCCCAGGTTCTGCTGGACAGCATAATGAGGAAGCTGGATGGTTCCATACCGGATGAAAATGTCTACTTTGATATCGTATGGAAAGATCTGGATGGAAATGCTATTTCTTCCGAAGAAGCAGAGGAGAGGATGCTCTATGAGTCTGACTGCGTCTTTCCGGTAAAAACCGAGTATTGGGAGAGTGATGACCCGGCGGTACTGGCAAAGACAGACTGGGGAAATAATATTTCACTGATGCCTTCTGCGTCCAATCCCGGCAGATATTATCTGCAGGCTGAAGAGGGGGCAAAGACAGGGGAGTATACGTTTCTTTTCTGCTCTGACTACGTTGATGAGCCATTGGATACGGTGCAGGATGTAAAGAATCTGGGGAACCGGATCCTGACGGAGAAACGTGTGAAATTTCTGGATCAGGAGCCGGAACCGGAAGAAACTCCGAGCCCGACGAAATCCCCAGTACCAACGAATGAGCCAGTACCAACGGATGAGCCAGTACCGACGAATGAGCCGGTACCTACCGGGGAGCCAGTACCGACAATATCACCGGCACCCACAGGGGACGTCACATTGGATCCAACGGTGAGTCCAGAGCCAGAGGAATCCCCTTTGCCAACAAGGGAACCGGGTGCATCAGTGGAACCCGATAGAACCCCAGAGCCGGAAGAGCCTCTGCCGCCAACGGATAAACCGGACGGACCTCTGCCTCCCAACGAAGATACAGATAAGAAACCGGATCAAGAAGTGTATCAGCCGGCAAAGATTATTTTGTCTGCGGATACTATGGTCTGGACGGGAAAGGCAAGGAAACCGAAAGTGACCGTACTGGATACATCCAGCGAGGTTGTGGAAAGCCGGAACTATCAGGTATCTTATAGAAATAATGTAAAACCGGGGCAGGCCAGCGTGATTGTCTTGTTTTGCGGAGCATATAAGGGAACGATGACAAAGACCTTCCGGATCGTGCCAAAGGGAACTACACTGTCCAGACTTTCTTCTGTTTCCAGAGGTTTTGTGGTCAGATGGAAAAGACAGCGGGCACAGACTTCCGGTTATGAACTGCAGTATTCCACCAACAAAAAGTTTTCCAAAAGGGCCGTCAGGAAGGTCATGGTAAAGGGAAATAAAAAGGCGTCGAAGAGGATTACCGGAAGAAAGCCGGGCAAAAAGTATTACGTCAGAATCCGAACCTATAAGTCAGTAAAGGCCAAGGGAAAGACCAAGAAATTCTACTCGGCATGGTCGAAGGCGAAGACCGTCAGGGCAAGATAACCCATCGGGCTGCATGTGCAGCCCGTTTTTTATGATTTCATAAACTGCCCCCTCTTTTGCATTTTCTTTTTCGTGGTCAAAACCTTTCCAACAGCACTCCGCTATTTTTTCCATTGAAAGCCTTTTAGATTCCACGAAATGGAATCCATCGGGCAACGAATAATTAAGTGATTGTTCAAAGTCGAAGACATTCTCTATATAGCTTAAAGATTGTTGAAAACCAGCTTTTGCTGCCGCTTCTTTCACTGCGTTTTGTCCACTAAAAATCACAAATCTAAGATAACCATTCACACGTGGCATTGATGAAACTGCATACGCAACCATCTCATCCGCCAACTTCTCATATCCCGGACGCAAACTAAAATACACATCATTTACAGGATCTTCGTAAAAAACAAGACCTACTATGCGTCCATCACCCTCCCAGAGTTTCCAGCGATGTACCAAGGATTTATCCATCCAATCACTGGAAAGCGCATACTCTAAAAATGGGGCGGGAACACCATTTTTCCAATCTTTTTCATATATATCAATCATAAATTGATATACATCCATAAAATCACATAAAACTCTAAAATTTCTTGAAAATATTTTAGCCATAAAAACATCCTCCCCGTACATGATATAGGTTATTTTAAAAAGAAATACTATGTACATGCAAGCGGTAAGAATAGTTATAATCATTATTATCGCAAAAAGACGCCTACTTACGCAAACGTCCTTTGATTAGCCATATATTATTTTTTTAAGTGTGCTATATGCCAGCCCGTATTGCTTCGACAGCGCTTCTATAGAATATCCATTTTCAAAAAGAAACTGTATTTCCTTATTTCTTTTTTGATAAAATTCACGTGAACCGCTGACTGAACCCCATTCCTTTTTGGCTGATGTTTTGGGAATATATAACATACCTCCATCAATGTATTTCTGAATCTCTTTTAATAATTTCTCTGGAAGTATTTCTGCTGCATTTATGTATTTTATTCTTGCCGCTCCTTATTTATTTTTTATAAATAAAGCGCAGATACAGCAGAGCATATAGCGTTATACGCCCATGCAGATTGCTATATGTCTGCTATTCTGCATGGGCAAAAGTGTTCTTAAGGCCATTTTGATATAATGCCCGCATTTTTATTTTCATAGAACATTACTCCTATTAATGTCAAGCCCTAAATTATGGCTCAAAGTATATTGTAATACTTTTCGGAATTGAACTGTCTGCATCTAATCTTATTTTCAATGTGTAACTCTGTCCAACTGAATCTTCCCATTTGAGAATATTGGATCTATCAGATGTTTCTCTAGGCAATCCATATTTTTCGGTAAAAAACTCTTTTATATGATCAACTTTTTCTGAGAAGTCTGAAATGTCTTCCTCATCTTTCAAAATATATTTCCACTCCACATCTGTAATGCTACCATCATGATCTTCTTCAGAATAGTTCACTAAAAGCATGCCATCTAATCCTAAAAATGAAACATGATAATAACTCTCCTCAACAATGTAATCATCCTCATCGCTACTCATAGCCTGAGGTTTGCCAAATTCTTTGTGAACTTGTTCTTTTTTCATGTTTGCACTGATTTTTTCAAAGGGCGAGCGGTCCTTGGATTTCATCAATATGAAGCAAGTTGCAATCATTACCACAACTACAGCAAAGCATCCTCCGAATATTGCAATATGTTTCTTTTGAAAATTTATTTTTCGGGTACGTGGCTTCTTATATCCACAATTAGGGCATCTGTCTGCTTGATCTGATATTTCCTTGCCGCATTCGGGACATTTTATAAGTGCCATAGTTATCATCCTCCTATATAAGTTGTTAATTAAATTGTAGCAAATAATGACACTCTTTGCAATATTTTTACTTATGAGTTTCCCCTCACAATTCAAATGAATCTTCCGTTTACAGATATTGCAAATGCGTGCGATAATATGTTTGTGGATGGAACTTGGGCGAATCGGGTCAAAATCAGGTCATTTAAATTGACGCGATTGACCCGATTTGATATGATATGCCCAGCAAATGTAAGTAAGGGAGATGGCGTTTCTTTGCAGAATTGTTGCAGTGGATATTCAGCGCGGAACGGACCGACCTGGCAGTAAAGGAGAGGGTACAGTGAAGATAGACAGACTTATTGGCATATTATCAATACTTCTACAAAAAGATAAAATTACCTCTCAGGAACTTGCAAACAAGTTTGAGGTATCTCGCAGAACGATACTGCGTGATGTTGATGCGCTCAGTATGGCAGGCATCCCTATCATATCAGAGAAGGGACAGGGCGGCGGCATTTCCATTATGGAGGGTTACAAGGTAGATCGCACCGTGCTTTCCTCAGAGGATATGAAAGCTATTCTCACAGGCTTGCAAAGTCTTGACAGCGTAAGCGGAACGAATCGATACCGTCAGCTTATGGAGAAAATTTCGATGGATGATTCTGCTGCAATCAACGTGGACAATCATATCATTGTAGACTTATCCAACTGGGATAAATCGGCGGTGTCTGATAAGATCGAACTAATCAAGGCCGCTATGGAGCAGAATGCAAAGATTGCATTTCATTATTTCTCGCAAAATGGCGAAAACTGGCGTAAGATCGAGCCGTATCATTTGGTGTTTCAATGGTCAGACTGGTATGTATGGGGGTATTGTACGAAACGTGAGGAATACAGGATGTTCAAACTTATGCGCATGACGGAGCTTACTCTTACTGATGAAAAAAATTCCGATAGGATTGTTCCTGAATACATCTGCAAGAAGCAATGGGATAATATAGGAGGAATTGAGGCCGTGGTGAAATTTGATGATTCGGTCAAATGGCGTATCATAGATGAATTTGGCGCGGATTTTCTAAAATATAATGAAAAGGGCGAGATGATCGTTACTATTACACGGTCGAGCATTCCTGCTTTATTCCAGTATGTTCTTTCATTCGGGGATAAAGCTGAAATCATTGCACCCATGGAGTATCGGCAGAATTTTGCTAAGTTTCTGAAGAAAATGCAGAAAAAATATGAAATGTGACAGACAGTTGTCACATTTCATGTAGTATGCTTCTCTTGGAAAATACAAAAATTCATTTTGAAAGGAGATTGCATATGAAGTGTTATACGCAGGTTTATGTCATGAATAGTATGGAGGCGGTTGAAACATATTGCAGGGCTTTTGGGGCAGAGGTAACCTTTGAAGTCAAGAACGATGCCCAAACTGCCTATGAACATTGTGAGCTGTCAGTCAACAACGAAGGAATTCTTGCTGTAGCAGAGGCATCGGAATCCTACGATGTAAGTGTGATTCATCGGCTGAAATGGCAGACAATGACTTTTAATGCATTTGAATTGGGAAGTGCCGATGCGGTTAAGAAGGCGTTTGATGTGCTAAGAGAAGGCGGCATCGTGATTGATGAAATTCATGAGCTGCCGTGGAGCAAATGTTGCGCCACTGTTATTGATCGGTATGGCGTGTGCTGGTGGGTCGGCATTTAACTGGGCCTCCGCAAATTTTTCTTGCAAACTTTGCCCATATCTATTACAATAGAGAAACAGACAAAGGCGTACTGGAGTTTTTTCGGTACGCCATGGTTTTGCATGGATTATATAGGCAAGAATGCTTGAAGGAGGATTAGATATGATAAAATTATATGACGGAGGCGCATACTTGGTCAACGGCACGGAGATTGTGGAGGATGGTCCCGATGTGGCTGCCAGGCTGCAGGAAGCGTGCGGACAGGCTCCGGATAGGAAAGAGGCGGCCAAGGGAACCATGGCCTACGGCATTCTGGAGGCTCACAATACTTCCGGAAATATGGAGAATCTCCAGATTAAATTTGATAAGCTTACATCCCACGATATTACCTTCGTGGGCATCATACAGACGGCTAGGGCTTCCGGGCTGGAAAAGTTTCCGGTGCCCTATGTGCTGACCAACTGCCATAACAGCCTGTGCGCGGTGGGGGGAACCATCAATGAGGACGACCACATGTTTGGCCTGTCCTGCGCCAAGAAGTACGGCGGCATGTACGTGCCTCCCCACCAGGCGGTCATTCACCAGTTTGCCAGGGAGATGCTGGCAGGCGGGGGCAAGATGATCCTGGGCTCGGATTCCCACACCCGCTACGGCGCTCTGGGCACTATGGCCATGGGCGAGGGCGGCCCGGAACTGGTGAAGCAGCTTCTGAATAGAACCTACGATATCGCCATGCCAGGAGTGATCGGCATCTATCTGGACGGAAAGCCTGCGGAGGGGGTAGGCCCTCAGGACGTGGCCCTGGCCATTATCGGTGCCGTGTTTGGCAATGGATATGTGAAGAATAAGGTGATGGAGTTTGTGGGGCCGGGAGTTGCCGGGCTGACTGCGGATTACCGCATCGGCATTGACGTGATGACCACGGAGACCACCTGCCTGTCCTCCATCTGGAAGACGGACGGTCAGATCAAGGAGTTTTACGATATTCACGGAAGGAGCGGGGACTTCAAGGAATTAAGCCCTGCCCCCGTGGCATACTATGACGGGATGGTTTATGTGGACTTGTCTAAAATCAAGCCCATGATTGCCATGCCTTTCCACCCCAGCAATACCTACACCATCGAGGAATTGAATGCAAACCTGATGGACATTCTGGACGACTGCGACAAGAAGGCATTGGTATCTCTGGATGGCCAGGTGGACTTCACTCTGAAAAACAAGGTGCGGGAGGGAAGGCTCTATGTGGACCAGGGAATTATCGCAGGCTGCGCCGGAGGCGGATTTGAAAATATCTGCGCGGCGGCAGATATCTTGAAGGGGGCAAGCATCGGTGCCGATGAGTTTACGCTGAGCGTCTACCCGGCATCTACGCCCATTTATATGGAATTGGCGAAGAATGGCCGGCTGGCTGACCTGATGGCCACGGGAGCCATTGTAAAGACAGCTTTTTGCGGCCCCTGCTTTGGCGCCGGGGATACGCCTGCCAACAATGCGTTCAGCATCCGCCATTCTACCAGGAACTTCCCCAACAGGGAGGGCTCTAAGATTCAGAATGGCCAGATTTCTTCCGTGGCGCTGATGGATGCCCGTTCCATTGCGGCCACTGCTGCGAACAAGGGCTATCTCACCCCGGCTACGGATCTGGATACCGCTTACACCGGGCCGAAATATTTCTTTGACAAGACGATTTACGAGAATAGGATTTACGACGGGGTGGGCAAGGCAGATCCCCAGGAGGAGATTAAGTTTGGCCCCAATATCAAGGACTGGCCGGAGATGTCTGCGCTGACAGAGGACATTCTGATTAAGGTAGTCTCCGAAATCCATGACCCGGTGACCACCACCGACGAATTGATTCCCTCCGGGGAGACTTCTTCCTTCCGCTCCAATCCTCTGGGGCTGGCAGAATTTACATTGTCCCGGAAAGATCCGGAGTATGTGGGGAAAGCCAAGGCTGTCCAGTTGGGAGAGAAGGCGAGAGTTGCCGGGGAGGATATATTTGCGGCACTGCCGGAGGCGAAGGAAGTCTTTGACAAGATCAATGAGAAATTTGACGTGAAGCCGGAAGATACCCAGATCGGCAGCATGGTGTACGCAGTGAAGCCGGGGGATGGCTCCGCCAGGGAGCAGGCGGCATCCTGCCAGAAAGTGCTGGGGGGACTGGCCAATATTGCAGAGGAATACGCCACCAAGCGTTATCGCTCCAATCTGATCAACTGGGGAATGCTTCCCTTCCTCTATCCGGGAGAAATTCCCTTCGAGAATGGGGATTATATCTTCGTAAAGGATATCAAGAAGGCGGTTGAGGAGAAAAGGGACGAGATCAAGGCATATGTTGTAGGAAAGGACATGAAGGAATTTACCCTGAGGCTGGGTGATCTGACGGATGACGAGCGGGACATTATCACCAAGGGATGCCTGATTAATTATTATCGGGAAAATCAATAGAATTTGCTGTGCCGCGGTTTGTCTGTCAGGAGGCAATGGATGGGCAATGGTTTCGCATGACGGAAGAGGGAAATAAAATTCCGGGAAATGCCAGATAGAAAGAAAGGGGGGGTGGTATTCGAGACCACCCTCCCTTTTGACGTGGCGGGAAATTCCCTGTGCTTTCGCAGTCCCAGGCAGGATGTGTAAATCTGTGCGGGTGGAAGGCTTCGGAAAGAATGGCGTTAGACTAACACGCTAACGCCATTCTTGGAATGCTTAGATGAAATGGTAGATAATGATGCCGATAATGATGCCCACGATGCTGCCGATGGTAATTTTGACAGAGAGGGCAAAACTCAGTACCATGATGCCCAGGTCCAGCCTGAATGGGGATGTCATTCCGAAATGCTGTCCGTAGTTCAGCCAGGAGAGGGCGGAAATCCCTGAGGTAGCCTGCGCTATGAAGCTGCCCAGGACAATCCCTGCCAATAGTAATAGAAACAGTGCCCAATTATTTTTTCCGGCGCCTTTTGCCATGTAAATCCTCCGTTCTTCGGGCTAATTGCCCCTATGTTATTCAGATCATGCGTTGCGGCACGATGTATTTTATGGTTTCCTTGAAAAGCAATATGTTAAGTTTGCTCTTGCTATTATAGCGGAGAAGACATTTTTCGTCAATGATTCATGGGGATGGAAAGTTGTGTTTGTGGCAAAAAGGTGGTATAATGAGAATGTTGTTGTAAATGATATGACTGCTGGCAGGTTTTGAGGGGAGAGTCTTGGCATGTTTGTGTCTGTGCTGCGACACAAACATTGAAAGAATTTTGGTTCTTTATATGCAGCAGAGGGCAGCGCAGAAATGAGGGAAATTATGTGGAAAAAAATTGTGTTTGGAATTTTAATTGTACTGAGCGGCGCCGCGGGATTTGGGGTGGCCAGCGTGAAGAGCACCATGGACAATTCTCTGAATCACATTCAGAGGGATTACGATAACAGGCTGGAAAGCGTGGAGCTTCCCAAGGATTTGAACATAGAGACGGACGACGATATCGTGAACATTCTTTTGATTGGCACGGACAAGCGCAAGGAGAAGGAAAGCGGATTCGTTTCGGACGGGCTGACAGATACCATGATGATTGCCACATTGGATAAAAAACATGGCGCGCTAAAGCTGACTACTTTAATGCGGGATACCCTAGTGGTTGATGCCGAGACTTCTGAATTGGAAAAATTAAACGCAGCCTTTGGACATGGCGGCGTGAAGAATCTATACAAAACGATTGCACAGAACTTTCATATCAAATTAGACGGGTATGCCATGGTTGGCCTGAAGGGATTCCAGAAGGTAATCGATGCCGTGGGCGGCGTGGAATTGGAGATTACGGAGACGGAGGCAAAATATCTGAATTGTACCAATTACGTGAGCAAAAAATATCATAACATAAAACCGGGAAAACATACATTAAATGGAAACCAGGCATTGGGATATTGTCGTATCCGGAAGGGGAAAGATAAGATTGGAGAGCCGGTGGTGACAGCCAACGGCCTCACGGATGATTACGGCAGGACTTGGCGTCAGAGAACAGTGCTTACTTCTATATTCCAGAAAATGAAAAGCCAGCCTAAGTCCCGATGGATCGGTGTGCTGAATAAGGCTTTTGACTGCGTGACCACGGATTTGGATAACGATGCCATTTATAGTTACATGATGAGCGTGATCACCATGGGCACCACGGAGATTCATCAGCTGCAGATTCCCATGAATGGATATTTCTGCTTTGGGGAGGATGTGTCTGACGTGCCTTATTCCCTGCGGGCGGCCATCGTTCCCACCACGGGCGGCGTGGGAGAGAGGGATGCTTCTACGAACTCCGATATCTTAAAGAAATTTATATTTCGGCATGATGGGAAGAAAGAATTTCAGTATAAAGGGGAATCGTAATCGAGAAGGGCGGAAGAAAAAAGATTTGCATAATGGTTTCATATCGTGTAAAATGTTTTTCGGACAAGCCTTGCTTGTTCCCGATACTTGTTGCTATTCACGGATGGCTTTTAAGATGACTGACATGAGTGGATGGGGTGGCAACTTGGAATGGCAAACGATAAGAAGAGGTAAAACATATGTGGAAAAAGATTTTGATGGGGATTTTTATCACTCTCAGCGCCATGGTGGGCTTTGGTGCCGCCAAGGTGCAGGTGGAGTTTAACCACTCCATGAACCAGATTAGCAGAGATTATGATACCCAGTTGAGAAATGTGGATTTGAGCGGCATTAAAGTGAATTCTGACAATGATATCGTAAATATTTTGGTGATTGGCAATGATGCCAGAAAGGATCGGGGATATCAGAATGACGTGGGCCTGACGGATACCATGATTATCGCCACCATGGATTTGAAGCACAATACGCTGAAAACCGCATCCCTGATGCGGGACAATTATGTGGAGATTCCGGGACATGGGCATAATAAGTTAAATGCTGCCTATCCCTTTGGCGGGATAGAGCTTTTGTATAAGACCATTGCCACGAATTTCGATATTAAGCTGGACGGTTATGTGGAGATTAGCCTGAGCGCTTTTGTGGATATTGTGGATGCTGTGGGCGGCGTGGAGGTGGAAGTGACGGAGTCGGAGGCGGAATATCTCAATACCACCAATTATATCAGAAAGAAGCAGTACAGAAATCTTAAAGCGGGCAAGCAGACCTTGAATGGCCATCAGGCATTGGGGTATTGCCGCATCAGAAAGAAGGGGACCACGGTAAATGGCCTGCGGGATGATTATGGAAGGACCTGGCGGCAGAGGACGGTGATGAAGGGCGTGTTCTCTAAGGTCAAATCCCTGCCCATGCCGGATTGGGTCAAGATTGCCAATAAGGTATTGAAGCATGTGAAGACGGATTTGGACAACGATCAGATTTTACAGTATATTACTTCCGTGGTTACCATGGGCACCACGGAGATCCATCAGCTTCAGATTCCTCTAGAGGGATATTACAGAAGCGCTTTCAATGGAGAGGTGTCGGTGGGCTCCTGCCTGATGATGACCGATGGGACCAGTTCCACTTACACCACCAGGACCAATGCGGATGCCCTGAATAAATTTGTCTTCAAGTATGACGGGAAAGATCATTTTAAGTATGGTACATTTGAGAGCAAGGATTAAGGGCTATTCGACACGATACAGACTGTCCTGTTAGGTGTTGTTAGGGAATTATATTATTCTACAATCGTGACAACAGGCTAATCTAATATTATGAAGTGCAAAATACTGAATAATTCAGTGGTTTTGCACTTTTTTGTTAAGGGAATAAATATTTTGGGCTAGCCACGTTCAAAAAAAGAACTCATAGATTTCATATGAGAAAAAGTTGATGTCATTTTCGTCAAAACGATATTGGTTTTATTTGGATATATCGAACTAAATATTGCAGAATAATATTATTTAGATATTCTAATATCAAGTAAAACAAGATAGGTGTTGACACATATAATATAATATAATATAATAATATCATGATAAATAAATAATATGTTTTTAAGAAGTTGTCAGTATGAAGTAATTCTAGTGTGAGTCAATTAGTAAAACAGAAAGGATATTTTATGAAAAGATTTTATTAAAGTTTATTGGGATTTTGCTAGTTAATGTGATTTTGATTTCGCCGATTAATCAAGTAAATGCTGCTGAATACAAATTAAATGTAACAAAATATTCTCAAGAGAAAAGTAATTGGTGTTGGGTAGCTTGTGCAAAAATGCTGGGAAAATATTATGGAAGATCTTATTCACAATCTCAAATATGCAAGCATGTTAAGAATAAGGTAGTGAATGAAACAGCCTCATTAAGTCAAGTCACATCTGCGATAAGGTATGCTACTAAAAAAAGTGTTTTACAGGGAGGCGTAGCGAAATTTAATGGTTTTGTTATTAATATGAAGGCAAAAAATCCAGCTGTGTTAAGAATGGGATGGAATGCAGGTGGTGGTCATGTATATGTTGTCGCAGGTTTAAAAGAGGCAAAAGGAATTCGGTTAGACAGCCTATATTTAATTGATCCAATTAAGGGAAGATCAAGTGGTTATTATGGTTATGCAGGATTGGTTAATGGAATGACGCTGGCTTCTGGAACGGGGCGTTATACACATACATGGAGTTTGCATTAGAAGGGAGTTATTATGCGTATTATTAAATGGTTAGGAATTATATGTTTTTGTTTTCTTATATCTATGATGGAAATGAATATAAGTGATGCAAATGTATCCTTAGATATGGAAGAATTGGTTGATGAAAAGCACGAATATGATCAGATTTCTGGATTGGAAAAAGAAATTATGCAGGCATTGAAAGAATTTTATAAACAAAAAACAGGTAAAAGTTTATCAAATTCTTTTAAATTAGATTTTAAAAAAGCAAAAAAAATTTATGTAGATTCTCAGATTTTTTCTTTAGAAGATACTGAAGCGTCCAAAATAAAGAAACGACTTAAGAAATCAAAATATATGTGGTTGTTGCCTGTTAGTATAGGAAAAGATACATATCAAATTCACATTGCAAAGGGATTGCCATTAAATGAATCTGTAAAAGATATGCTATCAACGGATGAAATTCAGCAAATAAAAGAAAATGAGGGGAAATGGTGTTTATCAGGGATTGAGTTGCTTGAAAATGAAAAAATTGATTACGAGAAAAAAACTTCTGAAGTTTTAGATAATATATCATATAATATGAAAAATGTGGATATAATGATTTGTGGTGGATTGGAACACGTTAATCAGCCTGTAGTACTTGTGTTAAATGAAAATGAAGCAGAATTTTTAATTCCATTGTATGAATTGGAAGTAGAAGGAACGGAAAAGCAGATTAAAGAAATTAAACCCAAACGGGCAAAAAAAGATGATGAAATATATACATATGAGGGAATTATGAATGCCGCAAATCATATGGATACTATGAATAAAGATTTTTCAGGTGTAGATGCGTATATTATATTGTCTGAACCAAATAATAGCTGATACCATATTGGAATGGCAGTTATTTTTATGATTGTTTTGAGTGTTGGTATAGTATTAGTAAAAAATAGAAGGAGGGGAAATCAAGTACAATAAATTAAAATTGTATTTGATATCTGGATTAATGCAATAGTCCAGTATAAAGATAAATGAAAAGATTAGTTATTGTTTTCGCTGTAGCATGCATGATGCTGACTGCCTGTGGTTCTTTTGGCAGACCGCAATCGGCTGATACAAAGGAGTCATCCATAGAGAAGCATCCTTTTGAGAAGTTAAGTTCTGATGAGTTGAAGGATATTGTGCTTTTCGCTATACCGCCAGAAAAAGAGAAGCATCTTTCAGGGGAGCAGATGGAGAAATGTGTCAAATTATTGCGGGAAGTTGAAGTGGTGAAAAAGGTTGCCTCAGAAGAATTGGTGGGGCAGATGATAGAATGCAGGATTACGAAGAAGGATGGGAGCGCATGTAAGGTTCAATTTCTGAATCCTTATATTGTTATTGATGGCGTCTGGTTTAAAATGAAGGAAGATCCGCAGGATAGTTTTTCTGTATTTGCTAATAGCATTATTAACTAGTGCATAAAGAATAGGTGCGAAGTTTTGCCTGGCGGGGTATTTTGGAGCCCGGTAAAACTTCGCACCTTTTTTGCTTATAGGAAAGTTCTTGGCACTTTCAATGTGAAGAACGCTGGCTTAGCGTTCTTCTTAGGCGCAAAAGTAGCCTTTCCTAGCGAGGTATTATCGAGCTTGGAAAGGCTTTGCGCTTTTTTTTAATTGAATACGAACCGCCGGTATACTTTCTCTACATAATCTAGGAAGGTGGCCTTTTTAATGGTTTCTGCGGCATGGATGGGGACTTCCCCAATGGATTTGTCACCCATCAGGTAGGTGACGGAACCGATGACCTCCCCTTCCTTGACTGGGGCGGACAGATTCTTGCGATAAGTGATTTTCCTGGTGAGGTCCTCTGGCTTTTCCTCCCCCACCAGGGTGATGGAGAAGTCTTTTTCCACCCGGGATATGATCTTTGTCTTCGTGCCTCCCTTGACAGGTTGTTCTTTTAAGGGAATCCCGTCTTTCTTGTCGCAGAAATTGGAGCAGTTGGCAAAGCCATAGTCCAGCAGGGATGCCGCCTGGGAAAAGCGGACCTTGTGGTCGGGAGCCGCCATTACCACGGCGGTGAGGCTGACGCCGCCCCTTTTTGCGGTGGCGGACAGGCAGTATTTCGCCTTGGAAGTGGAGCCGGTTTTTAATCCAGTGATGCCGTCGTATGTGCGGATTAGCTTATTGGTGTTGGTGAGGCCGAATACGGATTCGCCTTTTTTTGTCTTGTGGGTAATTTCATCCATCCATATGGTGGAGTATTTCGTGATGTCAGGATGCCTGGTAACCAGTGCCTGGCTCATCAGTGCCACGTCATAGGCACTGCTGTAGTGTCCGCTTTTGATGGTATCGTCCAGTCCGTTGCAGTTTTTAAAGCGAGTGTGCTGCATGCCCAGTTCCTTTGCCTTTGCATTCATTCGCTTTACAAATTCCTGCTCGGAACCCGCCACAAATTCCGCCATGGCCACTGCGGCATCGTTGGCGCTGGCGATGCTGATGCACTTGATCATATCCTTGACTGTCTGGGTTTCTCCTGGTTCCAGAAAAACTTGGGAGCCGCCCATCTTTGCAGCGTAGTCGCTGACGGTCACGCTGTCTTTCAGGGAGATTTTTTTTTCTTCCAGGGCATCGAAAATCAGGAGCAGGGTCATGATTTTGGTGATGCTGGCGGGAATGACTTTCTTGTCTTTATTTTTTTCATAGAGAATCCTGCCGGAACTGTTTTCTATAAGTACGGCAGATTTTGCGGTGATGGGAAGGGCGGCGCCAGCATCCTTTTCCTCCTCTGACGCTTGTTCTTTTTTTGCTGTCTGAATAGATTCCGCATTTGAAATGGTCTGTATGGCTTTGCTTTTATTTCCGATGCTTCCTGTGGCAAATAAGGCCGTCATCACCCCGATGATGAACAGAATGGCGCAGATTCCCATGGCCCGTGGCCCCTTTAGGCCCCCCTTATCTGTCCGGCTGTTGCATTTCCTGCATATTTTGGATTCTTCTGGTGTTTTTTTGCTGCATTTTGTGCAGAAACTTGCCATGTGTTTATCCTCCTTTGATATAATAATGTTTAAAAGGCATGGTGCAATATTTTTGCTTTTTTATGAAGATTATGAAATAATATGGCGATGTTAAGTATAAATTCAGGGTGCATCATATTATGGAACAATATATTATGAAATTCAGAGAAATATGATAAGTATCTCGGAATTGTTGACGGAATGGGCACATTATTATAAAATAGTGCCATAAAGCATTTAGAAGGATATTGTTTTTTGCAATAGGCAATTGCACAGAAAGAGGAGAGATATGACGAGTAAAGAGAGGGCGGAATTAAAAGCCCAGGCAATGAAGATTGATAGTATATTCCAGATTGGCAAGTCCAGCCTGTCTCCTGCGCAGATCGAGGCAATCAGATCAGCATTTCAGGTCCGGGAGCTTATTAAGCTTAGCGTGCTGAAGAATTGCGCGGACAATCCTGCAGAACTGGCGGAAGTGATTGCTGAGCGCACAGGCTCCCAAGTGGTTCAGGTAATTGGGAAGAAGATTGTGCTTTACAAGAAGAATCCCAAGCGGGAGGCGGGGAAGAATTCCGCTGGAAAGCGGGAGCAGAAAAGAAGTGGGTTGCGGGACAGGAAAAAATCTGCGAAGGCATCAGGAAAGGGAACTGCAAGGGCGACAGGAAAGGATTCCGCAAGGCCATCAGAAAGGAAGTTTGGCAGAGCCGGGGGGAAGGAAGCGAATGGGACTGGGGGCGCAAGGCGTGGAAGGTCTCAGGGCAGCGAGAGGAGCCGGAGAAACCGGGCTGCAAGACATGGGTAAAACAGGGATTTTGGGTGGTACATTTGACCCGATCCATCGGGCTCATCTTGTGATGGGAAGGCGTGCCATGGAGGAGGAGGGACTGGACCGAGTGCTTTTTATGCCATCCAAGATACCGCCTCACAAAATGGGCAGGAGCATTTCGCCGGAAAGCGTGCGCCGGGATATGGTGGAACTGGCAGTGGCAGACGAGGCAGGCTTTTACTTTTCAGATTTTGAATTTCGCCGCCAGGAGATTACCTACACTGCCCGGACGCTCTCCCTGTTCCAGGAGGAGCAGCCGGAGGAGGAACTGTATTTTATTCTGGGGGGAGATTCCCTCTTTTATTTTGAGAAGTGGTATCGGCCGGAGGAGATTTTGCGCCATGCCACGCTTCTGGCTTTTTCCAGGGATGGATTGAGCGGACGCCAGATGGAGGAGCGGGCGAGTATTTTAATGGGCAGATTTGGAGGGGAAATTCGCGTGATTTCCATGCCTTGGATGGAGATGAGTTCCAGCGGGATCAGGGAGCGGATAGCTAGGGGGGAATCTGTGGAGGAATACCTTCCTCATAGCGTATATCGCTATATTTTGGAAACAGGCTGCTACCACGGGAAGCGAATCCGTGAGTCATAGCTATGGGTTGCTGCTAGCAGGGAGAGTTATCATGAAGAAAACATTAGAGGACATACAGGAAGAATTAGAACAGATCCTGAGAAAAAAGAGATTCCAGCACACTCTTGGGGTTCGATATACAGCCCAGGCAATGGCGATGTGCTTTGGGGAAGATGTGACGCTGGCAGGGTATGCCGGCATGTTGCATGACTGCGCCAAGTATTTGTCTGGGGAGGAAATGCTATCCATTTGCAAGAAGAATGGCATCCGATACAGCGAGACGGAACAAGCGAATCCTTCCCTACTCCATGCGAAAGTAGGCGCGCATTTTGCTAAGGAGCGATATGGTGTGGAGCAGGAGGGCGTGCTTTCGGCCATCCGGTGGCATACCACGGGAAAGCCGGGGATGAGCGGCCTGGAAAAGATTTTGTTTATTGCGGACTATATCGAGCCGGGAAGAAAGATGCTGCCCCATATGGAGGAAGTCCGCCGGGCTGCGTTTCGGGATTTGGATGAGGCCATGTATCTGATTCTCTTCCATACGCTGTCCTATCTGCGGCAAAGGGACGGGGGGGGACAGACCATAGACCACTATACGGCGGATGCCTATGATTTTTATCGGGAAGTGTGGGAGCGCAGATGAGAACTGTCAATGATTTGATACGAAATTCATTATATGAAAGAAAGGAAGGCAGACTATGAGCAGAGAGATGGCGAAAATCGTGTATCAGGCACTGGATGAAAAGAAGGGGGAGGATATCAGGATTTTGGAGATTGGGCATATTTCCATTATGGCTGATTATTTTATTATTGCCAATGGCGGAAGCCAGCCCCAGATTAATGCCCTGATGGAGAATGTACAGGAGAAGATGAATCAGGCGGGCTATCAGGTGAAGCGCATCGAGGGGAATCGGAACAGCAGTTGGGTATTGCTGGACTATGGCGATGTGGTGGTGCATGTATTTAACCGGGAAGACAGGCTGTTTTATGACTTGGAGCGCATTTGGAGCGACGGCAAAGTCGTGTCGCCGGAGGCATTAAATTCATAACTGGCTGGTCGTGAATAGGAATCAGCCAATAAAAATCGAACATCTGTTTGACATATGTCAATGAATGTGGTATGCTATATGAAACAGAAATAATGTGCAGATTCAGGAAGAGGATGTTGCTTTGAATGGCAACCAAAGAATCCATCCGTGCCGGCGCTGTCGCACGGAATGGCAGAATGTGCATTGTCAGCGCAGAAATGAGGTTAAATATGGCAGAAGGAAAAATTTCGAAAAAGCAGGAAGAGATTTTGGCATATATCAAGCAGGAGATCTTAGCAAAGGGGTATCCTCCCGCAGTGCGGGAAATTTGCGATGCGGTGCATCTAAAGTCCACGTCCTCCGTGCATTCCCATTTGGAGACTTTGGAAAAAAATGGATTTATCCGCCGGGACCCCACTAAGCCCAGGGCTATAGAGATTCTGGATGATGACTTTAACCTGGCCAGGCGGGAGATCGTAAACGTCCCCATCGTGGGGCAGATTGCTGCGGGGGAGCCAATCTTTGCGGAGCAGAATATTGAGGGGTATTTCCCCATGCTCCCGGAGGATCTGCCTAACGGCAATGCCTTTATGCTCAACGTGCGGGGGGAAAGCATGGTCAACGTGGGAATCTATGATGGGGACAGGATTCTGGTGAGAGAGCAGCAGACGGCTTGCAACGGGGAAATCGTTGTGGCGCTGGTGGAGGATTCTGCCACGGTGAAAACTTTTTACAAGGAAGACGGTCACTATCGGCTGCAGCCGGAAAATGATGCCATGGAGCCTATTATCGTGGATCAGGTGGAGGTTCTGGGCAAAGTGGTGGGCCTGTACCGTAAATATTGATGGCTGTGGTTCCTGCATTTAAGATTGCCGTATCCTTTTTCTGGCCCGGCTGGATGCTTGGGCTTTCCTTCGTGGGGGGGAATCGGCAAAAAGTGATTGGCAAATATGGATATGCGCAGCAAATACGGCAAAGGATGGAAAGGCATGGGGATATAGCTTATGGATAGAGAATTTTTGGAGTTGGGCGTTAAGGTGGAGCATCCGGAGTGGGAGGAGCGGGAATTACTTATGATGACGCCTGGGCCTACCCAGGTTTCGGAAAATGTGCGGGCGGTTCGGGCCTACAATGTGACCAGTCCCATTGCAGATCAAAGATTCTTTGACTTCTATCGGGAGACTTGCGGGCGATTGGGAAAGTGCCTGGGAACGAAGCATCCTTTTTACATTATGAATGGGGAAGGGATTCTGGGGCTGGAGGCGGCCTGCGCTTCCCTCACGGAACCGGGAGACCGGGTGCTGGTGCTGGACAACGGTGTCTTTGGCAGAGGGTTCGCAGACTTCGTCTCCCTATATGGCGGGATTCCGGTAATTGTAGAGTTTGATTACCGCAGGCCCATTTCCCCGCAGGAATTGAAGGATTATCTGGAAGGAGACCATGATTTTAAATATGCCACGCTGGTTCACAGCGATACCCCCAGCGGGGTGCTGAATCCGGTGGATGCGCTGTGTCCTTTGCTAAAATCTTTCGGAATCCTTACGGTGGTGGACTCCGTGACCGGGATGTTTGCGGAGGCGTTGGAGATGGACGAGGCGGAGATTGATATCCTGTGCGGGGGTTCCCAGAAGGCACTCTCGGCACCGTCTGGGCTTACCATGGTGGGCGTCAGCCCCGATGGGGCACGGGCCATGCACCAGAGGAAGGCTCCCATTGCCTCCTTTTATGCCAATCTCCTCTCCTTTGAAAAGTATTACGAGGAGATGCATTTTCCCTATACCCAGCCTGTCAGCGATATCTATGGGTTGCGGGCGGCTCTGGAGGATTATATCGTGGATGATTCCTTTCAACTGCGCCATCAGAAGATTGCAGAGGCTGTGCGGGTTGCCGTGGAGGCGGCGGGACTGTCCCTGTATCTGCGGGAGGGATTTGCCTCCACGGTGACGGCGGTGGAGGTGCCGCAGGGCATCACCGATGGGGAGATCTTAAAGGAGATGATGGAGGAACACCATATCTTGATTTCTGGAAGCATCGGATCATTAAAGGGAAAAGTCCTCCGCATTGGTCATATGGGAAATAATGCCAATGTGGAGGATGTGGCGGCCACATTGAAGGCGCTCACGGAGGTGCTTGTCGGCAAGGGAATTTCTTTGAAGGCAGACATGGGAGAGGCGTTTATGGATGCCTTGAGAATCCTATAGCCTATGCTGATGAATCGAGGGGATATCCCGGGAGAGGATGAATGGCTGTGAATCGTGACTGGGAAATGCATCTCCGAAAGCGGGGCATTGGGATTGCGGACAAGATGGAGGGAGAGGAAGCATGAAGCGGTTAAAAGAAGATATCAGAAATCAATTCTTCCACCGGGCATATTTGCTGTATGGGGAGGAAGAATATCTAGTGCGCCTCTATCGGGACCAGTTAAAGAAAGCGGTGCTGGACGGGGAGGATGAGATGAATTTCACCGCCTATCAGGGAGATGGCATAGATCTTTACCAGGTGAGGGAGATGGCTCAGACCCTGCCCTTTTTCGGGGAATACCGTCTGATTCTGATGGAGGATACCCGCCTGTTCAAGAAGGCGAATGAGCTTTCTGACATGATTTCTGAATTTCCTGATACCACGATTTTCCTCTTTGTGGAAAAGGAGGTGGACAAGAGAAGCAAGCTTTACAAATATGTTCAGAAGAATGGGCTTTCCGTGGAAATGAATGCCATGAGCGCCGGGGAGACGAAGAAGTTCGTGGCCATGGAGCTGCAGAAGGCGGGGAAGAAGATTCGGGAGAGCACGGCGGATTATCTGCTGGAGCAGGTGGATCATTCCCTGGTGAATCTTCAGAATGAACTGGAGAAGCTGATTGCCTACACCTATGGCAGAGAGGAGGTCGCTAAGACGGATATTGACGCCGTTTGCAGCGTTCAGGTGACGGGGCAGATATTCAAGATGCTGGATGCGGTTGCCAGCGGGAAAAAGCAGGAGACGATGAAATTGTATCATGACCTGCTGGAATTAAAAGAGAGCCCTGCATCCATCCTGTATCTGCTCAGCCGACATTTTCGCATCCTATTGCAAGTAAAGTCGGCTTCCGGGAACCTGACGAAGCAGGATTTGGCGAAAAAATTGGGCATTCCTCCCTTCTCTGTGGGAAAATACCAGGCCCAGTGCCGGCATTTTTCCAGAAAGCAGTTAAAGGAGATGTTCGCTGCCTGTGTGGATACGGATTATGATTTCAAGCAGGGGAAGATACAGGACCGGATCGGGGTGGAACTTCTTCTGGTGGATTTTCTCTCTGCCAAAGCAAAGGGCTGACATGAAAGCAGTTCTAAATGAAACTTGGAATGCACAAAATAGTGCGGGGAAGCAGAGATAAGACGAAGACAATGGAGGGAAAGTTGCTTAATAAAATAAAGTTATTTTGTGTTTTTCTTTATTTTATTAAAATATATGAATGATTTGCAAAATAATCTTGCTTTTTCAAGATACATCAGATATACTGTACCCAGTTGATGAACAAAGGGGTTCAGCAGACGCATGTTTGCTGGACTCTTTTTTATTAGAAAAGCTATATGGTAAGGAGGAAGTGGCATCATGGAGAGGAAAGTGATGGATGGAGATGCCTTAGCAGGGGCTAGGGCGGCAGTGGATCATGAGAGAAGAGGTTTGTATGATCCCAGATTTGAGCATGATAACTGCGGAATTGGCGCCATTGTCAATATTAAAGGAAATAAGACCCACGATACCGTTTCCGGCGCTCTGGATATCGTGGAGAAACTGGAGCACCGTGCCGGAAAGGACGGGGAGGGAAAGACGGGAGATGGCGTGGGAATCATGCTTCAGATCTCCCACAAATTCTTTAAGAAGGCGGCAAAGCCTCTGGGGATTGATCTTGGAGAGGAGAGGGATTACGGCATCGGCATGTTTTTCTTTCCCCAGGATGAATTGAAGAAAAATCAGGCAAAGAAGATGTTCGAAGTCATTATAGAGAAGGAGGGGCTTGCCTTTCTGGGATGGCGAAAAGTCCCGGTGGCACCCGACGTGCTGGGACACAAGGCGGTGGAATGCATGCCATGCATCATGCAGGCTTTCGTAAAGCGTCCGGAGGATGTGGAGAGGGGTCTGGACTTTGACAGGAAGCTCTATGTGGCAAGAAGGGTATTCGAGCAGAGCAATGACGATACCTACGTGGTATCCTTTTCCAGCAGGACCATCGTGTACAAGGGAATGTTCCTGGTGGGGCAGCTGCGGCAGTTTTTTGCGGATTTGCAGGATCAGGACTACGTGTCCGCCATCGCCACCGTCCACTCCCGATTCAGTACCAACACCAATCCAAGCTGGCAGAGGGCCCATCCCAACCGCTTTATCGTCCACAACGGGGAGATTAACACCATCGTGGGCAATGCTGACAAGATGCTTGGCCGGGAGGAGACGATGGAGTCGCCCCTGCTGTCCGAGGAATTGCACAAAATCCTTCCCGTGGTGAATCCCGGCGGATCTGATTCCGCAAGGCTTGACAATACGTTAGAATTTTTGGTGATGAGCGGCATGCCCCTTCCCCAGGCGGTGATGATTACGATTCCGGAACCCTGGGAAAATGATATGGGCATGAGCCAGAAGAAGCGTGATTTCTATCAGTATTATGCCACGATGATGGAACCCTGGGATGGCCCGGCGTCTATTCTATTTTCCGATGGGGATGTGATAGGGGCGGTCCTAGATCGAAATGGCCTCCGTCCCTCCCGGTATTATATTACCGCAGACCATCAGCTGATCCTTTCCTCCGAGGTAGGCGTGGTTGACATACCCCCAGAGAAGATCGTGAAAAAGGACCGATTGCGCCCGGGGCGCATGCTTCTGGTGGATACGGTGAAGGGGGAGCTGATTGCGGATGACGTGCTGAAGGAGGAATATGCCTCCCGCCAGCCCTATGGCGAATGGCTCAACAACAATCTGGTGACATTGAAGGAACTACAGATTCCCAACCAGAGGGTGAAGGAATTATCCGGGGAGGAGCGGGCAAGATTGCAGAAGGCCTTCGGGTATACTTTTGAGGAGTATAAGACTTCCATCCTTCCCATGGCCCAGAATGGGGCGGAACCCATCGCCTCCATGGGAACGGACTCCCCGCTTCCTATGCTTTCCAGCAAGCCCCAGCCATTGTTTCATTACTTTAAGCAATTATTCGCCCAGGTGACCAATCCCCCCATTGATGCCATCCGAGAGGAGATTGTCACTTCAACCAGCGTCTATATTGGCCAGGATGGAAATCTGCTGCAGGAGGGGGCGGAAAACTGCAAGGTATTGAAGGTGAATAATCCCATTCTATCGGATACGGATTTGCTAAAGATTAAGTATATCAAAAAAGATGGATTCCAGAGCGAGGTGATTCCCATCACGTACTATAAGAACACTTCTCTGAAAAAGGCGCTGGACCATCTGTGCCTGGAGGCTGACAGGGCCTATAAGGGCGGGGCGAATATCTTGATCCTGAGCGACAGGGGCGTGGATGAAAACCATGTGGCGATTCCCTCCCTGCTAGCGGTTTCCACCATGCAGCGGCATCTGGTGACCACGAAGAAGCGGGAGAGCGTGGCGATGATTATTGAGACGGCGGAGCCTAGGGAGGTGCATCATTTCGCCACCCTGTTGGGCTACGGCGCGGCCGCCATCAATCCCTATCTGGCCCACAGTACCATCAAGGAGCTGATTGACAATGGAATGTTAGATAAGGATTACTATGCGGCGGTGAATGATTATGATTCCGCAGTGATTCACGGGATCGTTAAGATTGCGTCCAAGATGGGAATTTCTACTATCCAGTCCTACCAGGGTTCCAAGATATTTGAGGCCATCGGCATCTCCGAGGACGTGGTGGAGGAATACTTCACGGATACGGTATCCTGCGCAGGAAGCATTACTCTGGAAGATATAGAAGGGCAGGTCAATGACCAGCACTCCACGGCCTTTGACCCCCTGGGGCTGTCTGTGGACCTGAACCTGGAAAACAGGGGACAGCATAAGGCTAGGGGAAATAAGGAGGAGCATTTATATAATCCCGAGACCATCCATCTGCTGCAGCAATCAGCTTGGACAGGGAACTACGAACTGTTCAAGATGTATTCCAAGACGGTGGATGAGAGGGAAAATATTGTGACCCTCCGCAGCATGCTGGATTTTGCCTATCCCGAGAAGGGGATTTCCATTGACCAGGTGGAGAGCGTGGAGGAGATCGTGAAGCGTTTCAAAACCGGGGCCATGTCTTACGGCTCTATCTCCCAAGAGGCCCATGAGACTCTGGCCATCGCCATGAACCACCTTCACGGCAAGTCCAATAGCGGCGAGGGCGGCGAGAGCTTGGAGCGTCTCGCCACTGCGGGGGAGGAGAATGACCGCTGCTCGGCCATCAAGCAGGTGGCTTCCGGGCGGTTCGGCGTCACGTCACGCTACCTGGTGAGCGCCAAGGAGATTCAGATTAAGATGGCTCAGGGGGCGAAGCCCGGCGAGGGAGGACATCTGCCCGGGGGGAAGGTGTATCCCTGGGTGGCGAAGACAAGGCATTCCACCCCTGGCGTGAGCCTGATTTCCCCGCCGCCTCACCATGACATTTATTCTATTGAGGATCTGGCCCAGTTAATCTATGACTTAAAGAACAGCAACCGGGATGCCAGAATATCTGTGAAACTGGTGTCCGAGGCTGGCGTGGGTACCGTGGCGGCGGGGGTTGCGAAGGCAGGTGCGGCGGTGATTCTCATTTCCGGCTATGACGGCGGTACTGGCGCGGCTCCCAGAAGTTCCATATACAATGCGGGGCTTCCCTGGGAACTGGGGCTGGCGGAGACCCATCAGACCTTGATTATGAACGGCCTGCGCTCCAAGGTTCGCATTGAGACGGACGGAAAGCTGATGACGGGGCGGGACGTGCTGATTGCGGCTCTGCTGGGCGCAGAGGAATATGGGTTTGCCACGGCTCCCCTGATTACCATGGGCTGCGTGATGATGCGGGTGTGCAATCTGGATACCTGCCCGGTGGGGGTTGCCACCCAGAATCCGGAACTGCGCAAGCGATTTAAGGGAAAGCCGGAGTATGTGGAGAATTTTATGCGGTTCATTGCCCAGGAATTGCGGGAGTATATGGCAAGGCTGGGCGTGAAGAAGGTGGATGACCTGATCGGGCGCACCGATTTTCTGAAAGTGCGGGAGGATGCGCCGAGACAGGTGGATCTGGGCGGCATGTTAGACGCTACCTTTGCCGCAGAGAGGAAAGAAAATAAATTCATTCCTAAGAATGTCTATGACTTTGGCTTGGAGAAAACCCTGGATGAGCGGGAATTGCTGCCAAAGTTAAAGAAGGCTTTGGCAAAGGGAGAGAAAGCAAAAATCAAGGCAAATGTTACCAACATTGACAGAACTCTGGGAACGATCTTGGGGTCTGAGATTACCAAGCGGTTTGGGGACTCTTTGGAAGAGGATACCGTGACAGTGGAATGCCACGGCAGCGGCGGACAGAGTTTCGGCGCCTTTATCCCTAAGGGCCTGACCCTGGAACTGGTGGGGGATTCTAACGACTACCTGGGGAAAGGGCTTTCCGGCGGAAAGCTGGTGGTCTATCCCCCGGAGGGGTCCCATTTTAAGGCAGAAGAGAATATTATCGTAGGAAATGTGGCACTCTACGGGGCAACCAGCGGCAAGGCATTTATCAACGGAATTGCCGGGGAGCGGTTCTGCGTGCGCAATTCCGGAGCCACTGCGGTGGTAGAAGGCGTGGGGGACCACGGCTGCGAGTATATGACTGGCGGCCGGGTGGCAGTGCTTGGCTCTACGGGGAAGAACTTTGCCGCCGGGATGAGCGGCGGGGTGGCCTACGTGCTGGATGAAAACAGCGACCTGTACCTGAAACTAAACAAAGAATTGGTATCCTCCGAGCCGGTGGCAGAAAAATATGACGTGCTGGAGTTGAAGCATATGATTGAGGAGCATGTAGCGGCCACTGGCTCTGGGCGGGGCAGGGAGATCTTGGAACATTTCAGCGACTATTTGCCGAAGTTTAAGAAGATCATCTCCTACAACTACAGCAATATGCTGGAACTGATCGCCAAGATGGAGCAGAGGGGACTGAGTTATGAGCAGGCGCAGATCGAGGCGTTCTATGCCAACAAAAAGGTTTGAAAATGGAGGGAAGAGATATGGGAAAACCAACAGGTTTTTTAGAATATGACAGGCAGGATGACCAGGCAGTAGAACCATTGAAGCGGATTAAGAATTATAATGAATTCCATGTCCCGATGGGCGAGAAGGAGAGGAAGAAGCAGGCGGCCCGCTGCATGGACTGCGGCGTGCCTTTCTGCCAGTCGGGCATGACGATTGGCGGCATGACTTCCGGCTGCCCCCTGAATAATCTGGTGCCGGAGTGGAATGACATGCTCTACCGGGGCAATTTGGAGAAGGCGGTGCAGCTGCTGCGCCTGACCAATAATTTTCCGGAGTTTACGTCCAGGGTCTGCCCCGCTCTGTGCGAGGAGGCATGTACTTGCGGCATGAATGATACCCCTGTGGCCAGCAAGGCAAATGAGCATGCGATTATTGAATACGGATATGCCAATGGGCTGATGGAGGCCAATCCGCCAAAGGTACGCACCGGCAAGCGTGTGGCCGTGGTTGGTTCCGGACCTGCGGGGCTTGCGGCCGCCGACCAGTTGAATCGGCGGGGGCATGACGTGACTGTCTACGAGCGCAGCGATCACATCGGCGGACTTCTGATGTACGGAATCCCCAATATGAAATTGGAGAAATGGGTGATTGACAGAAAGCAGAAAATCATGGAGGAAGAGGGCGTTCATTTTGCATGCAATGCGGATGTGGGTAGGAATGTGAAGGCAGAGGATTTATTGAAGGAGTATGACAGCGTGATCCTCGCCTGCGGCGCCTCCCAGCCCAGGGATATCAAGGCACCGGGCAGAGAGGCCGAGGGAATTTATTTCGCCGTGGATTACCTGACCCGCTCCACGAAGCACGTACTCACAGGAAAGAAGGAGGGCTGGATTGACGCCAAGGGAAAGCATGTGGTGGTCATCGGCGGCGGCGATACGGGCAATGACTGCGTGGGGACGGCGGTGCGCCAGGGGGCGAAATCCGTGGTGCAGGTGGAGATGATGCCCAAGCTTCCCGACGAGAGGGCGGAAAATAATCCCTGGCCGGAGTGGCCAAGGGTCTGCAAGACGGATTACGGCCAGGAGGAGGCCATTGCCGTGTATGGCAAGGACCCTCGCATCTACCAGGCCACGGTAAAGGAGTTTATTTCAGATAAAAGCGGAAAGATAAAAAAGGTTAGGCTGGTGAAGCTGGAACCCAAGCGGGATGAGAAGACCGGACGCATGAATATGGCGGAGATTCCCGGCAGCGAGTTCGAGATTCCGGCGGATTATGTGCTGATTGCCGCAGGATTTCTGGGAACCCAGGATTATGTGGCGAAGGCATTCAAGGTAAAATTGAACGAGCGGACCAATGTGGCAACCCAGGGGAACAGTTTTAAGACTTCCGTGGAAAAGGTGTTTGCCGCGGGAGATATGCGCCGGGGGCAGTCCCTGGTGGTCTGGGGAATCAATGAGGGACGCCAGGTGGCTAGGGAAGTGGATCAGGCATTGATGGGGTACACGAACTTGGATTAGCAGCGAGTCTATCGCATGAGGGGGATGAATGGCTGTAAATAATAACTGTTACAACTTTTTTTTGCGAATCTGCCGAATACAGTTGACAAGAAAATATCATTTGGTGTATACTTTTTAAAATATTTATTTGGATGTGTACACAGTACAGTTTAAACACGCAGGAATCCCCTGCGTGTTTCCTAATATCATTTCATCATTTTATCTTATTACATAAGGAGGATTCAGAGATGGGCAAGATTATTGGCGAGGGGATTACTTTTGACGACGTGCTATTGGTGCCGCAATATTCCGAGGTGATTCCCAACGAGGTTTCTTTGGCGACGAATCTCACAAAGAAAATCCGTCTGAATATTCCCATGATGAGCGCGGGAATGGATACGGTGACGGAGTATCGCATGGCGATTGCCATGGCCAGGCAGGGAGGCATTGGCGTGATTCATAAGAACATGTCGATTGAGGCCCAGGCAGACGAGGTGGACAAGGTTAAGAGATCAGAGAATGGCGTAATTACAGATCCCTTTTATCTTTCGCCGGACCACACGCTGGAGGATGCCAATAATCTCATGGCGAAATTCCGCATTTCTGGCGTGCCCATCACGGAGGGAAAGAAATTGGTGGGGATTATCACCAACAGGGACTTGAAGTTTGAGACGGATTTCACCAAGAAAATCAGAGAGTCCATGACCTCTGAAGGGCTGATTACCGCAAATCAGGGAATCACTCTGGAGGAGGCAAAGAAGATTCTGGCATCCTCTAGGAAAGAAAAGCTTCCCTTGGTAGATGATGAGGGAAATCTCACGGGATTGATTACCATTAAAGATATTGAAAAACAGATTAAGTATCCTCTGGCGGCAAAGGATTCCCAGGGAAGGCTTCTGTGCGGCGCCGCAGTGGGGATTACCGCCAATGTGCTTGACAGGGTGAAGGCTCTGGTAGACAAGCATGTGGATTGCGTTGTCTTGGATAGTGCCCATGGGCATAGCGCCAATGTCCTCAAATGCGTCAAGATGATTCGGGAGGCGTTCCCTGATCTTCAGATTATTGCCGGCAATGTGGCCACTGGGGAAGCGGCCGAGGATTTGATTCAGGCCGGCGTTGATTGCGTAAAAGTTGGGATTGGGCCAGGCTCTATCTGTACTACAAGAGTAGTAGCAGGCATTGGCGTTCCCCAGGTTTCCGCCATCATGGATGTGTATGAGGTGGCGAAGAAATACGACGTGCCCATTATCGCCGACGGGGGGATCAAATATTCGGGAGATATGGCCAAGGCCATTGCGGCAGGGGCCAGCGTGTGCATGATGGGAAGCATGTTTGCCGGATGTGATGAGAGCCCGGGAGATTTCGAGTTATTCCAGGGACGCAAATACAAAGTATACCGGGGGATGGGTTCTATCGCCGCCATGGAAAACGGCAGCAAGGACCGCTATTTCCAGTCCGGTGCCAAGAAATTGGTGCCAGAGGGCGTGGAGGGCCGGGTGGCATATAAGGGCACCGTGGAAGATACGGTATTCCAGCTGATGGGCGGCCTTCGCTCCGGCATGGGGTATTGCGGGGCAAGTGATGTGAAGACCTTGCAGGAGACCGGAAAGTTTGTAAAAATTTCCTCTGCATCATTGAAGGAGAGTCATCCTCATGATATTCATATCACGAAGGAGGCACCAAATTATAGCGTAGAGCAGAATTAATGTGCATGCTTTGAAATGGGTGTACAGAGATACGGAACGGTAAGGAACTGTTAAAAATAACTTTGCATTTTGCAGGGACCGAATTAATTTAACAGTTCCTGATTGGGAATAAATTATCATATGAAAAAGATGACCAAAAAGAACAAATACCTTCTGGCGGTGGTTTTTGCGGCACTGGGGGTGATAATCCTTTTTGTCTGCCTGGTGGTGGGGATTTTCCGAGGGATTTTTTCAAAGAAAGAATTTGTGAAAAAGCCGGAAATTGATTATTCTGCCATTCAGGTGGCAAGGCCAGAGATGCAGGAAGCATTTTTGACGAATAATGTAAATTCCAGGCCGGGAACGCCTTTGGAGAAAGTTCGGGGTGTGGTGGTGCATTATACTGCCAATGCCGGAACGGATGCCCGGGCGAACAGAAATTATTTTGAATCCAGGAAAGAGGAGCCGGATGAGAAGGGAAACAAGGTGAGCAGCCATTTCATTATCGGCTTGGATGGAGAAATTCTGTGTTGCGTGCCGGAAAATGAGATTGCCTATGCCTCCAATGGGAGGAATGGGGATACCCTTTCCATTGAGTGTTGCCATCCTGACCGGACAGGGCAGTTTACCCAGGCAACGTATCGCTCTCTGGTCCATTTGGTATCCTATCTTTGCGACAAGTATGAGCTGGAGCAGAGCGGAGTTATCCGCCATTATGACGTAACAGGGAAGAAGTGTCCCAAGCACATGGTAGACCATCCAGAGGCGTGGATTGGATTCAAGAAGGAGGTTGTTGCATACCTGCAAAAATGCAAGGTAGGAGAATAAGCATTTGTAAAAAACAGAGAATTTTTCTCTGTTTTTTTGTTACATTTGTATATTGATATATTCCCTCAACATGCTACAATGTATATCACTGACAGAATTAAATAACACATATGTCTTTTGGTGTCATATAGTGGAAGGGCAAGGCAAAATAAATAAGGAGGAACTTTATGAAGAACATTTTTCTGCGGATTGCTTTGCTCGTAGGAATTATGGGTGCCTTTCTTTTTTCTGAAAGGAAAGGCGTTCAAGCAGCAGATTATGCCACGGAACTTTACTCTCATGGGATTGGGAGGGATATTGCGGGGGCGCGTATCAAGGGGCTTTACTATGCTGTGGATGGGGCGACAAAGGAATTTACATATGACGTATATAGGAAGGAGAACGCAAATGACGCCTGGAAGTATAACCATACTGTGATTGGCACCACATCCAGCGGGGTGGATGTTACCAATGCCAGTGACGCTTCTGCATTTATTACGGTAAATAGCCGGAGCAATAGCAGCCGATACCAGCTGCATGCGGCCAGATTGCGCCAGTCTCTGGGAGATTTCTCCGTGGTAATCCATTCCCTTAGCGGCGGGGAGGATCTTCGTTGCCGGAAGGAGTATTCTTTTTTGAATTACTCTGCCGGCCTGGGCAACGAGTCATTGATGTCCCACAATGAAATATCTCTGGGAAATCCTTCAGCAGAGGGATACTCCTATGCTTATAATTTTTATCGCCCCAGGGAACTGAACGCCCAGACGGAGGTGGCAGTACAGGCAGGGGAGGGAAAACTGGATCATGGCGGCAAGGCATACTATACGGAGGATGGCTACTATGTGAGGGAATTGCCTGTGACCTCTTTGGAAAAGCCTGGCCATTCGGTTCACTTTCAGGGCTGGTATGATGCCAGGGAAGGGGGAAATCAGATCAGTGCCGGGACTTGGTGTCCGTCAGGAACCACCCTTTATGCCAGATGGGAAGTGGTGCCTCTCTCGTACGATGTGACATGCTATGACATCTGCGGGGATTCGCCAGATGGAAGGGTGTTGGGAGAGCGCACCTGGAAGGAAAAATATGGAACTACCGTGCAGGGGAGAACGCTGGGGGAGAGCAGCGAAAAGGGTGCCTACTACCAGGGTTATGCCTATAAAGGTGATACCACTGCTGTAGTATCAACCTCTGGTGCCACGGTATACCGATATTTTTCGGAACATCGCTATCAGATTTCCTTTCAGGGAAATGGCGCTACCGAAGGAAATATGGCTCCTATTGAAAATTGTGCTTATACTCAGCAGGTGACACTGACAAAAAATTGTTTGCAAAAAGAGTTTTGCGTTACTTTGGATGGAAACGGAGAAAATGCTGTCTGCGAGACGAAAAAGTTGTATGCTAGGAAGAATTTCTTGGGCTGGTCCTTAAGTCCAGGCGGTCGGGTGGCCTTTTCCGATGGGGCTTGCGTATCTGGATTGACAGACAGGGAAGGACAGGTGACGCTGTACGCTGTCTGGAGTGATGAAAAGTTTGCTGTGAATGAGAAACCTCAGCGATTTGGATATGATTTTGCCGGATGGGCAGTGTCGCCGAATGAGGAAAGCGGCGGCACCCAGTTTTCGGTGGAGGAGGATATGACGCTGTATGCGGTGTGGAAGCCTGGAATTGTCTCTTATCATGTGGAATACTATAAGGAAAACTTGGAGGGACATTATGATTTGGTATCCAGCTATGCCTATCGGGACTATGTGGACAAGGAGGTGAATATATCAGCGGAAGATAATACTTTCCTAGGATATTTCCTGGACAAGCATGCCTCGGTATTGTCTGGCAAGGTGCGGGCTGATGGCAGTCTCATTCTATCTGCCTTTTATACTAGAAATAGAAATGATGTCTCCTATGATATCAATGGTGGGGAGAGCGCAGCCTTGCCTGAGACTGTGGCAAAAAAATATGGCGAAGACCTTGCCATTTGGGATGAGACAAACCTGAAAAAGCCTGGATATACTTTCGGAGGCTGGAATCAGGAGGGTGACGGCAAAAACCGTACCTATCAGCCAGGTGAAATCATTAAGATGCCCAATCATCCAGTGGTGCTGTATGCTGTGTGGGAGCCAATCTCCTACGAGATTCGCTTCGATGGCAATGGTGCAGAGGGAGGAGATGGCGTTCCCCAGAGCATTCGGGTTGCCTATGATGAGGCAGTGCGTCTGCCCATGTGTCAGGGCGAGAAGTCAGGTTACGAATTTTCGGGCTGGAATACGGCGGCGGATGGATCTGGCGCTTTCTATTCCTGCCAGGAGGATGTACAAAAACTGTGTATCAAAGAGGGAGATAGCATTTTGCTATTTGCCCAGTGGCAGCCTATTTCCTTTGAGATCTCATACGATGCCAATGCAGGCGATGATATGATGGGATTGGTAAAGGGGACGGTAGAGAATACGCCCTATTCATTTGTGAATGAATCCTATGTTTCCAAAGATATTTACTATCTTGCGGGCTATCAGTTTATGGGATGGAATACGAAAGCAGATGGAACCGGGAAAATGTTTGCGCCAGGACAGAATATTACCGGACAGATTACTTCCAAGAAGGAGCATGTCCTCTATGCAATCTGGAAGGCGGAGGAGAATATTGGATTTCAGATAGAGATTACGGTGGAAGGCACCCAGGAACCTCTGGAAACTGTACAATATTATGGCAAGACTGGGGAGAAAGTGGCAGATGCATTGAAAAGGGCGTGCAAGGACATCTTATCTGGAGAAGATGTGATGTATTTCTATCCCGGCTATCAGGTATTAAATATGGAGGAATTGGATCAAGTGATTCAAGGCGACCACAGTACAAAATGTTGTGTATCGGTGCGGGAAAGAACTTGTACTCTGAATTATAGTGTCTATCAGCAGGGAATCCTGGCGGCACTTTCAGAGGAGGAAGATTACCCATATAAGGGAAAAGCAGTATTAAAGAAAGAGTTGGCATATTTAGGAAACAATGTATCTGTGTCCCGCTATGTGGACAGTGGGGGAAAGCACTATCTTCCGGGAGAGAGTATAACTTTGGAAAGAAATCTGACTCTGGTGCCTCAGTTCAGGGTGTCGCTCCACATGGAGGAAGGCAAGAAGGTGGAGGATTACTGCTGCTGGGGAAAAGTTTACAAGCTGCCTATGTTGGAAAGGAAAGGATACCGCTTTCTGGGATGGCGTACCAAGGATGGAATCTCAGTGGGGGAGGGAAAGGAGGAGATTGCCTCTCTGGAGGACATGGATTTATATCCCAGCTGGTCTGAACCGCTGTGCTATCGGATTTCCTATGATGTGGAAGAGCGCGTAGTCAAAATACTGGAAGGCAAGGTATCCCAGTACCAGTATCTTTCCGAGGTAAGATTGCCGGATAAAAATCAGGTGGCAGTGCTTTTGGATCATTATGAATTCGCAGGATGGTATCTGGCAGGAGATGAAGAGCAGAAACTGTTGGAACGGCTTCCTTCGGGCACATGTGGAGATGTGGTTTTGAAGGCGGCGCTGGTGAAAAAGAGCAATGGTTCAGGAAGCGGCCAGGATGATGATACCCAGAAGAATCCTGACGATGGTCAAGGCGATGGCGCAGGAGGGAATCATGAAAAACCTGGTCAGTCAGGTAGTGATGATCCGGGTCAAAACAATCCCAGCCAGGGCGACAATGATGATTCCGGCGATAAGAATCCCGGCCAGCCGGGAAATGGCGACCAGAATGCAACCAAACCTGGCCAGTCAGGTGGGCTAGTGAAAAATCCAGACATCCTTTCCCAGAAAAAAAATCCTAGTCAGGGGCTGACTCAAAAGAAAGCAGGAGAGAAAGCAAAGATTGGAAAGACATTCTGGAAGAATAAGCTGAAATATAAAATAACTTCTCTGAAAAAGGGGAAGGCTGCGGCGAAGGTTGTGGGAAACCGTTATAGAAAGAAGCAGTTGCGGATTCCAGCCAAGGTATCTTATGGGGGAAAGAAGTTCCGTGTCACAGCGATTGGGAAAAAAGCTTTCCGCGGCAATAGACATATCAGAAAAATGAGTGCGCCATCTACCGTTCATACAGTGGAAGCCCAGGCATTTGCCCGCATGAAGAAATTAACCAGCCTCGCTTTTGGCAAAAAGTTAAAAAGTTTGGGGCAAAAGGCTTGCTATGGAGACGTTTCCCTTAGAAAAGTCAAAATCAATTCTCAGAAGTTAAAAAAGATGGGGAAGAAAGCATTTTATGGCTGTAAAAAATTGAGGAAGAAAATCTAATTCATTCTTAAAAAGGTTCTGTGAGTTAAATGTATTTACACACTGGATATTTGCTCTAAAGAATAATTGATTCCAAGCAAGAGGGGGGAATGCATCGGCATCCCCCCTCCCTCTTTGCTATAAATCTAAATGAACTTTTTTTCCTCCTGCCTGATAAGGCGTATATGTAATACCCGCGGACTTCATCATGCGCTTGGCCGCGATGGTGGAGGAGGATTCGGAATATTTGTCACTTAGGTAAATGACTTCGGAAATACCGACCTGAATCAATGCCTTGGTACATTCATTGCAGGGGAACAGAGTAGTATATATCTTGGCATGGGCCATATTTGTACCTGTATAGTTCAAAATGGCATTGAGTTCCGCATGACAGACGAAGAGGTATTTATTCTCTAAGTCAGCGTCAGCGTCCCGTTCCCAGGGATATTCGTCGTCGGAGCACCCGCGAGGCATGCCGTTATATCCCACCGAAAGGATTTTGTTATCCTGGCTGACAATGCAGGAGCCTACGCTGGTGTTGGGATCCTTGCTCCGCTCAGCGGATAGGAGAGCGATCCCCATAAAGTATTCGTCCCAGTCTAGATAGCCTGTTTTTTTCATAAATTCCCTCGTTTCTGCACTGCTCGATGTCGCATAAGAAGAACTAAAGTTCTTGCATGATTCGTGTCGCAGTGCGGACACAATGATTGCTTTGTCGTCAAAAAAAGCTGCCCACACCCTGGCAGCCTTTTCTTTAAGATGCTTTATGCAATTTTATTTACGGCAAGCGTTATGCGAGAAATCTTTCTGGACGCTGTCTTCTTGTGGTATACGCCTTTGCGTGCAGCCCGATCAATTTCTGAAATTGCCACCTTTAATGCTGAGGAAGCAGCAGCCTTGTCCTTAGCCGCAATGGCAGCGTCAACTTTCTTGACAGCTGTCTTTACCTTGGACTTGATTGCTTTATTTCTCTCTGCATTTCTGCGATCAACTAAAATTCTTTTCTTTGCTGATTTAATATTTGCCATTCTCTTTTCCACCTCCCGATTTTGAAGTCAGTTGCTGTTCAAAGCGGACACGGTCACTTCGAATAAACATACTCATTAATAATATAGGAATCTCCTGGGCTTGTCAATACATAAATTTACAAAATTAGTAAAAAATATGTGTCAGAGTTACTATTCACTGTCATTTCTAGAAGTAGAACAGAATCGATATGCTCGCACATAAGATTCTGGCTATTTTCTAGAAATTGATTGTGGAAGCGATTTCCAGATATCGGCTGGAATCGCCCATCTTGCACATAAGGAGGTCGCAATGGAAAATTATCAGAAGAGAACAGATCTTGCCATAGAAATCAAGGAAAGCTTTCCCCAGGACCATGTGGAGGTTCCAGGGGTTGTCTTATCAGAAGAGGAGGATGAAAAAAACGAAATCAAAGTGACGACCGTGGAAATCCGTACGGAGGAAGGCGCAAATGATATGAGAAAGCCACAGGGGATTTATATTACGGTTGAATTTCCTGCTGATGACATGGGAGACCAGGCGAAGGGAGAAAGGATTTCCAAGTCTGTGTGTCAGATGTTGCACCGGGTGGTAAAGCGATTAGAGGGCAAAGAGGGCAAGACATATAAAACCTTTCTCGTGTGTGGCTTGGGAAACCGATTTGCAACGCCGGACGCCCTGGGCCCATTTGTGCTAGAAAAAGTAACTATGAACAGACATTTGGGTGAGATGGTGAAGCAAGAGGAGAAAAGATATGTATTCTGCGGTATCGCACCTGGCGTGCTGTCTCAGACGGGAATAGAGAGCAGCGAGATTCTACAGGGAATCGTGGAGAAAGTTTCGCCTGATGCACTCATCGTGATAGATGCTCTTGCCTCCCGGAGCGTGAATCGGCTATGTCGCACCATTCAGATTACGGATACCGGAATCGCCCCTGGGGCAGGCATTGGAAACAATAGAAACCAGATTAACCGGGAGACTATGGGGATTCCTGTGATTGCAGTAGGAGTGCCCACTGTGGTTGATGCGGGCACGATTATTTTTGAAACTTTGGAGGAAGCCTTTTCTGAGGCGGGATACAAGGAGGAGGAGATTCATCAGTTCTTTCACAGCATAGCCAGCGAGAAGATGGAGACGCTCTTTGTCACGCCTAAAGAAATTGACGAGGAGATTCGACAGGTAGGGAAAGTCATAGCCCTGGCCCTTGAGAGATTCTGCCGGGAGGGAGAGACATATTCTGCCCGGGTTGGGCATAAGATAGACTGATATGGCGAAGAGGCCGAGTCAGAATGTGGGATTTTTATGGAAGATTGAGAGGCTAAATAGAATGAAGAATCGGAATCTATTTTTCTGGGGAAAGCATTGGCTGCTGTTGGCGGCAATATTGTGGACATGTTTTTTGGTAGTGGCAGGAATCAAGCAATATCTGGCCATGGGACACTTGGAGAAAACATTGACGGGGGCTTTGCTGCAAAGAGGGTTGGAAGGAAAAGGAGCAGAACTTACCCAAAGGCCCCAGGCAGGGAGAGAAAGTGTCTGGTATCATTTTTTTTCAGAGTTTCCCGCACTGCGGATGCTCTGTGGCATGAGGGAGGCGGAGAAAGAGGAGGCTGCCGCGGCGGGAATTGGCAATTTTCCAGAAGGAAATATTCAGTGGAGCAGTGCGGCGGGAAAGAAAATCAGGGAAGCCCAGCTGCTGGGTCAAGGGAATCAGAGCATGGATGATGCGGAAGATAAGGATTCTGTCCCGACGCAAAATATCGTATTGTTCCATAACGGAAGCGGAGATATCACAGCGGAGAACCACAGGGAGGATCTTGGCAAGCAGAGGAAGGGGGGGGAGGTCGCCACGGATTCCCCGGACCAGCTGAAGGGAAATCTCGCAATGATTCATAAATTGGAAGAGAGCGGAAGCCGTTCCTATCTATTGAAAAAATTTTATATTACGGATTCTTCCACATCCATAGACAGGGGCGTGTTTCAGGTTAAAAACCTACTACATAAGAACATGAAGATGAAGAAGGAAAAGGAGCCTCAGATTTTGATTTTTCATACCCATGGAGCTTCGGAAGCCTTCATTGATAGCCGCAAGGGGAAGCAGGAGGATTCCATCGTGGGAGTGGGAACCTGCCTGGCGGAGATTTTATCAAAAGAATATGGATATCAGGTGATTCACGATAAGACGGAATATGATAAAGTGCATGGCAGAATTGATAGAAACAAGGCATACAATCAGGCTTGCAGGGGAGTGGAGAAGATAT
The DNA here is from genome assembly GCA_910575435.1 of Clostridiaceae bacterium. Taxonomy (GTDB): domain Bacteria; phylum Bacillota; class Clostridia; order Lachnospirales; family Lachnospiraceae; genus Butyribacter. The sequence continues at coordinate 60,019 of CAJTGI010000005.1, read as the reverse complement.
TGAAACAGTATCCTTCTATTCAGGTGGTCATCGATTTGCACCGGGACGGGGTGGGAAACAAGGTCAGGCGTACTACTTTGATTGATGGGAAGAAAACGGCCCAAGTCATGTTTTTTAATGGATTGTCCAGAAATTCTTCCGGTGATATCGCATATCTTCGCAACGATAATTTGGAGGGAAACCTTGCCTTTAGCTTGCAGTTGAAAATGGCAAGCATGAAGCGTTTCGCAAATTTCGCCAAGCCGGTTTATCTAAAGAACTACCGCTATAATATGCATCTGAGGCAGCGATTTACTCTGATTGAATTGGGAAATGAGAATAATACGGTGAATGAGAGCAAGAACGCCATGGCGCCCTTGGCCATGATATTAGATGCCGTGCTCTCAGGAAAATGAAATAATCTGGCCGCTCATTCACAGCCAGTACCTTCTTTTTTCATGGCTGTGAATGATGACAAATCGTTACATTTTGCTTTACAATAATAGCCGCTTATGTTAAAATAAAAATTATAAAGTATTAAGACAATCATATGGCATGATTGTTTCGAAATAGTGTGAGAAATATTGAGTATGAAGGCATTTTCATCTATCAGTGAAGTGGGAAAATGCATTGGATGATGTAGTAAAAATGGTTATATGAGATGATGGATTTGATAGCGAATGGCTTTATGGAGATCGTTTTAATTAAGTTAAGTGGCGCTTTAATTTGCAGAGACGTGACGGAGATTGTATTTGAATTTTGATGAGGTGCAGATGAGAGGGAAGATGTTCTTAACAAGAAAGTATTAAGATTTTTGTTGATGTTGCATTAGAATGTTTCGCTATTTCTGCGTGATGCTTAATTTCATCAGAGTGATTCCCAATGATAATAAGAGACCACCTGTGCTGATTGAGTCATATATGATGGCATAATACAGCAGCAAAATAAATTTTGCCAGAAGGATGGCATTTTTTGCTGCGTATTTATTAAGATAGGGAGGGAAAAGGATAGCAATGTGGGGAAAGAACGAAGAAAGGTAAGGAGGAAAGGAGTATGCGGAAAGCATTACGCAACAAGTTGTTAGCAAATTGCCTGGCTTTTGCAGTGGCTGTGTCAGGGGGCGGGCTCTATTTCATGGCAAATGAGATGAGTTCGTCTGCAGCGGAGGACAATCCGCCGTTTACCAAGGTTTTGGAAGCGGAGGATATTGATTTGCGGGCGAAGTGGAACGACAAGTCCAACATTGGGGAGGAACATGTGGTGCAGCTGTCCAAGAGGTCGATTACGGTGAAGGACAATGGCAGCATGCGGCCGGAACTGTCTTCCCAGCAACTGGCTGACACGGAGATGGGACTGGGCATTAACCTGGGAAATACCATGGAGGCTGTATATGATGTGAGGTACAAGAATGAGGCCTCCGTGTCGGATTTCGAGAAAATATGGAGCCAGCCCATCACTACCAGGGAGTGGGTTGACTGCGTACACAGTTACGGCATCAATACCCTGCGCATTCCGGTGGCATGGTCTAACGGCGATAAGGATGACGGTACATACACCATTCGGCCGGAACTTCTGGACAGGGTGGAAGAGATTGCCAATTATGCGCTGGACAATGGCATGTATGTCATTATCAACGACCATTGGGACAATCAGTGGTGGGGTCAGTTTGGCGCCTGCCTGCTGGATGAGAATGGCGAGAAGTATGCGGATACGGAGACCAGGGCGGCGGCCTGGGTGCGGTATGAGAGGTACTGGACGCAGATTTGCGAACGGTTTAAGAAATATTCTGACCACTTGATTTTCGAGGGAGCAAATGAGGAACTGGGAACCAGGCTCAATGACGCCATCTGCATCAGCGGTCCTGCCAAGGGGTACAGCAAGCCCGACAATACCAATTTTAAGACGGTTACCGGAAATCTTAAGACAAATGAATTGTATGAGACCACGAATAAGATTAATCAGAAGTTCGTGGATATTGTCCGGGCATCCGGCGGAAATAATGCCAGCAGGCATTTGATGATTCCCGGTTACAACACGGATATCGGGGCAACGTCAGATGCCAGATTCGTGATGCCAAGCGATCCTGCGAACCCGGTTAGCAAGTTATTCCTGTCGGTACATTACTATGCGCCCACGGATTTTGCGCTGGACGATGCCACGGGGACATATACCAAGAAAGATCAGGAGTACACCAAGAAATTTTTCAAAGGCCTGCAGAGGTTCAATGATATGGGTCATGGTGTGGTCATAGGGGAGTGCGGGTTCTGCAATCCCTCCGGAGTTTCCGGCAGCGTGACCCAGTGGTTCTATGATACCTATTCTGAGGCGGCGAAGTACCATGCCGTTCCGGTACTGTGGGATACCGGAGCCTTCTTTGACAGAACGAAGGCGAAACTTCATTACAAAGATATTGCCGTCTTCTATAATACGGTGAATGGCACAAATGGAAGCACCGACATGGATCGGGTGACGGGAGGCGCGCCCAGCCAGGGAGACGTGGATGTGACCATACCGGATTATATCGATAAGGACTTATGGGCTACCCCGGGCATGCATGCTTATGCCTTTTATCAGACGCCTACCTGGGATTATCGAAATGCATACGTTCCGTTGCGCAAACTATCCAGCGGAAAGCATTCTTTTGAATATATCCAGGCAGGGGGATTTGAACCCAGCGCGCTGAAAAGCAAGGTGACAGACGTGCAGATTACGAAAAACGGAAAATATACGGTGTCTTTGGAGGGGATTAATCTGTCAGGGGCAAATTCCTTTAATATGCTGGGCGTGTCAACGGATATTGACAGAAGTTTGTATCCTGGCGTGACGGCTACGGATGCATACGTGAAGATTGACGGGAAGTATGCCTCAGATGATAACTATGACCTAGTGGTAAAATCAGATGATCAATATTATAGTTTCATGCTGATTAATGTGTACCCGGAGGAAAAGGCAGAAGAGTATCCTCTTGGAAAACTCAACAAAGATGAGAAACTGAAACTTCCATCTAGCAGCATTGAGATTACATTTAGGCTTAAGGGGCTGGATCAGGCTTTGGACGATATTGCTTATGGGAATTACGTCAATCCGGAGACGGGGGAGAAGATTCCCGCCACGGCAACGCCACCCACCCCAACGCCTTCTGGAGGCGGCAAGCCGGGACAAAGCCCTAAGCCCGGGCCATCCGGCACTGGCAATCCCCCGGCTGGTGATTTGCCTGCCCCCGGCAAACTTTTGAAAAAGGGAGCTTCCTTCGCTTCCGGAAATTACAAATACAAGGTGAGCAAGGTGGCGGACTCAGGGAAGGGAACTGTCACGATGACGGGGCTGACCAAGAAGGGGAAGTCTGCAAAGAAGCTTTCCCTTGCCAGTTCCGTAAAGGCTTTGGACGGGGCATCTTATGCAGTGAGCGCCATTGGCAAGAAGGCGTTTTACGGTGCAAAGGCCGCTTCCATCACTCTGAATAAGAAAATCAAGGTGATTCCCAGCGGGGCATTTGGGAAGTGCAAGAAACTGACCAGTTTGACTTGCAAGGCGAAATTATCCAAGGCGGCGAAGAATTCCTTCAAGGGATGCAAGAAGAAGATCAAGGTGAAGGGTACGGCGAAAAAGGCCAATAAGAAATTGCTGAAAAAGACATCCTATAAGAAATTTAAATAAGGGAGACATTGTTTGGCTCTCAATAGAGGATGGTGGGTGGAAAACGCCCACCATCCTTAGCATTTAAGGAGTGTTTCGGCTTCATCAATATATTTCAAAGGAAAAGGAGAACACTTCAATGATGAACAGAAAATGGACAGAATTATTATGCTGCATGGCACTGATGATACCGCCTATGGGTCCAGTCAGAATCTCTCAGGGGGCTGCCGGAAAGCAAAGCCAGAAGCAAGCGAAGGATGTGACAAAGACCTCAAGTAAAATAAGCAAAACACTGAGAGCAGATGGAGCGGAGCAAGATAACCCATTATCGGGCATTCCCTCCAAAAAGGAACAGGAATTAATCGAGAATACGGACTTTTCCCTGTCGGATGTTCCGGAAGAACTATTGGAAAATGCCAATGTAAATTCAGAAGAAGTAAAAGATATCGATGGCGTGGATAATCTGGACCTGCATTCTTTTACCACGGTTAACAAAGATCAAAGCAAAACATTGCATGTGTTTGAATCACCCGTAAAATATTATGACAAAGAAGAAAACGAAATAAAATTTATTGATAATGACTTCATGCAGTCAAATGAAATCATTTCTGGAAATGATTCATATGCCTATGAAAATAAGGATAATGCCATAAAGGTTTACCTTCCCGAAAACAGCCGGGAATACGTGACGATTATGAATCAAGAAGAATCTTCCCTATTCTTTTCTCCCATGGGGGAGAAGGAAGTTCCCGTCAGGAAAAAGACGGTGAAATTCCTCGGGGAGGAAGAGAAGGTGGCAGAATATGGAGATGCGTTCGGCCAGGGATATGACTTGCAGTATATTCCCCAGAGCGAGGGCGTGAAAGAAAATATCCTGTTTAATAAGCATGATGATATTGTGTGTTAATCAAATATATCATATATATCTGACTGAGATTATAGGCACAATATTTTCCCAAATATTTCTGATTGGGCTTTGTGAAGAATTGGTATTCAGAAAGTGCGTATCAAATGTATTGAGCAGAACCAGTCATAGTACGCAGTCAAATGTGATAATATCAGGTTTGTATTTTGCTATGATGCATCTGCTTGGGCAATTATTATATATGCAGTCTCCTGATTATGAGCAGATACTCAAGATTATGCTTGTTCCTTTTATGTTAGGAATTATGCTTGCGATTGTTTATGAGTGTACACAGAATATTATAATCACAATAATAATGCACAGTTCGTATAATATTATTGCAGACTTGTCTGTAAGTGACTACAAAAATATATTTTGTGCAGGATGTATTATTGCAGATATATTCATATGCATTTATATTGCATCAAGAAAAAGAAAGGATAGGATTAAATATGAAGAAGTTAATATTTAGTTTTGCAGTAATTGCGATTTGTATAGGGGCTATAAGCAACAGCAGATTTGCTGATGCAGCGTCAGGGGAACAGAAGAAAGCTGAGGTTATTGAGGAAAACTCTGATAAGAACATCAAGAAAGTTGACAGGATTGTACAGGATGCGCTGAAATTCCCGAATAACTCCGATAAGAACTATACCGTTGACTCTAAGGAAGAATTCAAAGAGCGGTTAGAGGAAATTGATATATCTTCATAAAATTACGAAAAAGACCTTACACATCTGTATGAACAAACAGACCCAGATGTAATTGTAAGTGAATTATGCGAACAAAGTGCTGATGTTGTGAAGGCGATGGAGGAAATTGGTGATAAAAAACCTGACGAGTCTTTGAACTATACAACGAAAGATGGGAAAGATTGCGTGAAAGATATTTATTATCTTAATTCTGGTGCATGGTTATTCTGTCAGGCGAAGATGTAAAAGATAATACTTTTGAAAAAAGAGGAAATGATTTTTTTTCAGCTTGTAGCATTGTTACAAAAAAGTGGTATAATGATAGAGCCATTATAAAGAAAAGAGGGGCAAGAAGATATACTACAAAATGCCAGGTAGGTTTGGGAAAAAAGGTATATGGGCATATGTCTGTGACGAATCATTACACGGTGACTGATACAGGAATTAAGTTTCGGGAAGCAATGTGCTGGGATTATGGCTCTTCTGGCCCATTTAAAATTTCTGAAAAAGGAGATGCAAAGTTGGTTTCATCTTCAAAGTGTACCAAACGTGGTCAGACATTATCAGTGATGACAAAATTTGAAGTTGTATGTAAAAAAGAAGGAAATGTCTCGTTATCGGGCCAAGTGGGTGGTGTAAGCGTAGGAACTGCATCAACTTGGAAAGGCAGTATAACAAAGATTTGTAAGTTATATGCAAATGTTGAATTGCGATCCAAAACAACAGGCGCAGTTCTTGTAGATCAGTATGGGGTCTGTCAACATGGCAAATAGGAGGAATAAGGGAGTAAATGAGTAAAAAAATTAAGTATGCAATAATTTTCGGATTGCTTGGTACGGCTGTTTTTTTGGCGGCTGCGGCGTTGTATATGGTTTCTGGTCGCGGCTACCACGCATACGCCGGGGAATGGGAAATGGAGAAAGGATACATCTATAGCGAAGATAGCCATCAGTATGAAGAAATACCCTTGGATGGAACGCGCCATATCAGGAACAAGAACACCAAAGAGTATGAAGTTAAAAAAACAAAAAGGGGTACTTTCAAAATTGATCATGAAGGTAATTTTATTGAAACGGGTTTCTTTGGGGAGCGGGACAAGGGGAAGTTGAAGATATGCGACGGAAAAGTTTGTTATGCCGGAAAATGTCAGTTTGGCGATTTTCAGTGGGACTTTGAGAAGTCCGGCGACAGGATGGTCTTGTATGAGAGTGTAAATTCCAGTACGGCAGATGACAATGCGATACCTCTTGCTGCAAAGACAAAATACATCTATGTGAGAAAGTAAAGCCGAGCATGCCTATTTACTTTTTTAATATCTCATGTTAAAATAAAGGGCAATGAGTAGCACAGACAATCGCGGCTGCAAGTGCCGAAAGGCCGCAGGTGAGGAAAGTCCGGGCTTCACAGGGCAGGATGCCGGATAACGTCCGGTGGAGGCGACTCCCAGGCCAGTGCAACAGAAAATAACCGCCGCCCTATAAGATATCATTTCTAATTGCTCATCGCTCCTTCCCAGAGCATAGGCAGGGCGGTAAGGGTGAAAAGGCGAGGTAAGGGCTCACCGCGCGCTTGGTAACAGGCGTGGCAGATGTAAACCCCATCCGAAGCAAGACCGAACAGGAACGATACGGCGGCCCGTCGTGTTCCGGGTAGGTTGCTTGAGCCTGCTGGCAACAGCAGGCCTAGATAGATGATTGTCAGATACAGAACTCGGCTTACAGTGTTACTCATTTTTTTATATATGGCAGTGCCGTTGGACTCGGCACGTCAATTTTATTAAGAATGTAATGAATTTGGATGACCGACATGAAAATTCTGATGAGTTTCCGTGGATGCTTTTATGGGGGATTCAGGATTTTCTTGTAAGGGAATGGAGATGAATGGCTGGGAACGGTGACGAAAAGTGATGTTGCTGTTCATGGCGGCACAGTATTTCCATTCCCTTTATTCTATACAAGAAGCGAGGAAGAAAAGATGCCACTGACGCCAATGATGCAAAAGTATATGGAGACCAAGGAGGAATACAAGGATTGTATTCTTTTTTATCGTCTTGGGGATTTTTATGAAATGTTTTACGAGGATGCCAAGACCTGCTCCCAAGAATTGGAACTCACCCTGACGGGAAAGAGCTGCGGCACGGAGGAGCGGGCGCCTATGTGCGGCGTTCCCTTCCACGCCGTGGATGGCTATCTGAATAAATTGGTGACCAAGGGATACAAGGTGGCGATCTGCGAGCAGGTGGAGGATCCCAAGGAGGCCAAGGGGCTGGTGAAACGAGAGGTTACCAGAGTGGTGACGCCGGGGACGAATCTGGATACCCAGTCTCTGGACGAGACAAAGAATAATTATCTTATGAGCGTGGTGTACACCACCAATGCTTACGGGGTTTCCTATGTGGATGTGACCACGGGGGATTATTTCGTGGCGGAGTTTGAAGACCAGAACCAGCTTCTGGATGAAATTGGAAAGACGGCGCCTTCGGAGATTATCTGCAATGACCCCTTCCTCATGTGCGGCATTGACTTTGATGACCTTGAGGGAAGGCTGGGGATGGTAATCTCCGCCATTGAGTCTTGGTATTTTGACGGAGAGCGGTGCAGGAGCGTGCTGGAAAGGCATTTCCATGTTGGTTCTTTGTCCGGGCTTGGGCTGGAGGATTACAGCATTGGCGTGACTGCCGCAGGGGCAGTGCTGCAGTATCTGGAGGAGACCCAGAAGATTTCCCTGGATCACATTACCCGCATTCAGACCCTGGTATCAGGAAAGCATATGCTCTTAGACCGTTCTACCAGAAGGAATCTGGAATTGTGTGAGACCATGCGGGAGAAGGCGAAGCGGGGATCTCTTTTCTGGGTGTTAGATAAGACCAGAACCGCTATGGGAGCCAGGATGCTGCGCAGCGCCATTGAGCAGCCATTGCTGGATATCCGGGAAATCAATGCCAGGCTGGACACGGTGGAGGCGTTGAATGACAATGTGATGAACCGGGAGGAACTTCGGGAATATTTGGGGCCAATCTATGATTTGGAGCGGCTGATCAGCAAGATTAGCTATCGCAGTGCCAATCCCAGGGATCTCATTGCCTTTCGCCAGTCCCTCTCCATGCTGCCGGGCATCAAAACCATTCTCCTCAGTTATGAAGAGGGGGGGATGCTTAGGCGTTTCGGGGAGCAGATGGAGGATCTGCAGGATCTGCATCAGTTGATTGACCGCGCAATCATGGAGGAGCCGCCCCTTACCGTGCGAGAAGGGGATATCATCAGGGATGGCTTTCACGAGGAGGTGGACAGGTTGCGCAGGGCAAAGACCGACGGCAAGCAGTGGCTGGCGGACCTGTTGGAGGAGGAAAAGGAGCGCACCCAGATTAGGAATCTAAAGATTAAGTTCAACAAAGTCTTTGGCTATTATCTGGAGGTGACCAATTCCAATAAAGACTTGGTGCCGGAGGACTGGACAAGAAAGCAGACCCTGGCCAATGCGGAGCGATATACCACCTCGAAGCTAAAGGAGTTAGAGGATACGATTCTGGGGGCGGAGGACAAGCTGCACAATCTGGAATATGATCTCTTCTGCCAGGTGCGGGAGAGGATTTATGAGCAGATTGGCAAGATTCAGAAGACGGCCAAGATCATTGGGGCGGTGGATATGTTCGCCTCCCTGGCACTGGTGGCGGAGCAGAATAATTATGTCAGGCCGGTAATCACCGGGGACGGGGTGATTGACATCAAGGACGGCAGGCATCCCGTGGTGGAGAAGATGATTCCCAGCGACCTGTTTGTGGCCAACGATACATACCTGAATGACGATAATCACAAGATTTCTATTATTACCGGCCCGAATATGGCGGGAAAATCCACCTATATGCGCCAGACGGCACTTCTGGTGCTGATGGCGCAGATTGGCTCTTTTATCCCTGCAAAATCAGCCACCATCGGCGTGGTGGACAGGATCTTTACCAGGGTGGGGGCATCGGATGACCTGGCCAGCGGGCAGAGTACCTTCATGGTGGAGATGACGGAGGTGGCCAATATTCTCAGGAATGCCACTAGAAACAGTCTGGTGATTTTGGATGAGATTGGCCGGGGAACTAGTACATTTGACGGGCTGAGCATTGCCTGGGCGGTGATTGAGCATATCGCGAATCCAAGGCTTCTGGGGGCTAAGACGCTGTTTGCCACCCATTACCATGAATTGACGGAACTGGAGGGTAAGATTGACAGCGTGGACAATTACTGCATCGCCGTGAAGGAGCAGGGAGATGATATCGTCTTCCTGCGAAAGATCGTGAAGGGCGGGGCGGACAAGAGCTATGGCATCCAGGTTGCGAAGCTGGCGGGGGTGCCGGAAGGGGTTCTGGCCAGAGCCAGGGAGATCGTGAATCAGCTTAGCGACAATGATATTGCGGCCAAGGCCAGGGAAATTGACGTGGAGTACGAACTGCCAGACTACGAATACGGTATCGAGCAGCAGACCAAGAGGAAGGTTCGGAAAAAGTCTGCCGAGGAAATTGAGTCGGAGGAACTGGGACAGCTTTCCTTTTTCGATACCAGCAATACCAATATCAAGATGGATGATATTATCGTGGAACTTCATGAACTGAACTTGAGCGACACCACGCCCATCGAGGCACTGAATATCCTGTATAAGATGCAGGCCAAAGTGAAGGATCGGGTATAAAAGGTGCTAGGAACTTTCTAAAGTCGGCGAAGAAGCGGTGTTCTTTTGAGAGTGTGTGATATATTTGGCTATGATTTGGAATGCCCTTGGTTATTGGATTATTAATTGTTAAACGAAATGCGCAATTTCTGCATAGAAAAGTATTGATAGAGAGGTGAGAGGAATGTCCAGCAAGATACATATATTGAGCCAGGATACAGTGAATAAGATTGCGGCGGGGGAAGTGATCGAGCGCCCTATGGCGGTGGCGAAGGAATTGATTGAGAATGCCATTGATGCCCAGGCCAGAGCAGTGACGGTGGAAATTCAGGACGGTGGCAAGAGCCTGATTCGCATTACCGACAATGGGAGCGGCATGGAGGAGGGAGATATCGAACTTGCCTTTACTCCCCATGCCACCAGCAAGATTCAGGATGTGACAGATCTGCTCACCGTGTCCAGCCTGGGATTCCGGGGGGAGGCCCTGGCCAGCATCGCCTCCGTATCCCAGCTGGAGATGCTCACCAAGACCAGGGAGTCCCTGATGGGGGTTCGGTATGTCTGCGAGGGTGGCAGGAAGCGGGAATTGGAGGGGGTTGGATGCCCGGAGGGCACAACATTTTTGGTGAGAAACCTTTTTTTTAATACCCCTGCCAGACTAAAATTCTTAAAAACCCCGCAGACGGAGGCGGGCTACATCAGCGGCTTGGTGGAGCGGATGGCTCTGTCCCACCCGGATATTTCCTTCCGATTCATTAACCAGAAGCAGACTAAGATTTCCACGGCGGGAAATGGCAATCTGAAGGATGTGATTTATCATATCTATGGCAGGGATATTGCCACCAATCTGATTGAAATAGACCAGAAGGAGGTCTTCTGCCAGATTAAGGGATTTATTGGAAAGCCTGTGATTTCCAGGGGAAATCGGGGGATGATGAATTATTTTATCAATGGGCGGTATATCAAGAGCCCGGTGATCCAGCGGGCCATCGAGGAGGCATATGCCCCCTATTCCATGCAGCACCGCTATCCCTTCACGGTGTTGCATCTGTCCATCGATCCCCAGTATATCGATGTCAACGTGCATCCCCAGAAGATGGAGATTCGCTTTAACAATGAGAAGGAGATCTTCCAGAGCGTGTACCACGGGGTGTCCCAGGGGTTGAAATATCGGGAGTTTATCCCGGAGGTGACATTCCAGAGCAGGGAGGAGCGGGAAAAGAGCAAGAAGTCATTTTCCTCCGGGCAGAAGGCAGAGCCTTTCGAGAGGCGGCGGAAGGCAGAGGAGCGGCAGGGCGGCGGACAGGAAAATCTAAGGATTCTGGAGGAACTGTCCAGGGATGTGCCGCCGAAGGAGGGGGAGGATGGATTCACTGGCCACGGAGGGATTGCTCACGCTGACAGGGAGATTCTTCCCCGCATAGATGGCGCGGAGAGCCGGGATCATTGGAAAGAGAGGCGGGAGGAACGGGGAGAACGGGAAGATCTTCTGCAGGAAGCCGCTTCTTATGGTGCTGCGACGGAGAGCCGGATGGAGAGGAAAGAGATTCCCAGAGATGCCAGGCAGTCCACGCTATTTGAGGAAGGGATTCTATCGGACAGGGCACGGAAGGAACTAATAATCATCGGGCAGGTATTTTCTACGTACTGGATCTTGCAATACGAGGATAAGATGTACATGGTGGACCAGCACGCCGCCCATGAGAAGGTGCTCTATGAGCGGTTTATGAGGGAACTGGACCAGCGAGAAGCCGCCACCCAGCTGCTTCATCCCCCCATTGTATTGTCCCTGTCCATGCAGCAGCAACAGGCAGTGGAGGAGCATCGGGAGATTCTGGAACGTCTGGGATACCAGTTGGAGGCATTTGGGGGCAGGGAGTACACGGTGAGCGGCGTGCCCGCCCATCTGCCGGAGGTGGGCACCCAGGCACTCCTGCTGGAGGTCATCGACACGCTGACGGAGGAGGGGGGCAGGAATAGGACGCCGGAGATTCTGCTGGAAAAGGTGGCGTCCATGTCCTGCAAGGCGGCGGTGAAGGGGAATAGCAAGCTGCCGACGGCCCAGATGGAAGAACTTCTCAAGGAATTGATGACCTTGGAAAACCCCTATCACTGTCCCCATGGCAGGCCCACCATGATTTCCATGTCCAAGACGGAGATTGAGAAGAAGTTTAAGCGGATTGTTTAAAAAAGGTGCGAAGTTTTGTCAGGCTCGTAAACACCTCGCCAGGCAAAACTACAATCGCACCTAGGAAGAACGCAGAAAGGTAGTATTGTTATGAAGAAAAAGCCGTTAATCATTCTCACGGGTCCCACGGCGGTGGGCAAGACCGCGCTTTCCATCGGGCTTGCCAAGGCTCTGGATGGAGAAATTATCTCTGCGGATTCCATGCAGGTGTACCGGGGGATGGATATCGGGACGGCAAAGATTTCCCCGGATCAGATGCAGGGGATTCCCCACCATCTGATAGATATCCTGGAACCCTGGGAGGAGTTCCACGTGGCAGATTTCCAGAGGTATTGCAAGGAGGCAATGGCGGATATTTACGCCCGGGGAAAATGCCCGATCATCGTGGGAGGAACTGGATTTTATATCCAGTCCGTGCTGTATGACATTGATTTCTCCCAGACGGAGGCGGATACCGCTTTCCGGGAGGAGATGGAAAGGCTTGCCGGGGAGGAGGGTGCGGCGGCCCTCCATGAACGGCTGCGGGCGGTGGACGAGGCTTCCGCCCGGGCGATTCACCCCAATAATGTGAAGCGGGTGATTCGGGCACTGGAATATTATCGCCAGACCGGGGAGCGGATGTCGGAGCACAACCAGGCTCAGCAGGGGAAGGCATCTCCCTATCGGTTCCGCTATTATGTGCTGCGGCTGCCCAGGGAAATCCTGTACCAGCGCATCAATGAGCGGGTGGACGACATGGAGCGTGCAGGACTGACAGGGGAGGTGGAGCGGCTTCTCGCCCGGGGATGCCACAGGAAGATGGTGTCCATGCAGGGCCTGGGATACAAGGAAATCATCGATGCCCTGGAGGGGCGGGACACGCTGGAACATGCCTATGAGCGGATCAAGCAGGAGACCAGGCACTTTGCCAAGCGGCAGTTTACCTGGTTCCGCCGGGAGCGGGAGGTGACCTGGATAGACAAGGACCAGTTTCGGGACGAGGGGGAACTGCTGGATTATTGCGTCAAGGATTGCAGGAACATATGAGATGGGAATCACAGTCCTTCAGCCTTTCATCCCTTCATGCGATAGGTCTGGCGGAAGGTTACAGAGAAATGGGTTGCAGAGGAGGGAGGAAAACTGTGGCAATATTTAAAAATGACATTCCTATATTGGAATTTGATACAGAACAGAGTGCAGTGATCATGCCGGGGCATCATACTGATTATAATTTCCCGCCGAAAGCCGTAATGCTTTTTATGGAGCCTGAAATAGATGATTTTGTAGCCCAAAATGAATGCGAAGTTGTTGGAAGGTTTGTAAATGTTACGAAGGAATTTAGTGTTTATAAGACAAAAATCAATGGCATAGATATTGCATTCGTGCAAGCGCCTCTTGGCGGGGCAGGTGCCGTACAAATTATGGAGCAGCTAATTGCAGGAGGCGTGAAAGAAATCATATCTGCCGGATGTTGCGGGGCATTAGTAGAAGATACCGAGGGCTCGTTTTTTGTTCCTACCGCAGCACTTAGACAGGAAGGAACATCCTATCATTATTTACCGCCATCACGGGAAATTTCATTGGACCCTGCTCCAATAAAGGCAATATGCAGAGTATTAGAAAATGCGAAATTAAGTTATAAAACCTGCAAAACATGGACAACAGATGGCTTTTACCGAGAAACAAAGGAAATGGTTCGATATCGTAAATCAGAGGGATATTCCGTTGTGGAAATGGAATGCGCATCTATGGCCGCATGTGCAAAAATGCGAGGCGTCCTATTTGGGCAAGTGCTTTTTACCGCAGATTCTTTGGCAAATGTTGATGCACACGATATAAGAAATTGGGGAAATGATTTTTTTGCAGCAGCCATGAAAATTGCAATGGAAGCGATTACGGAGGTATGATTATGAGAACAGAAAAGGAAATGTATGACCTTATCTTAGGCATTGCAGAAAGTGATGTCAGGATCAAAGCCGTTTATATGAACGGTTCAAGGACAAATGAAAACGTTCCAAAAGATATTTTTCAAGATTATGATATCGTTTATGTTGTGGAAGAAACCAAAAGCTTTATAGAGGACAAAGATTGGATCAGGATCTTCGGAGAAATTCTTTATATGCAATATCCTGATGAAAATCCAAATTATCCCAGCGATAAGGAAAATTCTTACGGTTATTTAATGCAATTTGCGGATGGCATTAGAATTGACTTAACTGTACAATCTGTAAATTATGCATTGCAGCACATCAAGGAAGACAAACTTTGTAAAATTTTACTGGATAAAGAAAATATATTGCCTGAAATAGAAGGGGCAACAGACTGTCAGTATTGGGTAAAAGAGCCTGAAAAAGAACAGTATCTGGCGGCTTGCAATGAATTTTGGTGGTGCACCAATAATATCGCAAAGGGATTATGGCGGGAGGAAATCCCTTATGTGCAGGATATGACAAACTATTGCGTAAGACCGCAGCTGATCACTATGTTAAATTGGAAAGTAGGTATCTTAACAGGATGGTCAGCAAGCACTGGGAAATCATCAAAATATTTGTATCAGTGGCTTTCAGAGGAGGAATGGAAAATGCTATTATCAACTTATTTTGATGGCAATGTTGACCATGCATGGAAGTCTGTTTTGAGTATGTGTGAGCTGTTTGAAAACGTGGCGCGGTTTGTTGGGGAGAAATTGGGATGGGAATATCATGAAAAAGAGGGAAAAGCAGCCCTGGCGTTCTTGGAACATGTACATCAATTATCCAAGTAATATGCGAAGGCTTGGAGCAGATGAATGGATTAGGAGAATGGAGAGGGACTTGCCATAAAAACATATAAAATGCTAAGTCCCTTTCTTGAATTTATGGTAGGCTTATCGTATACTTTTATTTGAGCAGGAAACGAAGGATGACAGTGAACTGTGATGAAAGGGCGTGTGGAGTATGTTTCGGGAGTATTCTTTTCTTAGTAATTGGACGTATGTTTTTCGGGAGATGTGCAAGTATGACAGGAAATATCCATGGTACATCTGCCTGAAATCCCTGGCAGCCTTTCTAGGGCCATTCCTTGCTACCGTGATTCCCAGTGTTGCAATTTACCTGGTGGAGCGGGAGTCGGAATGGCTTGTTTTTTCTGCTGCCATCGGGGGACTGGTGTTCGGAAATTTCATTCTGGGGCTGATTTCCATTAGGATGGACACGGTGATTCGCACGAAGAATTATTTTGTGGCATACAGGCCGGTACAGCGCCAGGCGGTATCCAAGATTCTGGACGTGGATTATGCGGTTTTGGAGACGGCGGAGGGGAAAAGGCTTGCAGGGCAGGCCAGAAGCAGTTACGAGCTGGATTGGTTTGGATGGAACCGCATCATGGACATGTTTACCCCCTTTGCCTTTAATCTGCTGGGGATTTTGGTCTATACGGCGATTCTTCTGCCCAAATCTCCCGGAGTTCTGCCTATTTTTGCGGCGATGTCCGTGATGAATATCTTGCTGGAGCGGAAAATATCCGTGAAGGGATATCAGAGGCACAGGGATGTGATCGGGGAGACGGACAGCCGGACGGATTATTTTTTTCAGCGCAGCACTTCCGCTACGGATGGGAAGGATATCCGCCTGTATCAGATGGAGGGATGGTTTTCTTCTATCATGGAGGCGCTGATTCGGAAGAGGCTGCGGGTCTGGAAGCGGGTGGAAATGGCATATTTCATTCCGAATTTTTCGGATACGGTGTGGACTCTTGTCAGGGATGTCCTCGCCTACACGGTGCTGGTAAATGACTTCTTGCAGGGGAGGCTGGATGCGGCTTCGTTCACGCTGTACTTGGGGGTGATTGCCGGGTTTGCGGGATGGCTCAACGGGGGCAATATGGGAGAGGGATTTGTCCGGGCCAACAGCGAGATGATGCGCTGCAACTGGTGGATTAGCTCATACCGCAGCTTTCTTGCACTGTGGAGTCCCTATGAAGACGGGGATGGGAAGGAAGAGAACGGGAGGGCCGGATTTGATGTTGGCGAGGCAGAAAATAACTTGAAATCTGATGGGCGGTCGGCAGAACATGGCGTGGATATTGAATTTCGGGATGTGTCCTTTCACTATCCGGATGCCCGGGAGGACGTGATTCATCATCTGAACCTTAAGATCAAAGCGGGGGAGAATATTGCGCTAGTGGGGGTGAACGGCGCGGGAAAGACGACGCTGGTGAAGCTCCTGTGCGGATTTTACCACCCGGATTCCGGGCAGATTCTGGTGAATGGCAGAAACGTGGAGGAATATCCTGCTTCTGGCTACAGGGAACTGCTGGGAGCGGTATTTCAGGACATGATGGTGATGGCGGCATCGGTGGGAGAAAATGTGGCCTGCTGCCGGGAGGAGGATATTGACGATAAACGGCTTTGGCAGGTACTTCGCCTGGCTGATCTGGAGGACAAGATCAAATCCCTTCCCAGGCAGGAAAAGACCATGGTGACCAATTTCCTGGACCGGGATGGGGTGCTCTTTTCTGGCGGGGAGATGCAGCGGATGATTTTGGCCAGGGCCTTGTATAAGAATGCGCCCCTGCTGCTTCTGGACGAGCCTACCAGTGCTTTGGATCCCATGGCGGAGATGGCGATTTACGAAAAATACCATGCACTGTCAGAGGGAAAGACCACGGTCTTTATTTCCCATCGGCTGGCCAGCACGAAGTTCTGCGATCGGATTTTGTTCTTTGAGGATGGGGAGATCCGGGAGGATGGCACCCACGAGGAGCTGATGGAACGGCAGGGAAGCTATGCGGAAATGTTTTCTATCCAGAGCCGGTATTACAGGAACAATGGCGGCTCCGGGGCGAGCGCATCATAAGGAGGGGAATTATGGCGGAGAAAATAGGGAATGCAATCAGTGGCGAGAGGGAATCTGCGGGGCAGGTTTTGCGGAAATTCTTTCACGTCATCCAGATCAATCACAGGCTGTGCAAGTGGATCCTGCCCTGCAATCTTCTGAAGAATATCATTCATGCGGCAATTCCCTACGTGGGGATTGTCTATGGCTGCGATATCTTAAATGGGCTGGTGTCCGGGGAATCCAAATCTGATATTATGGGCGTGGTGTATCGGATGGTGCTAGTGACATTTGTGATGACGCTATTATTCCACATCCTGGATAAGGCGGGGAACGCCATGCGGGACAGCATCCGCTACCGCATGCAGAGGGACGTGGGGGCAAAGGCGGTTCGCCTGGATTACCAGGATCTGGAGAGGCAGGAGACGATGCAGATTCTGACGGCAGCCCTGGAGGGGGAGAAGGAGAGCGGCGGAGTCTATTGGTTTTCAGACAAGCTGGGCACGCTAATCGGAGATGGGGCTTCCGTTGCCTATGCTTTCGCAGTGCTGTATCCCATTCTTGCCGTGGCGGGAACTGCCGGGGGGAATGGCATAGAGCAGATCCTGAATGCCAGGTGGCTGATCTATCTGATTTTCTTGCTGAATCTGCTCAGCATGTTTCTATTCATGTGGATATCCAAGGCGGGAAACAGGAAGCAGTATGGTCTGTATGAGGAAGGCCTGGATGCCGTGCGCGCGGACAATTATTTCTATCGGGAGATCCTGAGCAAATATCAGACGGGAAAGGAAATCCGCCTCTATGGATTGAAGGATCTGCTGATGCGGGACATGACGGCCGTGTGGGAGGAGAAATGCGATATCCAAGCCCGCAAGATTGCCTTGCAGAATAAAATCCGCATAGAGTACCAGGTGGTTCAGGCGGCACTTCTGGCATTTTCCTATATTGTGATTGGCATGCGGGGGGTGAGTGGCGGAATTACCGGGGCGGAGGTGGTAAAGTATGTCTCCGCTCTGACGGCTCTGGGGGGAGCCTGCCAGTATATGGTGGAGCATTTTGAAAATGTGCTGTTAAATATGCAGTACCTCCATCACTATTACGAATATCTGAACCTTCCCAACCGCAAGGAGACGGGAAGCGCACCCGCCCACGGCCTTGCGGAACGGGAACTTGCCATCTCCTTTGAGCATGTATCCTTCCGCTATCCAGGCACGGAGGAATACAGTTTGAGGGATGTGAATCTGACCATGCATTATGGGGAGAAAATTGCGCTGGTGGGTCCCAACGGGGCGGGAAAGACGACGCTGATCTTGCTTCTGTGCAGGCTGTACGAGCCTACGGAGGGACGGATTCTATTGAATGGGAGAGACATCAGGGAATATGATTACGGGGAATACCTGAACCTGTTTGGCGTGGTATTTCAGGACTTTAAACTGTTTGCCATGAATGTGGCGGAAAATGTGGCCGCATCTGGGGAGTATGAGGAAGAACGGGTGTGGGAATGCCTGGAGAAGGCCGGCATCAGGGAGCGGGTTCTGGAAATGGAGCAGGGATTACAGACCCAGCTTTACAATGTGGGCATCCCGGGCGTGGAGGTGTCCGGGGGAGAGGCCCAGAAGATCGCCATTGCCCGGGCACTGTATAAATCTGCCCCCTTTATCATATTGGACGAGCCTACCAGCGCGCTGGATCCGGTGGCAGAGTATGAAATCTATACGGGATTTGACCAGCTGGTGGCGGAGAAGATGGCAGTATACATTTCCCACAGGATGTCCAGCTGTCGGTTCTGCGAGAGGATCTTGGTGCTGGAGAAAGGGCGCATTGCGGAAGAGGGGAATCATGACAGCCTGCTCCGGGAAGATGGCATTTATGCCAAAATGTGGAACGTCCAGGCAAAGAATTATCAGTAAAAAAGGTGCGAAGTTTTGCCAGGCTCGCAAAAACCTCGCCAGGCAAAGCTATACTCGCACCTAAAAAGAACGCAAAACCGGCGTTCTTCTGTCGAAATATTGCATAGTTTCTTATTCAGTAAAAAAGGTGCGAAGTTTTGCCAGGCTCGCAAAGACCTCGCCAGGCAAAGCTATACTCGCACCTAAAAAGAACGCAAAACCGGCGTTCTTCTGTCGAAATATTGCATAGTTTCTTATTCAGTAAAAAAGGTGCGAAGTTTTGCCAGGCTCGCAAAGACCTCGCCAGGCAAAGCTATACTCGCACCTAAAAAGAACGCAAAACCGGCGTTCTTCTGTCGAAATATTACGCTATTTCCAATTTAGCATAAAGGGAGGAGAAAAATGAATATTACACTTGTGAAATTGACTAGGGATTATAAGGAACAGTTATTTGACATGCTGACGGAATGGAGGGAGGATATCATGGAAAATCATACGGATATGTCCCCATGGAAGATCTGGGCAAATGATTTTCATGATTTCGACCATTACATGGAAAACCTTGATACAAGGGAAGAAATGGAAAATGGCTGGGTTCCTGACACAACGCTTTTTTGTCTGGATCGGGATCGGAATATTTTTGTGGGAGCCGTGAATATTCGCCATAATTTAAATGACGATTTGCTCAAAACCGGCGGTCATATAGGCGATGGGATCAGGCCCAGCGAGAGAAGGAAAGGCTATGCCACGGCAATGATTGCCTTGGCATTGGAGGAGTGCAAGAAACTTGGCATCAGCAAAGTCTTAATCTGTTGCGACAAAGATAATGTTGGTTCAGCCAAATCAATTATCCGTAATGGCGGGGTATTGGAAAACGAGGTGGAAGAAGATGGAAGCATTGTGCAGCGCTATTGGATTCAGATATAAATTTGTCTGACAGCCAATGAAATCGGGAGGATAGCAAACTATGTTTGCTTTGTAAATATTGTGCCTGCGGCATAGCGAATCACATGCGCATTCAAGTTTGCAAGTATGGGAAAGGAATGAGGATTATCGTGGAAATTTATTTGATGACGGCAGAACACAAATATTGGAAAGAAGTGATTTCTTTCGCTGAAAAGTGTTCATGGAAAGCAGGTCCATTTTTAGCAAAAAAGATGAAGGAAAATGAATTGAAAGAATGGGAAAGAGTGTGCGCTGTCTATGTAAATGGAGAAGTGGCAGGATTTTCTACATTTACTGAAAAGGATGAGCTGGCTGAACAGTATGATTTTAAGCCATTCATAGGTTTTGTTTTTGTAGGCGAGCAGTATCGCGGCAGGAGATTGTCGGAAATGATGATTCAAAATATAATTGCTTATGCGAAGGAGCTTTGCTTTGAGAAAGTATATATTATGAGTGGTGAAATTGGGTTATATGAAAAATACGGGTTCGTAAAATTAGGAGACTATGAAACGATATACGGTTCCATAGATCAACTATTCGTTCAGGCCATAAAATATAAAGATTGAAGGGAAATATGGGAGAGGAGGCCGTTCGAATCATCTATCCTGACCCGGACGGCAAGATTTTGGAAGCATTGAGAAGAAACAGGACGAGGGCGGAATTTTGGGATAACCTTCCCGCTGAACTTGCAGAAAGAGGAGCATGTCATGGGTGAACTCATACAATTTGCAGACCGAGAGGAATTTCGGAAATGGCTTGAGGAACATTGCCATTCAAAGGAAGGCATCTGGCTTTTGTTTGGCAAAGCCGGCGGGCCGAAGACAATAAAGGCGGGAGAAGCACTGGAAGAGGCTCTCTGCTTCGGATGGATTGACGGGCAGATGAAACGCATTGACGATAAAACCTATCAGAAATATTTTTCTATGCGCAGGGAGAAGAGCAAGTGGTCAGAGAAGAATAAGAAATTGGTTCAGAGCCTTGAAGAGCGAGGGCTGATGACCGATTTTGGCAGGGAGAAAATCGAGGAAGCAAAAAAGAACGGACAGTGGGATGCTCCGAAATCCATGGAAATCACGGAGGAACAAATCGCCCGGCTTTCCGCATTGCTGGAGGGATATGAGCCCGCCCGCGCAAATTTTGAAGCCATGTCCCCTTCGGTAAGGAAAACCTATGCGCGGGCGTATTATGACGCAAAAACAGATGCCGGGCGGGAAAGGCGAATCGCCTGGATGGTGGATCGACTCAATAAAAATCTAAAGCCTATGTAAGGGCTGCACAGGAGAATTGGGAGGTTTCAGAGGATGGGCAGAATCGTGATATTAGTCGGCAGCATGCGGAAAGGCGGAAATACAGATTTGCTTGCGCGGGCATTTGCAGAGGGAGCCAGCAAAAATAATATAGTGGAAATGGTTTCCGTTGCCGATTATAGAGTGAATCCCTGCATTGGCTGCAATTCCTGCTTTACGAGGGAGGGGAACCATTGCTTTCAGAAAGACGATATGGCAGATATTTATAAAAAGTTGAGGGTTGCTGATATGGTCGTCATCGCCTCTCCCGTTTATTTTTATGGAATGAGTGCGCAATTAAAGGCCATTGTAGATAGACTGCATACACCGATGAGGAATGAATTTCAAGTGAAAAAACTGGCATTGCTCTTGGTGGGAGCGGCCACATTGCCGAAATTGTTTGACGCAATTAAGTTGCAATATCGGCTTGTGCTTGACTTCTTCCATCTGGAAGATGGGGGCATGGTGCTTGTGAGGGGAGTGAAGGATCCTGGAGACATTCAGGGGACGAAAGCGCTGAAGGAAGCATACGATTTGGGAACTTCGATAAATGATGAAACGGGAATTGGAGATTACAGGTTAACCATTATTTTAAGAAGAATGAGCGCAACGCAGCAATAAAAAATTACCATATCGGACGATATGGCAGGGATTGTTTTCCATTGACCCTCCGGGAATCCGTGGAACTTTTGAGGAACTGCGGCTTCCCCGTGGTGGAAATTTTGTGGGTTTCCTATATGCAGATGGGAATCATGGCAAGGAAGTAATTCATATTCTCCGCACTTTGAAGTTGCGCGATTCAAATAAATGGCGCATATAGATTGGTTGCAGTTTGTGAAAGAAAATATTATGCTAATCATGCGACGCGGCGCAAGAAAAATGAAAGGAGAATATTTTATGAGTTTCGGAAAGAATTTGCAGTTTTTAAGACATCTGAGAGGAAATATGACGCAGGAGGATTTGGCTGAAAAAATGAATATCAGTCGTCAAACTGTATCAAAATGGGAACTGGACACAGCGCAGCCTGAAATGGACAAGGCAATCGAACTTTGCAGTCTTTTCAACTGCTCGCTGGACGATTTGTTTCGCAATGAAATGGTCACTTGTGGCGAAGCGTATTCAAATTTGCGGGTCGAGATCGTCCCCGCTTTCCGCTATATCAAACATGCGGTGATAAGTTCCGAGCCGGAAGGGGATGCGATTGACAGAATATTTTCCATTGCCCGCAGTTGCGGCGTGGATAAACCTCGTGCCATAGGCTGGGATTTTCCAAATGTGTCACAGGAGCAGATCAATGTGTTCAATATGCACGGCTACGAAGCGGCATGGATCCTGCCTGATGGGATGGTTCCTTCGGATGTCGAGATACACGAGCAGGCTGATCAAAAATATGCGGCAATCCACATTGAGACACCCTTTGAAAATCCCTTTGTGACCATTCCCAATGCATATAAAACACTGATGGAATATATGCGTGTGAACGGTCTGGAACGCGTGGAAAAGGATGTGATTCCCTGCTTTGAGACCGATGGGGATATGGATATTTATATTGCTTGCAAATAGCACATTGCAATATGGCATTATTATGGGGCTGTCGCGCTAAAGTAATTAGCGCGCAGCCCCTTTCCCATGCAAAAAACTGCTTTATTACCCTCTTATTGCTCATTTCCCGGTGCTTTGGACCGGGGGTTGCAAATTATGTCAGGTGTAGCCGTCTTATCATGCAGGCATCATAAGGCGGCTGCCCTATTGCCCTGGCGTCATATTACTTTGCCGTTACCTGAATATGACACTTCTCCGTAGTGCCGTCTTCCGTTACGGAAATATAGCATGATCCCTTATTGCGTGCGGTTACATTTCCGTTCTGATCGACTGAAGCAACACTGGATTTACTGCTTTTCCAACGCGGAGCATTGCCGGAACTGACCGTGGCTTTTAGTGTCAGCTTCCCGCCCTTCCGGATCGTTGCCGATGTTTTGCTCAGACGGATAACAGGCGGCCGGACAATGATCTCACATTCCTTTATGACACCGTCTACTTTTGCCTGAATGCACGCAGTTCCATGTTTTTTTGCCATGACATTGCCACTTGAATCTACTGTGGCAACGCTTGTTTTTCGAGATTTCCAGGTTACCTTTTTTCCGGAAGATACTTTCGCCACCAGCGCTATTGCCTGTCCCCGATAGAGTGTGGCGGAGGTGCGGTTAAGTGTTACCGTCGGCTTTCTGACTGTGATGCGGCACGTTTTTTTCGTGCCGTCAGCAGATGCCGTCACCGTAGTTTCCCCGGGCTTGCGAGCAGTAATCCGTCCCCGTCCATCAATGGTGGCAACGCTTGATTTCTGTGATTTCCATGTAATAGAAGATCCATTGGAGGTGGAACCTTTCAGAACAGCAGATGCGCCGTTTTCCAGTGTTATGGAAGTGGCGGACAGCGTAACCGAAGTTTTTTGTACGGTGATTCTGCAGCTTGCCTCGCCGCCGGATACTTTGCCCGTGATATTGCAGGAGCCCGCCTTTTTGGCCGTGACTTTTCCGTATGTATTTACGGAAGCGATCCGACTGCTGCTGCTTTTCCACGTGACATATTTCCCGTTGATTGCCAGCCCGGACAAATAGAACGACTGACCGATTTTTAAGGTGTAGTTATAATGAGATAAAATAACGATTGTTGGCTTGACTGCCTGAACTGAATTGGTATGAGACAGAATTGATGTGGCAAGCAACAGCATCAATGTGAAAAAGGCAATGCCGGATTTAAATAGCATTTTCTGAATGGCAGAAATAGTAGAATTATTTTTCATATAAGATTCCTCCTATAATAAGTTTATAGGCAAGCACAAAACAGCCTATAGACTTATTTCTTTTTATGGTATAGATGAATTGGTTTTGTTCCTTCTTCATTTTCATGCGAAAGATGGTGATTATCCATGAAGAAGTTTGATTACCTGATTAAGATGGTTCCTGTACAAAAGGCACAGGGCGGTGCTGAAACAATTGAAGACATGATTGCTGGCGCGCTTAATGAGCACCATGAATTCCATTACGTGATTATTGGGCTTTATTAAGGAACAATAAGAGGGTGATATATAATATAGCATATGTATGATTAGAAATCAAGAGGTTTGTAAAAAAAATTTGAAATACATAAAAAATATGTTTATGTCATTGCCATATCGTCTGGATTTTTGTAATTCGTTTAAATAATCGGATTCAGCTAATAAATATTCAGCTGATAAATTATATAAGAGGAACATAGTAAATAATAAGACGGTATGCAGATAGAGCGATGATGTCGGTTTGAAACGGATTTCGGATTGATGTCATCGACCTGACCGGAGAAGGGGGACTCCGGAGCTGGTCTGCATACCGTTCTTTTTTTGTTCCCTCTCTGTGTTGGCGCCTGCTTTTTCCTGACCCAAACGTCGGACTGTCGCTGTTTCGCAGCTATATCAGTCCTCCTTTCCAGCATTTGGAAGAATGGCATTCAGCAGTATTCCTGCAATGGCGGCGATGTGCATCTCGCCATCCGGCTCATCTGGCGCGGGCTGTCAAATCTTGCCGGGTCGCCAAGTTCCCCAAGACATCGTTTCCTTTTTCTAAGCCCGGATATCGAAGGAGAACCGCTTCATCTCCGTGGTGGCATGGGTGTTGACCTTGGTGTTGATAAAGTCGTCCATGGTGGGAGAGGGAGCTTCCTTTTGCTGCACCTGGATCTGGCAGGAATAACCCTGGCTGTTCAGGGCATTTTTCAGCATATCCCCATTGGTGCGGAACAGGTTCACGCTGGCATCGTCATTCAGGGAGAAGTTGGTAATCACGTCATTCTTATTTCTCTCAATGCGCACGTCAATCTCTCCCAGGTGGTCCAGATTCAGGTGCAGGAGCACGCTGTTCTTTTCCGGGTGCTGGCGCAGCTTTTCCTTCTGGGTATAGACGTACAAGTCTCCATGGGCATCCTGGCTGGGCAGCTTCAGGGGAAGCTGGAAATAAGAGAAGGTCTCGTTCAGCGTCTTCATGAAGGAGATGTTGCTCTCCATATCCCTGGCGAATCCGCTGAGGTTTTCCGAATCCGAGCCGGAGAGGGAGGACTGGATCAGGTTTCGGAAACTCTCCAGCTGTCCCCGCATCTTATTGTAAAATTCCGACAGATCTCCTTTTTGCAGCTGCTCCGGCGTGAGGGTCCAGGAACTCTGCAATTCCCTGGCGAACAGCTTCTCGAACGCCTGGGATTGGAACAGGCTCTTAATCTGCTCGCTGTCCGACAGGGAGATGGTATTGTAGATAACGGTGAGGATATCCTTGGTGGTGGCTTCCCCGGAGGCCACTTTTAAGAGCATGTTTCTGCTGATGGGCAGGTTCTGCAGATGGTTCAGCAGTTCGTTCCGCTCCTCCTGGGAGAGGTAGCTGTTCAGGATATCGCCATTTCTCGCATATTTTTCATAGGTTTCTGCCAGAATATCCAGAGAATGGTTTCCGGCGGGAGTTTGGGCGGGGGCGGCCTCTTTGGGAGAGCGCAGGGCGCCCAACGTGCCGGAAAGGGTGTTCTTGGCACTGTCGGACAGGGACTGGAGAAATTTTCCTGCGGCGCCCAGGCGGTTTTCCGGGTTGGTT
This sequence comes from Clostridiaceae bacterium, assembly GCA_910575435.1. Classification (GTDB taxonomy): domain Bacteria; phylum Bacillota; class Clostridia; order Lachnospirales; family Lachnospiraceae; genus Butyribacter. Next base: position 34,441 of record CAJTGI010000005.1, on the reverse strand, counting down.
CCCTGATTTTTGGCCGCTGGGGCATCCTCTGCCCCTTTCTGGCTGGCTTCCCCATTTTCCTGCAATTCCTCCCCTGCCAGTTCTTCGGCAGTTTTCAGGGAGATGGCATTCTTTACATAATCCTCTGTGATTGTCTGGGGATTGCCGGCGTTTGGCTCCAGTGCCTGGTTGATGTGATTGAGCTGCTGGGCCAATTCGGCGGCAGTGCTATTTTCCGGGAGGGACAGGCTTCCGCCAACCGCCCCGTCCCGAATGAGGGTCATGGCATCCTGCAGGGAGAGGGTGCGGTTTTCAATCTGTGCCAGCACATCCTCGGTTACCGGAAGTTTTGAGAGCAGTGCGGCGATGTCCCGCTGCACTTCCGGCGGCAGGTCTGCCAGGGTGGGCATGCTTCCCGGCTCATTGGCAGAGAAATTCAGGGCGGTGGAGAGCATGCTTTTGCCAAAATATGCCATGGCATCTGCCGGGCTATTGTCCGCCAGGGCGTGGAGGAGGGAGGGAAGGTCCAGGGAGAAGTTCTGTATCTGTTCTAGGATAGCATGGTTGTTGTTTCGGTAATTGCTGAACTGGCTCACCGTCTCCTCGTCCATCTTCATCATCAGCCGATTCATCACCGCCAGGGTGTTCATGTCCTCCGTGTGATAGTCATAGGACTGCTGCATCAGATTCTGGATGGAGGTGCGGTTGATGGGGAGGAGATTGTCCATCAATGCCTTCACCGCGGCCTGATTGTGGTCCGTGGCGGGCAGTCCCGCCTCCTCCAGTGCCTTGTTGATCATGCTCAGTTCCGTGTCATTGTACCCGATGGAAATATTTTCCAGATACAGGGTGCTCCCGGCAATGTTTGACAGGCGAAAGGTTCCCATCTGCCCGATGGAATAATTGGAACTCTCGGGAATCTGGGCGCGGATGGTGGTGTTGTCTTCCAACGTAATGGAAATTTCATTGTTGCGCAGGTCGGTAATCTCTCCCCGCAGGGTGTCCCCCACATGGAGGGCGGAAGGGCTCCGGGTGATGGCGTAGTCCGACCGGCTGCCAATGGTTCTTCCCGCCTGCTGGGCAGAACTGCCCACGTTTGCGGAAGCCCGCTGCCTGGCGGCCGCCTGCCCGCCGGATTGCCTGCCTCCGTGGGTGTTTAGGGGGTTGATTCTCTGGTCCATAATTCCATATCCTTTCTTATATATAATAAATACAACCTTCCGAACATGCTGGCACAAACAATGGAAGAATGCTGCTTGCAGCAAGTCTGCTTCTGGGGACATTTCTTCCTACATGAGTATCATTCATGTTGTGAATGGTCTTCTCATTCGTACTTTTCTTTTATTATATCGGATGTTGGGAGAGAATGGAGAAGTTTTTTGCAAAATTTAGAAGTTTTTTGAATTTTTTTCTTGACAATGTGATTTCCTCGTGCTATCTTACTTTATAGAAATTAGCACTCTAACGAAATGAGTGCTAACAAAAATTCCTTGGCAGCCCGGCAACGCACATCTCGGAATGGGAAGTGTCCCGCGCCAATATGGGTGGAGCGGCCGTACACGGCAATGCCCGCCGGGCTTCCCTGCGGGGAGCATGGAATATGAGGAAGGAGTGATGGAATGGAGCTGGACGAGAGAAAACTGAAAATTCTTCAGGCGATTATCCGAACTTATCTGGAGACGGGGGAGCCGGTAGGATCCCGGACGATTTCAAAATACAGTGACTTGAACCTCAGTTCCGCCACCATCAGAAATGAGATGTCCGACCTGGAGGAGATGGGCTATATCTTGCAGCCCCACACCTCGGCGGGGCGCATTCCTTCTGACAAGGGATACCGGCTGTATGTGGATACCATGCTGGAGGCCAAGGAGGGCGAAGTCAACAGCCTGCGGGAAGAGCTGGAGGAGAAGGCGGAGAAGATTGATGACGTGCTGCAGCAGGTAGCCAAGTTTCTCGCCACCAATACCAATTACGCCACCATGGTGTCAGGGCCCAGGTACCAGACCAAGCGGGTGAAATTCATCCAGATTACCTCGGTGGACGGGGAGCATTTGCTGGCGGTGATCGTTCTGGACAACAATGCGGTGAAGAACCAGATGATCCGCATTGAGGAGCCAATTCAGGACGAGATGATCGTGAAGCTGAACTTCATTTTGAACACTACGCTGAACGGCTTGGATGTGCTGGAGATGAATCTGGCGGTGATCCAGCGGATCAAGGAGCAGATGGGAGAGCACACCCAGGTGATTGATTCCGTCCTGGAAGTGATTGGCAAGACCCTGGTAGACCAGGATGACCTGGAGGTATACACCAGCGGGGCCACCAATATCCTGCGGTATCCGGAACTATCCGACCAGAGCAAGGCGGCGGACCTTCTGAATGCCTTTGAGGAAAAGAAGGTGATGCACCAGTGGCTGGGGCTTCCGGAGAAGGGAAAGGACAATGATACCCATGATATCCAGGTATACATTGGAGATGAGACCCAGGTGGAGTCCATGAAGGATTGCTCCATGGTGACAGCCACCTATCAGATACAGGAGGGCGTTTATGGGAAAATCGGCATCGTAGGGCCCAAGAGAATGGATTATGACAAGGTAGTGGGCACGCTGAACTCCTTGATGGGACAGTTGGATGATATTTTTAAAGAAAAAAAGTAGAGAGGAGATAGAAAGTGGCAGAGGAAAAAGAGTTAGAGCAGGAGAATCTGGAGCCGGAGACTGGAGAAGAGGCAGAAAAGGCTTCTGAGGCAACGGCATCAGAAGAGTCAGAGGCCGGAGAGGAAGCCGGGAGAGAGGCCCGGGCAGGGACTGGCGAGGAAGCCCCGGAGGAGGCCTCCGATGCCGGAATCCAGGAGGAGAAGTCAGAGGATAAAAAACGCTTCGGCAAGAAGAAGGATAAGAAGTTAGGAAAGATGGAAGAAAAACTGGCAGAGCTGGAGGACCAGCGCATGCGCCAGCTGGCGGAGTTTGAGAATTTTAGAAAACGCTCCGAGAAGGAGAAGTCCCAGATGTTCGAGGTGGGAGCCAAGACGGTGGTGGAGAAAATGCTCCCCGTCATTGACAATTTCGAGAGAGGGCTTGCCGCAGTGCCGGGGGAGGAAAAGGATACTTCCTTCGTGCAGGGCGTGGAACTGGTGTATAAGCAGCTGCTCACCGTTTTCGAGGAACTGGGGGTAAAGCCCATCGAGGCAGTGGGTCAGGAATTTGACCCCAACCTTCACAATGCGGTAATGATGGTGGACGATGACAGCCTGGAGAGCGGCACCGTTGCCGAGGAGATGCAGAAGGGCTATCTCTATAAGGAGACCGTGGTGCGCCACAGCATGGTGAAGGTGGTCAATTAATTTTAGAAAGTAACTGGATTCCAGTTATTGATAGATTTGGTTAAGTATTTGATATCTTAGGAGGTAAAGGATTATGAGTAAGATTATTGGTATTGATTTAGGTACGACAAATTCATGCGTGGCAGTCATGGAAGGTGGAAAGCCCGTGGTTGTTGCCAATACAGAAGGTGCCCGGACTACGCCGTCTATCGTGGCATTTTCCAAGACGGGAGAGCGGCTGGTGGGAGAGCCGGCAAAGCGCCAGGCCGTTACCAATGCGGATAAGACGATTTCTTCTATTAAGAGACATATGGGAACAGACTACCGGGTGGCCATTGATGAGAAAAAATATTCTCCCCAGGAGATTTCTGCCATGATTTTGCAGAAACTGAAATCCGATGCGGAGAGTTATCTGGGAGAGAAGGTTGCGGAAGCCGTTATCACGGTACCCGCTTACTTTAACGATGCCCAGCGCCAGGCTACCAAGGATGCGGGAAAGATTGCGGGGCTGGATGTGAAGCGCATTATTAACGAGCCCACTGCCGCTGCGCTGGCATATGGCTTGGACAATGAAAATGAGCAGAAGATCATGGTATACGATTTGGGCGGCGGTACTTTTGACGTGTCCATTATTGAAATCGGCGACGGCGTCATCGAGGTGCTGGCTACTTCCGGCGATAACAGGCTGGGCGGCGATGACTTCGACCAGAAGATTACCGATTATATGATTGCGGAATTTAAGAAGGCTGAGGGAGTCGATCTCTCCACTGACAAGATGGCTCTCCAGAGACTGAAAGAGGCGGCTGAGAAGGCGAAGAAGGAACTTTCCTCCGCAACTACCACAAATATCAACCTGCCCTTTATCACGGCTACCGCAGAGGGTCCGAAGCATTTTGACATGAACCTGACCCGGGCAAAATTTGACGAATTGACCAGCGATTTGGTGGAGAGGACGGCTACGCCGGTATCCAATGCGCTGAAGGATGCGGGAATCACTGCGTCAGAGCTGGGCAAGGTGCTTTTGGTGGGTGGCTCTACCCGTATCCCTGCCGTGCAGGATAAGGTAAAGCAGCTGACCGGCCATGAGCCGAACAAATCCCTAAACCCGGATGAGTGCGTGGCATTAGGCGCTTCCGTGCAGGGCGGCAAGCTGGCTGGCGATGCAGGTGCCGGCGACATCCTTCTTCTGGATGTCACGCCACTCTCCCTGTCCATCGAGACCATGGGCGGCGTAGCTACCAGGCTGATCGAGAGAAATACCACCATTCCCACCAAGAAGAGCCAGGTGTTCTCCACGGCGGCAGACAATCAGAGCGCGGTGGATATCAACGTGCTCCAGGGCGAGCGTCAGTTTGCCAAGGATAACAAGTCCCTGGGACAGTTCCGTCTGGATGGCATTCCTCCGGCAAGGCGGGGCGTGCCTCAGATCGAGGTGACTTTCGATATCGATGCCAACGGCATTGTGAATGTGTCCGCCAAGGATCTGGGCACCGGGAAGGAGCAGCATATTACCATCACCGCAGGCTCCAATATGTCTGACGACGAGATCGAGAAGGCAGTTCAGGAGGCTGCCCAGTTCGAGGCGGAGGATAAGGCTAGAAAAGAGGGAATTGATGCCAGGAATGACGCAGACAGCCTGGTATTCCAGACCCAGAAGGCTCTGGACGAAGTGGGAGATAAGATTGACGAATCTGAGAAAGCAACCGTCCAGGCAGACATTGACAAGTTGAAGGAACTGGTGGAGAAGACCAATCCGGAATCCATCTCCGAGTCTGAGGTGGCAGAGCTGAATGCGGCGAAGGAACAGCTGATGCAGAGTGCCCAGAATGTATTCCAGAAGATGTACGAGAGCGCTCAGGCGGCTGGCGGTGCCGGTCCTGACATGGGTGCCGGCGCTGGTCCGGATATGGGGGCAGGAGCCCAGGATGGAGCAGATGACGTGGTAGATGGGGATTATAGAGAGGTATAAAGTGTGAGAAGATGTTCTAAAATCAGCAAAGCACTGAGGGTGCTTTGCCGAAGAACATCTATGTCTCACACTGGAAGAATGCAAAAGCAGCATTCTTCCTATCGAGAGCCGATTGGTTAGCGATGTATTTCATGAAAATTAAAGTATGATGGCTCTGACATCATATATGATTTGTTGGCTGCGATTCACGGTGATTTTCATGTTGCCGTGAATTGCGGTATTTGATGACGTATGACTTTGAATGGAGAGATGAAATGGCAGATAAGAGAGATTACTATGAGGTTCTGGGCGTGGGCAAAGGTGCTTCTGACTCGGAACTAAAATCAGCCTATCGAAAGCTGGCGAAGAAATATCATCCAGATACCAATCCGGGCGACAAGGAGGCGGAGGTGAAGTTTAAGGAAGCCTCCGAGGCCTATGCGGTATTGAGCGACCCGGAGAAGAGACGCCAATATGACCAGTTTGGCCACGCCGCCTTTGACGGCGGTGCCGGAGGTGTCGGCGGCTTTGATTTCAGCGGCATGGACATGGGGGATATTTTTGGCGATATTTTCGGTGATTTCTTTGGCGGCGGACGTTCCCGCAGCAGGAGCAACGGTCCCATGAAGGGGCAGAATATCCGCACATCCGTGCGGATCAGCTTCCAGGAAGCCTGCTTCGGCGTGGACAAGGAAATTGATATCGTGCTGAAGGATGAATGCGGCTCCTGCCATGGAACGGGTGCCAAGGCGGGCACTTCTCCCCAGACATGTCCGAAATGCGGCGGAAAGGGGCAAGTGGTATTTACCCAGCAGTCTCTGTTCGGCGTGGTGCGCAATGTGCAATCCTGCCCGGACTGCCACGGAACCGGCAAGATTATCAAGGAACGCTGCCCGGATTGCAGCGGCTCCGGCTACATCAGCAAGAAAAAGAATATCGCCGTGTCTATTCCGGCGGGCATTGACAATGGCCAGTGCGTCCGCATTCGGGATAAGGGAGAGCCGGGCGTGAATGGCGGTGGAAGGGGAGACCTTCTGGTGGAAGTGGTCGTGGGAAAGGATCCCCTTTTCATGCGCCAGGACAGGGATATCTACTCTACCGTGCCAATTACCTACACCAAGGCGGCGCTGGGCGGGGAAATTCATGTAAAGACCATCGACGGCGAAGTGATTTATACGGTGAAGCCCGGAACCCAGACGGATACCAGGGTGCGTCTCCGGGGCAAGGGCGTTCCTTCCCTGCGGAACAAGCAGGTGCGCGGCGACCATTATGTCACGCTGGTGGTGCAGGTGCCCACAAAGCTTTCCCATGAGCAGAAAGAAGCCCTGCTTGCCTTTGACAAGGCAATGTACGGGGAGGAAGAGAAGGCTCAGGAGCAGGAAGAGGAGAGAGAAAAAGAAGGTGGCTCTTCCAAATCCAAGGGATTTAAGAGAAAGAAAAAGAAATAGAAAAGGTGCGAAGTTTTGCCAGGCTCGAAAACACCTCGCCAGGCAAAGCTAATGTCGCAAAGGTGCTATTCTAGCACCTATGAAGAACGGTGCTAGACATCCAGTGGATGTCTGTTAAGCACGGACCGAAGCGGAGCGTAGAAAAATCAGCGTTCTTCGCATCGAAAAAGCGAGGAGTTTCCTAAATATAGCAAAAAAAGAGAACGCATTTGCGTTCCCTTTTTTTGCTCACCAATCCTCCACATCTGCAAAGGGATTGGTAGTATTCTCCAATGAGGCATCCTCCTCCGAATTTTCCTCGCCAAAGGATGCGGGATCATGCCCGTCCTGATCATCCAGCAGCGTCTGAATTTGCTCATCCGTCACTTCGCCGGAGGGGAATTCTGATTCCGAGGAAGGGGAATCGCTCAATGCCTTCTGCTTCTGATATTTTAGTTTCAGTTCCAGAAGGTACTGTTCAAACTCTTCATCCTTGTTGTCAATGATTACCACTTCGGGCTGGTTCATATATAAGAAATACTTGATTACTTTTCCACTGCTAATTGCAACTTTTTCAATATTGCAGTAATCCGAATCCCTCTCATATGGGAGTTTGTCGTACATTGTCACATGAAAGTCCAAAGCGGTATCGTATTTATTAGATAATACGTTCGTCACAAATGGTTCGCCCATGTCATCCTCCATTCTTCCAAGATAGAAATTTATATTTGACTTGCAATATATTTCTTCTGCAAATTCAATTAAGTATAGTATATCGTATTTTCAGAAAGCCTTCAACAAAAATTTATAAAAGAACTTCATTTTTCCATATGTGCAGGAAAATTCTGTGAAATTGACATGGAAGAGAGGCTCGCGGTCTATGATATCAGTATAGAATTTACTGTGAATATACTATGAATAGCAACAGGCGGAAAGGCTTGATAGCCGCCTACGGCTAGAGGCTTCTTGCAATATTCTACGGATTGTTATATGATGGGTAGGATAAAAAAAGAAAGAGGCAGGAGGCTGGATGTGGGCTAAATGGGGCAGGCGTTGTGTGCCTGCTCGTATTTTTTTGCAATCAAGGATGGGGAAATTGATTTATATTTATAAATAACTATTGCATATTTATAAATTTTTAGTATAATGATTGTTTAAGGTGTCAACATAGTTGCATTCTTATTATCAATACATTTGTGGCAGATTAAAAATCGTAACTCATTGCAGGGCAGTACCGCATTGAGCCAGGATGGATTAAAACAGGAGGAAGCATCTTATGAGCAGGGAAGATAAGGAAAAATATATGGATCAAATCACGGTGAAGGCGGAGACGCTTATTGAGGCCCTTCCCTATATCCGGGACTTTAATAATAAAATCGTGGTGGTAAAATATGGCGGCAGCGCTATGGTGGACAAGCAGCTGGAGGAGAGCGTGATCAAGGATGTGGCGCTGCTGAAACTGGTGGGAATGCAGCCTATCATCGTCCATGGCGGCGGAAAGGAGATTAGCAGGTGGATTGACAAGGTGGGTGGCGAGACCAGATTTGAGGAGGGCTTCCGGGTCACGGACAGGGATACCATGGAAGTGGCGGAGATGGTTCTGAACCGGGTGAACAAATACCTGGTACAGCGGGTGGAGCACCTGGGGGTGAAGGCCATTGGCATTTGCGGCAAGGATGGCGGCATGCTCCGGGTGGAGAAGAAGATGCCAAAGGGAAAGGATATCGGCTATGTGGGGGATATAACCCACGTAAATACAGAGATTTTGGAGACGCTTCTGCTCAATGATTTCATTCCCATTATCGCTCCGGTGGGCATGGACGAAAAGGGCGATACTTACAACATCAATGCGGATGATGCGGCCTGCGCCATCGCGGGAGCGGTGCAGGCGGAAAAGCTTGCCTTCCTGACAGATGTGGAGGGCGTGTGCATGAATCCGGGAGATCCCAATTCCCTGGTGCCGGTGCTGAACTTGATTGAGGCAAACGAATTGATTGACAGCGGCGTGATTAAAGGCGGCATGCTTCCCAAGGTGAATAATTGCATTAACGCCGTGAATAGCGGAGTGAATCGGGTGCATATCTTGGATGGCAGAAGGGAGCATTGCCTGCTTTTGGAGTTCTTTACCAGAAAGGGAATCGGCACTGCCATTATCGGGGATGACACGGAACTGTATGCCCATGAACAACATGTAAAGTAATTCTAATCCTGCATAAAACGCAGGATAAGAATTACTAAGTTACATGTGAGAAGAACGCAAGACTGGCGTTCTTCATTGCAGATACGAAGGAAAGAGAAGAGGATGCGGATGCGGGAAGAATGCAAGGACGGCGTTCTTCATTGCTGATGCGAAGGAAAGAGAAGAGGATGCTGATGCGGATGGAAGATAAGAAGAAAGGTAGGCGCAATATGGAGAATTTGGATTTGCATTTCATACATACGTATAATCGCTCTGTCACTTTTGTGAGGGGGGAGGATGTGTACCTGATTGATGACCAGGGGAAGCGTTATCTGGACATGGGGGCGGGGATTGCAGTGTCTGCCCTGGGATACAGCAACAAGCGTTTCAAGGATGGGCTGAAGCGGCAGGTGGACGACTTGATTCATGTGTCGAATCTCTATTTCAACCAGCCTGCCATCAAGGCGTCCAAATATTTGTCGGAGGCTTCCGGCATGGACCGGGTTTTCTTTACCAACAGCGGGACGGAGGCCATTGAGGGGGCATTGAAGCTGGCCCGGAAATATGCTTATCTAAAGAATCCTAACAGTGGCGGGGAAATCATTGCCATGAACCATTCCTTCCACGGACGTTCCATGGGCGCGCTGTCAGTGACGGGGACAGAGCATTACCGCACGCCCTTCGAGCCATTGATTGGCGGGGTTTCCTTCGCCGAGTACAATGATTTGGAGAGCGTGGAGAGGCTGATCACCCCAGACACCTGCGGCATCATTCTGGAAACCGTGCAGGGGGAGGGGGGGATATACCCCGCTTCGGAGGAATTTATCAAAGGAGTGCGGTCGCTGTGCGACAGCCACCACATAGCCATGATTCTAGATGAAATCCAGTGCGGCATGGGGCGCACCGGCACCTATTTCGCATACCAGCACTACGGGATTTTGCCGGATATCATCACCTCTGCAAAAGCCTTGGGATGCGGGGTTCCCGTGGGGGCCTTTGCGGCGGTGGAAAAGTTTGCCAAGGCTATGGTTCCCGGGGACCACGGCACCACTTACGGAGGCAATCCCCTTGCCTGTCAGGCGGTATGCCAAGTCTTTGAAGCATTTGAGGAGGAAGATATTTTGTCCCATGTCAAAGAGATGGGAAATTATCTGAGAGAGAAACTTTCTGGCTTGCAGAGGAGATTTCCAGAAATCATCACAGAGGTACGGGGCAAGGGATTGCTTCTGGGGATGGAGATGGCTTGCCCTAACGCAGACATTGCGTCCAAGGCAATGGAACGGGGGCTGGTACTCCTGACGGCAGGGGGTAACGTGGTGCGGATGGCACCTCCCCTGGTGATTCAGCCGGAACATGTGGACCAGGCTGTATCCATCCTGGAGGAAATCCTAGCACAGCAGCCATAAATGGAAGCAGTCGCTATATGATTGATTTTTTCCGTGGAAGATGCCCATTTGAATTGCAGATAAAATGTGAGAAATTGCAAGAGCATATTTTTTCCTGCCTTGGGAAATACTTTCTATCAAAGAGAGTGTGTTTCAAGCGAAGGATGTTCGCATTGCAAATATTTGCCTGCAATGATAAAAGATGCCCTTTGTGCAACTTTTTGATGCAGGAAATGGAAAGGCATGGGTATTCTTATGATTGGTTGGATGATTTCTATTATCTCCGGGGTTCTGATGGCCTTGCAGGGAGTTTTTAATACGCAGGTGACGAAGCAGACCAGCGTGTGGGTGTCGGCCTCTTTCGTCCAGGCCACTGCGCTGATTATCTGTCTGCTGGCCTGGTTCTGCACCGGGCGGCAGGGGAGTTTTTCCGGTCTGTTTCACGTAAAGCCCTGGTATATGCTTCTGGGGGGCGTCATGGGTGCCTTTATCACTTACACCGTCATCGAGGGAATGGCCCAGCTGGGACCTGCCAAGGCGGTGCTGTTCATCATTGCCGCCCAGCTGATTGCCGCCTATCTGGTGGAGCTATTCGGCTGGTTTGGCGCGCAGAAGGTGGGATTCGACTGGATGAAGCTGATTGGCGTGGCAGTATTTATCGGAGGCGTCATCCTCTTTAAGTGGAAGGAACTGTTTTCTTAAAAATTGTGCAATCTATGTATTGTAATCCCGATTAAAATCCGTTAAAATAAAAGTGGAGTATGTTTATTATTCGGAAACGTATACATTTTCATAATGATTCTTATATGGCACAGGGAGGATAATGCTTTGCGTCCGCGCGTTGCTTGATGCAAAGTCTATCAGATCATGCCCAATGCCTCGGCCGTGCCGAGGCATTAAAGCGGCGCAGAAAGGATGATTATGAAAAAAGAGTTACCAGTTATAATCGGAATTTGCATGGTTCTTTTAGTGATTTCCGGTTTTCTATTCTGGCGGGGGCAGAACCAGTCTGCCTACACAGCGGATGCGCTGATTACTGCCAATCCCGTGGGACAGGCTAGGCAGCCTGAAAAAATAAATAATGACGGCGCAGAGGATAATGCCTCAGGAGAATGCGCGGTGTATGTATCCGGAGCGGTTAGAAAACCGGGCGTATATCGCTATCAAGGCACTGCCAGGGTTTGCGATGCCATAGAGGCGGTGGGAGGCTTGAAGGAGAATGCGGCATCCGGTTCCCTGAATCTGGCGAGGAAATTAGAGGATGGGGAGCAGATTTGCGTCCTGACGGAAAGAGAGGCCGCCCGGGCAGAGAAGAAGGCCCGGCGGGAACAGGAGTCTTCCGGCGAAAAGGGCGGTCAGGATTCCCGAGGAAGCGATTCCGGCGGCAAGGTAAATATCAATACTGCCACGGAGGCAGAACTGATGACTCTGCCCGGCATCGGGGAGGCGAAGGCTGCCCTGATCGTGGGCTATCGGGAAGAACATGGGAAATTTTCCAAAATAGAAGATTTGATGCAGATATCCGGAATCAAAGAGGGCATATTTCAGAAAATTAAAAATAATATTACCACATCATAAATTAGGGGGAAAAGAGAATGGCAAGGAAAGTGTTGGTGGTGGACGATGAAAAGCTCATTGTGAAGGGGATTCGTTTTAGCTTAGAACAGGACGGCATGGATGTGGATTGCGCTTATGACGGGCAGGAGGCCTTGGATTTCGCATCAAAAAACCAGTATGACGTGATTTTGCTGGATGTGATGCTTCCAGAGTACAGTGGATTCGAAGTATGCCAGCAGATTAGGGAATATTCGGATGTGCCAATAATCATGCTGACAGCCAAGGGAGATGACATGGACAAGATTCTGGGGCTGGAATACGGTGCTGACGACTATATTACGAAACCTTTTAATATTCTGGAAGTTAAGGCTAGAATCAAGGCAATTATGAGAAGGACGGGGAATCATGGTTCCCAGGGAGACGATGCAAAGGAATGTACATATGAGGAATTGCGCATTGACCTGGAGAGCCGCCGCTGCTATATACACAATAAAGAAATCAACCTGACGGCAAAGGAGTTTGATTTGCTGGAATTGCTGATGACTCACTCCAACAAGGTTTATGGCAGGGAGGAACTTCTTAATACAGTGTGGGGATATGATTATCCAGGCGACGTGCGGACGGTGGATGTACATATCAGGCGCTTGAGAGAAAAGATCGAGACGGCCCCCAGCGACCCCAAATATATTCATACCAAATGGGGCGTGGGCTATTATTTCTGCCAATAGCCGCTATAGGGATACTTGAGATGCAGCGGGCTGTCCCGCTGAAGCCGGCAATTAGCAACAAGGCAGAGGAACGGGGCGGAGGTCTGTTTTGAAAGAGAAGTGGGTACAAATTTGGAATCAGCTGCGAAGTCTTCGGATTCAGATTTTTGCAGTGATGTTTTTGGTGGGCCTGGTGCCCGTCTTGCTGTTTTCCAGAATCGTGATCAAATCTTACAATGGGCAGATACTCTCCCAGAAAACGGATGAAGTCAAATCCTATGGCAATGTGATATCTAATTTGATTCTAACCTCCGGCTATTTATCCGGAAAACCTTCTTCTGATGTGGAGAAAGAGGCGGAGGAAGTGGCGAATGTCTATCAGGGCCGGGTCATCATTGTGGACCAGAACTTAAAAATCATCAAAGATACCTATGATCTGGAGGAGGGAAAGACGGTGATTTCCACCGAGGTCGTCCGCTCCTTCGTTACGCCAGACGCCGCTTATACGAATGAAATTGGGGATTATATCCAGCTTACGGTGCCCATCGTGGCATCCCAGTCGGAAAAGGTTTCAGGAGTGATCTTGATTTCCTTTTCCACCAAGAATTTGCATTTGCTTGAGGAAACGATCAACTATCGGGCGGTACTCATGATGCTTGCCATGGCGGTCTGCATCCTGCTGGTTTCTGCCTTCTATTCTGCCCTGGTATCCAATCCCCTGCAGAAAGTAACGGAATCCATTGACCAGGTAACCATGGGGCAGTTGGATGTCTCCATGGAATTGCACACTTATTCGGAATTGGTGAAGATTTCGGATTCCTTTAATCAGATGACGGGATATATCCATGAACAGGACGTGGCGCGGAGAGATTTCGTATCCAATGTGTCCCACGAGCTGAAGACGCCCCTCGCCTCCATGAAGGTGCTGTCAGATTCCCTGCTATCCCAGCAGGGCATGCCAGAGGAGTTATACAGGGAATTTCTGGTAGACATTACCCAGGAGATTGAGAGGATGACTCAGATTATCAACGATCTGCTTTCCATGGTGAAGCTGAATAAGGACACTGCTGATATGACGGTGACTAACGTAAGCGTTAACGATCTCTTGGAGCAGCTTCTGAAACGGCTGCGCCCCATTGCGGAAAAGAGGAATGTGGAGCTTACGCTGGAGACTTTCCGGCCCGTGGTGGCGGATATTGACGAGGTAAAGATATCTATCGCGCTGAACAATCTGATTGAGAATGCCATCAAATACAATTATGACAACGGCTGGGTTCGGGTAACGCTGAATGCGGACCACAAGTTTTTCTATGTGAAGATTCAGGATTCTGGCGTGGGCATCCCAGAGGATGTGCAGGACAGGATATTTGACCGATTCTATCGGGTGGACAAAGCCAGGTCTAGGGATACGGGAGGAACGGGACTGGGTCTTGCCCTGACCAGGAGCGCCATCCTTCTCCACAGAGGTTCCATTAAGCTGTATAGCAAGGAGAAGGAAGGAACTACCTTTACAGTGAGGATTCCGCTGATTTATGTGGCGGCCAAGGAGGGAGCGCTATGACCGATGAACGAATGCATGGGAACGTATTTAAGAATCTATGCCGTCTTCTGCTTTTTTCCCTGCTGATTTTTTCCCTTGCCGCCTGCGGAAGAGGAAAAAGGGACTATCAAGGATATTACATCTATTGCACGGATACCAATGAAACTAAGGTGGAGGGGGAGGAGTATGTTCCAAAAAGCGAGGACACGGACCAGCTGATTCGGGAATTTTTGAAACAAATGGACCGGGAGCCGGAAAATATTTCTCTGAAAAAGGCTATTCCTGAAAATGTGAAATTGGACGAGTATACCATGAACAGCGAGGGGAATCTATGTCTTTACTGGACTGCCAGCTACGGTAATTACACTGGGATTTCTGAGATATTGCGCCGGGCGGCCATCGTAAAGACCCTGTGCCAGATTCCTGCCGTGGAGACGGTGGAATTTTATGTGGCGGGGCAGCCCCTGACGGATTCCAATATGAATTCCGTGGGGTTCATGACTTCCGATTCCTTTATTGACAATACGGGGGAGGAGGCATATACCCAGACCACTACCCTGATGGTATATTTTTCTAATAAGAGTGGCACGAAGTTAAAGAAAGTGCCTGTAGAGACCACCTATGACGCTACGATTCCCCTGGAGCAGCTGGCGGTGGAGCAGTTAATCGACGGTCCTGCATCCATCAAGAAGATTTCCGACACGGAATTGCAAAAAACTATTCCAGAAGGGACGAAAATCAATAAGATTTCCGTAAAGGAAAATACGTGCTATCTGGATCTCTCGGATGATTTCATGGATAAGCGGCCTGACATCTCGGATAACGTGGCAATTTATTCCGTGGTGAATACCTTGACGGAACTGCCCAATATCAATAAGGTGCAATTTAGCATCGAAGGGGAGCAGGTCATGCTCTACAATGATTATGTGGGCTTTGGGGAGCCCTTTGAGGTTAATTTGGATATCGTGCAGGAGTAATCATAATAGAAAGGAGAGGGATATGAAACGCCCAATGCTATGGGTGGCGGGCATATTATTCGCACTCTTTCTGGCGGCCAGGTTTGCCGCCGGAGATGAGATGGATCAGAAATATTATTCTATGGATCGGGTTCTTCGAAACAAAGACCGGGCAGAAGTCCGGGGAACCCTAGACCATATTGATCAGAAACCGAAATCCAGTTTTTTCTATCTGAAAAAAGTGTCAGTCACCTTTTCTAACACAAAAGAAATCTTTTATTTTTCTAACTTTCTCGCCATTCTAACCAAGGAAAAGGTAGGGAATGGCTCTTATCAGCCGGGCAATCTTCTTCAGATTTCCGGCAATATTCAAACATTCACTTCGCCAACCAATCCGGGGCAATTTGATGAGAAATCCTACTATAAAGAAAAGAATATTTATTATAAGGTTCTTGGGGATGCCTGCTATGTGGCAGATGACAGGAAGAATGTTCTTCTTTCCGTGCTGTATGGGGCGAAAGATAGGCTGAAGGAGGTGTATGAGGAAAGCCTGCCGGAGAAGGAGGCTGGCGTGATTACCGCTATGCTGCTGGGGGATAAGTCCACGCTGGATATGGATGTGCGCCAGCTGTATCAGACAGGGGGGATTGGTCATCTGCTGGCTATCAGCGGACTACATATCTCCATCCTGTGCATGGCGTTTTACCGGGGGCTTCGATGGCTTTTTGATGGAACTGCCTTTGCCGCTATTGCGGAACGCCTGGGGGGAGATGGGTTAGCCCGGACTGGGAGAGGGGGAGGGCGCATCTTCTCTTATCTGAAAAGGATGCCCTTCGTGCTGACGGTATGCTTTCTCCTGGCTTATGGCAAAATGACCGGATTTGGCATTTCTACTAGCCGAGCGGTAATTATGATGATCTTGGCCCTTCTGGCCAGGGAGTGGGGAAGGAGCTACGATGCCTGGACTGCCATGGGATTTAGCGCCCTTGTCATCTGGCTGCAGATTCCCTATGCCATCTTTTCTAGCAGTTTTCTCTTATCCTACAGTGCTATGATGGGGGTATATCTGGTGCTGCCCGCCTTGGAGATATTTTTTCGGGGCACTTTGAAGGAACAGCGGGCAAGGCAGCGGGCCAGACAGCGAAAGGAGCGGGAAGCCGTTGCAAACAGCCCGCTGGGAAGGATTCTTCCCCTGATGTGGCGGGCAAGAGAGAATCTTGCCTCCTCCCTTCTGGGCAGTCTGGCAATCTGGATGGCCACTCTTCCGGCAATGTGTTATTTTTTCTATGAATTTCCTACCTATGGCATCCTTCTGAATCTCCTCGTCCTCCCCCTGGCATCCTTGCTTGTGGTGGCGGGCATGGCTGGGGGCGTGCTGGGAGCGGTCTTTCTTCCGGCAGGAGAGGGAATCTTGTGGATCGTGCGGGGAATTTTGGGCTTTTATGAGCAGGTTTGCCTGACATTTCAGAAATTGCCCCATCCCGTACAGATTATCGGTCGTCCGGGAAAGGAATGTATTGCAATCTACTGCGGGGTGCTGTTTGTTCTGTGCCTTTTTCTTTTAAGGATTATGCGCCAGCGAGATCACACTGCCAGCCTTGGTCGGGGCGTCATGCTATGCGCCGTGGCAGTCGCTACGGTCTTTCTGTGTTCCCCGGATAAGGTGCAGGGACTCTCCTGCACTTTCCTGGATGTGGGGCAGGGAGATGGCATCGTCCTTCGCTCGGAACTGGGGAAAACCGTTCTGGTGGACGGGGGGAGTACCAGCGTCTCCCAAGTAGGAAAATACCGCATTCTTCCCTTCTTGAAATATTACGGCATCTCCCATGTAGATTATATGATTATGAGCCATGAGGATGAGGATCACGTTTCCGGGCAGATGGAATTGCTGGAGTCCGGGCGGGCGGAAGGGATATCCATCGGCTGCCTTCTATTGCCTGAGCCGTCTGATGCCGCCGTGGGAAATGGCTACAGGAAGATGGAGCAGCTGGCGGCTGAGGCGGGGGTTCCCTGCCGGAAGCTGCACCGAGGGGAGGGGCTTTCTATGGGAAAACTCCAGATAACCTGTCTGCACCCGGAGAGGGGATTTGAAGCGGAGTCGGCCAACGCCTACTCCACCACGCTGGAGGTGCGGTATGGGGTGCGCTCTCTGCTGCTTACGGGAGATTTAGAGAAAAACGGCGAGGAGGCGGTGATGGATGCACTGTGCCACTACGACGTGCTAAAAGTGGCCCACCACGGATCAAAAAATTCTTCTTCGGAAGCGTACTTGGGCAGAATCCGTCCCAGTGCGGCCGTGATATCCTGCGGGGAGGATAACCGCTATGGCCATCCCCACCGGGAACTCTTGGAGCGGCTGGAGGCGGTGGGGAGCCAGATCTTCTCTACGGCAGAAAAGGGGGCGGTCACACTGACCACCGATGGGTCTTGGATGGGGATTGATGCTTACCGGGAGGAATCGGGATGAATAGCAATAGCAAATTAAATATTGGCAGAATTTGCATGACAAAGTAAATGGATTGTGTTAAAATAAAAAATGTATGTTTAGTATTAAATGAGGAATGACAGGAAACGACTTGTCATATGCGCCGAAAGGCGATGACAGATTGGAGGCAGTGATGGATTACAAGAAAGCAGGCGTGGATATCGAGGCGGGCTATCAGGCCGTGGAACTGATGAAGGAGCATATTGCCAGCACCATGCGGCGGGAAGTGCTGACAGATATCGGTGGATTTTCCGGTGCATTTTCCATAAATGCATTGAAGGAGATGGAGGAGCCCACCTTGGTGTCAGGCACTGACGGCGTGGGGACGAAGCTGAAGCTGGCCTTTGAGATGGACAGGCATGACACGGTGGGCATTGACTGCGTGGCAATGTGCGTAAACGACATCGCCTGTGCCGGTGGAGAGCCTTTGTTCTTCTTAGATTATATTGCATGCGGGAAGAATGAGCCGGAAAAGATTGCCTCCATCGTTAGCGGCGTGGCTGAGGGGTGCCGGCAGTCTGGCGCGGCGCTGATTGGCGGCGAGACGGCGGAAATGCCCGGGTTCTATCCAGTGGATGAATATGACCTGGCGGGATTTGCCGTGGGCGCGGTTGACAGGAAGAATATGATTACTGGAAAGTCCATTGCCCCGGGAGATGTTTTGGTAGGGATTGCTTCCTCCGGGGTGCATAGCAATGGGTTCTCTCTGGTGCGCAAGGTATTTGAGATGAAGCGGGAATCCCTGTCCAGAACCTATGAATCTCTGGGAGGGAAAACGTTAGGAGAAACGCTTTTGGCTCCAACGATCATCTACGTGAGGGCACTGCAGGCCGTCAGGGAAGGCGGCGTGACCATTAAGGGATGCAGCCATATTACCGGGGGCGGCTTTTACGAGAACGTACCAAGGATGCTCCATGAGGGCGTGCGCGCGCAGATTCGGATGGGAAGCTATGACGTGCCTCCCATATTCGAGATGCTTGCCAGAGATGGGGATATCGCCAGGGAAATGATGTACAATACTTATAATATGGGCGTGGGAATGATGTTAGCAGTGGATGCCGCTGATGCGGACCGAACGGTGGACTTGGTGAATCAGTCCGGCCAGAAAGGCTTTGTAGTGGGAGAGATTATCGCCGGGGAAAAGGGCGTGGATTTATTATGATAGCAAGGCCGAGCATGCAACAAGTGATTTTCATTTATCGCGGTACCGCTGAAAGATTTGTGGCAGTGCCGTATAAAATAGCATGCCAGGAAAGGCGAGGTGGCATATGCAGAACATAGCAATCTGTGTCTCCGGAGGAGGCACGAATTTACAGGCAATTATCGATGGGGTGGCAGATGGGAAGATTCGGGATACCCATATTTCCCTAGTAGTGAGCAACAAGCCGAACGCTTACGCCCTGATTCGGGCAGAGAAGGCGGGAATTCCGTCCCAGTGCATTTCCCCGAAAGATTTTCCAGATAGGGAGGCTTTTGGGCAGGCTATGATCGATGTCTTTCAGGAATATCAGATTGATTTGGTGGTTTTTGCGGGATATTTGGTAATCATTCCAGAGAATCTGGTACGGCAATATTCCAATCAGATTATCAATGTGCATCCCTCCCTGATTCCCGCCCACTGCGGCCAGGGATATTATGGGCTGAAAGTACATGAGAGCGTGCTGGCCATGGGAAATAAGGTGACTGGCGCCACCATACATTTTGTGGATGAAAAGGCTGACCATGGCCCGATTATTTTACAGAAGGCCGTGGCGGTGGAGGAGGGGGATACCCCGGAAACCTTGCAGAAACGGGTGATGGAACAGGCAGAGTGGATTCTGCTTCCCCGGGCCATTGACCTGATTGGACAGGGGCGGGTGGAAGTGACAGATGGGATTGCCCATATTAATTAAGTACGGAACTGCTGTGGATAACGGGCTGCCTTGCCATTTCGACGAGTGATGTCTGTTATTTTTCATGGTTCCCAAGAGAGGAGTTTTCTATCTATGAAAGTGTTAATCGTAGGAAGTGGCGGCAGAGAGCATGCCATTGCATGGAGCGTTGCCCAGAGCAAGAGGGTGGATAAAATATACTGTGCTCCAGGAAATGGCGGCATTAGCCAATATGCAGAGTGCGTGGATATCTCAGCCATGGAGTTTGACAAACTGGCAGATTTTGCCCAGGAGAAGGGGATTGACCTGACCATTATCGGCATGGATGACCCGCTGGTGGGGGGCTTGGTGGATGTGTTCGAGGCCCGGGGATTGCGGGTGTTCGGTCCTAGGAAGAATGCCGCCATCATCGAGGGCTCTAAGAGCTTTTCTAAGGATTTGATGAAGAAATACGGCATCCCTACCTGCCATTACGAGACCTTCCACTCTCCGGAGGAGGCGCTGATTTATCTGGAGAATGCCTCTTATCCCATCGTGCTAAAGGCAGACGGCCTTGCCTTGGGAAAGGGCGTGCTGATCTGCAATACCCAGCGGGAGGCGGAAAAGGGCATCGGTACCCTGATGTTAGACAAGCAGTTTGGCAGTGCCGGAGATACCGTAGTCATAGAAGACTTCATGACCGGACGGGAGGTTTCCGTGCTGTGCTACTGCGATGGCACCCATATCAAGCCCATGACCAGTGCCCAGGATCACAAGAGGGCGAAAGATGGGGATCAGGGATTGAATACTGGGGGCATGGGAACCTTTTCTCCCAGTCCCTTCTACACGGAAGAAATTCAGAAAATCTGCGAGGAGCAGATTTACCAGCCCACCATGGATGCTATGAAGGCGGAGGGCAGGGATTTCGTGGGAATCCTCTTCGTGGGATTGATGCTTACGGAAGACGGGCCGAAAGTGCTTGAATACAATGCCAGGTTCGGCGACCCGGAAGCCCAGGTGGTACTGCCCAGGATGAAGAACGATATTATTGATGTGGTGGAGGCGTGCATTGACGGCAAGCTGGATCAGGTGGACCTGCAGTTCGAGGATAATGCGGCGGTGTGCGTGGTATTGGCTTCTGACGGATATCCGGAAAAATACGAGAAGGGGAAGAAGATTTCCGGCCTGAAGAACTTCCAGGATAAGGAAGGTTATTACGTGTTCCATGCCGGCACGAAATGTACTGAAGAAGGCATCGTCACCAATGGCGGCAGAGTGCTGGGAATCACAGCCAAGGGAAAGGATCTGCAGGAAGCCAGAAAGAATGCTTATGAGGCTACGGAATGGGTATCTTTTGACAATAAGTATATGAGGAGCGATATTGGAAAGGCCATTGACGAGAACGCTTCATGATGCCGCCAGTACTGCGAAAGGAAAATACTAACGGTTATTAGAATTTAGATTGAAGGAGGAAGAACATGTATTCTTTTGAGGAAGTGGAGAAATTTGATCCGGAAGTGGCATCTGCCATGGCAGATGAGACGGGGAGGCAGAGGGATAATATCGAACTGATTGCCTCTGAAAATTTGGTGAGCAAGGCAGTGATGGCTGCCATGGGAAGCACGCTGACCAACAAATATGCAGAGGGCTATCCTGGCAGGAGATACTATGGCGGCTGCGAGTATGTGGACGTGGTGGAGAATCTGGCCAGGGACAGGGCGATGAAGCTTTTTGACTGTACTTACGCCAACGTGCAGCCTCATTCCGGAGCCCAGGCAAATATGACGGTATTCTTTGCGCTGATGAATCCTGGGGATACTTTTATGGGCATGAACCTTGACCACGGCGGGCATCTGACTCACGGAAGCCCGGTGAACATGTCTGGAAAATATTTCCACTGCGTGCCTTACGGAGTGAATGACGACGGATTTATTGATTATGACGAGGTGGAGAAGATTGCGAGGGAATGCAAGCCCAAGGTCATCGTGGCTGGCGCCAGTGCCTATGCAAGGAAAATCGACTTCAAGCGTTTTCGGGAGATCGCAGACCAGGTAGGGGCTTACCTGATGGTGGATATGGCCCACATCGCAGGGCTGGTGGCGTCGGGCTATCATGAGAGCCCCATTCCCTATGCCCATGTGACTACCACCACCACCCACAAGACATTGCGGGGGCCAAGGGGCGGACTGATTCTTTCCAGCGAGGAATTTGCTAAGGAGATTAACTTTAATAAGGCACTCTTCCCAGGAATCCAGGGAGGCCCTCTGATGCATGTGATTGCCGCCAAGGCAGTCTGCTTTAAGGAGGCATTGGATCCCAGTTTCAAAGAATACGGCAAGTGCATTATCGACAATGCCCAGGCTTTGTGCAAGGGACTGCAGGACAGAGGGATTAAGATCGTGTCTGATGGCACGGACAACCATCTGATGTTGGTGGATCTGGCGGACAAGGGATTGACGGGCAAGGATGTGGAGAAATGGCTGGATGCCGCCCACATTACTTGCAATAAGAATACCATTCCCAACGATCCCCAGTCTCCTTTCGTGACCAGCGGCATCCGTCTGGGAACAGCGGCAGTATCTACCAGAGGCTTTGATACGGGAGATATGGATCAGGTGGCAGAGGCCATTGCTATGATTATTGATGATCCGGAGGGCAAGAAAGACCAGGCTGCCGCCATCGTGAAATCACTGACAGACAAATATCCGCTTTATGAGTGACCGATGCCAAAGGCAGCGGGGCTATCGCATGAGGGGATGAACAGTTGTGAATAGTAAAATGTAAATAGAAAAAATGGGGAGTGCCGAAAAGCATTCCCCTCTTCATCATAGGAGAGGAGTGATGTCATGTCCCCGAAGGAAATGAACTATGAAAATCTGGCAGAGGGCATTATTGCCAAGTTGGCCAAAAGAAATATGGAAGGGTATTACTGCAAGGACAGGGAGGAGGCCAACGCCAAGGCGATGCGGCTTCTCACCCCGGACTGCTCGGTGTCATGGGGCGGTTCTGCCACCTTGCAGGAAATCGGCCTCATTGACGACTTGAAGGAGTTGGACAACGAGTATGAGATTCTGGACCGAAAAAATCCTGACCCGGCGCTGTCTGCCAAAGAGTTTTATGGAAAGATTGTTACCTGCGATTATTATTTTATGAGTACGAATGCAATCACCCTGGATGGGGAACTAATAAATATTGATGGCAACGGCAATCGGGTTGCCTGCCTGTGCAATGGCCCTGACCATGTGGTGATCGTCGCAGGAATGAATAAAGTGGTGACGGACGTGGAGAGCGGCATTGCCAGGGTGCGCAATATCGCCGCGCCCCCCAACGCAGTGCGGCTGAATCTGGATACGCCCTGCTCCGAATATGGCAAATGCATGAGCTGCCTGAAAGAAAACTGCATCTGCTGCCAGACGGTCATCACCCGCATGTCCCGCCATCCCGGGCGAATCAAGATTCTCCTGGTGGGAGAGGAATTGGGATACTAGTACAACGAATATCAGGTGCTGTTCCAGCACCGATGTAATTGGCAACTGTTGATTTTCACGTATCTGAAGACAAATCCAATACTATGCGGAGGGGTACCGAATGGCACTGTATACCAATGGGGAACTGATTGACAGGCTGGCAGAGGCGCATTTCCTGAAAAAGGAAGAATATCTGCAGCTTCTGCGTCATATGACTGACCAGGAGAGGGAAATGCTGCAGGAGAAGGCCCGGCGGGTGAGAGAGTCCCATTATGGGAAGAAAGTATTTATCCGGGGGCTGATTGAATTTACCAATTACTGCAAAAACAATTGCCTTTACTGCGGTATTCGGAGAGATAACGCCAATGTCATGCGGTATCGCCTCACAGAGGAGGAAATCCTTCTCTGCGTGGAGGAGGGGTATGGCTTGGGCTTTCGGACCTTCGTGCTGCAGGGAGGAGAGGATGGATTCTTTACGGCAGAGAAATTGGGCAGGCTGATTTTAGAAATCAAGGCACGGCATGGGGATTGCGCTGTCACCCTGTCTGTGGGGGAGCATCCCAGGGAGGTGTATAGGTATTGGCATGATTGCGGGGCTGACAGGTATCTTCTCCGCCATGAAACTGCCAGCCGAGACCATTATGAGATGCTCCATCCCAGGCAGATGTGCTTTTCCCGGCGCATGGAGTGCCTTTATGACCTGAAGGAAATCGGATATCAGGTGGGGGCGGGATTCATGGTGGGCTCTCCTGGCCAGACGCTGGAATGCATCGGGGAGGATCTGGTCTTTTTGAAAGAACTGGATCCCCATATGGTGGGAATCGGCCCCTTCATTCCCCAGCGGGATACTCCCCTCGGGGACAGGCCGGCGGGCACCCTGGATCAGACGCTAGTGCTCTTAAGCCTGATCCGCCTCATGCTGCCGAAGGTTCTCCTCCCCGCCACCACGGCTCTGGGAACGATCCATCCCCGGGGACGGGAACTGGGGATTCTGGCGGGGGCCAATGTGGTGATGCCCAATCTCTCTCCCGTTTCCGTGCGGGATCAATATCGCCTGTATGACAATAAAATCTGCACTGGCGAGGAATCGGCGCAGTGCAGGGAATGCCTGAACGCCCGCATGGAATCCATCGGGTATCAGGTCGTTGCGGAACGGGGGGATTACGCCGGATTTTCCAGCGAGAGATAAGAATTCGTCAAGATTTGCTCTCAGAGAGCAGTTGCAGCGGGGAGGCGAGAGATGAGAGAAAGTTGTGGGAAATTAAAAAGATGCTATAAAAATCATGGGGAGACCATTCAGCTGGTTCAGAAAGGCAGGAAGTTTATGTGTAAATGCAAGAAGGTAATTGACGGTGCGGCGGCAATAGGGAATAGCAGGTCAGGATCAAACGTGGCTGTAGCGATTAACGTAACGGATATCGTGAAGTATGTCGCCATTGCCGGAGTGGCCATTGTGGGCATTATTTTTGGCACGAAGACATGGTGCAATTATATGAAGAACAAGGAAGATGAGGAAGCGTAATCCCTATGGGAAAAGATTTATTTATTGCGGAGAAGCCCAGCGTGGCGAAAGAGTTTGCCAAGGTGCTGGGAGTAAAGGGAAACGGAGGAAATGGCTATCTGGAATCCGGGGAATATGTGGTGACATGGTGCGTGGGACACCTGGTCACCATGAGCTATCCGGATGCCTATGACCAGGCGTTAAAAAAATGGTCCCTGCAGACGCTGCCTTTTCTGCCGGAGCAGTTCCTTTATGAATTGATTCCCGATGTGAAGAAGCAGTTTCATATCGTGGAGGGACTGCTAAACAGGGAGGATGTGACACGGATTTTTGTGTGTACGGATTCCGGGCGGGAGGGGGAATACATTTACCGTCTGGTGGACCAGATGGCCCATGTCCCTGCCGCAAAGGAAAAGCGCCGGGTTTGGATTGATTCCCAGACGGAGGAGGAAATCAGGCGGGGCATCAGAGAGGCAAAGCTTTTGGATGCCTATGACAACCTCTCTGCCTCCGCCTACCTTCGGGCAAAGGAGGATTACCTGATGGGGATTAATTTCTCTAGGGTATTATCCCTGAAATACGGTCGCACCGTGATGGATTACCTAAATAATGGAAAATGGTCCGCCATTTCCGTGGGGCGGGTGATGACCTGCGTCCTTGGGATGGTGGTACAGCGGGAGCGGGAGATTCGGAATTTCGTCAAAACCCCCTTTTACCGCATTCTGGGAGACTTTTCCTATGAGGGACAGAATTTTCAGGGGGAGTGGCGGGTGACGCCGGAATCCAAGTATTTCCAGTCTCCGGCGCTGTACAGCGAGAAGGGTTTTCGGGAGAAGGCGGATGCCCTGGCCCTGTGCCAGTATCTGGATTTTGACCAGGTGCGGGAGGAGTTAAAGGATGGGACATCAGGAGAATCCGAGGGAGAGGGGCAGATGCCGAACAAGGAGGGATTGTCCTCCGGAGAGAATGCGTCGGAACCTTCTGGAAGCGGCGATTCCGGCGTGTCAGATAACAGTCAGCTTGCCATAATCGCCAAAGTGGAGCGGAAGAAGGAGAAGAAGAATCCGCCCCTGCTATTTAATCTGGCAGAATTGCAGAATACATGTTCCAAACTCTTTAAGATTAGCCCGGACGAAACTTTGAATATCGTGCAGGAACTCTATGAGAAGAAGTTGGTTACCTACCCCCGCACGGATGCCAGGGTTCTCTCCACGGCGGTGGCGAAGGAGATACATAAAAATATCAGCGGTCTGCGGGGCTACGCCTTGCTTGCAGAGGCCGCGGAGCATATCCTGGCAGAAAATCGCCAGAAGGGGATTGCTAAGACCAAGTATGTGAATGACAAGCAGATTACGGATCATTATGCCATCATCCCTACGGGGCAGGGGCTGGGGGCGCTGCGCAGCGTCTCTCCCACCGCCAGCCGAGTGTATGAGGTGATTGCCAGGCGTTTCCTCTGTATCTTCTACCCGCCGGCAGAATATATCAAACTGTCAGTGACAGCCACCAGAAAGACGGAATCCTTCTTTGCAAACTTCAAGGTCATGAAAGAGGCTGGATATCTTGCCATTGCCACGGCATCTTTTGCCCAGAAGAAGGGGACGGATGCCCTAGGTTCCCATAAGAGACAAAATACTGCGGGAGATGGGGAGAGTCAGAAAGAGGCATCAGGAGAAGAGGAAATCAGCGTGGACGAAAATGTTCTGGCAGTGATGCAGGGACTGAAAAAAGGCATGGAAATCCAACTGAACCAGCTGACCATCAAGGAGGGGGAGACTTCCCCGCCCAAGCGGTACAATTCCGGTTCCATGATTCTTGCCATGGAGAATGCGGGGCAGCTTATCGAGGACGAGGACCTTCGGGCCCAGATCAAATCCAGCGGCATCGGCACCAGCGCCACCAGGGCAGAAATTCTGAGCAAACTGGTGAAAATCAAATATCTGAAACTGAATAAGAAAACCCAGGTCATTACCCCGGAACTCTTGGGGGAGATGGTGTATGACGTGGTGACGATTTCCATCAAGCCATTGCTGAACCCGGAACTTACCGCCAGCTGGGAACTGGGGCTTACCCAGGTGGCAGACGGCTCCATTACGGAGGAGGAGTATATGGCGAAACTGAATGGGTTTATCCAGAGGCGGGTGGATTATGTGAAGCAGACCAATTATAGCCAGATGCTGCGGCAGATGTTCGACCAGTCCGCATCATTCTACAAAAAAGGTGCTGTTCCAGCATCAAAGAACTAAAGTTCCAAAGAACCAAGGGTTCTAAGAAGAGCGCAAAACCGGCGTTATTCGCATTTAATAATTGAGGAGATTGCTGTGAATCGTAACGGATAGAAACAGATTGGAGGAAAATCATGTACGATCAATTAAAAAATAAGAATCTATTCAAGATGGAGGAGACGATGGCGGCGGGGATTTTCGAGGATGTGGATTTCCCTTGGGACGTGCTGCCTCTCATCAAGGATTTTATTTTAAAACTGGGTGCCACGCTCTCTGAGGAGGAATATGACCAGCCGGAGGAGCATGTGTGGATTGCCAAGTCGGCAAAGGTATATCCTACCGCCACCATTCTGGCACCAGCGATTATCGGATCCAAGACGGAGGTGCGTCCCGGCGCTTTCATCCGGGGGAATGCCATTGTGGGGGAGAACTGCGTGGTGGGAAACTCCACGGAATTGAAAAACGTGATCTTATTCAATAATGTGCAGGTGCCCCATTACAATTACGTGGGGGATTCTATTCTGGGGTACAAGTCCCATATGGGGGCTGGCTCCATCACCTCTAACGTAAAGTCCGACAAGACGAACGTGACCATTCGCTATCAGGGGGAGACCATTGAGACCGGGCTGAAGAAGATGGGGGCCATCCTGGGCAATTATGTGGAGGTGGGCTGCGGCACGGTGATGAATCCGGGGACGATTATCGGCAGCAATACCAACGTGTACCCCCTTTCTATGACCAGGGGATATATTCCCAAGGGAAGTATTTATAAGCGGCAGGGGGAAGTGGTGGCGAAGGAGTAGTGACGCTGGCACTGTTACTATTCACGGTCGATTGTAAAAAACAGATAATTTCATATTATCCATCGCATCTTTGATTTTTGCAGACCGCAA
Organism: Clostridiaceae bacterium; assembly: GCA_910575435.1. Classification (GTDB taxonomy): domain Bacteria; phylum Bacillota; class Clostridia; order Lachnospirales; family Lachnospiraceae; genus Butyribacter. The sequence goes on along the minus strand of CAJTGI010000005.1, from coordinate 7,020 downwards.
TAACAAATTATATGATGTTTTTTGCTGCGATATTTTGCGGTGCATCCGAAAAAGAAAGACTAGGCACACCGCCAGACAACGTAGGCTTTCGTGAGGGGACTTTGCTTTGCATGGTTTCGATGAATATGTGCCTCACAGCATTGTCTGAACAGCATGCACCGTTTCAGTGCTTTCCTCGGAGGCACGCTTTCGCTACCGCTCATAACGCCACGACACCTAACGAGGCAAAGTACGCCTCGCAAGTGTCGGCGATTCGCGAGTGCCTCTACGGAAAGCACATGAAATCGGTTGCATGGTGTGAGTTTGTGGAGAGGCACATAAATCATACATCGAAACCGCAAAGCAATTAGTCCCCACCGAAAGCCGTAATGTTGCAAGGTGTGCCTAGGCATTCTTTTCGGATGCTTTCACAATACTACAGCAAAAAACTATTCAAGATTTTGAATGCGGTCTGCAAAAGCGAAAATTATTGATGGATAATATGAAATTATCTTTTCACAGCGACCGTGAATAGTAACCTGGCACTTCCATTTTTTATATTTTTTTAGCGAAAAGTGTAGACGAAAATGGAAATATATGAGAAAATATTGATAAGACTGTGGCGGTGTATGCGATATGGTACATAGAATAAGCAGAGCAGCAATATTTCCACCACAGAAAAAAAGCATATTGAAAGGAGCATAAACATGATTTATTCACAGGAAGTAGAAAACATGTGCCCAGTTGCCCAGGGTGTGCACCACGGTGCTGCCCCGATTCCGGAGGAGGCGAAATGGGTTCAGGCAAAAGAAGTAAAAGATATCTCTGGCTTTACGCATGGCGTGGGCTGGTGCGCACCGCAGCAGGGTGCCTGCAAGATGTCTCTCAATGTGAAAGAGGGTATTATTCAGGAGGCACTAGTGGAGACCATCGGGTGTTCCGGCATGACGCACTCTGCAGCCATGGCATCTGAAATCCTGCCGGGGCTGACTGTGATGGAGGCATTGAACACAGATTTGGTTTGTGACGCAATTAACACTGCCATGAGAGAGCTGTTCCTCCAGATTGTTTACGGACGTTCCCAGAGTGCATTTTCTGAGGATGGACTTGCTATCGGCGCAGGTCTTGAGGATCTTGGAAAGGGTCTTCGCTCCCAGGTAGGTACCATGTATGGCACATTAAAGAAAGGCCCCCGCTACCTGGAGATGGCAGAGGGATACGTGACAGCCATCGCATTGGATGACGAGGACATGATTATCGGTTACAAGTTTGTCAGCCTTGGCAAGATGACTGACTTCATCAAGAAGGGCGATGACCCCAACACTGCTTGGGAGAAGGCTTCCGGTCAATACGGCCGCGTGGATGACGCTGTGAAACTCATTGATCCGAGAACAGATGAAGAGATTGCAAAATAAAGAAAAGGAGGCAAACGAATCATGGCATTATTTGAATCATATGAGAGAAGAATTGACCAGATTAACGCAGTGTTAAGCAAATATGGCATTTCTTCCATTGAAGAGGCAGAGAAAATCACAAAGGATGCTGGACTGGACGTATACAACCAGATCAAGGGCATCCAGCCAATTTGTTTTGAGAATGCATGCTGGGCATATATTGTCGGCGCAGCCATCGCAATCAAGAAAGACTGCCGTCGCGCGGCAGATGCTGCGGCAGCAATCGGAGAGGGACTGCAGTCCTTCTGCATTCCCGGCTCTGTGGCAGATACCCGCAAGGTGGGCTTGGGACACGGCAACCTGGGCAAGATGCTCCTGGAGGAGGACACCAAGTGCTTCGCATTCCTGGCAGGCCACGAGTCTTTCGCAGCTGCTGAGGGTGCTATCGGTATTGCCGAGAAGGCAAACAAGGTGCGCAAGGAGCCTCTCCGGGTCATCTTAAACGGTCTTGGCAAGGATGCGGCACAGATTATTTCCCGCATCAATGGATTTACTTTCGTGGAGACAGAGTTTGACCCATACACCAATGAGGTGAAGGAAGTATTCCGCAAGTCTTATTCTGAGGGACTTCGTGCAAAGGTAAACTGCTACGGCGCAAACTCCGTTCCCGAGGGCGTTGCCATCATGCACAAAGAAGGCGTAGACGTTTCTATCACAGGAAACTCCACCAATCCTACCCGCTTCCAGCATCCGGTGGCAGGAACCTATAAGAAGGAATGCCTGGAGCAGGGCAAGAAGTATTTCTCCGTGGCATCTGGCGGCGGTACGGGACGTACCCTTCATCCGGATAATATGGCCGCAGGTCCCGCTTCTTATGGCATGACAGATACCCTGGGCCGCATGCATAGCGATGCGCAGTTCGCAGGTTCTTCCTCTGTTCCGGCGCATGTGGAGATGATGGGACTGATTGGCGCTGGCAACAACCCCATGGTGGGCATGACGGTGGCAGTAGCCGTTTCCGTGCAGGAAGCAGCGGACGCCAATCGTTTCTAAAGAAGAAACGAAAGAAGTTCTAAAAACATTGAAATAACGTTGTTTAAAAGTGATTAGGAGTGGCTAAATGTAGGTCACTCCTACACTATTTCTACAGTATTCCTACACCCATATTCCTACATTATTTTTTACAGTATTATTATATTTGTTGAAAAAATTTTTAGCAAGATAGAAATGCTTTGAAAAGAGAAATGGATATTTCTTTCGGATTGTGGTAAAATAAGTTTTAACAATTTTTTAGCAAATTGTTTCACAACATCGTGATATGTAAAAAAGCACGCACAAAGATTTTGATAATATATAATTATCAGAATTTTGGAAAGGGTGATGAACATGGCATTAGCAGAGGCTGTAAAAACAGTAGAACCTACTTATACAATCGATGATTCCATGAATGTCTTGTTAGGGAAACTGGATGAAGCCATTGACGATATGGAAAATGGCAGGGTTCAGACAATTGATGAGGCATGGGATGAAATTGACAGAGTATAGGGAGTATAGATGGCAAAAAGATACAAAGTGGTAATAGCACAGAGCGGAAAAATAGATGTCTTGAATAAGAAACGGTATATCATTGAAAATTTTAAATATGCTGATTATGCTCGAAACTTTTCCGCTAAGATTAAGAAAGCTGCACAAAACTTGGATAGATTGCCAACCGGCTATGGAACCACGGGTTTTCAATATCGAGGATATGATATCTATATGAAGCCTATTAGTAATCATTTATTGTTTTATACGATAGATGAAGAAGAGATGGTGGTCACTGTGCTTCGTGTATTGCAGGATGGCATGGATTGGGAGTACATAATCGGGCATTGGATTGAAAGTAATGTATAAGTGAAACGTAAATATAGTCTGCTTGGAAAGAGCAAAACAATGTATTAAGAAGTGATTCAGTGTAGATTATTCCTACACTTTTAAGAATGAAATACTGTATTTAAGGCGTATGACGTTTCCGTTCAGGAAGCAGCGGACGCCAATCGTTTCTAAAGAAACGAAAGAAGTTTTAAAAACATTGAAATAACGTATTTTAAAAGCGATTAGGAGTGGCTCAATACAGCCGCTCCTACATTTTTTTGGGCAATACTTGCATCTGCATTGTTGCACTAGCATAACCACACTTGCAGGGTACTGAAAAAGTTACTCATTGCAAGACGTTTTAGAGAAAGAATTATATATAAGGGTTCCCTTGCCATAACTATTTGAAAAACTGGAGTTTATCCCAGAGTTAAGGCGAGGGAAGATACACTCTTCCACAGATATCAAATCACATGCCTATGGTTTGATAAGATTCGCTCCATGTTTTCCAAATCGGTTCCAGACAATTTCTGATGGTTAATATAGTCTAGCATCAGGTTAGAAATCGAACCATTATATAATTTATCTAGCAACGCCCTCGTCTCAATTTCTTGAATTTTCCTTTTGGAAACGATCGCCTTGCAGATAAATCCTGGGTCTTCCCGCTTAATTGCGCCTTTGTCAATCAGACGCTTAATAACCGTATAAGTCGTATTTTTTTCCCAACCGATGTATTCCTTGATTATTTTAGAAATATCTTTCGCTGCCAATTCCTTATTAGACCACAGAAGTTCCATCACATTCAATTCTCCATCATGCAATCTGATTTCTTTCATAAATAATACCTCCTGACGATGCAAGACTACCATCGTAGAAAAAGAATCTACTCCTGTAGAACATACAAAACACTGATTTTATAAACGCTCCGCCCCATATGAAACATTGTAAAAAAATACTGCAATATTTTATCAATAATTTTATTCTACTAGGGGAGAACGCATTCGTCAAGAGATAAAGTGCAAATTGTATAAATATTTTTAATATAGAAGTTACTATTCACGGTCGATGTGAAAAACAGATAATATTTCATTATCCATCGAATCCTTGATTTTTGCAGACCAACCCAGCAAAATGTATGACGTTTTTTGCTGCGAAAACTTGTGCTACATCCGAAAAAAGAAAAATCGGTTGCGCCGCACACTTATGCAGACTTTCCAGTGGGAACTTTGCTTTGCATGGTTTCGATGACTATGCGCCTCGCAGAACCGTTCAAGCAGCATGCACCGATTCAGTGCTTTCCTGTGAGGCACGCTCTCGCTACCGCTCATAACGCCACAGCCACCAACACCACGATGCGTGGTGCAAGCGAGGTAGAAGACACCTCGAAAGTGGCGGCGATTCGCGAGTGCCTCCACGGAAAACACATGAATTCGGTTGCATGCTGTGCGTTTTTCGCGAAGGCAAAGTGAGGTTCGTTGTAAACTTGTTTACATAAGAACCGAGCGCGCCCGCGATGAAGAACGTAGTTCTGAATGCGTAGAGGCGCATAAATCAAATATCGAAACCGCAAAGCAATTAGTTCCCTCGGAAAGTCTGCATGTTGCCAGGCGTGACCGATTTTTCTTTTTCGGATGCTTTCAAGATATTTCAGCAAAAAACGATGCAAGATCTTGAATCGGTCTGCAAAAGCGTAAGCTAATGATGGATAATGAAATATTATCCTTTCACATTGACCGTGAATAGTAACATATAGAAGCGTGTTTTCATGAGATATCTACAATAGATTTGTTTTTGCTGTCAAAGATGGCTAGCATATTAGCGGGGCAATTCCATCCCATAGTTTGCATTGGCAGATTTCGAGGGCAGATATATTGGCACGATCAGAGAACTCCCTGCGGTGATTTCTTCCGAAGCCAAAGCGTTGCATCTCTTAATTTCCTTTAAATAAACCGAAAGACTTCCCCACTCTTCAGTATAATTGTCTTTTGCCACACTCCAAAGGGTATCTCCCATGGATACAGAGATAGAATGATAACTCAGTTGGCTATTGTCGGCAGCGACTGCTTCCATTGTCATATTTTTTAAGACAGCAACACTGCCCCCAATGAATAGTCCTAAAATGCAAAGGACAAGGAAAATGTGAAATATAGAATGGCGAGTAGAGAATATGGAAGTTTTTTTCATCGGATCACCTCTCTTTTATATGCGTATTCTTGCAAATGTAATGCAGGTCTGCCTACATCATTACGGTGCATATGCAAACTCCTGTTCCTGAACAAATGTTTGCTGTTTCTGTGTTTACTTTATCATAAGAACAAGTGTTTGTCAATATATATCAGAACAAATTTTCTGTTATTCTACTATAGGCATTGCCTGAAATTCTAAATCATTTGCTGGCTGACAAAGGCATATGAAATCTTTCTGTGATCAGTTTCCTGCAAAGACATGGAACAACATCTCCGAAAATACTTTAGAAATAAAAACAGAACCAATGAACAGTGGTAATCATACCTGCAAGTTCATTGGCTCTGCAGTTGGCGCTCTGATAACATTATTTGCAATCTTGCTGCTAAAAATAGCATATCTCTTCTATTTTTTTGGTGTCTATTTTTTCACTACAGGTATCCATACTTCATATTTTGCATTTTGCGGGTCTGGATTTAAATAAACCTCGATATCAGGAGCATTTCCATACTCGTATCCTGAAGTCGGCAGCCATTCTGTTACGATGCGCCGCTCCAATTCCTGGATAGACTGATTTGTACCTTCTCCAGAAAATATTGCCCAAGTAGCCGCCGGCACAACATAATCCTCAAGGTCATTCTTTTCCTGTGAAGTAGATACCCCAATATAATACTTCCAAGGCTCCGTGTCATTACAAATACTGACACCAAGCACTCCCATAGGCGATGTGTTCATCATGCCAATCAATTTCTGCAATGTTCCATTTGTAGAGACTTCCTGCCACTTTGTGGGTATGACCGTAAAATTTTTTTCAATATCCTTATTCAGTGGTACAGATATGCCAACGATGCGGAAAGCATCTTTTGTTTCAATTCGATAATTCATTTCTTCAACTCCTTTGACTGTGATTTTAAAAAAGATTGGCGGAAAGGATTTTACGGGTACGCCCTCATTTTTTACAGCAGATGGGGCAATTCCATGAATAGACTGAAAGGCTCTGTTAAATGCGGTGGGGGAATTATATCCGTATTTTCCTGCCACATCAATGATTTTCATGCTTTTACCCTGTAAATCTGCGGCGGCAAGCGACATTTTTCTCCTGCGGATATATTCAGATAGGGGAATCCCCGCCATATAAGTGAACATTCTCTGAAAATGATAGGAAGAACAGCATGCAATTTGTCCAAGCCGTTCGTAATCGATTTCCTTTGTCAAATGCTCCTCAATATAGCCTATTGCATCATTTAAACTTTCAATCCAATCCATAACCCAAATCCTCCTGACAGTTTTTAGTATATATTACGATGCTGTTTTTTTCCTCTCAATCTTTGCACGAAAAAGAGAGATTTGATTTTCTCAATTCACTTTTATGTATCTGTATAAATATTGGACTACAAAAAAGACAGTCAATGTTTTAGAAGAATGGGATCGGCCTGGCAACGCCAAAAGGGGGGTGCTTCTGCGCCCCCCTGCCTTATCTCCCGCTGGCAATGGTCGCCACGTCCACCACGGACACCTCCCCCTCGCCCCCCTCCAGGCTCGTCAGCAGCGCGTCCGCCGTGTCCAGCGACGTCAGGCAGTTCACCCCCGTCTCAATCGCCGTCCGCCG
>CAJTGI010000004.1 GCA_910575435.1 Clostridiaceae bacterium | reverse complement strand
ATGCCTTAACGGATGACCGACAACATATAAGAATGCGAGGTCGCCGCTATACAGCCCCGCCACTCACCTCCACGTGTTCTGTAGTGTGTCAGTCTTATAAAAAGATTATATCAAGAGGTAAAGAAAATAGAAACGAGCGAAGCGAGAGAAACTAAGGTTTCATGACCCTATCGGTGGCTTTCGCGAAGCGGAAAGGCGGATTATAAGAATGAAAGTTGAGAGAAATTCTTCTTTCAATATAAAATGATATTTAAACCCTATTTAATGCTCCCTGCTCAGCAATGATGAGCAGGGACATTTTTTCGTTCAGAATCAAATCCGGATCCGGAGTTACGTTGATTTCCCCATTCTGGCGCAGGGCAATTACATTGATATTTTCCTTGTTCCGAAGATCCAGTTCCCGCAGGGTGTGTCCCGCCCATTTGGGGCGCATGGAAATCTCTGCCATGCGGATGGTCTCAGAGATTTCCACGATGTCAATGATATTTCCCGTAAGCAAGTGCCTGGCGATGCGGATGCCGGATTCCTGCTCCGGGATAATAATCTTGTCGGCTCCCACTTTTTCAAGAATGCGGGTGTGGATGGTGTCCTTGGCTTTGGCGCAGATAAAGGGAACCCCCGCCTCCTTGCAGAAGATGGTGGCCAGGATGCTGGCATCCAGGTGTCCGGTGATGCCGATGATAGCCACGTCCATGTTGGAAATGCCCAAGGCATGCATGGCCTCGGCATCGCATACATCCGCCACCACGGCCCGAGTGACGATATCAGCCATCTCATGTACTCTGTCTTTGTCAGAGTCCACTGCCAGCACGTCTGCGCCGGCAAGGGATAGTTCCTTGGCGATGCTCTCTCCAAATTTACCTAGGCCAAATATTATAAATGATTGATTCTTATTCATTGTAATACCTCTCTTTTTAGTTAAAAATCTACGATTGCGAAGAACCCGGGTTTTGCATTCTCCTTAGGTTTGATTTGGTTACACTTAGCATGTTTTTTCATGCGTTAGTGAAACTTCGCACCTTTTCTACAGTATAGGTAAGTTCTTGGCATTTCCAATGTGAAGAACGCAGGTTTTGCGTTCTTCTTAGGTGCGACAGTAGTTTTGCCTGGCGAGGTGATTTCGAGCCTGGCAAAACTTCGCACCTTTTCTACCCAACAGTGATGTCCTCCTCGGGATATTGAATCAATGCCCGTTTTGCCCGGCTATTAAATATAATTGCCAGGGAGATGGGACCGATGCGTCCCAAGTACATGCAGAGTATGATAATAAGTTTTCCCGCCATATGTAAATGGGGGGTAAAATCCCTGGATAATCCTACGGTGCCGATGGCACTGGTGGTCTCATAGGCAATGTCCAGCAGTGCGGCAGGCTCAGCCACAGACATGAGGATAATTGCCAGGCACAACGCAAGGAAGCTGACGCTGGTGACAGCCAAGGCTTTCTGCACGGTTTTTCGCGGGATTGTTCTGCCGTAGACGACTACATGCTCCCGGCCCTTTACAGTGGTAATGGTGCTGAGCGCCAGGAGAATGAAGGTAGTTGTTTTGATTCCCCCGGCCGTTCCGATGGGCGAGCCTCCGATAAACATGAGCATCAGGCAGATCATGCTGGTGGAGCTTCGCAGGTCTGTCTGGGAGAAGGTGGCATATCCCGCCGTCCTTGTGGTGACGGATTGGAAAAAACTTGCCTGAATTTTTTCAAACAGAGTGAGGTTGCCGATAGTTCCGGGGTTGTCATATTCCAGCAGGAACACGGCAATTCCGCCTATCAAAATCAAGGCAATCGTGGCGGTCAATGTGATTTTGGTATGAAGGTGGAGCCTGCTGAAAAATTTTTTCAGGGTAAGGCTTTTTGGGCGGAATGCGTTCCATGTGTTCAGGATGTCCCACCAAACCAGAAATCCCAGTCCCCCTAGGATAATTAGCGTCATGGTCACCCCGTTCATCCATGGGTGGGTGAGGTAATCCCCTAGGCTATTGTCTCCCAAGATATCAATTCCCGCATTGCAGAAGGCGGATACGGAGTGGAAGAGGGAATACCAGCATCCCCGGAGCAGGCCATACCGGGGGATAAAAACAAAACTATAGCATATAGCTCCGGCGGTTTCTACGAGAAAAGTTCCTAGAAAGATTTTTCGCAGGAACTTTACCAGCCCGCTGAGGGTGTTCAGGTTCAGGGCATCTTCAAGCAAAATCCTGTCTTTCAGCGTGATTTTCCTGCCGATGACCATCATGATGCCCGTGGTGAAGGAGATAATCCCCAGCCCTCCCAGTTGAATGAGAATGAGAATGACGATTTTACCGAATAGGCTCCAGTGCAGATAGGTGGGCACGGTCACCAGGCCGGTGACGCATACGGAAGTGGTGGCGGTAAAGAGGGCATCCGCCGGGGAGGTGGCAGCTCCCGAGGCAGAGGAGCAGGGGAGGGTCAAGAGAAAAGTCCCCAGAAGAATGGCGCATAAAAAGCCTAGGGCAATAATCTGGGTGGTTGACAGGTGGGGGCGAAAAGGTTTCATAGCAATCCTCGATTCGTTGTATTAATATAGGAAAGTTTTCGGCATTTTCAATGCGAAGAACGCTGGATTTTCTACGCTCCGCTTCGGTTCGTGCTTAACAGACATCCACTGGATGTCTAGCGCCGTTTTTCCAAGAACTTTAGTTCTTTGGCGATTCGTAGCTTTGCCTGGCGAGGTGTTTTCGAGCCTGGCAAAACTTCGCACCTTATTACCGTATAGGAAACTGCTCGGCTTAAACAATACGAAGAACGCTGGATTTGCGTTCTTCCTAGGTGCGATTGTAGCTTTGCCTGGCGAGGTGTTTTCGAGCCTGGCAAAACTTCGCACCTTTTTTATTGTAATACACTCATATAGAGCATATTGCCGAAAAATCAAGGAATCTTTTAGCAAAAATTAGTGATTAGTCATTAAAATGGATAAATTTTCCTAAGTTAGATGAAAATGCTTGCATTTTGAAAATATCCATGCTATAATACAATACGTTCGGTATTCAAATATCGTTTCTGTGCGCGTAGCTCAGCTGGATAGAGCGTCTGACTACGGATCAGAAGGTCGGGAGTTCGAATCTTCTCGCGCACGTGATAACCCCTGTCGAGTTGCGGCAGGGGTTTTGCATTATAGGGAAATTCGTCCTAATTAGTTTAGCAAAAAAAGCCAGGAATTTTTATTCACTGGCTTTTTTACTGCTAAGGAAATCTTGGTTTTTTTACAACTGGTCTTATTTTGCTACTTGGCCTGCTCTTTTCTCAGCCGGTAGTTGATTCCCATTCCCATTCCGGTCAGGACAAAGAAGATGGGGGCGACAGCCACGCAGGAATCATTGGTGATGCCTAGGATTAGGTAGCTGATGACGCTGGCCAGCACGCCCAGGCCCAGTTTTGGGAGATAGCCGCTGTAATCTGCATTCCAGTAAAGTTTCAGGCTGCGCAGGATATACCATCCGAAAAATACCAGGAAGGCAATGAGGGAGGGCACGCCGGTCTGGACTGCAATTTGCAGATACATGCAGTGGGGCCTTGTGATGGCCTCCCCGTCATGGCCGGAGTTGTATAGCCCAACGATATCGTCATTTGGGAAGGCAATGATGAAAGTATCGGGGCCGGAACCTAGGAAGAAATATTTTTTTAGAAGGGGCAGGGTTCTGGACCAGATATATCCTCTGCCGTTTGCCAGATGGTAACGCTGGTCTAGGAATGCCACGCCATCATGATTCTTTTTGACATGGAAAAAGGAATTGCCGCCTCCCTTATAATAGTAGGATTTGTCTCCGTCAAAAATCTGATTGCTGAAGGTCCAGTCCCTGGTGGTCATTTGCTCTGTCCCGTCAACCACTTCCATTTTGGGAGTGATTACTTGGAATCCCTTGAAAGAATCTTTGACAAACTGGCGGAAGGAGAAGGGGAAGCGGGGATCCGTAATGGTGTATGGCATCTCGCCCTCCCCTGGAACATAAGCCACGGGGCTTCCCGCCTGGTCCGTGAGATTGAAAGCCAGAATGCCATCCTCCCGGGCTTCGGCGGTGATGTGCAGTTCATTTCCCTGATAGTAGAAGGTGACATCCTCGTCGCAAGAAATTCCTTCCAGGGCATAGGTCTCCTTTTCGGAGTCAAACATGGTTGCCATACGGCTTAACAGTACATTGTGGCTCAGGATGTTGGCCCCGATGAATCCTGCGATGGCTATTGCGATGACGGATGAGGTGATGATCCAGTTCTTTAAGAACACTTTTCGCATGCACAAAAGCATTAAGAGGAATGTGGCGGCCAGGGCCAGGATGCCGGCTCTGGACTGGGAGGCGAAAAGCGTCACCAATAGTGCCACGGAGAGGGTGCCGCAGAAGATGCGCAGGGCCAGTTTTTTGACATGCATCAGCAGCGCGATGAGCAGGGGAACCGTCATTGCCACGTAATACCCCACATAGTTGGGGTTGTACAGGGTCAGGTAAACTCTGTTATCTTCAAAAGTGCTCTGCGTCTGCCCCAAATAGCTCTTGTCTGTAAAGATCAAGTTTTGGATGAAAGGCAGATTGAGTATATCGCGGCCTAGCATCTGGGATATGCCAATCACTGCCATGATGGTGATGCCGCCCAGAAACCAGGGCATCAGCCTTTTGATGGCGGCCTCGGAATTGAGGACGTAGAAGGCGAAATATACCAGAAGCCCGTATCCCAGCAACATCCAGACGGATTCAAATTGTGCGTAGATTCCGGTGAGGGAGAAGTGCTTATTGACGGAGGCGAAGAGTGATAGGAGGCACAGTCCGCAATACGCCAGCAAGGGAATCAGCATCTTATCCCATAGGGGGATGATTTCATCGGAAAAGATCATGAACACCATCAGGAATATTATCCCCACAAATGTAATATAAAGCCAAGTGGTCTTGGCATGCAGGAAGAAATCGATTGTGGAGACAGGGCCGGAGTACCAGTCGTAGTCTGTCAGCCCTGGTTCGTATTTGTACATATATACAATCAGCGGAATCAGTGCCAGCACCCCGATCAAAGGAATCAGATAGGCGATGGGATACTTGGGATCCCCCGTGGAATGTTTCTTCTGAGCCATAATTTTACCTCGTTTCTGCACTGCCTCTTTTTTGACGTTGTCCTGTGTGGGCAGTGCGCTGCCACAGACGCTTTCAAATGATGCAGGATTGTGAGAGTTGCGAAGACAACGGAACAATCCGCAGCATCGATTTTGCCAAATTACCTTTTGATTTCAATGTCTTAATTCCTAATGATACCATATTACGGAAATAAAAGGAATAGGATAAAACTTTTCTTTCCAGTTGACACAGATATATCAAGTGATTAAAATAAAATTTGATATGGGAGCGAAGCATTGTTATTCCCAGTGGTGCTAGCATTGGCCAATGCCTCTGGCAGAGGGATGGCGGCATGAAGGAATGTATGGCTGGGGGGCGTGATGTTGGGGTCTTCCAGAGGAAAGAAATGGAGTGGAGATATATGGATAAGTACGATGGCGGAAGGGAAGAGATTGACAGATATTCTCTTCGGGGAAGGGTGTTCAACCAGATTCGCGAAGAGATTTTGGCGGGAGATTACCAGGAGAAGGATGAACTGAAAGAGGCGGCGATCAGCAAGCGGCTGGGGGTATCCCGGACGCCGGTACGGGAGGCGCTTCGTCAGTTGGAGCTGGAGGGCCTGGTGACGATCATTCCCAATAAGGGGGCCTATGTCAATGGAATTACTGCCGAGGATATCTACGATATTTATGTAATCCGTTCCTACCTGGAGGGCCTGTGTGCCAGGTGGGCATGCCAGCATATTTCCAAAGACCAGGCAGAAGAGCTGGAGGAAATCATATATCTCAGCGAATTCCATATACAGAAGGAGCATTGGGAGCAGATTTACGCACTGGATAACCGTTTCCATTTCTACCTATATAAAGCCTGCGGAAGTAAAATATTGGAACATATTTTGTCCGATTACCATCACTATGTGGAGAGGGTTCGGAAGAATACTTTGTCTTCTAAGGAGCGGGCCAGAAAGGCAAGCGAGGAGCATAAGGCGATTCTGGAAGCGGTGATGAATAAGGATGTGGAGAGAGCGGAAAGGCTTGCCAATGAACACATTTTCCAGAGCATGGAAAATATCGAGCACCAGGGTTTGGAAAAATTGATGGAGAAACGTGAAAACCAAAGCACAAAGGGAGGATTAGAATGAAAAATTTTGATCCATATAAAAGGACTATTTTGTTTGTGGCCTCTTTTATCAATGTCTGCCTGATGACTGTGCTGTTTGTGCATGTCTGGTACAATTATTATCAGCAGACCATGTATGTGATTCAGTTTTACAGAAAAGGCAACTATGTGATTTTCATGCTGTATGCCCTGCTTCTGTTCTTTTTTTCCAATATGTATGGAAATTTGAAAATCGGGCAGCTGCGGCGGATCGAGGTGATGCTTTCCCAGTATCTGAGCCTGTTCCTTACCAATGCGGTGATTTACATCGTCATTTCCCTGCTGGCATTTGGCTTTGTCTCACCCTACCACCTGGCATTGATGATGGTGGCAGAGATGGTGGTTTCCAGCCTGTGGAATATATTGGTGATTAAGGTGTATAACCGTATTTTCCAGCCGTGGAAATTACTGTATATCTATGGGGAGCGCCCTGGGGTGGATTTGGTTTACAAGCTGGAGACGAGAAAGGATAAATATACGATTTATGATGCCATACACATAGATGAGGGGCTGGAGGCCATCGGGGAGAAGATGGAGAACTATCAGGCGGTGATTATCGGCGACATTTCTGCCATCAAGAGAAATGATGTGCTCAAATACTGCTATGCCCGGAAGAAAAGGGCCTATGTGATTCCAAAAATATCGGATATCATCCTGATGGGAACGGATAGGATCCATATTTTTGATACGCCCTTCCTGCTGTCCAGGGGATATACCCTCAGTGCAGACCAGCGGTTCGCAAAGCGTGCCATGGACATCGTGCTGTCCCTTATTTTGCTGATATTGGCATCTCCCGTCATGCTTTGCACGATGATTGCCATTAAATTAGATGACAGGGGAGAAATTTTTTATCGGCAGGTGCGGTGCACCCGCTATGAAAAGCATTTTACCATCTATAAATTCCGCAGCATGGTGATGGATGCGGAGAAGGATGGAGAAGCTAGGCTTGCCAGGGAGAATGACGAGCGGATTACCCGGGTGGGAAGATTTATTCGGGCGGCTAGGATTGACGAATTGCCCCAGCTGATCAATATCCTGAAAGGGGATATGTCCTTTGTGGGACCCAGGCCGGAGCGTCCGGAAATTATGGAAGAATACTGCCAGACCATGCCGGAATTTCCCTTCCGTAACAGGGTGAAGGCTGGCCTGACTGGCTTTGCCCAGATTTATGGGAAGTATAACACCACGCCCTATGACAAGCTGAAGCTGGATTTGTTCTACATTGCCAATTATTCCTTCTGGACAGACATTAAGCTGATTCTGATGACGGTGAAAACCCTGTTAAGGCCCGATTCCACCCAGGGCGTGGAGGAGGACCAGATCACTGCGGAGAGGGCGGCCACGGAAATCCGGGAGGGGGAAGTGGAGGCAGTGGTGAAGGAGATGCGGCAGACAGAGACGGCATATACCAATGACAATTGAGGAGGCTTTTACGGATATTTGCAATAGCTTCTTTCGTTCGGGGGTTTTCCATGCCCCGCACTGACAGTTTATCACTCCAAACTATCCTTTCGGGTAGTTCCTTTTTCATATCCTTTTCCATATAATGAGAAACATGGTGCTATGGGCGGCAAAGCCGCAAATAGCAAAGCATGGATAGAATGGAAAGGAGATGTTTATGGAACGTTTAGGGAGGAAATACAGGACGGCAGGAAAAAAACTACTCAGTCTTCTGCTGTGTGCCACGATGGCCATTTCATTGGGACAGGGCCTGGCATGGCAGGAGGCGGCCGGGCAGGAGGCAGAGAGGGCGGTTTATCTTGCTTCCGAGAGAATATCAAGAGATCGGCTTCCGAAAGGAAATTGCCTATACTTTGGCACGGCGGCCGCCAGCGTGGAGGAACGGGGAAGGTATGCCCTGCGCATTTACCGGGAGGGCAGCCTTGACCGGGAAGCCAGCGTGGATGTTCGCGCCATTGACATGACGGCGCTGTACGGCAAGGATTACGAGCTTGTGATGGATGGCGTGGAAATGGCTGATGATGCGGGGAAGGAGACCGTTCTTCAAAAGCATATGGAGGGGATGAGGCATGCAGAATCCCAGAAGGAAGAATGCCCATCCCCTTTCTTATATGGTGGCGCAGGGGGCGAAGGGATTCCCGCCTCTGACGTCAGCACGCTTGCGAAGGAAAAGGAGGAGCAGACGGGCACTAAGTCGAGGCGGCTTGCGGATACGAAGGCAGAGGGACAGGATTTGCTGGATGAGCTGACGGAGTCCTTCCTGGATGATGCCATAAAGGGCATGGAGCATGCGGCCTCCTGCAGCGTCACCTTTGGGCCGGGCGAGTATGAGAAGACCGTGGAATTTCGGATCCTTGAGGATGGGGAAACCGAGGGGACGGAGGGATTTTGCCTGGTGCTTGCAAATGCCAAGAATGCCCAGCCTTACGAGGTGGGCTCTGCATCCATTTCCATCAAGGACGATGAGCCTGCAGAGCATTCCCAGGTTTCCTTTGCCAAATCCAAGTATCAGGCAAAGGACGGCAAGGCGGTGCTTACCGTCAAGAGGACGGGGGCGGAATATTCCGTGTGCGATATGACGGTCCTTACCTGCGGGGATACGGCGAAGGCTGGGGAGGATTATGCGGAGATCAATGAGACGCTTGCCTTTGCACCATATGAGAGGGAAAAGGAGATCGAGATCGATGTCTCGGGCAAGGGCAGTTTTGACGTGATGCTTACCGGCTTGAAGGCATGTACGGAGGGCAAGTACATGAAGGCGGAGGTAAGCAGCGGGCAAGATGGGAAGAAGGCAAAAGAAGCGAAGAAGTCGGGCCGGAAGTCCGCATCGGAGGATAAGAAGGCATTTGGCATTATCATTGATAAGAAAAACTATACGGTGGAGTACAACAAGGGCGATGCCACCGGAAAGATCATGGATGAGTCCTATTCGCCTGCAGTGGAGGCAGGGGTCTATTATTTTTCGTCGGATGAGAAGCATGGGGGCATTTTCAAGTATGGCGACGTGTATGGAAATAAGCCTTCCGCCGGTGGAAATCGAAGGAGCGAGTATGTCTATGATGACAAGAAATCCATGGATCAGAACTTTGGAAAACTGGAATATTACAGCCCCTGGGTGACGCATAAGGGAGGCGCGTCGGCAAAGTCATCCCGGACGATTCCCGGCGCATACTACCAGTATTTTATAGATGACTGGCGGTCAAAATCAGGCTTCGGGGGAGGCCAGAGGGCAAGATTGTCTATCCTGGGGGATACCGAGAGTACGGAGGGGGATTTTCCCAGATCCCAGGACAGGGCCGCAGTCAGGAATACGCAGAATGGGTATGTGGATGCGGAGGTGCATGCCTATGATGACTCCGAGGGCCAGACGCCCAAGTCCTATGTGGAGTTTTACGGCTTGTGCGCCATGTATAAGAAGTTCAACGTATCCTTGCAGCCCGTGGGCCAGCTGCGCTATCGGACGGGAACCAGCGATTCCTACGAGGAGGAGATGCCCGTGCAGGTGTCTTTAAAATGTGGGGCGCAGGTGCTGTACCAGAATGATGCCAGGGACATTTATGCCAATCTGGACGAGAAGCAGTCGAATCTGGTGTTCACCATCTCAGATACCTATCTAAACGGCCATACAGGCAAGTTCGGGCATATCACCGGATATAAGATTACGGTGGATGCGAAGGAAGCGGATCAGAGAAGGACAGTGAATTATCCGGAGGATTTTATCAAGTACCTGAACTCTATGAAGGGCGGTCCTACAGGGATTGAAAGCTTAATGAGCCAGTATGATTGCGTGAACTTTTCAGCGGAAGCGGTGGAGAAGGAAATCAAGAAGGTCAATGCCAATCTGGATACCATTCCCTATGATGGGTATTTCCTCTACTGGATCAATAGTCTGCAAAATGTAAATAACCTGCCGGGCGACGGATATGGCTATAAGGGCATCTTGAAGTTCCAGCCCCAGATTGCCTATGACGACGTGTCCGTGGAGGTGCTTCCGGCCAGCGGGAACGGGAAGGGCCATTTTACGGATGCCCAGCTGAAGAAGACGGGAAAGTATACCTTCCACGCGGGGGATAGCCTGACGTTGAAGGCAGTGGCGGATGACGGCGACAGCTACTATGCCAGCGGCTACCAGTATTCCGTGGACGGGGGCGTTAGTTTCAACACGATTACGGATGGGTCGGACCTGTTCCTGGAATCCGGCAAGAAATACCAGATTCGCCCTGCCATTTCCAAAAATGACAATGCCATCGAAGTGCAGTTTGCTGGTAGCGGAGCGGCTTCCGGCTTGGAAGTTCAGGGGCTGATCAGCCAGAGCGAGCTGAAGGGGACGGAGTTTGAGGGAAAGAATATCCTGAATCTGAATCCCTCTGAAAAGGATGTAGTAAAAAAGGCAAGGCCCGTGCCGGGCAAGGATTATGCCGTGAGGATTGCCGTGACGAAAAAAGAGAGCGGAGATATGGCTTACCGGCCTGCCGTAAAGTTGAAATCAAAGAATACCACCTATGCCACCCAGTGCTTTTATATGGTGGCGGCATCGGATACCAAGGACAACATCGTCACCGTAGACCTGACGTCAGTGAAGAAGTCAGAACTGCATAAATATGAGGTGACAGGAAACCTGGTATCGGACTTTGCGCCGATCCGAAGCACGGGGCTGGAGTCGAAGCAGTTGCCGGTATCCGGCTATACGGTGGTGCTGGGAACGGGCACTCAGAGCAAGGATTCCGCATCGGGGCAGATGCTGGTTGGAACAGCCGCATCCACCACGGGCGACACCGGGGCATACACGCTGATGGACGTATCCGGCCGGAGCGGGGACGTAATACCCATGCTCATATCCAACGGAACCTCCAATGGCCAGGTGGTGGACGTGAAGCTGACGGATGCCGTCAAGGCGGGGGATGGCGCTTACAAGGTGAACCGGGGAAATACCCAGCTTGCCTATCCCTATGGCATGCCCCGGGTGACCAGCCTGTCCTACCAATACGATAAGAGCGCCAATAACCAGAAGGCGGATCTGCGGGACAATTCCGTACATATTTATGACGACACGCTGAAACTCACTGCCAAAGTGGATACCTGCGGGCGGAGCATCAAGGAGGCAGTATTCACTGTCTACACCACCACGGGACTGACGGAGGAGTACCGCGCAAAGGAAGCCGAGGGCAACAAAAATACCTTTGCCTGCGTCATTCCCAAAATGACGGAGAATCTCCACAATGGGGACAGGGTCAAGGTAAGGCTGGTGGACAGCGAGGAACTCTTTTCCGGAAGTGGCACGTCGGAAGCCGGGGAGAAGATCTACGATGACGAGGGCAACGAGATTACAGGAAAATCCGTGGCAATGGAGTATCCGGATGTGGATACCGGGCTGGTATTCTATGTGGAGAATGAATTGATACAGCCCCAGAACTTCGATTTGGCAAACACCCAGGCGGTGAATGTGCCGTTAATCGGGGTCACCACGTCCAATGCGGGATCCGGCATGATTACCTTTGGAAAGAGCAAGTGGGCGAATGGAAACGGATACACGCTCCAGGTGGGCATCGATGCTCTGTATAGCAGCATTGCGTCACCCACAACGGAGCAGAAGTTAAACAACTTGTCAAACTTCCACAAGCAGGTATCCTCTGCGGCGGAAAAGGACAGCAAGACCAATGCGGAGGATATCATCCTCAACCAGAAGACGGCGGGGGACAAGGAGAAGACGAAGCTCCTGACTTCCAATCTGAAAGAAGAAAAGAACGCCATGGAGGAAACCGTTGACACGCTAAAAAAAGACCCTTACAGCAAGGCGAAAAAGGCCACGGCAGGTTTGAACAGGGATGCGATGTTCAATATTGATATCGCCCTGCTCATGGCATTTGATTTCATTTATGACCCGGTTGCCCAGGAGTATGTATTCTGCTGCGGCTCCGTCTCCATCGGCGGCACTTTCACCTTTAGCAAGACCCATTATACCAATATAGAGGGTGTGCCGGTATTTATCAATGTGACGGGGACGCTGCAGCTTTCCGAATTGGTTGCGTACAATACCGAGGCGGGGAGCAATGCCCTTAGCGCCGGGGATTTTGACGGCTATGCCGGAAACCTGGCAGAGCGGCTGAAATCTTCCAAAGGAGTGTGCGACATCATGCTCTCGGGAAAACTCCAGGTGGGGACGGGAATGTGCGGCGTATTGGCGGCAAGGGGCTTCGTGTCGTTAAAGCTGCAATTCGAGCTGTGCATGGATTTGTCGAGCCAAAGCACGAATCGGTTCCAGCCCGGAGCCATGATTGCCGCCTCGGGAGGGGTTGGCTATGACCTGCTTCTATTCTCCGTCAATATCGAATATGGAAACATCAAGGCGGGATGGGGCACCCTGGAGACCCAGCCGGCATTCGGCTTCTTCGGGGGAATGCTTGAAGTGCCGCTGGCTTCCGGGAAAAAGGCCTCCGGGCTGTCCGGCATGGATGGTAGCCAGGATGCAGTGCTGGAGGTAGATGATGACAGGCAGGTTCTCCTGCACCAGTATTCCGCCGGCACGTCAGACCTGTCCGGCTTTGGAAAGGGCATCAATAAAAAGAAGAAGGCGACCCTGGGGGCAGTGTCCGTCACGCCGATTCTGGACGATGCCGCCGAGCATGCCCGCCCCCGCATCCTATCCCTTGGCGAGGGCAGGAAGATGATGGTGTTTATTGGCAATAGAGGTAAGGATGACGCGTTAAATAGTGCGGCATTGTACTATGCCGTCTATAACGGCTCGGAATGGTCGGAACCAAAGATGGTGGCGGATGACGGCACGGTAGATTCCACGCCGGACATTATGAAGAAGGGAGACAAGGTGGTTATCGCATGGGCTGATGCCGGCCGCAAATTTACCTCTGCCGACCTCAATGGCAGGACGAAGAAACTGGATTCTTCTGCCCTGTCTGCCATGAACATTTCTGCCGCCGCCTATGATATCGCCAGCGGCGTCATGGGGGAGGAAGTCACATTGATTGACGATGGCTACTTTAATCTGTCGCCAAAGCTGAATGCGGATGGCACGAAGGTTTATTGCAGTTATATGAAGCGGGATGTGGCAAATGCCAAGGATGAAACGGACCTTTTGGACATCACGAAGCTGTATTCCACGATGGCGTATGTGACTTATGATTTTGCCGGGGATGGGCAGGACGTGAATAGGCGTTCGGATGAGAAATTTATAGAAATCTCTCATGACAGCATCAGTGACCCGCTGGTGACCGATTTTACATCCGTGACTTCGGAAGTGGACGGCAGTACATATCTGCTTTCAGCCTATACCATTGACGAGGATCAGAATATGAATACCGCAGAGGATCGGGAATTGTACTTGCAGGTATATAATGCCAGCAAGGATCGGCGTTATTATCCCGTGCGGATCTCAAAGGATGGCGTGAATCAGTCCGGTCCGAAACTCACCAGCCTGAATGGCACGGTATACCTTACCTGGCTGGAAGAAGGGCACCTGTTCCATATGATGGATGTGTCGGAATTTATGGAAGCGCTGTTTGATACCGCCACCAAGACCATTACCATGACGGATCAGGATGGCAGTGGTAATCCCGTGAAAACGGATATCACGATTCAAAAGGAAAAATATATTGACGGCTATATGAGCGGGGATCAGGAAAACAAGGACTGGTATCGGCAGACCGCTGAATCCCTTGGCATAGACGAGGCATACTATAAGGATAGCCTGTATGCAGACATTGCGGAGGGCGATTTCCCTTCGGCCTCTGCCAACTTCAGCCAGAACCCGGAAGTCACCACCAGCATTTCCGAATACAGGCTCGTGACAGACGGAAAAGACATCTATATCTTCTTTACGGATTTAGGCTCCGAGGAGGGTTCCACCGGTGTTGAGATATACGGCGTGAAGTATCAGAGGATGCTGGAGAATGGGGAAGGCAGCTCCGAGGAAGGCGGGGCAGAGCAGGAGGGCGTTACCGGCGAAGAGCGCTGGGGCTTCGGAAAGGCAGTGCAGATTACCCGCAAGAACAAGGTTATTGATGAGATGGACCTGTACATGGCGGAAGACAACAAGATCAGCGCAGTGTCTAACTACTATTCCCAGTGGATAGACGGCGATGGCAATATGCAGTATGGCAAAAACCAGCTTGTGGAAATAGAATTTGAGCCGAAGGATTCGCTGGAACTGGGAGATGATGCCATCACCCTTCCTGCCAGGCTCGTGGGCGGCGAGAAGGATCAGCTGTCATTCAAGGTGAAGAATAACGGGCTTTTGGCTGCCAGGGGCTTTGACTATGCCGTGAGCCAGATCAAGGGGCAGACAGAGACCGTGATCGGGCAGGGGCATAGCGATGCCGTCATGGAATCCGGCGAGAGCGAAAGTTTTGCCGTGCCTTGGACGGTTCCGGAGGATGTTTCGGATACGAGAATCAAGGTTGCCGTCACGGAATCCGGCATCGCTGGCAGCAAGCCTGTGATGGCGGAGAAGGCAGTTCCCTATGGAAGTGCCCTGTGCTTTGAGGATGCCCAGGTTCTCTGGAAGGGCAACGCCCCATACGTGGAGACCAGGCTCATCAATAAGGGGAATAAGGCATCCGGGGCATGCAGCGGCACGCTTTCCATGGTGGACGGTGACAATAAGGAAGTAAAGACCTATAAGAAATTTGATATTCCCGGGCTGGCATCGGGAGAGAGCAAGACCTTTGAATTGCCATTTTCTCCCGCTGTGGATGACTTTAGCCCGCTGGGAGTGATTGACCTAAAGATAGCGGCATCAGACGGAAAAGGGATTGCGGAGGAAAGCTATGCAAGGCTTGTCTCCTCATCGCCGGTGTGCGCGCAGATCAACGGCGGAGAAAAGGAAATCAAGCTGGAATGCGGAAAAACCAATGCCCTGAAAGTGAAAGCGGCTCCTTGGGAGAAGATTGCCGGGGAGGCGAGGTTCTATTCTTCCAATGAAGGAGTGGCAGTGGTGGATCAGAAGGGCATCGTCACGGGCACGGGCAGCGGGAAGGCGAAGATCTATGCCTATTATGCCAGCGCGGGCGTATCGGCATCCGTTGACGTGTCGGTATCGGCCCAGGGCGGGAATCAGCCTCCGTCCGGGACGGCAAAGCCCGGTGCATCTGCCGCCACGAAAAAGCTTACGGTGAAGAAGAGCAGCGTGGTCATCGCCCCTGGAAAATCCAAGAAGATTGCCTATACGGCCAAGGCCGACCCATCGGCAGACAAGGCGGCGAAAGTTACCGTGTCGGTATCGGGCAATCAGAAGGTCACTGCCAAAATCACCGGTTCCAAGGTGAAGATCGCGGTGAAGAAGAAGGCGGTAAAAGGCTCTGCCGCCACCGTGACCCTGAAATCAAAGAATGGGGCGGGCAAAACCGTCAAGGCATCCATCAAGGTGAAGGTGCAAAATAAGGCAAAAAAGATTGCCCCGGCAAAGAAGTCCATAACCGTCAAGAAGGGAAAGAAGGCAAAGCTTGTTCTGAAGGTGACGGCCCAGAACAAGAAGAAAGCCACAACGGATGCGGTGAAGGTATCTTCTAGCCTGGTCAAGATTGCAAAGAAATCTTGCAAGAAGGGGAAGATAACCTTGACGCTGAAAGGGAAGAAGAAAGGGAGCAAGAAGATCACCGTCAAGGTTGGCTCTAAGAAGGTGAAGGTAAAGGCAAGGGTTCGGTAATGTGAGGTTATTATTCACAGCGAATGTGAATAGTAACAATGTGAGTGGATCATGATCTCGGCGGCAAGGGCCGCCGGGGTTTTATCCCGATAGATCATGAAGGAAGGAAATAGATATGAGAGGAAAGAGCGCAAGAGAGATTCTGGCATTTTTACTGGCGGCGGGATTGATGCTTTCTGGCATGGATGGCATGGGAAGCCAAGCCATGGCGGCTGGGAAAAAGGCTACGGTAAAGCTGAATAAGACGAAGATTTCTATAAAAAAGGGGAAGAAGGCAACCCTGAAAATCGTCGCGAAGAATGTCAAGAAGATCGTGTCGGCAAAGTGGTCGTCAAAAGACAAAAAAGTTGCCACGGTCAGCGGCAAGGGAAAGGTGACGGGCAAAAAGGCCGGGAAATCTACGACGATCACCTGCAAGGTGAAGTATCAGGCTAAGAACTCGAAAAAGACCAAAACCAAAAAGCTGACGTGCAAGGTTACCATTAAGAAAGATGCGGCCCAGCCGTCGCAGACTGCGCAGCCTACCCAGCCCGCACAGACTGCCAAGCCTGTCCAGCCCACGGGATCGCCCAAGCCTTCGTCCACGGCAGACCCATCCCAGGCGGCAGGCGGCAAGGCGCTGGCCCCGCAGATTATGAGGGAGAATCAGATACAGCAGAATCCCTATCTGTCAGCGGAAGAATCAATGATACACAATGACATCTATAATTCGGATGTGACGGAAAAGGCTATGCCTCTCGGTATTGATACGGAGATTGTGGAATCCAAGACGAGCGACAGCCCTGTTGCGCCAGCGGCATTTTTCTATGACAATTATGGCAATGCGGTATCTCCCTACAGCCAGATTATGGAGGGCGGGAGCGTTCTCTCTGGCGGAATCGCCATCCGGGATATGGACAGCAGCAATCTAAAGATTCTGGGGAAATTCCAGCCGGTTCTTGACGATGGCGGGCAGAAATACGGGATACAGATTTCCTATTCCTTCGTGGATAAGGAAAACTATCTGGTGGGGCCAACGACCCATGGCCATGTGGTTATGGTAAAGACATATGACGACCGGGGCAATATTCTTCCTGTCTTTGAAAAGAAGTTGGATGTGGATATCGTATCCGAAGCGGTTCGCGCCCTTGGGGAGGAGATTGACAGAAACCTTCTGAGCATTGCATACGATTATGAGGGGAATATCTGGTTCGTCACGGGCGGCTTCCACAAGAATCCATCTTATTCCAAGGCGGGTTTTGCGGGATATCTGGAACGGAAGTATATCGACCGCATCCTTGCGGGGGAGAGCGTGCCTGACCTGTCGGGATACCTTCATTACGCAAAGCTGGCGGAAGGGGAAAATGCGGAAAATGGCATTGCCGGCCACAAGGCGGGCTGCGTGATCCTGACAAATAAGGCATGCCATCTTTTTGCCGCTGGCTCTTCCGGCGTGCAGGAGAAGTGGAGCAGCCCCTATGAGAGTGCCGGTGGAAAGGGCCCGCAGCCGGACAGGGGGATTACCGGGGCAGGCCTGGCATGGGGCGGCGGCAGCTCGCCCACGCTGACAGATAATATGGTGTTGTTTACCGACAATCAGGATGTAGTAAACCTGATTGCGCTGGATATTGAAACGGGCAAGACGCTGGTTGCGTCGCCGGTACTGGATCTGGGCAGTGACGTGACCGTCTCTGTGGAAAATTCAATCTGCGTGTATGCGCCTGATGCAGAGCGGGCATCCGTGCTGGTGTGCAACTGGCATGGCGCTGGCAGTGCGGATCTCTCCAAGGAAGATGCCGATTCCTCCATTCAGTCCTATGACAATATTTACGATAAGAGCTGGATAGAGAAAGGCTCAGCCTGCCTGATGCCCGGCGTGGAGCGCATTGACGTGGTGAGGAAGGAAGATGGAAGCTATCAGGCGGAAAAGGTGTGGGTGAGGAAGGATCTGAAGGACACTTCCATGATCAAGCTCTCCTCCTCGGCGGGATATTACTATGGCTATACCCAGGACGAGAAGACATCCGAATGGGGATTCATCGCCCTGGATTACGAGACCGGGAAGACGGTGATGTGGAAGCCGGTATCGAGCCGGAAGGAATATAATAACATGGCGGTGGGCATTATGCAGGGGGATAATGGAAACTCCATATACTGCCCCACCAATTCCCAGGCGCTTGTGCGCATGCAGGATCGCTTTGCCTATCTTCCGGAGCAGCCGGATCAGAAACTGGACATTGTGAAAATGGAACGCCGCAGTATGACGAAAGAGGCTTTTCAGGAGGCATCAGGTAGCAGTTTGGCTCCTGCCTCCTACCTGATGTCCGCCGTAATTGACGATGCCGCCAAAGGCAGCCAGACATTGTCTTTCCGGCTAAACGGGCTGGAAGGGAGCATCCTGGGGTATGCATTGTATTACAGGGATCAGTCAGGAAAGTTGAAGGAGTGCCGGGAGGCGGTCTTTACAGACCGCCAGGGCCGGGCGCTGGACTGCACGGAAAAACTGGCCCCGGAGACAATCTATGAGGTGCGCCTGCAGGTGGAAGATGGAGCCGGAATGGACTGCGACGGGAAGGCGGGCAGCATTCAGGCCAGCGTCATCCTTGCCTCTTCCGATGAGGCATATGGGATAGAAAAGACAGATCAGGAACTTTATGCGATGGCGGTGAAGGATGCCGCCATCGCAGAGGAAGACGAAATCAAGCCATTGGTGTCCCTCACGAAGAATGACCCGCTGGTGACCTGGGATGACCGGGGGCGGGTGCTGCTGTGCACGTGGCACAGTTATCCTGACAGTTACCCGGAAGGGGAGACGGTAACGGCGAAATGGGGATATATCTGGGCATTTACAGATCGGGAGATTGCCACCTATGCCGGGGAACTGGCGAAATCGGGGGATGCGGTCATGCGCATGAGGCAGCTGATCTCCATCGATCCGAACAAAACCCATAGCACGGTAACAGGCCTGTGGGTAGATCCCTCCGACGTCCTCCGTCCCGCCTATCAGAGCGATGCTGTCAAGGGGAATATGTGGACGGCATTCCCGGAGGGAGAGGAAGTAGACGAAGCCTTTAAGAATTGGTTTGACCAGAATATTCTGGATTCCTATTATTACGGAAGCTATCCGTGGACCAGGCTCGGCTATACCTACGACTGGGCAGACAATGGGAAAGAGTACGGGCTGACAGAATTTTTGATTAAAAAAGGAGCCCGGGCGGAGGTGGCATTTACCGAGGCTACTGGCGAGTTTTTGCAGCGGCTCTATGAAGGCAAAAATTATTGATGGATTATGAGAAATAATTATTTTATAGGAACCGTAAATAGTTTCAACGCAGTTTGGATGGCGATGTATTGAAAGGGGGGATGCAGGATGATGATAAAAAAGGGAGACGGCGGGGATGGGAGATATGTTCCTCCAAAACGGGCTAAGAAAAAGTTTAAGCTGGCGCAGGAATTGCATCAGAACATCTATTTGTACGGCATTATGGGGATTGGCAAAACCGCGCTTGCAAAGCATGCGCTCGGCCGGAAGAACTATTATTATTATTCTGCAGAGGAAACGGATGCAGACCAGATCGTCATACCGGAGGATGGCAAACCTCATACGATCGTGATTGATGACCTGTATTGCATTATGGATTACGGGAAGAGGGAAGAGTATGCCAACATGCTCCGCTCGCTGATGCGGCATAGAAATATTTGGCTTGTGCTGATATCCCGCTGCGCCATTCCCCAATGGCTTATATCCCTCCACGTGGACAGCATATTTTTTATCATAACAGAGGATGACTTGCTGCTTGACCAGTGTGACCAGGAACTTTATTTTGAAAAATGGAATATCAACCTGTCTCAGGAGCAGGCCGGGAAGACCTGGCAGATAGGAGGCGGCAATCCTTTGTTTATGCGATTTGTGGCATTGGCGGGGGGAGATGTGGAACAAGCGGCGAATAATATGTGGGAATTTTTTCTGCACGTCTATAACCAGTGGGATGGAGAAATACAGGAATTTTTGATGGAACTGGCCGTGGTGGAGCGATTTGATATCAGGATGGCGCAGATGATTACCGGCAGGGGGAACGTTCAGCCGCTTATAAAGAAAATGCTGGAAATGGGTAACTTTTTGAAAGAAAAAGATGGGATGTATGAATACAATCCCATTTTGAAGAAATCCATGCATATGATTCTGGAGAGGAAGGTGGATATGGGGCAGATGGCCCGCATCTATTACAATACCGGACATATGTATGAAATGCGTGGAGATATTCCCAATGCCCTTAAGATGTATGAAGCAGGAGGGGATGAGAAAGGCATTCTGCGTCTGCTTGTTGCCAATGCCAGGCAGAATCCGGCTGTAGGTCATTATTTTGAACTTCGCCGGTATTATCTGATGCTGCCCGAGGAATCCATCTGTACCAGCCCTGTGCTGATGGCGGGCATGAGCATGCTGCAGTCGATTCTGATGAACGAGGAGGAAAGCGAGCGGTGGTATCACTTGCTGGAGAAGTTTGCAGCAGAAAATGAGGGAAGGGCGAAAAGGGAGGCAAAGAACAGGCTTCTCTACCTGGATATCGGGCTGCCCCACAGGGGCACGGTGCAGATGGTAGATTTACTTAGGAATGCCGGAACCCTGCTGAGAGGGGGAAAGGCTACGCTGCCGGAATTTTCGGTGACATCCAATCTGCCATCCATGATGAATGGAGGCAAGGATTTCTGCGAGTGGAGCAAAAAGGATCAAGAATTGGCGGCCAGCGTGGGAAAACTTGTGGAATTTGTGCTTGGAAAGTATGGGAAAGGGCTGGTAAGCATTGCCCTTGCGGAGAGTTATTTTGAAAAGGGGCTGAATAGCGGCAAGATTGTATCTCTTGCGGAAAAGGGGCGCATGCAGGCGGAGGCCGGTGGCAAGATGGAGCAGGTATTCGTGGCGGTGGGGATTTTGGTATGGCTATCTGTGCTGAATGGGTATGCGGAGGATGCCCAGGATATTTTGGAGAGTTTCAGGCAGAGGGCAGAAAAAGAAGTGCCCCAGCTTCTGCCTAACCTGCGGGCGTTTAGCTGCCGGGTTGCATTTTATCAGGGAAAAACTCCCCAGATTCTTGCGTGGATGGAAGAATCCCCGGATGAAAATAAAGAGTTCTGTTCCCTGGAACGGTTTCGCTATCTTACAAAGATTCGGGCATATATCCAATTTGGAAGGTATGATAAAGCATACGGCTTGCTGCAGAAGATGCTCTATTATGCAGAAAAACAGAAGCGAAATTATGTTGCCATAGAATCCATGCTGCTCCTTGCCGTGGTAAAATACAGAATGAAACAGAGCGGGTGGGAGCTGCTTTTGCAGGAATGCATTGAGCGGGCAGAGGAATATCGCTTTGTCAGGGTGTTTTCCAGGGAGGGCGGGGCGATTCTAAAATTGCTGAAAGAAGGGGATTGTACATGGCAGGACGAAGGATACCGCAGCCAGGTTTTCAGAGAGTGCAGGAAAATGGAGAGTCAGTATCCGGCGTATTTGAAGAAAAAGACGGAGGGGGATATTGTTCTGTCGGATAATGCGTTAAATATTCTCCGCCTGCAGGCAGAAGGATATCGGGTGGACGAAATTGCGGAGTTTCTGCATATTACCAGCAGTACGGTGAAATATCACAGCAAGGAGACATATCGGAAGCTGGGGGTCAGCGGGAAGGCTTCCGCAGTGAATGAGGCAAAGAACCGCGGATTAATCTGAGGACTTCAGAGCCCAAGTTCTTTTTGACGAATCATGTGGATTAATTTGTAAATTCCATTGTGGATATATGACAAATTTCTTGTGTTTCATGGATTTTATTTGGATGGTATTTTATTTCATTCCGTGTATAATGGCAAAGGTGAAAAGTTTTCAGGGTATGTGAGCGAACTTCCTGCTTTGAAAATTTGAAAATCACTAGATGACATTTGAAATATACGATAGAAGATTTCAGAGTTTAGAAGAAACGGGGTGAAATGATGAGAGAGAACCGATGGGTTGAGAGACATAAAGAACTTTTGCTCTATATTGCGGTGGGCGTATCCATGACTTTCTTTAATTGGATTGCCTATTCAGATTTGATAACATGGATGCCCATGTTTTTTGCCAATGCTTTTTCTTGGGGGCTGACCACGCTGGTCACCTTTTTGATGAACAAATTGTTCGTGTTCGAGAGCAGGAGTTTTGACAAGGGTATTGTGGCAAAGGAGTTTATTTCCTTCGTGACTGCCAGGGGCGTCACAGGGATGCTGGAGATCGTCCTGCAGCCCCAACTGTATGCGCTGGGCATGGACGGGCCTCTCTTTGGCGTGGAGGGATTGGAGGCCAAAGTTACGGTATGCGTGATCCTTTCCATTGTAAATTACATCAGTACCAAGAGATGGGTTTTCAAGACGAGGGTAAAACGTGTGGAATCTGTTGCTACGATTCACGGTCGAATGTAACGTAGGGTAATGGGAAATTATCTTCTATATGCATAATACAGTGTAATGACAACAATTAATGTAGGCTGATTTCGTTTTTTTGTTCTGTGTAGGCTGATTCCATTTTTTTGTTCAGCATCTTGCAAATCAAGGGTTCATATAGTAAAATGGGTAATAAGAGATCGTAGGGGGCATCGGTGGAACAGGTGCCCTTTATACAGAGAATGGAGGAGCGTATGGATACAAAGATTTTATTGGAGAGCGGGACAAATGAATTGGAAATTTTGGAATTTATGGTGAGCGGGAATTATTATGGCATCAATGTGGCTAAAATCCAGGAGATTCTTATATACAATCCCCTGACCCCGATTCCCAATGCCCACCCCTTTGTGGAGGGAGCGTTTACCACGAGAGGAGAGACGATTTCCATTATCAATCTGGCAAGATGCCTGGGGATGGAGGAGAGAGTTGACAGCAAGCAGGACATGTTCCTGATTACCAATTTTAATGGGCTGAATGCTGGCTTCCACGTACATGGCGTGGTGGGAATCCACAGGGTGAACTGGTCTTCCATTATCAAGCCGGACAGCATGGTGAACAGTGCAAGTTCCAGCGTGGCCACGGGCATTGTAAATTTGGACGAGAAGTTGGTGATTTTGCTGGACTTTGAGAAAATCGTAGCGGATATTACGCCAGAGGTGGGTATCAACGTGGCTGACGTGGATAAATTAGGAAAGAGGCAGTCATGCAATGCGCCGATTCTCTATGCCGAGGATTCCCAGCTGTTGAGCACTATGATTTTCGAGGGGCTGAGCAAGGCTGGCTATATGAATGTGGTACCTTACAACAATGGCTTGGAACTTTGGGAGGCATTGAGCCAGTATAAGGAAAATGGCACGTTGGAGAAAAATGTGAAATGCGTGGTGACGGATATTGAGATGCCCCAGATGGATGGGCATCGGCTTCTCCGCATGATGAAAGAGGATTCGGAATTGAAGCATATTCCGGTAATTATATTCTCCTCGCTGATTAATGAGCAGATGAGAAAGAAGGGGGAAAGGCTTGGGGCATCTGCCCAGTTGTCCAAGAATGAATTTGGAGCGTTTATTCAGCATTTGGATAAGATTATTTTAGGGGAAGATTAAGGGAATGTATTTTGCTTTTCTATGGGAAAGATGGAAAGGCATGAGTTCCTGTCACATATGTGAGTCGGAGTGGCCGACAGGATTCAAAGGACAGCGTTTCATCGTTGTCCTTTTTTAAAAAGAGGGCTGACAGATAAAAATATAGAACATGACTATTAATACTTTTGCCTGTATATCCGATACATATTGTGTACAACAAGTTCTTGGATCTGAATTTATTTCACCTCATTTTATTTGTATAATGGTTTTCATTTTGTGAAGGGGAATTGCGTGTTGACTTTCTAAAGATAGCGGCTTGCTTGTACGAATTTTATTCATATTTTGGAGAATATAAGAGAAGAATTGTGGATTCTTGTGGGAATGGAGGGAAATCTATATGCTGGAAGAAAGGAAAAGGAATGCGATAGGTTGCAATATCAGTGCGGCGCGTCAGCAATGCGGCATGAGCCTGGCGAAACTGGCAGAACTAACAGGTACTGCTAAGAATGGGATTGCCCATGTGGAGAGCGGTTCTGCGGAACTATCTCTGGATTTGCTTCTGAAAATATGCTCTGTGACAGGTGCATCACCGAATGAAATTTTGGCGGGGGCATATGTTAGAGATGACGCGGGGCAGGATTCTTCTTCCTCGGAAGGGACAACTCAGGGGGAGGAGAAATTTTTCGTTGGGGATGTCAGCCCTCAGGATAGGGCATTGCTGGAGCATATTTTTTATTTTATGGCGAATAAGAAAATGCAAAGATAGGATGAATACGTGATAAAAGGGTAGAGAGGCTTGCTGCGAAAGCAGGGCCGACAGAACGAAGATGCTATATGATAGGGACGGAACAGAGATAAGGCACGTGATTTTGATAATGGATTTTTATGATTGGATATCTGTGGTTGGAATATGTTCAGGTTGGGATACGGAAGAAAAAGGGCCCCATTCATTGAAGGGCGGGAAAAAATACAAATGAGAAATGGGCGGATGCCTGCATTACTTAGCGGCTCTCTTGGTTGTGCCAGGGAGCCGCTAAGTTTTGTGATAATGCAAAAAACATTACCGGATGAAAGTGCACGCTGATATCTGTAAAATATAATTCGATACATTAATATTTGGAAAATAATTATAAATCTACATATAAATTTATAGATTGCTTAAATTCAGCGTTGTTTTTTTGAGGAAAATGTATATAATATAATAATAAGCCTTATAATAAGCCGGAAAAGGAGTATATGATGCTAATACAGTTTAATTTTAAAAATTTTAAATCCTTTCGGGATGAAGTTTCCTTGGATTTATCAGCAACTCGTATTAAAGAGCATGAAGATCATGTTGTGGAAACTGCCAATGACAAATTCTTAAAAGTTGCGGCAATTTATGGGGCAAATGCCAGCGGCAAATCAAATGTATTTGATGCATTTGCGTATATGACTTACTATGTTGCTAGGTCTTTTGGATTTGGAGATACAGATGAAACATATGAAAAGACGGAAGATAGCCATGCAAAAGCCCCATTTTTTTTATATGACGAAAAAAGCAGAGACGAGGAGACATCTTTTGAAGTATTTTATGTGGATCATGCAGAGAATACAGGAAGGGTATATCAATATGGGTTTTCTCTAAAGGATTGCGAGGTGGTGGAGGAATGGCTGTATTCCAAGGCAAAAACTGCAAGGAACAACTATAGGACGATATTTTATAGGAAAAAGGGTGAAGAATTGGAGATGAATGGTTTTGATAAAAACCATATAGATAATATCAAATCAGCCCTAAATAAAGAAACTTTAATTGTTTCCCTTGGGGCAAAACTTCAGATAGACAAATTGAAAAAAGTCAGGAATTGGTTTTTGGATAATGCCATTGTGGATTTTGGCAATCCGAGAGAAAATTATTTTTTGTCAAAAAGACTTCCAAAAAATTTTACCACTAGCAAGGAAGTGCAAAATAATATCGTAGAGTATTTTGCGTCATTTGATGATGCAATCCGGGGGTTTGACGTGGAGGAAATCGTCCGGGAGGATGAAGAGGATGGAAGAAAGCGATATAGAATTAATACGCTCCATAAAATGGCAGATAGCGAGAAGGTGGCCAATATTCCGCTAATGGGTGAATCTAGCGGGACATTGAAAATGTTTACATTATACCCGCCATTAAAAAGCGTATTGGAACGTGGCGCGACTTTGGTTATTGATGAACTGAATAGCAGGCTGCATCCGTTATTGGTGCGAAATATCATATTGACCTTCCTATCTCCGGAAATTAATACGAACAATGCTCAGATTATATTTACTACACACGATATCTGGCAATTTTCTAATGATTTGCTGCGCAGGGATGAAATATGGATGGTCAATAAGAAGAAAAATGGAGTGTCTGAATTATACTCTCTTGTGGAATTTCAGGATGAAGAAGGAAATAAAGTGCGCAGGGACGAGGCATTTGCCAAAAAGTACCTCACAGGGAATTACGGAGCCATTCCCGCGCTGAAACCAATGACAATGTTGAAAGGGAGAACGGAAGAGGATGGGCAAAAGCGGAAGGAGACCCAGTGATGCCAGGGCTGGGAGGAGGAAAGACAGGAATAAGAAGGTTGATTCTAGGATTCCTGAACTTGGCTATTATCTGATTGTGACGGATACGAAGGAGACGGAAGAGAATTATTTTTTTGGATTGCGCGATGCTATGCCGGAGAAGTTAAAGGGCCACCTGGTGATCAAAGTGGAAAATGCGAAAACTGAGAAACTTGTGGAAAAAGCTTTGGATTTGGCTGGGAAGGAATCCCAGCCACGCATTCCCTGGATTGTTTTTGACAGGGATCAGGTAAAGGATTTTGATAAAATTATTAAGTTGGCGGAGAAAAGTGGCGTGGGTGCCGGGTGGTCCAATCCGTGCTTTGAAATATGGATGTATGCTTATTTTGGAGAAATGCCAGTCATCATGGAATCTTATAGATGTTGTGAACAGTTTGCAGAAAAATATAAGAAGGTCACGGGACAGAAATATCATAAAAATGATGAGGATATTTATCGAAAATTGATGAATCATGGGGATGAACAAGCGGCAATTCGATTGGCAGAACAGAAATATAGAAAATGCGTGGAGGATGGAATGCGGAAGCCGTCGGAAATGTACCCGGCTTCCAGAGTGCAGCAACTGGTTCGGGAGATAAAAGAGAAAATAAAATCACATGGAGGATGAAGAAAGGGGAGATGAAAAAATGGCTTCTGTTTTTGAGCATGACGCTACGCCTACTTGGAGTGGATTTATATACCAAGGCCATGTGGCAGTTTATTTAGCAGTGAGCAAAATATGCGAATTGTTGAATGGTGGTTCTGACAGGGAAGAGATTAGTGAGACCTATCAATTAGAAATAGAAAATTGGGAAGATGTGGCCCTTATGAAGCAAGATAGTGAGAGCAAACAATACATATCCATACATCAGGTGAAAAATATCAATAAAAGAAGTATCAAGGATTATGATAAACCGATTATTCAGTTAATGCTAGAGAGGAATTTTTTGAATAAGCAAGGTTTAGGGATGCCAAAAGCATACATGCATATTAGCGAAGAAGTTACGCAAGATGAAAATGATATCAAAAAAATTATGCAGGATTGGAAGGAAAGCGTATTAGGATACTACGATGAATTGGACAAACTTGCTTGTAAAGTGATTGAATCGAAAGATGAGGATGCATTCTTGGAATCAGTCAGCAAGGTGATTGAAGAGGAACCAATCAAGTTAAATCGCAAGGAATATAAAGACAAATTGGGGGAAATAAGGAAGAACATTAAAGAAAAATGCACGGCGGATGAATTGAAAAAAGAAATAGAAGGATTGCTGGAGTATCTAGATGAGGAATTGGCTGTTCCTGGCATTGATGGAGAGATAGAGTTGTATGCATATGATGATGCGGGGACGTATCATTGTGATACGAAAAGACTTTTTGGCTGGATTGTCGAAACGGTGAAAGAATATAAAATTCTTGTAAATAGTCGAGAGCATTTGACAGAAGAACAGTATGAGTTTATTGCAAATAAACTGTTGCAATATATTAGAGAGGCAATCGCAAATAGACATTGGAAAAAGCGGCAGAATAAGGAATATCAAAGCCATATTTCTTTTCAGGATATCATGAAGATTTTGGATGACAGTGTTTCTGATTATGAAATCCCTGCAAATATTATGGCATTAAGAAGACGTTATGCGGATGCGTTGTCCCAGTATTGTAGAATGATTTGCAGAAATGCGTGCGAGGGAAATGAAGATAGTAGATGCAAGCTTTTGAATGAAATATATGGCAGAGTGGATTTGGATGATGAAGAGTTTCTGAAGATGTGTTACGCCTATAACCCTAATTGCCGTGAGAAGATAGGGGACAGAGACTGCTTAAATACATTGGTAAATAAAGATGGATTGCAAGATTCGGTGTTTGAGGTTTATAAAAATATTTCCGAACAGTTTTTTATTAAAAAAGATGATACAAGAGTTATGGTCAGGGATCAAAGAAATAATGCGTTTTTGACAGCACTTGCACATGGCAAAAGGCGAGTAAGAGTTGCGGTGGAGGATATCGTTGGAGGGATAAGTAATAATCCAGAGTTGGTAAGTCCGATTTTTGAGGCAGATGAGTTGATTACCGTTCATTTGGATTCAGATGATGAAACGATATGGGATGAGGATTATACTGTGATTAGTGAGAAATATTTGAGCCAACAGAATATAGATTTTGGGGAAGATAATCGCAATAGTATCTGCAATCCTAAGAAACCGAAATTCGTAACGGCGGAAGATGTAATAAGTAGACTTGCAAAAGATCATTAATTTTTTATGAAGGGAGAATGCCATGCGTGAATTTATATCGTCAATGATAGGAGAGGAAAAGTTAGTGTTTAATTATAAGGAATATGATACCTTGTTCGTGGAAAAGGAGTATCATTCCTATTATTTATTTTTTTTCCTAAAGAACATGCAGGATTTAGAATTGGTGCAGAAGGAGTCGGAACAGATATTATCTGCCATCAAGGAGAATCAGGAGATATATCATCCTGACATGGATAAAAATATTACATGTATTTTTTTCCTTTGCGCAGAGGAAGAGGAGTACTATGAATTAGGACAAAATGGGAAAATCAGCCCATTGAGCAAAACAATTTGCCTTGTGGAGGAAGATTTAAATTATTTTAAAAAGAATGTATTCGTATATACGGAGAAGATGGACGACTTTGCCAAGCAGAACGTGGGCAAGTTTGAATCCCTGTGCAAGGAATATTTTAAAGAAAGGAATTTTGAACAATATAAGATGTCCTCGAAAGACAATTTTCAATATGATTTCTTGATAAATTTGTTTATCAAAATTCCCTTTTTGAATTTTCATGCATATCAGGGAGAGGGCGATCAGACTTATTGTACGATGGAGGAATTTATTGAAAAGCAGTGCGATAAACAGCAGATTGACCGCAAACATATTCATGACATTTGTGACGAATTGGAGCCACTTCTGGAGGATGAAGAGAAGTTGTATGAATGGCTGGATGCCTTGGTTCAAAAGCAGGCGGATGAAGAAAGGGAATTGGCGGAGGTGACGGAAAATGAAGATTAAAAAGCTGGAAATTGAGAATTTTAAATTATTTGACAGCAACTTTGACCAAATCAATGAGATTGGGAATGCGGATTTGATTTTATTAAACGGACCAAATGGATATGGAAAGACAACGGTATTTGATGCATTGGAATTGGCGCTGACTGGGCAGATTAAGAGGATTTTAGATTATAATGATAATCTGGGCGTGAAGAAGAATGAGAAATCTGGTAGAGCGATTTTGATTGCTGATCCATCGAAGGAGGCATATGTGCGGCTGACTTTGGAAGAAGGCGGTTCTGAGTTTCAGTTGGAGCGTTTTTATGAAAAACCGTCCGGCACAGTGGAATTCGTATCGTCAGTGGAAAATAATCCCAATACTATTTTCGATAAATTTAAGAGAAGGATTATCGTCAGTGGCGAAGAGATTTCTGGAGAAGAGAATCAGATTGCTTTTTTGAAAAAACATCATTTGGATCATGTAACAGAATTTTTTGACAAGTGTTGTTTTCTCTCCCAAGATGAACATTTACAGTTTTTAAAGGAATCGAGAACGGGCAAGTCAGATGCTTTGCAATTTTTGTTTCAGTTGCCCCCAGATCGACAGGAAGAATTGGATAAGGTAAAGCGTATGATTTATTCCTTGAAAAATTCCAATAGAACAAACAACTTGGGGTATTTAACAAAACTTGAAAACAATAGGGGACAGTTGGAGAGTATAATAAAAGATTTGGAAGATAAATTTGAAAAAGATCAAACAAAGGAGAATGCAGAAAGAGAGGCAGAGTATCAGTGTCTTTTTCCCGAAAAGAAGATAAAATGGGATCAGAAAACTCCTGTGTTGACAGATGAGGAGTTTGGCGAGTCATTTGGCCAGATAGAAAATTTGATATATTATGCAAAGCATCAGGAAGAGTGCCAATGCTTTATTTGGAATAAGCCTTTGCAGGAATTGATGATGCCATTCTATGGTGGGGAGGACATACGGTTCGAGGATAGACCTCTAGAATATGCGTGCCGTTATTATTCTTTAGTGCAGAAGGGGGAAGATTTTGAAGAGAGATACCAGAAGGAACAGCGGTTGGGACAACTGGGAAAGAATTTAGAAAAGCGAGAGATACATAAGATTGACTGGAAGGTTATCTCGGATGAACAACTTATGGAAGAAGATGTCGTTGAATATATGAAAGAGCAGATTGCACAAGTGAAGCGGTTGCAGCAGATTCAGGGCACGGCGGAGAGAGTTCTCTCTGACATTGTTGAGGCGAGAAATGTCTTGTTTCGTAGGGCAAAGCAGGCGAGGGAGCAAGAAGTTATTGAGGAGGGGGAGTGTCCATTTTGCGGCAGGCAATATGGGAAAGACGGGGTTCTGGAAGAAAAGATTGCAGAGGAGGAGAAAAAACTGCTCGCACAATCCCGAGGGGTCGCTACAGATATTCAAAATAGAATGGATGAGTTGTTTGAAAAGTATCTGAATCATTTGCTTGATGATGTAAATAAGCAATTGCAGAATAGAGTGTCAGAGGGCGAATATCAACGTTATCAGGAGGCGAAGAAATATATAGGGAAACTAAATGAAATTGGCAACTTGTTGCAGAAAATAAATATCAGTTTGCCAATGGAACACCAGGAGGACATTGCAAAGATTCATCAAAACTATGAGAACTTGCTTTCCATGATGGAAGAAAAAGTAAAGAAGATTCCAAAAGATATAGAAATGAAATTGGAGGAAAAAGGGTTTTGGATGGATTACGGCAAATACTATGATAAGGAAGAGGATAAATTTTTGCAACATACCGATGCTGTGTTGCAGAATAAGTATGCCTATATAGAGAAAGTATTATATGATTCTATTAAGAAAGAGAAAGAAATCCTTAATTGTAAGAGGGAATTGGAAAAAGTTCAAAATAGATACAAGAAATTACAAGAATATTATGAGGACCTGTGTGAATACAGAAATGCGATACAAAGGGGGATTGAGAAGTATAAGCGAAATGTTATTCATGATATTGAGCCATTATTGCATGTGTATACGGCTAAAATTTTGCAACAGAAGTTTTTTGGGAAAAGTATTTTTGTATTAACGGATAAGAGTGTGGATAAGATTCAATTGATTCATTCGTCCGAGGACAATCAGGACATTTTATACAATATGAGTTCGGGGCAGCTTGCCGCTGTTTCGCTGTCCTTTTTGCTTTGCATGCATCAAGTCTATGCGCGAAACCAGTCTTTGCCGATCTTGCTGATAGATGATCCTATCCAGACAATAGATGATGTTAATATGGTAGGCTTGGTGGATATCTTGCGGTTTGAGTTTGGGGATGCCCAGATATTTATCTCTACCCATGAGCAGAAGTTTGAATGGTATTTGAAGTATAAATATGCAAAGGCGAAGAAAAAGATTGAATCATATAATATGAAAGATATGGTATTGCAGAGAGGTTAGTTGATATAAAAATGTAGTAAAAAGGGCACCGCTATCATTGGTGCCCTTTTCTTTTATCCTAGCAGCCGATCCAGTTCCAGCAGCCCCCAGCCCTGCCTTGCATGGGGGAATCCCAGATCCCTTGCCGTCTTCCTCATCCGCATTTTGACCTCCTTATTGGTAAGCCGTGGATATTTTTCCAGAAGGAGGGCGGCGCACCCGGTGACGATGGGGGTTGCCATGGAGGTTCCCGTGCGGGCGAGGTAGGGGATGCCCTGGTAGTATTCTATGCTTTCTTTATGGGTGGGCAGGGGAAGGTAGGTGCCTGGCTTTTTTCCTGGCACCATGGGATAGCAGCTGGTAATTTGGGAGCCAGGAGCCACGATATCTGGTTTCTTGATGCAATTTTCCGTGGGCCCCCTGCCGGAAAAATCCCTCCCGGAAGTGAATGCCACCACATCGGAAGAACCCACGGTAATGATTTTCCGGCTGTTTCCGGGAGCGCCGATGGAGGAGGGGGATGGCCCATGGTTTCCCGCCGCGGTAAAGACGGTGAGGCCGGCGCTCCAGAGTTTGTTCACGCTCTCCACCAGCGGGGAGGTCTCGCCGAAGTTTTTTCCCCGGGTGCTTCCCACGGAAATGTTTACAATCCGAATGTCGTATTCCCTAGCATGTTCTAAGAGCCAATGGATGCCCATCAGCACATTTTCAATATTTCCTTCTCCCTGCTTATTTAGTATTTTTATTACAACGTAGTGGCAGTTTGGGGCAATGCCCGGGTATTTCCCATGGCAGGAAGCGCCATTGCCTGCCAGGATTCCGGCAATGTGGGTTCCGTGCCCGTTGTCGTCGTAATATTGGCTCTTTTCTTGAAACGTATCGTAAAATGCCGCCAGGCCGGCTCTTCCTCTGTCTGGGAATAGGTCTGGATGGTATCCGATGCCCGTGTCGAAAATGGCAACGCCAATGCCTTTTCCAGTCAGCCCCTGTCTTCTGGCGGCATCCAAGTGGATCAGTTTAGCGGCTCTATTCATTGTTTCCCTCGTTTCTTCTCTATGACTGTGAATAGTAGTTACTATTCACAGCCGCTCATCCCCTCATGCGATAGACCCGCTGCCTGACGGCATCGGTCACCGCTGACGCGGTTTTGTCTTCTACACTCCGTTTCGGTCCGTGCTGAACAGACATCCACCGGATGTCTAGCACCTTATGAAGGGATGAACAGCTTCCGCAGTCCATAGAGAAGGAAAGAACTGTCTCTTGCAAGCAAGCTTGACGAGACAGTATCTTTCTTTCTCCATGACTGTGAATAGTAACATAGTAACATGATATCATATGCAAAAGTGAGCTTTTCCGTGACTTCTATGGGAAACTGTGATATACTATGATATTAAGGAATTATTGAAAATGCCTTACGGAGCCTATCGGAACCGATTGAAACCTATCGGGAAAGGAATGAGACTATATTGATGAAGAAAATGGGCTATCTTTTTTTTGCTTTCATCTTTCAAATCTGCCGCTGTATTCCGGTACAGCAGAGGAAGGTGGTGCTATACAATGGGCACTTCAGGGACTTGAGTGGCAATTTGCTGGCTATGAAGCAAGAAATCATGCGCCACAGGGACGATGTGAATTTTTTTTATTATGGAAAGCGCACCAGCGAGACCGGGGGAGCGGTCTGGAAGATGGGAAGATTGCTCAAATTTTTCTTTCAGCTGCCCTATCAGATGGCTACGGCAGGCCAGGTTTTCTTAAATGATAATTTTCTTCCCTTGAGATATTGCCGGCCGTCGGAGAGGACACAGATGATCCAGCTGTGGCATGGGGCGGGAGCATTTAAGAGGTTCGGGCTCTCTGCGGAGAAGGACAGAAAGGTGCGGGAGCAGGTGAAGAGGGCGAATCGACGCATTACCCATCTGTTTGTCACATCGAAGCAGGTAATCCCCTTTTACAGCGAGGCGTTTGCCATTTCTTATGAAAAGATTTTCGCTACGGGCATTCCCGTGACGGACTTGTACTGCGATAAGTCCAAGATGGAGCAGGGGAAGAATCGATTTTTTCAGGAGTATCCGGAATTGGAGGAAAAGAAATTGCTTCTGGTTGCTCCCACATTTCGCGATACGCCGGAAGAGAATAGGCTGTTGTTAGATCAGTTGGCTTTGAAGCGGCTGGAGGATGTCTTGGGGGAGGAATGGGTGATTTTGCTGCGCATGCATCCCAAATATCCCATAGGGGGACTTGAGGAGAGGGAGCGGTGCAGGAACCTGACTGGCTACCCCCATGTATCAGACCTGTATTTTGCTTCTGATATGATGCTGACGGACTATTCTTCTACAATGGTAGAATACGTCCTTTTGAACAAGCCTATGATATTTTATGCCTATGATTTGGAGAAATATAACCGGGGATTCTACTGGGATTATGAGGAGGGCGTTCCTGGGCCTGTCGCCCATAATACGGGAGAATTGCTGGATTGCATGGAGGCGGTGAAAATGAATTTGAATGGTGGCGAGAGACCCGGAGAACGAGAGATATTGACCGGGGAGGAAAAGAGGGAGCGCTTCCGCCGGATGCAGTATGACTATACGGATGACGCCTCTGCGGAGCGGATATGGAAAGTGCTGGAAGGGCGGCGAAAGCAATGCCGCTGACGATGCTACGGAAATCAAGGGAGGAAGAAATGCAGGACGAGTTCAGGATTATTGAGCAGAGCGTGGTATCTCAGGAAAAAAAGCTTATATTCCATGCGGAGGGAAAGGTTAGCCATGGGATTGGGAATAATAAGCTTCGGGTAGTGATTATCTTCCAATGTGGCAGGAAGCAGAGGCGGTTTCCTGTGGAGACGGTGTGCTTTAGCCAGGATGGGGAGATTTTTTTCTCCATTCGGGAGGAAATCTGGCTGGAGCATGTATTCTATCCTTTCACGGCGGAGGATGGGAAAAAGACCGTCCAGATGTTTTTCGAGTATTGCGACAATCAGGGGGAATGGCATGTGCTTCCCAACAAGTCTGCTCTGGAGGGCAACTATTTCCTGGGGAGGCAGAAGAAGACTTCTCTTTTTTATTCTGCCTACTGCCGGGTGATGTATCTGCTTTCTTTTCTGCTCCTTCCCATCTTTTTGCTGGACGGTTATTTCGTGGCGAAGGGATATAAGAAATCTCCCTATGTGCCTAGGGAGATGGGGGGCAAGAAGGGAATGTTCTATCATGCCCACGGCATCGTGAAGAATTTTACGGGCTATGGGTATAGCATGCGGGAGTTGAAGACGAATTATTTTGCAAGGAAATATGAGAGGGCATGCAGGCGGGTGGCTTCTCCCCGGGGAGTTTTATTCCTGTCAGAGCGGGAGTGCGAGGCAGGGGGGAATCTGGACCTAGTTCGCCGGGGAATGATTGAGAGGAATCTTCCCTGGCGCGAGTGCATTGACACCAGGCCGGTGCATCAGTTGCCCTTTTCTGTCATCAGGAAGGTGGCGAGGATGGCTGCTGCTGCCAAGGTGATCGTGCTGGAGGATTTCTATCCCCAGCTGCATGCGCTGAATCTACGTCAGGAGACGGAATTGGTGCAGCTGTGGCATGCCTGCGGCGCATTTAAGATGTTCGGCCTGTCAGAATTGGGCAAGGTAGAGCATCTGTCCCAGGATACCAGAAACCATCGGAATTATACGGCGGCAATTACCAGTGGCAGTCAGATGATTCCATTTTACAGCGAAGCCTTTGGCATTTCTACAGAGAAGGTAAGGCCGCTGGGGGTTCCCAGGACGGATATTTTCTTTGACCAATCATACGGCCAGGAGGCATCTGCAAGACTTTCTGCCAAGTATCCTGAATTGGAGGGTAAGCGGGTGGTGCTTTTTGCTCCTACGTTCCGGGGCAGCGGCAATAAGACGGCCCATTATCCCATGGAGCGGTTCGCGGTGGGGTCTTTTCTGGATGCCATGCCGGAGGATGTGGTGCTGGTCATCAAGAACCATCCTTTTGTGAAGGAGCGGTTTGCCTATGATGGGGCGAAATATAGCGGCAGGGTGCTGGATTTGTCGGGGAAGGAA
This sequence comes from Clostridiaceae bacterium, assembly GCA_910575435.1. Taxonomy (GTDB): domain Bacteria; phylum Bacillota; class Clostridia; order Lachnospirales; family Lachnospiraceae; genus Butyribacter. The sequence continues at coordinate 295,677 of CAJTGI010000004.1, read as the reverse complement.
AATATTAATGACATTTTATTTGTGACATCCCTTCTGATTACTGATTACAGTTCTTGCATATTTGAGGCGTCTCTCTTGGGGATTCCCATGCTGTTCTATGTATTTGACCTGGAGGAATATGTGGAGGAGAGAGATTTCTATTTTGACTTTTCTTCCTTTGCCCCTGGGGAGAAGGTAAGGACTTTTGAGGATGTGATAAAGACTTCGGTGAGGCTGATTTCTCATGAAAAGGATGGGGACGGTGAGGCGGAGGCCAGATTCCGGGAGTATTTTCTGGATAGCCTGGATGGGCATTCCACGGAGAGGGTATTGAAATATATACAGTCCCTCTGCGAATAATGGGAATGTTTGGATATTTTAGGTAGGAAAGACTCTTGGGATTTTTGGCTGGCGGATGAATTTGCCCTGGCCAAATGTTAAGAACATAGCAAGAAAGGCATGAGGACCATGAAAAAGATTTTTGACAAATATCAAAGGGAATTGGATTTTCTGGAACGGGGGAAGGGAAAGTTTGCCTGGGATGAATTGGAGGAACTGATTACGGAGGACTTTGAGGAAGATCGGCTTTCTTCCCAGGAGTTCGATGATTTGATGCGTCGGCTGATGGATATTGAGTGCGGGTAGAGTGGCCGCTATCCCGGCGATGTAGAGCAACATGCACGGATGAGTGCAGGATTGGAGTGGCTTGTGGAAGAGAGGACGCCAGAAGAGGAGTTAGAGTATCGCAGGTATCTGCGCAGGAGGATTCGCCAGAGGAAGCGGCGGCGCCAGGTAATGATAGCCCGTTTCATTGTGGGCGTTACGAGCATTGTGCTGGTCTTTTTGATTTTCTTCGGCATCGGAAAGATATTTTTCTCTGGGGGAGATGGACAGAAAAAGGTAAAGCCTTCCGCTACGCCTTTCGTGGTGGACGTGCCGGAGGGATATAATGACGTCTATCAGAAGTTATATGGCCAGAGGGGGGATTTTCCTCAGCTGGATGATATATTGCTGAGCATGGAGCGCTATCCCAAGGATGTGCTGCAGATGCTGGCAAATAATATGGAGACGATGGATTTTGTCAGCGATTATCTGAAGCATGTGGATGATACGGAGGCGAATGGAGGAATCACGGCAGAGGAACTGCAGCAGGAGGGGATTCCCCTGTTCCAGCAGTGGGATAGGCGCTGGGGATACGTAACTTATGGGAATAATATCATTGCCATCAATGGCTGCGGCCCTACCTGCTTATCCATGGTATACACCGGACTGACGGGAAAGGGGAATTATACGCCTGCAGATATGGCGGGATTCTGCATTGAGAATAATTATTTTGATCAGGAGTCTGGCACATCCTGGGCGCTAATGCTGAATGGCGCCAGGAAATTGGGACTGGATTCCCAGAGGGTGGAAGCGAGCAAGAAGAGCATAAAGAGATGTCTGAAAGATGGAAGGCCCGTGGTTGCCAGCATGAAGCCGGGGGATTTTACCACCACCGGGCATTTTATCGTTCTCACGGGATTGACAGAGGAGGGGAAAGTGGATGTGAACGATCCAAATAATATTGCAAATTCTAAGAAGCAGTGGGACTTGGATAGGATTGTCTCGCAGACGAAGGCCGCATGGTCTTACGCCCAGGAAAGATAGCCGCAGGCGCGGCTATGAGTGCGGGATGGAGGCAGTAAGGGGCAGATATTGCTATTGGTATAGGATGGAGGCAGCTCATGGAAGAGGTAGATGTTCATATTGACAGAGGAGAATTGGAGACTAGCATGACTCCTCAGGATTTTACGGAACCCCAGGCGTTGTATGGCCAGTTGATTGACAAGGTGAAGAGGTATCATCCATCGGATGACGTGCACCTGATTGAGAAGGCATACAGGATTGCCCGTCAGGCCCATGAGGGGCAGATGCGCAAATCCGGGGAGCCTTATATCATCCATCCGATTTGCGTCTGCCTGATTCTGGCAGAACTGGAACTGGACAAGGAGACGATCGTGGCGGGGATGCTCCATGACGTGGTGGAGGATACCGTGATGACCAGCGAGGAGATCGGGGCAGAGTTTGGCGAAGAGGTTGCCCTTCTGGTGGATGGCGTCACCAAGCTGACCCAGTTGAATTATGTGGCGGACAAGGTGGAGGTCCAGGCGGAGAACCTGCGGAAGATGTTCCTTGCCATGGCAAAGGATATCCGGGTGATCTTGATCAAATTGGCCGACCGTCTCCACAACCAGAGGACGATGCAGTACCAGACCCCGGAGAAGCAGAGGGAGAAGTCTAGGGAGACCATGGATATCTATGCTCCCATTGCGGACAGGCTGGGCATTTCCAAGGTCAAGGTGGAATTGGATGACCTTTCATTCAAATATCTGGAGCCGGAGATGTATGAGACGATTACCAGAAGCCTTGCCGAGGGGAAGGTGCACCGGGAGGAGTTTATCCGGCAGATTGTGAACGAGGTGCGTCACCATATCGAGGATGAGGGGCTGGAGGCAGAGATTGACGGGCGCGTGAAGCATTATTTCAGCATTTATAAGAAAATGGTGACTCAGAATAAAAAGCTGGAGCAGATCTATGACCTCTTTGCCATCCGCATCATTGTGGAGTCGGAGCGGGAATGCTATGCCGCCCTGGGGGTTATTCATGACATCTACAAGCCCATACCCGGTCGGTTTAAGGATTACATTGCCATGCCCAAGCCCAATAATTACCAGTCCCTGCACACCACGCTCATCGGGCCCCACGGCCAGCCATTTGAAATCCAGATCCGCACCTATGAGATGCACCGCACCGCCGAGTATGGAATTGCCGCCCACTGGAAGTACAAGGAGAACCAGTATGGCGTGAATACGGCGGACAGCGAGGAGGAGAAGCTGGTATGGCTGCGCCGGATACTGGAGTGGCAGCGGGACATGTCCGACAATAAGGAGTTTTTAAGTCTGTTGAAAAGTGATTTGGATTTGTTTTCAGACCACGTATATTGCTTTACGAAGGATGGGGATGTGAAGAATCTTCCGGCGGGCTCCACGCCCATTGACTTTGCCTATGCGGTGCACAGTGCCGTGGGCAATAAGATGGTGGGGGCCAGGGTGAATGGCAATCTGGTGAACATTGACTACCAGATTCAGAATGGGGACCGGGTGGAGATCGTTACTTCCCAAAATTCCAAAGGGCCCAGCAGGGATTGGCTCTCCATCGTCAAGAGTACCCAGGCGAAAAATAAGATTAACCAGTGGTTCCGATCGGAATTTAAGGAGGAGAACATTACCCGGGGGAAGGAGTACCTGAACAATTATTGCAAGGTGCAGGGAATTACCCTGAGCAGCCTGTTAAAGACAGATTATATGGAATCCTGCATGAGGAAATATGGCTTTCGGGATTGGGATTCCGTGCTGGCGGCGGTGGGCCATGGCGGGCTGAAGGAAGGGCAGGTCGTCAATAAGCTGCAGGATGCCTACCGAAAAAAGCATCCGGCCCACGCCACGGACAGGGATATCCTGGAGGCAGTGAGCGAGAGGCAGGCGAGCCAGGGAAGCCATCATCACAAGCCCGCGGCAATCAAGTCGAAGAGCGGCATCGTGGTGGCGGGGATTGACGATGTGTCGGTGCGCTTTTCCAAATGCTGCAGCCCGGTGCCGGGGGATGAGATTATCGGCTTCGTCACCCGGGGAAGAGGGGTGTCCATCCACCGCACGGATTGCATCAATATGATGAATCTGCCGGACCAGGACAGGCAGAGGATTATTGAGGCGGAGTGGGAGACTGCCCCAGAGGGAGAAAAGGGGGAACTCTACGATACGGAGATTATTATTTATGCTTATGACAGGAGGGGAATCCTGCTGGACGTGTCAAAGATTCTCACAGAAAATAAGGTGGACATTACCTCCATCAACAGCCGTACCAGCAAGCAGGGGATGGCTACCATCAATCTCCGCTTCGGCATCCGCAGTTCGGAGGAACTGCAGAATCTGATTAAGAAACTGCGCCAGGTGGAGAGCGTGAAGGATATCGAGAGAACCCAGTCTTGATAAAGCTGACATGCTGCTTTCAGCAGTATCGCCAGCTATACGACGAGCCTATGGTTTATAGACGATTGCTTTGTGCTTTGCATGCTGGCAATCTTTATAGAAAATTGAGAGAAATGAGGAATGGATAATATGAGTGATTTCGTATGTGATTTTCGGGTGGTGGGCCCGGTGCAGACAAACTGCTTTTTCTTTTATGACAGGGATAGCGGGGCGGGAATCGCAGTGGACCCGGGAGATGAGGCAGACAAATTGGCTCGCTATGTGGAAGAGAAGCATTTGAAGATGGAGGCGATTTTGTTAACCCACGGGCATTTTGACCATATAATGGCGGTAGAGGATTTGAGGAAGAGGTGGGATGTGCCTGTCTATGCCTCCCAGGAGGAGCGGGTGGTGTTAGAAAATCCTCAAATCAATCTGTCAGTGCAGATGGGAGAGCCCCTGTCCCTTGCGGCGGACCGCTATCTATCTGACGGGGAGGAATTGGAATTGATGGGGCAGAAGGTGAGGTGCATCCTCACGCCGGGGCATACCAGTGGCGGCATGTGCTATTACTTTCCAAAGCAGGGGGTGCTTTTTTCCGGGGATACCCTCTTTCAGGAGTCCGTGGGCAGAACGGACTTTCCCACGGGGAGCATGAGCACGCTGATTCGCTCTATCAGGGAGAAATTATGGCCCTTGGCTCCGGCTACGAAGGTTTATCCGGGACATGGCATGATGACCTCCATCGAGAGTGAGAAATTGTACAATCCATTTGCCGCAGAAAATAGATAGGACGCATGGGAGAATGAGCGGAAATGGGAATCGAACGCCGGGGGATGATTTGCCATGCGCATGATGCATGGGGACAAAATCATGCGCATGGGGACAGATTGCGCAGACAGATAAAGGACAGAGTGGTGACGTGATGTTAGGAATCATTTTATCAGAGATGGATTTTGATTATGAGATGCAGATGCTAGTGAAGAGTTTCTTTCCGGGAAAGGAGTGTCTGGTGACGACGGACCAGGGGAAGGGTTCTGAGATGGAGGTGGCTTTGGTTCTGGCATTGGGCCGGGAGGAGATTCGGGGAAAGGTGATGGCGGGGGCGTATGCCAGAGAGGCCAGCGTTCCTGCGGATGGGAATCAGGATTGGCACAAGAATCCGGATAAGTCCGGCCATCCTTACCGGGCCTGGTATAAGAATGAATTAAAGAGAATGGTTTTCCGCCTGCTGGAAGGAATACCGGAGTCTGCGATTTCCGGGATTTGCCGCAGGGTGCCGAAGTGGGGCACCATGACCGGGGTGCGCCCTGCGAAGATTTCTATGAGGGAGTTGCTGCAAGGGAAGCCTGCGGAGCAGGTGGAGGCGGATTTGAGTGAGATTTATTGCTGCCATCCTGACAAGGTAAAGTTGTGCATGGAGGTTGCGAAGAAGGAGGCCGGCTTGCTGGGAGGCGTGGATTGCTCCCGGGGCTACAGCCTGTACATTGGCATTCCCTTCTGCCCTACCACCTGCCTGTACTGCTCCTTTCCATCCTATCCCTATGATAAGTTTGGAAAGTTGTCCGTGGAGTATCTGGAGGCGCTGCTGCGGGAACTGGAGGCGGTGGGGCAGGAGTGCGAAGGCCATCCGCTGACATCCATCTATGTGGGCGGGGGAACGCCTACTGCCCTGACGGCCCAGCAATTAGACTGCCTGCTGTCCCAGGTGGAGAGGCATTTTCCGGTGGAGGAGTGCCTGGAGTGGACGGTGGAGGCGGGAAGGCCGGACAGCATTACGGAGGAGAAACTTCGGGTGCTCCGACAGCATGGCATTAGCCGGATTTCAATTAATCCCCAGACTATGCAGGAGGAAACCTTGCGATACATCGGGAGGAAGCATAGCGTGCAGGATGTGGCGACTGCCTTCGTGATGGCCCGGGAATTGGGATTTGACAATATCAATATGGACTTGATAGCCGGACTGCCAGGGGAAAGGCTTTCCCATTTTGAGGATACGCTGGAGCAGGTTCGCACGTTGGACCCGGACAGCATTACGGTGCATTCCCTGGTGGTCAAGCGGGCCTCCAAGTTGCGGGAGATGCTGGAGCAGGGCGATGATTCCCGGGGGCGGGAGGCGGCGCGCCGAGAGCAGATGGACCTGATGGTGGAGAGGGCGATGACCTTTGGGGAGTCGCAGGGCTATGCGCCCTATTACATGTACCGGCAGAAAAATTCTAGTGGGAGTTTTGGCACTTCCAGCCAGGAGAATATTGGCTTTGCCAGGCTGGGGAAGGAAAGCTTGTACAATATCCTGATGATGGAGGAGATGCAGACGATAGCCGCAGTGGGGGCGGGGGCATCTACCAAGCGCTACCATGTCTCAGGGCAGATGGTCAGCAGGATAGAGAATGTGAAGAGCATTGCGGATTACATAGGCAGGATTGATGAAATGATTGCCCGAAAGCGGGGTAAGATTTGGTAACAGTTCGTTACTATTCACAGTCGATTTCCGATAAATGCAGAATCAATGTGCTAGCACATAAGATTCTGGCATTTATTCGGAAATCAGCTGTGGAAGCTGAAGGGCTGTGAATAGCAACAAGATTTGAGAGAAGAGGTGAGGAGTGGATGGAGAGGAAGATTAGCAGGGTGATGGAACAGACCCAGGTGCCCCTTCATCTGAGACAGACTGTCTGCGAGGAGATGCGCCATGGAATACAGGTGAGCAACCTGGCGCGGATGATTGGGGAGGAAATGGGGGAGACCCAGGACTTTTGCAAGAAACTGGAGGTTGCCGGCGTGGTACACGATATTGGCAAGCTGCGGCTGACCCAGTACCTTTATGCGGACGACGGATTGATGGTAGAGCAGATGAAGTACGTGAGGCAGCATGCGGCCCAGAGTTTTCAGATTCTCCAGAATACGGAGATTGACGAGGATATTGCCTGGGCGGTGTTCCATCATCATGAGAATTACGATGGCTCTGGGTATCCGGATAACCTGCGGGGAGGGGCGATTCCCCTGATGTCCAGGATTTTGCGGGTTTGCGACGTGTTTATCGCGCTGATTACCAACAGGAGTTACCGCAAAGCCTTTGATGCCGGGACGGCGATGGAGATTATGATTGACGAGGTGAAGGATTACGACATGCAGGTATTTCTGGCATTTCAGAGGGTGATTCATCGGAAGGGACTGATGGATGACGGGGGAGAGATTTTCAATAGGGCCAGCAGCGAGAGGCAGGTCAAAACCCTGTCTCTCTTTGAGCGGGAACTGCATTTATTATTGTCTCTGTAATGGGAGTGTTTTAGCGATGAAAAGGTTTTTGCTTGCTATGGGTAGCGTGGCTGTGAATCATAAAAGTTGACTTCTTTGGGATGTCACGGTATGATAAAGAATATTTATGCCGAGTGGCAACGATAAGAGAGATATACATGGAGTGGGGAGAAATCTGCCGCCTTATGGCAGGCCGGTCATGAATCCCGCAGACGAAGAAAGGAGAATAGATTAGATATGGCTGAATCAATGAAGGGCTTGAAGCGTACATGCCGCCTGGCAGAGTTGGGCGAAGGGAATGTGGGGCAGACTGTCACCGTCATGGGATGGGTGCAGAAGCAGAGGAACAAGGGAGGCATCATCTTTGTGGACATGCGTGACCGCTCTGGGATTCTCCAGGTAATCTTTGAGGATGGGGAGATTGATTCGGAGGGATTTGCCAAGGCGGAGAAGCTTCGCAGCGAATTTGTCATTGCCGTCACGGGAAAGGTGACTTTGCGCTCTGGCGCGGCCAATGAGAATTTGAAGACTGGCGCCATCGAGGTGCGGGCAGAGAGCATTCGCATTCTCTCTGAGTCGGAGACCCCGCCTTTTCCCATCGAGGCTGACAGCAAGACCAAGGAGGAATTGCGCCTGAAGTACCGCTATCTGGATTTGCGGCGGCCGGATCTCCAGAACAACCTGATGATGAGAAGCCGGGTGGCTACCTTGATTCGCCAGTTCTTGGCGGAGGAGGGATTTCTGGAGATTGAGACCCCCATGCTCACCAAGAGCACGCCGGAGGGGGCCAGGGATTATCTGGTGCCCAGCAGGGTGCATCCGGGGAATTTTTATGCATTGCCCCAGTCGCCCCAGCTGTTCAAGCAACTTTTGATGTGCTCCGGGTACGACAGGTATTTCCAGATTGCCAGATGCTTTCGGGATGAGGATTTGCGGGCGGACAGGCAGCCGGAATTTACCCAGGTGGATATGGAATTGTCCTTTGTGGATGAGGAGGATGTAATAGACGTGAATGAACGGCTCCTGCAGAAGGTTTTCAAAGAGGTGCTGGATGTGGAGGTATCTCTGCCTATGCGCCGCATGACCTGGCAGGAGGCCATGGATAGGTTTGGCTCGGACAAGCCGGATCTCAGATTTGGCATGGAATTGACAGATGTCTCAGAAGTTGTGAGGGGATGCGGATTTGGCGTGTTTACAGGGGCGTTGGATCAGGGCGGCTCCGTCCGGGGAATCAATGCCAAGGGACAGGGAGGCATGCCCCGCAAGAAGATTGATGCCCTGGTGAAGTTTGCGAAAGATTTTGGGGCAAAGGGACTGGCCTATCTGGCGGTGAATGAGGATGGCAGCTACAAATCCTCATTTGCTAAGTTTATGACGGAGGAGGAGCTTGGGAATCTGGTGGATGCCATGGACGGACAGCCAGGGGATTTGCTGCTCTTTGCCGCAGACCGGAATAAGGTGGTCTGGGACGTGCTTGGCAATCTTCGGTTAGAGCTGGCCAAGACATTGGAGTTGATTGACAGGGACAGCTTTGAGTTTGTGTGGGTGACGGAGTTTCCTGAATTTGAGTATTCCGAGGAGCAGGGAAGGTATGTGGCCATGCACCATCCCTTTACCATGCCCATGGAGGAGGACATTCCCCTGCTTGCCACCAATCCGGAGAAGGTGCGGGCCAGGGCTTATGATATCGTGCTGAATGGTACGGAACTGGGCGGAGGCTCTATCCGTATCCATCAGAATGACGTGCAGGAGGCGATGTTTGAGGCTCTGGGATTTACGAAGGAGAAGGCCAGAGAGCAGTTTGGCTTCCTGATGGATGCCTTCCAGTATGGCGTGCCGCCCCATGCCGGGCTGGCTTACGGCTTTGACCGCCTGATCATGCTGATGGCGAAGCAGGACAGCATCCGGGACGTGATCGCCTTCCCCAAGGTGAAGGATGCCTCCTGCCTGATGACGGATGCGCCCAATGTGGTGGATGAGAAGCAGTTGGAGGAACTGTGCCTAGATATTTCTGGTACATCAGAGGAGCCAGAGGAATAGATGCCGGAGATTGTCAAGTTCAGGAGAGGCAGTGTCTGGGAGCAGATAGGAGAAATAGAACAGATGATGCAGAAGGAAACCTATGAAAAGATTTTTCAGATGATTGGCTCGGACGAGGATAATACGGCGGTGTGGAGGGTGATGGGGAAGCTGATTTCCCTCTGCGCTGCCATTTGCTATGCCGCCACCATATTGGGTAGGATACTCCTGTCCCAGTGGCGGGAACTGGGAGTGCTGGTGCTGGTGCCGGCAATTTCCTTTGTGGCGGTAAGCGTTTTCAGAAGCGTATATAATGCCAAGCGGCCTTACGAATTGTATGGGTTTGAACCCCTGATTCCCAAAAAGACGCTGGGGAAGTCTTTTCCCAGCAGGCATGTATTCTCGATTTTCGTGATTGCGGTGACCGTGGGGCATTATTATCCAGAGGCATGTATCGGCTTGGGATTGGCGGGCATCATGCTGGGCATTCTGCGGGTGATTTCGGGCGTGCATTTTCCGAAGGATGTGATTGCTGGCGGGGTGGTGGGCATATTGTTCGGAATCTTGGCAAATGTGCTTTTTCACTTCATCTAGAGTGTTTCGCTATATTGCAATGCCATCCCGACAAAAATCTTCCCTGCAAATTCTTGGGAGGGAAGATTTTTGTTGGGATGGCATTCTCTTTTAACCCAGGTAGAAATTGGCCACATCTTCGTATACTTGATGATGCTCCGCTTCATTGAGGATTTCATGGCGCATGCCGGGATAGCAAATCTCTTGGACGGAGTCGAAGCCGGCTCTTACCAGCACGTCAATGGAATCTTTCGAGCCCTTCTCCCCGCCGGTGCAGGGGTCATCTTCCCCGCGAAGGCAGAGGATGGGCATGTCCTTGTATACGTTGCGGTAGTTGACAGATTTGTGCATCATCATCACCAGATGGAAGAGGTCATTGAATGCGGAGCAGGTAAAGCCTATGCCGCAGTTGGGATCGCTCAGGTATTTTTCTACTGCCTCCTCGTTGGCGCATATCCAGTCGCTATCCGTCTTTGGATTTATAATGGACTGATTGAAAGTGCCCACGCTGGATTTCTGTAAAAACTTGGATTTGTATCTGGGGCCCCGCAGGGTGCGGATGGCGGCAGAGCAGAAAATGCCCAGCGCTGTGTGTGCCTGATAGTTTGGATAGCCGGACAGCACCACTTTTTCGTAGTGCTTTGACTGGGTCTGCAATAGCACCCTGGCAATGATGGTTCCCATGGAATGGGCGAAAAGGTATACGGGGAGGTCTGGGTATCGGTTGCGGATCAAGGCTCGGATATAAATCTGGTCATGAACTAGTTCCCGGTAGCCATTTTTCTCTTTAAAATATCCCAAATCTTCATGAGGCACTTCTGCTCCATGGCCCCTCAGATTAGATGTAACCACGAGGAAGCCCTGTTCATTCAGGAAACGGGCAAAATCCTGGTAGCGTTCTTGATGTTCCTCCATTCCGTGTATAATTTGGATGACCGCCTTTGACGCCTTATCTGTTTCAAAGATGCGGAGAGACAGGGGATATCCGTCCCGGGAGGGAATTTGAAGTTTTTTCATAGAAATACCTATGCCTTTCCAGTGCCTGCAAATTTGAATGCGCATGTAATGCGCAATGCCGTAGGCACAATATTTTCAAAGCAAACATGGTTTGCTGTATATAAAATGTATTTTTCACATGATTGCTCTCTGCAAGTAAACTTGACGGGAGAGTGTCTTTCTTACGCTGTGAATAGAAATAGTATATCACATATGCTTTTCCTATTCACGCTATATTTGTGTTTGCAGCATGATGGCAGTTTGAAATTACAGCATCCTGAAAAGAGAAGCCTGGACACGCCGCCAGACAACAAAGTATACGCGCAGCTTATACTTGCGGTTTTTTAGCGGAAGATTTGCTTTGCTGGGCACCTAGCGAGGCAAATTGATTTCCATGGTTTCAATGGGCTGTGTTTCCATAGTTTCAATGGGCTGGAAGTTGACAAATCTTGGGAATATAGTAAAATGAAAGTTACTGCGATGTTTGGTGTTGCAGTGCCTTTTTCATGGAAGAAAAAAATTAGTTATTTATGTAGCAGAAAAGCCAAAGTGAAGGGAGTTCGCTTTGCAGAAATGAGGTTAAGCATGGCAGAAAAGTATAATCATCACACGGTGGAGAAGAAGTGGCAGAAGATCTGGGACGAGGAGAAGGCATTCCGGACGGAAAATGACTACGCCAAGCCGAAGTTTTATGCGCTGGTGGAGTTTCCCTATCCCTCAGGGCAGGGGCTTCACGTGGGACATCCCAGGCCTTATACCGCCCTGGATATCGTGGCCCGCAAGCGCCGCATGCAGGGATATAATGTATTGTATCCCATGGGATGGGATGCCTTTGGCCTGCCTACGGAGAATTATGCGATCAAGAATAAGATTCACCCAAAGATCGTGACCAAGAATAACGTGGTTCGCTTCAAGGAGCAGTTGCATTCTCTGGGATATTCCTTTGACTGGGACAGGGAGATTAATACCACGGATCCGGAATATTATAAATGGACCCAGTGGATTTTTCTAAAGCTCTTCAAGGAGGGGCTGGCATATAAGAAGGAAATGCCCATCAACTGGTGCACTTCCTGCAAGGTTGGGCTTGCCAACGAAGAAGTGGTAAACGGGGTGTGCGAGCGGTGCGGCTCCGAGGTGGTTCGCAAGGTAAAGAGCGAGTGGATGCTGAAAATCACAAATTATGCGGACAAGCTGCTGGAGGGATTGAAGGATGTGGACTACATTGAGCGGGTCAAGACTTCCCAGCGCAATTGGATTGGACGCTCCGAGGGAGCGGAGGTAGATTTCTCCATTGCGGGGAAGGAGGACAAGCTTCGGGTGTACACCACCAGGCCGGATACCTTGTTTGGCGCTACCTACATGGTAGTTTCCCCGGAACACCCGCTGATTGATAAATACAAAGATGAGATTACAAACTGGGATGAGATTCAGGCTTATCGGGAGATGGCTGGGAAAAAGTCTGACTTCGAGCGCACGGAACTGGCTAAGGAAAAGACTGGCGTGGTGCTGGGTGGGCTTGAGGCCGTCAATCCCATCAATGACACCCGGATTCCTATCTGGATTTCTGACTATGTGCTGATGACATACGGCACTGGCGCGATTATGGCGGTGCCAGCCCACGATGACAGGGACTGGGAGTTTGCGAAGAAGTTCGGGCTGCCCATGATCCAGGTAGTGGAAGGAAAGGAAGGGCCGGTGAACATTGACGAGGCTGCCTTTACCGATGTGGCTACGGGGCAGATGGTCAATTCCGGATTCCTGACCGGACTCAGCGTGGAGGATGCCAAGGAAAAGGTCAAGGACTTTATGACGGAGAAGGGCATTGGAAATAGAAAGGTGAATTATAAACTGAGGGATTGGGTGTTCTCCCGCCAGAGATATTGGGGAGAGCCTATTCCCATTGTGCATTGTGAAAAGTGTGGCTTCCAGCCGATCGATGAGAGTGAACTGCCCCTGGTACTCCCGGAGGTGGACAGCTACATGCCTACAGACAATGGAGAGTCGCCCCTGGCGGCCATGACGGATTGGGTCAATACCACTTGTCCCTGCTGCGGCGGGCCGGCTGAGCGGGAGACGGACACCATGCCCCAGTGGGCGGGATCTTCCTGGTACTTCCTCCGCTATACCGACCCGGACAACAGGGAGGCTTTGGCCAGCAAGGAGGCTTTGGACTACTGGCTTCCGGTAGATTGGTACAACGGGGGAATGGAGCATACTACCCTGCATCTTCTCTATTCCCGCTTCTGGCACAAGTTCCTGCACGACCAGAAGGTGGTTCCCACATCGGAGCCTTATCAGAAGCGTACCTCCCACGGAATGATCCTGGGGGAGAATGGGGAGAAGATGAGCAAGTCCCGGGGCAATGTAGTAAATCCTGATGATATCGTCAGGGATTACGGTGCAGATACCCTGAGAACTTATGAGATGTTTATCGGCGCCTTTGACCTGAGTGCATCCTGGTCAGAAGATGGAGTGAAGGGATGCCGCCGTTTCCTAGAGAGGGTTTGGAAGCTGCAGGACATGCTCACTGACGAGGAGGGCTACTCCAAGGAACTGGAGATTAAGATGCACCAGACCATCAAGAAGGTGAGCAGTGATTTCGAGAATCTGAAATTCAATACCGCCATTGCGGCTATGATGACGCTGATTAATGATTTTTATAAGAAAGATGCCCTGACAAAGGGGGAATATAAGACGCTCCTCCTTCTGCTGAATCCGGTGGCGCCTCATATCACGGAAGAACTGTGGGAGAGGCTGGGAGAGACCGGCAAATTATATGAGCAGCCTTGGCCGGAATATGAGGAGGCCAAGACGGTGGAGGCTACGGTGGAGATTGCCGTGCAGATTAACGGAAAGACCAAGACCACGTTAAACATTGGCAAGGAGGATCCTAAGGAGGATGTGCTTGCCAGGGCCAAGGAGGCGCTGGGAGACAGGCTTTCCGGCAATGTGGTGAAGGAGATTTACGTGCCCGGTCGGATCGTGAATATCGTGATGAAATAAAGAAGGTGGGTATGCCAAGGGACACTTCCTTATGCGAAGTGTCCCTTGGGGCATTTTAGAGACATTGATGCTTAGCTTTTATTTTTCAGTGGCAGGGGCTTGACCCAAACTTCCATACAAGCCATATCCTCTGAGTCACGATAGTACTTTTCTGCAGAGAAAGGCTCCGTGGTTAAATTGTGGTTGGGCAGCCATATACCAAAAAGGTATTTGTTGGTCTGGTCTAAAGCAACCGTTACCAAATCCTCAAAATTTTCTGCTTCGACTCTGCAAACAATATATTCTCCTGCCGAGAGTTCTCTCCTAACAAAACCATCCTGCAGCCGATCCGGAATCTTTTGAACAAGTCCGCCTGCAAAATAAGTGAAAAGGTTTTGCGCAGTGCCTTCCGTATGAGACATTCCCATTTCTACAGTAGTATTTAGATAGCCTGCGATGGAAGCCTTCTCCATATGGTAGCGCTTCCAAAGTTGTCCTGGCACATCTATACCTGTGCTTTCACCAACCGGTAGTTGTTCGGAAATGCGAACGTCCGTTTCCAAGCCGAAATACATTTCCTTTTTTTCCAACGTCTTTTTTTGAATTTCTAAAACGATATTTCCTGCCATCAACGGAATCCCCTCGTCAATCAAAATGTAATTCATTGAAATTTCCGGTCTTTCGAATGTATTGAGCATTGGAAGTTCCCTCCTGTACTTTTCAGGTGTGATTCCGTACGTTTCCTTGAAAACTCGCGTAAAATTAGCATGGCTGGAAAATCCATAGTCTAAGGCAACGTCAAGAATTCTCTGCTCGTTACTTTTCAGATTTTCAATAACCTTTGCCAAACGGCGGAGCTTCACATATTCCTGAACCGGTTTATTTACCAGCCGCTTGAACAAGCGCTGAAAATAAAAGGGGGACAGACCGACAGTATTTGCCAGTTCTTCTGTTGAAATTTCTTTAGCCAGGTGTTCCTCGATAAAAGTCAAGGATTGTTCGATTGCTTCATATGCGTGCATTGCAGCACCTCCTATATTTGATGTTCACATTATATCATTTTATTTTTTCCCGGGCTTTTCACCCAATGCGCTTTTTGATTAGTTTTAGTTCGTTAGAAACTTTACATCAATTTTACAATGCTGCGATATTGGATTTGATTTTTCTCCTGTATGATATAACCGTAAACTTCAAGAAACAACAAAAAAGCAAAGGAGAACTACAAAATGAAAACATCAAAGAAATGTTTAGCAATTGCCCTTGTAAGTGCTTTATTGCTATCTGCATTAGCGGGGTGCGGCAATAAGGACGAGGGCGGCTCCGTCAAATTTGACAAAGCTAGAGAGATCAATGTACTCACCCGTGAAGATGGATCGGGAACCCGCGGCGCATTCATAGAACTGTTTGGAATCGAACAGAAAAATGAAGCGGGAGAAAAAATTGATTATACAGCAGATACCGCCGCTGTTACAAATTCTACGTCTGTTATGATGACAACCGTTACCGGAGATTTATATTCTATCGGATATATTTCTCTTGGTTCCGTGAACGATACTGTAAAGGCGGTTCAAATTGACGGCTGCGAAGCAACGGTCGAAAATATCAAAGATGGCACCTACAAGATTGCCCGTCCTTTTAACATTGCAACGAGAGACGGTTTAAGCGATACGGCGCAGGATTTTATCGACTTCATAATGAGTGCGGACGGCCAAGGGGTGATTGAAGCGAATGGATATATTTCTGCATCAGACGCAGAAAGCTACAACGGGAAAATGGATTCAGGGAAAATTGTGATAGCGGGTTCCAGTTCCGTCACCCCGGTTATGGAAAAGCTCAAAGAAGCCTATCTTGAAAAAAATCCGGGCGTCGCGATTGAGATACAGCAAAGTGATTCTTCCACTGGCATGTCTGACGCAATAGACGGAACTTGCGATATAGGTATGGCTTCCCGCGAATTGAAAGATTCAGAAAAGGAAAAAGGGCTGACTTCCACTGTAATTGCAATGGACGGTATCACGGTAATTGTAAATAATGACTGTCCCATAAACAGTCTGACAAGTGAGCAGGTGAACGATATTTTTACAGGGAATGCTGCTACCTGGAGCGAAATATCAAAGTAAGACTTGCAGGGCTGCGGTGGTAAAGTCGCCGCCTTTTTACAAGGAGCATGATTATGATGCATATAAAAGAAAAAGTAATGAAGTTGCTTTTTTTCTTCTCAGCCCTCGTTTCCATAGCAGCAGTCATACTAATCTGCATATTTCTGCTTGCAAGTGGTATTCCGGCGATAAGAGAAATAGGTATTTTCAAGTTTCTGATGGGTGCGAAGTGGAAGCCGGCAAGTAATCTTTATGGGATTTTTCCTATGATTATCGGCTCGCTTTATGTGACTGCCGGGGCATTGCTGATTGGCGTTCCGACTGGAATATTGACAGCGGTATTCATGGCAAGGTTTGCGCCGAAACATATTTATACGCCCTTGAAATCTGCTGTTAATCTGATGGCAGGGATTCCGTCGGTTGTGTACGGCTTTTTCGGATTGGTAGTCTTAGTGCCTCTTATACGGGAAACCTTTGGCGGACGCGGTATGAGTGTTCTGACGGCTTCTATCTTATTGGGACTGATGATTTTACCTACCATTGTCAGCGTTTCCGAAACTTCAATCCGGGCAGTTCCGGAAAACTACTATGAGGGAGGGCTTGCTCTTGGGGCTTCCCACGAAAGAAGCGTCTTTCTTGCAGTGCTTCCTGCTGCGAAGAGTGGTATCTTTGCGGGAGTTGTACTGGGAATCGGGCGGGCAGTTGGTGAAACAATGGCGGTTATGATGGTTGCCGGAAATCAAGCTGTCATTCCGGGCAGTATGCTTTCCGGCGTTCGGACACTGACTACAAACATTGTGCTGGAAATGGGATATTCCACAGATTTGCACCGTGAAGCGTTAATTGGTACGGCGGTTGTCCTGTTTATCTTCATTCTTATGATTAATCTGTCCCTTTCCATGCTCAAAAGGAGGAGGAAATAAATGATTGGCAATCTAAAACGGCAATGGACCGCATACAGGCACGATCCAAAATCTTTCTTTTTGTTTCTTTCTGTATGCCTTGCCGCATTGATAACAATGCTTGCGCTTGTTTTTATTATTGCATACATACTGATAAAAGGGATTCCAAATATAACGCTGGAATTATTTAAGAGCAAATATAGTACCGAAAATGTGTCCCTGCTTCCGGCACTTATCAATACATTGTTTATAACGCTGCTTTCCCTGTTGTTTGCGGTTCCCGTAGGCATTGGCGCTGCAATTTATCTGACAGAATATGCGAGGCGGGGGAACAGACTGATATCTATCGTAGGGATTACCGCAGAAACATTGTCCGGGATTCCGTCAATCGTTTATGGTTTGTTTGGTTCCCTGTTCTTTGTAAAATATCTTGGCATGGGATTGTCTTTATTATCCGGGGCTTTGACTTTAAGCATTATGATTCTGCCGCTGATTATGCGGACAACGGAAGAAGCCTTGCGAAGTGTCCCCGACAGTTATCGTGAGGGCAGCTTTGGACTTGGAGCCGGGAAATTGCGAACCGTATTCTCTATTGTCTTGCCCTGTGCCGTTCCGGGTATTTTGTCCGGCGTTATTCTTGGAATCGGGCGTATTGTTGGAGAATCGGCGGCACTGATCTTTACTGCCGGAACCGTTGCGGAAATAGCAACAAGCATTTTTTCTTCGGCAAGAACCTTATCCGTCCATATGTATTCCATTTCGGGCGAGGGGCTGTATATCAGGCAAACTTACGCAACTGCGGTTGTATTATTGGTTGTTGTCGTTCTGATTAATGGACTTTCCGGGTTTGTAGCGAAAAAGATAGGAGGCAGACAGGGAGGTGTAAATATAGATGGATAAAATCATGGTGGAGGATTTGGATTTATTCTATGGAAATTTTCAGGCCTTGAAAAAAATAAATATGGCTTTTCAGGAACATGAAATTACTGCGCTGATCGGCCCGTCGGGCTGCGGGAAATCCACATTGCTGAAAACACTGAACCGAATGAACGATTTGGTGGAGGGCTGCCATATGAAAGGAAATATCCGCTTAGATGGCGAAGATATTTATGGAACTATGGATATTAACCTGCTGCGTAAACGTGTGGGAATGGTATTCCAGAAACCGAACCCGTTCCCTATGAGCATTTATGACAATATCGCTTTTGGCCCAAGGACACATGGTATTCGTTCCAAGGCTGCATTGGACGAAATTGTAGAGCGTTCCTTAATGGGGGCGGCAATTTGGGACGAGGTAAAAGACAGGCTGAAAAAATCCGCTCTCGGTATGTCGGGCGGCCAGCAGCAGCGGCTTTGCATTGCCCGGGCTTTGGCGGTGGAACCGGAAGTTTTACTGATGGACGAACCGACCAGCGCACTTGACCCGATTTCTACAGCAAAGGTAGAGGAACTTGCCGCAGAATTAAAAAAGGACTATACCATTATCATTGTGACACATAATATGCAGCAGGCACTCCGGATTTCCGACAGGACAGCGTTTTTCCTGCTGGGGGAAATGGTTGAATTTGGAGAGACGGAAAAATTATTCTCCATGCCGCGGGATAAGCGGACGGAGGACTATATTACGGGGAGGTTTGGATAATGCGCCTTATATTTGATGAACAGTTAGATATACTAAAAAAAGAGTTGATTACAATGGGGGCTTTTTGTGAAAATGCGATAGCCAAGTCCGCAAAAGCTCTGACAGAGGGGAATCCCGCACTTGCAAAGGCTGTTCCCGATCTCTCTGTTCAGATAGACCACAAGGAGCGCGAAATTGAAACCATGTGTCTAAAGCTGCTCTTGCAGCAGCAGCCCGTGGCAAAAGATTTGCGAGTTGTATCGTCTGCGCTGAAAATGGTGACAGACATGGCAAGAATTGGAGATCAGTCCGCAGACATAGCGGAAATTATCACATTAGCCAATATCCACGCCACCGACGATACACAAATTATCCACGGTATGTCGGTTGCCGTTATCAAAATGGTAACAGATAGCATAGATGCCTTTGTGAAGAGGGATATGGAGATGGCAAAAGCAGTCATTGATTATGATGATGTTGTGGATTCTTTTTTTGATAAAATCAAGAAAATACTAATCGAACTTTTCAGCAAGCCCGAAACTGACGGGGAGTATGCGATTGACCTGTTGATGATCGCTAAGTATTTTGAACGTATCGGAGATCATGCGGTGAATATTGCAAAGTGGGTTTTGTTTTCCCTTACAGGGAATAAAGAGGGGTGAGTACATCGCCTTTGATGAAATAAAGGTAATATGGTATGATTGAGCTCTAGGACGCGCAGGGATTCGGGTTGGAAGATGTCTGCTAAAGCAGACCCGAATCTTGCGCCAAGATTTGGGGGCAAGCCTTGAATGCTACAGGAAAGAAAGGAGCGGACTTATATGATTTATTGTGTTGAGGATGACAGCTCTATCCGTGATCTGATGATATACGCATTAAACTCTGCTGGATTTGAAGCAAAAGGTTTTGACTGCGCAGACAGCCTTTTTGACGCTTTGCAGACAGAAAAACCTCAGCTTATTATGCTTGATATCATGCTTCCCGGCGAGGACGGCATATCCATATTAAAAAAGCTGCGTATGCAGCCAACTACAAAGGAAATACCTGTTATTATGGCCACAGCCAAAGGAACAGAGTATGACAAAGTAACCGGGCTAGATCTGGGAGCTGATGATTACCTTGCAAAGCCCTTTGGCATGATGGAAATGATTTCCCGTGTGAAAGCGGTATTGCGACGTATAAGCCAGGTAAAAGAAGCGAAAATGCTTCAGATCAGAAACTTGGCATTGAATTTAGAAACATACATTGTACTTGTAGGCAAAGAACGGGTTTCATTGACGCTGAAAGAATATAAACTGCTCCGTACTTTTATGGAAAATCCCGGACGGGTGTTTACACGCGACCAGCTTCTTGAAATGATATGGGGCATTGATTACATAGGGGAAACCCGAACCGTAGACGTTCATATTGGCACGCTCCGAACAAAATTAGGCGAATGCGGGAGCCTTATTGAAACGGTGCGGGGTGTTGGGTATCGAATGGAGGAAGAAAAATGACGAGTATGACGAAACGCATTTTTCATTCAATCTGCCTTGTTGCATTGACGGTTTTTCTTGCGTCTGTTGTCTTGATTATGGGCGTTCTGTATGAATACTTTTCAAATGTGGAACAGGCACAGTTAAAAATGCAGACGATTCTTGCCGCACAGGGCGTTATGAATGAGGGGATTGAATATTTTCATGATTTGAAAGTGAAGAACTACCGTATTTCATGGATTGATTCGGAGGGAAATGTCATTTTTGACAGTGCGTCCGATACTTTGGAAATGGAAAACCATTTGGAGAGGGAAGAAGTTCGGGAAGCGCTTTCTTCGGGCTATGGAGAGAGCCGACGGTATTCCGTTACCTTGATGGAGCGTTTTTTTTATTCTGCGCAAAAACTTGATGATGGTACTATTTTACGGCTTTCCATATCTCAAAATTCCATTTTAACGCTCCTTTTAGGTATGGCGCAGCCAATCTGCATTATATTTGCGATTGCGCTTATTCTCTCTATTGTTTTAGCGATTCAAGTTTCAAAAAGGATAGTAAAGCCATTGAACGAGATCGATCTTGATCACCCGCTGTCAAATGAGGGCTATGATGAACTTTCTCCTTTTTTGCGGCGTATCGACAGCCAGCAAAAGCAGTTGCGAGGGCAAAAAGCCGAGCTTCTTCAAAAGGAGAATGAATTGAATACGATTATCGGCAGCATGAATGAGGGGATGATTCTTTTAAATCAAAAAGGGAAGATTATCAGTATAAACCCTGCTGCAAGAAATCTGTTGGACACTGACACAAACTGTATCGGTTCTGATATGCTGTCTTTATGCCGCAATCTTGAACTGCAAGAAATCCTTGCAAAAGTTCTACAGGGAGAACAGGGCAAAAATATTATGCGCTTGCATGAAGAAAGTTATCAAATTGATGCTAATCCGATTATGTCAGAAAATGTTGTGAAAGGAGCCGCACTTTTCTTTTTCAATGTAACGGAGAAAGAAAAAGCGGAACAGATACGCCGCGAATTTACCGCTAATGTGTCCCATGAATTGAAAACGCCGCTTCATTCTATTTCCGGCTATGCGGAGCTTTTGAAAAACGATATGGTAGAGGACGGCGATAAAATACCCTTTGCCGGAAAGATTTATAACGAAGCCGGGCGCATGATACGGCTTGTGGAGGACATTATCAGTCTTTCCCATCTTGATGAGGGCGCGGGCGATATGCAGCGGGAAAATATCAATTTATACACACTGGCAGAAAAGGCGGTACAGAGTTTAGAGCCACAGGCAAATTCCGCATGTGTTGCATTGGAACTTTCTGGCGTTCCGGCTACCCTTAGCGGTATACCCCAGCTTTTATACAGTGTGATTTATAATCTTTGTGACAACGCAATCAAGTATAACCATGAAAATGGAAAAGTAATTGTAAATATACAGAATGAAAACGGCATGGTGGTTTTATCAGTGGAGGATACAGGGATAGGAATTGCACCTGAATATCAAGAACGGATTTTTGAGCGTTTCTACCGTGTGGATAAGAGCCATTCTAAGGCAGTAGGGGGAACAGGGCTTGGGCTTTCTATTGTAAAACACGCTGCTAAAATCCATAATGCCAACATTGATATAAGAAGTTATGTTGGAAAAGGCACGACGGTTATTGTGGCATTTCCTAAGCATAAAACTTGAACTGGCTATACCATAGTTGCCTTTCGCATTTCCCCCTTTTTTGGAAGTCGTTGTGAGGCATTATCGCCTTATTTTCTGCGGAAGAATTTCCGGGAAAAGAGATCTTTCCAGATGGCGGGATGGAATAGGATGAGCAGGGGAAAGAGTTCCAGCCTTCCTGCCAGCATGTCCAATATCAAAAGATATTTCGTAAAGGGCGTGAAATGGCCGAAATTCTGGGTAGGTCCCACCATTTCCAGACCTGGCCCGATATTGTTGAAGGTGGCGGCCACCGCCGTAAAGTTCGTAATCAAATCCTTGCCCTCGAAGGAGATGGCGAAGACTGATGCGGCGAACAGCAGCATATAGGTCAGGAAATATACATTGGTGGAGCGGACTACGTCATGCTCAATGGGTTTTGCATCCATCTTAATCTTTTTGATGCTTCTGGGGTGGATATAGGAATTTAATTCCTTTACCAAAGTCTTTGCCAGGATGACCAGGCGGGAGACCTTGATGCCGCCGCCGGTACTGCCTGCGCAGGCTCCGATGAACATTAATAGCATCAGAACGGTTCGGCTGGTCTGGGGCCAGAGATCAAAGTCCGCTGTGGAGAAGCCAGTGGTGGTGATGATGGAGCCTACCTGGAAGGCCGCATGGGTCAGTGAGTCGAAGGCATTGTGGTACAGGGGCAGGATATTGACAAATATAATCAGCGTGGACAGGAGGATGATGACCATATAACAGCGCACCTCCTCTATATGGAATGCCTTTTTAATCTGCCGGAATAGGATGAAATAATAAGCGTTAAAATTCACGCCGAAGAGGATCATGAAAATTGTAACTACCCACTGGATATAGGGGGAATAGCTCATTATGCTGTCATTCCTGATGCCAAATCCGCCAGTACCCGCCGTGCCAAAACTGGTGGCAAGGGCATCAAAGACAGGCATTTTTCCGAAAAGGAGAAGGATAAACTCCACGATGGTCATGCCAAAATAGATCAGGTACAGGATGCGTGCGGTATATCTGGCCTTGGGCACCAACTTGCCCACGGATGGTCCGGGGCTTTCCGCCCGCATCAGGTTGATGTGGGAACCGCCGCTTAGGGGGATGATTGCCAGGAGGAAAACCAATACCCCCATGCCTCCAATCCAATGGGTGAAGCTGCGCCAGAAGAGGGAGCAGTGGGAGAGGGCTTCCACGTCTGACAAAATGCTGGCACCAGTGGTAGTAAAGCCGGATACAGTCTCGAACAGGGCATCCGTGAAAGAGGGAATCTCCTGGGTGAACCAGAAGGGCAAAGCACCAAAGAAACTGAGGAATATCCAGCTAAGAGCGGTAGCCACGCAGCCCTCTTTCAGGTAAAATACGGAATTTTTTGGCTTGCGCATCCTCATGGCGAAGCCGAAGAGAAGGCAGAGGCATGTGGCCAGAAGATAAGCCAGCCCTTCCTTTTCTCCGTATACTACCGCGGTGGCGCAAGGTAGTAGCATCAGGATGCCTTCCACAATCAGAATATGTCCTAATATGTAACGCACGATGGAATAATTCATAGTGTTCTCCATTCTCTCTTACTGTATCGTTTCTATCTTGTATGGCTTCTATCGGAAAATGTTAATTTGCTGCATGTACATTCCCCAGCGGAATGTTTTGGCGGCTATGAGCGGCGAGACTGCAATAGCTGCTTCGTCATTTTAATATATCTTGGATGTCCTTAAATCCCGTGTGGGTGGTGACGATCATCACCGTATCCCCCACCTTGATGCAGTCCTGGCCGGAGGGAATCAGGATGGATCCATTTCGGCTGATAAAGGAGATCAGCAATTCTTTCTTCAGAGACAGATCCTTCAATGGAATATCCGTAACTCCTGAGGCTTCGTCTACACGAAACTCAATGGCTTCCACCTGATGGTCAAACATATGGTACAATGTTTCGATATTGCTGTTCATGGAGTCCTTTTTCGCTCGCACGTAAGCAATAATTGCCTCTGAGGTGATATAGCGGGGGTAGACCACGCTGCCCAAATTTAGATTGCTAATCACATCCTTGAAATTGATTCGGTTTATTTTCGTAATCACCTTGGTATCTGATACCTGCTGGGCATGCAGGGTAAGAAGAATATTTTCTTCGTCAATGCCCGTCAGGGGGACGAAGGATTCTACCCCCTCGATTCCCTCGCCTTTTAGAAGTTCTTCGTCCGTGCCATCGCCATTGATGATAATGGCCTTTGGCAGCAGGATGCTCAGTTCCTCGCAGCGGGCTTTGTTCCGCTCGATGATCTTGACGGAAATCCCCATGCTGAGCAACTGGGAGGCCAGATAATATGTGGCCCGGCTGCCGCCTACGATCAGGGTGTCCTTCACCCGGTTGGTCTTAAATCCAATATTTACCAAAAAGGATTTCACAGACCTTCTGGGTGCCACGAAGGATATAATGTCCCCCTTGTGCATGGTGAAGTCTCCCGAGGGGATGGTAACCTTTCCCTCCCGCTCAATAGCGCAAATCAGCACGTTTGTGGGGAATTTGCTGGGCATCATGGAAATGGTCATGCCGTCCAGAATATTTTTTTCTGGAATCTTGAACTTGACTAGTTCTGCCTGTCCGTGGGCGAAGGAATTGACTTCCAGGGCAGTGGGAAGGTAGAGAATCCGAGCAATTTCCCTGGCGGCCTCCAGTTCCGGGTTGATAATCATGGTTAGCCCCAGTTTTTCCCGGAGATACCCGGATTCTTTGCTGTAATCCGGGGTGCGGACCCTGGCGATGGCGGCACAGTTTCCCACCTGCTTGGCAACGGTACAGCACAGAAGGTTTAGCTCGTCTGACTCCGTCACCGCAATAATCAGGTCGGCATTCTCGATGCCCGCATCCATCTGAACGCTGTAGCTGGCGCCATTGCCAGCCATGCCCATGATGTCGTAGATATTGGAAATTTCCTGGATTTTCTGGGCATCTTTGTCAATCAACGTGATGTCGTGCCCTTCCTTGGTAAGCTGCTCGATCAGGGTGATGCCCACCTTGCCGCAGCCTACGATGATAATATTCAGTCCCTGCTTGGCAGGGGATAGTTGTCTGCGCATAATTTCCTCATTTCTGCGGTGTGCCGGACTTGCCGGGATTTTGCCGGAAGCCGGGCATCGCCGCCGTATTGCATCATAGAGATAGGCTGGCCCTGGATCGCAGCGAGCCGGTTATTCCCTTCTCGATGAATGTGAATCGTAATAATCTGCTGTATTATACTATAGTATTTTCTCGGCAATGATTCAAGTCTTTTCTTGGTTAACGTATGAAATGATATATAATATTATTGATGGTCTATGTGATTCGCAGTCGAACAAATTGTTAAGAAATCTTAAGAATTTTTGTCGTGAAACTTGGGAATTTTTGTGGTAAATTATGGATAGCGGCACAGGAAAGTAGGGTATACAAGAGAGAAACACGAAGATTGCATTATGAAAAAATGAAAAAGAGGAGGTTACACATGCGTCAAGCAACAAAGAAACCCTGCGGAAAGGCACTGGCCAGTTTTCTGATTGCAACCATAACACTACAGGTAGCCATGGCAGGAAGTGTTAAAAGTGCCTATGCGGTAGAATCAGAGCAGGATTACATCATCGTATTCGACAATACGAAAAAATGCCAAGATTTTGCCGAAGAAGCCCAGGCTACAGAAACTAACCCAGAAGGCGAGGAACTTCTGAAAGATGCCGATATGGCAGTAGCGGAACTGACAAAGACCGAAGCCAGAAAACTGGAACAGGAAGAGGGCATTGCCAGCGTGGAGAAAGATTAAATGGTATCCGCCAGTACCAGCGAAAAAAAGGAAGCCCAGGCAATCCAGGAAGTAGCCAAGAGTCAGTGGAACAGGAAAGTCGTCCACATAGGCAATGGCAAGAAATCCAAGCATAGCAGTGATAGACAAAAAAGGATCAAGGTAGCCGTGCTGGATTCCGGCGTATCCGTGACGGAAGACATGGAAATCACGGAAAGAGCCAATCTAGTGGACACGGAAGAGTTATCCTACCTCTGCGAGGACATGACAGGGCACGGAACCGCCGTGGCCAGTGTCATTGCCGCAAAAGACAACGGTAAGGGAACATCCGGCATCAACGAGAGAGCCGACATTTATTCCGTAAAAGTGCTGGACGACAAGAACCAGTCCCCTGTCAGTCGCATCATTGCGGGCATCCAGTGGTGCATGGATAACGGCATGGACATCGTCAATATGAGCTTCGGCATGAGAAGGGATTCCATGGCACTACAAGCAATTATCAGAGAGGCAGAACAGAAAGGCATCTTGCTGGTTGCGGCGGCTGGCAACACGGGAGATCAAGACAATACCGTGGAATATCCTGCGGCATACCCGGAAGTGCTGGCCGTGGGCAGCGTCACAAGCCAGATGTCCCGGGCAGGAGACAGTGCCAGGGGAGAGGAGGTAGAGCTTGCAGCACCGGGAGAGTGCGTCCCCGTCACATCATCCCTGGGCGGCGTGACCGTAGAGAGCGGCACCAGTTTTGCCGCACCCCACGTCAGTGCCATTGCCGCCCTTCTCTGGGAAGACTGCCCCTCCTGGGATGCCCGGAAAATCCGAGCATGGATGGATGCCGGGGCGAGAGGGCTGGAAGACGGCGATTGCGGCTATGGACTGGTGGACTACGCATACTGCAAGGAAATCCAGGATGCTTTTCATCGGGACTATATCCCAGGGAACGACATCGGGGAACTGCCGGATCATACCTATGGTAACGAGACGGAACTAAAGGAGTACCAGTTGCCGGAAATCGCCGCACTGTGGAACTCTGACGGACACAATAAATTAATCACCACGTCCTTGGGCGGTTCAGGTAGTTGGAAGGCAAAATATACCGCTGATAAAATCAAGGTGCTACAAAAAGTAAGCTACTTTGTAGACACGGAAATAGGAACAAGCGGAGGGGTAGAAATCCCATTAAACGAAGTCAAATTCATGCATGCGCATGGGAATACAAACTACATTGCGGCCGTCTGCTATCTGTACAGGCTGGCAATATTGCAGCACGACAATCTCACAAAGCCCATCACCACCGTTATGGAAAACTGCAAACAGCACTATGGATTGGATTCGGATGCTGCGAATTTTACGAAATTAAGAAAGGCAGTCAACATCATATGCAAGGGGGAGTTAAAAAAGGGGGGGAAGATTCCCTCGGCAGACTATGGTGGAACGAACGGCAGGGGAGAAGGCCGGGAAAAATCGCTGCCTGAGGATCTTGGGGATGGCAATGCATGTGGCGGGGGATGCCTATGCGCATAAGGCGATTGTGCCTAATAGTGCGGAGGTAATCAACTACATAAAAGATAAAAATAATAAAGAGAATTTTTATACACAACATACGATGACTTATACAATCCCCGAAACACTCGGATTATCCGTAAAAACTAATTGTATTACAATGTCAGGTTTGTCGGCTTATACTATACAAGGCAGAGATACACAGGTTCATAAAGTCTGTGCAGATAACCCAGGGTTCTGCCCTAGGAGATACCAATATGGCGCACAAAATGTGGTAGAAACCCTTTTGTTTCAGTTTAGTAAAAAATTAACATCATTTGGTATCACATCATTTTATAACTATGGAGCAAATAAGAACAATATTTTTCAGTATCGCCTTGACAAATATGCAATACAGGCAAACGGAAATAAAAATCCAGGAAACTTAAACTGGTCAGCATATTCAGGAAATAAAACAAAATAGGAAGGAGCAATATGTATGGGTATGAATACAATTATTAAAAAGGGAGTCCTTTTATCTGCGTTGGCTCTCTCCGTCTTCTGTCTGTTCCAGGCAAGGGGTGGAAAGAACGACATTGCCAAGAAGTCAGCCATGACAAACAATGGGCCAGCCATCATAAACAACGAGCCGGTTGTCTATCTGGACAACACGGATCAGATCAGCGTGCAGGGGGAGGGCATCCAGTCGGTCGCCTACTCCTCCAGCAACCAGAAAGTTGCGAAGATTAACCAGAAGGGGAAAATCACTCCAAAGAAGAAGGGAACCACCACGATCCGAGCAAAGGTCGCCTACCAGGCGGAGGGGCAGAACAGGGAGGCATCCCTGTCCTATACGCTGAAGGTTCTGGGAAAATCCAAGGAATACTTTATATATTTAAATAACGATCCCAAATATTTTTTTGGTGAATCGGAAATCATAGGGCTAACAGAGGCCGGAAAAAAATTGAAAGATGTATATATCCCAGAACGCTATCTTGGAAAAAAAGTGAAACTAATCCATAGATATGCATTTGCAGACGGCTCCCGCATGGAGAGACTCTTTATCTCGGACTATGTGGAAGACATGCACAATTCAAGTGACGAAGATTACCTTGATTCAAAACTACCTGCCTACTTGGACAGAGGGTGCAATAAGCTTCGGGAGATACATCTTGGAAAGAACGTGGCGCATTTTGGCATCAGCGACAAACTTCCCCGATTGGAAAAAATCACCGTAGCCTCCGGAAATAAGACGTACCATGTGCAAGACGGCATTCTCTTTAAGGGGAAGGAAACGTTAACGCTCTATCCAGCAGGAAAGAAGAACACATCCTACGCCATTCCCGAGGGAATTACTGAGATAGCGGATTCTGCATTTGCCTGGGCAAAAAATCTAAAGCAGGTGGCAATTCCTTCAGATATTAAAGAACTGATTGATACTTTCCGGCATTCGGGGCTTACGGAAGTTGTGCTGCCAGAAGAACTGGTAAATTGCAATTCCGCATTTCAAAATTGTGCAGACCTTAAAAAGGTGGTAATCCCCGCATTGCCAAACATCATTGTCATGTCACGCACTTTCAAAGACTGCACCAGCCTAGAGACGGTACAGATGAAAAGACTACCGAATTGCTTTAACGGCGAGAACTTCATGGGATGTGGCAGTCTGGAGAAAATCCAACTGCCTCAAAACATCAAGGGACTGACTCAAAAAGACAATGTCATCTTTGACAGCAGCATGGAAACCCTCCTGCTCTACCCTGCCGGCAAGAAGGATAAGCACTACAATCTGCCTGGCGGTGTAAAGAAAATCCACGATGGAGCTTTCGCCGGAGCGCAACATTTAACAGAAGTCACTCTGAACAAAGAACTGCAAAATATCGAAGGGATGGCATTTAGCAATGCCAACATTGAAAAGATTCATTTCAATGCTGGACTACAGAAGATAGGTACCCTATCCTTTTGGAATTGCAATATCAAGAAAGCCGTTCTGCCAGACAGTGTTAGAATCCTGGAGGCAGCCGCATTCGAATCATGCAAACAACTTCGTTCTATAAGGCTTTCTCCCAATATTGAGGAATTAAACAATACGTTTTTGGGATGTACGTCCCTCCGAACACTGCGCATTCCCCAAAAAACAAAAAAAATCTATTCTGGTGCCGGCTTAAATGGATCTAGCAACATGAGCAGTAATCCAGAAGACGGTTTCATTGGCTGTACCAGCCTGGCTTCCGTCACGGTGGAGAAGGGAAGTAAATACTTTACTGCAGAGAAGGGCGTGCTATATAATAAATCGAAAACGACGCTGATTGTCTACCCTGCCGCAAAAAAAGATAAAAAGTATTCCATGCCAAAGTCAATAAAAAAAGTATCTTATGGAGCATTTGCAGGTTGCGGCAACCTTCGGGAACTGACCATGAAAAACAGAGTGACGAAATGTGAGTGGAACGCTTTTTTCAACATGCGGTCGCTGAGAAAAATCAAATTGTCAAATAATTTGAAAAAGTTGGAAAGTTCTGCCTTCTCCGGCTGCATCAGGTTGCAGGAAATATGCATACCAGAAAAGATCAAGCGCATAAACGATTGTACCTTTGATGGGTGCACGTCCCTAAAAAGTGTCATCCTTGGAAAGAATGTGAGCCAGATCAATGCACATGCATTCCGGGATTGCCGAAATCTGCAAAAGATCATATTCCGAAAAAAAATATGGAACGTCATCACGCGCCCAGCAAAACCATGTTTCGAGAGAGCAGGAAGCAAAAATTATGGCAAACTGGCATTGCATGTGCCGAAGAAATGGAAGAAGAAGAAAAAACTCGTACTGGAATGGTTTCACAAAGCAGGACTTAACAGGAAGGCAAAGATCAAATTTGACCGATAGAACACTACAATCAGGCATTCCATATCGGACAGTGGAAACGTCCAAGAACTATCACTCTGACAAGAAAAGTTGGAGTAATCGTTTTACACAAAGTAGGAGCAACACATATGGTTATAAATTCAACCATCAAAAAGGGAATCCTCTTAACCGCACTGGCTCTCTCCGCCTTCTGCCTCTTCCAGGCAAGGGCGGGGAAAGACAATGCCAACAAGGAACTAACAACATCAGCCAAAAATAGCATTGCCGAAGGGCAAGCAAAAATACAAGAAGATGGCACTGCCAAGACGCCAGATTTCATAAACAACGAGCCGATCATCTATCTGGACAACACGGACCAAACCAGCGTGCAGGGGGAGGGCATCCGATCTGTCGCCTACTCCTCTAGCAACCAGAAAGTTGCGAAGATTAACCAGAAGGGGAAAATCACTCCAAGGAAGAAGGGAACCACCATAATCCGGGCAAAGGTGATTTACCAGGCGGCGGGAACAGACAAGGAGGCATCCCTGTCCTATACATTAAAGGTACTGGGAAAATCCAAGGAATATTTTGAATTTACCGATGCTGACGGCAGCTACGACAGAGAAAGTGACCCGGCTGTCATCACTGGCCTGACGGATGCGGGAAGAAAGTTAAAAGAATTATATATCCCCGAACGCTATCAGGGGAAAAAAATAACCAAGATTGATATGGATGCATTCAACGAGGGAAGTGCCATGGAGAGGGCGTATATCTCGGATTATGTAAAGCATTTGGATTACTGGTTTGATTACGAGGGAGAGCCTTTAAGCACTGCATGTTGTTTTGATACAGGATGCAGCAAATTGAAAGAAATTCACTTGGGAAAAAACGTAGAGACCTTTGGAACAAGCAAAAATCTGCCAAACCTGGAAACAATCACCGTAACTCCGGGAAACCAAACCTTCTATGTAGAGGACGGTGTTCTATACAGCAAAGAGAATGAGAAGAACGATGAATCATCAAATGCAGTAATCTGCTATCCTGCCAAAAAGAAAGGTTCCTCCTACAGGATTCCTGAGGGAATTGCCGATATTGCAGGAGGAGCCTTTGCCTGGGCAAAGAGTCTCGAGCAGGTGCACCTCCCCAAAGGAATTAGGCTGATCGGGAACTGCGCATTTTCCCATTCTGGATTGAAAGAAGTCGTGCTTCCAGAGGGGATACAAAATATTAGTTCTGCATTTGCAGACTGCAGCCATTTGGAAAAGGTCACAATTCCTAAGATATCTGGTGATGGCCACATGGGTTATGCCTTTAAAAACTGTCTACGTCTAAAGATGGTAATGATGCAAAATCTTCCTCAATATTTTGCGTGCGCATTTTCAGGATGTTCCAGTCTGGAAGAACTCCAGTTGCCTGAAAATTTGAAGGGAATCGTACAAAAGGAGGGCGTACTCTTCGACAGCAACTTACATACTCTTCTATTCTATCCTGCTGGAAAAAAGGATAAAAGTTATCAGATTCCTGACGGAGTAGAGAGAATCAGCGACTCTGCTTTCGCCGGGACACAGCATCTGTCAGAAGTAATAATAAACAGGGAATTACAGATAATAGAAGAAAATGCATTCATGGATGCTAAAATAGAGAACATTCATCTGAATGACGGGCTAAAAAAAATTTGTTGGTCAGCTTTCGAGGGTTCAGATATTTTGGAACTCCGCCTGCCAGATAATTGCGAAATCCCCTCTTCTATTTTTGAAAACTGCAATAAACTTCGCTCTGTAAATCTCCCTTCAAATATGGAAATATTAAACTGTGGCTTTGGCGGATGCTCTTCTCTTCGATCCCTGCATATTCCAAGAAAAACAAGAAAATTTGATGGGAACTTCTTAAATTTGAAGGGCTGTACCAGCCTATCTTCCATCACCGTGGAACGGGGTAGCCGATACTTTACCGCAGTAAATGGCGTGCTGTACACCAAGTCTAAAAAGATGCTGATTGCCTACCCTCCCGCCAAGAAAGGGGAGAAATTCTCCGTGCCAAAGAGCGTCAAAAAAATCAGTTACGGAGCATTCGTTGACAGTCGCTTCCTCCAGCAAGTATCTATGAAAGATAGCGTGATTACATGTGGGATGAATGCATTTTCCGGCGGGACGGCTCTGCGGACAGTCAAGTTGTCTAAGAAATTGAAGAAAATAGATTACGACTTATTCTCTGGCTGCCGCAAACTACAGAAAATAACCATCCCTGACCATGTAAAGAAGATAGAATACGGTGCCTTTGACGGATGCACTTCCTTGAAAAGCATTACCTTGGGAAAGAGAGTGAAGAAAATACGTGAAAATGCGTTCCGGGACTGCCAAATCCTCCAAAAATTGACGCTCCGAAAGAAGACATGGGAAAAGGACCTGACTTTGGAAAAATGTTTCGTGAGAACCGGAAGCAAGAATTATCGAAAACTGGCGTTGAAGTTGCCAAAGAAATGGAAGAAGGATCGGGGAATGGTGATGTATGAGTTTTACGACGCAGGACTTAGTAAGAAAGCGAAAATTAAATATTATTGATTTATAGAAAGGGCATATGGGTATGAATGCAATCATCAAAAGAGGGATCCTATTTTCCGCACTGGCTTTCTCTGCCTTTTGCTTGCTCCGGGCAAGGGACGAAAAGGGCGACACCGTTAAGAAGTCGGTCATTGCGAACAACGAGCCAGCCTTCATAAACAACGAGCCGGTCGTCTATCTGGACAACACAGACCAGATCAGCGTGCAGGGGGAAGGAATCCAGTCGGTCACCTACTCCTCCAGCAAGAAAAATATTGCAAAAATAAACCAGAAGGGAAGAATCACTCCCAAGAAGAAGGGAATTACTACCATCCGAGCGAAGGTTGCCTACCGAGCGGATGGGCAGGACTGGGAGACCTCCCTGTCCTATTCCCTAAAAGTTTTGGGGAAATCCAAGGAGTATTTCATGTATTACTACAATGCTCCCACATGGGCCTCTGAAGAATCAGAAATCATAGGGCTGACGGAAGCCGGAAAGAAACTGAAGGATGTATACATCCCAGAGCGCTACGCGGGGAAAAAAGTGAAGCTAATCCATGCCGGCGCATTATCAGACTCCTCCAGCATGGAGAGACTCTATATCTCGGACTACGTGGAAAGCACGTGCTATTCGGAAGAAAACGATTTTGCACATGATGTACTGCCCGACCACCCAGACAGAGGCTGCAGCCAGCTTCGGGAGATACACTTGGGGAAAAGGGTGGCAGACTTCGGCATCAGCGATCAGCTTCCCAAACTGGAGAAAATCACCGTAGCATCCGGAAATAAAACATACCATGCGCAAGATGGCGTCCTCTTTAAGGGAAAGGAGACGCTAACGCTCTATCCAGCTGGGAAGAAAGACGCTTCCTTCGCCATTCCCAAGGGAATTACGGAGATAGACAGACTTGCCTTTGCTTGGGCAAGAAACCTGAAACATGTGGAAATACCTGGGGGAATCAAAAGATTAGAGGAAACTTTCCAGCATTCGGGGCTGAAGGAAGTCACATTGCCAGAAGGGCTGGAATATTCTATTGCCGCATTCCAAGATTGCACCAACCTTGAAAGGGCAGTGGTTCCCACCCTTCCTAACAGCATTACCATAGCATATGCCTTTAAAGACTGCCCCATTCTCAAAACGGTGCAGATGGAAGACCTGCCCAAGGGCTTTCATGGAGATAATTTTGCGGGATGCCGTAACCTGGAGAAAATCCAGCTGTCCCAGAATGCTAATAGAATCTCGCAAAAAGACAACGTAATTTTTGACAGCAGTATGAAAACTCTCTTGATTTACCCTGCCGGCAAGAAGGACCAGCACTACAGGATGCCTGACGGAGTCAGGAAAATTCAGAAGAGTGCCTTCGCAGGGGCACAGAATTTATCAGAAATTACTCTGAACAAGGAACTAATAGAGATTGGGGAATCTGCATTCCAAGAAGCGAAAATCAACCAGATTCACTTCAATGACGGACTGCAGAAAATAGAAGACTCTTCATTTTACAATTCCAATCTCACTGAAGCCGTTCTTCCAGAAAGCATCACGGACTTGGGAATAGGCGCATTTATGGACTGCAGAAAACTCCGTTCCGTAAAGCTCCCGCCCAATATCGAGGAACTGACTAATACATTTACGGGGTGTTCCTCTCTCCGAACACTGCGCATCCCCAAAAAAGTCAAGAAAATAATAAACGGAGCCGGATTGCGCGGAAGCATTACATATGGTCCTGCTTTTACGGCAGACGGTTCGCAAGACAGCTGCAGCAGCCTGGCCTCCATCACGGTGGAGAAGGGAAACAAATATTTTACAACGGTGGAGGGCATTTTATTCAACAAATCGAAAACGACGCTGATCGTCTATCCCGCCGCCAAAAAGGGCAAGAAATATTCCGTGCCGAAATCAGTAAAGAAACTATCCTACGGAGCATTTGCCGGTTGCAACAACCTGAGGGAGCTTTCCATGAAAGACGGAGTGACAAAATGCGGGGACTACTTTACGAGTGCGTTTTTCAACATGCGGTCGCTGAAAAAAATCAAGTTGTCAAAAAACCTGAAAAGCCTGTGTGGTTCCGGTTTCTCCGGCTGTATCAATTTGCGGGAAATACGCATTCCAGACAAGGTGAAACGTATAAATGATCGCACCTTCGATGGGTGCACATCCCTGAAAAGCATCATCCTTGGAAAGAATGTGAGATGGATAGAGGGCCGTGCATTTCGAGACTGCAACAAACTACAAAAAATACGCTTTCAGGACAAGGTGTGGCGAATAGATGAATACGCTTTCGATGGATGCACGTCCTTGAAAAGTGTCATCTTTGGCAAAAATGTGAGCACAATCAATGCATATGCGTTCCGAGATTGTCGGAATCTGCGCAAGGTCGTATTCCAGAAAAAAATGTGGAGCGTCATCAAGTGGCCAGCAGAATTATGTTTCCAGAGAGCGGGAAGCAACAATGATAGGAAGTTGGTCATGCATGTGCCTAAGAAATGGAAGAAAAAGAAAAAAGTCGTATTGAAATGGTTCCTCGATGCCGGACTAAGCAAGAAGACGAAGATTAAATATTATTAGATCACAGAGGAAAGGAATCATGCGGGTAAGAATGCAACTATTAAAAGGGGAATCCTACTCTCCGCACTGGCCCTCTCCGCCTTCTGCCTGATCCAGGCAATGAGCCGATCATCGCTGGCAATGAACCGAGGGAAACAAATTTTATACAACGGTGGAGGGCATATTATTCAACAAATCGAAAACGACGCTAATCACTTATCCCGCCGCCAAAAAGGACAAGGAGTATTCCGTGCCAAAGTCAGTAAAGAAAATATCTTATGGAGCATTTGCAGGTTGCGGCAACCTTCGGGAACTGACCATGAAAAACAGAGTGACGAAATGTGAGTGGAACGCTTTTTTCAACATGCGGTCGCTGAGAAAAATCAAATTGTCAAATAACTTGAAAAAGTTGGAAAGTTCTGCCTTCTCCGGCTGCATCAGGTTGCAGGAAATATGCATACCAGAAAAGATCAAGCGCATAAACGATTGTACCTTTGATGGGTGCACGTCCCTAAAAAGTGTCATCCTTGGAAAGAATGTGAGCCAGATCAATGCACATGCATTCCGGGGTTGCCGAAACCTGCAAAAGGTTGTATTCCGGAAAAAAATGATGAAGTGGATCACGCTTGTAGCAGAACCATGTTTCGAGAGAGCAAGTAGCAGTAATTATGGGAAACTGACATTGCATGTGCCTAAGAAATGGAAGAAGAAGAAAAAACTCGTATTAAAATGGTTTGGCGACATAGGGTTTAGCAAGAAGGCAAAGATCAAATTTTATTGATAAAATCAAAGCCAGGGGAGGGGATTGCAATGCAATCCCTTCCCCGGCTTATTCTAATTTAACTATTCTATCACCGCATGCAGATATACCCGAAATACCCTCCATAGCACAAAAGCATCACCACGCCCTCCCACAGCACCAGCTTATTCTTGGACCAGGCGAATATCCACACCAGCACGCTCATCAGGGCCAGAATCACGATATCTATAATATTTTCCATGGTAAATGCTACCGGCGAAATGGCGGCGGCGATGCCCAGCACAAACAAAATATTAAATATGTTGGAGCCGATGACATTTCCCAGAGCCATATCTACTTCCTTCTTCCTTGCGGCCACGATGGATGTCACCAATTCCGGCAGGCTGGTGCCAAAGGCCACGATGGTAAGCCCCACCAGATTCGCGCTCATGCCGAACCTCTCCGCAATCTGGGATGCGGAATCCACCACGAAATCCCCGCCGAATTTGATAGCAATCATTCCTCCGATGATAAAGATCAGGCATTTCCAGACGGGCAGGGTTTCATACTCCTCCTCTGCCACTTCTTCTCCCTGCTTTCTGGCTTTCAATGCGGAAAAGATCATCCACAGAATGAATCCCCCGAAGACAATGAGCAGAATCACGCCCTCCAAGTGCCCCACCACCATGGAGGTGATGCCAAATCCCATCAGAAGCAGCGCAATGGCTACGGAGAAGGGAAATTCCTTTAGCAGGGTAGATTTTTTCACCGCCAGGGGGCAGAACAGGCAGCACACCCCGCACACCACCATCAGGTTAAAGATATTGGACCCCACCACGTTGGCGATGGCCAATTCATTCTGCTGCGCCAGAGATGCCGTGACGCTGACGGCGCATTCCGGCAGGCTGGTTCCCATGGCCACGATGGTCATGCCGATAATCAGCGAGGGAATCCGCAGCATTTTCGCCACGCTGGAACTTCCCTCCACGAAAAAATCCGCTCCCTTAATCAGCAGGATAAAGCCCGCCACCAACTCTGCCGCCAACAATACTAAGTTCATATCGCTACCTCCTTCATTCTATAGAATTCCCAAATGTTCTAAAAGTATTTTTATGCCAAGCAGGATTAGAATCATTCCTCCTGCAATCTGCGCCTTCTTCTCGTACCTGCCGCCAAACCGGAATCCGATTGCCACGCCGGCTACTGACAGCGCGAAGGTGGTGCAGCCTATGAGCGTTATGGATGTCCAGATATTCGTTCCCGGAAGCAATGCGAAGGTGATGCCCACAATCAAGGCATCTATGCTGGTTGCGATGGCCAGCATAAGTAATTGCCGGATCTTTAGCGCGTCCCCCTCTCTCTCCGGCTGCTCTTCCTCTTTGAATGCCTCATACAGCATCTGACCGCCAATAAATGTCAGCAGCGCGAAGGCAATCCAGTGGTCCGCATTTTCGATATATCTCTGGAAGCCAATGCCAGCGAAATAGCCAATGAAGGGCATAAGTGCCTGAAAGCCTCCGAAGAACAGGCCAATTACCACTCCGTGCTTCAAGTTAAACTTGGACATGCCCAGCCCTTTGCATACAGACACTGCAAAGGCATCCATGGAAAGGCCGATGGCAATAAAAAGTAATTCAGCAATCCCCATTTCTAACTCCTTTCATCAAAAAAAGGTGCAGTTTATCACTGCACCTTCCATCAATTCGAGGACTTTCAAGCACAGCAATAACCTGTGCAAAAGTCTTGCTATTTAAGATTAAGCCAGGCCGCAGGGGAAATCACATCCCGTCTACAGCCGAGTTTGTTGGCTTAGCCACGCCAGAGCGCTAACTACTCCCTCATGCATGGTAAAGTATACCAAGGATTTTCAGGCATGTCAATCCTTTTTGTAAGTATTCACATGTTCGCATAGGTCGTGAATGGGTGCCTTCGCCCAACACGGTAACGGGCTACTTGAAAGAATGCCACAAAAGGTGGTATAATGAATTGATATGCACAATTTTACTTTTAATGGCGTGGCTTTTATACGGCTAGTTGCAAAGATACGGGAGGAACCTATGAGAGATAAAATCAATCAGGCGGCAAAAGGCGTTTTTGAATATAGTCCCTCTGCGCTGAAACTTTCCCACCGGGAAATCCAGGTGGAGGTGAATGCGGGAGAATCCTTTCAGGGTTCCTTTTCGGTGACCAATGAGAAGAAACGGTTTCTGCGGGGTCAGGTCAGCACGGACTGCCATTTCCTGGAATTGCCGGAAGAGTTCTTCGAGGGAGTGGACAATGACATCCCCTATATCTTTCACGGAGAATCCCTCCGGCCTGGGGAGACGGTGAAAGGAAATATCATCGTGATTACCAGTTGCGGTACCGTGGTCCTTCCCTTCCAGGGGACGATGGGAGTGCCATCCTGCCAGGTGTCCACCGGTAGGATCAAGGATTTGTTCCACTTTACGAATCTGGCGAAGGAGCAGCCGGAGGAGGCTGCCGCCCTTTTTCGGAATCCTCATTTTGAGGAGATTTTCCTGTACCGGGACAATAAGAATATCGCTCTGTACCGGGGGCTTTCCAAGGGAGCCAGCCGGGGCATGGCATTGGAGGAGTTTCTCATTGCCATACATAAGAAATTGCCAATCCAGCTGACCGTGAACAGGCAGGATTTTGAGTATCAAGATTGCTCCAGAAGTTTTTCCGATAAATTTATCCTCACGAAGAACAACTGGGGCTTCGGGGAGTACCATATAAAATCTGACAGCCCCTTTGTCATCCCGGAACATAAGATTATCTGGACGGAGGATTTTGCGGGAAATACTTGCTCCATTCCCTTTCTGGTGGACGTGGACCAGATGCAGCCCGGGAAGAATTATGCCCGGATTACGGTGTCCAATGTATGCCAGGAGATTGAGGTGGACGTTGTGGCTACCAGGGAGAATGGCCAGCGGGAGGAATTGCAGGCCAGGAGAAAGAATCAGCACAATCTTTATCAGCTAACCCACCTCTATATTGAATTTTGCATGGGCCGTCTGGACAGGGAAGAGTACCTGAAAGAAGTGGAGAGCGTCATCTATACCATGGAGAAGTCCGGCATGGAGCTGGTTACCCAGCTGTTTCGCATCCATCTGGGAATCATGGAGCACCGGGAGTCCACGGTGCGGGATGGGCTGGCGATTCTGGAAGGGCAGGAGGAGGAGATGGAGCGGGAGCATCCGATGAAATACTGTGCCTATCTCTATCTGAAAGGTCTCTGGGCGGGGGAGGAAGAGGTAACCAGGTCCTGCGTTGCCAAGATTGAGGAATTTTATCGGAGGGACCAGGAGAACTGGAAGTTGCTTTGGTTCTTGCTGTATCTGTCTCCGGAATACCAGCTGGAGAGGAAGAAGTATGAGGAGATCGTGGTGCAGCTGGGCAAGAACTGCCACAGTCCGGTGATGTTCGTGGAAATCTGTAGCATTTTGAACGATGCTCCCGGGCTGCTGACGGAATTGACGCCTGGCATCTGCGAGGCCATTCACTGGGGCAGCAAGAAGCAGTTCGTGGAAAAGGATGTGGCGCTTCGCTATGGCTATCTGGCGGGGAGGCTGCGGAATTATTCCGAGGCGGTTTTGAAGGATTTGTGTCGGTTTTATGAGCAGTTTCAGGATGAGGAGATTCTCTCCTCTATCTGCAAGATGCTGATGAATGGGCAGATAACAGGGAAGGGTGCATTTTACTGGTACAATCTGGGTGTGGAGCACAACCTGAAATTGACGGATTTATATGAGTATTACATGTATTCCATCGATGAGAGCCAGGAGATGAAGCTGCAGGACAGCACCCTGCTGTATTTCTTATATGACAATCACCTGACCATGACCAAAAAGGCCATGCTCTATGCCTATGTGGTGCGGAACAAGGCGTCCATGGAGGAGACTTACGAGTCCTACCGCCAGATGATGGAGGACTTTGCCTTGCGGCAGCTGGCGGCGGGCAGGGTGAGCAATAACCTGGCGGTACTGTATGAGGAGTTCATCAGGGAAGGATGCGTGAATGAGAAGATTGCCTCGGAACTTCCCGCCGTGATGTTTTGCCACGAGATTCTTTGCGAGAATCCGGATATCGTGGGTGTCTACGTGACCCACAGGGAACTGGAGGGTGAGGAGTTCGTCCCATTCGTGAAGGGGCGGGCGGTGGTGCAGATCTTTACGGAGAATTACCAGATATTCCTGGCGGATGCGCTGGATAACAGATACGCACTGTCCGTGGATTACACGGTGAATAAATTGCTCCATCTGGAGCATCTTGCCATGACCTGCTATGAAATGCATTGCGGGGATGACAGGCTGCTCCTGTATCTCTATGACCGGGCGGAGCGGATGAACCAGTCTGGAAGGGAGATCGTGAATATCCGCCGGGATATCCTAAAGATTGCCAATCTCAGCAGATATCATTACAGGAAGAGTTTCTGCTCTCTGGTACGGTATTATTACGACAATTTTGAGGGGGAACTGCTGGATGCCACGCTGGAGCAGCTGGATTGGGAGTTGGTCACTCCTGGAGACAGGGTGCAGTTTATCGAGTATTGCACGGTGCGCAGATATTTTGACAAGGCCATGGAGGGGATCGCCCTCTATGGGTATGATAAGATTGACGGAAAGAGATTGCTGAAAGTTTCTTCTGAAACCTTCGCCAAGTCTATGGAGAAGGAGGACAAGCATCTGGTGCAGATTGCCTGGCATATCTTCCGGAGCGGGCATTTTGATGAGAATATGCTGGGATATCTGTGCCGATATTACAGTGGGCGGATTTTCGATATGGTGCAGGTTTGGCGGTACGCCAAGGGCTTTTCCATCGATACGGGGGATTTTGCGGAGCGGATTCTGGGGCAGATTCTTTTTACGGAGGAAATGCTGCCGGATGCCTATGAGGTGTTCTACCAGTATTATGAATCAGGCAAGGACAAGCGGCTGATTCTGGCATTTATGAAGTTTGTGGCATACAATTACATGGTGCGGGGGTGGATGATTCCCAGCCAGATGTTTGGATATTTCTATAAGGACGTGCAGATTCAGGACAATGTCTTTTGCCTGATTGCTACGTTAAAGTATCTGAGCCAGAAGGCGGAACTTTCGGAGGAGGAAAAGAAGTTTGCCGATTACCATGTGAATAAGCTGTATGAGCAGAAGAAGGTATTTCCCTTCTTTCGGGATTTTTATGGGAAACTGTCCCTTCCCATCCATATTCTGGACGAGCACTATGTGTCTTACACCTCTAACCCTGAGTACGAGGTGAAGATTCATTACCTGATCTCCTCTGGATACGAGGAGGGGGAATATGTGACGGAGACCATGCGGGATATGTTCCAGGGAATCCGGGTGAAGGAATTTGTCCTCTTTCAGGATGAAATGTTGCAATATTATATTTCTGAACTGCGGCCGGAGGGGGAAGTGATTACCAAGAGCGTCAGCGTGAAGTTTGATGAGACCATGGA
The DNA here is from genome assembly GCA_910575435.1 of Clostridiaceae bacterium. Taxonomy (GTDB): domain Bacteria; phylum Bacillota; class Clostridia; order Lachnospirales; family Lachnospiraceae; genus Butyribacter. The sequence continues at coordinate 254,723 of CAJTGI010000004.1, read as the reverse complement.
CAATGAGCGCACCAGCAGTCGGTACCATATGCTGAACCTGATGATGATTGCCCAGGAGATGAATGAGGAAAATACGCTGATTGATATGATGCGGGAGTACGTGGAGGCCAGGGAATGCGTCAACACGCTGTTTAAGCCTGTGGAATAGGGAGGTAGTTGGATTTGGATAAGGATAGGACATTGTTGGTGGGGATTGACCTGGGCTGGGAGGTTACCCAGGTGAATTGCTTTGACTTTACTACGTATGAGCCAGTGCCTATCGGCCGTGAAGCGGGGGGAGAGGGGAACTGCGAGATTCCTACCGCGCTGGCGGTGAATCCTGCCCGGGGAGAATGGTACTGGGGGGATGAGAAAGTGCCTCCGGAGGAGCAGGTCATAAAGATTTCCTATCTCCTGGCGGATGTGTTGCGGGACGATACCATCACGGTGGGGAATTACACGGTGGAGAGCTACCAGGTATTGAAGCGCTTTGTGGTGAAAGTGCTGAGCATACTCAAGGGGTACTATCCCAGGGAGCGGATACGGAAACTGGTGATTACCCTGGCGGAGAAGGAGGAGAAACTGGTGGCATACCTCCAGCAGATAGGACGGGAGATTGGACTGCCGGAGAATGCCTTGGTGGTGCAGAACCACAGGCAGAGTTATATGTACTATGCTATCAGCCAGCCCAAGGAGCTTTGGGTGAATAATGTGGGAATGTTTCAGCTGGAAGGAAATAAATTATTGTATTCCCAGATAGATATTGACAGGAAGACCATGCCTCTCATTATCGGCGTGGTTCAGAAGGATTTGTCCGATGGGCTGGACTGGGTGGAACTGGCAGAGGAGGGTGCGGAGCAGATTTCCTATGCCTTCCTCAATGTGGCGGGGGCGGCACTGCACAAGCAGTACGTCACCACGGTGTATGTTACGGGAAAAGGCTTCGAGGGGGAATGGGCTGGGGATGCCCTGAAAGAACTGTGCACGGGGCGGCGAGTGTTCCGGGGACAGAATCTCTTTACCCGGGGTGCCTGCTATGCCGCCAGGGAACTTTCCGGGGAGGGGAAGCTGGAGAATTGCCTCTTTCTGGATGAGGATATGATTGCCAGCAATATTTCCCTGCGCCTGTATCGGGATGCGGAGGTACAGGATGTGCTGATGGCCAGGGCCGGTTCCCTGTGGAATGAGGTGGATGCCAGTGTGGATGTGATTCCAGACCAGGAGGATGAGATTCAGATTACCGTGCAGGATGTGCTAAAGAGGGAGGCCAGGGCGCATATGCTCTCCCTCAGCGGTTTTGCCGGCAGGGAGAATAAGATGACCAGATTTACCATCCGCATACGGTTTGGGGACAGCAGAACTTGCATCGTCACATTGAAGGACAATGGCTTCGGGGAGTTCTGCCCCGGGAGCAACCGGGTGTGGGAGCGGCATATTGCATTATGATGCCAGGGTCAAAAGTAGATAACAATGCATGTTTACATGCAAATTGTTATCTACTGGCTTGACCCGCCAAACACCGACAAGAAGCAGATTTGCTTGCAAATATGCGGGATTGGAGGTGTTTGTAGGATTGCGAAAATTGCGTAGCAATGTAGCAATCCGTGGCATCAATTGGGGGATTATTTGATTTTAATATTAAAAATATACTAAGGGGGGCAGATTATGGGAAAACTGATACAGTGCAGCAGCGAGCTTGCGAGGGAACCATATCATTTTCGTCTGACCAAGACGAATGTGTACTCCATGGAAGAGGTGTGCTATTATATACGCCACAATATCTACATGATGCAGGAGGAGGTCTTTGACCGGGAGTTCGCCCAGTGGATTCGCCGGGAACTGCACATGGATAAGACGGCGGACAAGCTGGAGCGGCTGATTGATGACCATCGGAATATGAAGGACATTGTAGTGACGCTTTGCTGCAGCTGCGATTATTACGAGGAGGATGAGATTCGGGAACTCATCCAAATTATTGATAAGACGGAACACCTGCCGGGCTATGCCAGAAAGAAGTACAAGGGGGATAATTATCTTCGCTGCCAGTCTTATGAGAAGGCGGTGGAGGAGTATGAGAAAGTATTTGAGAGCGATGAGATCCTTCAGGCGGAAGCCACTGTGTACGGCGACCTGTTCCACAATATGGGAGTCGCCTATGTGAATATGGGAGAGTTCCACAAGGCTTCCGAATTGTTTTTGAAGGCTTACGAGAAAAATAATCGGGAGGAGTCCCTGGCCCAGTGCATGTACGCCCTGCGGATGTGCAAGGATGTAGGGACTTACAAGAAATTATTGAACGACCTGGAGATTTCCCAGGAGGATCAGGATAAGTGGGATAAGGAGTACCAGCGCGCATTGGAACTTGCCGGGGGAAGCAGGGAAGCGATCCGGGTGGAGAAGCTGCGGGGGCTGGTTCGCAGTGGAAATATGGAAGAGTATTACGGGAAAGTCCACAGTACCATTGCGGCCTGGAAGAATGAATATCGAAAGCAGATTAGCATCTAAAATGGAGGAGCGTCATGGCTTTTTGGAATAGAAGAAAGAAGAAGCGGATGGAGGAGGAAGAGGCCCTTTTGGAGCAGCAGGCCAGGGAGAAACTGGACGCCCTGCGGGAGCAGAAAAGGGAGGCCCGGAATAGGGATGGGGAGGAAGAGGCAGACAAGGGGATCGAGCCTTCTGTAAAGAATCCGGACTTGTATGAGCGGGAAGTGGTCAAGCCGGTGTACAGCGATGATAGAAAGCGGTATGTCACGGACTGCTGCGAGGCAATCCGGGAGGCAGAGAAGCAGATCGGGGGAATCCGGGGCGAGTATCAGGAGGTGACGGATTCCCTGCTGGACATCCAGAAGATTGACCGGATCCAGGGGGAGGAGCGGAAGCAGCTGCTGGATTATGGGAAGAATATCGTCCGGCTTACCAGGGAGCGGAGCCAGTATAAGAATAGAAACCTTTCTATCCCGGAGGCGGTGATTCGCCGTTTCGAGCCATACGAGGACGATCTGGTGGATGAGATTAAGCGGATGTATGAGACAGAGAACTATCAGAAATTGATTGAGGGGGATCTGGAAAAATTACATCAGGAGAAGAGGAAAATCAGACAGGAAAAGAGGGAGATCGTGGAGAGGCAGAATGCTCTGAAAAAACTGGCAAAGCTGCTGATTTTCCTGATTATATCCATGTTTGCCCTCTTTGTGGCGGCCTATTATACCTTGAAGGCGGATATGACTTTTCCCTATCTGGCTACCGTGCTTTTGGCGGCTATTTCAGCCACGGTAATTTTTGTGGAGTCAAACAGGAACCGAAAGAGCATGACTCTGGCGGACAGGAAGATGGACAAGGCAATTCTCCTTCTGAACCGAGTGAAGATCAAGTGCGTGAACAATCTGAATGTGCTGGAGTATGATCGGGAGAAATTCGGCGTTAGGAACGGGGCGGAGTTTGAGCAATTCTGGAATGAATACTGCAAGGTGAAGGAGTATGAGAGGAAATTCCGGGAGAATACGGAGCAGTTGAATTATTACTGCGATGCACTGGTGACGCTGCTGCGGCAGCAGGGATTGAAGGATAGCGAGGTCTGGACGGGGCAGGTGCTTGCCATCGTGGATGATCGGGAGATGGTGGAAATCCGCCATGAGCTCAATGCCCGCCGCCAGATTCTCAGGGAGCGCATCGAGTACAATGAGAATGTCAAGGCGGACTGCGTGAAGCAGATCGACCAGCTGGTTGCCCAGCAGCCGGAGCACAGGGAAGAGATATTAAAGATCGTGGAGCAGTATAGCGATAAAAAAGTTGATGGTTAGGCGTTGGAATGGTGCGGGAAGCATGGGCTGAATATGGTACTGGATTTGCATAAGACTGCGGGGTATTCCTTTGACGTGAACGAGAGGGAGCATGAAAATTGGTTTCCTTGTTGTAGGAGTGGCTACTGTTGAAAAATGATTTGTGAAATGTTATGCTGGGATGAGACGATGGATAAAAAGAGCATATGTCAGCATGGCTGGCTGGGCAGAAATGAGGCAGTGCGATGGGAAACAAAAAGTTATATGAGGAGAAGCAGCGCCACGGGACGGTGGAATTTCCCGTGGGGTTGCATAAAATGGAGTACCCGGAAGGCACCAATGCCATCTTCTATCTGCACTGGCATCAGGAGTTTGAATTTTTGGTGCTGACCAAGGGGGAGATTATCTTTACCATTGAGGACAGAGAATATACGCTGCAGCCTGGGGATAGCGTGTTTATCAATTCCAATCTGCTACACTCTGCCAGGACGGTGGGAGGCCAGGCGTGTTCTTTTTTTGCGGTAGATTTTTCTTATGAGGCGCTGGAGGATGACATGCATAGCAGGTTTGCCAAGAAATATATTTTTCCGGTGCTCCATGGGAAATATCTCTTTCCAGAATTTCTTCCCATTCTGGGACGGGACCTTAACCATCTGGAACTGGCGGCGGCCAGGGAGGGGATAAGGGAGATTGATGATTTTATGGAACTGTTTCCTGAAAAGGGGATAATGTCTTGGGAGAGGGAGGTCATATGGTATCTGGGACAGATTAGCCAATGTCCGGAACATGGCCTAGAACCATATGAGCTGCTGATTAAGAGCAGGCTTCTCAGCGTGTGGAACCTGATGTTTGCCCAGGGCAAGCCGGTGAAGAGGAATCACATGGAGGAACATGCCACGTCTGAGAGGCTTCGTCCGGTGGTAGAATATATGAAACAGAATTATGTCTATGAGATAACCCTGGGAGAACTGGCGGATTTGCTTCCCATGAGCGAGGGCCAATTCTGCCGGGTTTTCAAGCAGCACATGAAAATGTCTCCCATGCAGTATCTCATGCGGTACCGCATATTGCAGAGCTGCCGTCTTTTGCAGGACACGGATAAGAAGATTGGCGAGATTGCCAATCTCACTGGCTTTAATAATATCAGTTATTTTAATAAAGTTTTTTTAAAGGTCATCGGCTGCACGCCCAAGGAATATCGGAACAGTGGCTATTCTTCCTAGGGTGCAGATACTGGAAAGGCATAGGTGTGTTTATGTGGAGAGTGTCGAGTATTCGGGAAGCCTTGGAAGAAATTCGGGATATTGGAGCCTGTCTCTTTGATATGGATGGGCTGATCTTTGACACGGAGAGAAGCTTTATGGAGCAGTTGGCCCTGGCAATGGGGGAACGGGGATACCATCTTACAAGGGAGATTTATTGCGATACCCTGGGATTGTCGGGAGAGGAGCTGAGGGGTAGGATGCTGGAATGCTATGGACCGGAGTATCCTTTCCAGGAGATTAGCCGGGAGGCAAGGGCGAGGCTGAATCGGGTGGCAGAGACGGTGGGATTGGCTGTCAAACCGGAGATTTCAAGCATTTTGGCGTATTTGCAGGAGAGGAATGTGCCCTGTGGGGTGGCTTCTGGCAGCAGAAGCGACATAGTGAGAAAATATTTAGAAATATGTGATTTGGACAGTTATTTTCAGGTGATGGTGGGAGGAGAGCAAGTGGAAGCATCCAAGCCGGCGCCGGATATTTTTCTTCTGGCGGCGGAAAAGCTTCAAGTTATGCCGGAGCGCTGCGTGGTGCTGGAGGACTCGGAAAATGGAATCCGCGGGGGGAAGGCTGCGGGCTGCACCACTCTCTGCGTGCCGGATATGAAGATGCCTGGAAAGGTGTATTTTGGGGATATTGACTATCTGGTGTCCAGGTATTTGTGAGATTGGAAAGCTATGCGCTTTTTTTCAGTTCCTGCAAGATCACCCTGCAGGATAGGAATATCAAGATGCATAGGAACATTCCCAGCAGTGTCCCTAGGGAAAAGGCCAGCAGCGGGAGGGAGAAGGCCCGGAGCAGCTGGGAAAAGCACAGGCAGGTTAGAATCGAGAGAATGAATAGGGCCAGCGCACCATAGATGCGGAAGGAGAGAAGGCGGGTGCGGAGGATTTCCTTTGCCTTCTCCCGGGTGCAGGAGGATTTCCCAGATCCCTGTCCGAGAATCTGGGCCAGGGTAGATTCCATATAGCGGTGGGCAGATTCCGGGGCGTGTTGCGTTTTCCGAGGATTGAGCGATTCAGCCCCTGCGGAGAGAAAGGCGATGACGTGGCTGTCGAAGATGAGGTTGTGGATGCCGGCGAAGAGCGCGCAGCCTGCATAGAGGATCAGCGTGTCCCACAGGGTCATTTGCAGGCGGGCTGATACGCCGGCTGCATGGCTGGCGAGGATGCCTGCGGCGCATAGCAGAAGAATCGTTATGCCGGAGAGGCATTTGCTTTTTCTTACGGCTGGCAGAATCTGTTCTGGCTTGTCCCAGGTTCGGGCCAGTTCTTTCTTCCATATAGCCCGGCAGCGATACTGGAATAGTAGGATTCCGGCAATGGCGAGAATGCCGTCGAGGACGGGGTATGGCTGGAATGCTGCCTTTTCTGGGAGGAAGAGGTAGTGATATCCGGCGCAAAGCAGCAGGTAGACTGGAAGCATCAAGGAACCTTCCGCGAGAAGGCATGACAGCATGTACAGCGGATAGAGGGGCTGGCTTCTGCGCAAAAGTTCCTTGCAGTGCCTGGCAGTATTTCCACCGATAAATCTTATGGGAGAGATTTGAAGTGCCGAGGCATTTTCAAATCTCTTCTCCTCTTCTTCCAGTGTGTGGCGAATGCGGTCTTCTGGGAGGAGAGTGGCGGCATTTTGTGAAAAAGCGGCGGCAATCTCCTGGTAGCTGATCTGGGAAGTGCGGGCTTCTTTTGTGTTTTCCATGTCAAATCTCCTTAGGAACTTTCCAACAGTTCCTTATTGCTTCATAAACGGTTTCATATATTCATACTGCTTGCGCTGGGCGGGGGTCATCTGGCTGAGGAATATTTCCGTGAGGAGATTGTTTTCCTCCGGCGTAAAAGAAATGTTTTCCTGCGCCATGCGCTCTTTCCATGCCATTACCATGGGAAGGGCTTCTGTCAGCTTTTTGTTCTGGACAGATTCCGCCAGCGTGATGATCATTTTCTGCTTCTTCTCTTCCATTTGCTGGAAGGCGGGATGGTTCTGAATGTTATTCATATTTTTCATAGAAATCTCCATTTCTAAGCGATTTGATTGTTTCAGTCATTATACATGAAATTCTGCATCTGTTCAAATGTGGCTTTCTGCTCCGGGTTCAGCTGGGACATCAGGAAGTCCCGCATGATATTGTTTTGAGCGGGGGTTTCTCTGCTATGCATCTGGGCAAATTCGCGATAGCTTTGGAAAAGCGATCCCGCATTCATAAAATTCAGTATGGTCTGCACCAAATCTGATTCCCGGGGGGTAAGGTATTCCTGGATGTGCAACAGCATCTCTTTGATGTTCGGCTGGCCGGATTGGTTATTTTCTGCCGCTTCCAGAGCGTAATCGGAATTCCCGCCCTGTCTCGCCAGTTGGAGAAGGGATTCTGTCTGCAGAAGCATTTGTATGGCATGGCGGCTTTCTGGCGCCACATAGGGCATGGCGGCTTCTAGTATTGCCATCTGTCTCTGGTGATTGTTTTCATATTCCATAAAATCCTCCATTCCTAATCAATTCACAAGTTCAAAGCGAGGTCTGCTCTCTGTGCTTGGGCATGAACCTTGCGGGTTGCTGGCCGCCAGGCAGACTTCAACGCTTTTCGTCTTTCCTAATTTATGTGCCAGCGGGGCGGATTATTCCAGATTGTTCCAGATTGTTTGACAGAAGAATGCTTTTGGTGTAATTTATAAATGTGTCAATCCGCTAGCGCATTCGATTTGGCTGGATAGAATTGGGATGGTTTCTTATAGGAATTTGCAATGGATGGAATAAAATATACGAGGAATGGAGGATTATTATGATAGATGACAAGAAGGTTCTGTACAGTGGCATGCAGGCCACGGGGAATCTGACATTGGGAAATTATCTGGGGGCTTTGAAGAACTGGCTTACCCTGAACGAGGAATACGAGTGCTTCTGGGGGGTGATGGATCTTCATTCCCTCACGGTGCGCCAGGTGCCGGCAGACTTTCGCAAGAAGGCGAGAAATCTGCTCACCCTATATATTGCCGCCGGGCTGGATCCGGTGAAAAACTGCATCTACTTCCAGTCCCATGTGCCGGCCCATGCGGAACTGAGCTGGCTGCTGAGCTGCTTTACCTATGTGGGAGAGTTAAACCGCATGACCCAGTACAAGGAGAAGGCGGCTAAGCATGCGGACAATGTAAATGCGGGACTGTTTACCTACCCGGTGCTGATGGCGGCGGACATTCTTCTGTACCAGGCGGATTTTGTCCCCGTCGGCAAGGATCAGAAACAGCATTTGGAGATTACCCGGGACATTGCGGAGCGGTTTAATAATATTTACGGGGATGTGTTTACCATTCCCGAGCCCTACATCGGAAAAGAGGAAGAGGGGGCTAAGATTATGAGCCTTCAAGATCCTGAAAAGAAGATGTCAAAGTCAGACGAGAATGTCAATGGCAGCATCTTTCTCATGGACGACCGGGATACGATTGTGAGAAAGTTCAAGCGCGCCGTGACAGATTCCGATGCAGAGGTGCGGTACGGCGAGGATAAGCCTGGCGTCAGCAATCTGCTTACCATATACGGCTCCTGCACCAACAAGTCCATCCAGGAGGCTGAGAAGGAATTTGACGGCGTGGGATACGGCGACTTCAAGATGGCAGTGGCAGAGGCGGTGATTTCAGTGCTGGGTCCTTTGCAGGAGGAGTTTGCACGCCTCCAGAAGGAGAAGAGCTTTATTGATGGCATCATCAAGGAAAATGATGAGAAGGCGGCGTATTTTGCCAATAAGACCTTGCGGAAGGTGAAGAAGAAGCTGGGATTGACGGAAAAGCCCAGATAGGCTAGTGAGTTGGAAAAAAGGAGGCAGCAAATGTCCGGTTCTATTTTTGGAAAATATTTTCAGGTTTCTACCTGGGGGGAATCTCACGGCAAGGGAATTGGCGCGGTGGTGGATGGCTGCCCGGCGGGACTTCCCCTGTCGGAGGAGACGATCCAGCGGTATTTGAACCGCAGGAAGCCGGGGCAGACTCGGTATTCCACTCCCAGGAAGGAGGAGGACAGGGTGGAAATCTTGTCTGGAATTTTCGAGGGGAAGACCACGGGCACGCCTATATCCATGATGGTACATAATACTTCCCAGCGCTCCAGGGATTACTCTGACATTGCAGGTTATTATCGGCCTGGGCATGCGGATTATACCTTTGATGAGAAGTATGGCTTTCGGGACTATCGGGGGGGCGGCCGCTCTTCCGGCAGGGAGACCATCGGAAGGGTGGCGGCAGGAGCCATTGCCAGCGAAATCCTGCGGCAGATGGAGATTGAAGTGATGGCCTACTCTAAGGAGATCGGGGGGATTGCCTGTGATGTTCGCAGGGCATCCCGGGAGGCCGTTCAGGAAAGTCCTCTGTTTATGCCGGATCTGGAGGCATCTGAGAGAGCAGAAATATTGCTGGAGGAGAAGATGAAGGCCCAGGATTCCGTAGGGGGCGTTATCGAGTGCGTGGTGACGGGGATGCCTGCAGGAATCGGGGAGCCGGTATTTGACAAACTGGACGCGGTGATTGCCAAGGCTGTCATGTCCATTGGCGCGGTGAAGGGCGTGGAGATTGGGGACGGATTTGCGGCGGCGTCAAGTTTTGGCTCGGAAAATAATGATGCCTTTCAGATGGCCGGGGATGGCCGGGTGGCGAAGAAGACCAACCATGCAGGGGGCATTCTGGGAGGTATCAGCGATGGCAGCGAAATTGTAGTGCGGGCGGCAGTAAAGCCTACGCCCTCCATTGCCAGAACCCAGCAGACCGTGAATAGGCAGGGGGAAGATATTGATATTGAAATCAGGGGCAGGCATGATCCCATCATTGTCCCCCGGGCAGTGGTGGTGGTGGAGTCCATGGTGGCGCTGGCCGTGCTGGATATGATGATTGCCTCTATGAGTTCGGAACTTTCCAGGATGAAGAGGTTTTTCGGAAGAAACCACGTTTTCCCTGAATGATAGATTCGTACTTTTAGATTGGACCATACCGGTTTCGTGGCTTAGGAGGTTTTGGCTATCTTATGGTGGGATGAACCGAATTTGGTCGGCTGTACATAGTGCCAAATGGTTCCCTCTCGCATATATTAGACAGTGCAGGATAAAACTGTCTAAAGTATGAGAAACGGGGGAGATCTATGTTATATTATTACTACGGCAAAGAACCAGAATCAGGAGGCGTGCTCCAGGCCAGCGAAATGTCAGGGGAGGCTGCCTCTGTCCAGAAGTATGGGGAATTAATCATAGAGGATGATACCATTTATGAGATTGACGAGACCTGTCTGAATTGTAAAAAAGGCGAAAAGAGATCTCGTGCTAACTGACATGGCATTTGCCTTAGAAAAGGCACTCCGGAGTAATCCGGAGTGCCTTTAGGTTTGTGCCGGCATTGCCGGCGTGACTGCATGGGCAGGCAGGCTCTTAGAAGAAGCCATTGCCGCCACCACAGCAGCAGCAAAGAATAAGTAAAATCCAGATCATGGAACCGCAGCCGCCATCTCCGCCGCATCCTCCAGAGAAGCCAAATCCACCATTGCCACCACAGCAGCAGAGCAATAACAGGATGATAATCCAGTTGCATCCGCCTTCGTTTCCGCCGCATCCGCCGCAGTTTGTTGCTGCTAAATCACTCATAAATCCTCCATTCCGCCGATTGCTCGGCAGGTTTTAATTTATTTACAGTCCTATCTTATGCGGGGGAGCTTGGACAGTTTCCACTTAATTAAAAAAAAGTTGCACGTCGGCGGCAATGCGTTGGTGGAAGTATGGAGTGAATGGCTCTGGAGAGTGTTTGGCATCTCTAGGCTGGGAAATGAAATCTGACGGAAACTTGACAGGAGAAGGGATTTGCAATTATAGTTAGTGTATAGAAGGGCATGGGGATTCATATGTGGAGGACGATGGCTCTGGAAGGCATTGCGGATAGTGTGCTGGCATTTGAATATGCATGCGTCAGCAGTATGGAGGAATAATATGTTTACTAATATGGACAAGAATAAGATATGGAAGGGATTGTGCGGGCTGGTTCTTGGGACGAGCCTCTGCCTCGGATTGGAAGGATGTACGCCTTTCTGGCAATCCGATGTGCGGGTGAAAACGTATGAGACTAAGGAAGATGTCAGTTCGGATCAGGACACGGAAGAGGAGAGTTCGGTAATGGACTGGGAGGATGCGCTGGCCCTGGCGTCGGAATACTACGAGAACATGACCTTGGAGGAGAGGGTTGGGCAGCTCTTCGTGGTGAATTTGGAGCAGCTGGACAATCGGAAGGGAAATTATTATGAGTTTCAGAGGGCCACGGAGACCATGAAGAATACCATAGCCAAATACCATGTGGGCGGCGTTATTCTCTTTTCCAGAAATTTAAAGAGCAGGCAGCAGGTTACGGTCATGAATCAAAAACTCCAGGAAGCCAGCCGCACGCCGCTATTTATCTGCGTGGACGAGGAGGGAGGAGATGTGGCTCGCATTGCCTCCAAGCCGGAGATGGGGCATACTATCTTTCCATCAGCGGAGGAGATTGGGAATACCAAGGACGACCAATATACTTATGAGATGGCGAAAACGATCGGAACGGAAATTGGCGAACTGGGTTTCAATGTGGACTTTGCCCCGGTGGCCGATGTGAAGACCAGCGAGTTGAATGCGGAAATAGGAAACCGTTCTTTCGGAGATGATCCGGAAAAGGTGTCCGACCATGTGAATGCCTTTGTGCAGGGGCTGAATAAGGTGAATATCTGTGCCACGCTAAAGCATTTCCCGGGGCAGGGCTCCTCTAAGGGGGATACCCACAAGAATAGCGTGGATATTGACAGTGGCATTGCCAGGCTGAGAAAGACGGATTTCTTGCCCTTTGAGACGGGGATCGCTTCCGGGGCGGATTTTATCATGATGTCCCATATCTCTGTGAGCAAGGTGACGGAAAGTTCCATTCCCGCCAGCGTATCGGATTTGATGATGCAGACAATCCTGCGCCAGGAGTTGGGATTCGAGAAAGTGATTATCACGGATGCCTTTGACATGGCCAGCATCACGGAATATTACACTTCCGGGGAGGCTGCCTACAGCGCGGTGAAGGCCGGGGCAGACGTAGTGCTGATGCCCCAGAATCTGGACGAGGCGTATCAGGAAATCATTGCGAAGGTGAAGTCGGGGAAACTGACGGAAAAGCGGCTGGAGGAGTCGGTGCTACGAATCCTGGCGGTGAAAATCCAGAGGGAGCTCCTGACCAGAGAGCAGGTTCTGGCAACCCAGGCGCCCACGCCCTCCTATACCCTTGCGCCAGCCAGCACGCCGAAGAAAACAAAGAAGCCAAAGAAAAATAGATAGCACCACTTGCGGATTGCAGCGGCAGCTGATATAATAAAATGTATTGATTTTGTTACTATTCACAGTCAGTGGGTCTATCGCATGATGAGATGAACAACTGTGAATAGTAATTTAATAGTAACATTGATTTTATTACTAAAAGACCCAGCAGGGAGGACAACATGGAAGATCGACAGAATGGATGTGATTTGGGAATATGTCAGGAATGCCGCAGGCGAGCCTGCATGCTTTGCGATGTGGAAGAGCCGAAATTGGGGGAGGAGTGCGGCGTTTTTGGGATGTATGATTTGGATGGCAATGATGTGGCATCCTCCATTTATTATGGACTTTTTTCCCTTCAGCACAGGGGGCAGGAGAGTTGTGGCATAGCGGTGAGCAGGACGGACGGCCCTAAGCGGAATGCCAGCACTTGCAAGGGCATGGGGCTGGTGAATGAAGTGTTCGATGCGGAGAAACTGAGGGAGATGAAGGGAGATATCGGCGTGGGACATGTGCGATACTCCACGGCGGGAGCCAGTGTTGCAGAAAATACCCAGCCCTTGGTATTAAATTATGTAAAGGGGACCTTGAGCCTGGCCCACAATGGCAATCTGGTGAATGCGATGGAACTCAGGGATGAATTGGAAAATAGCGGGGCCATTTTCCAGACTGCCATCGATTCCGAGGTGATTGCCTATCTCATTGCCAGGGAGCGTCTGAAAACTCCCACGGTGGAGGAGGCTGTCCAGAGGGCGATGCAGAGGATTCGGGGGGCCTATTCCCTGGTGGTGGCAAGTCCCAGGAAGCTAATCGGTGCCAGAGACCCCCTTGGCTTTCGGCCGCTGTGCATCGGCAAGCGGGACAATGCCTATATCATTTCCTCTGAGAGCTGCGCCTTGGATACCATCGACGCCACTTTTGTCCGGGATGTGGAGCCGGGGGAGATTGTGACCATCAATGGGGATGGCGAGATTCAGTCGGACAGGAGCATGGTTACGGGCAATCATGCGAAGTGTATCTTTGAATACATCTATTTTGCCCGGCCGGACAGTCATTTTGATGGCGTGGGAGTACACAGTTCCCGATTGACAGCCGGGCGCATTCTGGCGCAGAGCCATCCGGTGGAGGCAGATATCGTGGTGGGGGTGCCAGAATCCGGCAATGCGGCGGCCATGGGGTACTCTATGGAGTCAGGGATTCCCTATGGGACGGCCTTTGTGAAGAACAGTTATGTGGGGAGAACTTTCATCAAGCCGGGCCAGTCTGCCAGGGAGTCCAGCGTGCGGGTGAAGCTGAATGCCTTGCGGGACGTGGTGGACGGAAAGCGCGTGATTATGGTGGACGATTCCATTGTGAGGGGAACCACCAGCGACCGCATTGTGAAGATGTTAAAGGATGCGGGGGCGAAGGAGGTGCATGTGCGCATCAGTTCCCCTCCCTTCAAATATCCCTGTTATTTTGGCACGGACGTGCCTTCCAGCGACCAGCTGGTGGCATACAACCACACGGTGGAGGAGATTCGTGACATGATCGGGGCAGATTCCTTGGGATATCTGGATGCAGGTCGGCTGAATGAATTGATTGGCGGAGATATGGGATACTGCCATGCATGTTTTTCCGGAGAATATCCCATGGAGACGCCCAGGGGGGATATCAGGGGAGAGTACGAGAAGTAAGCAGAATGACATTGTGGATGCAAATATTGTAAATGGAGGAAGAACAGATGAGTACAGATAAATACACCAGTCCGCTTTCCGAGCGTTATGCCAGCAGGGAGATGCAGTATATCTTTTCGCCGGACAAGAAGTTTCGCACATGGAGACGGCTTTGGATTGCCTTGGCGGAGGCAGAAAATGAGCTTGGCCTCAAGAATGAGGAGGGCGGCCCTGCCGTGACTCGGGAGCAGATCGAAGAACTCAAGAGCCACGAGGAGGATATCAACTATGACGTGGCAAGGGAGAGGGAAAAATTGGTGCGCCATGATGTCATGAGCCATGTCTATGCCTATGGACAGCAATGTCCCAAGGCGGCGGGAATCATTCACCTGGGAGCCACGTCCTGCTATGTGGGGGACAATACGGATGTAATCGTGATGACGGAGGCGCTGCAGCTGGTGCGGAAGAAACTGGTCAACGTCATTGACGAGCTGGCGAAGTTTGCCATGGAGCACAGGGCTCAGCCCACGCTGGCATTTACCCATTTCCAGCCGGCCCAGCCCACCACGGTGGGGAAGCGGGCCACGCTGTGGCTCCAGGAGTTCGTGATGGATTTGGAGGATTTGGATTACGTGCTATCCACCATGAAGCTTTTGGGGTCTAAGGGAACCACGGGAACCCAGGCCAGCTTCATGGAACTATTCGACGGGGACGAGGAAAAGATTAAGCGGCTGGACCAGCTGATTGCGGAGAAAATGGGATTTGATGCCTGCTTCCCGGTATCCGGGCAAACGTATTCCAGAAAGCTTGACACCAGGGTGCTGAACGTGCTGGCAGGGATTGCCGCCAGCGCACACAAGTTCTCTAATGATATTCGCCTGCTCCAGCACTTGAAGGAGATCGAGGAACCCTTTGAGAAGAATCAGATCGGCTCCTCTGCTATGGCATATAAGAGAAATCCCATGAGGAGCGAGCGGATTGCGTCCCTGTCCCGGTATGTGATGTCCGACGTGATGAACGGCATGTTCACTTCCGCATGCCAGTGGTTTGAGAGAACTTTGGATGATTCTGCCAACAAGAGAATCAGCGTGCCGGAGGGCTTTCTGGCCACCGACGGTATCCTGGACCTTCTGCTGAACGTGGTGGATGGTCTGGTGGTATATGACAAGGTGATTGAGAAGAGGCTGATGTCGGAACTGCCCTTCATGGCCACGGAAAATATCATGATGGATGCGGTGAAGGCTGGCGGTAACCGTCAGGATCTGCATGAGGAAATCCGCACCCTGTCCATGAAGGCGGGGGAGAATGTGAAGATGCGCGGCCTGGACAATAATCTTCTGGAACTGATTGCGGAGGACGACAAGTTCCCGGTAGGGCTAGAGGAACTGGAGAAAGCAATGCAGCCGGAGAAGTATGTGGGGCGGGCGCCTTCCCAGGTGAAGGAATTTATTGAGGACGTGATTCGGCCGATTCTGGATGCCAACCGGGATATCCTTGGGGTGAAGGCGGAAATCAATGTCTAGAACGATGAAAAAAATCGCATTATACATGCGTTGTGATTGCAATGTGCGGCGAAGCCGTGTATGGTAGCGATCAGAGAGAAGGGAGGGAAATTTCATGGGAAGTAAGCGAATACTCACTGCCAGGGTGATGGAGAACATGGTGGTAGCAGAGGATGTGTACACTTCGGATGAACAACTTTTGATTCCAGAGGGAACAGTTCTGACTGGGGAAATAATCGATGCATTGAAGGAGCGATCCATCTTTGCCATCAGGGTAAAGGTGGGAGAAGATGGAAAGACTCCCATTATGGGGGATGCAGAGCCGGGAGAAGCGGCGGAAGTTCCTCCGGTAGAAGGCATTCCGGATGTGTCGGATTTGGGTAGGGACATGCTGGCGGCAGAGCCAGACGAGGAAAAAGACTATTACCAGGCCGTGAGGGAGACGAAGGAGTTTCAGGAGTTTCAGGAAGCCTTCATTCAGACCGTGGACAATCTCAAGGATGTGTTTAACCGGGTGGTGATGCAGAATGAGAAGATTGACAGCGAGGAAGTTCTGAAGGAAGTGGAGAATGTGGTTTCTAAGAGCCGCAACAGCCTCCATGTCCTGGATATGCTCCAGTGCATGAAGGGGTATGACGATGTCACGTATGTGCACTCTATGAATGTATCCCTTCTCAGCCATCTGATTGGAAAATTAGTGATTCCCGATATTTCCCAGGAGGATTTGCAGATTCTCACCCTTGCCGGGCTTCTGCATGACGTAGGAAAGCTTATGGTGCCGGATGACGTGCTGCTCAAGCCGGACCGCCTGACCATCTCTGAGTATAATTTGGTGAAAACCCATGTGCTCCACGGAAACAATATACTGAAGAATTCCAATCTGGATTCCAGGATAGCGGAAGTTGCCATGCGCCATCACGAGCGGTGCGATGGGTCGGGGTATCCGGGAAAGTACAAAAAGGATCAGATTAGTTCTTTTGCAAGGATTGTGGCAATCGCTGATACATATGATGCCATGACTTCGGACAGGCCCTTCCGCAAGGCAATCTGTCCTTTCGAGGTCATTCATATGTTTGAGCGGGAGGGGCGGCTCCAGTACGATGTGGAATACCTCCTTCCCTTCCTGGCCACGGCGGTCCAGGCATATTTGAATACCCAGGTGCATCTGACCACGGGGGAGGTAGGCAGAGTGGTGATGATTAACAAGGATGATTATTCTAAGCCCGTGGTGAAAGTGGGACAGATTTACTATGACTTGACGAAAGAGAAGGACATTGCCATTGACGGCCTGATAGATTAGTATTCGGGCTATTGTTACTCTGAATAGGTAACTATTCAGCCTTGCGGCTTCATATTATGGAAGGCTGAACTGTTACCTGAATAGTGACCTTCGCACCTTTTATACTTGTGTTTATGGGAAATACTGTGTTATAATCAAATTTGGCAGTTTGGTGTTTTCCATGGCAAGTTTTGTGTCTGCGCTGCGACACAAACTTTGCGATATATACAAAAGGCAGTGCAGAAATGAGGAAAAATATGGTTACAGCAATTGTTGGCGCAAATTGGGGAGATGAAGGAAAGGGAAAGATTACAGATATGTTGGGGGAGAAGTCCGATATTGTCGTTCGCTTTCAGGGAGGCAGCAATGCGGGACATACGATCATCAACAATTATGGCAAGTTTGCACTGCATCTGCTCCCGTCCGGAGTTTTCTATGACCATACCACTAGCATTATTGGAAATGGCGTTGCACTGAATATCCCCTATCTCTTCCATGAGATTCAGTCCATAGTGGAGATGGGTGTTCCGAAACCGAAGATTCTGGTATCAGACAGGGCGCAAATCCTGATGCCGTACCATATTGCATTTGACCAGTATGAGGAGGAGCGTCTGGGGAAAAATTCCTTTGGCTCGACCAAGTCGGGGATTGCCCCGTTCTATTCAGATAAATATGCCAAAATCGGAATCCAGGTGTCAGAACTTTTTGATAATGATGTGCTGGGAGAGAAGATTGATCGCATTTGCGAGCAGAAAAATGTTCTGCTGAAATACCTTTACAATAAGCCGGAACTGGATAAGGAGGAGCTTCTTGCCACGCTGCATGAGCAGAGGGACATGGTTGCTCCGTACGTGTGCGATGTGTCGGCGTATCTGCGCAAGGCAATCCAGGAGGGAAAGAACATTCTGCTGGAGGGGCAGTTGGGCTCTCTGAAAGACCCGGATCATGGCATTTATCCCATGGTGACCTCCTCATCCACCCTGGCTTCCTACGGCGCGATTGGAGCGGGGATTCCTCCTTACGAGATTAAGAGGATCGTGGCAGCGGTAAAGGCTTACTCCAGCGCAGTAGGAGCGGGGGAATTTGTCAGTGAGATTTTAGACGAGACAGAAGCGGAAGAGTTGAGGAAGCACGGTGGAGATAAGGGCGAGTATGGCGCTACCACGGGACGCCCCCGCCGCGTGGGCTGGTTTGACGCAGTGGCAAGCCGCTATGGATGCCGGATTCAGGGGGCTACCGAGGTGGTTCTCACCGTACTGGACTGTCTGGGATATCTGAAAGAAATTCCCGTGTGCGTAGGATATGAGATTGATGGCAAGACAGAGAAGGAGTTTCCTGTCACGGCGAAACTTGCCAAGGCAAAGCCGATCTATGAGGTGCTTCCGGGCTGGAACTGCGATATCGGCGGCATAAGGGAGTATGATGAACTGCCAGAGAATTGCAGGAAATATATTGAGTTCATAGAGAGGGAAATCGGCGTGCCGATTACCATGGTCTCTAATGGGCCTAAGAGAGAGGATATTATCTATCGCAGAAAATAAAGGGATAGCAGAGTTGTCAGGCTGTGGCTAGGAGTGATGAATGGCCGGCGAAGCAATGGGCATGGAGGCTAGAAATGAATTATAGCCAGCAGAGCATCATAGAGAAAAAGAATAGGGCTGTGGGCAGGCCCCATAAGATGCGCAATCGAATGAACGGATTGTTGCGCTATCTCAGGGGCGTGCTCTGCATTGCCCTTTTTTTGGGTATTGTCTGGCATGGCTTTGGGTTTGTGGAAGAGATTGTGGATACGACGGAAGCCGTGCGGCAGACAGAACTCCTTTCTCAGGGGGATGTGAGCGTGCTGTACGATATGGAGGGGAATGAGATACAGGAAATATCCGATATGGATACGGATCAGAGCTATGTCTCTTTAGATCAAATCCCAGATTGCGTTCGGCAGGCTTTTGTGGCTTCTCAGGATGAACATTTCTATGAGCATCATGGCATGAACATACAGGAAATTGTCCAAAACCTGTATGATGGAGTTTTTCAGAAGGATGGGGAGAAGGCGCTGCATACCACCATTACCGGCCAGCTCTTGCAAAATCGCTTGGACAATCACCAGGCGGATGGGGACAAGACGCTGTTTCAGTGGATGAGAGATTACTATTTGGCCTTTTCCCTGGAAAAGGATTTGCGGAAGGATGAAATTCTAGAAATCTACCTGAATACCATTAACTTTGGGGAAAATATTTTAGGGGTGCAGGCAGCGTCCAGGTACTATTTTCATAAGGATGTCTGGGATGTGACAATATCGGAGGCCGCCGTGCTGGCGGCTACGGTCAAGGACCCGGAACGCTGTAATCCCATTTCCAATCAGAGTGAAAATAATGTGCTTAGAAAGTCGGTTATGAAATCCATGCTGGATTTGGGAATGATTTCAAAGACGGAGCATGAGGACGCCTTGGGAGATGATGTCTATCTGCAGATAGAAAGAGAAGGTCAGCATCGGGGGGGGAGCACGGGGCATTCCTATTATGTGGATGCGGTGCTGGAGCAGGTGCTTCAGGATATGAAAATCCAGCTGGGCTACACCCAGACTCAGGCATATAATGCGCTGTACCGATGCGGGGTTAAGATCTATACCTGCCAGGATACGGCAATGCAGAAAATCTGTGATGATGCCCTGGCGGCCTGCGGGGCCGGGGATGGGGAGAGTCAGGCTTCCTTTGTCTTAATTGATCAGGGAACGGGGGAAATCAAAGCCATTGGGGAAGGGAGCCAGCAGAAGAAATATTTGGGCAGTTATGCCTTTCGGGAAGGACGGCAGCCTGGCACGCTTTTTGACATTCTCTCCACCTATGCGCCAGGTCTTGATACGGTGGGGATGTCCCTGGGAAGCGTGGAGAATGATGCCGCCTATCTGCTGCCTGACACGCTGGCCCCTGTAAGCCACTGGAAGAGAGGCGGGTACAAGGGGATGGTTACCATGAGGCAGTCCATACGCCAGGGACTCAGCGTTCCGGCGGTGAAGACCTTGGAGAAGGTGACGATACAGACGGGATATGAATACCTAAAGAGGTTTGGCATCACTACCCTTGTGGAGCAAAAGCCCCATTTCGCATCTGGAGAGACGGAAGATTCCACAGAGAGCGACTTGCAGTACAGCCTTGCTTTGGGGAAGCTGACGGAGGGAGTGACTAATTTGGAGATGACTGCAGCGTATGGGGCTATCGCCAATCAGGGGGTGTACAAAACTCCTAGATTTTATAGCAAGGTGGTGGACAGCCGAGGGAACGTGCTTTTGGAAAATCGCAGCGAGGGAAGGCGGATTATGAAGGATACCACTGCATGGCTTCTCACTAGCGCCATGCGGGATAAGGAAAATGATTTGTCGGGCAGAGGCGAGGAAAAGCAGATTTATGTTTCAGGGAGATACGGCCTTTCCGACCAGGATCTGGATGACTGGTATGAGGGATTCAGCCCTTATTACACCGGGGGCATCTGGATTGCAAGAGACGGGAAGGAGCAGGGTAATTCTGCCAAAAGGGCTAAGGTGATCTGGAAGAGGATTATGGAGAAAGTGCACAGGCAGAGGAAGATTTCCAAGGGAACATACAAAAAGCCAGTGGACATTGAGGAGGAAGAAATATGCACCAAGTGTGGCAATCTGGCAGTGGAAGGACTGTGTAACAAGGCAGAGGGGGGGAGTGCCATGCAGAAAGAGTATTTTGCGGTGGGCACCCAGCCGGAGAAGAACTGCACTTGCCATGTAAGGTTTCTGTTCTGCGAGGATAGCGGGGAACTGGCTTCTGACCAGTGTCCGGAAGATAAGACGTATACCAAAGTCCTTCTGCAAAAAAATGAGGCCACAGAGACAGAGGATACCCCTTACACTGTGGCTGAAAATATTACCAAGGAACTGTGCGGCATGCACGAGAAGAAAATTCAGGTGAAATAAACTTTGCTTTTGTACGCGAATGAATGGGAGCAATGGATGATTCCCATTCTTTTAACAGGAAATGAATAGAAATTATTCATTTCCTGTTCTATGTATATGAATGAAATACTAAGTAATATAATAATCAGATTTTCTGAAAATCCGCATGTCCCTGCATCCAGATAATGCCTTTGAATCGGCGGCCGATGGCGGGTTCTCCCAACAGGTCTCCTTTGTTGATGCAAACGGTCATGAGGATGCTGTTGCAGTTTATGAGCATCTGGTATAGCATCTCCCCGGTAAATTCGTTCTTTGCCAGGGTCCAGTTTACAATGGTTCCAATGATGGAGTAGTGGTCGGATTCCGAGCCGTAGGGGATAAAGGAAGTCTCCACCAGGGAGTACAGGTCCTCCTCTTTTACACGGTTCCGTACCTTCACTGACAAATCCATGTCTTCCAGCGTCAGGTCGTCAATGGCTTTCTGATCTCCATTTTTGGCTTGGGTGATCAGACAGTTTTTGTGCTGGGAGCGGATGTGCTGCTTCTTCTGGGTGTATGGGCTGTGATACACGCCCAAAATAATCTTGCCCTCCAAGGAAAGGCCGGACAGGGTAAGCTTTGCCTTGCGAGGGGTGTTTTCTTCCGCATGGAGTTCCAGATAATCCACGGCATTCTGCAGGTAGAAGATCATGGAAATTCCCAGCCGCAAGTCATCGCACATGCCAGTAAATGCATTGGTATCCACCCGCCTGTTTACGATAATGTCCTCGGAAGAGGTAATCAGGCGGCTCTCGCAATAGGGAAAATAGTGCTGCATGTAAAAAAAGCCCCTCTTGTCATATTCCCCTCTCAAGACGATGCCTACCTGGGACCCAAATTCCATGGCATATTCCGTATAATTGTGCTCTGGGGACGTCTGAAAAGTTCTCCTTTTGTGAGGATTGTTCATGATTTTTCCCAGAATAGGGTCAAGTTCCTGTCGGGAGTTGATATGGCTAAAGCCAATGGCTCGTAAAAATCGATGCATAATTTCTGCTTCCCTTTCCTGATATTATTGCAAACCTTAATCTTTTATATCATACTACGCAAATAGCGAGTTCGCAAGGGGTATAATATGGGAAAAGGTGCTAGACATCCGGTAGATGTCTGTTCAGCACGGACCGAAACGGAGTGTAGACACGATGCCGTTAGGCAGCGGGGGCTATCGCATGATAGGATGAATGGCTGTGAATAGTAATGAGAAAAGAGGTGAATGGCGCGATGAAGTAAAAAAGTAATGCAAAAATAACGAAAAAGTGGTATGATTAAGGATGGAAAAATCATAGGATAAAAGGAATAAGCACGAAGGATTCTATGATGGCTGCGAAAAATCCAGTGGTACATATGAAACGGAGTTTTACGGTGGCATTGCTGGTGCTGGTGATGCTTGTTGCCGTATGTCAGAAGCATCTGGAGATGATGCTGTTCACATCCCTATCTATCCAGAAGCAGATGGGGAATGGCTGCACGGGAAGAGAGGTCTATGACTTACTGCAAATCATGCGTTGCTTTCCCGTGGAAGAGAGGGATTCCTGCGATTTCCAAGATGGCTATGGGGATGGCAGGACCTATGGGGGCAAGCGCACCCATGAGGGGATAGATATTATGTCCCGCTCTGGGAAGAGGGGGGAGTTGACCGTGCAATCCGTTTCTGAGGGCGTGGTGGAACAGGTGGGATGGCTGCCTCTGGGGGGATACCGGGTAGGCATTCGCAGTCCCGAGGGATATTATTTTTATTATGCCCATCTGGAGAAATATGCCCCGGGCCTTAAGAAGGGACAGAAAGTAGATGCGGGGCAGTCACTGGGGCTGATGGGAGATACAGGCTATGGCAAAGAGGGCACCAGGGGGAAATTCCCGGTGCATCTGCATTTTGGGATTTATCGGAGGACCCAAGGATCGGATGAGAGCCTGAATCCGTATTATTTATTAAAATATCTGGACTAGCGGGGCCGGCATACTAGGACAGTGAACGATGTGGAGGGATACAGATGGAAGTACAACTTTGGCGCGATATGCTAGCGCCCTACCAACTGGCGGTGGACGAGTTAGTAGTGAAGTTTAATCATGTGAAGAACCAGTACCGGGATGCCAAGATGTACTCGCCCATTGAGATGGTCAGCGGCAGGGTGAAAAGGGTATCCAGCATTATAGAGAAGGCGCAGCGCAAAGGGGTGGATCTTTCCCAGCTGGAGAGCAAGATCGAGGATATCGCAGGCATTCGCCTGATTTGCCAGTTCGTGGAGGATATCGATGCGGTGGTGAAGATTATCCGCAACCGAGAGGATTTGGAAATCAAGATGGAGAAGGATTACATCACCCAGAGAAAGGATAGCGGGTATCGGAGCTACCACATTATCGCTTACTACACGGTGCAGACCATTCACGGTGCCAAGAAGTTGGAGGTGGAGATTCAGATCCGGACGCTTGCCATGAATTTCTGGTCTACGATTGAGCATTCTTTGCAGTATAAATATAAGGAACACATGCCGGATGAACTGCGGGAGCGATTGCTGCGGGCGGCGGACGCGGTGAATGTCCTGGACGAGGAGATGGCTTCTGTGCGGGATGAGATTATGGATGCCCAGAACTCTAACAGGCAGAGGGCCAATGTGATTTCGGATATCCTGAATAATATCGAGAATCTCTACCAGGTGGCAAATGAGCGGGAGGTCAATAAAATTCAGACGGAATTTTTTCAGATTTATCAGCAGGATGATATTGGGATATTGAAAAGGTTTAGCAAGCAGCTGGATATCATTGCGGAGACTTACCGGGTACAGAGCGTCTTAAACAGCATTAAATAAATGGGTACGAAGCTTATTTTATTATAAAGATTAGGGTGTCAAAAGGTCTGAATTTCCCTTGCAGGCTAATTTTCCCAATCTTGCACCACAATATCTATCAACGATGCGCCGCATCGCCTCAAGATATTGTGGCACAATCTTTAAAAAATTATCTCTGCAATGAAAATGGACCTTTTGACACCCTAATCTTATAAAGTAATATTCGCTTATTAGAAATGGGCAGAATGATTTATATAGAAACGAGGTCGTGTATGGCGGATTTGCCAAAACAATATTGCCAGAGGATGAAAAGCCTTCTGGGGGAGGAATATGGGGAATATTTGGAAAGTTTTTCCCAAGTTCCCCGTGCCGCCTATCGGGTAAATACTTGGAAGGTTTCTCTTGAGAGGTGGCGGGAATTGATCAGTGGCATGGAGTATGGTGGCGCAGAGGGGACAGGCTCTCTTGCCACTGTGGAAGGGGGACGGGCGCATGCCTTGTTTTCCGGAGAGGGAGTGCCTTGGTGCGAAAAGGGATTTTATTATTCCGGGGATGCCTTTTCTCCCGCCAAGCACCCCTATTATTTTGCCGGGCTTTACTATATTCAGGAGCCAAGCGCGATGATTCCTGCCAGCATTCTTCCAATCGAGCCTGGGGATTTGGTGCTGGACCTGTGCGCCGCGCCGGGAGGGAAGGCTACGGAGCTGGGAAGCAGACTGGGCGGGACAGGCTTTTTGGTGGCCAATGACGTGAGTGCTTCCAGGGCTATGGCGCTGGCGAAGAACCTGCAGCTGGCTGGGATTGCCAATGGGATGGTGACGGCAGAGACGCCGGAGCGGCTGGCCCGGGCATTTCCGGAAGGGTTTGACAAGATTTTGATTGATGCGCCTTGCTCCGGGGAGGGCATGTTTCGCCGGGAGCCCAGGATGGTGAAGGATTGGCTGGAGAAGGGGCCGGACAAGTATGCCCCGCTGCAGCGGGAGATTCTGGAACAGGCCTATGGCATGCTGCGCCCGGGAGGGATGATGGTCTACTCCACCTGTACCTTTTCCGTGGAGGAGGATGAGGGGGTGGTGAACTGGTTGCTGGACAGGCACCGGGACATGCATCTGTGCCCTGTGGAACGGCGAGAGGGATTCTCTCCCGGCCGGGGGGATTTGCTGGAGGAGCCGATGGATTCCATGGATGGCTGCGTGCGCATATTCCCTCACAGGGCACCGGGGGAGGGACATTTTGCCGCCCTTCTCCAAAAGGATGATTCCCCCTGGGAGCCCTCTGCAGAGGGAGAGGGGATGGATTTTGGCAAGAGGGCAAACGAAGGGAAGGAGCAGACGGCGATAAGCCGTGGGACAACCGAAGATATTGAGGAACGTGTTCCCGGGATGAAACTGCTGTCCGAAAATAGAGAACTGGAAAAGAGGCTGGGAGAGGCGAGAGAGGACGTGAAAGTCTTTCTGGATCAAATTTGCCTGCCGAATGGCATGCTGGAGTATGAGAAGGATGTTCTCGCGTGGCATTCCTTTCAGGAGCCGGAGCACAGTGGGCTGCGGGTTTTATACTGTGGCTTGCCGGTGTGTCGGTGGAAGCACAAGGTACAGCCCAGCCCCCAGCTGGCTCTGGCCCTGAAGCCTGGGGAGTATTCTAACGTGCTTTCCTTCCGTCAGGATGACGGGCAGCTCATTCGCTATCTCAAGGGGGAGACTTTGCAGACGGGGAAAGACTTGACCGGCAATGTGCTGGTGTGCGTGGATGGCTTTGGATTGGGATGGGCCCAGGGCAATGGACGGGGGATGTTAAAGAATAAGTATCACCCCGGCTGGCGCTATCAATAAAAGGCTGGAAGTTCCATTATGAAAAAAAACAAACTAAAGTTTGCAACAAACTAAAGTTTGTTTGCTAAGTGGAATTATATCAAACCTGGGAAGACCGCAAAACTGGCGTTCTTCGGATTGAACTATTGTGGCATCCCAGGGAGTGAGGAGGAGAGATGAAAGCAAAAAAAGGAGAACTTGGATATATTGATGGAAGGAAGAAGCGGGCGCTTTTAGGAGTGCTTTCCATGGCGGCTGTCGGGGTGTCGATATTCCTTTTGGGATTATTCTTGAATAAAATGTCAAATAGAAATATATTTACCGTGATTGCGGTATTGTTCGCCCTTCCCGGGGCAAGGTTTCTGGTGTCGCTGATCGTGATGCTGCCCTATCATTCCCTGTCCCGGGAGCGGTACGAGAAGGTGAGGGAAAAGCTGGCACCCGGGGCGGTGCTCTATGCGGATCTGGTAATTACTTCCCCGGAGAAGGTGATGCACCTGGACTTTGCCGTGGTGGGAAATGGACAGGTTCTCGCCCTGCTTGGGGAGGGGAGGCAGGAACTTTCCTATGTGAAGAAATATCTGACGGAGGGGGTACGCAACTGGGGGAATGGCTATGCCGTGAAGGTTGTGGAGAGCGAGAAAGCCTTTCTGGCTGATGTATCCGCTATGGCGGAGAAGGACGTGGACGAGGCGGAAGAGGCCAAGGTACGCTCCTATCTCGTATCTCTGATTGTTTAGAAATGGATTGAGAGGAATATTGGAATGAGGGAGAACACCGTATCCGCCAGGGAGGCGGGACAGCGTTTGGATAAGTATTTGGCCAAATACCTGCCGGAGGCGCCGAAGAGTTTCTTCTACAAGATGCTGCGAAAGAAGAATATTACCTTGAATGGCAAAAAGGCGGCGGGCATGGAGAAGCTGGAGGAGGGGGATTGCATCAAGCTTTTTCTCTCTGAGGAGACCATTGCAAAGTTCCAGGGCAGGGCCGCATCGGCTGGGGATTTTGGGGATGGCTTCCGTATGGAAATTGGCTGCAGTTCGGGAGGGAATGGAGAATTTCGTGTTGCGAATGAAATGCAGGAGATTTCCCTGGACATCGTCTACGAGGACGAGGAGCTTCTGGTCGTGAACAAGCCAGGGGGCATGCTATCCCAGCGGGCTGGCAGGGAGGATGTCTCTCTGGTGGAGCACATTGGGAGGTATCTGTCCCAGGAGGACGGGGCTTTGCTGTCCGGCGGGTTTCGCCCGGGGATCTGCAACCGCCTGGACAGGAATACCACGGGGCTGGTGGTGGCGGGAAAGACGGTGCGCAGCCTGCAGTATATGAATCGGCTTTTTAAGGAGAGAGAATTAAAGAAATATTATCTCTGCCTGGTTCAGGGCAAGGTGACAGAGGGGTTCCATGCCAGAGGCTGTCTGGTGAAGGATGCGAGGCATAACCGGGTGGAGATTGGGCAGAGCCGGGGCGAGGGGGCAGTGGAGATTGAGACAGCCTACGAGCCTTTGGATTATGCTTTCTGGCAGGGGACATGGCATACCCTTTTGAGGGTGCATCTGATTACTGGGAAATCCCATCAGATTCGGGCTCATCTTCAGAGCCTGGGCCATCCCGTTGCGGGGGATGGGAAGTATGGCGACAGGGAATGCTGCCGTGCCTTTGGGAAAGCCTTTGGGCTGCGCTATCAATTACTCCATGCATGGCAGCTCCAGCTGGGCAGCGCTTCCTATCTGCCGCAACAATATCGGGGCATGCGCCTGGAGGCGCCTTTGCCGGAATTGTTTCAAAAAATCCTGGGAGAACTGGGCATGAGGCTTCCAGACCGGGAGGGAAAGGAGTGAGGGAGCGTGCCGTCATGGAATTCCAGGGGGCTCCGAGGCTCTGTGCTGGAGGAGTCCATCAATATCACCAATGAAAAATATCGCCAGGAGGGGCTGGCGTTGGTGCAGAAGATTCCCACGCCCATCACGCCCATCGAGATTGATCAGGCGAACCATCATATCACCCTGGCCTACTTTGAGAAGAAAAGTACCGTGGACTACATTGGTACGGTGCAGGGGGTGCCTGTGTGCTTTGATGCCAAGGAATGCAGCGGGGAGACATTTCCCCTGCAGAATATCCATGAGCATCAGATGAGGTTTATGCGGGAGTTTGAGGGGCAGCGGGGAATTGCATTCTTTATCATTTATTTTTCCAAGGTGGAGAAATACTATTATGTTCCCTATCGGGATGTGGAAGTATTCTGGCGGAGGGCAGAGGGTGGAGGGAGGAAGAGCTTTCGCAGGGAGGAACTGGACCAGACTTATGAGATCCGTTTTTCCAATCAGATCTATATCCATTATCTGGAGATGATTTCTAAAGATCTGGAGACTAGGGATGAATGATGGGATTCCTAGGAATGGGCGTGGGGGATGGCTGTCATAGGGAACGGTTGGGAATCAATGATACAAACTGTTGGATTTTTCAGGATAGATCGAAAGTGACAGGAATCACTTTGGGGAAATGGGGATTGGAATGATACTAGGCGAGTCGGCGTATGACCTTTTGATGATGTTTTATCTCTTTGCCTTTGCGGGCTGGATTTACGAGTGCGTGTTTGTGTTTTTGCGGGACAGAAAGCCCATCAATCGGGGATTTCTCATCGGGCCCATCCTGCCCCTGTATGGATTTGGGGCGGTGGCGGTGTATCTTTTCCTGCGCCCTTTTTGCACGATTCCTACGCTGCTGTACTTTATGGGCATGGTGGTGGCCACGGTGCTAGAATACGTGACGGGGTGGGTATTGGAGCGGTGCTTCCACACAAAATGGTGGGATTACTCGGAAGAGCCCTATAATATTCACGGAAGGGTGGCTCTGATTCCTTCTCTGTTCTGGGGCGTGCTGTCGCTGGTGATGTTTGATTTCCTGCTGCCCATGGCTGAGGCGGTTATACAAGCCATCCCCCGGCAGGCTGGGGAGATTCTTTTGGCGGCGGCCCTGGCAGTCACTGCGGCTGACCTGTGCTACACGGTCGTCACGATTATCAATCTTCGGAAGCAGTTGGAGAAATTGTATGCGCTGAAAAAAGAATTGGATTTGCTGTTCTGGGAACGGTCTGAGACTTCTTTGAAGGAACTGCTAAATTATTCCGTGTCGGAATTGTCTGAGAAATTGCATTTTATGAAGAGGAATCCCTGGCTGGGCAATCGCCGCCTCCTGGATGCCTTCCCTAAGATGCGGATTTTCTTTGGAAAGCGGGAATCCATTTCCGTCCGGGAACTGATGAGCAACATGCGGGAGCGGACAGAGCATTTTACCGAGAATGTGCGGGAGAAGCGGGAAGCCTGGGAGGAGAATTTCAAGGTTAGGAAGGCGTCCATTGAGGATTATTTGCGGGAGAAGAAGGAGGAGGCCAAGAAGGAAAAATGACATTACAGCAACTAAAATATGCAGTGGCAGAAACAGGAGCAGAGGTATTGCTTTCTCAATTATATTTTTACAATAAACAGTTCTTTCGTTTTCAGGAGAGATTGCGAGATTGCAGAGAATGATGCTCCGATTATTCCGGGCATTATGCCTGTCATCAATGCTTCTCAGATCAAGAGGATGGTAACCATGTGCGGGGCGACTTTTCTGATGCGCTTTCAGGAAATAATCTATAAATATGAAAATAACAGGGAAGCAATGTTTGACGCAGGAATGTCTTATGCCTTAAGCCAGATTATTGATTTGCCTGTCAGTGATATTGGCGGGATTCACTTATATACCATGAATAACCCGCTGGTCACAAGATAGTTGAGGGCATTCATTTCATAGGAATGCCCTCAACTATCTTGTTATGATGCTACATCGTCTGCAATTCTTCCTCCAATAATTTCTGTACCTGACGTTATATATTGTGTTTTTTCCATCTTCCACATAAATATCCAACCGTACGCTTTTCGCATCTGCCGAGAGGTCTATCGTCTCCTGCGATTTAGGATATTCGATATGGGATATTTTTATGCCAAGAATCCGGTGTAAATGTATAATTGACAAGTACGATTTATGTCGTAGGAAGTAATGGGATCAAGCTGACAAGAATAGAATATGCCATCTTAAAACTGCTGATGCAAAATCCCAACCAGGCTGCAAGTCAGCCCTGCTTCCTATGTTCGCAATACCAACTTATGGATTCTACAAAAACTGCACTCCCCCGCATATTCCGCAACATGCATGAGATAAATACAGTCTTTTTGCACCCCGTATAATCGACAATAATTGTAATATTTTTCTCCTGACTCCGGGTCTACCGAGGTCTCTTGCATCTTGATGCCAGAATATATTTTTTCGTATTTTTTTTTCTCGAAGGAATAGCGGTATAAATTTTTTTTATCAATCTTATAGATGGTTCCGTCACAGTAGAGCATGTCATATTCCCCAAATCCCGGCTTCCATGACCCGGCGTCGATGGATGCTAATCTTTTCATATCTCCCAGTTCCACCGCCTCAAAAACATATCGACCATTTCTTTTGACGACATAAGACAGCACTGTGCCAGAGAGATTCCAATTCACGAAGGATTCTTCTGTTATCCTAGACTGCTCAAATAGTTTCCCTTGTACTATATCGATGTACACCACGGAATTTCCAGACACCAGGGCTACTTTCTTTTTGTTAAGCCAGACCATCTGATCGATCTGTTCTCCCTCCTCTGAAAAAGCGGCTTTGCCGGAAAGTTCCGAAAGATTCCAAAGAGTTTCCTTCTTTGTCTTTAAATTGATCACTGCCAGGCAGGGCGTAGGCTTTCCGTATGTCAGTCTCTCACTGATAAAGTCGGCGCAAAGCATCTCATCTTCATAAGTGGCATAATTCCGAAACCAGCCATCCGCCTTATAAGCCCAGTTTTCATCCCTTTGCTCATATAATTCCTTGCTATCGCCCGTATCAATGTCTGTCTTGATTACAAAGGCATCTCGATCGGAATCTGCCTTGCTTGATTTTCCAATCCCCAGCTGTGCCAGCAAATGGAAATTTCCTTCACCATCAAATTCCTTTGTAGTCACATGAGGGACTTCGATGGAATCTGTCTTATATACAATCTGATCAGATTTGATATAGGGGCTTTTATTTCTGTTTGCATAATTGATGCAGAGGCAGACTGCGACCACGCCAATGATAGAAAAGATTATCATTCCCTTTTTCTTGTTAATTATCATATTTCCTCCCGAATTACTTGGTAATATTCAACATGCTATAGTGCCGAAGGACATTGCTGTCGCTGACTTTCATCTGATTTGCATTATATAACAATCTTGCTACTCTATAATATTGTTTCTTCGTGTCAGAAACATAAAATTCCCCCGATTTATCCCCTGCCGCATGAAAATCATGTGCAACAGGAACATCTTTTCTTTTGCCTTTAAAACGATATAATACATTTCTTTCAATGCGTTTTGCCATAGTAACACGCCGTTTTTGCACATTGGGATTATCTGCATCTGGATGAGTGATCCTTTTCCAACTGCCATTGCTATATCTAAAGGTGGAGTGTGCTAAAACGTCTGAGGCAGAGTGCATGGCAATGCCATATACAAATGCTTTTTTGTCTGATGGATCATTATATGTGTTTATCTTTGCATCCATTCCGATAAATGCTTTATATATTGCGTTTTCACTTTTCTTTGTCAACCCTGGAATGTTGCTGCCAGAAACTCCTGCAAATCTATTTCCCTTTCCATATGAATTTCCCATGCGCAATATATATCTGTAACTGGCCATATAATTTACATATGATTTATCTGAATCCCGATAATAATACCCATGAAAATCTGGGTTGTTTGTCATTCCCTTCACTCCAGATGCAGTTGTATCAGGATAATGCGCACCTTCCTTCATTGCTTTTAAAGAACCTGCGGAACCTTCATTTTTAAATATTGCTGTATGAATGTCATGGTACCAACTCCCCGCTACCTTATCTTCGTTTTCCTTATTATCAAATTTTAAAATTTTGTTGTCATTTTGTTTAACATCTATTTTTTTCCCTTGCTTAAATTGTTGATCAAGGATTGAATAGCATTTTTGGGCATAATCATAGTCTACCAAACCATTTCCATATTTTTGAGTATCACCAAGATTTCTTGCGCTTTTTTTGATTAATTCTTGAATGAAATCATTTGATTTGCTCAAATCCTTTTCCCAGAGTAGACTCGCAATTCCAACAACATGCGGTACAGACATGCTGGTACCTGATGAAATCATTTCTTCATCAAAGGCACCAATGGAGCATATAGCCTCTCCGGGTGCCATAACATCGACTCCCGTTCCAGTTGAACTGTAATCGCTTTTTTTTCCCTTTGAGTCAACAGAACCAACTCCTAATACGTCTTCAAAAGCCGCTGGATATTCCACGGAATCTTGCTCGTGTCCTTGATTTCCAACAGCTGCAATTACAAGTATGCCAGCGTCGTTCGCATCTTTTATTGCTGTTTCTAGTGTTTTTGAATATTTATTGGTTCCAAAACTGATATTAATAATATCTACTCTCTTTTCGATTGCCCAATATATTCCCTCTATAACCCTGCTAATGGGAGCCTGGCAATTTTTGTCTAATATTCGGGCAGAATATAACTCTATATTAGGATTTACTCCTTGGATATTCGTATTTTTAGAACTATAATTAGCACACATGATACCTGCTATTATGGTTCCGTGACTAGAATAATCCTCATACAGTAAAGATGTCTCTTCGTTCTCTATTAAATTAATTTTTTCTTTGACATCAATGCTATCAACGCAATCAACTCCTGAATCTAACAAAGCAACTTTTATTTTTGGTGTTTTTTGATTCTTGCGTTTAATTGAAGAGGCACGAATGCTTTCTAAATTCCATAATTTTTGCTTTATTTCTTTCTTTGTATTATTTGAAATGTTTGTCCCCTGAACAAAGACATCTTCTTCTATAAGGCGGATATTAGAATTTACAGATAATTTCTTTTTTTCATCATTAGTAAGTTTTATTTCTAATATATTTTCTTCTTTTAACAATGCCGTCCTATTATCATTCAATACGCTTGAATATTCCTTTTTGATTTCTTTAAATTCGGCTTTGTTTTTTGTGATAACAATATAAGATGTTTTTTTTTCTTGTTTTGCTTCAGAGGTAATGCAGCCCCAAAAAGCGTTTTTGAGTACGAAAGATAAAAGTAGTACTATAACTATGAGATGTTTTTTTGATGTAACTTTTTTGCTCGTCATTTAAATATACTCCTTAATAAATTATTTTTTATTATGTGAAATTTATATCATATTATTTTGATGGTATCAATAGAAAAAACAGAAAACGACCTAAACGACGTAGAAAGCAGCCTAAGCAGCATAGCATCTCTTTATAGAAAGTGTATTTCTTATTTCGCATTCAACCGAGGATATCCTCGCTGCAGGTTCCATATAATTTACAGATTTCCCTTTTTGTGCTACAATGCATTACCATACAGAAATTCCTAATCGTAGTTGCGAAAGGAGTCCTTTATTTGAAAAACATTTTTATTGTAGATGATGACGTCCACATTGGCAATATGCTGGAGGAAGTCCTCACGAGAGAGGGATATGGCGTATTGCGGGCATATTCCGGGACGGAGGCACTGCTTGCGCTCTCTGCCGCAAAGCCTGACCTAGTGCTTCTCGACCTGATGCTGCCCGGTCTGAATGGGGAGGAAGTGCTTCCGAAGCTGGTGGGCATTCCTGTCATTATTATGAGCGCAAAAGTGGATCTTGACAACAAGGTTGCCTTGCTTCTTGGCGGTGCCGCCGACTATGTATCCAAGCCATTCGACATCAAGGAACTTATGGCACGAATCAAGGTGCAATTTAGAAATGCCGCCTATAAAGAGAATAATTCCAATTTGGCATTTGATGGTCTGACGCTCAATAGGGAGAGCCATACTGTGACAGCAGGATGTAATGAGGTCAAATTGACAAGAACGGAATATGCCATCTTGAAACTGCTGATGCAATACCCTAACCGGGTTGCCACGAAATCATTTCTGCTGGACAGCATCAGCGAAGACACTCCGGACTGCACGGAAAGTTCTTTGAAAATGCATATTAGCAATCTGAGAAAGAAGCTGCGGGAAGCAAGCGGCAAAGATTACATTGAGGCGGTATGGGGAATCGGGTTCAAATTGCGGACAGAATAGTAACAATCTTTACCATTTCTTTACCCTTTTCTTTACCGCTGCCTTTACCATTTCCTGATACGATGTACTTGTACTGGTACATGATGAACAAAATGACATGTGAAGAAATGGAGGGATTGTGATGGATTACGTTCTCAGAACGGATGCTTTGAACAAGCATTACAAGCATTTCAAGGCATTGAACGGATTGTCCATGAATGTTCCAAAGGGAGCGATTTATGGATTCGTGGGGGAAAACGGTGCCGGCAAGACGACGCTGATCCGGCTGATTTGCGGGTTGCAGGAACCCACGTCTGGGGAATACATTCTATATGGAAGGAAAAATACTGACAGGGATATTGCGAAGTCGCGGAGAAGGATGGGGGCCGTGGTAGAAAACCCTGCCATCTATCTGAATATGACGGCGGAAGATAATTTAAAGCAGCAATATCGAATACTGGGGCTTCCATCCTATGGCGGGCTGCGCGACATCCTCGAACTGGTGGGGCTTAGCCATACAGGGAAAAAGAAGGCGAAAAACTTCTCTCTTGGCATGCGGCAGCGCTTGGGGATTGCTATCGCCCTTGCGGGGGATCCTGATTTCCTAGTATTGGATGAGCCGGCAAACGGACTTGACCCCCAGGGGATTATAGAGATTCGGGAGTTGATTTTAAAGCTGAACCGGGAGCGGCAGATTACGGTGCTAATCTCAAGCCATATCCTTGATGAGCTTTCAAAGCTGGCCACACATTATGGGTTTATTGGGAATGGTTCCATGATCAAGGAAATCAGTGCCGGGCAGCTGGAGGCTGCCTGCAGGAAATGTGTGCGGATAGAGGTGAGCGATACGAAGATGCTTTCCCGCGTGCTTGACGAGATGGATATAGATTATGAAATCCTTTCGGATCGGGAGGCTGATTTATTTGCCAAAGTCAATGTGACCAAGCTTGCCCTTGCCCTGGCAGAGCAGGACTGCGAAGTAATCACCATGCAGGAACGTGACGAAGGTCTTGAAAGTTATTATATCAATCTGGTGGGAGGTGGAAAAAGTGAATAAGCTGGTGGTAAGTGAATTTTTCAGATTGCTGAAAAGCAATATTTTTAAAATCTGCCTGCTGGTTTCCGCAGGGCTTGGCATCTTTATTGTTATGATGCGCTGGTATGATATCAAAATGAACCCGGATAGTTATGCGAAGTTAAGTCAGGAATACAGCAATGCGGATGGGCTCCTATTTGCGGGAGGTCTCTATATGATATTTGTGGTTGCCGTATTTGTGAGCATCTTTGTGGGAACGGAATATTCAAACGGAACCATGAGAAATAAAATTATTGTGGGGCATGTCCGGTGGAATATTTATTTTTCCAAATTCATTGTCTGCGTCGTGGCGGATGTGATCATTCATATAATGTGCGTCGTGGCTGTTCTGATATTTGGCTGGCTTTTTATTGGCGGCACCACGCTCTCCCCGGCAAAAATCATTCTCATGATGTCGGTAAGCGCATCCTCTATTCTGGCACTGACGGCGTTGCTGCTGCTTCTGTCCATGTCCATACAGAGCAGGGCTTATGGAGGGGTTCTATGCCTCCTGACCACGCTGGTTATGATGTTTGCCTCCATGTCGGTTTACCAGCGTCTTTCTGCCCCCGAATACTATGACGAATACATGTATGCGGATGAAAATACCGGCGAGGTAACCATGATGGAAAAAGTAAAGAATCCGCAGTACCTCACAGGCGGGAAACGCAGGGCATATGAATTTTTAAATGACTTTATTCCTGTTTCCCAGCTATATCAAATCATGGAGCACAAGACGGATCGTTTGAACGTGATTGTATTTTATGATCTTATTTTAGTCATAGCCACAACTGGCACAGGCATGGTGATTTTTAAGAGAAAGAATTTGAAATAAAGAAAATAGGAACAATAGAAAGGATTAGATCGAAGCATTTTTGCTGGAGGCTTGGTGTAAATGATGAATGGTTGGTTATGGGCCTTGACTGGCGGGGGGTTATTCATTATCTTGTTACTTGTTGCTAAGATACACATGCTGAGAAAGGCCGCAAGGGAAATAGAGGAGGCATTTGCCGATCGGCTTATGGCCGATACGAACACGCTGATTGACATTTCCAGCAATGACCAATCTATGCGTAGCCTTGCCAATGTATTGAACGAGCAGTTGCGGGAACTGCGGGCCCAGCGTCACCGATACCTGCTTGGAGATAGGGAACTGAAAAATGCCGTCACGAATATTGCCCATGATCTGCGCACGCCATTGACCGCGATCTGCGGATATTTAGATTTGCTGGAACGGGAAGAATCTACAGAAGCATCCCTGCGGTATATCGGGATTATGAAAGACAGGGCGGGGATGCTTTCTGAACTGACAGAGGAGCTTTTTCGCTATTCTGTGATTGTGGCAACAGAGGGGGATGCCAGGGTGGAGCCTGTCCTGGTGAATGAGGTGCTGGAGGAGAGCATAGCGGCATTCTATCATATTCTGAAGGATCATGGCATTACGCCTGTGATTAGATTGACAGAAGAAAAGGTTATCAGGCATCTTGACCCTTCGTCATTAACCCGGATATTTTCTAATCTCTTAAATAATGCTGTGAAATATAGCGATGGTGATTTGGAGATCGCTCTGTCAGAAACAGGGGAAATCCTTTTTTCCAACAGGGCATCGGGATTGGATGAAGCCCAGGTAGGCAGACTTTTTGACCGCTTCTATACGGTGGAGACGGCAAGGAAATCCACAGGGCTGGGACTTGCTATCTCCAAGACGCTGGTCGAACAGATGAATGGCACCATAACAGCCAGCTATCATAATCTTCGGTTAAGCATCTGCATTGTTTTTCCTTGCTGAATTGGACGTGCGCAATAATCATGAATAATAATCGCACAACAATATTTTGTATTATGTATTGCAATTCTACACAATATATGGTATTTTATTCTTATTCACTTGTTTTGCGCAGGAAGAATGCATTTTGGTTGCTATGAGAGGCGAAGCTGTAAGTAGCGGCTGTTATATCATAAAAGGAAAGATGGTGTCATATGAAAATCATAAAGAGAAGCGGTGCGGAGGCGATATTTAATGCGGAGAAGATTACGGCGGCGGTGATGAAGGCCAATTACGAGGTGCCGGAAAAGGAGCGTCTATCCAGGGAGCAGATTCAGGATATCACGGACAGCGTGGAGAATATCTGCCTGGACATGAACCGCTCCCTGAGCGTGGAAGAGGTGCAGGACCTGGTGGAAGAGCACATCATGGATAAGCGGGCCTTTAGCGTGGCGAGGAAGTATATTACCTATCGCTATAACCGGGCGCTGGTGCGCAAGGCCAATTCCACGGATAAGCAGATATTAAGCCTTCTGGAGTGTGACAATGAGGAGGTCAAGCAGGAAAATTCTAATAAAAACCCTACGGTCAACAGCGTGCAGAGGGATTATATGGCCGGGGAGGTGAGCAAGGACATTACCAGGCGGTTCCTCTTGCCGGCGGAGGTGATGCGGGCCCATGACCAGGGCATCATCCATTTCCATGATACGGATTATTTTGCCCAGCATATGCATAATTGCTGTCTGGTGAATCTGGAGGACATGCTGCAGAATGGCACGGTAGTGAGCGAGACGATGATTGAGTCGCCTAAGAGTTTTTCCACTGCCTGCAATATCGCCACCCAGAGCATAGCCCAGATTGCCAGTTCCCAGTATGGAGGGCAGAGCATCACCCTCACCCATCTGGCACCCTTCGTGGACGTGAGCCGGCAGAAGTACCGCCGCCAAGTGGAGGAGGAGTTTCGGGATGCGGGGCTTTCCTACACCAGCGACCAGGTGGACAGGGTGGCGGAACTTCGGGTGCTGGACGAGATTAAGCGGGGAGTGCAGATGATCCAGTACCAGGTGATTACCTTGATGACCACCAACGGACAGGCTCCCTTCGTCAGCGTGTTCATGTATCTGAACGAGGCGCCGGAAGGACGGCTGAGGGATGATCTCGCCCTCATTATCAAGGAAGTTTTAAAACAGAGGATTCAGGGGGTGAAGAATGAGAAGGGCGTGTACATTACCCCCGCATTCCCAAAGCTACTCTACGTGCTGGAGGAAAATAATATCACGGAGGACAGCGAATATTGGTATTTGACGGAATTGGCGGCGAAATGTACGGCAAAGCGCATGGTGCCCGATTATATCTCAGAAAAGATGATGCGGGAATTGAAGCAGGGGAATTGCTACCCCTGCATGGGATGCCGCTCTTTCCTGACGGTGTATCATGATGAGGAACATCGCCCGAAGTTCTACGGAAGGTTTAACCAGGGCGTGGTGACGCTGAACCTGGTGGACGTGGCATGCTCCTCCGGGGGGGATATGGATTCCTTCTGGTCGATCCTGGAAAAGAGGCTGGCATTGTGCAAGGAGGCACTGATGTGCCGCCACAATCGGCTGAAGGGGACGCTTTCTGACGTGGCCCCCATTCTCTGGCAGTACGGCGCGCTGGGCAGGCTGAAGAAGGGGGAGACTATCGATAAGTTGCTCTACGGGGGATACTCTACCATTTCTCTGGGATATGCCGGGCTTTGCGAGTGCACTCGGTATATGACGGGGAAATCCCATACCGACCCGGAGGGCACTCCCTTTGCCCTGAAGTTGATGCAGAAACTCAACGATGCCTGCCGCCTGTGGCGGGAGCAGGAGAATATTGATTTCAGCCTGTATGGCACGCCGCTGGAATCCACTACGTACAAGTTTGCCAAGTGCCTGCAGAATCGCTTTGGCGTCATTGAGGGCGTGACGGACAAGAATTATATCACCAACAGTTACCATGTGCATGTCACCGAGGAAATCAATGCCTTTGACAAGCTGAAATTCGAGGCGCAGTTCCAGAACCTATCCCCGGGCGGAGCGGTGAGCTATGTGGAGGTGCCCAATATGGAGAACAATATTGAGGCGGTGCTGGAGGTGATGAAATTCATCTACCATAATATTATGTATGCGGAGTTGAATACGAAGAGCGATTACTGTCAGGTGTGCGATTTCAGCGGGCAGATTCAGATTGAGAAGGATGATGATGGGAAGTTGATCTGGAAATGCCCGAATTGCGGCAACACCAATCAGGATAAGATGAATGTGGCCCGCAGGACTTGCGGATATATTGGAACCCAGTATTGGAATCAGGGGAGAACCCAGGAGATTCAGGAGCGGGTGCTTCATCTGTAGGGTATATTTTGCCACTTGGATTGGAAGTTGATAAGTAGATGATTTAAATCAACTACATTTGGGCGAGAATGTGTCGGAATAACATAGTGCTATGATTTCGGCACATTTTCTTTGATAAAATCGCAAAAATCCTGATGGATGGCTTTGAACGAATAGTATAATTGGTCTGTTCCCTCCAGTGATTCCGCCCGCAGAAGCTCCACCAGGGGAGAGATCTCGTCCACCAGAGGCAGCAGGCCCAGGTTGGCCATCAGCCCTTTCAGGGTATGGGCCGCCTTGAAGGCGTCTTCCAATTCGCTCTGTTCCAGTGCCTGCTCTAAAAGGATGATGTATTCGTCCTGGGTAAATTGATGCAAGTAGTCGAAGTAGAAGTTCTGGTCATTTACGAAACGCTCCATCACTTCGTCATAGGGAACGCCTCTTGCAATTAATTTTTCTATAATTTGGCACATGGCAATTATCCGCCTTTCTTGCTCTGATTTTCCTTCCCCGCATCTATCTGTTATCACGTCAGCCCCTGTGAAATCATGAAATATGGGGCGTTGTCCTTCCCGATACACTATCTAAGCAACATCATAGCAACGATATGATTTCATGTCAATGATTTGGGATGATGCCAAAAGAGCATTTGGGGCTTTTCAAATGATAAAGTATGTGTTATAGTAGTATCTATCAAATGCAAAGATATAATTATCATTTGCAATAATGCGAAGAAGAGGAATAGTAGCCATAAAGTGGAGTCCAGAAAGCTGCTGGCAGATGGAAAGCAGCGGAAGCGATATGGCGAACTGGTCTCGGAGCAGCCGGTTGAAAGGGCATTGCCCGCAGTAGACTTGGACGGAGTCCCACCGTTACAGGGGAAAGGTATTGAAAGCGATGCTTGTTGTTACGAGCGGCCTGGCCGTGAATAGTGGCAAAGTGATGGATGTACCTGTGAGAGCATGTTTTACATGAATTAGAGTGGTACCGCGTATGATTGCGTCTCTATGAATATTTCATAGGGGCTTTTTTCTTTGCTTGCCATAGGCTGCCTTTGCCGCCGGGCAGAGGGGATGCCGATGATGGAATGAGCGGGAATGCTGGCGGGACCATTTGCATAAAGGCTTCTCAGGGGACAGGAAATGAGGGCGCTTGGCCCGGAAATGGAGGAAGAGAGATGGAAGGTTTTGAAAAGTATCAGAAGAGTTATTTTATGCCGCCGGAGGCGTGCTTTGACTGGGTGAAGAAGGATGCCATCGGAAAGGCTCCGGTGTGGTGCAGCGTGGATTTGCGGGATGGCAACCAGGCGCTGATCGAGCCTATGAGCCTGGAGGAGAAGGTGGAATATTTCCAGATGCTGGTGGACATTGGCTTCAAGGAGATCGAAGTGGGATTTCCCGCCGCTTCCGAGACGGAGTATAGTTTTCTGCGCACCCTGATTGACCGGAAACTGATACCGGATGATGTGACGGTACAGGTGCTAACCCAGGCCAGGGAGCATATTATCCGCAAGACTTTCGAGGCGGTGGACGGCGCGCCAAATGCCATCGTGCACGTATATAATTCTACATCTGTGGCCCAGAGGGAGCAGGTGTTCAGGAAGTCCAAGGATGAAATCAAGAAAATTGCGGTGGATGGGGCCATTTTGCTGAAGAAGCTGGCCGCAGAAGTTCAGGGAAATATTCGTTTTGAGTACAGTCCGGAGAGCTTCCACGGGACAGAGGTGGAGTATGCGGTGGAGGTGTGCAATGCGGTACTGGACGTGTGGGAGCCGAAGGCAGATGCCAAGGCGATTATCAATATTCCCTCCACGGTGGAGAATGCCATGCCCCATGTATTCGCAAGCCAGGTGGAATACGTGAGCGAGAACCTGAAATATCGGGATAGCGTGGTGCTTTCCCTCCATCCCCACAACGACCGGGGCTGCGGGGTTGCCACGGCGGAACTGGGGGTGCTGGCGGGAGCGGACCGCCTGGAGGGCACCCTTTTTGGCAATGGGGAGCGCACGGGCAATCTGGATATTGTCACCGTGGGAATGAATCTCCATGCCCATGGGGTGGATTCGGAACTGGATTTTAGCAATATGCAGGAAATCAAAGAGACATACGAGCGGCTGACGGATATGCAGGTGTCCATGCGGGAGCCCTATGCCGGGGAATTGGTGTTTACTGCATTCTCCGGCTCCCATCAGGATGCCATCTCCAAGGGGATGGCCCACAGGGAGAAGACGGGATGCAGCCAGTGGACGGTGCCCTATCTGCCCATTGATCCCAAGGATGTGGGCAGGACCTATGATTCCGATGTGATTCGGATCAACAGCCAGTCTGGAAAGGGCGGGGTTGCCTATGTGCTGAAACAGAACTTTGGCATCGTCCTTCCTGATTTGATGCGGGAGGAAGTGGGATATCTGATGAAGGGCGTTTCAGACCATGCCCATGCGGAACTCAGCCCCCAGGAGATGTTGGAAGTGTTTACGGATACCTACTCCAAGCCGAAGAGAAGCTTTGCCATTACGGAGGTGCATTTCCAGCAGGGGGATGGCATTACCACCCAGGTGACTTTCCAGAAGGATGGGGTCGCGGAGGTGGTGGAGGCCAAGGGAAATGGTCGCCTCAATGCGGTGAACAATGCAATCAAGGACTACCTGGGCATTTCCTATGCGTTGGACGTATACGAGGAGCATTCCTTGTCAAAAAATTCTTCCTCTAAGGCCATGGCCTATGTGGGCATTACCCAGGACGAGAAGAAGCGGTACTGGGGCGCGGACAGCGACGAGGATATTATCCGGGCATCCATCGATGCGCTGGAGCATGCGGTCAATCACATGATTCAGCAGAAGGGCGACATGGTGAGATAAAGAGAGCGGAGCTGATTTGCATGTGGGCGCAATGGCTGATGGCATGCGGATCAGGAGCTGGTTTTGATCATTAGATTGGAGGAGAGATATGCAGCTGGGCGCAAATGAAAGGGACATTATGTCAGAACTTACCGGTGCGTTGGATTCCATGATGCAGGCGGGGGAAGAAAGCGTCCCATATCAATTTTGGAGAGAGGCAAGAGGCGATATGCAGGATATGTTTCTTGCGGTGAAGCAGAGTGATGACATCATGGTGCAAAATCAGCTTTATGGCAAGGCGGTCGTAAACATGGGGTACGTGGACCATCTTTTCTCTGAACTGGATAAACTTTGCTTTCGAGATTTTGAAAGATTTTCAAAGTGTATCAAGGATTTGAGAGAATATGCCGACTTGCAGCGCATGCTGTTTGGCAGTTTGGCCGCCAGAGGGAGAATGTTTACGGATATCGCGTTAAATGCGATTAATTACTGCTATATGGAGCAGGACAGCGAAGAGTTGCGCCAGATTGCCAGAAATATCATTGAAAAGGAAAATCTGTCCGTCTTTTCCTTTGAGCGGGAAGATGAGGAGATTGAATGCCATTTTGATGACCAGGCTGGAATGTATTACACCATGGAAGAAGATATGCGCGTCTATCTGCCCATTGAATATTTTCCTACAGAGGAAGCGGCGGTGAAATATATGAATGGGCTGCGGTGGGAGCAGGACGATCGCTCTCCCCATCAATATTTCAATGAGAGGATGGAGGTTCCTGAGGGAGCCGTGGTCATGGATGCGGGGGTGGCGGAGGGGAATTTCAGCGTGCCCATCGTGAAGAGGGTGAAGAAGTTATATTTGGTGGAATGCGACCCCTTGTATGTAAAGGCATTGCAATGGACCTTCAAAGATTATATGGATAAGGTTGTCATAGTGGACAAATTATTGGCAAGGCATGCAAATAAATATAGCACGTGCATTGATGAGATTATGCAGGGAGAGCAGCTTGATTACTTGAAGATGGATATCGAGGGGGCGGAGGTGCTGGCCCTTCAGGGCGGGGAACGCACGCTGGCTGCATCACAGAACATCAAGTGCAATATCTGCGTGTACCATCGCTTGCATGACAATGAGAAGATTACGGAGATTCTGACCCGGCATGGCATGGAGGTTCGGAATACTCCCGGATACATGCTGTTCCACCTGGATAAGAAGTATCCATATTATCCCAGGAAGGGGCTGGCCCAGGCGGTAAAGATTTCCCGGGCGCAGTGAGGAAGTGTTTTGAACTTCTCTGGGACATATGGTATACTGAGGGATAAGAGTTTGCTGTGATAGATGGGCGGCGGGGAGTGCAGGGCAATACGTTTATTGCGGGGCTGGAGCGTTGCACGCGGCATGTGGATTTAGATCTGTGAAGGGAGGAAATGGGAATGGAAAATGTGAATGAAAAAACCATTCACATCGTGAATGAAAAGAACACTCACATCGTGAATGAAAAGAACACTCACAAAGTGAATGCATTGATCGGGGAACTGGTTTCCTATGGCATGAAAAATGGATTGGTGGCGGAGGAGGATAAGGTATACACGATCAACCGACTGCTGGAAATCCTGGGGCTGGATGAATATGAGGAGGATGCCCAGGCTTCCGGCATGCCCCTGGAGGACATTCTGGCGGGACTGCTGGACTGGGCCTATACTCAGGGAGTTCTGAAAGAAAACGGCGTGGTTTACCGGGATCTTTTTGACACGAAGATTATGAGTGCTTTGGTTCCCGCTCCCAGCGTGGTGATTCGTCGGTTTAGGGAACTTTACCGGGAGAGTCCGGAAAAAGCCACGGAATTTTATTATAAGTTCAGCTGCGACA
The DNA here is from genome assembly GCA_910575435.1 of Clostridiaceae bacterium. GTDB lineage: Bacteria > Bacillota > Clostridia > Lachnospirales > Lachnospiraceae > Butyribacter. Next base: position 211,389 of record CAJTGI010000004.1, on the reverse strand, counting down.
CAGATTATATCCGCCGCTATCGGATTCAAAAGGATCAGAAATGGACGGCGGATACCGCCTATGGCACTCTGGACGTGACCATCAACCTGTCTAAGCCGGAGAAGGATCCAAAGGCCATCGCGGCGGCGAAGAACGCTCCCCAGAGCGCCTATCCCAAATGCCTTCTCTGCAAGGAGAATGAGGGCTATGCGGGGAGGGTCAACCATCCTGCCAGACAGAACCACCGGGTGATTCCTGTGACTATTGACGGAGGGAAGTGGGGGCTGCAGTATTCTCCCTATGTATATTACAACGAGCATTGTATATTATTTAATACAGAGCACACGCCCATGAAGATTGACGAGTCTGCATTTCGGAAGTTGCTGGACTTTGTCAGGCAGTTTCCCCATTATTTCGTGGGTTCCAATGCGGATTTGCCCATTGTGGGGGGCTCCATCCTGGCCCATGAGCATTTTCAGGGCGGGCATTATGAATTTGCCATGGAGAGGGCTGGCATCAGGAAGGAAGTGACGATTCCGGGATTTGAGAGCCTGGAGGCTGGCATCGTGGAGTGGCCCATGTCGGTGATTCGCATTCGCCATGAGGACGGGGAGGTTCTTGTGAAGGCGGCGGCTCATATTCTGGACAGCTGGAGAAAGTATACGGACGAGGAGGCCTTCGTGTTTGCGGAGACGGAGGGCGAGCCTCACAATACCATTACGCCCATTGCCCGCAGGAGGGATGGAAAGTATGAATTGGATTTGGTTTTGAGGAATAATATAACCACGGAGGAGCATCCTTTAGGGGTGTACCATCCCCATCAGGAACTGCATCATATTAAGAAAGAGAATATCGGCCTGATCGAGGTGATGGGGCTGGCGGTGCTGCCGGCCCGGCTGAAAGACGAGATGAAGCGTCTTGGCGAGTTCATTCTGGAGGGCAGGGACATTCGGGGAGATGAGGAGCTGGCGAAGCATGCGGACTGGGTGGAGAGTTTCCTTCCGAATTATCAGGTGAGATGTGTGAATGAAAAGGCCGCTCACGACATGAATATGATTCATGGGGGAAATGTGGAGGAGATTCTCCAGAAAGAGATTGGCGTGGTGTTTATGAAGGTGCTGGAGCATGCCGGGGTGTATAAGAATGACTTGGCGGGCCAGCGGGCCTTTATGAGATTTATCGAGAGTTTATAGAGGGAGGTGGGATCCTTTGGATAGGGCAGAACTGGCACGGATTGTGGGAGATGGCTGCGTGTGGGAGCGGGAGCCGATTCGCAGGCATACCACGTTTCGCATCGGGGGGGAGGCATCTTATTTTGTGGCACCTGATACGGTGGAAGATCTGGTGGAACTGGTGAGGTATCTGCGACAGGAGCGCGTCCCCTATTTTCTCATGGGGAATGGGAGCAATCTCTTGGTGAGCGACCAGGGGTACGAGGGCGTGATGATTACCACCCATATGACAGGGAAATCATACGAGGCATGTCAGGATAAAACCTCGTTAGACCAGCTGGCCTTTCTTTCCTCGGAGACAGAGAGGAAGATGGCGGAGGAACTTCTGGGGGAAGGCTTTGCAGGGAGGGATGGTCTGGAGGGCAAGACGCTGGTGAAGGCGGCTTCGGGCATTCTCCTTTCCACCATGGCAAATGCCGTGGCAGAGCAGGGATTGGATGGCTTTGCTTTCGCCTCCGGGATTCCCGGCACCTTGGGGGGGGCGGTCACCATGAATGCCGGCGCCTATGGGGGAGAGATTGGGGACTGCATTCTGGGGGCGATGCTTCTGATGCCCGATGGCAGGGAAGCCTTTCTGGACAGGGAGGCGTTAGAACTGGGCTATCGCACCAGCATTATCCAGAGAGAGGGATGTCTGGTTCTGTGGGCGCTTTTTGCCTTTGCGCCTGGGGATTCCCAAGAGATTTTTCTCCGGATGAAGGAACTGAATGGCAGGAGGCGGGAGAAGCAGCCTCTGGAGCATGGCAGTGCGGGCAGTACATTTAAGAGGCCGGAGGGGTATTATGCCGGAAGGCTTATTGAGGATGCGGGACTGAAAGGATATCGCATAGGGGACGTGATGGTTTCTGACAAGCACAGTGGGTTCGTGGTGAATGTTGGAAATGGAACCTATGAGGAGGCCATGAAAGTGATTGCCCATGTGCAGGAGACGGTGAAGAGGATGTTCGGCGTGACGCTGGAATTGGAAGTGAAGCTGGTGAATGGCCAGACAGGGCAGAGCGAGGAATGTGGCGACTGATGGCGGCCCGGACAGAGTGATTTTTGCAGATGGGGCGGTATGAATGAAATAGTGGACATATGATGGAAAAGTGAGGTTAGAATGGTACGGTTTGTGATAGTTACGGGGATGTCCGGGGCGGGTAGGAGTTCCGTGCTCCGCATGCTGGAGGATATTGGCTATCTCTGCATTGACAATCTTCCGGTGCAGATGATTTCCGGCATGACCAAGGTGTTCATGAAAGAGGCGAAGCAGGTGGACGGCGTGGCCCTGGGCATTGATATTCGGAATCTGGAGGGGCTGTCCCAGGTGGGAGATATTGTGGAGGCTATGAAAGAGTCGGGGTATCGCTATGAGATTTTATTTCTGGAGGCGGACAATAATGTGCTGATCAAGCGCTACAAGGAGACTAGGAGGAACCATCCCCTGGCTTTGCAGGGCAGGGTGGACAAGGCGATTGAGGCGGAGCGGGCGGAACTGGCAGACATTAAGAAGCATGCGGATTATATTTTGGATACCAGCCATATGCTGATTCGGGAATTAAAGCAAGAAATTGATAAAATCTTTCTGGAGAGAGGGGAATATGAGAATTTCTTTGTCACCATTCTTTCTTTTGGCTTCAAGTATGGGATACCGGAGGATGCGGATCTGGTGTTTGACGTGCGGTTCCTGCCCAATCCCTATTATATTGCGGAATTAAAGCATCTGACGGGAAATGATAGGGAGGTCTACGAATTTGTGATGGGAGCGGAACCGGCGCAGATTTTTTCTAAGCAGTTGTTCCAGATGATTAGTTTTTTGATTCCTAATTATGTGATCGAGGGCAAGAACCAGCTGGTCATCGGGGTGGGATGCACCGGGGGCAAGCACCGCTCCGTGTCTATGGCGAATACGCTGGCGAAAAATCTTGAAAAACTGCCCTACGGCATGAAGGTTGAGCATCGGGATATCGAGAAGTAGGAAGTGTGGAAAGAAAGTTCAGCATTCATCATTGATTGTTTGTGCCAGCATCACTGGCATGATTGCAGGAGTGAACAATAAATCGCAGGAATGAGGTAGGGGGTTATGTCCTTTTCAAGCAGGGTCAAGGAGGAGATTGCCAGGCAGCAGAGCAGTGCCAGGCATTGCTGCATTGCAGAGTTTGCGGCCATTTTTCATCTGTGCGGCAGGATTCGCCAGGAGGCAGGCGGCATTCTCTTTTTGGAAATCCATACGGAGAACTTGACAGTAGCGGAAAAATCCTATACATTATTAAAGAATACATTTAAAGTACATGTTGATGTTATGGTGAGAAACCATAACGTGCGTTTGTCCAGTGTTCGATATTCTTTGCTTGTCCGGGAGAAAAAGGCTGTCACCTTGATTCTTAAGGCAATCAAGATGTTAGATGAATGCGGAGGCCTATGGGGAGGCTTTCAGCAGGTTCATCAGAGGCTGGTGCAGAATACTTGCTGTAAGAGAGCGTATCTCAGAGGGAGTTTTCTGGTGGCGGGGTCCATCACCAATCCCGAGAAGGCGTATCACTTGGAGATTGCGGTGCAGTCCCAGCAGTACGCCAGGCAGCTGCAGATGCTTTCTGCCAGTTTTGGCGTGGCGGGCAAGATTGTGGAGCGCAAGAAATACTATGTGCTATATATGAAGGAAGGTTCCCAGATTGTGGATTTTCTCAATATCATGGAGGCCCACGTGGCCTTGATGGAATTGGAGAATGTGCGCATATTGAAGGAGGTGCGCAATTCTGTGAACCGACAGGTGAATTGCGAGACGGCTAATATTCATAAGACTGTCACCGCTGCGGCGAGGCAGATAGAGGATATTAGGTATCTCCAATGCCATTTGGGGTTTAGCCAACTAGCAGACGGGCTTCGGGAGATTGCACAGCTGCGGATGGAATATCCGGACGGCTCCCTGCAGGAACTGGGGCAGATGCTATCGCCGCCGATTAGCAAGTCCGGCGTGAATCATCGTCTGCGCAAAATCAGTCAAATTGCAGACCAGATGAGGGAGGGAAGGAATTGTTAAGCAATCGCTTTATTATTAACGGTTTCTTAGGGTAACGCTCCCTTGCAGAAGGAGGAAAAAAGAATGATTACCAAGAAAATGAAGATTGAAATTCAGAATGGTTTAGAGGCTAGACCGGTGGCAGTGTTGGTACAGGTGGCAAGTCAATTTTCCAGCAGCATTTATGTGGAGAGTGGCGACAGGAGAGTGAATGCGAAGAGCATTATGGGAATGATGGCTCTGGGCTTGGATTCCGGCGAGGAAGTGGTTGTTTCCGCTGACGGCGAGGACGAGGCCAATGCCATGCAGGATATTGAGAAGTATTTATGTGCCGCAGAGGCATAATGCATAGAGAGATGAAAGAGGGTACCAGCGAAGCCGGTGCCCTTTTAAACTGTATAAAATTTGGATGTTAAGAACGCTGGTTTTGCGTTCTTTATAGGTGAAATCGTAGAATGTTCTTAGTCGATGTACTTTATCGACTTAGAAATTCTTTTCACCTTGGAAAAGAGGAAGAGATGGGATTTACACATTTACATGTACATACGGAGTATTCCTTGCTGGATGGGTCCTGCAAGATTGAGGAATTGCTGCAGAGGGCGGAAGATCTGGGGATGAAGCATCTGGCAATCACGGATCATGGAAATATGTATGGGGTGATTGATTTTTACCGGGCAGCGAAGAAGAGGGGCATCAATCCGGTGATTGGATGCGAGGTGTACGTGGCTCCTGGCTCCCGCTATGACAGGGAGGTATCCAAGGGGGATGAGCGGTACAATCATCTGGTGCTTCTAGCGGAGAATAACACGGGCTATGCCAATCTGATGAAGATCGTGTCCCTGGGATTTACCGAGGGATTTTATTATAAGCCCAGGGTGGATTACGAGGTGCTGGAGCAGTACCACGAGGGTCTGATTGCCCTGAGCGCCTGCCTGGCGGGGGTGGTGGCCATGTATCTGCGCCGGGGGATGTATGACACGGCGAAGAAGGAGGCATTGCGGCTGGCGGAAATCTTCGGGGAGGAGCATTTTTATCTGGAACTGCAGGATCACGGCATTCCAGACCAGCAGACGGTGAATCAGGGGCTCTTGCGGCTGCACCAGGAGACGGGTCTGCCCTTGGTCGCTACCAATGACGTGCACTATATCACGGCGGAGGATGCGGAACCCCATGACATCCTTCTGTGCATTCAGACTAAGAAACTGGTGAAGGATGAGGACCGCATGCGGTACGAGGGCGGGCAGTATTTCCTCAAGTCGGAGGAGGAGATGCGGAGCCTCTTCCCCTATGCCAAGGAGGCATTGGATAATACGGAGAAGATCGGGGAGCGGTGCCAGGTAGAGATTGCCTTTGGGGAGTACAAGCTGCCTCATTTTGACGTGCCTGAGGGATATACGGCCTGGGATTACCTGCAGAAGCTCTGCCGGGAGGGGCTGATGGACAGGTATGGCCAGGAGGCTTCCCAGCACGAGGAGCGGTTGCGGGAAGAGTTGGAAGTGATTCGGAATATGGGATTTGTGGATTACTTTCTGATTGTGTGGGACTTTATACGGTTTGCCAGGGAGAGGCATATCAGCGTTGGGCCGGGCAGGGGTTCTGCGGCGGGAAGCATTGTGGCCTACAGCCTGGGGATTACCAATATCGATCCCATCAGGTACCAGCTTCTCTTTGAGCGCTTCCTGAATCCGGAGAGGGTGACCATGCCGGATATTGATATTGATTTCTGCTATGAGCGGCGGCCGGAAGTGATTGACTACGTGGTGGAAAAGTACGGCAAGGACCATGTGGTGCAGATCGTGACCTTTGGAACCATGGCGGCCAGGGGCGTGATTCGGGACGTGGGGCGGGTGCTGGATCTTCCCTACGCCTACGTGGATGCCATTGCCAAGGCGGTTCCCATGGAGCTGGGCATTACGATCCAGAAAGCCTTGGAGCATAATCCGGAGTTTCGGGAGATGTACGACAATGACGAGCAGGCAAGGAATCTGATTGAGATGTCCAAGCGTCTGGAGGGGCTGCCCCGCCATACTTCTATGCATGCGGCGGGGGTTCTCATAAGCCCCAGGCCCGTGGATGAGTACGTGCCTCTGTCCAAGGCGGCAGATGGCACCATTACCACCCAGTATACTATGACCACCCTGGAGGAGCTGGGGTTGCTGAAAATGGATTTCCTGGGCTTAAGGACGCTGACGGTGATTCAGAATGCGGCTAGGCTTGCGGGACTTTCCGATGATACGGTGATGGATATTGATTTTGATGATAAGAATGTGTACGAGATGATCAGCGAGGGGAAGACGGAGGGCGTGTTCCAGTTGGAGAGCGGTGGGATGAAGCAGTTTATGACGGAACTGCGCCCGGGCAATATGGAGGACGTGATTGCGGGAATCTCCCTGTACCGCCCCGGTCCCATGGATTATATTCCCCAGTACGTGCAGGGAAAGAATAACAGGGACAGCGTGACCTATGACTGTCCCCAGCTGGAGCCGATCCTGGAGCCTACCTATGGGTGCATCGTATACCAGGAGCAGGTGATGCAGATCGTGCGGAATCTGGCGGGATACAGTTTCGGGCGAAGCGACCTGGTGCGCCGTGCCATGTCCAAGAAAAAGGCTTCTGTAATGGCGGCGGAGAGAAAGAACTTTGTCTATGGGAATGAGGCAGAGGGGGTGAAGGGCTGCGTGGCGGGCGGCATTCCCGAGGAGATTGCCAATAAGATCTATGACGATATGACGGACTTTGCCAAGTATGCCTTCAATAAATCCCACGCCGCCGCCTATGCGGTGGTGGCATACCAGACTGCCTATCTGAAATATTATTATCCCGTGGAGTTTATGGCGGCTCTGATGACTTCGGTGAAAGATCACAGCGGGAAGGTGCTGGGCTATGCCATGACCTGCCGCCAGATGGGTATTGAGATTCTGGGGCCGGATGTGAACGAGGGCCAATCGGCCTTTTCCGTGTCAGATGGGAAAATCCGATTCGGCCTGTCCGCCATCAAGGGCATCGGGGACGGGGTGATCCAGGCCATCGTGGAGGAGCGCGGTGCCGGCGGCCTGTTCCAGTCCATGGAGGATTTTATGAAAAGGCTGTCAGGGAGAGAGGTGACGAAGCACACCATAGAAAATCTCATCAAGGCCGGGGCATTAGACTGCCTGGAGGGAACTAGGAAGCAGAAGCTTTTGGTGCATCAGTCCATGATGGACCACATCAATCGGGAGAAGAAAGATAATACTATGGGACAGCTGTCTCTGTTCGATATGGGGGATGAGGAGCTGGCAGAATCAAATCGCATTTCCTTTCCGGATGTGGGAGAGTTTGACAGAGAGGAATTTCTCATGTACGAGAAGGAGATGCTGGGAATATACGTCAGCGGGCATCCCCTGGAGGAGTATGTTGGCTTGATTCAGAAAAATTGCACCAATACCTCCCAGGACTTTGTCCAGGAAAATGAGCAGGAAGAAATAGGTATGGCAAGGCTGCAAGATGGGGATACTGTGATTATCGGCGGTATGATTTCTGAGAAATCAGTCAAAGTCACTAGGAAAAATACTGTGATGGCCTTCATTACGATAGAGGATTTGTACGGGACGGTGGAAGTGCTGATCTTCCCCAGGGATTATGAGAAAAATAAGATGCTCCTGGAGAAGGATGCCAAGGTGTTCGTCAAGGGAAAGGTGAAGGTGGAGGAGGAGCGGGGAGGAAAGCTGATCTGCCAGCAGCTGATTCCCTTCGACCAGATTCCCTGCGAGTTGTGGATTCGCTTTCCGGATATCAAGGCCTTTGCGGAGGCGGAGGATGAACTGTATGAGAAATTGGCCCCCTGCGATGGAAAGGATCATGTGTGCATCTATGTGAGCCAGGAGAAGCAGGTGAAGCGGCTGCCCCATAGCAAGAGCGTGAATGCCAGGAAAATCATGGAGGAGCATCTGCTGGATTACCTGGGGGAGGATGCGGTGGCAATTCGTGAAAAGAGTATTGAAAAATAATTTATAATAGATTAGAATTATAGTAATACGTTGCAAAAGAAGGAGGCAAAATGGATGAGTGACAAGATGAAGACCATTGGCGTTTTGACAAGTGGCGGAGATGCCCCCGGCATGAATGCGGCCATCCGCGCAGTCGTCCGCACGGGCATTTCCAGCGGGGTGAAGGTAAAGGGAATTCGCTGCGGGTTTGCCGGGCTGCTGGATGAAGATATTATTGATTTGGATAATCTTGCGGTGTCAAATATTATCCAGACGGGAGGAACCATACTTTATACGGCTCGGTGCCATCGGTTCAGGGAACTGGAGTATCAGAAAAAGGGAGCGGAGATTTGCCGGAAGCATGGAATCGACGGAGTGGTCGTCATCGGCGGCGATGGATCTTTTAACGGCGCCAGCAAATTGGCAGAACAGGGAATCAACACCATCGGCGTGCCGGGAACCATTGATTTGGATATTGCCTGCACGGAGTACACCATTGGCTTTGACACGGCGATCAATACGGCTATGGAAGCCATTGACAAGCTGAGGGATACCTCGGAGTCCCACGAGCGGTGCAGCATCGTGGAGGTGATGGGGCGCACGGCGGGCCACATTGCCCTGTGGACGGGTATTGCCAGCGGTTCCGAGTATATTCTTACCGTGGAGGAGTACAAGGGGGATATCCAGCGCATTATCACGAAGATTCAGGATCGCCGCCGCATGGGGAAGAAGAACCACATTATCGTGAATGCGGAGGGCGTGGGAAATTCCAACGAGATGGCGAAGGTGATTGAGATTGCTACGGGGGTGGAGACCAGGGCTACGATTCTGGGGCACATCCAGCGAGGCGGCAATCCTACCTGCAAGGACCGGGTATATTCCTCTGCCATGGGAACCAAGGCGGTAGAGCTTCTATGCGAGGGCAAGACCAATCGCGTGGTGGGATACCGGGATGGCGAGTTCGTGGATTTTGATATTCAGGAAGCCCTTGCCATGGAGAAGGGGCTGGATCCCTACCTGTTCCATATTACCAAGAAGCTGACGACGATATAGATGGCATGAGAGGGTAACTATTGTGGCCTTTGGCTTATATGGAAGCCTGCAAGGCAGATGAAAACGGAGGATTTGTAATGAAGAAATTATTAAAGCTTATTTTAGGCGTAGGTGCTGTTGCCGGCACCGTGGCAGGAATTTTTTACTTCTTGGATAAGAAAAACAAGGATGAGTTCGAAGATTTCGATGATGATGATTTCGACGATGTGTTCCAGGATGACGAGGAAGAGGAAGACAGGGATTACGTGACGCTGGACTTTGAAGGGGACGAAGAGACAGGGGAGGATGCGGCAGGAACTACAGGGGCCGAAGAGGATGACAAGGCGCAAGAATAATTTATAAACCATTGGAATAAGTTGGCTTTAGTGAAAGAAAAGAGGCATTGCGAAGTGAGGGGCAATGCTCTTTTCTTTTGCCGCTAATAGCCCTGGATGGCTATGATTGCCATAAGGAATATTGTTATTTTCATTGAATGAATCATGTGATATTTGCCTTCTGTCCCTTTGCCGCCCGCTTGCGGTTGCGAATCTTTCTGGGATAGTAGGTCTTCTGCTCGAACAGGATTTCTTCCCTGTCTGGGGTGACTACGCCAGCGTATGCCACCTGGTCATCCTGCTCCAATGTGATGCCTTTGACACCTCGGCTGGTTTTTTTCAATTCTCCCACCTCATCCAATGGAAATCCCAGGGACAGGCCGTTTTTCGTAATCAGTATCACCTTTCTGTCCCCGGCAATCACGTCCTCCACGGTAAGGGGGGTGATGCCTGCCACGCTGTCTCCCGCCTCCAGCTTGGTGGAGGCGATGACGGAGCGGTTGGTCTCGAAGAGCACGCCGGAAACTTGCTTTACATATCCTTTTCTGGTGGCGAAGAACAGTTGGGTCTCCATCAGGTTTTCCATGGCAATGTAAAAGATCACAGTCTCGTTTTCTAATTTGCACAGAGTCTGGATCAGCACGCCCTTGTCCCGGCTGCGCCCCTTGGGGATATTCATGGCCTTCACCTGGTGCATGTTCCCCTCCTCGGTGAAGACGCAGAGCTTGTCTGTGTTTTTCAGGGTGACGATGTGGCTGTATTCCTGCAGGCTCTCCGGGGAAATGCGGGAGTAGCTGGCGGTATCTACGGATTTCACATAGCCGAATCGGTCGATGAGGATGTATAAGTCTTCCTCCTTAATCTCCTCCACATATTTCTCTTGGGAGAGGTTTGCCAGTTCCGTTCTTCTGGGAAGGGCGAATTTCTTCTTGTAGTTTCTCAGTCTGGTGATAATCACCTTGTGAAGTTCTCCCACGTCTCCCAGAATCTTTTCATATTCGGCGATATTGACATGGAGTGTGTCGCTCTCCTGATGAAGTTTCAGTAATTCCAGGCCGATCAGCTTGCTCAGGGGCATGGTGAGGATTGCCTCTGCCTGGCGTTCCGTAAAGTCCAGGGCGGCAGCTTCCCTCTCGGACTTCTTGCTCTTGAACTGGATGTCCTGGGTATTGCCGTGAATCAGGCATCCCTTGGCCTGCTTGACGGATTGGCTGCCCCGCAGGATTTCGATGATCAGGTCGATCACGTCCGTGGCCTTGATCAGGCCGTCCACGATTTCCAGACGATCCCTGGCTTTTGCCAGGAGATGGCGGTATTCCTTGGTGTAGAGTTCTTCCTGGAAGAGTACGAACTCTTGGATCATGTGCTTTAGATTGAAGGTGATGGGCTGCTTGTCCTTCACTGCCAGCATGTTTACGCCGTAGGTGTCCTCCATGGCTGTCTTTTTGTACAGACCATTCAGAAGGTTCTCAATGTTTCGGTCCCTCTTTACCTCCACGATCAGCCGGATGCCTTCCTTGGAGGACTCGTCCCGCACATCGTAAATCTCGTCAAAGACCTTGTCCTTCATCAGGGAGATGAGATTTTCCAGAAGCTTGGAATTGTTTCCCGCCACGGTGTAGGGGATTTCCGTGATGACGATATTTTTCCTGCCATTGTCGCTATTTTCAATCTCCGTCCTGGCCCGCAGGGTCAGTCGCCCCTCCCCGGTCTGGTAAATGCTCTCGATATCATCCGCATTGGTAATCATGGCCCCGGTGGGAAAATCCGGCCCCTTGACATATTTCATCAGACCCCGCACCGTGATGTCCGGGTTCTTGATGTAGGCTATCACGCCGTCAATCACCTCCCCCACATTGTGGGTGGGGATGTTGGTGGCCATGCCCACGGCAATGCCGGTGGTGCCGTTGATCAGCAGGTTTGGCAGTGTGGCAGGCAGGACTAGGGGCTCCCTCTCGCTCTCGTCAAAGTTTGGCCCGAAGGGCACCAGCCCCTTTTCCAGATTCTCCAGGAGGGTCATGGCGCCGCCGGAAAGCCTGGCCTCGGTGTATCGCATGGCCGCCGCGCCGTCCCCGTCGATGGAGCCAAAATTCCCGTGCCCGTCTACTAAGGGCAGGGTGAGGGAGTAGTCCTCCGTCATATGTACCAGCGCGTCATATATGGAGCTGTCTCCGTGAGGGTGGTATTTGCCCATGGTGTCTCCCACGATGCGGGCGCTTTTGCGGTGGGGCTTATCCGGCGAAAGCCCCAGTTCCGTCATGGCGTACAGGATGCGCCGCTGCACTGGCTTTAGCCCGTCCCGCACGTCAGGAAGGGCTCTGGCGATGATAACGCTCATGGCGTAATCCCGGTAGGAATTCTTCATCTCGTCTGCAAAGTCTATCTGTATGATTGATTGATCCATCTTAATCCCCCATTCTTACTCAGCCCGCATACAAACCTTTTGTTTGCTGTGAAAAGCGAACTTCGCATTGCGTAAGCACATATTTTCCTTATGAAAAGTTTTCACGCCAACCATAATTGATCTCTATTCTTAGATATCCAGGGTGGCAAACTTTGCCTCCTCCATGATGAACTGCCGCCTTGGCGGCACGTTGGTGCTCATCAGGGTAGTGGTGATGTCATCTGCCTCCACTGTGTCGCTGATGGAGACTTGGGCCAGGATGCGGGTTTCCGGGTTCAATGTGGTCTCCCAGAGCTGCTCCGCATCCATCTCTCCCAATCCCTTGTACCGCTGGATGCCCAGAATCTTATTGTCCTTGTTCTTTCGGAATTTTTCCAGTTCAAAATCGTTGAAGATGTATTCTGACTGCTTTTTCTTCTTTCGGGCGGCCTTTCCGCTCTTTTTTTCGGCAATCGCTTTCTCGCTTTCTTTCTGAGAGGATGCCTTCCCCGTATTTTCAAAATCCACTTTGTACAGCGGTGGCAGTCCCCGGTATATTTTTCCCTCGTAAATCAGTTCCGGCATGAAGCGGTAGAAGAATGTCAGGAGCAGGGTGCTGATATGGGCGCCGTCCACGTCCGCATCTGTCAGGATAATGATTTTGTCATAGCGCAGCTTGGCGATGTCGAAATCATCTCCGATGCCGCAGCCGAAGGAGGCGATCATGGACTTGATTTCGTTATTCTGGAGGATTTTTTCCAGGGATGCCTTCTCCACATTGAGAATCTTTCCCCGGAGGGGGAGCACGGCCTGGGTCTTTCTGTTCCTCGCCGTCTTCACCGTGCCGCCGGCGGAATCTCCCTCCACGATGTACACTTCGCATTCCTCGGGCTTCTTGGAGGTGCAGGAGGCTAGCTTGCTCTTGGAATCCAGGTCGTTCAACTGCTTTAGCACAGCTGTCCTAGCCTTGTCGCTGGCCTTTCTGGCATTGTAGGATTTCAGGGAATTGTCGAGGATTTTCTTGAGGATCTCCACATTCTTGTCCAGATAGTGCTGCACCTCTGCGCCAAAGACATCCTCCACCGCCGTCTTGGCATCAGTGTTGCCCAGCTTTGTCTTTGTCTGGCCCTCGAACTGGGGGTCGGGATGCTTGATGGAGATAATGGCTACCAGGCCGTTGCGGATATCCTTGCCGTCAAAATTCTCGTCCTTGTCTTTCAGCACGCCCAATTCTCTGGCATAGGAATTCATTACCCTGGTCAGCGCCGTCTTGAATCCCGTCACCAGGGTACCCCCGTCCACTACGTTGATGCGGTTGCAGTAGGGGTTGATCTGCTCCGAGAAATTATTGGTGTACTGCAGTGCCACTTCCACCTCGATATCCCCGCTCTTTCCCTCGATGTAAATAGGTTCTTTGTGGAGCGTGGTGGCTCCCCGGTTAATATATCGAACGAAGCTCTGGATGCCCTGCTCCTCCAGGTAGGTGGCCTCCTCCTGGTCGATCTCATTCTTGTAATTCAGTTTCAGGTTTTTATTAAGAAAGGCGATTTCCTTTAATTTCTTCTTGATGACTTCTGGCTTAAAGGTGGTGGTCTCAAATATTTCCTCGTCGGGATAGAAAGTGACTTTGGTGCCGGTATTGCTCTTGGCGCATTTTCCCACCACCGGGAGCATGCCCTTCTCCAGTGCTATCACGGGCTTGCCGCCATCGGCGTATTCGTCCCGATAGATTTGCCCGCCGCTCTTTACTTCCACGGTCATTCTGGTGGACAGGGCGTTTACCACGGATGATCCCACGCCGTGTAGGCCGCCGGAGACCTTGTAGGCGCTTCCTGCGAATTTTCCTCCCGCGTGGAGGATGGTGTAGACCACCCGCACCGTTGGGATTTTCTTGGTGGGGTGCAGGTCCACCGGCACCCCGCGGCCGTTATCCTCCACGCAGATGCCCCCATCCCGCTGCAGGGTGAGGCTGATCTCGTCGCAGAAGCCCGCCAGATGCTCGTCGATGCTATTGTCAAGAATCTCCCAGATCAAATGATGAAGCCCACGGCTCCCGGTGGAGCCGATATACATGCCGGGACGCTTTCTCACCGCCTCCAGGCCCTCTAATATCACAATGTCTTTTCCAGAATAGTCGCTCATATCCAAATTCCTCTTATTTCCATTTCCATACGTGCCAATGATACAGTACACTAGTATAGCACAAAGAAAAAGCGGTATGCAAATAGAAATCTAATATTTTGCCTGATGTTGCGCATAGAGTTCGGCAGACATATTAAAAATGCGGATTGCATTGCAGAAGAATCATGTTATAATATTAGGTTGTAGCATGTTTGGATAATCTATGTTTAGATATTATATGTTTACATGATAAGTTACTTATCATTGATAGAGGAAAGGAAGAGACCCATGAAAAAGACACCATTTGTGACCAGAGAACAGATTGCGGAGATTGCAAAGACCTACCCCACGCCATTTCATATTTATGACGAGAAAGGGATTCGGGAGAATGCCAGAAAGCTGAAAGCGGCATTCTCATGGAACAAAGGATTCCGGGAGTATTTTGCCGTGAAGGCTACCCCAAATCCCTATATATTAAAAATATTGCAGGAGGAGGGCTGCGGCGTGGACTGCTCTTCCATGACGGAATTGATGCTGTCCCAGGCATGCGGCTTTGGCGGCACGGATATCATGTTCTCTTCCAACGATACCCCGGCGGAGGAGTTTCAGAAGGCAAGGGAACTGGGCGCATATATTAATTTGGATGATATTACCCATGTGGATTTTCTTCGGGAGGAGGCAGGGATTCCCGAGACCGTCTTCTGCCGTTTCAATCCCGGCGGCGTATTCCAGATGGGGACAGATATCATGGACAACCCCGGGGATGCCAAATATGGCATGCCGGAAGATCAGATGATCCAGGCATTCCGCCGGCTGAAAGAATTGGGGGCGAAGCGTTTCGGGATTCATTCCTTCCTGGCCTCCAATACGGTGACCAACGACTATTACCCCACGCTTGCGGGAATACTTTTCGAACTGGCGGTGAGAATCAAGGAGGCGGCTGGCGTGGACATTGCCTTCATCAACCTCTCCGGCGGCGTGGGAGTTGCCTATCATCCCGACCAGGAGCCCAATGACATTGCCATAATCGGCGATGGCGTGCGAAAGAAGTTTGAGGAGATCATGGTGCCGGCGGGGCTGGGAGAGGTTTCGATCTTTACGGAATTGGGCAGGTTTATGCTGGCTCCTTACGGCGGCTTGGTGACAAAGGCCATCCATGAGAAACACATCCACAAAGAATATATTGGCGTGGACGCCTGCGCAGTCAATCTGATGCGCCCGGCAATGTACGGGGCATATCATCACATTACCGTGCTGGGAAAGGAAGATGGGCCCTGCGACTGCAAATATGACGTGGTTGGCTCTCTCTGCGAGAACAATGATAAATTTGCCATCGACCGCATGCTCCCCCGGATTGAAAAGGGAGATTATCTGTTCATTCACGATGCGGGGGCTCATGGATTTGCCATGGGATATAATTATAATGGAAGGCTTAAGTCGGCAGAACTTCTCCTGAAGGAGGATGGGAGCGTGGAACTGATCCGCCGGGCGGAGACGGCGAGAGATTACTTTGCCACCTTTGATTTTTCTGATATATTGAAGGATGTGGAGTGGTAGATAACAAACTCGTTCATGCGCTAAAAAACGTGCGCAGTAATAAGGAATAATTATGAAAGAAAAGAAGATTAGCGTGATCGTGCCATGCTACAATGTATCGAAGTTTATCCATCGCTGCGTGAAATCCCTGGTGGATCAGACAATTGGAATAGATGAATTGGAATGCATTTTCGTGGATGACGCATCAACAGATGACACCTTGGAGAAATTATTCTCTTGGGAGAAGAAGTTCCCAGAGAGCATCTTGGTCGTGCCCTGCCAGGAGAACCACAAGCAGGGGGCGGCCAGGAATGCGGGGCTATCCTATGCCACCGGGGAGTATATTGCCTTTCTTGATTCCGATGATTATGTGGACGCGCGCATGTATGAGGCCATGTATCAGAAGGCAGTGGAATTAAAATGCGACGTGGTGGGCAGTTTCTTTGCCAGGGAGACCAGGGATGGCAGGCAGCTGTACCGGGATGAAACTCAGCTGGAGACAGAAAAGCTGGTGGTGGTGGATACCCGGGCAAAGAGAAGGGAACTGATGGTAAACGGTCTGCCATCGGGGGTGAATACCAGATTATATCGGAGGAATCTGATTGCTGACCATCAGTTATTGTTTCCGGAGGATATTCAGTACGAGGATAACTATTGGGGGGCTATCTTATTGGGGTTTGTGTCTTCCTATTACATTATGGATGCCTGCTTTTATCATTATGTGGTTAACGAAAGTTCCACGGTTATGGAGAAGAACGCGGAGCATCACCTGGACAGGCTGGTGATCGAGGTGATGAAGGTGGAAAAATATAAAGAGGACGGTACCTTCCAGGAGTATCACGATGAGATAGAATTTAACTTTCTGCGCCTGTTTTTTATCAATACGATTCGGATTCTCTTTGTGAGGTTTGACCAGATTCCCTATCAAATTATTTATGACATGCAGAGGTGGGTGCGGGAACTTTTTCCCGATTATCAGGTGAATCCTTATCTGGAAAAACTGCCGCCTTTGCAGATGGAATTGCTGAAAATCATCCAGGTGGATTTGACGCCCGAAAAGATAGAGATTCTGGCACAGGGATACCGCTCTGTCCTAAGATAAGCCTTTTATCATAAAAATATGATTTTCCCCTAAAGGTTTTCCCTCAACACTCCGATAAATCATATGAAAGTAGTTAGAATATGTGTTAGGTGGTGATGATTATGAGAGTAGATGCAGTAAATCAAATCAGTCAGATTTATAAGCCTTCCGGCGCGAAGAAGGTAGAGAAATCAGGCAATGTCAAGAATAAAGATGCTTACGAAATCTCTCAGTCTGCCAAGGATTATCAGGTGGCTAGGAAGGCAGTGGCCGAGGCTTCTGATATTCGGGAAGACAAGGTTGCCCAGATGAAGGAGGCATTGGCATCTGGCAGTTACAATGTTTCTGCCCAGGAAATTGCAGAAAAGATTGTCAGCAACTATTTTGATTGCTCTATATAAGAGAAAGATGAGGTTTCAAAATGGCTAGTTTGATGGAAGAACTTTTCGCCGTGCTCAGTAGCGAGAAGGAAATATATGAGAAGCTGATTCCGGTATCGGAAAAGAAGACAGGCATTCTCATCAAAGGGGACCTGCGGGAACTGGAAGCGGTGGCTCAGGAAGAGCAGGCGCTGGTGGAGCAGGCGGCCTCCCTGGGAAGCGAGAGGGAGGAAGTGATCAAGAATATTGGCGTCGTCTTGAATAAGGATGCCAGTACCTTGGACTTATCCACGCTGGCCGGACTTCTGGCGAAGCAGCCGGAGGAGCGAGAGAGGCTGGCGGGGCTGCATGATTCCCTCAAGGGAGTGATGAGGCGCCTTGTGGATATCAATGAGAAAAATAAAAATTTAATAGAAAATTCCCTTGAAATGATAGAGTTCAATATGAATTTTATTCAGAGTACACGGATGTCACCAGGGGTTAATAATTACGATAAAAATGCGTCATCCAGTTACGGGCCGGGCATCACGCCTGGAGGTTTCGACGCAAAGCAGTAGTTATTCCGGGCACATGCCCGGGGGCCTGGAAGGACATCCGTGTCTTTTTGGCTATAAAAATATGCGGCACCGATGAAATGGTTGGCTTTTGCCAGTGCCGCCCAGGGCGATGTTTCAGTTTTGCAATATGATAGAAAGAGGTAGCATATGAGTTTATTTACAAGTTTTAATTCCGGCGTGGCGGGAATCCATGCCGCGCAGTCCGGGCTGAATACCACGGCGCATAACCTGTCTAACACCAAGACGCCGGGGTATGTCAGGCAGCAGAATATCCAGAAGGATGTCTATTATCAACTGTATAAGACCACGGATAAGGCGAATATGCAGATTGGATATGGCACCACGGTGGCGGCGATCCGTCAGATCCGAGATAAGTTCTTAGACAAGGAATTCCGCAACGAGGTATCCAGGCTTTCCTTTTACGAGGTGCAGCAGATTACTGCCCAGGAAGTGTACGACATTATCGGGGAGCAGGAGGGCGTGGAGTTTAACAATGCACTGAATTCCCTGTGGAACACCATTCAGGAATTGAATAACGATCCCCAGAAAATCACAGACCGCCAGCAGTTTATCACGGAGGCGGAGGCATTTCTGGAGAAGGCTACCAATGCATATCAGGCATTCAGGGATTATCAGGTGAATCTGAATAGCCAGATTCGGGCCCAGGTTAAGAGCATCAATCAAATGGCGGATGAAATTGCTCAGCTGAATGCAAAGATCTCCCAGATAGAATCTTCGGGAGTGGAGAATGCCAATGACTATCGGGACAGGAGAAATTACCTGATGGATGAGTTGGCAAAAATCACTTACTATGATTATTACGAGCATGCTAACGGCATGGTGGACATTCGCATCAACAATGCACCGCTGGTGGAGGATGCTCATTCGTACCATATGGCTACGGAAAAGCTTAAGATTGACAACTATGACGAAAATGGCAACTTTATCAATACCTCTACCACTCAGATGCTGAAAGTGGTGTGGGGAGGGAAGAATGGCTACGGCGACGTGTATGACCTGAGCGAGGCGGCTAGCAGGGATAAGAATACAGATACCGGCTCCCTTCTTGGCATCCTGACGGCCAGAGGACAGAGATATGGCTATTACACGGATATTCCCTTGAGAAAGGATTATCCCGGTGAACTTCCCTATCAGGAGGCCTTGAAGGAGTACAATAATACCGTGGGGAATTGCTTCCTGGAACAGGCGGAGGCGCAGCTGGATATGCTGGTCAATAAGGTGGTGAAGGCGATTAACGATGCTTTTGCTCCCAATGTGGACTTGGCCCAGAATGCCGCCCAGGATGGAAATGGCAATGCCATGACTACGATTACGGCTACAGGCGGCACCGTCATTGATCTGACTTCGGTGAAGGTGCTGGATGCCAACCGCTGCCCGGTGGGAGCGGATGCAGATGAGACCCGGGGCACCGAACTCTTCGTGCGCAAGGCGCAGCCGGACCGGTATCAGGTATATGAAGTGCCTGGTCCGGTATACATTACAGATGAGAATGGAAACCAGGTGGCGGTCACCCAGGCCGTTCCCTATGTGGATAATACGGGAGCGACCCAATATACCTATAAGCTTTACGTATATAACGAGGAAGATTACCACGATGTAAATACCCTGTATACCTTGCAGAATCTTGAGATGAATGAGAAGGTGCTGGAGAATTATTCCTATCTTCCGGTGAAGGGGAATCCTGATGATCCTTCCCAGCTACCTGGTACCTATGTTCAGGATATCTATAAGAATATGCTGGATAAGTGGCATGCCAAGGATACGGTGCTGGATCCCAACAGCCTGGCAGAGTATGAGACCAGCGGCTACTATGCGGCCATGATTGGCGCATGGGGCGTGAAGGGGGAAGTGTGGGACAGCATGGTGGCGGCTCAGCAGAGTACCACGAATGATGTGGAGAATAAGCGTCAGCAGATTTCCGGCGTGTCCACGGAGGAGGAGATGGTATCCCTTCTCTCATTCCAGCACGCCTACAATGCGGCATCTAGATATATCACAGTAATAGACGACATGCTAGAGCATATTATAACGAGATTAGGATAATGATAAGGAGGGACGACGATGCCATCGACATTTTTTGGATTGAATATTGCCAGTTCGGGCATGAGCACATATCACGCATGGCTGAATACTACGGGGCATAATGTTGCCAACGTGAAGACGCCGGGATATACCAGGCAGTACGTGAACCAGCAGGCCAAGGAGGCCATTTCCCTTGGGACTTCCTGGGGCATGATGGGTTCCGGGGTGAATGCCGTCAGCATTCTGAGCCAGAGAGATGTATATTATGACAATAAGTATCGCCTGAGCAGCACCCAATATGGGAAATACTCTGCGATGAATTATTATATGCACAGTCTGGCCACTCATTTGTGGGCGACGGATGAGACCAGCGAGTCGATTACTAACTCCTTTGATTCCTTTTTCCAGACGGTGACCTCTCTTTCGAAAAATGTGCCAAGTGCCACGGAGAGAACGCAGCTGGTGGGGTATGCAGGTTCCCTGATGGGGTCCATCAAGGAGGCGGCAGATGCCCTGAAGGAAATGCAGAAGGACGTGAATGACCAGATTGCTAGCACGGTGGATATGATCAATGCCTACGGCACGGAGATTGCCTATATCACCAGGCAGATTAATACGCTGGAGATAGATGGCGCCAGAGCCAACGACCTGCGGGATCAGAGGGCGGCGCTGATTGACAAACTTTCAGAATTGGTAGATGTGCAGGTGAAGGAGGTACCTCCGCCAGAGGGAAAGGGAGTTACCCAGTTCATCGTCTCCGTGGGGAGTGCGGTGCTTGTGGATACCTTTGACAGCAATACTATCTTATATAAGGCAAGGGATACCTTCAATTCCGTGAATGACATTACGAATCTGTATGACCTGACATGGAGCAATGGCCAGGATTTTGGCATTCACGACACGGACTTGGGGGGCAAGCTCCAGGCACTGTTCGAGATGCGGGATGGCAATAACGGAGAAGTCTTCGGGGGCAAGGCTACTGGCAAGGAAGGCGACACCGTCCTGACAGTGACGGATGTAAATGACCTGGGGAATTCTATCTTCAAATTGGATATTCCGGCAGAGAATGGTGTTCTGACGGTAGACCACAGTGTTTACGAGTATGATTATTTTGAGTGCGAGGTGGATCAGGATGGCAAGTACACCTATACATTCCATCTGAAAAAGCCTCTGGGCAAGGATTTTAACGGGGATGAAATGCATGTGAGCGATCCCGTGGATTACAGGGGAATCCCATATTATATGTCTCAGTTGAACGAGTTTGTCCGCACCTTCTCCAATGCGTTCAACGAGGTGCAGACCAGTGGCTATGACCTCTATGGGAATGCGGGCAACCAGTTGTTTATTGGAAAGGATATTGCCGTGGGCGCCGAGATGAGATTTGACGGTACCAAGGCGATGGAAGATGCCATGGCAAATGGCGGATATAAGTTCTCTTCCTTGAGCGGCGGGATTGTAAGCAGTGACGGATATCTGCATACATCCTACTATCGCCTGACGGCATTGAACACCTGTGCGGATTCTCAAATTAGCAAGGACGGCAGGCTTCTGGCATGTTCCGACCAGCCGGATGGCGGGGAGTCCAATGCGAAGAATCTGGTGAACATGTCCAAATTGTCCAGCGATGGCACCATGTTCCGAGTGGGAGAACCCACGGAATTTCTCCGGGTAATGATTTCTACTTTGGGCGTGGATGGCAGAAAGATTGAAGCGGCTGAGCAGAATGCGAAAAATATCAGGGACTCTGTTGAGCAGAGGAGAATGTCCAAGTCTGGCGTAGACGAGGATGAGGAAGGCCAGAACTTGATTATCTGCCAGAATTTATTAAATTATCAGTATAAGGTACTATCAGTTATGAATGAGGTGCTGAATAAATTAATCAACGAGACAGCAATTTAGAATGGGGGATTTATATGCGAGTTACTAATTCCATGATATCAAATAGTTCTCAGGTACACATTGGCAATGCGAAGAATTTGCTGATGCTGAGGCAGAATCAGTATTCCACGGGCAAGAAGATTCAGCGCCCTTCGGATAATCCTACTGTGGCAATCAGGTCGTTGCAGCTTCGCACCACCTATGCCCAGATTGAGCAGTATCATGACCGAAACGTGGGAGATGCCATGAGCTGGATGGATGCCACGGAAAAGGCTCTGACGAATATTGCCGGTCCTAGCGGCATTCTTGTCAATATGAAGGGGTATCTGAATCAGGGAGCCAATGATCCCCTGGATGTAAAGCAGAGAAATTCTGTGCTATCGACTTTGAAAGAATATGCCGAGGCCGTATTTGAGGATGAGGCCAATCAGAAGCATTCTGACAGATATATCTTTACGGGTTACCGCACGGATACTTCCATGGTATTTCCCGAGCATACCACGAATCTGCAGTATGATATCGTGCAGAAATTAGATGGCAGCAATATCAATGCCATCAAGGTGATAAGCGGGGGAGCTACTTACGGGGCTGGCAAGACGGCAGAGGATTATGCTAAGGAAGTGCCGAAGGAGACGAAGGCATATTGCATGCAGTTATCTTATGACAAGTGTCGGGGGCCGGAAACAGATGCTAATGGCAATGTGACTGATGTCAATGTGACCATTGAGTTGAAAAACTCTGTGGCATATACGGATGCGGCGGGAAACAACGTGGCTGCGGACACGGTCAAGACCTTGAACGTGCTTTCCATCTCCTCGGAGGAGGCGAATGCATATAATATTGATCAGTACAACAAGGACAATGGCACAAATTATGATGCAATCTTCGTCTATGATAAGGGTGAAATCGTCATGACGGACGACACGTATAGCGATATACAGGCTGGGAAGTCAGAAATTACCGTGAATTATGGAAAAGATGAGTTCGATAAGAATGACATTCGCCCGGAGATGTATTTCGAGTGCGAGAGTTATAATCTGACTTCTAAAAAGACGGTGACCTATGCCGACCCCAAAGGGCAGAATATTGATTTCGAGGTGAATTTCAGCCAGAGCGCCACGGTGAACACCCAGGCGGTGGATGCCATCAGCACGGACATTTACCGGGTGATTGATTACATTGAGCGGATGGTGAATGAGGCAAATGTGGTTGATGAGAAACTTGCGGAAGTGGAGAAGAAGATTGCCAATACGCCGGACACGGATGCCGCATCTCTGGCGAATCTCAAAAAGTTAAAAGAGATGCTGGAACAGGAGCAGGCTCTGCGGAAGGGAGCCATGACGGAGGCTTTCGGCATGGGGCTTACCATGGTGGAGAAGGCGGAGGACCAGGTCAATGTGGCATTGGCGGACGTGGGAACCAGATATAAGCGTCTTCAGATGACCCAGGAAAAGTTGGCAGACCAGAAATTGGATACCAGGGAACAGATGTCAGATAATGAAGATGTAGAAATTGCGGATGCCTATATCAATATGACAGAGGCTTATGACCTGTATACCGGGGCATTGTCTTCTACGGCAAAGATTTTAGGAAATTCTTTGTTGAATTATATTTAAAGAGATGTGAAACTGCACGGTGGCTGATTGCTATTTGCAATGACTTCTAAAAGATAGCCTAGAATCATTGCAAATAGCAATCAGCGGATATGTGCAGTTTCACTTTTAGAATGGAGGAAATGGCGAACTGGGTTCGCTTTGCAAATATTATGCCTGGGGCAAACGCACTTTGTGCGCATAGAATGTTGCAGGTGATGGAAAGGCATGGGTAATATTATGATCATTGAGACCAGAGACTTTGGGACGGTAGAGATTGAAGATGAAAAGGTGATTCATTTTCCGCAGGGCATTCCAGGATTTGACGAGTATAAGGATTATGTGATTTTATATGACCATGATGGGGAGGAGCAGGAGTTTTTCTCTTGGCTGCAGTGTGCCACGGAGCAGGGGCTGGCATTTCCCGTGGTGGATCCTTTTCACCTTATGGACACGTACAATCCCATGATAGAGGATGACTTGCTGGAGCCGCTGGGAGAATTTACAGATGAAGATTTGATGGTACTGCTGCTGGCAACGGTGCCGGCAGACGTGAAAAAGACTTCTGTCAATATGAAAGCACCCATTTTGATTAATGTGCGCAATCATCAGGCCATGCAGGTGATTGTGGAGAATGACGACTACCAGATTAAGCATATGTTGATTGCAGAGGATAAGGAACTGCCGGAAAATTAATTAGCAGCAGTTCCTTAGAGGGAAATGACAGGAGGACGCCTATGTTAGCATTAGCAAGAAAAATGAACCAGTCCATTATGATTGGAAACGATATTGAGATTACGCTGTTAGAAATCAAGGGTGACCAGGTGAAACTGGGCATCACGGCCCCGAAGTCAGTGCCGATTTATCGGAAAGAAATCTATGCCCAGATCCAGGAGGAGAACAAGAGTGCCGGCCAGGCGGTGGATTTGGCACAGCTGAAGGGAATCTTTGATAAGAAAGAGTAAAGATTTTCTGGGGATTGCCGATATAAGTAATAGAATAATCGAATAATGTAGTTTTTGGAAAAGGATATCCAGATTCTGCATTGTGGATATAGCAGTTTGAAATGCAATGCACATGGAGGTGAAAAGTATGCAGATGGATTCATTAGCGGCAGTAGACATGGAAAAAAAGGTGGTGGCGAAGGAACCGGTAGTAGTCCAGGCCGCAGCACCGGTGAAGGAAAGTGTGAAAACTTCGGAATCCGGCAGAGACACGGAGAAGAAGAGAGAACAAGGTGAGCAGGGTGACAATCCTTATGGCAAGGATAGGGAACCGGCAAAGAGCAGTATGGATGCGGCGATGACGTTGCTTAATTCCCAGATTGCCAGGACACATTGCGCCTATGCTTATGACGAGGTGACAAAGAGGGTCAGCATCAAGGTATTTGATGATGAGACAGAGGAACTGATTCGGGAGGTGCCGCCAGAGAAGTCTCTGGAAGCGCTGAAGAAGATGTGGGAGATTGCAGGAATTATCATAGATGAAAAGAGATAGGAAGAGGAGGATTTATTATGCCAATTAGAATGTCAGGAATGATGTCAGGAATGGATACGGACAGTATCGTGCAGTCGTTGATGTCTGCCCATAGGATGAAGCAGACCAAGATTTCCAATAAGAAGCAGTTGCTGGAGTGGAAAAAGGAACTCTGGGGTGATATGAATACCAAGATTCTGAATTTTTATAAAGGTTCTCTGAGTAAGTTAAAGATGCAGAGTACTTTTAAAACCAAGAGCGCAGTAAGTTCAGATACCAGCAAGATTACAGCCACGGCAAATGCCAATGCTGCCGAGGGAACATATAAGATTAAGGTAAATTCCGTGGCGTCTTCCCAGTATGTTACCAGCGGTAAACTGGCGGGAGCTAGGGAGATTGATGATCAGGGGAATCCCACAGGAAATACAGTGAAGGTTTCTAATAGCACCAAATTAGTAGATTTGTTGGATAACAGCGGAAATACTACCTTCACCAAGGGTACGCAGATTACCATCAAGGGGGCTGATGGAACCAACAATGCCACGCTTTTCGTGGATGAGAATACCACGGTGGCAGATTTTGTGGCAACGGCTCAGTCTGCCGGGCTGACAGCATCTTTTGATGCGTCTCAGCAGAGGTTCTTCCTCAGTTCTGGCAAGAGTGGTGATGATCAGAAGTTTACCATCACCTCCGCTGCGCTGACTCAGCAGCAGCAGGATGCCATCGCTGGCTGGAAAGAGGCGGTGGGATACAATTACTTGAGTTCCGGCGACAAGGCGGCTGTCTCCAAACTCTTTGACGGCTTGCAGACGGGAACCGTCACATATGGCACGGAAGTGGAAGAGCAGCTCAAGGGATATGTTGCGAAAGCCCAGGAGACGGGCGTGACATCCTATTATAAAAACAGGGAGACAGAGCGACTGAACAACTTGTATTTCTCTGATGCGGACCACAAGAATGTGACTGCGGCAGGGAAACAGGCGTATATTGATGCTGGTGTAGCGGCTGGCGAGGATGCCGCAGGTTTGGAAGCTGGCTGGGATAAAATGACAGATGAGCAGAAGGCTAATGCGGTTGCCGGTGTGGTGGCAAAATCTGTGAATGATTATATGGACAGTGCCTCCACCAAGGCGGATATCGCTACAGGCATTTCCAGTGGTATTGCAGGGGCATCCGATCCCTTCCTCGTAGCCAGCAATAGCCAGAGGGAGGCAAACATTAACAGTGCCGCACAGAATTTTAACAGCGTGATGTCATCCCTTGCAGACAATAGTAGCCAGATGGCTGGCTTGGGCATCACGGCGGTGGATGGTTCCGCAGTGGCCGAGGGTACAGATGCGGCAGGGCTTGGCATGGTAGTCGTGAAGGCGCAGAATGCTTCTGTCACAGTTAACGGTGCAACCCTTACCAGCGAAGATTCCACACTGACGGTCAATGGGTTGACCTTGAATATTTTGGACAGCACGGAAGGGAAGGAAATCAGCATTACGGTAAGCAAGGATACTTCCGCTGTATATGATACCATCAAGGACTTTATCAGCGAGTACAACTCTATCTTGAAGAGCATGAATACCAGTTACAATGCCTCCACTGCCAGAGGCTATGATCCTCTGACGGATGACCAGAAGAAGGCCATGACAGATGACGAGATAGAGAAGTGGGAATCTAAGATTAAGAGTTCTCTGCTCCGCAGGGATAACACGATGAGTGGCCTGATTAGTTCCTTTAGAAATAACATGATGGGAGGTTACAAGGCTTCCGATGGAAAGACTTATTCTCTGGCTTCTCTGGGAATTACCACCTCCACGGATTACAAGGAGGGCGGTCTTCTGCACATCAAGGGCGATGAGGACGATGATGTGTTCGGCGATGAGGAAAATAAGCTGCAGAAGATGCTGGATGAAGATCCGGAATTGGTGATGGAGATTCTTACCGGGCTTTCCAATAATTTGTATGAGGATTTGAAGAAGAAGATGGCCTCTACCAGCATGAGCAGTGCGATGACCTTCTACAATGACAAGGAGATGAACTCTCAGTTGTCTGATTATGCGAAGGACATCAAGAAGTGGGATGCCAAATTGAATGCTTTGGAAGATAAATATTACAAGCAGTTCACCGCTATGGAGAAGGCCATGGCCAGCATGCAGTCACAGCAGAATGCTCTGGCTGGATTCTTTGGATAATTAGAAAAAGGAGGATAAAGCAATGGCGCAGCTTAGGAATGCAGCAAATCTGTATCAGCATAATACCGTGCAGACTGCTTCACCTGCTAAGATTATCCTAATGCTTTATGAAGGAGCGATTAAATTTTGCAACATTGCCAGAGAGGCGATTGATGCCGGAGATATCACCAAGGCAAATACCAATATCCAGAAGGCAGAGAAGATCATTGTCCAGCTTCGCATGGATTTGGATATGAAATATCCTGTGGCAAACGAGTTTGATCGAGTGTATGACTATATCTACCGCAGACTGGTGGAATCCAATATGCAGAAAGATAAGGAAATTTTGGAGGAAGCCTTGGAACATATCAAGACCATGCGGGATACTTGGAAGGAAGTCATGAAGGCAAATAATGCAGTATAGTCGTAAATTGGCAATGTCAGTTTTTTGAGGAATATTATATCGTTAACATGCAATTTGTGTCAGCGTTTGCTGGCACAAATTGTTTTCACTGTATAGGAAATTGTGCCATAGCGTAGCGTAATGAAAGGGAACGCGCTGGCTTCCCTTTTTTCGCTATATAGAAAACAGTTCGCTTTTACGATGCGAAGAACGCTGATTTTTCTACGCTCCGCTTCGGTCCGTGCTTAACAGACATCCACTGGATGTCCAGCACCGTTCTTCATAGGTGCAATCATAGTTTTGCCCGGCGAGGTGTTATCGAGCCTGGCAAAATTTCGCACCTTATAGAAATGGAGAAGATGGATGGAACAGGAAATGAGCGTTTATGTGTCTGCACTGCAGGATTCGCTGAAAAATAAATATGAAGCATTGCAGAAAATCCTTGTGGTCACGCAGAGACAACAGCAGGCTGTGTCTGGAGAGGAATTGGAATTGGATGCCTTCGAGGAGGCTGTGGAGGAGAAGGAAGTGCTTCTCCAGAGAATACAGGAACTTGACGATGGCTTTCAGAGCATTTACACGAAGATTGGCGATGCATTGCATCAGCAGAAGCAGCAGTATAAGCCCCAGATACTGGAAATGCAGAATATGCTTCGCACCATGACGGATTTAGGAGTGAAGATACAGGCTTTGGAGCAGAAGAATAAGAATCGTTTTGATGGCCTGGTGGCAAAGAAACGTCAGGAGATTCGTAATTTTCAGGCAAACAATCGCACGGCTAATACATATAACCAGCATATGGCTAACCAGCACCAGCAGTGGCAGACTTATTTTATGGATAAAAAGCAGTAGGGATGGAGGGGCTCTTTTTAACAGGCATTGTTCGGAATAAAATTGACAAAGCAGGGGTTAAGATTTTTTTAAATCTTCCGATATATAATGCGAGAGAAAGAGGATGTCGTATCTTGACAGATTTCGTTATCTACGCTTTGCCAAATTCTCTTGGCGAGGTTGGCAGTGGCGTTGATATAGACCGATATCTATGCGCTGCAGACGTGTACGGACGCTTAGGCGTATAGTAACGGAGAAACTATTATTTCATCACCAGTACCAAGGATGGTACTGTATATTCAAGGAGGAATTGCTATGATAGTACAGCACAATATGTCAGCGCTTAACACGAACAGGCAGTTAGGCGGAACCAACAAGTTACTTGCAAACAGCACAGAGAAGTTATCTTCCGGCTACAGAGTAAACCGTGCGGCAGATGATGCAGCAGGACTTTCCATTTCTGAGAAGATGCGCGGACAGATTAGAGGTCTGAACCAGGCTTCTACCAACGCACAGGATGGCCAGTCTCTGATTCAGACAGCCGAGGGCGCTCTGGGCGAGATCCACTCTGTAATCCAGAGAATGCGCGAACTGGTAGTTCAGGCATCCAACGATACAAACGTATCCGCAGACCGTACGGCTATCGGCCTGGAGCTGCAGGCACTGTCTTCCGAGATCGATCGTATCGCATCTCAGACAGAGTTCAATACCATGAAGCTTCTTTCCGGCGGATTCTCCAACAAGGTGCTTCAGGTTGGTGCAAACGCTACTCAGACAATCAAGTTCAGCATCAGCGCAATGAGCAGTGCAAAGCTTGGCGTTACTGTTGCTGCAATTGCAGACAATGTAAAGGGCAAGACAGTCGGCTCTGCTATTTCCCCTCTGATTTCTACCGTGAACAAGGCACTTTCCCTTGTATCACAGCAGAGGTCTAAACTGGGTGCATTGCAGAACAGATTGGATCACACCATTGCAAATGCAGACAACATGGCTGAGAACTTGCAGTCATCTGAGAGCAAGATTCGTGACGTTGACATGGCTAAAGAGATGGTTACTTACTCTGCTAAGTCCATCCTTCAGCAGGCAGGTCAGTCTATGCTGGCTCAGGCTAATCAGGCAACACAGGGTGTGCTTTCCTTACTTCGGTAATTGGATGGAAAAATGCATACCTAAGATGGGGCAGCCTTCTGGCTGCCCTTTTTTTAAACTTAACAGGAAACTTCTCGGCATTTCAGTGCGAAGAACGCCGATTTTTCTATGCTCCGCTTCGGTCCGTGCTTAACAGACATCCACCGGATGTCTAGCACCGTTCTTCTTAGGTGCTGTTCCAGCACGTTTTTTATGCCAGTCGTTACAAAATGGAAGTCTGAAAAATATTATTAAAAAAGGGTTAAGGGAAGTGAGAAATGGCCCGATATATACCATGTGACAGTAGGAAATGATATCATTCTCCCAGAAGATTTGCAGTGGGAGTTGATATAGACCGGCACTTAGGCGTTGCAGGCGTGTACGGACGCTTGGGCGTATAGGAGCGGGAAACTAATATTTTATCACCAGTACCAAGGATGGTACTGTATATTCAAGGAGGAATTGCTATGATAGTACAGCACAATATGTCAGCGCTTAACACGAACAGACAGTTAGGCGGAACCAACAAGTTACTTGCAAACAGCACAGAGAAGTTATCTTCCGGCTACAGAGTAAACCGTGCGGCAGATGATGCGGCAGGACTTTCCATTTCTGAGAAGATGCGCGGACAGATCAGAGGTCTGAACCAGGCTTCTACCAACGCACAGGATGGCCAGTCTCTGATTCAGACAGCCGAGGGCGCTCTGGGCGAGATCCACTCTGTAATCCAGAGAATGCGCGAGCTGGTAGTTCAGGCATCCAACGATACAAACGTATCCGCAGACCGTACGGCTATCGGCCTGGAGCTGCAGGCACTGTCTTCCGAGATCGATCGTATCGCATCTCAGACAGAGTTCAATACCATGAAGCTTCTTTCCGGCGGATTCTCCAACAAGGTGCTTCAGGTTGGCGCAAACGCTACTCAGACAATCAAGTTCAGCATCAGCGCAATGAGCAGTGCAAAGCTTGGCGTTACTGTTGCTGCAATTGCAGACAATGTAAAGGGCAAGACAGTCGGCTCTGCTATTTCCCCTCTGATTTCTACCGTAAACAAGGCACTTTCCCTTGTATCACAGCAGAGATCTAAACTGGGTGCGCTGCAGAACAGATTGGATCACACCATTGCAAATGCAGACAACATGGCTGAGAACTTGCAGTCATCTGAGAGCAAGATTCGTGACGTTGACATGGCGAAGGAGATGGTTACTTACTCTGCTAAGTCCATCCTTCAGCAGGCAGGTCAGTCTATGCTGGCTCAGGCTAATCAGGCAACACAGGGTGTGCTTTCCTTACTTCGGTAATTGGTTTAAAAGCATGCTTACAAATGGGGCGACCGTGCAGGTCGCCTTGTTTTCTCTAGTACAAAACTTCGCACCTTTTTTACTGTATAGGGTTAAGAATTGATAAATTCGTCCGATATATATTGTGTAATTGGTATAAACCAGAACTTAGGCGTTTAAGATGTGTACGGACGTTTTTGGCGTGTAAGAATGGGTAAACTATTATTTCATCACCAGTACCAAGGATGGTACTGTATATTCAAGGAGGAATTGCTATGATAGTACAGCACAATATGTCAGCGCTTAACACGAACAGGCAGTTAGGCGGAACCAACAAGTTACTTGCAAACAGCACAGAGAAGTTATCTTCCGGCTACAGAGTAAACCGTGCGGCAGATGATGCAGCAGGACTTTCCATTTCTGAGAAGATGCGCGGACAGATCAGAGGTCTGAACCAGGCTTCTACCAACGCACAGGATGGCCAGTCTCTGATTCAGACAGCCGAGGGCGCTCTGGGCGAGATTCACTCTGTAATCCAGAGAATGCGCGAGCTGGTAGTTCAGGCATCCAACGATACAAACGTATCCGCAGACCGTACAGCTATCGGCCTGGAGCTGCAGGCACTGTCTTCCGAGATCGATCGTATCGCATCTCAGACAGAGTTCAATACCATGAAGCTTCTTTCCGGCGGATTCTCCAACAAGGTGCTTCAGGTTGGCGCAAACGCTACTCAGACAATCAAGTTCAGCATCAGCGCAATGAGCAGTGCAAAGCTTGGCGTTACTGTTGCTGCAATTGCGTCCAAAGTTAAGGGCAAGACCGCTGGATCTGCTATTTCCCCTCTGATTTCTACCGTGAACAAGGCACTTTCCCTTGTATCACAGCAGAGGTCTAAACTGGGTGCATTGCAGAACAGATTGGATCACACCATTGCAAATGCAGACAACATGGCTGAGAACTTGCAGTCATCTGAGAGCAAGATTCGTGACGTTGACATGGCTAAGGAGATGGTTACTTACTCTGCTAAGTCCATTCTTCAGCAGGCAGGTCAGTCTATGCTGGCTCAGGCTAATCAGGCAACACAGGGTGTGCTTTCTTTACTTCGGTAATCAATTGAAAGAATGCGTACTTACAAATGGGGGTGACCTATTGGTCACCCCTATTTCTCTATAAGGATGGATGTCGAATGTAATGTTTGGCTATACATCCTAAAAAATAATTATGATGCAGGAGGAAAGTTATGGGTGCAGAAAAGCAGTTAGTGGAGAAGACATTGGAGGAAGTGAGAGAAAGTGTCGATCTTTTTTATCAGCAGAAGACGGGGGAGGCATTGCAGCAGTTCGATGCGGTACTGAAAAAAGTAATGACAATGGTGGATACGCTTTTTGCATACAAAGAAGATCATGAAGGCTTCGCATTGGATGAAGAGAGGGTTAAAACCGCTCTGACAGAGGCACTGGGCGCGCTGGAAGAGAGAGACATGATTCTTTTGGCAGATATTATCCAGTATGATTTTGTGGAATATGTGGAAGAATTATTGGGCGGGATGGAATGATAAATTCCGTCAGATTTGCGAGGGATGGCATTGTGCAAATGAGTTGTGGCACTGGCTTTTGAGGGCAAGCCATCGTGCTGTGAAAATAATATGGGCAGAGGAACGGAGAAGTTGGTATGGGATATTTTGACGAGAATAAAGAGGCAATCAGGAAAAGGTATCAGGAGACATATGAGGAAATCTTTGAGCGGATGGATAAAGAGGAGACTTCCGAATATCAGGTGGAAAGCATTGTGGCCAGAGATGGGAATCACGCCTTGACTGTGGAGAAGGATGGGGATAAATTTCGCCTGAACAGTGCCTACAGACCCTTGGCCGAAGCGAAAAAGTGGGCAGACCAGTACGAGTTTCAGAATCTCGATGTAAATGTTTTTATGTTTGGATTCGGAAATGGCATCTTTGTGAGGGAATTGCTCTGCCGGGCCCAGCCGGATGCCCGGGTTTATTTGTGGGAACCCAATGTCAACATATTTCGCAAGGTGATGGAAGAAGAGGATCTGAAAGATATATTAAGGGATAAGCGACTATTTCTCTATATTGGAGAAGAAGGGCTCAAAGAATTGAAGGAGGCTATGGAATTTAGCGTGAGCTGGCACAACATGTCCTCCCAGATCAGGTGCTGCCATGTCTGCTATGATTTTCTGCATGTGGATGAGTATTTGGAATTTCTGAAGGCAGTGAAGTATTCTGACAGCATGGTGCAGGTGAAGCGGGATACCAATGCGTATTTTGCCCACCGGGCGGTAGTGAATGTGATAGAAAATTTGAGATATATTAGGAAGAGCAATTATGTGACAGAATTGATTGGAAGGATACCGGAAGATGTTCCTGCGATTGTAGTGGCAGCGGGTCCCTCTCTGGAAAAAAATATTGATTTGCTCCAGAAGGCAGCGGGAAGGGCCTTTATTATTGCCACGGATACGGCAGTCAGGAATCTGGAGCCGAAAGGGCTTCCTTATGACTGCGTGGTTACCATTGACCCGGGAAAGATTACATGGTATATGACGGATTTTCCGGGATGCCAGAAGAAACCGCTCTTCTGCAATTCCGAATCCCAGCGCGATATCATGAAATTCCATACGGGAAGGAAGATCTGGTCTGCGGGTTCCGTCTACTTAGACAACTTATATGAATTTTTGGGATTGCATTTTCCCCAGAGCAGTACAGGCGGTTCTGTTGCCACTTCGGGGGCACTGCTTGCCTATCATTTGAATTTGAAAAATATTATCCTGATTGGTCAGGATTTGGCATATACGGGAGAACATACCCATGCAGGGGGATACGATAACCATGTCTTAAATGAGGAGAAGTTTATCGAGATGGTGGACGGCATTGATGGCGGACAGGTAAAGACTCGAGGGGATTGGATCGTATTCCGGGATTGGTTTGAGGATTTTATCAAG
Organism: Clostridiaceae bacterium; assembly: GCA_910575435.1. Taxonomy (GTDB): domain Bacteria; phylum Bacillota; class Clostridia; order Lachnospirales; family Lachnospiraceae; genus Butyribacter. Next base: position 178,039 of record CAJTGI010000004.1, on the reverse strand, counting down.
CTTCACGAGGATGTGAATTTGGTGGATGCTACTGAGGGCGGCGCCCTGATTCATGGCTCCAAGATTATGACCTTGGAGGAGGCGATTGATACTTACTGCGGGGAAAAAGAGTTTTCCTTTGAGAAGATTATGGAAGAACTGCCGCCTACCTTTGACGTGCTGGGGTTTGAACCTGTACAGGAAGTGATACAGCGCATGGGAAAGGGGTTTCAGAATATCCTAGATCGGTCTAGGGAAGGGAAAAAGGCTGCCGAGGAATATTTGGCGGCGGGAAATGGGCTTTCGCCTAAGAAACATGACAGGCTTTTGAAAATCATTCGCAAGGCGAATAATTATCTCCAGAAGCAGGCTGGGTACGAACTGATGGAGATGTATACCTATGACCTGACTCTGAATGAGGCACATGATGTGAATCAGATTACAGGGGATTCGTTGGTAGATGAAAGAAATTCCGTGGAGATTGCCCTGGCAATTTATGACAGCTATATCAAAGGGGTAGAGGAACTGGGAGACCAGATGAATCAAGTTCTGAAGCAGATATGATTTGCCCATGGCCAGGAAATAGTTATGGATAGGAAAGTGATTTTATGTTAAAATATGCTTTAGCAGGGTTTGTTAAGGCATATTTTGACGTTATGGGAAGTGTGCGGGGCTTGAATAAAGTTTGAATAGAGAGAATTTGAATAGAAAGAGAAGGGGCGGTTATCAGGATGGAATTACGGGATTTGAAGTTGTTGAAGAATGGGATTCAGTCTGTTCTTGGCAATATGGGAAGATTTTGCTGCTATGCCAGGAGACAGCAGTTTTATCGGAGCAATCATGCGATGCGGGAACTTTTCCAGGAGATTCCGGATCTCATTGGACTGCTCTGCGAACACCAGGAGGCATTGAATGGGGATGCGCCTGTTTTCGATATGGAAGGAATGGCAGCGTTGCTGCAGCAACTTCAAGGCGCCCAGGAGGATATGGATTACGTGATGCTGGCCGATATCTGCGAATTGCAGTTGCAGCCGGTGCTGGTGGCGTTGGAGGAGAGGCTGGTATCTGTTCTGGGTGTTCATGTAGACGAGTTGTTGCTGAGGAAGAATATCAGATGCTGCGGGGAGCAGAATCCCCAGCTGCTATATTCTCTTCTGCCAGAAGATATAGCGAAGGAATGTCTGCAGGTGGAGGGAGAGATTTCAGACGCCGCCATGGACTGGCTGGTAGGGGCAGTGGAGCAGTGCGGGGAAAAGGGATATGTGGTGGAGCCTACCTCCAGCGGCTATGACACCTTAGCAATCCGGAGGGAGGGGCGGACCCGCTACATGCACACTAATGGAAGTGCGGTATCTGAGGCTTTTTCTCTGGCGGAGGAGTGGCTTGCCCAGGGAAAAGAGACATACATATTTTACGGATTGGGCATGGGCTATGCCTATCGGGAAATGCTGTCTATGGATGACAATATTTCTATTCGGGTGGTAGAGGCAAGCAGGGAGCTGCTTCTTCTGGCCATGGTGTTTGCCCCTTTATGGGAACTTTTTGGCAGCGGGCGTTTTGAACTGGTTTATGATCCCACGGGACATAAGATTCAGAAGATGTCTATGGGACTGTCAGAGGACCGGGGATTTTACGTGTTCTATCCAGCTCTTCTGGGCATCAGGAAGCAAGTGTTGCGGGAACGGCTGGAGACGTATTTTGTGGAGGAGAGTTCTGTCAGGACGCAGGAGCGCAGCCTCCAAGGGAATTTTCGGAAGAACAGCCGCATCGGGGCGGGCAATATTCAGCAGTTGGAGGCTCTCTTTGGCGGAAAGGAAGTAGTCATCGTGGCGGCAGGGCCTTCCCTAGATAAGAATATGGATAAGCTGCGTCAGAAAAGGGAGGGGATCATACTGCTGGCGGCGGGCACGGTGCTTAAGAAACTGCTGGCAGCGGGTATCCGTCCGGATTTTGTGATTATGCTAGATGCAAATCCTACCGTATATTCCCAGATACAGGGTGCGGAGGACTGCATGGTGCCTCTTCTGTTTTTGTCTACGGCATGCAGCAGGGTGACCCAAAATTATCAGGGGGAGAAATATATGCTGTGCCAGAAGGGCTTTGCGCCGGCAGAAGAGTTGGCCGGGGAGAATGGCTGGATGCTGATAGAGAGCGGCGGTTCCGTGATTACTGCGGCATTGGATCTGTGTCTGCGGCTTCGGGTGAAGCGAATCATCTTTGCGGGGCTGGACCTGGCATATACGGATTCCCTGGACCATGCCAGCGATACTTGCGACCGGGTGAAGGTGGTGCAGGATACAGGGATTCTGGTGGATTCTGTGGATGGGGGAAAGATTGCCACGGGTAAGAACCTGAAAGTCTATCTGGATTGGATTGAGAGGCGCATTGCCCAGAGAGCAGGGGAAGAGAAGGAGATTCCGATTCTGGATGCCACGGAGGGCGGCGCTAGGAAGAAGGGGATGGAGATTGTGACTCTGGCCCAGGTAATGGAAGGAGAGGCATGAACACTTCGGCAGACGGAAGGAGAGGCATGAAGATTCGCAGGATTTTAGTGATTTTGGGGGCTACGAATTACGGCTCTGTCAAGGGATTTGCTGATGCTATGATGGCAGAGTGGGGGAAGACCCATTCTGTGGAAGTTTTGGACGGCAGTGATTTTAATCAATATGCGAGGAAAAAGGAAGAGATATTCCGAGGAAAAAAGTATGATTTCATTTTTGCCTTTAATGCCCTGGCTCTGGAAGAGGAGAAAGAGCTGGTGGCCTATCTCTTGGAAGGGGGCGGAAGGTACTGCACCCAGCTGCTGGATCACCCCCTCTATCACCATGGCAGGTTGGTTGAGGCGCCCCCCCGCTGCAAGGTGCTGGTGCCGGATGCCGACCACTTGTCGTATTTGAAGAAATATTATCCCAATATCCATGATGCAGGGTTTCTGCCCCACGGGGGGAGTGGCTTTGGTACATGGATTCCCTACGAGGATAGGGATATCCAGATCTCTTTTTTGGGGACGTATACCAGTTCCAGATCTTTCAGGGAAGGGCTGGCGGGGAAAAATGAAGTGCTGCGGGTGCTGCAGGAAGAATTGATGAATCAGTTGGCGAGTCATTCCCGGTGGACGATGGAAGAGGCATTCTCCCATATGGTAGAAGTGTATGGGCTTGAGGAGGCCCAGGAGGATGTGGCCAACGACTTGGCGGCCTTGCGGGATGCGGACGGCTTTATCCGCAGCCATTATCGGGAACGGGTGCTGCAGGCTATACTGGAGGCTGGCATTCCAGTGGATGTCTACGGAGATGGCTGGGAAGAATTTTCCTGCCCTGGGAGGGAACTTTTGCGGGTTCATCCTCCCTGCGATTATCGGGAGGCCATAGAGGTGACTGCCCGCTCCAAAGTTTCCCTGAATGTGATGCCTTGGTTTAAGGCAGGCTCCCACGAGAGGGTGTTCAATGCCCTATGTTGCGGCGCGGTTGCCCTGACTGACCGCAGCGCATATTTCCAGGGACTGGAGGATCAGAGGGGCATTGTTATGTATGATTTGGATCAGCTGGAGAAATTGCCAGGCATTCTTGGGGAAATCCTTGGGGAAGATGGATCTGGCGAGCAGATTGCCCTGGGGGGATATGAGAATGGAAGGAAGAATCATCTGTGGGCATGCCGTGCCAGGGAGATTTTGAACGATATGGAGGAGGAAGAGACCATGAGACCTATTGCGGTGAAAATCATATCCAATGGCAATGTGGGTCAGCTGGAAAATGCGGTTGGCAGCATCAGGGAATATGATCGGGAGATAGAATGCCAGGTGCTGGCGCGTCAGGAGGATTTGGAGACGGCGGAATGGTGCAGGGAACAGCAGATCTGCGTTGGCGAGTATGGGGGAGAGGGACAGGCTTTTTCCTCTGTATTGGTTGATGCCATGAAGAGAGATGCTGACTGTGACGTGTTGCTGCTGAGTGCCGAAATCAGGTGTCTGCCATTCTGCCTGGAACGGATGCGGCAAGTTCTCTATGAGCAGGAGAAGGCGGGTGGCGTCATACCCCAGCTGGTGACGGAGGATGTGATAGCTGGCAGGAAATATTTTAAGGATTTGTCTGACTATGCTGCGAAGCAGAGGCGGGGGGATGCGAAGAGGATTGCGGATCTGGGATATCGGGCGGTGCTTTTGTCCAGAGATTTCTTGCAGTGCGTGGAATGGGATGAGGAGTATCTGTATCCCTACAACCTTTTGCTGGATGTCTTGGCTCAGGGTACGAGAGGGGGGTATGGCTTTTATAGCGTAAGCAATGCCCTTGCGGAAGAGTGTGCCGAGGATTCCTTCCAATGCGGGGTAGAGAGGGGACAGGAGAGAGATTACCAGCATTTAATAGGCAAATGGCAGGTAGGGTATATGCTTCGGCAGCCCAATACGGATTTGTTCCCCTTTTTGCCCGAGGATAAGGGTGAAAGTTTTCGAGTGCTGGAGGTGGGGTGCTCTACCGGCGCAAACCTGATGGGGATTGGGAACCTTTATCCCCAGGCGGAATTGTACGGCTTAGAGATCAATCCTCGTGCGGCGGAATTGGCGGCGGCCTATGGAAATGTCAAGGCTGGGAATATCGAGGAGCAGGATGTGGACTTTGGCGATGTTACCTTTGACTATATTATTTTTGGGGATGTGCTGGAACATCTTCGGGATCCCAAGGGTGCGCTGGAATATTGCAGGAGCCTGTTGTCTGAGGGGGGAAGGGTGATTGCCAGCGTTCCCAATCTCATGCACTGGTCAGTGATGCGGGTGCTGATTGACGGCTATTTTCCCTATGGGGATTTTGGGCTTCTGGACAGGACGCATATCCATTTCTTTACCTATTACGAGATGATATCCATGTTTGCGGGGGCGGGCTATGAGGTTCTGAAAGTGGATTTCGTAGACCATGGGGGGATTCCTCAAGAGGTGCAGGGTTTCGTGCAGCAGCTGGTGAATATGTCGGAGAGCGCAGAGGAGTTTATGTTCCGGGCATTCCAGTATCAGATTCTGGCGGAGAAGAAATGAGCGCGGGTCGGGCAGATGGAAAGACGACGGCGCGAGAGAGGCGGGGCCGAATGCATAGAGTAGAATGGGGAGGGCTGGGAAATGGAACCGAAGGTTAGCGTGATCATTCCGATATATCATCCGAAGCGGGAATATATCGACCGATTGATGGATTCGGTGGCGAGGCAGACCATCGGCATGGAGAAGATAGAAGTCATTCTGGTGTCTGATGGGGACCAGAGCCAGGAGACGAAGGAGATTCTGTCTTCCTGGGAGGAAAGGTACCCGGAAAATATTCTGGTAATCTATTATGAAGAAAATAGAAGGCCGGGATTTGCCCGCACTTTGGGGATGGATTATGCCAGGGGAAAGTTTATCGCCTTTGCGGACCAGGATGACTGGCTTTCCCTGGAGATGTACCGGGTGCTGGTGGAGAAGGCGGAGGAATTTGGATGCGATATTGCCGGAGGGCACAGCACTAGAGATCGGGAATATCGGAGACCGGTGGCAGAGCGAACGTATACTGGGGAGAAAGAAGTGCTTTGGGAAATCCAGGACAGCGCAAGCAGGAAGAAGTTTCTCATGGAGGGAAAGTTAGGGGGCTATTGGTGCAGCATCTACCGCCGGGATTTTCTGGAGGAGCACGGCATCTATTATCCGGCGGATGTGACTTATGATGATAATTTTTTTGGCGCATTGACTCGCTTCTATGCCAAGAAGGTTCTGGTTATGGGGGAGTATTTCTACCACTGGTTTGTGAATGATCAGTCGATTAGCATCCGTCAGGATGGAAGCACGTATTTTGACAGGCTGAAGGTGGAACTGCTGAAATTGGATGAATTTAAAAGGCGGGGATTTTTTGGGGAGTATCGGGATGAGATCGAGATGATGTTTATCCAGATGTATTTTATCAATACGATGCATGCCTTTTTCTGGCATTTGAATGATGTTCCCTACGGAATTTATAAGGATATGTGCCACAACGTTGGAAGAGAATTTCCAACATACTGGCATAATCCGTATTTTCATTCTGGCTTGGATGAGTACGAGAGTGCTGCCTGGTGCTATTATCCAACGATATACCAGTATTATCGGGACAAGGGAGATCAGGAAAATATCCAGATTCTGGAAAAAGTGCCGGAGAAGGTGCGGAAGGTGTGCTGGCTGGATGTGATGGAGGGCGATTTGACAGAGGTGGAATTGACCTGGTTTAAGATTATTTATTTGCTGCTGCCTAGTCCTTAAATTAGTACCATGCGAGCTTGATTTATTTAAGCGTGCTGACAGAAAGGCGGTTTATGGCTTTGAAGGAAATTAGTGTGATCGTACCCTGCTATAATGTGGAAGAGTATCTGGATGCTTGCCTGGAGTCTCTGGTGTCCCAGACATTGGGATTGGAACGGATGGAATTGATCCTGGTGGACGATGCCTCCCAGGATGCCACGCTGGAACATTTGAGGGCGTGGGAGCGGGAGTATCCGGAGCAGATCCTGGTGGTGGAGTGCGCGGAGAATGGGAGGCAGGGCACGGCTAGGAATATCGGGATGCAATATGCCACCGGGGAATATATTGGCTTTGTGGACTCGGACGACTGGGTGGAGCCGGACATGTATGAAGTCCTTCTGGAGAGGGGGAGGGAGCATGGCTGCGAGATTGTTTCCTGCCATGCCTTTCGGAATAAGGAAGATGGCCGACAGGTGCCGGAGCCTACGGAGAGGGAGGATTCCCTGATTCGGCGGGAGCGTTCCGCCATACAGGGGGGAGACTGGCCGGAGATGCTGGAGGGGGGCATCTGGAGCAAGATCTACCGCCGGGATTTTCTTGTGGAAAATGGTATTTTCTTCCCGGAGGGGCTGTGCTATGAGGACAATTACTTTGGCATGATGGCGGCCCTGTACTGCAGGAGCATTTACAAGGTGCAGCGCTGCCTGTACCACTATCGGGAGAATCAAACATCCACCACCCTGCAGAGGAACAATGACAGGTTGTTCGACCGTCTGGATATCGAGGTGATGAAGTTGGAAAAACTTCGGGAGCTGGGGCTGGCGAAGAGATTTTCCAAGGAGATTGAACGCAGTTTCTTTGAGATGTATTATTTCAATACGATGTATATGATGGCTACCCGGTTTGATGCTCCGCCCTATGAGATGTTCCAGAGGATGGAGCGGGAGATTTTTGAACTTTTCCCAAACTATCGGGAGAACAGGGAACTGATGGACTCCGGGAACGGGGTGTGGGATTTGCTTCTGAAAGTGCTGTCCTGCCACTTTAGCGAGGAGCAGTTCCGGGACTTTATGAGGAAATATGCCGCCCTGCCAAGGGCGTGACAGGAGGGCGAGAGAATGTTTTGCGGCTGGTGATGCGGAGGGAACGAGTTAGGAGCGTTGGCATGAGGATTTTATTTTGCAAGTGGGGAAGTATCTGCGAGTCTGGGATGGACCGGGCCCTGTTGGAATTGGGGATGGAGATTGGCTATATTACCAGGGAATTGAGGCATACGGATTATGATACGGATTATATGAAGGAGATTGGGGCAAGATTGGACAGGGAGAATTATGATTGCGTGTTCAGCGTGAATTTCGTGCCTGTGATCTCCAAGGTGTGCAATCTGTATCATAAGGCGTATGTGTGCTGGACGGTGGACCATCCCAGCCTCCAGCTGTATTCCAAGGATTTGGGGAATGGGTGCAACAGAGTGTTTCTGTTTGACAGGCTGCAGTATGAGAAGTTTCATCCTGTGAATCCTGATCGGATATTCTATATGCCTCTGGGGTGCGATTCCTATTTATTGGAATCTGTGGAAGCGACAGAGGAGGAGCGGCAGAAATATGCGTGCGATATTTCCTTCGTGGGCTCCACCTATTCGGAGAAATGCCTGTATAATGGCATCGTACATCTGCCAGACTATCTGAGGGGATTTGTGGACGGCATCGTCCGGGCCCAGATGAATGTACATGGCTATAATTTAATTGCTGATTCCCTGACGGAGGAGTTCTGCCGGGAGTTTCAGAAGTATGCGGACTGGGGAACTCTGCCGGAGGATTATGTGGAGGATGTGCGGGGATTGATTTCTGACAGGTATATTGGCGAGAAGTGCACGGAGCAGGAGCGGATCGTGACGCTGAGGAATATCTCCGAGCATTTTGACATGGATATCTATACGGCCAGCGACCTGTCCGGGATACCGAAGATCCGTAACAGGGGCATTGCGGATTCCGAGACTATGATGCCCAAGATTTTCCAGTGCAGCAGGATTAACCTGAATATGACCAACCGTCCTATTTCCTCCGGTATTCCCCAGAGGGTGTATGATATTATGGGGGCAGGAGGATTTCTGCTGTCAAACTACCAGCCGGAATTGGCAGAGTATTTTGAGATTGGCGAGGAACTGGTGGTGTACGAGAGCCAGAGAGACTTGTTGGAAAAGATTGCCTATTATCTGGCCCATGAGGAGGAGCGGAGGAAGATTGCCGCCAGAGGGCGGAGGGCTATCGAGGAAAGGCATCAGTATTCTATGAGGCTGAAAATGATGTTTGAGTTGGCATTGCGGTAAGTGCCGGGGGCAGGGGAGATAGAATCTTACTGGGCGATGTGCAGAAATGGGGAAAGATATGTATCAGGAAGATAAGGAATTGCTGAAAATGGATGCAAGGGAAAAGATATTGGCGGCGAGCCAGCTGATGGAGAGGCAGGACTGGGAGGGGGCCTTGGAGGTAATCTATCAGGGCATTCAGGCAGACCGGCGGAATTATGAGTTGTACTTTATGCTGGCCCAGTGCAAGGAGATGCTGGGGGCGGTACAGCAGGCGGCACTGTCTTACGAGAATGCCTTGTTTTATGCAAGCGACGAGGATTACGGCATGATGGAGGAATGCTATGGGGCGTTTCTGGCATCTCTGCCGGAGATGCCTAAGAAGGTGTCTTTCGTACTGGTCACCTACAACCAGCTGGAGATGACCCAGCTGTGCGTGGAGTCCGTCCGCCACAACCATCCCCGCGGGAGTTATGAGATCGTTGTGGTGGACAATCTGTCTACGGATGGAACCAGGGAATGGCTGGAGGAGCAGGAGGATATCCGCGCTCTGCTGAACGATGATAATCGGGGGTTTCCCGCAGCCTGTAACCAGGGAGCGGAATTGGCTGCGGAGGGGAATGATATCTTTCTTTTGAACAATGACACCATCGTGATGGAAAATAGCGTCTACAACCTTCGGATGGCGTTGTACGAGACGGATAAAGTCGGGGCCGTGGGGGCTTGCTCCAACGAGGTGGGCAATCGGCAGAGAATCGAGGAGAAATTTGATTCCATTGAGGAGTATGCCCGGTATGCGGGGAGAAATAATGCCTATGCTCCTGATAGGCACGAAAGGCGGCTGCGCCTGGTGGGGTTTGCCATGATATTTCGCCGTCCAGTGTGGGAGATGGTGCAGGGATTTGATGAACGCTTCGGCGTTGGCAACTATGAGGACGATGATATCAGCATGAAGCTGCTGGAGCAGGGGCTGGATTTGGTTTTTTGCCGGGACAGCTTTATCTTTCATTTTGGCAGTGCTTCTTTCCGTGCCCTGGACCGGGCAAAGAGCGAGGAATACCAAAGCATCTTGCGAAAGAATAAGCAGATATTTGAGGAGAAGTGGAAGATCAGGTGGGGGTACTTCTCCCATGTGCGGCATGATTTGCTGGGATATATCGAGGAGGAAAGGGGCAGGGCGTTTTCCGTGCTGGAGATTGGCTGCGCGTCCGGCGCCACCCTCCTGGAGATTGGCAACCGCTATCCCGGTGCAGGATTGTATGGGATCGAGCTGGATCGGGCCGTGGCAGACATGGCATCCCATTATCTGGATATCGTGCAGGGAGATATACAAGAAAAGCGCAATCCTTTTGGCAGACGGTATGATTACATTGTTCTGGGGGATGTGCTGGAGCATCTCCGAGATCCGGAGGATATTCTCAGGGAACTGAAAGACTGGCTGAATCCGGGGGGATGTCTTGTAATCAGCGTGCCGAATATCATGCATATTTCCGTGCTGGAGCCGCTGCTGCATGGCAGGTTTACTTACCGGGATGAGGGAATACTGGATAGGACGCACCTGAAATTCTTTACCAGGACGGAATTGGTGGAGATGATGGGACGCTGTGGCTATGCCATAGAGAGAATGGGAGGCAATACGGTGGAACTTTCCCGCAAGGAGGAAGGGTATCTCAGAAAATTGTGCGAGATGGATGCCCAGATACCGGAGGAGGAATTGAGGATATATCAGTACCGGCTGAAAGTCAGGGCCTAGCAGAATGGGGGATTTGCAATGAGTAGAATATGCACGAAACTTAAGGTTCTTATATGGGATTTCCAGGGGGAGGCCCTGCAATGGCTGGATGAGAATGTGGATGGCAGCAGGATTTCTGTGGAGGGATATCTGACTGGCATCGATGACATGCTGCGGGACACCATGTCCATAGATTGGGATTATCTGTTCTGCTTCATACCGCCGAAGCAGGAGGAGCTTAAGAGGAAATTTGACGGCATATTTGCCCAGCTTGGGATTGCCAGGGAGCAGGTAATCTATGCGGCGGAACTGGAAGAATGGGTGGCCCGCAATGACTTGGGATTCTATCTGCTGAAAGGCGATACGAGAAAGCGCATGGAAGTGTGGAATGAGAAGAGGAATAAGGAGTATGTGGCTTGCACCGCGGAGGGGATTTCCTATATTGCAGGCAGCAGTGACAGGGTGATTCTGGATAGCATGGCTATGTATGGAGAGAACTGGGCTAGGGAGGAGATGCAGGCATTTTACCGACTGGCACAGAAACATTACCCCGCAGATGCAGAGGGTGGGTATTTTATCGATATCGGAGCCAATATTGGAACCACCTGCATCTATTTTAAGAAGAAGGTCGATAGGAATGTGGATATCCTGGCATTTGAGCCGGAGCAGAGAAATTATAGGCTTTTGCGAGCCAATATCTTGCTGAATGGGCTGGAGGATTCCGCAGTGGCTGAAAATTATGGGCTGTCCCAGGAATCCGGGCAGAAGACGATTTATATTAACCCGCAGAACCCTGGGGGGAATAGCGTGGTATTCGCCAGCGGGCAGGAGTCAGAAGAGATTCGGATGGTATCCCTGGATGGCTATCTGTCAGAAAAGGGAATCGCGCCAGATGAGATCAAGTATCTGTGGATTGACACGGAGGGCTTTGAGCCTGCGGTGCTAAAGGGAGCGGAAAATACGCTGAAAAGTGAAGATATCCCCGTGCTGATGGAGTTCAACCCTTATCTCTGGAATGAGGCGGGCTTCTATGACATGCTGATGGATACCCTGTCTGGAATCTATCGGAACTATGTGTTTATCGAGGAGGCGCTGGCGGGGGAGGAGAAGCTGCGGCCCATAGAGGAGATCTGGCAGTACCGGGATGCTCCCAGGCTGTTCCAGCAGGATATCTTTCTGGTGAAGTAGCCTGGGGAAGGAATGGCGGGATATCTTTCTGGCGAAGCAGGAAAAAAGGCTTTGGGGCTTTTTGCAAAGGGATGGGATGAAAAGGAGGAGCAAGATGCAAATTGTTTTGGCGGGAGTGGGAGAAGAAATCATTAGCAAGATGAGAGGTAGGAGATAGGGCATGGCAACAGAGTATTCGCTGACGATAGCCGGGCAGCCGTATTTTGGCAGCAGCCGGGAGAGGGATGTGCAGGTGTTTTACACGGAGCCGGAGGAGGGGGTGAGTATCGATACGGGAATCCTTCTTTTGATATCTGGCTTTGAGGGGGATACTAGCGCCAATGTGTATAAGAAGATGCGGATGGAGTTTTCCGACAGGGAGAATCTGGTGGTGGTGCAGTGCGATTATTTTGGCTACCAGTTTATGGGTTCCCAGACGATGAAGGAAGTTCATGAGATTATGAAGAGGCTTGCAAAGGAGCTGGGGGATATGCAGAGGGGGGGAGAGCCTTTGCCGGAGGAGGCTCTGACGGAGCGCTTGCAGCAGGAGGAATCCCAGGATGATTTCTGCGAACTGGGGATTTTCCAGGCTCTGGACAATCTGAGGGCGCTAAAGGGCGTGATGGAAATGCTCGCCTGCCGGGGGGCCGATTATAACGTGAATCGGATTATGGCATATGGATATTCCCATGGGGCCTATTTGGCGCTGCTTTGCAATGCCCTGCGCCCTCATCTCTTTTCTGGAATACTGGATAATTCTGGCTGGGTGTATCCGGTGTATCTGTACCGCCCTAGGATTTGCAGCGGCCTGTGGAGCGACAGTTCCACAGGCCAGAGCAAGAAACTCTATGTGTTTTTGGGATATCAGGGACGACAGTGGATTGATGATCTGGAAGTGTATAATCTGAGAAGGCTGTATTCCCAGTTCCAGAACCATGCCAGGATTCTGTCCTTCCATGGGGAGGATGACGGCCTGGTACCCCTGGAGGAGAAAGTGAGGTTCGGGGATGGGGTAGACAATCTCCGGCTCTATGTGATTAGGGAGGGTGATGTGGATGAAAAGATTTTTAATAATACCCAGCATGGCATGGGCAGTGATTTTTTGAGATTATTTTATTTCGTCTCTTCCATTGACGATATGACTAGGGAGGAGCCTCTGGACCAGGAGGGCCGGGAGAGGATGTGGGAGGGCCGGGAGTTTGCCTCTCGGAAATACCGCTACCTCCTCTCGGAAGAACTGGAATTGACCAGGCTGGCCAGATGATGCGCCGCTTCGTATGAATGGGGCTGGTTTATGAGAGGTTTGGCTTGTGAATGAGGTTTGCCATGCAAGGCGAGGAAGGAGGGAGATGGATGAAGACGGTTTCCGTCATTATGCCCATCTACAATGCGGGAGAGTATCTTTCCCGCAGTTTGGAGGGCTTGGCGGCACAGACATTGCAGGATATGGAATATGTGCTGATAGACGACTGCTCCAGTGATGGCAGTTATGAGATTGCCAGAGCATTTCAGGAGAAGCATCCGGGGCAGGTGGTTCTCTTGAGGACAGAGAGAAATTCCGGGCCTGGCGGTGCTAGGAATCTGGGGCTTTCCCGGGCATCGGGGGAGTATATCGGCTTCGTGGATGCGGATGACGAGATCGTGCCTCAGATGTTTGAGAAATTGTATGGGCGGGCGTTTGAGACCGGGGCGGATATTGTGGATTCCGGGTACTACAATGAGAAGCTGGATTATGCCATGCTCCACGTCAGTGACGAGCTGGCGGGAGCGCAGGATGATGAAAAGCGATCCCAGCTTATTGTCTCTGGGGGATATATGGTGTCGAAGGTCTATCGGCGGGATTTTCTGGAGAAATGCCAGCTCAAGTTCCGGGAGAAGGTGGCTTTGGAGGATTCTGAGTTTATTACCAAGACCTTTGCCATGGCGGAGAATGTGGCCAATGTGAAGGAGATTTTTTACAAATATGTCTTTACAGATTATTCTGCCTCCAGGGAGAGGGACTGGAAGCGGTATTACGAGAATGTGGTGGGAGCCATGGAGGCGAATTACCGGTCGGTGTGTGAATTGCCTCACTATAAAGGAATACAGATGGCCGTGGAATATCTCATTGTCCAGCTGTACAGTTATGGCGTATTGAAATGCCTGACCATGTGCGGTGAAAAGAATCGGGAAGAGGTGGTGGGATGCCTGGATCAGATACGGGCATTGAAGGAGAAGACGGTTCGGGGAGCCTATGAGGATAATTCTTTCATCTGCCAGAAAATCCCAGAGGAGGATATTCAGATTATGAGGCTGAATGATGGGGATCCGGAAGGGCTGGTGGCGGCCATCTTGGCTGGGAAAGAGGACTGAGGGGAGGCGAGTTGATGATTGGCGTGGGATTATTTCTGTGGATGCCGTCGGAGGACGGAAAGAAGGAAAAGATGCTGGGGCGGCTGCAGGAGGCGTTTCGGAAATTGGGCGTGGAAACTCTGCAGCTGGATATCGCGTCGGAGGGGGCTTTTGAAAGGCTGGGGGAGATTGACCGATATTTCGCCGCCCAGCCTCCGGGCAGGAAGCGTTTCGTATTCTCTATCGATGGGGATGGGTTCGGCCTGACCCTTAAGATGGACGGACTGTGGGTGGATAATATCCAGTACAATGTATTTACCTATCTGACCGGGCATCCCAGCCAGTTTGGGCAGCAGCTTGCGGGCATCAATTCCTGGTATATCTCCATCCTGAACTCCCAGGAGGAGGGCGTGGCTTATATCGAGGAGCATTATCCCCATCTGGATGGGATAGAGTACATGGCATGGCCCCGGGAAGAGGGAGAGGATGGGGGAAACTTGGCGGAAGGCGTGGCTGGCGGCATGGAGAAATTGATTCTCTTTGCAGAGGAAATCTTAAACCGATGTAAATGAGCCATGCTTATGGAGTGCGGAAAATAGTGCAGGAAAGCGCATTTCATAAGTATGGGCTTTTTTTATTTTCTCATAGCCGTTCTTGGCTATCTGATGCCTCTCTTCCTCATGGCTCAGGTAATAGCTGCATTTGTCTTCCAGTTCCTCCAGGGAAGAATAGGCCACGAAGTCCCTGTGTGGCTGAAAGTAGTCGAACAGTTCCGGCTGGGGCGTGGTGAGCAGGAATCCCCCGCAGCCCATGACATCCAGCAGCCTGGCGGACATGCCGGAGCGGATGGTGCGGTAGTTGATATTCAGATTGATGCGGCTGTGCCGGAATACATGGGGCATTTCCGTGTAGTAGCCGATGGCGGGATGCACTCGGAGATTCCCGGCATCTGCCACATGTTCCGAGGTGTACAAGTCCACCGGGAAGTGCTGGGACAGCCTCCATAGCAGATGGATTCGCTCCTGGTGGGTGGCTTCCTCTTGGATGGCCCGGGCCAGGGATTCCACAGGGAAATCCTGGGAAAAGGCATGAGTATTGATGTAGGGGGAGTTTTCCAGCAATTCCATAGCGATATCCTGGTGGAAGAACTGGGTCTGGGCGGCGGCATATCCCTGGAGGATGCCCTGGATATATTCTGAGGAAACGAAATTGCGGGACTGGATGGAGCGGTCTGTGTACAGGTTCCCCACAAAGGAGATGTCGTGGCGGTATTCCGGCATCTCATTCAGGATGCCTAGCTGACGGTCCAGACGCTCCGTGTTCACCGCCAGGGGCAGATGGCTTACCTGGGCGCATCCCTGGGACTGCAGCTCTTCCACCTCGATTCTGTCGAAGTGGTACACATGGTTGCAGGGAGTGTCATACCGATGGAAATGGGGAATGGGGCTGTCGTAAATCCAGGAGATGTAGGTTACGTGAAACTCCTGGCAGATATCGGATATGACGGGGTAGAAATTAAAGGATAGCACGGCGTCATAGGAAATCTTCTGAAGCCGCCTTCTGAATTTTTTCGCAAAAAATCCATCTTCCATATAATCCGTGAACACGTATGTGATGGGGTCAACGTCGTAACCGGCCCGCTGCAGCGTCTCCAGCCAGTCTTCCTGCATGAAGATATTGGATTTGAAAAAAAGTAATTTCATAATTCGTCTGTGCTCCTTTGCTTGCTAAAGATACTGGGAGGTTGCATGAATCTTCTTGGCGCAGCGGTTATATGTCGAGAATGGAAAGCATCTCCCGGATGCGCATTGCCAAGGTGTGTCCTGCCATGACGGTTCTTTGGCCGTGGCGGGCGATTTCCTGACGTTCCTCCTGGTGTGCCAGATAATATCTTGCCTTATCCGCCATGTCCTCTGGAGATTCATAGTATACATAGTCTTTTCCGGGTTCAAAGAATCGGAGGTAGTCGCTCTGGAAACTGGTGAGCAGGAATCCCCCGCTGCCCATGATTTCCATTGCCTGGGCGGGGATGCCGTTCTGAATATCCCTGGGAGCGGGGAGAAGATAGATTTTGGCGGGCGGGAGCTCTTCGGCGCACCCGATGCGGCGTATCTTCGTCCCCTCGGATGTTCTCGACAAAAGTTCCAGCGCGGCATCCACCTCCCGGCGGGTGATGGCGGGATAGAGTATCTGACGGGCGTAAAGCCCTTCTCTGGGAGCGATGCTGTCCCGGGGGCCTGGGAGGGGAAGCACCGCCTCCATGGCATCTAGAACTGCGTCATTCAATGCGTACTCTAGGAAGGGAAAGCCATATATTGCCTGCTGGGCCTGCATTAGCCCGTCCAGGAATCCCTTGGCCCGTCGGTGGATTCTTGCCATCAGAACCAGATAACGGTCCCAGGCTTCTCGGTCAGCAGTGTCTATGAGGGAAATGTCTATCTCTGTGCCGGAATCTGCATTTATTCGGGTCTGCGCAAGGGAGGCCGTCTTGTCTGTGCCGGATGAGGCCGTTCTGAAAGATATCGGCGTTCCAGCGGCCCAGGGCAGATATGCTACCTTCTTTGCGCCTATCCGCTGCAATTTCGCCACCCAGTGGCTATCTCCGTGAAAGATGATATTGCAGGGGTTGCAGATGCTTTTGGTTAACAGCATCTGGTCTGCAGAAGTGTTGCAGCACCAAGAGATATAGGGCAGGTGAAGACTTTCACAGAGATTGGAGAGGATAGGATAATATTGGAGGGAAAAGACGCAAGCAATCTCCCGCTCAGCCACTGTGGATGCGAATTTCCTTCGGAAGACCGGGTCATAATGGTAGTTTCTGGGGGAGGTTTCCCATGATAGGACAGCATGTCCGGCTTTTTTCAGCACATGGATAACCTCATCTAAATGGTAGCAATGCCAGCGGGGAACGAGAATTTTCATGGATGCCTCCTTGTGGGATGGAATAGATATATTGGTAATAATTCACAAAGTTTTTTGAATTATATTTGTACAGAATAGCATAGTCTGTGTTATAATGCAAATAAGTTTATATGACGAAATATATAAAAATTTGGGTAGAATCAATGAATTACCCTAGTATCCAAGGAGGCAGATTATGTTAAATGGCAAGACGATTCTGATTACGGGAGGGACGGGCTCTTTCGGCAAGAAGTTCCTGGAAATGATTTTTGAGAGGTATACTCCAAAGAAGGTGATTATTTATTCCAGAGATGAGTTCAAGCAGAGCGTGATGCAGAGCGAATATCAGAATAAGGTAGATATGAGCAAGGTTCGCTTTTTTATCGGGGACGTGAGAGACCGGGACAGGCTGTACAGGGCTTTCGAGGGGGTGGATTACGTGATCCATGCGGCGGCGATGAAGCAGGTGCCCACTTGCGAGTACAATCCCATGGAGGCGATTAAGACGAACATCCACGGAGCCCAGAATGTAATTGATGCCGCTCTGGATAAGGGGGTGAAGAAAGTGGTTGCCCTGTCTACGGACAAGGCGGTGAATCCCATCAATCTGTACGGAGGCACCAAGTTGGTGTCCGACAAGCTTTTTATTGCGGCAAATGCGTACAGTGGTGCAAAGGGTACGGTGTTTTCCGTGGTGAGGTATGGAAATGTGGCGGGAAGCCGTGGCTCTGTCATTCCCATCTGGCAGAATATCATTGACAATGGAGGGAAGGAGCTTGGCGTGACGGACCTTCGCATGACCCGGTTCTGGATTACTTTGCGCCAGGGCGTGGAGTTGGTGTTTAAGGCCATGGAGGAGTCCAAGGGAGGGGAGACGTATATTTCCAAGATTCCATCCTTCCATATCGGCGACCTGGCAAAGGCTATGCTGCCGGACTGCGCCATCAGCGAGATTGGCATCCGGGAGGGGGAGAAGCTCCATGAGGTGATGGTGACGAAGGATGACTCCCGCACCACCTATGAGTATGACAAGCACTACATCGTGTACCCCAATTACTCTTGGGCATCGGATAAGAATGTCATGCCTGGGGGCAAGCCGGTGGAAGACGGATTTGAATATAATTCGGGCAATAATACCCAGTGGCTCAGCGTGGAGGAGCTGCAAGAGGCTTTGAAGCATATGTAGAGTGAGTGGCCGGAGGAAGGAGCAGGAAAATGAAACTGCATTTTTGGAACTATCCAGAATTTTTAGGGAGGCGCATATGAAGGAGAAAATCTTCGTAACACGAGCCTCCCTGCCTCCCATGGAAGAATACATAGAAAAGATCAGACCTCTTTGGGAGTCCCGGTGGCTGACGAATATGGGGGATCTGCATCAGGAATTTGAGGAGAGGCTGCGAGAATACTTGAACGTGGACGGGCTGTCTCTGATGGTGAATGGGCATATGGCCTTGGAATTGGCCTTGTCTGCCTTCAAATTCCCGATGGGAGGGGAAGTCATTACAACCCCCTTCACTTTTGTTTCCACCGTCCATGCCATTCTGCGAAATGGGCTGGAGCCAGTATTCTGCGATATTAAGATGTCTGACTTGACCATGGATGAGGAAAAGCTTGAGGCACTGGTGACGGAAAGGACCGTGGCGATTCTTCCGGTACACGTGTACGGGAATGTGTGCGGGGTAGAACGCATTCAGCAGCTGGCAGACAAATATAATCTGCCAGTGATTTACGATGCGGCCCATGCCTTTGGCGTGACTCATCAGGGGAGGGGCATCGGCACTTTTGGAGATGCCTCTATATTTAGTTTTCATGCTACCAAGGTTTTTCACAGTATAGAGGGCGGGGCGGTGGGCTTTCACAACCCTGACCTGTACCGCACTCTTTATAATCTGAAAAATTTTGGCATCCGCTCCGAGGAAGTGGTGGCTGAGGTGGGAGCCAATGCGAAGATGAATGAGTTCTGTGCCGCCATGGGGCTGTGCAATCTGGCCCACATCAGGGAAGAGAGGGAGAAGAGGAAAAAGGTTGTGGAGAAGTACCAGGAACTGCTGGCAGATTGCCCGGGCATTCGGATGGTGCGGGGCAGGGAGGATGCCACCAGGAATTATGCATATTTTCCTATTTTAGTAGAAGAGGAGTTTGGATGTACGAGAGATCAGGTGTACGATGCCCTGGGTGAAGAAGGGATTCATGGACGCAAGTATTTCTATCCGCTGGCATCAGACCAGGCATGCTTTCGCAATAAATACTATGATGTGGAATTGCCCAATGCTCGTTATGCATCAGACAGGATACTAGTGCTGCCCCTTTATGGTGAATTGGAATTGGGGGATGTGGAAAGGATTGTCGGCGTTCTGATGGACCAGAGAGGAAAGGAGCACAGGGATGCGGGAAGAGATGGAACATCTTTTGTTTGACTTTGTGGATTTCTATAATCTTGTGCGCGAGAATGAAAATTCCCCCGAAGTCAAGGATGCCCTGATGGCTTTTGCGGGGGATTATTACGCCCTCCAGGACAGAGGTGCGTCTATTTATTCTATGCTGGATGAGGAATTGGGAGATGATGTCCAATTACATATCTTGGTTCTGTCTGCCCTGTTTCTGGTGGACAAGCGGGAGGAGACATTGAACAGGATCGGGGAATTGCTGTATTCTGAGGGGCTTCCCTTGGATGCGGCCCTGCGGATTCTGACCCAGACGGTGATCAACCGATTCTTTAGCGGATTTCCTGCAGCGGAATACTGTGGTGCCAGGAGACTGCATCGCCATCTGCTTGGGAGGCTGGAGAGGGAGCTCTCCCTTCCAGTGGAGTGGATACCCTGTGAAGAGCGGAATCAAGGATTGATTGTTCTGGAGTCGGATACTCTGATAGATGGCCATGCGCCCTCCCGGATTCTTCTGGATATCTACAAGACCCTGAAGGAAGATTTGGGATATGAGGTAGTCCTGCTGGTGGATTATCTGAGCGTGAATCAGTACAATATGGAGAACTACTGGGTTCTGCCATACAGGACACGCTATTCCCCCAGGCTTGACGGAGAGTTTGCCATAGATTATCAGGGCGTGGAGGTTCAGGGATTCCAGCAGGTAGTCCGGGAGAATGACTTGGCCTCCATCAAGAACGCGCTGGAGAAAATCAGGGAACTGAAGCCGGAGTTCGTGTGGCATATCGGGGGACAGTCCGTGCTGTCTGATTTCCTAGCACAGGCGGTGCCGCTGGTTTCCATGCCCTGTACTGATGGATATATTATCTCCGAGGCGCCCATACTGGTCAGCTATATGCAGAATGACCGGGAGCGCGCAGGCATTATGAGGGATTATATGGAAAGGCGGGGGCAGCGGTTTGTGGATATCCAGATACTTTCAGAGTTCCGGGACTCGGGAAGGGAATATGGAAATGAGGATTTCGGGATTCCGGAGGATGGCTTTGCCGTGGCTATTGTGGGCAATCGACTTGACACGGAGATTAACAGAGAGTTTGCGGATATTATGAAAAGGATTCTGGAGCGGGAGCCGAAGGTTTATTTCCTATTGATTGGCAAGAGTGACAGGGACTGGTCTGGCGGGATATTTCAGGGAAGAGTGGTTTGCCTTGGCTTTTGCGAGGACTTGTATAATGTGCTGGGTGGTACCCGCCTGTTTCTGAATCCTGTCAGGCAGGGCGGCAGCGGCGGGGCAGTGTGCGCCTTGGCTGCTGGCGTGCCTGTCCTCATTCTGGGAGACTGCGATGTGGCGTGGGCGGGGGAGGACTTTATCTGTGGCAGTTTGGAGGAATACCCGGAGATGGTATCCAGATACTGCCATGACCAGGCGTTTTATGAAAGTCAGTCCCGGCGAGCCTTGGAGGCATTTCGATCTGGGGAGGTCAACCCAAGGGAAGAGTGCGAAAGGGTCATTCGGTGCGTGAGGGAATGGCAGGAGCAGGAAGCATAATCTTTAGTGGAAAGGCGACGGATAATGATGAAAAATGATGTAGAAGAGAATGTCTACCAAGAACTTAGAAAATCAAATAATCCCATCTATATCTGGGGTGCGGGGATGATGGGTATAAAAGTAAAAAACAGACTGACAGAGAATGGCATCGGGGTGGAAGGCTTTTTTGTTGATGTGGATCATTTCAATGGGGAGGCCGCTGGAGAGGGGGAGCAGATTTATACGCTGGAGGAACTGGGAAAACTGCATGATAGGATTGACGTGGTCATAGGGCATGGACATTATGAAAGAAGAGGAGTTCTGTCAGGGCTGCCTTTTGTGCATCAGGTATATATGATTGCTTTTCCATATCTGCAGTATCATTCTCCCGGCATTGGCGAATGGATTGGGAATCACAGGGAACTGTATGATGAGATCGCAGGCCGGCTTGCGGATGACCAGTCAAGAAAAGCGCTTCATGCGTACTGCATGGTAAATGATACAAAAGATGCAGAATGCTTGCTCCAAGATGACATTCTTGTGAAGGATATGTTCGACTTTGAAGAATTGCATTTGACAGAGGAGGAGCGGTATGCGGATATCGGCGCATGGGTCGGGGATACGGTAGAGTTATTTGCGGAAAAGACAGGCGGAAGATATGACCATATTTATACGGTGGAGCCTGATCCGGACAGTGTGGAAAGACTCAGGGAATGCGTCAGGAATTATGAGAGCATTTCTATTTATCCCTATGGCCTTGGCAGCGAGGCGGGAGAGATGTTTCTGCATGTGGATGGGGAAGTCAGGCAATCGACAAGCCTAGTGTCCCGGGGAGATGGCGGCAGCCAGCTGATGATAGAGGTTAAGACATTAGATGAACTATTTGAAAAGGATTCTGTCAGTCTGATTAAGATATTTGTTCCTTTCCTATTTGAAGATATATTAAAGGGAGGGGAAAAGTGCATCTTGCGGGATCGGCCCAGGCTGATTGTCAATATCTCGGTTGAAAATGGCACTAGCTTTTTTGATGTGATCAAGTGGCTTCTTGATTTGGACATAGGCTACCAGATTGCATTAAGGTTTGATATGGCTATGTCAACCAGGTTCACGCTGTATGCGTATTAGCCAGAAAACTGGTGGCAAGAAGATTTATGGCGATGACTGAATACGGATGCAGGGAGTAAAGATATGGGTAAGAATAGAATATTGGTGACGGCGATTGGCTCCTCTGCGGCAGGCATTGTGATCAAAGAATTGCAAAGATATGGCTTTTATGTGGTTGGCACGGATATCTATCCCAAGGAATGGCTGGTGGATAGTTTCCGGGCGGACGGGTTTTATCAGGTGCCTAGGGCGGACAAGGGGGAGGAATTTATTGATGCGGTCATAGATATCTGCGGCAGGGAAGATGTGAGATATATCATCCCTCTGACAGATGTGGAAGTGGATGCGTTCAATAGGTTCCGCAAAAGATTTTCCGGATTGGGGATTTGCCTGTGCATGCAGGATGAGGGCACGGTCTCGCTGTGCAGGGATAAAAGGAAGGCCGCATTACACCTGAGAGAGTGCTGCCGTGTAATTCCGGAGGTGGCGAGAGAAGAGCTGGCAGACTGGAAGGATTTTCCCTTGATCTGCAAGAGAACCAATGGCAGGAGCAGCCTGGGCCTTCACCGATTCTCTTCTGCCAGGGAAATCTGTGCATTTATGGAAGATAAGGGTGATGAATATATGATTCAGCCCATGATAGAGGGGGAGGTCATAACGGCAGACGTGCTTCGCGACAGGGATCATGACCGCTGCGTCGTATACGCAAGGGAGGAATTGCTTCGCACGGGCAATGGCTTGGGCGTTGTCGTAAAAATGTTCTATGACGGTTACCTTGAAGAGCAATGCCGGGAGATGGCAGAAAGATTAGATATCGTTGGATGCGTCAATTTTGAGTTTATCAGGGACAGGGAGGGCGCATATTATTTTATGGAATGCAATCCTAGATTCTCGGGGGGCGTGGAATTTTCTGCCCTTGCAGGCTATCCTTTCGCAATCAATCACTTGCATTGCTTTTTGGGAAAATGCATTGATGAGGCAAGCATTCCAGATAGCATAACCATTGCAAGGAAGTATGGAACTTATATTACGGATATGGGAGATGGGCGGGATGTGCCAATGTTTCCATAATCTAGCATGAAGAAAGGCATGGTGAATGATGGAAAGAAAATATCTATACACGGACTGGATGATGGATTTCCGCTGCGTGGGTGCGGAATGTCCTAAGACATGCTGCGGCAAGTGGAAGATTGGGCTAAAGGAGGAAGAGATCGAGAAATATAAAGAACTGGCTCAGAGCCATCCTTTCGGGGAAAAGATATTGGAAGCCCTGGATGAAGAAAATGGCTGCATGAGGCAGTGCGATGGCAGATGTGTTATGCTCACGGAGGAGGGCTGGTGCAAGATTGTGCAGGAATGCGGCGAGGAGTATCTCTCGGGCACATGCACCACATTTCCCAGGATGATACAGGAATTTGGAGACGTGCTGGAGTGCACGGTGGAAATTGTCTGCCCCGTTGTGGCAGAATATCTTTTTCGCAATAAAAGGATTGGATTTTGCTTGGATGAAATTGATGATGGCACGGAGGAAGTGCCTGAACAGATTGACGTGGGCCTTTATGATGTGCTTTCCCTGGCTAGGTCTTCTCTGATGGATTTGTTTCAGGAATACGATGCTGGCTGCAATGCCGGGAAGGTCTATGTCCTATTCTCTGCCATACAGGCGATAAAAGAGATGCATGGGAAAGGGGAGCTTGGCCGGCAGGAGATGCAGGACTGGCTGGCCCAGTGGGATGAGAAGAACTTTGCCGCCGTGATGGGTGCGGTGGAACCTATCATGAAGAGGGAAGAACTGAAGGCGGTTCAGATTCTGAAACTTGCCCAGCTGCTTATATCCAGCGAGGCATTGGAGTATTTGCTGGTAGATTTGGATGGCATTGCATTGAAGGAAGATATTATTCGATGGGGCGGGGATTTGCATGGTTTCAAAGATAAGCTGCACGAATTTTGCCATTGGAGGGATGAGCGGTATGCCTTGGCCATGGAGAATTATTTCGTGTATGCTCTTTTCCGGGAGTGGATTCCCCATTGGCTGGATATGAATCGGTTTGGCAAGACCTTTTTCATTCGGATTGTGATGTGGTGCATCATCCAGCTGTGCGCACTGTCTGTGTGGGAGGAGAAGGGAGATGTCACTGTGAGAGAGTACGGCATGTTCGTGATGGGTCTTGAGCGGGCGCTCTCCCACAGCGACCCCATTCTCGATGAGCTGGCCAGAGTGCTAGAGAATGAGGACAGCACTGCAATGATATTGCTGTATCTAGTCTAGTGGCTGAGAAATGAGTGAAAGAGGAAGGTTGGATAAATTCTCTGAAGAGTAATTTATGAAAGGAGGAAGATATGAAAAAGATCGCTATGTGCATACCGACGAAAAACCGTCCTGAGATGATTTCGCGGGTTATGAGATTGGCTCCGAGACTGTATTCGAAGTATCCAATCGACGTGTATTATTATGATTCCAGCGATAATGAGGAGACGGAGCGGATCATCAAGCCCTATCTATCCCAATATTCTAATTTTCATTATGTTCGGATGGATCCTGATATTTCAGTGGAAAGAAAGGTCGAGATGATATTTGCCGGATATGGGTGGATCGAGCGATATGACTATCTATGGCCGGTAAAGGACAGGGTACGTTTTCGGGAGAGCAGTCTGGATGCGGTGATGGAGTCCGCAGAGAGGGACTTAGACGTGATTTTCCTAGGAGGGATTCCAAGATGCGCAGACCGCTTTCATTCAAAGAAATCCTATGATGCCAATCCAGTTGAACTTTACCGGGACTGGGGATGGACGGCTACAAGCTTGCAGACGGTAATCTTTCGGTGGTCTTCCATGCTGGGTGAAGATTTTACGGTAGAGTATTTTGAGAGGGAGAGCGTCTACGACTACAATATCTATTGGATTCAATATTTCTGGCTTTTTTATCGTCTCGCACAGATACCTAAAAGCAGGATTCGCGTCTTGCTGGGAGACGAGGCGGTCTCATATAGCTACCAGCATGGAAAGTCAGAGTGGGAGCGCAGGGTATTTAAGGTTTGGAAAGAAGATTGGGTCAGAGTGAATGAAGGCTTGCCCGAGATATACGATGGGCATAAGGGCAAGGTAATCTTGGAGGGGGCTTCCCATATGTCTGTTTTCGGGGGCGTGGACAGGATCAAGGAACTGAGAGATTCCGGGATCCTGACAGAGGAGAATCTGGAAGATGCCCTTGTGGACTGGGAACGGGTATCGGATGTGCCGCCAGCCGTTGTGCGGGATGTGGTTTGCGGCGTGGACGAGAGCCATGACGTATCTCTGCTGGCAGGGAAGGTGGGAGACGTGGCCGATTTTATCATTAAGATGGTGGAGATGCTCCGGCAGGGAAGTTTGGGCTGGGAACAGGTTCCTTTTGGCAAAATCATGCAATCCGTGCGAAAGGGGCAGAAATTGAATAATCGGCTTTCCGTGGCAGAGGGAGTTTTGGTGGAGGGCGTGCTGACGGATATGGAAAGATATGCGGATGGAGCAGAGATGACTTCGGAATCTATGCAGGGCTTATTGCAGTGTCTGCTGGTTCTGGTATCCCTGATGGAAAGGCGGACAATGGAAACAGAGATGGCGGGGGGTGAAGCCGATGAAAGTATCTGATTATATCGTGGATTTTTTTGAGAAGCAGGGCTTGGAAGATATGTTTATGGTCACCGGGGGCGGCTGCATGCATATGGTCAATTCCTTTGGATGCTCTAGAAAGATTAGGTATTGGTGCACCCATCATGAGCAGGCAGCGGCCATGGCGGCGGAGGCATACGCAAAGAAGAAGAATGGCATGGGTCTGGTTCTGACTACTTGCGGGCCGGGTGCTACCAATGCCATTACGGGAGTGCTGGACTGTTATCAGGATTCCACTCCGGTGCTCTTTCTCTCCGGGCAGGCCAAGAGCAGGCAGACGGTGCTAGGGGCAGGCATTGAGGGCTTGCGCCAGTTTGGGGTGCAGGAGGCCAATATTGTCCCCATCGTGGACAGCATTACCAAGATGGCAGTGGAAGTCTGTGAGCCGGATCGAATCCGCTATTATCTGGAGAGGGCAGTCTTTGAGGCTGCTTCCGGGCGTCCCGGGCCGGTGTGGCTCAGCATTCCTCTGGACGTGCAGAGCGCTGATATCGCCCCCGAGGAACTGGCGGGGTTTGCGCCGCCCCAGGAGCGGCCCACGGCTTCCCGGGAGGAAATCCAGTGCGTGGCAGACTTGCTGGTTCAGGCGGAGCGTCCGGTGATTGTGGCGGGACACGGCATTCGCCTGGCGGGAGCATGCCACCTTTTGGCACGGCTGGCAGAGGAGTGGCAGCTGCCGGTGGTCACGCCCATTATGGGGATTGACGTGCTACATGGCGGTCATCCGTGCAATATTGGCAGGGTGGGGACCAAGGGGACCCGCGGGGGGAATTTTGCTATGCAGAATGCGGACCTGATTCTTTCCATCGGAAGCCGCTTGTCCGTGTCCGTGGTCGGCCATGAATATGATTTGTTTGCCCGGGATGCCAGGGTGGTGATCGTGGACATTGATAGGCAGGAGCATTTAAAGAAGACAATCCAATGGGATCGGCTGATCCAGAGCGATGCGGGGGCATTTCTGGAAGGGCTTTTAAAGCACCCTCCCGTGCGGGCAGAGGGATGGCTTTCCAAGTGCCGTGAGTGGAAGGAAAAGTATCCCGTAATCCTGGAGAAGTATGGGGATGATTCTGCTGGAATCAACTATTATCAGTTCGTGGGCATGCTAAACCAGAGGATGACGGCAGATATGACAGTGGTTTCAGATGCTGGTTCCTCTTTTTACGTGGTGGCCCAGGCAGTGGATCTGAAGCCGGGGCAACGGCATATTACCACCGGGGGTACTGCGACCATGGGCTTCTCCCTTCCGGCAGCCATCGGCGTGGCCATTGCGGAACCGGGCAGCGCAGTGATTGCGGTGACGGGGGATGGCTCTTTCATGCAGAATCTCCAGGAACTGGAGGTGCTTTGCTATCACAATCTGAATATCAAGGTATTCGTGATGAACAATCACGGATATTTTTCCATCAAGCAGACGCAGAAGAAGTTTTTTCAGGGAAATCTGGTGGGGGAGAGCGATATCAGCGGCATCTCTTTTCCGGCTATGGGCAAGATTGCAGATGCCTTCGGGCTGAAATATTATCACCTGGACAAGATTGCAGAGAGTGAGCGGATGCTGGGGAATATCCTGGAGGAGCCAGGGCCTGCCGTGATCGAGGTGGAGATCTGCCAGGATATGGAAATCATCCCGACGAATGCGTCTGCCATGCGTTCTGACGGAGTGCTGGTGTCAAAACCTTTGGAGGATATGTATCCATTTTTGGACAGGGAGGAGTTTGCGGCGGAGATGATCGTGCCTCCGGTGAATCTGTAGGAGGGGATGGCTGTGACAGGAGGTGTGAGATGGATCACGTAGTGATTACCGGGGCAACTTGCGCAGTGGGCGTGGCGCTGACGGAAATATGCCTGGAGAAGGGATGCCTTGTCACCGCTTTGGTGCGGGAAGATTCCCCCCACCGGGACAGGCTGCCCAGATCGGACAGGCTTCGGCTGGCTTCTCGGGGATTGTCTGACCTGAGTGATTTGGAGGCAAATGAACTGGGTAATTGTGATGTTTTTTATCACCTGGCATGGACCGATACGGACAGGGATGGACGGTATGACGTGGGGCGGCAGCATAAGAATATCCAGTACACGCTGGATGCCCTGGCTCTGGCCAGGCGTCTGGGCTGCAGGAAGTTTGTGGGAGCGGGCTCCCAGGCGGAGTATGGAGTGCGAAAGGGAATGATGGAACCGGATTCTCCAGTGGATCCCTGCTTTGCCTATGCCGTGTGCAAATATGCCGCAGGCAGGCTGGCATCCCTCCAGGCCAAGCAGTACGGCATGGACTTTTTCTGGGTGAGGATTTGCAGTATCTATGGAAAATATGATCTGCCTGGAACCATGATTTCTTCTGCTCTGGCAAAGATGAGGCAGGGGGAGCATTGCTCTTTTACGCCGGGTACTCATCTCTGGGATTACCTGTACAGCGATGATGCGGGCAAGGCATTCTATCTCATCGGGGAACGAGCCGCTGGCAATAAAGTGTATTGCCTGGCAAGCGGCACGTCCCGGCCTTTGCGGGAATATGTGGAACAGATGCGGGATGTGGCCTGCCCGGGGCTGGAACTGGGAATGGGGGAGATTCCCTATGATGAGGATAATCACAGGGATATCTGCGTGGATATTGCTTCGTTATGCCGAGATACTGGCTGGAGGCCGGAGACTGATTTTAAGAGTGGGATTGAGAAACTGTTGACATGACCATTGGTTTGGAAATGTGATATTTATACGGGAAGCAAAGGTGAAAGCGAGGAAGGAATGAAGGCAGTGATTTTGGCAGGGGGGTTTGGCACGAGGATTTCAGAAGAGTCCCACTTGAAGCCCAAGCCTATGATTGAGATCGGGGACAAGCCGATTTTATGGCATATTATGAAGTTGTATTCTTATTACGGTGTGAATGATTTCGTGATTTGCGCTGGCTATAAGCAGCATGTGATTAAAGAGTGGTTTGCAAATTATTATATTTACAATAGCGATATTACTTTTGACTTTACAAATGGCGAAGAGATCATCGTGCACAAGCAGTTTTCAGAGCCGTGGAAAGTGACGGTGGTGGATACGGGCTTGGAGACGCAGACCGGGGGAAGGATTCGGCGGATTAGGAAATATGTGAAGGAGGAACCCTTTTTCATGACATATGGCGATGGGGTGTCGGATGTGAATATCGGGGAATTGCTGGATTTTCACAATAAGTCGGGTTGCGCTGCTACCATGACGGTGGCGAAGCTGGAAGGCCGTTTTGGGGTTCCCGATCTAGAGGGGGACTATGTGAAGTCATTTCGGGAAAAGAGCAGGGAAGATATGGGATGGGTGAATGTGGGGTATATGGTGCTGGAGCCTGGGGTTTTTGATTATCTGGAGGGGGATGGCACCGTGTTTGAGGGGGAGCCTCTGGAGAGGCTGGCTAGGGACCGGGAGCTGGCGTGCTTCAAGCATCAGGGCTTCTGGAAATGCATGGACACGAAAAGGGATATGGCCCAATTAGAGCATTTGTGGCAAGCGGGAGAGGCTTCGTGGAAGGTCTGGGATAGGTAGTTTGGTGTTGGTGTGAATCGTAACGATCGTTTGGATCATTGGATTGGAGAGAGCATGAGAGCAGAGGAAATCAGGAAACAGATATTGGGGCTGACAGAGGAATACTACAGGGAGGCTCACCAGAAGGAGGATGCCTTTCGGGAGGGGGACCGGATTGGCTATGCCGGGAGGGTTTTTGACCAGGAGGAACTGAGGAATCTGGTGGATTCGTCCCTGGATTTCTGGCTTACGGCGGGGCATTATACCCAGGAGTTTGAGGATGGCCTTTCGGAGTATCTCGGGGTGAAGTACTGCTCCCTGGTAAATTCCGGGTCCTCTGCCAACCTGCTAGCGTTCATGGCGCTGACTTCGCCCGAACTGGGGGAGAGGCGCATCAGAAGGGGAGATGAGGTCATTACCGTGGCTGCCGGATTTCCAACCACGGTTGCCCCGATCATACAGTATGGCGCAGTTCCCGTGTTTGTAGATGTGACCATACCTGAGTATAATGTGGATGCATCCCTGCTGGAGGGGGCTAGGTCGGAAAAGACCAAGGCTGTCATGATAGCCCATACATTAGGGAATCCCTTTTCTCTGAAAGAGGTGAGGGAGTTTTGCGATCGGCATCAGCTGTGGCTGATTGAGGACAACTGCGATGCGCTGGGGTCGGAGTATTGCCTTGACGGGACGTGGCGAAAGACTGGCACGGTGGGGCATATTGGAACGTCAAGCTTTTATCCTCCCCACCATCTGACCATGGGCGAGGGGGGCGCCGTCTATACAGATGATTCGATGCTGCATAAACTGATGCGGTCCTTTCGGGACTGGGGGCGGGATTGCTGGTGCAATCCGGGACAGGATGGCACGTGCCATCACCGTTATGATGGGAGGCATGGATTGCTTCCGGAGGGATATGACCATAAGTACGTGTATTCCCATTTTGGATATAATCTGAAGGCTACGGATATGCAGGCGGCAGTGGGTTGCGCCCAGTTAAAGAAGTTGGAGCATTTTACCCGGAGGAGGAGAGAGAATTGGAACGATCTACATGAAAAAATGTCTGACTTGGGGAAGTGGCTGGTTTTGCCGGAGGCGGAGAGTGCCTCGAAACCTAGCTGGTTTGGATATGCTATCACGGTAAGGGAGCAGGCCGGCTTTTCTAGGAATGAACTGACTCAGTTTCTCGAGGGGAAGAATATTCAGACTAGGAATGTCTTTGCGGGAAATATCGTAAAGCATCCCTGCTTTGACGAGATGCGCAGGTCAGGCGCGGGATACCGTGTTGCGGGGGATTTGACCAATACGGACAGGATTATGAGCCAGACGTTCTGGGTTGGGGTGTATCCCGGAATGACTAAGGAGAAACTGGGGTATATGGCTGGCAGTATCAGAGAATTTGTTGAGAACCGTGATGGAAAGTAGGGAGAGGATATATGGTGCTGATGAAGGAGTTTTATCATGGAAGGCGGGTTCTGGTGACAGGGCATACCGGGTTTAAGGGAGCATGGCTTTGCGAGATATTGAAGTTTCTGGGAGCGCAGGTGGTTGGGTACGGGCTGGAGCCGCCCACGGAGCCTTCGCTCTTTGCATTGGCGGACGCGGGGAGGGACATTGTTTCGGTTATTGGAGATATCAGGGACGGAGTTCATCTCCGGGAAGTGTTTGAAGAGAATGATCCCGAGATCGTGATACATATGGCGGCGCAGCCCATTGTCAGGGAGAGCTACCGAAATCCCGTGGAGACTTATTCTGTCAATGTGATGGGCACCGTGAACGTGCTGGAGTGCGCCAGGAATAGTCGCTCAGTCAGGTCTGTCCTGAATGTGACCACGGACAAGGTGTATCGGAATCGGGAATGGGAGTGGGGATACCGGGAGGAAGATGTGCTGGATGGATACGACCCGTATTCTAACAGCAAGTCCTGTTCCGAATTGGTGACGGCCAGCTATCGCAGGTCCTTTTTTGAAAAGAATGGATGCAGCGTTTCCACGGCCCGTGCGGGGAACGTGATCGGCGGAGGGGATTTTGCCAGAGACCGTATTGTGCCGGACTGCGTGAGGCATGCGGTGAAGCGAGAAAAGATCATCCTGCGCAATCCTAACTCTGTGCGGCCATATCAATTCGTGCTGGATCCATTATTTGCCTATCTTCTGATTGCCATGAGGCAGTTTGACGATAGGAGATATGAGGGGAGTTACAATATCGGGCCTGGTGATGATGGCTGCATGACAACCGGGGAATTGGCGCGCATGTTTTGCCGCATCTGGGGAGAGGCAGACTGGTGCGTGAGAGGCGATGATGGGCAGCATGAGGCAAATATGCTTAAATTAGACTGTTCTAGGTTTCGGAATGTGTTTGGCTGGAAATGCGATCAGAATCTGCTTCATGCAATGGAGCAGACGGTGGAACTGTACAAGGCAATCTATGAGAAGAAGGGGATTTCGGAAATCATGCACAGGCAGATGGAAGAGCGATTTGAGGAATTGGGATTTTCGTAAGGAGTCAATCATATCACTGGGGCATCTGTTGCTATTTGCAATCGACCGTGAATGGTAAGAGATGCCCAAAGTTTTGATATCTTTCTGCTAATATTTATATACAAAATTAAATAGTCCATGTTATAATGGAAGTTAAGAGAAATGACGAAATAATTTTTTTGCTTAAATTTATAAATGGGGTACAGAGAGAATGATGGAATCTGAAATATTATTGGATGACGTGGTGGCGTTGATTCATATTTTGCGGGACAGTCCGGAATCCTCTGACTTGAAAGTCGTTGGCAGAAGGCTTGCTGTGAATTATTTTGCCTTGAGAAAGGCAGGGGTGGATGTTCTGGCACAGTTTGACGATATTTTTGCCCAGGATACCCAGCTGTATCTTTTGGTGCTTTCCGTTTTTCTGTTTCTCTTCAAGGAGAAGAGTTTTTTGGACAAGGCAGAGGATCTGATGTTACATGAGGCATTGCCCTATGATCTGGCGGTGGGAGTGATGAAGCAGGTTGCGGGGGAGCGGTTTGTTTCTAAAGAGTACCGGGCTTCTTATGGGAGCCAGAGGGAGAGGCTGGCTGCCATGACGGATCGACTGCGCAGGGAGCTGTCTGTGGATTTGGCATATATCCCCTATGAGGAGCGTCATCACAGGAGGATTTTGGTGGCAACGGATACGCTGCTGTCAGACAGGCATGCCCCTACGCAGATGGTGCTGAACCTGGTGCATCATTTGCAGGATGTTTTGGGATACGAAGTGCGGGTGCTGGTCAATGTGGAGAAAATAAATAGGGATGATATGGAGAGGTGCTGGCTGCATCCCTTCCATCCCCACTATATGAGTCGGTATGACGGAGAGTTTCAGCGGGAGTATCAGGGCGGCATCATTCATGGCTGCCAGCAGATTGTGAATGAGGAGCATTTTCCCCAGGCGAGGGAGATGCTTAAGGAGGTTGAGGCGTGGAAGCCGGAACTGGTCTGGT
This sequence comes from Clostridiaceae bacterium, assembly GCA_910575435.1. Classification (GTDB taxonomy): domain Bacteria; phylum Bacillota; class Clostridia; order Lachnospirales; family Lachnospiraceae; genus Butyribacter. Next base: position 145,767 of record CAJTGI010000004.1, on the reverse strand, counting down.
ATATCGGCGGGCCATCCATGGCTGCCGAGCTGCTGGGGGATATCACCGCCATGGTAGCCCAGGTGTGCGCCATGGGCTGTGCGGTTTCCAGCGCTCCCATACTTCTTTCCGGCGGGGATGATGGCAGTTCATATATTCAGGAAATGAAGGAGTGCATCAGAAATAATGGGCAGAAGATTTATACCATGCAGAGTTGCTGGGATTTTCCTCCTCCGGCAGAAAAGCATGATAAATCTTCTCTGGGATTTGAGGAGGATGCCTTTGTCATTGCGATTGTGGGCAATCGGCTGGATGAAGAGATGGATGCCCCGTTTATGCATGCCATGATGGAGATTGGAGAGCGGGAAGGACGGTGCCAGTTCATGATGATTGGCAGCTGCCACAGAGACTTTTCTTCAACAGTCCTGTCGGGTAGGGTGAAGAACTTGGGATATCAGGAGGATTTGACCGGGGTATTGGAGGCGGCAGATTTATTTCTGAACCCGGTGCGGGCTGGCGGTGGCGGGAGTGCCGTCAGGGCCATTTCCGTGGAAGTGCCTGTCATAACCCTGCCGGGGTGCGATGTGGCTGTCAATGTGGGGGATGACTTTATCTGTGATTCTCTGGAGGAAGTGCCTGACCTGGTTTTGCGGTATTGTCGTGACCTGGAATTTTACCAGAGCCAGGTGGGGGCGTGCCGGAGGTGCTGGGAAAGGTATGCGTCGGTAAATCAGACGGAGGAGTATCAGAAGGTCATTGACTTTGCAGTAAAATCATGCCAGATGCCTCTGGATGATTTGGATAGGGCATAAGATCAGGGAGGCGGAGGATGATAAATTTTAATGAGGCGCCTTTTACCGGGAAGGAGTTCCGGTATATGGATCGGGCGGTGAGGAATAAGCGCATATCCGGGGATGGGGAATATACGGGGAAATGCTGTGCCTGGCTGGAGGAGAGGACGGGAGCTTCAAAGGCTCTGCTCACCACTTCGGGGACCCATGCGCTGGAGATGGCCGCCCTTCTATGTGATATTCAGCCGGGGGATGAGGTAATCATGCCCGCCTATACCTTCGTGTCCACTGCCAATGCTTTTGTCCTGAGGGGCGCAAGGATTGTTTTTGTGGATATCCGCCCGGACACGATGAATATAGATGAGAAATTGATTGAGAATGCCATTACCGAGAGGACGAAGGCAATCGTTCCAGTCCATTATGCCGGGGTTTCCTGCGAGATGGATGCCATTATGGATATTGGGGGGAGGCATGGCCTGAAGGTGGTGGAAGATGCCGCCCAGGCTGTCATGAGTACATATAAGGGAAGGATGCTGGGGAGCATCGGGGATTATGGATGCTACAGCTTTCATGAGACCAAGAATTATTCCATGGGGGAGGGCGGCGCTATTCTGCTAGACGGAGAGGATGATATCCAGAAGGCGGAAATCATCCGGGAGAAGGGAACCAACAGGAGCCAGTTCTTCCGGGGGATGGTGGATAAATATTCCTGGGTGGATTTGGGGTCTTCCTATCTGCCCAGCGATCTGAATGCGGCGTATCTGTGGGCGAATCTGGAGGAGGCGGAGAAGATTCTGAATCAGCGGATGGCTTCTTGGGACATGTATTATGAAAGGCTCTCGGGGCTTGCGGGGAAGGGGAAGATTTCCCTGCCGGTGATTCCGGAAGGCTGCGGGCACAATGCCCATATGTTCTATATCAAGGCGAGGGATTTGGAGGAGAGGACCCGGCTGCTGGAGTGGCTGAGGCATCGGGAGATTCTGGCAGTGTTTCACTATGTTCCTTTGCACACGGCGCAGGCTGGGAAGCGGCATGGCATTTTCTGCGGGGAGGATGTCTATACCACGGCAGAGAGCGAGAGGCTTTTGAGGCTGCCCATGTATTATGGGCTTCGGGAAGAGGATATTGACCGGGTTTGCCAGGCTGTGGAAGACTTTTATGCGCAGGCTGGGAATCAATAGGTTATCGGAGTTGGGGAGGAATTTCCTGACGGCAGCAGGAGAGAGCGATGGAGAAGATATTGATATTAAATGGCGGTTACTCTGAGGTGCCGCTCATTCGGGCGGCGAGGGCGCAGGGGTTTTACGTCCTTGTCACGGGAAAGAATGAAAATGCGGTGGGAAACGGGCTGGCAGATCAATATATTTCCCGGGATTATTCCGACCGGGAGGGAATCTATGAATTGGCTAGGTCTCAAAATGTTTCTGCCATTTGTTCGGCATGCAATGATTTTGCCTACCTGTCGGCGGCTTATGCCTGTGAGAAACTGCATCTATCTGGGCACGATTCCTATCAGACGGCTCTGACGCTGCACCACAAGGATTTGTATAGGGCTTTTGCAAAGAGAGTGGGCATCCCTGTTCCAGAGGTGGTGGAATGCCGGGGAGAATCGGATTTGGAGAAGGTGGAATCCCTTTGCTTTCCCGTGATTGTCAAGCCCGTCGATCTGTTTGGCGGCATGGGCATGAGGAAATGCCATGACATGGGGGAGGTCAGGGAGGCGTTTCGTGCCGCGCTGGAGGAAAGCAGGATGCCCCATGTGCTGGTGGAGGAGTTTCTGGAGGGGACAAATCATGGTTTCACTGCCATAATACATGGGGGGAAGGTGGTTTTTTCCATGCTGGACCGGGAATACCATGAGCATTCTCCTTTTGCCGTGTCAGCTGCGAGCGTGCCGGAACCTGTGCCGGAGGGAGTCGTCCGAGACCTGAAGGGGCAGGTTGAGAGAATGGCGGATGGCCTGAAGTTATGCGATGGCTTGGTGCATTCCCAGTTTATTTTGACAGAGGAGGGAAAGCCCGTGATTATAGAGGTCTGCCGCAGAAGTCCGGGGGATCTGTATATTGATTTCGTAAAATATGCCACGGGGGTGGATTATCCCGGGATAATCTTATCCTGCGAGGCGGGACGGGGGTTGGATGCTTGGCTGGATGATTTCGGCTGCATAGCGGGAACTGCTTCTGGGGAAAATGGGCCGGGAGGTAGGCGGGGGTGCCAATTCCCAAGTGTGAAAGGATTCTGGGGACGGCATGTGGTTGTCTGCAAGAGAGCGGGCAGGCTGAGGAACGTAGTGATTGGCGATGGGCTGACACCCTATATTAGGGGGGAGGCGATTGCATTTGAGAGGGGAAGGGAGATTCGAGAGAATGAGGCGTATAAATGTGGCGTGCTATTTCTGGAATTTCAGAGCCAGGAGGAGATGGAGACGATTATGAACCGTGCGTCACAGTATATAGAATATGAGATGGAGGAATAGGATGAAAGGCGGGGGCGTGCATTTTCAGGAAAAGCGGATGGATTGGATTGGGGTCTGGTTATGAGAAAGATTGTTATTATTGGAGCGAATGAGTTTCAGAATCCTCTGATATTAAAGGCGCGGGAGATGGGACTTGAGACCCATGTGTTTGCCTGGCAGGAGGGAGCCATCGGGGAAGAGAATGGGGATTATTTTTATCCTGTGAGCATTACGGAAAAGGAGCGCATCTTGGAGGAATGCCAGAGGATTCAGCCGGACGGGGTTGCCACCATCGGCTCTGACCTGGCGATGGTAACGGTGCAGTATGTGGCGTCCAGGCTGGGGCTTCCCTGCTGCACCCAGGAGTGCCTGCGGCGTTCCACCAATAAATACCTTATGCGGCAGGCCTTTGACCGTGCTGGCATTCAGGTGCCATTTTACCGATGCGTGGACGGGGAGATGGATTTGTCGGAGGATTGGGGAAGGGATTTTCCCTTTCCTGTCATTGTGAAGCCCACGGACCGCTCGGGCAGCCGGGGGGTGACGAAGGTCTGTCGGCATGGGGAATTGGGGGAGGCAGTCAGGAGGGCCATCGGGGTATCCTTTGAGAAAAAGGCCATCGTGGAAGGGTTCATTTCAGGTTCGGAGTATAGTTTTGAGAGCATTTCTGTGGGCGGTGCGCATAGGAGACTGGCTGTCACGAAAAAGTATACCACAGGGGTTCCTAATTATATCGAGGTCGGCCATGTGGAGCCTTCTGGCTTGTCTGAGGAAATATGCGCCATTGCGGAAGACAGCGTATTTCGGGCGTTGGATGCTTTGGGGATTCGAGATGGGGCATCCCATGCGGAGTTTAAAGTGGACGATCAGGGGATGGTGCATTTGATTGAGATTGGCGCTAGAATGGGAGGCGACTGCATCGGTTCGGACTTGGTATTCCTGTCCACTGGCTATGATTATGTGAAGATGGTGATTCAGGTGTCTCTGGGCGAGGAGGTTTCTTTTGACAGGGCAGGGCAGTCGGGGGTCGCGGTTGTTCGTTTTCTTTTTAGCCAGGATGATTTGGAGCATTTGAGATGGATACAGCGGGAATTTCCTGATCGGATCGTGCGGGTTGGGGGTATTGAGGAAGACTTTTCTAGAAAGGTGGAGGACAGCGGTTCCCGGCATGGGTATTATATACTTCAGTGCCATTCGCTGGTGGAGGCGGAGTATTTGGCGAAATTAGGGGATTCCGCCGGGATGGCACGGGCGTAATCGGTTACTAGGATAGGAGGCGCGACATGAATCAGAAGGGTGAGATCTGCATCGGCATGGCAGGGGCAGGCAGGGCGACGGAGCTGCATATCAATGCATTGAGGCGGTATACGGGCGTCCCTGTCTGCCTCAAGCACATTATTGCGAGAAGGCGGGAGCAGGTGGAGGAAGCGAAAGCCAGGTATGGCTTTCAGGAGGCGTCTCTGCGCTTTGAAGATTTGCTGGAGGATGATGAGATTGACGTGATAGATATCTGCACGCCGCCCTACGCCCATGAGGATATGATTATTTGCAGCATGCGCGCCGGAAAGCATGTGATCTGCGAGAAGCCTCTGTGCGGTTATTTTGGCAAAATGGGAGATCGGGAGCCTATCGGACTCCATGTGTCGAAAAAAGTGATGTATGAGGAGGTTCTGCGCCAGCTGGACGTGCTGAAAAAGGAGATTGGGGCCACGGACCGGAAGTTCATGTATGCGGAGAACTTCGTGTACGCCCCGGCGGTGAACAAGGCGGCGGAAATTATTCGGAAGAAGGGAAGCCGCATTTTATTTGCCAAGGGGGAGGAGAGCCTGAAGGGCTCCAGTTCTCCGGTGGCAGGAGAGTGGAGCAAGACGGGGGGAGGCACGTTCATTCGTACGGGAGCCCATCCCCTGGCGGCCATTCTCTGGCTGAAGCAGGTGGAGGCAGAGGCCCAGGGGCGGGAGATTAAGGTGCAGAGCGTATTTGCAGATATGGCGCAGATTACGCCGGGCCTTACAGAATATGAGCATCGGCATATTGCCGCCAGGCCAAATGACGTGGAGGATTTTGGCATGGCAATCATTACCTTTTCTGATGGGAGCAAGGCTTCGGTGACCGCTACGGACACATTGCTTGGCGGGAGCAAGAATATTCTGGAATTATATTGCAATGATGCGGTGATTAACTGCAATATTACCATGTCCAATCTGATGAGTACCTATTTTCTGGATGAGAATAGATTGGAGGATGTGTACATTTCTGAGATGCTGCCCTCCAAGACAGGCTGGAACTATCCCTTCCTGGAGGATGAGATTATTCGGGGATATACGGACGAGATGCGGGACTTCATGGAGGCCATATACTTTGACAGGGAACCGAAGTCTGGCTTTATGCTGGCATATGACACGGCAAGGCTGACTTATGCCGCCTACCAGTCGGCAGAATTGGGCGTTGCGGTGAAATGCTAGTTCTTTTTTGCTGTGGCCCTGTAGGTTGCATATTAGATGAAAAAAAGTTATACTGATACCATTGGAGATTTCATGAGATAGATGAGGGAAGTTTTCCGGGTATTGTCAGTTGCGTTTTGCTGGGCATCCGGATTAACTGCAATACCGTTGATGATTATAGAAAAATAGGAACTGCATGATCGGCAGATCGCTGGCTGGGGAGAGAGAATGGAACGATTGAGATTGCGGAGAGCGTCGGAGGGTGATTGCGAATTATTGTTTGCATGGGCAAATGACAGGGAGACGAGGAAAAATTCCTTCCGCACAGAAAATATTGAATTTGAAGAGCATGCGGCTTGGTTTGAGAGAAAAATGCATGAAGATTCCTGCCAGATGTTTATTTTGCTATGTGCAGAGAAGGAGGCCGGGCAGATTCGCCTGGACTGGCAGGATGGCCGGGACGTGGCGGGAATCAGCTATGTCATTGCCCCGGAATATCGGGGGATGGGATTGGGTAGCGAGATTCTCAGGCTGGTAGAACCCTTTGCTTGCGGGAAGGTGCTCCAGGGCCGGGTGAGGCGGGAGAATGTCGCATCAGCAAAGTGTTTCGAGAAGAACGGATATTTGATGGCAGAGAGGGAGCGATGGCTGGAATTCAGGAAAAATATACAGTTATGAGAACCGTGGCGTCCAGCGCGCCAGGGGTGGAAGATTTCTCGTTTTATGCCGATACATATACCGGGTATAAATTGCTATAAATGGTAATTCCTTGGGCTTGAAGGAATTGTCGCATGGTTTTTCAGAAGATTTGCGGCAGATATCACTGAACGAAAGAAATGGGGGACAGGCATGGAAGCAGAGAGTAAAAGCATTGCAATTATCACTGCCCGGGGTGGGAGCAAGCGGATTCCGAAAAAGAATATCAAACCGTTCTGCGGGAAGCCGATTCTGGCGTACTCTATCGAGGCAGCGCTGCAGGCCGGCTGTTTTGACAGGGTGATGGTTTCCACCGACAGTGAAGAGATTGGGCAAATTGCGAAAGAATATGGGGCAGAGGTTCCTTTTATGCGCAGCGAGAAGACGGCAGATGATTTTGCAACCACTGCGGACGTGCTGCTGGAGGTGCTTGCAGAGTATGGGAAGCGGGGAGAGGAATTTGACAGGATGGCCTGCATTTATCCCACGGCACCCTTTGTCACGGGAGAGAGATTGCGCTCGGCCATGAAGATGCTAGATGGTGATGGCACCCGGATGGTGATGCCTGTGGTGGCGTTTTCATATCCGCCCCAGAGGGGGTACGTGATGCGGGGGCAAGGCATTGAGATGAAATGGAAGGAGAACTATCCTAAGAGATCCCAGGATTTGGAAAAAATGTATCACGATGCAGGGCAGTTTTATTGCTATCATGTGGATGCGTATTTGAGAGCCGAGGGCGTGATTCTCGAGGGGATTTCTCCTATGGTGCTGGAGGAATTGGAAGTGCAGGATATTGACAGCGAGACAGACTGGAAATTGGCGGAGCTTAAGTTTCAGATGGGACGGGAGAAGGCATGATTTCCATGGTTGGCTGATGTCGGGGTTGTGGTATTTGGATGTGAATATGAGCAGTTATAATTAGGAGGATACATAGTATGCAGGAGACGACGAGAGAGGACAAGATTGAGGCGATTATTGGGATTTGCAGGTATGATAGGAAGTTGATTGACGCACTGGAATTGCTGGCAGATGATTTTCGGCGGGGCAGGGAAACATTGCCCTCGGAATTGCTTGGAACGGTCATGCAGGGAATCAACTGGACGGTGGAAGTGCTGAATCAGGTGATGGATGTGCTGAATGAGGGGGAGGAGAAGATTGAGAAGCAGATGATCAATGATGCGCTGGTGGCCTTTAACGATGCTTTTACTTCTGAGGATGTGGAGCAGATTGCCCAGTGCATTGATGCTTCGCTGGTTCCTTGCCTGGAGCAGATCTGCCAGGTGGGGGAGAAGTTTGATTCTTAGTAGAGAGAAATGGAGTTGGAAATGAGGCTATATGAGAAAATAAACCAGGGTCAGCCGTATATCATTGCTGAAATGTCTGCCAATCACGCTGGGAAGATAGAGAATGCCTTCAAAATCATCGAGGAGGCGGCAAAGGCTGGAGCGGACTGCGTGAAAATACAGACCTATACTGCGGATACGCTGACGATTGACTGCGATGACGAGCCGTACCGCATCAAGGGCGGCCTGTGGGATGGATATAATTATTATCGGCTTTACCAGGAGGCATTTACGCCCTGGGAGTGGCAGCCTGCCTTGAAGGAAAAATGCCAGGAGTCAGGGGTGGATTTTCTGTCTACGCCTTTTGATTTTACTGCTGTGGATTTTTTGGAAGAGATGAAGGTGGAGTTTTATAAGATTGCATCTTTTGAACTGGTCGATATTCCGCTGATCAAATATGTTGCCAGCAAGGGCAAGCCTATTGTGATGTCCTGCGGCATGGGCAGCGTGGAAGAGATACAGGAAGCATTGTCTGCCTGCAGAAGCCAGGGGAACGATCAGGTGGTGCTTTTGAAGTGTTGCAGCCAGTATCCGGCTCGGTATGACGAGATGAAGGTTTCGTTGATTCCGGATATGAGGGAGCGGTTCGGCGTTCCTGTAGGGCTTTCTGACCATTCCATGGGATCTCTTGCTCCGGTAGTTGCGGTCTCCCTGGGGGCTGCAGTCATAGAGAAGCATGTGTGCCTGAGCCGGAAGATTGACAATCCTGATGCGGGCTTTTCCATGGAGATGGAGGAGTTTGGGCAGATGGTGCAGGATGTCAGGAATGCGGTGCGCATAAAGGGAGAGCCGACTTTTGAATTGACGGAGGAGGAGAAGCATAGCCGTGAATCCAGGCGTTCCCTGGTGGCCGTGCGGCCTATCTGCCAGGGGGAGGCGTTTACCGAGGAAAATGTTCGCAGCGTGCGGCCTGCCATTGGCTTGAAACCAAAATATTATGAGGAACTGCTTGGAAAATCAGCGAAGAAGCCATATCGCTTTGGAGAGCCGATTCTGATGGAGGAACTACAATGATTGGATTTCGGGTGGATGCCAATGAAGAGATTGCAACAGGCCATTTGATGCGTTGCATTGCCATGGCATGCGCCTGTGAGAAAAGGGGGGAGGATGTCCTTTTTTTTCTTGCAGAAAAAAAGGAGGTCGGAAGGCTTGATGCCCTGGGCTTCTCTTATATAGTCCTCGGAACGGATTGGCGTGATATGGAGGGTGAGGCTGAGCGCATGCGCACTCTTCTGAGGGAGTATTCTATTGATTGGCTCGTGGTGGATTCTTATCAGGCTACCAAGAGGTATCTGAGTTTCCTGAATCAATCTGCGAAGGTGCTATATGTGGATGATTATGGAAGGGAGCAGTACGATGTCTCGGCAGTGCTGCACTATAATCCGTGGGCAGATGAGGAAGTATTCTCTGAACGATATCGGGAAAGCGGGACGGCTCTGCTGCTGGGGGGGAAGTATATTCCTCTGCGGGAAGAATTTTCCTATGGGACGGAGTTGCCTCGGGAGCGTCAGGTACTGATTACGACTGGGGGCACGGATGTCTACAATGTAGCGGGAAGAGTGCTTTTGGAATGTCTGGGCATGCCGCAGTGGGAGGAAGTGGTCTTTCATGTGATTGTGGGAAGCATGAATAGCCATTGGGAGGCATTGCAGGAATTGGCAGAACGGCATGCCTGCATTCATTTGCATAAGAATGTGGCCAATATGAGCGATTATATGAGAACATGCAGGGTGGCTGTGTCCGCAGGGGGAACCACGCTATATGAATTGTGCGCTTGCGGCATTCCTACCGTGTGCTTTTCTTTTGCCGATAACCAGAAGATGGGGACGGAGGCATTGGGGAAACAAGGCGTAATGGTATATGCGGGGGATGTCAGGACAGATGAAAGAATTTGCGAAAAAATAGGAAGAGAGGCATTGGACTTGCTGACCCATCAGCGGGAATGGGAGGCATATTCTGCGAAGATGAGGCGGCTGGTAGATGGAAAGGGAGCTGAAAGGATAGCGGCATATCTATTGCGAATGTGAGGATGGGATGCCATTTTCCGCAATGGGAAATAGTTGCGATCGGAGGGTGCGAAGGTTTCACAGTGAAATTAATTTTATTTCCGCAAAGGAGAGGTGGAGATATGCGAGTCAATGCAGATTGCAGTCACTGATCCGGCGGAGAAATGGAGCGTTTTATGTATATACCGTATGGAAGACAGTCATTAGATGAGGAAGATATCCAGGCAGTGGTGGATGTACTGCGGTCGGATTATCTGACTACGGGGCCCAGGGTTTCGGAATTTGAGAAGCGTGTGGCAGAGTATGTGGGGGCAAAATATGCGGTGGCGGTGAGCAATGGAACTGCCGCGCTGCATGTTGCCTGTCTGGCGGCGGGGATTCAAGAGGGGGAAGAGGTCATAACTTCTCCGATTACTTTTGCGGCATCCTCCAATTGTGTTCTATATTGCGGAGGCAAGCCTGTGTTCGCAGATATTGATAGGGATACATACAATATTTCGCCAGAAGAGCTGGAAAGGAAAATTACCGAAAGGACGAGAGCAATCATTCCGGTGCATTATACCGGGCAGCCCTGCCAGATGGATGAGATACATAGAATAGCGCAGAAGCATAACCTGCTGGTGATTGAGGATGCGGCGCATGCGCTGGGAGCGGAATATCAGGGGCAGAAAATTGGAGCGCTTTCTGATATGACATGCTTTAGTTTTCATCCGGTGAAACCTATCACTACTGGCGAGGGAGGGATGGTTACCACCAACGATGAGACATTGTATAAAAGACTTCTTTTGTTCCGAAGCCATGGCATTACTAGAGATGAGGAATTTCTGGAAGAAAATCAGGGAGCCTGGTATTATGAGCAGGTGGTACTGGGATATAATTATCGGATTACGGATATCGGATGCGCTCTTGGGATCAGCCAGTTGAATAAGCTGGATGGTTTCCTTGAAAGGCGCAAAGAGATTGCCCGGAGGTATGATGAGGCATTTGCAGGGTGCGAGGGACTGAAAACGCCTAAGTTGATTCCGAACTGCAATAGTGGATGGCACTTGTATATGGTGCAGGTGTTGAATCGGGATAGAGAAGATGTTTTTGATAGGCTTAGAAAAACTGGCGTGGGAGTCAATGTACATTATATCCCGGTATATCATCATCCCTATTATCGGAGGAATGGATATGGGGAAGTGCAATGCCCAGAGGCCGAGAAGTTTTATGAAAGGGCCATTAGTCTGCCTATTTTTCCGGGATTGACAGGGGAACAGCAGGAATATGTGATAGACCAGGTTCTGGAAATTGTCGGCGGAGATGCGTAGGAGAATCGCGCTGCTTGTTTTTGTGATGGGCGTAGTTGTGAAAAGTAACAATGTGCACAAAAAATTCATAATATTTTATGAAATATATAATGAAATGAATTGAAAATTATGATAAAATGTTTCTGGTTCATATAAAGTCAAAGGATAGTGGAAGGCGTTCTGGGAAGCCGGACAGGAAAAGCCGTACCTTTTCAGGGAAGGGGAAGCAGAAGGCTGGAGAGTATCTTTTGAACATGCAATAACGCCATGGTCCGTACGCCATGGCGTTATTCGTTCTTTTAGATGAATTTGCTGCCTTTGGCGACATGGGATAAAAATATGGGGGATTCACATGAAATATAAAAATGTAGTACGGGGAAGATTTCATAGCAGGGAAAATAGGTTTGTGGCCAAGGTATGGATTGATGGCAGGCTGGAGACGGTTCATGTAAAGAATACGGGGCGTTGTCGGGAACTTTTGCTCCCAGAGGCAGAGGTCGTTCTTGATATTTCTGACAATCCTGCTAGGTAAGTTGTAAAATTAAATGCGACAAGAGAATTTAAGCTCTTTCGCATTTCTTTTTTTATATGGTAAATACGGTAAATCAGGAATGGGTTAAGAGCGAAGAGCTTTTAACCCATTATTTAATTATACGAAGGACAGGGAGGTGAAGGAGATGCCGGGAGGCAAGAGAACAGTTAAAAGGCTGTCTTATGAGGACAGGAAGATTATTGAGGAGATGATCGGGCAGGGGGCAAGAGTAGTGTCGATAGCGGATAGAATAGGAGTGCATCGTGCAACCATTTACAAAGAATTGAAGCGTGGAGGCAGTCCATATTGCGCAGAGGATGCACAAAGAAAGAAATTATAAGGAAATTTGAGTGGATTATTTAATGGAAAGGAGGAGGGCTTGATGAAAGAAAGAAGAGTTAGGCTGACGAGGTATGCGGTCTTGATTTGGAAAGCATGCCGGGGCAAAGGGAATGGTGGGATAAAGAGGATACAGGAAATCCAGGAGGAACTTGACCGCAGGACGAAAGTTGAGCGTGAGGCGGAGATGTTGATAGCGGAATGCAGGTTTGATGAAGCGATGGAGGCTTTGTCCAGGATATAACGGAAAGGGGATAGGAGGAATACTAAATGAGTGCGAAGAAGATAGCGATTGCGAACCAGAAGGGCGGCGTGGGAAAGACCACGACCGCCATCAATGTGGGCATTGGCCTGGCAAGGGAGGGAAAGAAAGTCCTGCTGGTGGATTTTGATACCCAGGGATCCATGACGAAGGCGCTGGGGATCAAGGCGGATGCCCTGCGGCATACCATATGCACGGTGATGGACAAGGCCCTGGAGGGGGATTCCCCGGAGCAACTGAAATGCTACATGGAGGAATTCGTGAAGCTGCATCAGGAGGAGGGCGTGGATTTCATTCCCTCCAACAGCATTTTGGCAGGGATGGAGAACACCCTTCTGGACGAGAGGCCGGAGGTGCGGAATTATATTTTAAAGGGTATTTTGGACATTTATTTGGAAGAGTATGATTTTATCCTGATTGATTGCCAGCCGTCCCTGGGCATTCTCACTCTGAACGCCTTCTGTGCCAGCGACAGGGCGATTGTCCCGGTTCAGGCGCAGTTCCTAGCACTGGAGGGGTTCGAGGAACTGATTAAGACCGTGCGTAGGGTGCGCAAGAAGTTGAATCCTACTATTGATATTGAAGGAGTACTGCTGACCATGACGCAGAAGAATACCAATATGACACGGCAGATTTCGGAATCCCTTCGGGACAAGTACGGCAGGGTGCTCAATATTTACCAGGCTTCCATTCCCTATACCGTGCGCCTAGGGGAGTGCGCACAGAAGGGGAGGAGCATTTATTCCCATGACAGGAAGTCTCCGGCGGCAGATGCGTACATGGATATTGTGAGGGAGGTCATGGCCTATGAGTAAGGGACTGGATGCGCTCTTTGGGGATGACATGGGGCAGGGCGTGGAGATGATTCCTATTGCTGATCTGAAGGCGTTCCCGAACCATCCCTTCAAAGTAATTGAAGATAATGAGGACATGGAGATGCTGATCCAGTCCGTGGGGGAGCGGGGGATTCTGGAGCCGCTGAAGGTGATGCCGTCGCCGGGGGGAGGATATTATATTATTTCCGGGCATAGGAGGCGGCATGCGGGGAAGGCATCGGGGCTTTCAGAGCTGCCCTGCATCGTGGAGGAGGTTTCACTGGAGGATGCCATCCAGGAGATGGTGGATGCCAACCTCCATCGGGAAGTGATCCTGCCCAGCGAGAAGGCGTTTGCCTATAAGATGAAGATGGATGCGTCCCGGCACCAGGGAAGGGCGGGGGGCAGGACTTCCGCAGAAGAGATTGGCGAGGCCACCGGGGACAGTGCCAGGACGATCCAGAGATACATGCGCCTGACGCATTTGTCGGAGGATTTGCTGGAACTGGTTGACAATAAGAAAATTTCTGTGGGGAACGGGGTGCTTCTGTCCTACCTGACTTCTGAAAACCAGGGGACGCTGATGGCATTTTATGAGGAGATGAAGAAGCTGCCGAATACGGATCAGTGCGAGCGGCTGAAGGAACTGGGTTCTGACAGGAACCTCACATGGGATGACGTAGAGGAAATCATTTTGGGGAATAAGGAAAGGAAGCCAGCGCAGAAGGCGGTGAAGCTGGAGGCATCCTGGCTGGAGGAGTTCTTTTCGGAGGAGGAGTTGCAGGATGCAGACTATGTCAGGAACACCATACGGGAACTTCTGGAGGAATGGCAGTCCAGCAGATGATTCTGCCTGTACCGCAGGGAGACTTGCGTATCACAATACAGAGATTTGCCTTTATTGTATGCCTTCGGGGGGATGGGCTCCCCCGGAAAGGAGGGGTAATGGCAGTCACGAAATTTATCAGCCAGCTGCATCCGCCCAGGCACGGGGACGTGTATGTGGGTGTGAGGAAGCTTTTGGAATATATATTGAATCCTGACAAGACGGAGGGAAATAAATATGTGGGTAGCCTTAACTGCAGCGCAGATGCGGAAAAAGCCTTACAGGAAATGGCCGCAACGAAGAGATATTTCGGAAAGGAACGGCGTGATCCGCACCATCGGCTGGCATACCACTGGGTACTGTCCTGGCCGAAGGATGAAGATATTTCTGAAGCGGATGCGCTGGAAATTACCCGGAAGTTTTGCGAGGATTATTTTGGAGAGAGTTACGAGGTCGTTTACGGGGTGCATAATGACAAGGACCATATGCACTCCCATATCTGTTTTAATTCGGTGAACCGCATGGATGGCTACATGTACCGCTACAATATCGGGGACTGGGCGAAGCATGTGCAGCCCCTGGTTGACCGGGCATGCGAGGAAAAGGGATATCCCACGCTGGAGATGGATACCGGGATGACGCTGCAGGAGTATTACCGGGAGCATATGAAGCCGAAGAAGGATAGGAATGGCTCGCCCCGCAGAAATAATAGCAGCTATCAGAAGAGGGATGCGGACGGCGGGAAGCGGTATAGCGCGGAGCAGTTTATTAAGGACGATATTGACAGGCTGGTTCTGGAGGTGGATTCCTATGGGGAGCTTCTGGACCGCTTGAGGGGGATGGGATATGAAGTCAGGGCCGGGAAATATCTCACGCTGCAGCCCAAGGGCGGCTCGGTGCGGGTCCGCACCTGGCATATCGGGGATGGATACGGGGTCGAGGAGATCAAGGAGCGGATTGCCATGCCCCGCCAGAAGAAGGAGGAGTTGAAAGGGGAGCTGGAGGCTTCCAGGCTGGTTCCGGCCATGGAGGGGGAGCGATCCATCCGGCTGGAATATGTCTTTTCCTTCCGGCTCCGGCATATGAAGCGCATCCGCACGCCATTGACCCAGTACCAGAAGCGGAATTATTACAGGATGTACAGGTATAGCGTGAAGCGGGCGGGGAAGCGGATGGATTATGCCCAGATTAATGAGAGCCTGCGGAATATCAGGAGGCTGGAGGAGGAAATGGAACTGGCGGATGCTTATGGTATTGAATCGGCCAGCCAGATCGGGGATGTGCGGGATGCCTTGTCCCGGTCGGTCAGGGATGTAGCGCCCGGAGACAGGAAGGTAATCAGGAGGCAGATCGGCATACTTCGGCGCATGGAGGAGGGGCTGAGGGAGGACGTGCCTCCTGACATAGACAGCAAGGTGGGCAGGATCTGGGATATTGTACAGTCTGATGCCAAAGGGACAAGAGGCAGGGGAGGAATCAATACCTCCTCGACTAGAATTAGAAGGAAGAATTATAGGAAATAGAGGTAAGAGGCATGAAAAAATTAACAGTTACTTTCCACCCGGAAACGTCTGGTATGGAGAAAGAGGCTTTAACGCTTCTAGGGAGATATCAGAATTATACCAATTTTAACCAGAGCCAGGCAATCATCCAGTTGATACTTAGGAATGAAGGATTTATTAACTCTGTATGCCTGGAGGAGATGGGGCAAACGGAAGAAATCGGGAAAGAGGGGGATTCAGGCGATGCCGGGGATAATCTGGATTTTATAAAGCGCTATGAAGAAGATGACAAGGTAGATGTTTTCGGGGAACAGGGGGAGGATGGATGACATATCGAGATGGCATTTTTCAGGAGTTAAAGAGTGCTTATGCACCGGGAACCCATTTTAAAGTTAAGATGCGACAGAGCAATAGCAAGGATCATAATGGGAAGATTTATCGTCATTTTACCGTCCTGAAGATATATGATGACATGTTCCTGTGCCAGGCAGAAGGGAATTTTAAGGAAACCTTTTCTGCCTGGGACATGCGCCATAAGGCAGAGATAGTGGAATCAGATACTAGGGATATTAGGAGATAGAGTGAAAAAGTGTAAATGTTGCGTGGTGGAATAGGTAGACACACAAGATGTATGAGGGGTACGTGCATTGGATTGCAGTTGCTGGACAGTTGCCTACAGAACAGCGGGGCACGTAATGTTAGGTGCAAATCCTAACCGCAACAATAAGGGCGGTTCGATTCCGCCTCAATAGCAGAGGGCTGGTGCGACGGGGTGTTCCTGGCAGGAAGGGAACTGATATGTGTCAAGTCAGATGACGACTCTTGACTAACCTACGGGCTTGACCCGACAGTAGGACAAGGCTCATCCGCATGGCAAGGTGGATGTAAAACTGTCAATGATTCCAAATTAAGAATGAGGACATGGGATATGCAGATAAAATATGGCTTATTGGAGCGGATGCGGAATGTCAGTTCCATTGAGATGGATTTTTTGCTTTATGTCGCACGCTTTCAGAATCTGAAGGGGTGCGTTGTCGGCGTTCATCACAGGGATGTGGAAGAGGGTGCTGGCATCTGCAAGCAGTCTTTCTATACGGCAATGAGGGGGCTTGAGGGTAGGGGGATCATCCGGGCGGAGAAGGGCGATCGGAGCGACTGGGATATTGTGATTCTGGGGAATGATTTCAGTTATGATGGCGCATGGCACGAGGGATATGTCAATCTGCATAGGAAAGTCTTTCGATCCTCCCGGTTCCAGAAATTGAAGGCTAGGGAGAAGTGGATGCTGATGTACTTCCTTAAGATTACCCATGAGAACAGCAGTTCCTACTGCATTGGGACTAGCACTTTTTATGATAAGTTTGCAGCCATGCTGGGAGTCACGAAGAGGGTCGTGCGCTCCTATCTGCATTCCCTGCGGCATTTCTTTTCTGTGGGAATCAAGAGGGGGCTGTATTACATAACATACAAGCACAGCGTGTTCGAGGCCAGGCAGACAGGGGGGATGGAAAGCGTCTGGATGGAGAAGTTCGTTTCTAATTGTTGCAGGAGGGGGAGGATGCAATCAGTACAGAAGGAGGTCGAGGATACGGCCTTCCTGCTGAAGCAGTATAGGGCTCGGTTTGGGCAGGATCAGGGTACTGGGCCATTGGGAGAGGCTATCCGGGCGAATGCGGAACTGCCTGGGAAGAGGCTGAATGCCAGGTTTGTACATAAGGCTTTAAAAGGGCTTCTGGAAATTTGAGGGGCTTTGTTTTCATGGGGGAAATTAATTAGATAGTTCGGAAAAGAACTATCTTGAGCGGATCGGGCATTTTTTCTGCCTGACCTGTAGCGGATGCCTTCCGGCCGGGATGCGATTCTGGCCGGAAGGCATTTTTTTGGTGTCTTTATGGTCTAAATTGGTGGTTGTTTTTGGATGGAAAGTCCATTATGGCGGAGGAATTTTTCAGAGAGGTCTATTTTCTTGGGTGTTTCAGGCGTAGCACAGTCTATTTTCTATCCGGGCGCATGCTAATGGTTTTCCTTTATTTTGGGGCTTGGAGGGGCTTTTTTGGAGAGAGCATATTGCCTCTATTATGATGCATCCTGTCTCTAAAATAAGTCTTTGTCCCAGGCAGATGCAGGATGGGGGAGAAATTCTTTCAGTTTTGTCCTGCTAGGAATAATTCTCTGTTCCGTGCAGGAGGCAGTTCCAGGATGCGGCGGGGCATAGAGAGGGCAAGTACTGATCGGAAATCAAGTCTGTCAGGGCTTTTTTGTTTCCGGGATGTTTGCGGGGAGATTTTTATTCTGCCTGGTGCAGGGTATCAGATGGCCAGCAGCCGCCGCAAGGGAGCAGGGCTCCGCTATGCGGAAACCCTTGCCCCTGCTGCTGGCATCTGATGATGAACAATTAAGGCAGAATTATGGGAAGCCATATGACGGAGGGAGGTCATATGCTTCTCATGGAGAGCATGGCAGAGGATAGCTTCATGTGCCAATGTAGGGGATAAGCAAATGGCGGAAATTAGATTGCCAGAGAGTTTCCCTGGCAATTTTCGTTTATGCTTGAAAGGCTGTATCTATGCTTATTGGTGGCGGGCTAAGTCCCGGCTTGCTATGTATATCCGGGGGTTTTAGGGGGTGTCCCCCTGACAAGTGCATTTGTGTCACAAATGCGTATCTTGCCCGAAATATGCTGCGTTAATAACGTGGCATTTTCGGGCGGGGGCGGCAGAATGTAGCATGATGGGAAGGTGATGGAGGGATGCTAGGAGAATATGGGGAGCGCATGAGTAGATTCATGGGAGGATGTCAGGAGAATGCGCAATCTGCCGCCTGTGGGAAGGATGATGGAAGAATGGCGGTAGCATTGGGGCAGAATGAAGTCGGCGTGCCAGGCGTTTATTTAATGAATGGTGGAAGGATATCGGGATGCCGTTGGCAGAATGGGAGGAGGGGAATAGGATGATGGCGAGGGAATAGGAGCAGTCTGCCAGGAATTTTTTAGGAGATACTTAGAAGATATCGGAAGAACAGATTATACATTAGACAACAATATTTTACTTTTATTATTATTATTTTTATAAAAATTTGAGATGTTTGAAGCATATGCAAAGGTTGCAGGAGTTAATACGGAGAATGTACAGTTTGATTTTAAGTTAGTAAATGAAATTAACATACGTGTGGATAAAAGAAGAGATTATTATATGATTTTTCACGGAACTATTTTGAACGAAGTGCGAGAGGCGGCATTGGTTGCATTTTGGATATTGAAATTTAAGCCGTTTTTGATAACTAATCCTAAGGAGGAAGTACAATGCGAACTGAATATAAACTGTGGTTTTGCGGCATATATGATTTTGTCGGCATCCAGAGAATACATATCAAGAAAATATGGCGATGATAAATGCTTTAGCATAGATGATGAGGAATATTTACAAAGATTTAGATATTCTCTGAAATATTGGGATTTAAGCAAAGAGTCCATGATGATGATTGCTGAAACGTTATGCGAAAATACTATACATAAAAAAGGTAGAAGACATGTTGGGCTTTTTTGAAGAGATGGCTAAATTTTTTGGTTCAGAATTTGCAAAGAATAATATAACGGTAATTATTGCATTGATTTTTTTGTCCGTAATATTGTCTGTGTTTTTTACTTCGTTTATCTTTAATAAATTTTATATTCCTCTTAAAATGGGAGAGGCAAACGGAATAAAGCCGAAATATGAAAAGGTTTTGAAAGAAAACGAGGAACTGAGAAAAGAGTTGAAAAAATATGAAAATATTCAGAAAATGTTGGAAGCAGTAGATTCTAAAGATTCAAAAATGGAGGAAAATAAAGCATTAGATATTTTTTTGAAAAAAAATGAAGATGAATTGCCTGAATAATGAGTTAATAATTAATCTTTCAAACAATTCACATTTAAACTATGGGTATCATAGAAAAACCAGCGGGAGAACCAAGTGGTTTCAGGGAGAAACTGCATGGTTCTTTTTTGTGTGTAAATGGAATGGGAACAGTCTAGAGCATTCTACTATTTTTTGCATAAATCAGTCGTTTTTGCGGATTAGTTTCCAGAAATGTGTCGCATGGATAATCTGATTTCATTTAGAATAATAGGTGCCAGTGAGTATTGAGTATTTGAAAGTTTGCGACAGAATGGCGCAAAGTTAGGGAGGTGATTGCGGTTGAAGGGAAAGGGAGCGGGGCTTACCAGAGACTTCCATGGCCGTCTCAGGGCAGGGGAGCGGAGGCATATTGACCAGAGGGCGCATGAGTGCGGGATTAGGCCTAGCGAATATGTCCGCAGGCTGATTGCCAGGGACATGGGGCAGGCCCCGTCCTTCCAGTCCCTGGAGGAGAGGCAGATGCGGAACCGCTGCATCCACGAAATCAGCAAGATTGGAAATAACATCAACCAGATCGTGAGGGATTACCATAATAATTTCTACTCTATAGAGCAGAAGGAGGACTTGAGAAGGCTCATGGAGCGGGTCATAGAAAAGGTGGACGAGGTATTTCCGGCAAATTAATAACGTGAATGAATCAGGAAGTTTGGCTTTGCGACAGGATGGCGCAAAGCGGAGAGGAGATGGTGATCTTGGAAGGGAGCCAGATTGTGAGGAGTGGCGATGAGAGATGGAAATTGATTGGGAAGATCAAGAAGGATGCGGCAGATGCCAGCAACAACCTGATGTATCTTCTGGCAGAGCACTTGGAAAAATATGGGGCGGCAAGGGGGGACGTGCTGGACTATCTGGCAGGGCATCCTCTCAAGTCGGTAAATTCCCGAGCCATCATTGACAAGGTCAATAGGCTGGTGCAGGGAAGCCTGCCCGCCTCATGGATGGAATCCGTCCAGGGCATCCTGGAGGAGAGGGAAGACAGGGTGGTGCTGTACCTTGAAGAGATGGAGAGGGCGGCATCGGCCGGGATTCCCCATGAAATGTTCCAAAAGGGCATGGAAATAGCAAGAACGCCATATGACATCCATTTATATCTGGATGAAAAGATTGGTGGGTTCATGGAGAGAATGGAGAATAAGGAAAGGAATCGAATGCTATTGCTGGACGGGCTGGCAGATGGGATGGAGAGGGGCAGGGGGGAAATGGATGGCCTGCTTGCAAGGATGGAGAAATGTTTGGAAAGGATGGAGCATGCCATGGAACATGCCGGGCTTTCTGGCAATGCGCCCTCCATGCTGGCTGAAACGGAAGGGGAGGCGGCAGCCAGGATGGAATCAGAGGAAAGGGAAGAGCCGGAGGAAATGTTCTTTGATGAATCATGGCTGCCAAAGGCGGAATATGATGAGGAAGATGTCCATTCAAAGGAAGAAATGCCTGAAAGGGAATTGGGAGATGATCCTATGGGAGAAGGGGAAGCCCTGGTGCCGGAACTGGATGACGTACCCGAACTATCTGCGGAAGATGGATTTGTGGAAGGATTCATGCCAACTTTAGAGGATGGCGGGCCAGAAACTTTTCTGGATGCCGGGCAGGAAAGGGAAGCAGAGGATGTGGCTGGGAAAGCAGAGGCTTCTGATGCGGCCTTGCCGGATGAAGATATGGCGGATGCAACGGGATTGTCTCCGATGGATGAAAGCGCCCCCATAGAGGAAGAGACTTTCCGCAGCGAGGAGGAAGCCCCTAGGAGGTACAAGAGGCTGATGTCAGCCGCTGCCAGGCTCCTGGCCATGGAGAAGCGGCGATTCTTGGGCAAGGATTCGGATGCCCAGAGGGAATTCCTCCTCAAGCGTCTGCTGGATAAAAAGGCAGGGGCATCAAAAGTGAATGCCTTCAAGAAACTATTCGGAAATTTTTCCAATGAATACCTCTATGACCTGGTAATTCGGGATGCCACGGAGGCGGAGCTGGAAAATCTGCTGATCTTGTCGCAATCATAAGATGCCAAGGAGGCTGGCTTTGCGACAGCATGGCGCAAAGCGATTGGAAAATAATGATGGAGAGGAAAGGTGATATTTTATGGAAGAAGTTTATGACCTGACAAGGATCATATCCATTACGATGGAAGGAATGAAGTTTGGCGCATCCGCAGGCAAGGAATCGCTGAAAACATTGGGAAGGCTTGCAAAGACGATATACTGTGCTATGAAATACAACCGGGTGAGGACGGGAAGGGCGAGAGGAATCAATCCGATGAAAAAAATGCTGAAAATGGATTGGAATATGTCTTATGTAAAAATTAGCCAGGAGAATTTAAAGCGATTTGAGAAACTGGCAAAAAAGCATGGAATCTATTATCTTAAAATGCCACCATATAGTGCCGCTCCTGATAAGGACATCGTACAGATTATGTATCACACATCTTCTGCAGCCCGGATGGAAAGCGTCTTGGAAACGCTTCGGGCAAGGCACTTCAATGAAAAGGACGGAAAGGTGACGACAGAGGAGTACATAAGGAATTCTGGTATGGACAAGCTTACAGATGCTCAGTTCCAAAAGGAACTGAACGAAAGATATCCAGAGCAATATAAGGAATTGGAAGGTCTGATATCCGAAGTAAAAAAAAACGCGCCCCTGGAGGGACGGATTAAGGAAGCACTGAGGGATAATGACCAGCTGGAGAAGAGGCAGTCCGAGGATTACAGGATTATTCACGTCAGCAGGGATCAGCTGGTAAAGGAAAATAGGGACGAGGTCATGATCCGAACGGAAAAGGATGACGACTCCTATATCTGGCTGAAAAAAAGCGACTTCCAGAATTGGGAAAATGGCACGTTTGCAGTGGCAGTCCATAAGGACCAGGACATCCGCATTACTAATTTCGAGGAGACGGAGCATTATGCGATCAAGGGAGAGGAGATCAAGTACCATATCGATTCCCAGTATGAGCCCGTTACGATTTCAAATAAGATGATCCTGGAGGAGACGGAACGCCAATACATGACGAAGGTTCCGGGAACTCATGGGAAGGAATGCCTGTGGATTGACAAGGGAAGGACGAGGGAGGAGCACCAGGGGAAATCCCTCAAGACTTATCTGGAGGCGGATGCCACGTACCAGATTGTGGATGCGGACAATAACTTCGTGAGGAATACCACAGGAAGGGAATTGTCGAAAAATTATGCCCCGCTCTGGCGCAAGGATGGAAGAAAAAGCACGGACAGGATGCAAAAATCTGACAGGAAGGCAGAAAAGAATACTAGCAAGGCGAAGAAATCCAGCAAGAAGGCGGAGCGGAAGGCTCCGGTGAAGAAATAGGAGGAAATGTGCATATGATGAAAAAAATCGGCGTGGTGGGATGGACCGTCCGCCTGACCCTCTTCGTGGCCTTTGAGTATTTCATGTATCTGGTGGCGGGGGCCAGGGCGCAGGTGAGGTCGGGGGTGGATTTCTTCAATCTTCCCTCCTATCTGCAGAAAGTGCTGGAGCATCCCTTTGAGGATTATTTCAACCAGTATACGGTGACGACCCTGGTAATCGGCGCAGTTATTTATTTCCTTGTAATCGTCTACATGATTTCCAGGAAGCACAACCTGATGATTGGGAGGGAGTACGGGGATTCCAAGTTCGCAGATCCGAAGAAGATCAGCCGGAAGCTGTCAGACCAGTACCAGTCAGGGAAAGAGGATGATCCAGAAAACATCGTGATTATAAGAAAGAGATTCGGAAGGGGATGAGACTATGGGAAAAAAAGAGATCATCAATACGAGGAACAGAATATTGAGCCAGAACATGTGCTACAGCCTGGACACGAAATTGACGAACTTGAACAACAACATGATGATTATAGGCGGCTCTGGTTCGGGAAAGACCTTCCGCTTCGTGAAGCCCAACATCCTCCAGATGTCCTCCTCCTTCATCATAACGGATCCCAAGGGAGATATTTTCGTGGACTGCGCCCCCTTCCTGGAGCGGATGGGGTACGAGGTGAAGATGCTGGACTTGCGGGATACGGAGGGATACCAGCATTCCACACGCTTCAATCCCTTCAAATATGTCAGGGAGCCTGTGGATCTCCTTGTCCTGATTAACAACCTGATACTGAATACAACGAAGAAGAACATGGCTCCCACGGATCCTTTCTGGGAAAGTGCGGAGGGGCTCGGGCTGCAGGCTTTCTTTTATTATGTCTGGGACGTGGGCATCGAGCACCCGGAAACCCATCAGATGATGCACAATGTCTGGGCCGTCATGGAGATGCTTCGGATGGCGGAAGTGAAATATGACCCGGAGACCGGGGAACGGCTCCCATCAGAACTGGATGAACTGATGGAAAAGTTGGAGCAGGAGGATCCAAATAATTTCGCAGTGATCCAGTACAAGAAGGTGTTCAACGGGGCGGAGGATACCATACGATCCATCCTGATGACCATGAATGCCAGGCTTGCTCCCCTGCAGTTTAAGGATCTGCTGGATCTTTTGTGGGAGGACGAGATGGATATTGATACGATAGGTACCAGGAAGACGGCGGTATTCTGCATCATTCCCGATGACCATAAGACGCTGAACTTCATCGTGGGACTGCTGTACAGCCAGATGTTCCATGAGATGTATGTGGAGGCGGACAAGATGTATGGGGGCTCCCTGCCGGTTCATGTGACGTTCATGCTGGACGAGTTCCTGAACATTGCCCTTCCAGATGGCTTCCCGGATCTGCTGTCCACCATGCGTAGCCGGAACATTTCCTCCTGTATCATCGTGCAGGATTTGGCCCGCACCCGTGCCAATTTCAAGGACAGCTGGGAGGCCATCGTGGCAAATTGCGATACGCTGGTCTATCTGGGGAACAACGAGAAGGAGACATTCAAGTACCTGTCGGAAATGCTGGGGGATAAGACCATTGAGAAGCGTTCCGTGGGGGAATCCTATTCCGTAAATGATTCTTCCAGCCGGAATTATGACATCCTGGGAAGGAAGCTGATGCTGGAAAGCGAAATCAGGAAATTAGATCGGGATAATTGCATTATCTGCATCCGGGGATTCGATCCCATACTGGATAGGAAGTACGATACATTGAAGCATCCCCTGTGGAAGCAGATGTGCGGATTGAAGAATGGTTACAGTTACGATGCCAGGCTGCGGAGGGCAAAGGGGATGAGGCGGGGAATCTATGTATATCAGCCGTCGGAACTGGACTATATGCTCGCCGACGAACAAAACAGGAGGAAGCGGCATGAGGATGACAGGATGGCGGCATTGCAGATGGGAAAGGAACCGCCGGAAAAGCCCGCATCCAGAATTATTGACATGGATTTCATGGACTTTCTTGCCATGGATTTGGAGGAACTGGGGCAGGGAGAGCCGGAGGAAATTGCCTTCGACCCGGAACTGATCGAGAGGAACCGGGCGCAGGAGAAGGAGAGGCGGGATCGGGGGAAGAAAATGGAGGAGAAGCGGGAGGATGACCGAAAGAGAATCCAGAAGATGGACATGAGAGAGGCCAGCCTCTACCTGTCCCTGTCCAGGGCAGGCTTTTCTATCGAGCAGATCAGGATTGTCTTGAAGATTTATAAGGAAGGAGGCATGTTCAGCGAGAAGGAGATTCTGGATAAATTCTCCCCAGAGCAGACGCTGGAGGAACTGGAGGCATTCTGCCAGTTGTTCGTAGGAAATTCCGTAGAAGCGGGAATGTGACGGAAAACGACAGCAGTTGATTGAAAATTTTCAATAGTATTTTCTGGTATCGATTGCAAAAATCAGATGTTTTTTCTAAAAATTTTGCGTAAATCGTTACATTTCCAAAGAATAAATGCTTATGATGTTCCTATTATATGATGCAGGGGTCAAAATACCTGTTGGCCCCAACATCACTATATTAATGAAAGGAAGGTTATGAGAATGAAGAAACGAAGAAAAGGGAAGAAGCAGGGCATACGGAATGCCTGCGCCAGGCTGGCGCAGACTGCCTATGCCCTTTTCTGGCTGATGCAGGGAAAGGCGGTGGCGTTCGCATCTGGTGGCGGGACACAGAAGGTGACGAAGGGGCTGGGAAATTTAAAGAATCTCTTTCTGGCAGTGGTTGCGGCCTACGGTGCAATCCAAGTCGCCCACTGGGTATCTGAGTTCGGGGATGCGTTTTCCCAGAAGGATGGCCAGCAGATGCGCAGGGCCGGCAGGGGCATAGCGGGCGGCCTTGTGGAGGTGGGGATTTCCGCTATTTTGGCATATGTGACATCTTAGGAAGGAAAGGCGGGATGAGTTATGGTGATGGCGATTGGCTTAGACTTCCTCCTGGGAAGTCTTTCAGGGCCGTTGAAAACATATATCGGGCTGGCCTATATTATTTACAATCGCTTGCTGAGCAAGGGACTGTCGTTATTGTTGACACCTCCTGATTTGTGGATGGGAGGAAAGGGCTGGAATGCCGTGTCAACGTTTGAGAACTCATTTGTCATTTTGGCCACCTCTCTGGCCACTGTGCTCTGGTTAATCGGCTATGTTACGGAGATGACGGACATCAAGTCCCAGGTCACGTTGGAAAGTGAGATCAAGCTGTTTGCCAGGATTCTGTTGACAGACACTTTCATCGTAGGAGCATTCGGGATGGTGCAAGCTCTTTTTGCACTCGTTGATGATCTGATAGGTGCGGTAAGCCTGCAGTCGAAAGATTATGCCTTGGTTCCGCCCCAAAAGTTTTTGGAGGAGGTGGAGGCATTGTCCGGCATGGAGGCGGTGCTGCTGACTATCGTAGGCATCATTTTCTTTTTGGCCATGGTGGTGAGCGGGGGGGTTATCTGCTACATGGTTTTCAGTCGATTTTTCAATATCCTGGCAGCTGTGCCATATGCAGTATTGGCTAACGCCACCATTGCAGGAAATAGGGAAATCAGCAGGACGGCTTATGGCTATTGGAAAAATTTGATTGCTTCTATTTTATCCGCTGTTACGATGGTGATC
Organism: Clostridiaceae bacterium; assembly: GCA_910575435.1. Taxonomy (GTDB): domain Bacteria; phylum Bacillota; class Clostridia; order Lachnospirales; family Lachnospiraceae; genus Butyribacter. The sequence goes on along the minus strand of CAJTGI010000004.1, from coordinate 119,640 downwards.
GGACTGAAGCTTTCCAGTGTGATTTCATCCAGTGGTGTGCTGTCTTTGGTGGAATCAGCGGATTCAGGAGCGTCCTATGTGTTGGCCTATATGGTGCAGACGCTGCTTTTCGTCCTGCTCACGGCAGGATTCATAAAAAAGGCGGACGATCTGACGCACCGCTGGATTGGGGGATGAGAGGATGAACAAGGTATTGATGTGTGGCAGGATCGAAACGCCAGAGGTGTCCTTCCTCCTGGACAAGGATGGGAAGCAGTCCATGGTGGAGGTATGCCGGGGAATGCTGGCCTGCCGGATTGGGAGGGAGAAGGAGCATTATCCCTTTCTTGCCCAGGGGAAGGTCTGCAGGGAACTGATGGAGAGTGCTAGGAAGGGGATGGTCGTGGATGTTGGCGGGACCTTCAGGCACTTTTGCTGGGAGAATGAGAACATGGAAAGGCACCTGTCTTATTACCTTCTAGTGACGGATATTTATTGCAGCGGTGACGCATCCGTGATGGTATCTGAAGAGGATGGCGGAATCCAGCAGTTGGTGGAGGATGAGACGCTTTTTCCAGTGAACTTGATTAAGTATGATGAGTTGCTCAGGAAATTGGCCTGCTGAAAAATGAAAGGAGGAAAATGAGATGCTGGTAGACGTGGACGAGCCGATTGAATCCTATAAGGAGCAAGTATTTTTGGGCATGGATCTGCCCACTTCCATTGTGTTTGCTACTGCCATCGTTGGATGCATTGGCTATATCGGGGTGTCTGCCTTTGTCCTGGAGGTTCCGCTGGCGGTGGGGACGTATACGTCCTGCATTCCGGGAGCCGCCATCGTGTTTCTGGGAAAGAAATTGCTGATGGATAAGGAATCCCCTTTTGAGAAGAGGAGGAAGAGGAAATATACGAAGAACCCTATTTCCTTCTATTCCACGGAGTGCGCTGCCAGGCTGGAAGAGCATCTGGCGGCATCCCCTTCCAATTCGGAGGAGGAAGGGGAGGACGTAGGAAGGATTATGCGGCGATACATGGTAGCCATCGGGGGAATCGTGGCGTTGGTTGTTGTGGTGCTGGTTGTTGCAGTATTGAAAAAGAAAGGATATTTCTGATGGGGAGAAAGAGGATTAAGGACGGGTGGATGCAGCCGCCGGAAGGTGCGGCGAGAATAGCCCAGGTGAAGGCCGTCAGCTGCATGGGTACCTATGCATTGCTGGGAAATCGGTATAGCCGGGGCTATTTTATTGAGGGCGGAAAAGGCGGCCAGCTATGGCAGGATATTTTCCGCACGGTGAGGAACGAGGGCATGGAGTGTTCCCTGAGCCTGGGGAATGCGGGGCAGCCAGCGGTGCTGCAGATCATATGCCGTTCCCTGAAAAAGCTTAAGCTTGTTGACAGGGAGATGGACGGCAGGATGGAGGAAGTGGATGCGCTTCTGCGGGTCATGGATGCCAAGCTCCGGCCCATGGAGATTTCGGAACGCTTGGAGTGGCTGCAGATGCCTGGGAGCAATGGCGTGATGAAGGCTTACTTCTTGAGGCGTGGCAGGGAGGTGAATGCCAAGTTCGTCAACGAGGTCAGGGAACTGTCCGGCGGTGCCAGGATCCTGATGCACATGGAGCCAGTCTCCAATGATGCGGTGCAGAAGAATATGAGGAGGCTGTATGGCAGGCCTGGCCGCCAGCAGGAGGATCAGAACCACTTTACGAGCATGTCCTTCCTGGCGTTTTTCATAGACTCCCCTGAAAACATGGCCTACATAGACAGGACGCTGCGCTCCATCTGCTCCCATTACGGCCAGGAGATGGAGATGCTGGAAGAGGCAGGGGGGAAAGTGCCAGGCGGTGTCATGTCCCATTACTTCGGCACCTCGCCGGAGGCCGGGAGATATGCCAGGTGCTATCAGACGCAGGCGGTGGGGAATCTGGTGAACTTATGATTTTAGTGCATTAAGGAATGGAGGAAAAGATGTGGGAAAATCCGAGAAAGATATTTTATGGTTTGAAAAAAAGCCAGCAGCCTGATATCAGGAAGTCATACAGGAGCTCGCAGGATCTGATCCCGGTGGGACAGATCACGCAGAAGGGCATCTTCTGCCTGGGGGAAGGCAGGTATAGCGTGACATACGCCGTGGAAAATTGCAATTTCAAGATCAAGACGTTTCAAGAGCAGGTTTCCTTCCTGCAGACCTGGTGCCAGATCCAGTCTTCCCTTGACTCGGAGTTCAAGTTGACGGTATTCAATAATCGGAAGGATATGGGGGAGTTCCGAGAAAGGATTTTCTATCATTCCCCAGACCGCACCATGAAGAGACTGGCGGATTCCTATAATGAAGTGATTGAAAAGACGATCCGGGAATGCCGCCAGGGAATTGATGCCACAATCTACCTGACGGTGACGGCGATTCGAGGCAGCCTTGCCCTTGCCGAGGACTATTTCCGTACGCTGGGCATGAATCTGGACAATGCCCTGTCTGATATCGATTCGGGGATTCGCCTGCTGGATGCGGATGGCCGCCTGCGTGTCCTGGCAGATTTCTACCAGATGGGACGGCAGGAAAGGATTTACGCTTCCGTGAGGGAATGCATGGAGAATGGCCGGGATTGGAGGAATGACATTGTTAGCGGTTTCATCAGCTTGCAGGATTCCGACCATATGGTGATGGATGGGCAGCATGTGAAGGCGTTCTATCTGGATCCAGAAAATTTCCCTGGAGATATGGATGAAAAGTTTTATCAGAAATTAATAAATATCCCATACCGATCCTTGATTGCGGTGGACTATGTGCCAGTGAGCAAGGCCGTGGCAGTGGCCATGATTGAGCAGAAGGCGGCCGGGGTGGATGACCAGATCGGAAGACAGCAGGACAAGCACTACGAGGCGGGGCATTTCGACAGCGAGGTCACCATGGGCGTGCAGAACAGGAAGAACGCCATCAAGAAGAAATATGAGAAGATCAAGTCCAGCGACCTGGGCACCTTCTGGATGGGATTTACCATCGTGCTGATTGCGGATTCCAGGGAGGAGATGGCTTTGGCAGAGGAGTATGTGGGCCAGGTCTGCCGGGAGGCCGCGGTTGTCATGAAGGCATATCTTGGCAGGCAGATGGAGGCGGTGAACACGGCGCTGATCTACGGATGCCGCCAGGCATCCATGATGCGCACTTTCTCCGGCTCGGAGGCGGGAATCTACGTCCCCTTCACGGTAAAGGACTGCATGATGCCGGGGCGGCCGCTGTACTATGGCTTCCACAGGGATTCACTGCAGCCCGTCCTGATAGACAGGAAGGGGTTGACCAACGGGAATGGGTTCGTATTTGCCCCCACGGGGTACGGAAAGTCCTTCAATGGAGCCAAGTGGGAAATCGGGGGCGTGATGGTGAATGCTACGGACCATGTGATGGTCATGGATCCCTCTAACGAGTACATCAACGTGGCAGAGGCCCTGGGAGGCACGGTGCTGAAGTTTTCCAGGGAATCTGACCTGTGCGTCAACCCCTTTGACTTCGACTTGGGAAGGATGCGGGAGGGGATGACGAGGAAAGAGATGCGCTCGCTTTGCAGGGACAAGGCGCACATGATGTTTTCCATCTGCCAGGGAATCCTGGAGGACTTGTTTGATATTCGGTACAAGAATATCATCGAGCGGTGCATCCGTGAGATGCTCTACGGCATTGCCAAACTGCCGCCGGAGGAGATGCGCGTGCCAACCATGGAGGATTTTTATGAGATGGTTGGCCGCCAGGAGGAAGAGGAGGCGGGAAACCTCCTGCTCTGCCTGGAGATGTTCGTGCATGGGGAGCTGGACATGTTCAACGGGCAGACCAATTTCGACATCCATAACAGGATGGTGGTATTCTCCATCCGGGATATTGACGAGGAATACTGGGTTCCGGCCATGTCCGTCATCTTTGACTTCATGATTAAGAAGGTGATGGAGAACAGGGAGAGGGGGATCGCTACTAGGCTCTATGCGGACGAGTTCCATATCTTTGCCAGGAATGCCTATACGTGCAGCTACTTCATTATCTGCTGGCGCACCTGGAGGAAGTATTTCGGCTTCTGCACGGGGATTACCCAGAATGTGAGCACGGTGCTGGCAAACCCGGAACTGGCCTCCCTGGTGTCGAATAGCGATTATCTGATGCTGCTGCACCAGGCCGATGACGACTACCTGACGATGCTGGAGCGTTTTAGTTTCATCACGGAGGCGCATCGGAAATATCTGCTGAAGGCGAAGCCAGGGCAGGGGATCATCAAGGCGGGGGACAACATCGTTCCCTTTGACAATCGCATTGACAGGGATTGCTACGTGTACCAACTGTTCAATACGAATCCCAATGAATTGGATATGGCATGACAGATCGGGAGCATCGCAGCATGATACAGGATACGGGGCATGTGCCGCTTTGCGACAGGATGACGCAAAGTTAGCATTGTACAGGGGAGACGAGCCTGCAAGGAGAAGGAGGGAGCGGTTATGGAAAAAGCCAGGGACGGGAATAGAAGAGAGGACGTGCATCTGAAGGAAAAGGCACGGGCGGAAGTCCTCCGGGAGGATTTGGGCGGAGCCTTGGAAAGGGATGCTGGCGGCCTTCTGAAAAAGGTATCCCTTTCAACTGCTATTGGGACTGGGGGCGATAGTGAGAAGAAAAATTCTTTCAGAAGTATGGCTAAGAGAAGTGCGGGCGGGAAAGATGCCCCCGGTCCCGGAAATAGAAAGAAGGGAGCCAGGACGTATGAGGGCATGGAAGCCGGGAAGGGGGCGGCCGCAGTACGGAAGGGCATGGAAGCCGGGAAGAGAACGGCGGAAGCCTTGCTGCGGAAGACGGAAGAGGCTGGCACGGAGATTGCGGGGGCGGCAGAGGATGAGAGCGTCCGCATACTCAAGGATTCCATACATATTTATCAGAAAGGCGTGGAAGGAGCCATCCATGGGACACGGAGCGTGGCCGGTCTGGCCAGCAAGGGGAACGGCCTGGAAAAAATACGGGAAGCCCCCATTTCGCCCCAAGCCCTCCGCAGAAAAATCAGGGAGGAAGCGGCATTAAGAGAACGCCAGCCCGCTGCGGATACCAGGACGGCAAAAGCGCAGGGCAGGGATAAGGCAGGGGGGGCTGGTAGAAAGGAAGCCCTGCATAAAGAAAAAAAAGGCCAAGGGAAAGATGGAATGCCGGACAGTTCCAGGGAATGGGGCGGCAAAAGTTCATATGCAGGGGGAGTGAAAGAGGGGAAGGAGAAGGAAGGGCGGAAAGGGAACGTCCTCGGCATGCGCCGTGAAGGGGAGTTCCAGAAGGACGTAGAAGCAACCCTTTCCCGACAGCAAGGCAGGCTGCATGCGCAGGATAACGAGGGCAGGGCGGAGGAATCCAGAATGTTGTTATCCCGGCTGGGCCATCCCATCGTGAAAGGCCCTGCGGAGGGGACGAGGGAGGCGCTGACGGAGCCAAAGCCTTCCCCTAGGAAAAATCTGGCAATCAAGAAGGCGAAGAAAAAGAAGATGCTGCAGCATTTCCTGGCGGAAAAGGGCGGGAGCCGGAGAGGTGTAGCCGCCTCGGGCTTGAAAAAGATGGGCAAGGGCATGGGGAAGGCTTCTGCGAGGTCTGCAGGGGCAGGTGTCAAGGCCGCAGCCCTGGCGGGCAATCCGGGGGGCTGGATCTTGCTGGTGGCGGCCGGGGCGGCGGTCGCAATACTGGCTGCCTTCCTCTTCATCCTCCTGGTCGCCTCCGTCGTATCTGGCGGCAATGGACAGCTAAGTAGCGCATCGGCGAAGGCCTTCTCGGTAAAAGTGGAATCTTACCGAGGGGACGTGGCAGTAGAAGCGAGAAAATATGGAATGGAGGGCTATATTAATCTCTTCCTGGCAGTGATGGAGGTGGAGAGCCATGGGAATGGCAATGACGTGTTCCAATGCTCGGAATCCCTGGGGCTGCCCAGAAACAGCCTTCCCATTGAGAAGAGCATTGCCCAGGGAGTGAAATACCTCACCTCCTGCATCCGGGAGGCCAGGGTGAAATCTCCTTCGGACTTGGAGGGCATCCGCCTAGCCGTGCAGGGATATAATTTTGGCAACGGCTATATCCCATGGGCAGTTAAAAGGGATGGGGGATGGACCCGGGAGAACGCTTTGGAGTTTGCCAAAATCCACAGCAGGGGAATCCGCCGGAAGGGGGAGGCGTACATAAGGAGGGCGGGTCCCTGGAATTACGGAGACCAGCATTATGCGGATCATGTGATGGAATACTATGGAGCGGAGGCGGCATCCGCTCCGACAGGAGAATGTGCAAAGGTTCCAGTGGGGGACAGGATGAAGTGGCTGTTCCCGGACGGGGTGCCGAAGACCCCGTCCCAGATGAAGCGCTACCTGGTTCAGATAGAGGTGCCAATCCTGAACAGGGAGGGGAAAGGCACCGCCATGAAGTTGACGGTGCATAAGAAGTTGGCGGGGGAGATCGGGGCAGTGTTCGAGGACTTGAAAAAGGCCGGGATACGCACGGTTCCATCCTGCACGGCGGCGTATAACTGGAGGAAGATGGCTACCAACAGTTCCAAGCAGTCCTATCATTCCTATGGCTCGGTGGTTGACTGGAACTGGACTTACAATCCAATCTGCTATCTCGGAACGGCAGGATACCGAAGCCAGCCAAAGAGCAGGTTCATGGCGGACCAGAAGGCGGTGGGCATCTGGAAGTCTCATGGATTTTACTGGGGCGGGGACTGGAAGTCCTATCATGACTACATGCATTTCACTTATACAAATAATTAGAGAGGGGGCTGAATGGAGAATTATGATGGAAAAAGAAGGACGAAGAAATAAATGGGTGCTTTTATCTGCCATTATACTGATGCTCGTAACGGCGGCAGTGCTGGGAATGCTTCTCTTCATCCCGGACAAAGAGGAGGGGAATGGGATCGTCTCGTCAGTTGCGGCACAGAAGGACGCATCCCTGCCTGGGGAACAGGAAACCAGGCCCTCCCTTGTGCCCGAAGCCACTGCTTCTTCCACGTCAGAAACCGCAGCATCATCCCCGCCGGAGGAAGGGGCGCAGGAGGAGATGCCTGCATCTTCTGTCAGGATAACGGGCCTGCCGGGGGAAGTGCTTTCTTTCCTGCACTGCACGGAACGGCGGCTGGCGGAAGAGATGAAGGAATTTTTTAATGCCAATGGATTCGCAGATGTGGGAGAGGCTGCGTATGAGGGGGAGACGGTCATCAGTCATGGGGATCATTCCGTGAGCGCATTCTTCACGCTGGAAAGGGACGGGGACGTTTATGAAATCTGCTGTATTTACAGCAGGGATGATGGTTCCAGGACTATGGATATCTGGGAATAGCATGGAGATGTTGACTTTATATGCTGTCAATAGAGTTAATTAGAAAAATTTATGGAAAAAGCGGGCGCATGCCTGCTTTTTTATTACGGCAAAGTTTGCATAAATCAGTCGTTTTTCTTGCAAATTTCCCATAAATAATAACAAATCTCGATTTCGACTTCCTACAATGAAAGGGTAGCTGGAAATATGCAAAGAGCCAAAACAGAAAGGAGAACGAGATTGAAAGGAAAAAATGGCAGAATCAAGAAATCGAGAGGAGGAAATGTACATGAGATTAGCAACAAGAAGTAGCGGCAGGAATGGAAAAAACGCTCCTGCTGGGGCATGTGCCTGGAGGCATGGCGCAGGAAGGAAGGCGAGGCGGGGCCTTGCCGGGCTGCTGGCGGCGGCCATGGTGCTGTCCGGCGGTGTATTCGGCGGCCTGGAGGCATCGGCGGCCACAGGGGAGTGGACGGTCTGCTCCACCAACAACTTTTGGGGTGGTGGCAACATTGGGAGCCAGAGCGGCCCGGTGACGCTCAAATGGGACAGCAGCACGGTGTTTTCTAGTGCGACAGGGTCTTTGAACGTCAATTATATGTCGCCTTTGATGGGGAAGCTGGCCAAGGTCGATGTTTTTTCCAAAGGGGGGTACGTGTACAAGGGGGCGGCCATATCGGACCGATATGACCAGACACCCAACAGCACCGAGTTCAGCCTGTACCACAGTGCGGCGACCGCCGTCAGCAAGCAGGACATGGGGAATGCATACCGTCTCCAGCCCATCATGTCGAAGGCGTACAATTACGATTACAATTACAGCGGGGGCGGCACCAGCACGGTGGTCAATGACGTAAACTTTGCGGATGGGTCGGATTACTACACGCTGGACACGTCGGCGAACCGGGACATGTTCGCTCATAATCCCACCAGGGATGGCTACACCTTCACTGGATGGTATACGTCCCCGGATGGGGGCTCCAGGGTATCCGAGTACAGCACGGACAACCAGGCCACGCTGTATGCCCACTGGACGGCCAACAACTACAACCTGTCCACGATCAACGGGTCAGGGATCAATTCCGTTTCCGGGAGCGGCTCCTACCAGCATGGGACCAGCGTCACGGTGTCCGCTTCCGTGAGCGCAGGGCATCATTTCACCGGGTGGAGCGGCACTTATTCAAGCGGTGCCAATCCCTACACTTTCACGATGCCCATCGGGAACGTGACGCTGACGGCGAATGCGGCACCAAATACCCATTCCCTCACGTTTGTAGTGGATGGCAAGGTGGTTTCTTCCAATGGCAGCGTGCCCTATGGGGCGAAGGTGTCGGACTATGCGCCCTCGGTTCCCGGAAAGACGGGCTATGCCTTTTCAGGGTGGGGCAACATGCCCTCGTCCATGCCCGACTATGACGTGACGGTGACGGGGACTTACCAGGCGAATTCATATACGATCACGTTCATTTCTGACGGGTCGGCGGTAAAGAGCGCCTCCATCAAGTATGGGGACGGCATTTCTCCCGTGGTCCCTTCCGTGACGAAGCCGGGATATGCCTTTGACGGCTGGTATGATGCCGCCGTGGGCGGAAGCCCCGCATCCTTGTCCGGGACATACCAGAAGGCGGGGGATACCACGGTGTATGCCCATTGGACGCCGCTTTTCCAGTACGATGCGTCCAGCGGGACGTTTTACATCCATTCCCAGGATCCTTCCGTCATCGGCCAGTGGAAGGATGACGGCACGGTGCTGGGGGCCAGGAAGGTGGTGCTGGGAAGGAATATCAGCAGCCTGGCGGACATTCCATTGGACAAGTTTGCAAATATGGAGGAGATTGCGGCGGATTCCGGCAATGGAACTTTCGCTGCAGAGGAAGGCATGCTCTATTCCCATGACAGGAAGGAGCTGGTCTTCTGCCCGGCAAGGCACGCTGATAATCCGAAGATTTCTGGGAATTGCGTGACAGTTGGCACAGGGGCGTTTGCCGGGACGGGCACGGTGAGCAAGGTTACGCTTCCTTACGGCGTGCGCACGCTGGAGAAGGATGCCTTCAATACCAGCTCCGTGAAGGAGATTGCCATGAAGGCCTTCCAGATGGACATTGCGGAAGATGCGGTGAATGCCTCTACGACCCTGAAGGTGTTCCAGGGTTCTGCCGGAGAGACGCATGCAAAGGAAAGGAATATCAATTATACGTTATACACGGTGATTGGAGACGGCTTCTTCGAGGGGGCGGACATGGAGTCTTTTGACGTTCCCGGCAATATCACTGCCATTGGGAATGAGGCGTTCCGCTCCTGCACGAAGCTTAGGCAGATTTCCATCCCGACTTCCGTGAAGAGCATTGGAAGCCATGCCTTTGCAGGGGATGCGCTGGTGGAGGAACTGGACCTTTCCGGGGTGGAAGCCATCGGGGAGAATGCCTTCTCCGGCATGGCGGGGCTGAAGGAGGCTGCCCTGTCGGAGGATGTTAAGGAGATGGGGGCGGGGGCCTTCCGTGGCTGCACGTCCCTGAATCAGATATTTATTGACAATGTTTCCTGCCAGATAGACGGGGATGGCAATACGGTTCCGTCTTCCGTGACGGTGCGGTGCTATGCCGGGAGTACTGCGGAGGCGTATGCTGCCGGAAATGGCAATCCAATCATACTGATGGCGGGTTTTGAGAAGGATGGCGTGACGGATTATGCCGGAGGGGATCATGCGGCCCAGGTGGTGGGATTTCTGGCGGGAGACGGCCTGAAGTCCATCGGGGACCATGCCCTCGCCGGGGCGCAGATGAAGGAGGTCGTGCTTCCTTCTGGCCTGGAGGCGGTTGGCGCAGGGGCGTTTGCCGGATGCGGGGAGCTGGAAAGGGCTGACTTGTCAGAATCTTCCGTGAAGGAGATTCCGGAGGATGCCTTCCACGGCTGCACGAAGCTGAAAGAGGTTCTCTTGGGGAATTGCGGGAAGATTGGGAAGTCGGCTTTCGAGGGCTGCACGTCCCTCGGGGAGGCCGCACTCCCGGATTCTGTTTCCCAGATCGGGGAGGATGCCTTCAAGGACTGCTCCGGCCTGGAGAAGGTTTCCATCGAGAACCAGAACTGCAGCATTTTTGACAGCGAGGGCACGATCCCGCCCCAGGCTAAAATCGAGGGCTATGCCAACAGCACGGCGAACGTGTATGGCGAGAAGTTCAAGAGGGATTTCGCTTCCAAGGGGAATGCCTATATTGTTTCCTTTGACACCCAGGGCGGCGCAGGCGGAACGGAGAAGGCCTATGCCGTCAATGGGAAGGCGATGCCGGAGATCCTTGTTCCTGAAAAGGGAGGCTGGATGTTCGGCGGATACTTTACTTCCGCAGATGGGGGCGGCACCTGCTATTATGATGGGGATGGCGCCAGCGTCCGGGACTGGGATATGACGGACGGCAAGACGCTGTATGCGCTGTGGAGGCCGGAGAGCCACAAGGTGACGTTCCATGCCGCAGGGGGCATCAGCGAGGAATCCCGCAGCCTGAAGGGCGGGGAGCCTTTCGGGGAGCTGCCCACGGCGATCAGGGACGGATACCTCTTCCTGGGCTGGTTCACGGAGCTGGAGGGCGGCAACCCGGTGGCGGAGTCTGACGTGATGGGCGAGGAGGACGTTACCCTGTATGCCCATTGGTCGGAGAAGCTGATCGAGAACAGCGTCCCGGCCGGCTTCCTGAAGGGGAACGAGGTGATCCGGGAGGTCACGATTCCCAAGGGCGTGGCTACGATCTGCAGGAATGCCTTCCGTGGCTGCACGAGCCTGGAGAAGGTGAATATCCCGGATACGGTGACTACGATCGAGGAGGGCGCTTTTGCGGAGGACGGGATGCTTTCTAACATTTCTTTAGATCATGTGAAGAAGCTGGGAGACAGTGCCTTCCAGGGGACGGCAATTCCCAGCCTCACGCTGGCGAAGGGATGCGTCCACCTGGGGAAGGAGATCTTCAAGGATTCTGCCCTGGCTTCCGTGACGTTCAACAGTGACGTGGCCGAGATCCCCCAGGGGATGTTCTCCGGGTGCGGGAAATTGGAATCCGTGACGATTGATTCCCCTGCGTCCGCAGTGGGAGAAGGCGCTTTCGAGGGAAGCGGCCTGAAGGTGATAACTTTGCCAAAGTCCATCGAGGAGGTGGGCAGGCGTGCCTTTGCCGGATGCGCCTTCCTGGAGAAGGTGGTGATTGAAAATAAGGACTGCCGCCTTTTCGACAGCGGGGATACGCTGACGGGCGGCGCAGTGGTTTCCGGCTTCCGGGCTTCGACTGCTAGGGACTATGCGGAAAAGTTTGACTATGATTTTGAGGAGTGCGGCGTGTCCTTCACGGTGTCCTTTGATGCGGACGGGGGCGATAATTGCCAGGCTTCCTGGTATGCCTATGAGGGCGAGGCATTGAGGGAGGGCGTGGCCGTCCCGAAGAAGGATGGATGCCAGTTCCTGGGGTATTTTGATGGCGATTCCCTGATTTATGATGGGGATGGTGCTGTGTCAGATGCATCTTATGCAGTGAAGGGCGATCTGAACCTGAAGGCGAAGTGGCAGGAGGATGATGGCCAGGGCGCAACTGCAAGGCCGGGCGCATCACAGAAGCCTGGCACGACTGCAGGGCCCGGCGCTGATGTGACGCCGGAACCAAGCGCAACACCGAAGCCTATCAAGAAGCCGGATAACCCTGAGAGCAAAAGGATTGCACCTGAAAAGGGAGTAATAAAGACTATTGGTAATTTGAAGTACAAAGTGACGAAGTCCGCTAAAAAGAATGGGACTGTATCCATGATTGGCGTTAAGAATAAGAAAATAGGCAAGGTCTCTGTTCCATCAAAAGTTAAGATTGATGGATATACTTTCAAAGTAACGGAAGTAGGTGCCAAGGCTTTCAAGGGATGCAAGAAGTTGAAGTACGCAAGGCTTGGCAGCAACATCAGCAAGATAGGAAGCAAGGCTTTCTATTGCGACAAGAAGCTGAAAAAAGTGACGATCAAGTCAAAGAAACTGAAGGCAGTGGGCAAGAATGCCTTGAAGGGCGTTGGCAAGAAGACGGTCATCAGGATGCCGAAATCAAAGATGAAGGCGTATCGGAAACTGCTGGGAAAGAAGACCGGGTTCGCAAGGACTATGAGAATCGGGAGACTGCTTCAGAAAAAATAAGTGATTTTTTTTCAATCACTGGACATGGTGCCTCCGGCAATGCCGGGGGCGCTATGCCTTTATATGGGAGCCTCTGGCGAATGTTAGGGGCTCTTTTGTGTTGACAATCACTTGAAATAGTGATACAATAAATATATGAATTGTGGAGGTGATTGTCAAATGCTGGAGTATAAGATTGATGTGATTGGAGAATTGAAAAAGGTTGGAATTAATACAACAGTTGCAAGAAAAACTGGCGTGTTCAGCCAGTGTACAATGCGTAAATTTAAATTGAAGGACACTCGACTTTCTCTTGATGTATTAAACCGCTTGTGCTGTGTTTTGGAGATGCAGCCGAGGGACATCATAAAGTTTGTTGAGACAGATGATGACAGGGAAAAGATATTGGATAAAATTAAATAAAACTCGGATATAAGTGATAAAATGCTTGACTAGATTATCCGAAAATGATATAATATAATTGTTAGAAAACAATGTATGACAACTTTGCGACAGGATGACGCAAAGTGGAGGGAGTGATAGATTATGAGGAAGGTAAAATTAGCAGTGGCATCTATATTGACTGCGGCAGTTGTTGCTTTGGGTGCGGCAGGCTTTGAAAATAATAGGGCGGATGCTAAAGTGATGAGTTATCAAGACGGATCACTTAAATGGGCATATACGGTTGATGCGACAATAAGAGATTGTGACGCTACAGATGTATATCTAACGTTTGAAAGCACAATATCCTCTGACATCACCATTCCATCATCATTCACGGATGAATATGGCACTCATATGGTGAAGTCTATTGGACGTTCTTCTATCAGTGGGGCTGATTCGTTTTTTGATGGTTGCGAGTTTGCTTCCAAGGTAATTGTTGATATAGATGCTTTGGGTTGTATAGAATTGGAGAGGGTTAATGGATATGCTTTTCTGAACAAATCAAGGATTGATAGTATAAAATTGCCGAAGTCTGTAACGGTAATTGGTACTAATGTATGTGATATGTGTCCAGATACTACAATTTATACAGAGAATCCTAACATTGCATTTGAAGGTATTTATGATGGAAGCGTAAAATTTAACGCTCCCTCTAAATCAACCGCATTAGATTTTGTCGGTGCATCCAGATATGTCTCTAATGGAACGACAACGTATCGTATGGATTTTGACAAAGTAGAAAGTGGTGCGGAGATTGCTTCTGCTCCGCTGAAAACCTATGCCTATGCAGGATCTGACAGAGAAGTAGCAACGCTAAAGGCAGTTCCGAATCTGCCTTGGCATGATTTTGATGGCTACTACACGCAGAAGAATGGAAAAGGGACGAAGTACTATGATGGGGAGGGAAAACTCCTTCAGAACGTTGTAGCAGATATGACCTTGTATGCCAATTATGTGCCAAATGATTTTGCAATCTCTTATGTAGGAGCAAGCAGTTCCGAGATTGCAGATGCGCCAAAGAAATATACCTATGGAGAGGGAATCAATACCCTGTACCGCCCTAACAGGAAAGGGTATACCTTCCTGGGATGGTATGACAACGAGCAGTTCTCGGGGGAGCCTATTACCAGAATTCACAATGGGGAGCATGGGGACAAGGTGCTTTATGCAAAGTGGGATGCGAATAACTATCGAGTTCGATTTGTGTGCCCGGATGGCGTTGTGGGAAGCATGGAGGATCAGATTATTAAATATGGGGAGAAGACCCTTTTAAATGATGTGAAATATACGAAAGAAGGATATGATTTTTACCAATGGAATACGAAGGAGGATGGAACTGGCATTGGGTATGGTGACCGACAGGAGGTGCTGAATCTTGCAGCAGATATGGATTCCGTGGTAACCCTTTATCCGATATTCCGTGCATCACATACAATGCCGATCAGCGTGTCCGTTATTTATAAGGCGCTGCCAGGGGAAGAGGACGAAATGGTGGCGGATACTCTTTATGGAACGACGGGAGAGGAGATGGATATTGATCCGTCACCTTATGCAAAGACGGGGTTTGTAACGCCTGGGCACTGCCTTCTGACGGTGGATGCCAATGAAAAGGTGAATAGGGCAGAGTTTGTTTTCAAGAGGGAGGATTGCAAGGTTTCCTTCAGCAAGAGCAGGGGCGTGAAGAGAGTAGAGGGGGTGGGAAACTATCCCTATGGCCAGACTGTCGCTTTGAAAGCGGTTCCAGAGGAAGGATATGCCGTGACAGGTTGCAAAGTGGTGAATGGAAGCGGAAAGGGCACGGAGGCATCCGGGGAGAAGATTTCCGTCCAGGTCTTTGAGGATACGGAGATTGCGGTGGAAACGGAAGGAATCCATTATGGTATTTTTTACGAGTTAAATGGAGGGGCTTTCCGTTCTGAGGATTATGTAAAGGAGTACGTCCACGGAAAGGAGACGGCACTTCCAGATAATGTGAGCAAGAAGGGCTTCCGCTTTGCTGGATGGTATGATGAAGATGGAAGGAAAGTGGAGAAGATTGGCAGTGAGGAAATTGGTGAGAAAGTATTTTATGCCAAGTATGGAGATGGAATTTATAATATTCAATACCATACGGATGGAGGGACTTTGAGCGGTGATTATTCAAAAACGTATAAGTGGAATGTGGGGGCGGTTCTTCCTACCAAAGAAAATATCAGTAAAGATGGATATTCTTTTCTAGGATGGTGGGATGGCAAGAGTGTGGTCAGCGAAATAACTACAACAGATTCAGATGATATAGATTTAATGGCGTTGTGGCAAGATAACAGCAAAACAACAATGATTTTAAAGGATGGCGTGGAATTTAAAGGAGGGATAAACGTTGAGGTGAAAAAAGTGTCGCTTTCAACTGCAACAGAAAAAAACACAGGATTTTACTATAATCAATTAAAAGGTATAGAGAAACAATTATATCATACGTTATATAATGCCTATAAATTTATTCCTGCTGAAAGGAAGATAAAATATACAGGAAGTTTGGAAGTGTCATCTATAGAAAAAATAACAGTTGCGAATGGATATAGTGCATTTAACGCAATGATTCTGGACCATCCGGAAATTTTTTGGCTGGCTGAATTTAGTGTGGGAGCCGTTGGAGAAAATGCAATATATTTTTCTCCAGTAGAAGCGTATAAAGGATTTGATGAAGATGCCACGAAATATGATGGGTATTTTAAAACTGCGATTTCTGCAATCGGAGTGAGCAATAAGGATACATCGTATACAGTCATTAAGAAGATTAACGACTACATTGTAAAGGTATATTCTTATAATGAATATGGTTTTACTTTAAATAAAAAGACATCAGATGATACTAGATCTATAGGTAGGATGCTGGCCTATAAAGAAGGATGTTGTGTGGGTTATGCGAAACTTACAAAAGCGTTTTGTGATTATTATGGTATTGAGTGCATTTTGGTCAGAAGTTCCAATCATATGTGGAATCAGGTGAGAATTGGTGGAAACTGGTATGCATTAGATGTTACATGGAACGATGAAGGCAGTAAGTCATTTTACGACTGGTTTTTGAAAGGAAAGAAAACAACAATACAAAATGATAGCAAAAATACGCATGAGGTTATTAAATATCATTACATTGATGAAAATGATAAACCCATAACGGAATTTGCGTATTTTAACGTTCCAACCCTCTCATCCGCAGATTACAAGGCTCCTGTTTCCAACACGGTAGCCCTTCCGGCCAAGAATGCGATCAAGACGGTGGGAAGCCTGAAATATAAGGTTACCAAGTCCGCGGCGAAGAACGGCACGGTATCCGTGTCAGGGACGAAGAATAAGAAGATTTCCAAAGCGACTGTTCCTGCTACGGTAAAAATCAATGGATACGCCTTCAAGGTGACAGCAGTGGGAGCCAAGGCGTTCTCTGGATGCAAGAAGTTAAAGAGCGTTACGATTGGAAAGAATGTGGCAACGATTGGTAGCAAGGCGTTCTATCGGGCAAAAGTCTTGAAGAAGATAACGTTCAAGGGAAAGGGACTGAAAAAGGTGGGAAAGAGCGCCCTGAAAGGCATTGGAAAAAAGGCGGTTATCAAAGTGCCGAAGGCAAAGAAAAAGACCTATAAGAAACTGATGGGCAAGAAGGCAGGATTTAGCAAGACAATGAAATTGAAATAGTAATGTCACTTTGCGTCAACATGGCGCAAAGTGACCTGATAATAAAAATTATTGAAGGAGGAGATTTGCAAGATGCGAAAAGGACTTACGGAAAAGCAAGAGGCATTTATGGAGAAGTATGGTATTGAGATGTCTGATCCGGCCGACATCCCGGACGAGCCTGGGGATGAGGAGATGGTGCATGACTGGGATGGCAATCTCTTGAAGCGCTGGGTCAAGGGGAAGTTGGTCTATGATGCAGAGGAGGAATGATTGGGATATTGCGCATAGTTTTTTGCAATGTTATAATGTATAAGGGAAGGAGGGATTATTGCAGTTTAAGGAATAAAGCATAAAATACAATGGTTAAGGAGTGTGTATATGAGTTTGGCACAGATATTGGACGCATATAGTGAAGAGTATTGGGATTTTAAAAACGCAAAAAATAATGGCATTCATAAAATAGCAAATTACCCGGCCTCAATGGTTGCTCCGATGCAGCATGAATTATTGCAGTTGTTAGTAAATAATAATCCAGATTATCATAAAATGTTAGATCCTTTTCATGGTTCGGGGGTTACGCTTGTTGAGGGACAAGAAATTGGACTGGATGTATTTGGCATAGATATAAATCCATATGCACATATTATCTCTTTGGCTAAATTAGAGAAATATAATCCTGAAGACATTCAAAAAGCTAATGATGTTTTGTTGGAGCGAATAAAACAGTTGCGAAGAAACAAAAAATTTGATAATCATGATTTTGTAAATATAGAAAAATGGTTTAGAAGTGATGTGATTAATGATTTAAGTATAATAAGAACAGCAATTAGGCAGGAGAAATGTGAGCGGACAAGGCATTACTATTGGCTATGTTTTGGAGAGATTGTAAAAAAATACAGCAATACAAGGACATCTACATTTAAACTTCATGTAAAAGAAACAGATAAAATTGATAAGATGGAAAATCATATTTTTACAGATTTTCAGAAAAAAATAGAGGAGACATATGCTCTGATTGGTTATCCTGCTTCGGGAAATTTTGAGTTGAAATGTGGTGATACAAATTTAGTTATGAATAGCTTAGACAAGGAATCGTTCGATATAATATGTACTTCGCCTCCGTATGGAGATAATGCAACAACCGTTACATATGGACAATTCTCTACACTGCAATTATTGTGGATTGATGCATTGGATTTTCAATATGACGATTCATGTGTAGATAATTTTTCCCGATTGGATTCTTTAAGTTTGGGGGGAGCGTTAACAAGAAATAATGCGTTTTATTGCTCCCCGATATTAACTAATTATATAGAAAAAATTTCGCCGAATAAACGGAAAAAAGTACTGCAATTTTATTCGGATTATGAAAATTCGTTTCGATTAATGGTTAGATTACTGAGACAAAAAGGTAGAATGGTGCTGACATTGGGAAATAGAAAAGTAGATGGAGTGGAATTTCCATTTACAGAAATAAACAGGGATCTCGCTCAACATTATGGCATGAAAATTGAGTATGTTATAAATCGAAATATAGTTCATAAGCGAATGCCCAAAAAGGTATCAAAACTATCGGATGGCAAGCCTGTAAGTTCTATGACCAGAGAAACTACATTTTTATTAAGAAAGGAACGATGGATATGAAAGAGATAAAAGCAAATGTTTTAGAGGGCAAGTATGAAGATATTTTAGCGGCAGTTCAGAGCCCTGTTATTGCCCTGTCGGAATTGATAAAAAACTCAGCAGACTCCTGTCTAGATAAAGATGAGCCAATTTTGATAAAAATCTGCACAAAGGATAAAACGATTGAGGTAATTGATAAAGGTGAGGGATTATGCCAAGATGAAATAGAACGTTTGGGGGAAGCTGGATATTCTTCAAAGATGGTTGGAGATAAAACAACTTCGCCAATCAATAATTCGTTGGCAGGCAACAAGGGATTGGGATTGTTGACGACTTTCTTTATTTCGGATTCTCTGGAGATAACGACTTATTCTGTTAAAGATAAACAGGCATATTTTATTGAATGGCAAAAGGGTGAACAAAAGTATAGGTATGACATCTATGAGAAAAAAATAGTAGGCACAAGAATTTTTTTGAAAAATATTGATGATGAAAAAATGAAAATGATTTTATTACCAGAAGAAAAAGTAAAATTATTTATGACATCACTAAGATTTTTTACTGGAGCATCTAATCAGCCTAAAATCAAATTATTTATTGATGGAGAGGAAGAAAGTTTTTACCCTGATAAAACGTTAGAAGATTACTATGCAGAAAATAAAAGGGATAATTATGGATTTATTGCAAAAGCTTCTTTCAAATATGAGAAAAATAAAGTGATTTTATCATATGAAGATAATATTACAAGTTTTTATACTTTCAATAATATGATTATTGATTTGGAAGATACCAAGAGTGTAGAAAAATTTGCTTTAGATATAAATGCACCAGAAAAGGGAAGTGTTCCAATTAAAAAGATTAATGAATCGGATTTATTTGGACAAGATTATGTTTCAGTAAAAGTGCCTGCATTTTCTGGGGTATTTTATACATGGAGAAGCAGAAAAGAAAATGAGTTAGAACAATGGCCATCAGGAGTACGAATTTATATTAATAATTATAGTTTGTATCGTTATCTTGATAAAGATAACGATTGGTTAAATTTGTCGGAGGTTAGTCAAAATGTGAAGGCAACAAATTACAAATTAAAAAACACATATGGCTATTTAGATATAGATAAATACAATGAGAATGAAGAGAGTTTGAAAATATCCAAAGAGCGAAATGATTTTGTTGATTCGTTGGCGCAAAGAAAATTTGTTAAAATTATGCGAGAAATCATTGTTGCTATATTTACGCGAATAGACATGGCAACTAAAAATCCTCCCATTAAGTCTTTGGGCATTAGACAAAAGAAGGTAACTGTACGAATGGGGGAGCAAATTGATTTAAAAAAATATGTTATTTGTAAAAATATTGGATTGGATGATATAAATATTGAATGTGATAAAACCACATTATCGTTCGACGAAGATTGGAATATAAGGGCCCATCAGAAGGGAGTTTATGTGGTTAAACTTTCTTATGAGAAGAATTGCTTTGAGATTTCATTGGAATTTAAAGAGAAAATACCAGAATTTTCTTTGACAAAGGGATCGGAGACTGTTTATAAAGGAAATTCAATTAATCTCAGAGATTATATTGTGCCAAAATCGTGTAAGGATGTTCAATTGGTTGATATAAGCATTGTTCCCGAAAAATCGACAACTAAAATTTTGAATGATTTTTTTGATAAGGATAATTTTGCGGGACAGCATGTGATATTATACCAATATGCTTCTTTTCAGCAGACATTAATTTTAAATGTCAAGGAAATAACAAGGCAACCTGATGGTGGAACTAAATCTCCTAGAATTGATGGATTTTTTCCGAAATTAGATTCTTTGAGGGAGAAATCTTTTAAAATTCCTGAATTGATTGATGGCATTTCATCTTATTATGTAGAAGTGCCAACATTATGCATGGCAGCAATTAGAATATTAGTAGAAGCTTCCTGTAAAACTTTTTTTCAGTATTTAAAAAATGAAGAAATTCATTTTAGTTGTAGTTTTAAGGATTTGGTTAACAAAACAATGGATATGCAAAGCTGTATAGAAAAGGCACCTGAATATGAAATATATATTGCAACACAAGATGCAAATTTTATACATAATTTTATGGAATTAAGAAAGATTTATAATACGATTTTATCTAGAGATGTAAAAAACAATATAAAAAATACAGTAAAACAAATAGATTTGAATATGTTTGTGCATAATCCGTCAGTGGTTTCCACGGATGTAACTGTATACAAAACAATGCAAGTATTTTCGCCATTGCTAAATTTTGTTTTTGATGTTTTGTTGATAGAGAAGGGTGATAATGTCAAAGTATATAATGACAAAGAATAAGGGACATGGCAAAAAAGATAAGATAAGGTATGTCATTATGATATGGCAAAGCATGGGATCGAGATGTCCGATCCGGCTGACATCCCGGACGAGGATATGGTATATGACTGGAATGGCAATCTCTTGAAGCACTGGATCAAGGGAAAACTGGTCTATGATGCAGAGGAGGAATGATTGGGATATTGCGCCTGTCTTTTTCTGATGATATAATAAGTTCTGCCGGACTTATATTAAAAGTTGCATTGCAACTTGGGTTATTACAGAAAGCGTGGCATGAATTATGATTGAATGATTTGTATAAAAATGAATATGGCAGAAAGAAGGTGGCGGCTATGGCGGAGGAAGCAAATACATTTATCAGGCAGGATTTTGAGGTTTTCAAGGGAAATGTATGCAATGTCGTGAAGCGACAGGGTGCTTTTGCCTTTATAAAAGATGTCCTCCTTTCTGGCGTGGTGGAAAGGTATTGGGACGATGGAAACTATTTGTATGCGTTTTACTTGGTTGCCATGGTGGATTACCTTTGTAGATTGAATGATATTCCCCTTTATACGAAATATAATGAAATTCGTCATTATCAGATGGAAAAACGGATATTTCCCTTATCCATCAGCATAGAGGCAACGGCAATGAAAAAAGATCCTGATGACATGATTGATGATGCGATTCCAGAGTTTTTGCGATTTAATATCGTGGAGGGCGATATATTCAATGTGGCGTGATGATGCCATCGCCTTGCGTCATGATGGCGCAAAGTTGCATAAGCAGAATGGCATGGTGTCCATTTAAAAATGGTAATCAAAAGAATTTTCCCAATATGAATCAGTCATATTAATTGTTGTTCTATTTCTACCGATATATGTATTAAGCACTACAAGTGTTTGCTTCTTAGTTTATTCCACCTATAAGACATTCTGCTTATGGTTTTTCATTTTATATCAAGGAATTATGCGGGCATACACGGAAAGATGGCCGCTTGTTCGTGCTGTGAAATTTTTATATTGGGAGGAATAAAGAATATGAAGACGCTAGATGCAAAGGAAAAGGAGATTATAGGCAGGAATATCCGCACATGGCGCAAGCGGTGCGGCTTCACGCAAGAATTCCTGGCGCAGGAGGTGGGAAAGACCGTGGACCATATCGCCCATGTGGAGAGTGGTTGCAATGGGGTGTCCATGGGGATGCTTTTTGATATTTGCACCGTGCTTGGCGTATCACCGAATGATATCTTGGAAGGCGCATATGGCAAAGGCATGGAATGACATGGGATAAAGAAAGAGGGCAAGGAAAAGATAAGGCGCATCATTCCAAAATGGAATTTCTATAAACAGATTTATGGGATGGAATTTATTGAGGATTGAGATACGAAAGATAAATAATCGCAAGTCAGGTCATATGATTAAGACCTGACTTTGCGAATTGGCAAGGATAGAAGAGCGGAAAGCCGCTCTTATTTTTTTGCAGGGAAATAAGATTCCTGGAAATGAAGCGTTCAAATTAAAATCACATCCGGCTAAATGTCTTATAAATCATTTGAAATTACCACGAAAACATCCATTTATGCAACCATATCCATGGAACGAATCCTTACGATAAAATTATCATTTTTAAAAGGAGGACAAGACTATGGATTACAAAGTGAGCGTGCAGAGGGTAGCGGAGAGCGAGGGGGCAAACTTGAAGGCATTCGCAAGCGTCATCTTTGAGGGTTCCTTCAAGGTGACGGGAATCAAAGTGTACCAGGGGAAGAACGGCCCCTTCGTCGCCATGCCCAATTACAACACGCACGAGGTGGACAGGGACAACCGCCCGGTGTATGAAGATCTATGCCACCCGGTCACGAGGGGATTCCGTGAAGATCTGAACGGGAACATCCTGCAGTGCTATCAGGACAATCAGGAAGACCATCAGGTTTACGAGAGGACATGCTCCTATGGGGAGGAGGGACTGAGCGTCACGGCAAATATCACGCCCTACACCAAGGAAGGGCGTGACATCCAAGGGAGAGGGCGCATCGTGCTGAATAACTGCTTTGCCGTGAAAAACGTGGTCGTGCACGGCAGCGAGAAGGGAAACTGGGTTTCCATGCCGTCAGTGAGGAATCGGAGCGACTTCCAGGACGTATGCTATCCAATCACCAAGGACTTTCGGATGGAGATGAACAGCAAAGTGCTGGGAGCCTTGGAGGATGCCATCGGAAAGGACATGGATGCCCCGGCGAGAGCTGCGGAAGAAAGGCCTGTCGCTCATAATCCGAAAAGGCAGGAGCATAAGAGAGGAAGATAGCATGGGACGGGAAAGGACATTTCCCAAGCAGGCATCGCCCCAGCCCGGCCGGGCCGGGGCGCTTTCAATGAAGGGGGCAGAGCTTATGAGAGACAACAAGATGCGCCGGAAGATGATCGAGGGCTTTCTCTCTGCGCTAAAGGAAGACATCATCCCATGGGAACGGAACTGGGAACTAGGGGAAGCGCCCCAGAATGCGACGACGCAGGCAAGATACAGGGGCTCTAACAGCCTGTGGCTGAACTGCGTGGCGCAGGAGAAGGGGTACGGAGATTCCAGATGGTGCACCTTCCTCCAGGCGAAGGAAAAGGGCTGGAGGATCAAGAAGGGGGAGCGGGGCACCCAGATCGAGTTCTTTACTTATTATGACAAGGAGCGGAAAAAGAATATCACCTACCAGGATGCGGAGGAGCTTCGGAAAGCGCTTAGCAGGGAGGACTACGCCAAGAGGGTCACGATCTTCACGAAAAACTCCACGGTATTCAATGCGGAGCAGATTGAGGGAATCCCTGCTAGAGAGAAAAAGGAAATCAGCTTTCCGGCAGAGCACTTGCTGGAACGGAGGGACATCCTCCTGAAAAACATGGGCGTGAAATTTGAAGAGGGGGGAGACCGGGCGTATTACTCCCCTGGAGCGGATGCAATCAGGATGCCCAAGGTGGAACAGTTCCATGACGCTTACGACTATATGGCCACATTCCTCCACGAGGCAGCCCATTCCACGGGGCATCCCTCCCGATTGCACAGGGACTTATCATTTGCCAAGGGAACGCCGGGATATGCAAGGGAGGAACTCAGGGCAGAGATTGCTTCTGCATTTACGGCACAGGAATTAGGCACCGCAGCCGTGACAGAAGAGCAGATGCGGAACCACAAGGCGTACATACAGGACTGGATACAGTTATTGGAGAAAAATCCAGAAGAGTTGTTTTCGGCGGTCAGAGCTGCGCGGGAGATTTCGGATTACCTGATTGAAAAGGGGGAGCTCCGCTCCCTGGAACTTGAACAGGAAGCCGCTCTGGAACAGGGAGCATTGGAACGTCGGGAGGAGACTGGAAAGGTAGAAATCCTTGGACTCTTTGATTGGAATGGCAAGGAACTGGTCTATTACAGGAAGAGAGGCAAAGCCTGCCTCACGGATGGCATCACCGACATCCGGGATGTTGATTTCATGATGGTGCATTCCCTTCCCGGCTGCAGGGAAACGGATGGCATCGATTCCAGCCTGTTTACCGAGAAAGCCCGACACCACCACCCAGAACTGAACTTTTCGGCAAGGCAGCTGGAGTGGATTGACAAAAAGACGGAGAAGAACACCGTCATTCCCCCAGAGGAAAATGGCATAGCGGTGCTTGGGCTGTATGAGGAACATGGGCGACAATACGTTCATTATTCCTTTGATGGGAAGGAATACTTGTCGGATGGGGAAGAGAAGCATCAGGGAAGGGAGAAAGTTCAGGAACGGTTATCCCAGGCGGGCATGGAAAAAGTAGATGCCCTGGACAGAGGAAAGCTCATGGAGCGCATGGGTAGCATGCGGTACATGAAGGAAAATGGACGGCTTTTGGACAGTCTGGGCATGATGGAGCGGGACGGGGCAGTGAGGATGCCAGAGCGCCCCGGAGATATGCCGGGAGATGAGGAAAGGCTAGGAGATACAGAAAAGCCAAACGTTTCCCATCATGCCCAGATTCAAGAACTGGCCGCCCTGGAAGAAGAACTGAACATTCCAGAGGAGGAGCAGCTGACCCAGTGGGCAGGGGATTACGCCGACTATGAAGCAAAATTGGGGGTCTCTACAGAGGAGATCAGGAGCAGGCTGGAGGAATATTCCAGCATGCAGCCTAGCAATGCGCTAGAGGAACGAGACAAGGAGAGCCGGAAAGGCAATCAAAAAGCCGTGCAGGAAGTCTTGCTGACATCCGGCTATGCTAGGGCATCTGAAAGAATGGCCGCCATGATTCTTGTTCGGAATCCTGACGTGCCTTTGTACTGCTATAGCCAAGCCGATGGAAGATCCCAGAGGATTTCTGATATGCCTGAGGAAAAAGAGGGTAAGGCGTATATCGTGAGCAAAAATGCATTCTATGGCCGGAGGGACTTCTTCCCCAGCATTACCTGTGAGTGGAGCGAAAGCCATGCGTTTGGAGAAAATACGATCTATACCGTATCAGAGTTTGACGCATTGATGGAATCTGCTGACCGGGAATTTAATGAAAAGAAAGCAACTATTTTAGAAAAATATGGCGACCAGGATGCTGCATGGGAAAAGGGGACAGAAGAAGAATGCCACTATCTTGGCTATGAAAAAGTCCAGTTTTCCATTGATACAAGGAGAGGGGATGCCACGGTTCATACAACGGAGAGGCAGGATGTCGGGGATGGGGATGGCTCTGCCATCAAATTCCTTTCCCAATTCCCATCCCATCATTCAGAAGTAGAGGAATTGAGGCGGCAAGCAGGGGAGGAATTGGAACAGGAAATAAAGAAAGCGGGAGAGAGGCAGGAGGCATCAAGGGAGGAGGCCAGGGAAGGCGGACGGCCCAAGGCGAGAATGCCAGACAGAAATGCCAGGAAAAAGGGAAGATAGCGGGAGGCCTGCCCCATGCTGCCGGAGGGAAGCATGGCATCGTGGGGCGTGATGCAGGAATAACGAGAAGCGTGCGGCAGAATGTCTGGCCGTGCAGAAATGGAGGATGAAATGGACGAGAGAAATAATGGGGCGACGATCCCTGGCGTGGGCCAGGCGAATCAGATACTGGTACAGGTGGATCGGATGCTGGATCAGGGAATTTATGACAGGAGGATATATTCCTCCCTCGTCAGCCGAGATACATATGAAGGGTATGGGAACGTGCCTGGCCGCTACACGGAGGATGGGGAATATGCCATGATATACAGGCTGCTACTGGGGCGTGATGCGGAGGGCGTGACCAGCCTGGTGATTTCAGACAGGCTGGCAGAGGCCATGTCCCTTGACGAGGAGGGGCTGCACGAAGCCGCCGCCAGGAACACGCCGGAATTGTTCCCGCCCAAGATAGAAAAACTGGTGGACGTAATGAAAGACTTTGAAGCGGCGGACATTCCCGAAATAGAGGAGAGCCCGCAGGCGGATGTGCTGGAATCGCCAGAGGTTCAAGATGTATATTTGGTTTCCAATGAAACAAGAGTCTTGGGTGCGGGAGCAATGTATTACGAGGATAAGAAGGTCCTGCAGGATTTGTCCGAGAGCCTGCAATCAGACCTGATCGTGCTTCCCAGCTCCATCCACGAAATGATGGTTTTGCCGGACGATGGGCAGAAGAAGATATCTGAATTGGAAGAGACTATAGAGAGCGTCAATTCTTCGGTTATAAAGCCTAGGGAAATATTGGGATGGAAGGCATTGCGATATGAAAGGAACACCAATGAACTGTCAGTTGCGAGAGACCAGGATTCCCCCGAAAGGGAGCAGGACAGGCAGCAAAGGAAGGCGGCCCGCAGCACCCCGATGAGAAGGGGCGGGCGATAAACGGAAAGGAGTGATAGTGTGAAAAATAAATTTTTCACAAAGCAAACGCAGTTTGCTTTTGCAGATTTTGTGCTTACGCAAAGCGAACGAAGTTCGCTATGAACTTGCGGGCTGAGTAAGAATGGGGGATTTTTATGAAGAAATTAGTGATTGCGGAGAAGCCGAACCTGGGACGCTCCATAGCGGTGGGGCTCCGGGAGAAGTTCCAGAAGGGGGACGGGTACCTGGAATCGGAAAACTACATCGTCACATGGGGGTTCGGGCATCTGTTCGGGCTAATTGACGTGGAAGAATACAGGGAGGATTACCAGCCGGGCAAGAGTTATCCCTGGAGGCTGGACATCCTGCCTTTCTTCCCGGAGGAATTTCGGTTCTCCCTGCTGAAGAGGTATGATCCCAAGGCAAAGAGGAAAGAGGCGGACGAGGGGGTGGAACGCCAGTTCCATGCCATCTGCAAACTATTGAAAAGGAAGGACGTGGAATACGTGATCCATGCAGGGGATGCCGACCGGGAAGGGGAAGTGATTGTCCGCCTGATTCTGGACAATGCGGGGTACGGGGGGAAGGTCATGCGCCTCTGGGAGGACGACCAGTCCCCCGCCACCCTGGGCAGGGGCATCCGGGAAAGGCTCCAGCCCGACCAGAACTTCGACCGCACGGCAGAGGAAGGATTTGCCAGGACATACATAGACTGGCTCTATGGCATTAACCTCACCAGGTACGTGAGCGTGAAGGCCGGGAAGCTGCTGCGGCTGGGCCGGGTGATTAATGCCATCGTCAAGGCGATCTATGACCGGGACATGGCCATCAGGAATTTCCGATCAGAGAAATATTACATAGTGGAAGGGAAGGCGGCTCTGGAAGACGGATCTATCAAGATATCATTTCCTGAAAGATTTGGAAATCGGGAGGAGGCGGGGAGGCTACTCCAGAAAGTCCGGGGGATGGATGCCAGGGTGGAGGATGTCAGGGAGGAAAAGAAGGAAGTGGCGCCGGGCAAGCTCTTCTCCATCACCAAGCTGCAGGGGGTGATGGGAAAGAGGCATAAAATGACCCCGGACAAGACCCTGGCCAGCCTTCAGAAACTTTATGAGAAGGGGTATGTCACCTATCCCCGCACTTCCTCCGAGTATCTGGCAGAGGGGGACAGGGAGGACACGGCCCGGGTGATCTCCCTCCTTCAGGAAAGAGGCTACGATGTACGCATGAAGGAAAAGAAGACGATATTCGATTCCTCCAAAGTGGAAAGCCACGGAGCCATACGCCTGACCAAGAAATTTCCCGGAGAGGAAGATCTGACGGAGGAGGAAAGGCTGGTATACCAGGCGGTATTCCAACGCTTCCTGGCGGTGTTCTGCGGGGAGCCATGCCTGACTGCCCAGACAACCATCACATTGACTGTGGGCAGCAAATCCTTCCAGACGAAGGGGACATCCCTTGTACAGAAGGGATGGCAGAAATATGAGGAGTCCGGGAAAAAGGACAAATTGCTTCCTAATGTCCACAGGGGGCAAACGCTGCCTATGGAATTTGAGGCGGTGGAAAAGAAAACATCGCCGCCAAAGCATTATAGCACAGCATCCCTGAATGCCTTCATGGACAAGCCCTTCCAGAAGGAGGATTGCCATGGGGATGGAGAAGAGGATGACGGGCAGAAAGATGATGCGGAGGAGTACCGGGCCATGCTAAGCGGCCTGCAGATCGGTACTGGGGCCACCAGGGGGCCGATTATCAAGAACGCCATCGACAGCGGCTACATCACCTTGGAAAATGATATTTATAAGATAGCAGAAAATGGCATCTATATGATCGAGGCGCTGGAGAAGCTGGGAATCCATCTGGACAAGGAGAAGACGGCGCAGTTTGGCGTGAATCTGAAAAAGGTGTCCAGGGGGGAGATGACCGTGCAGGAATGCGTGGCATTGTGCCAGAAAGACGTGGCGGAATGCATGTCGGGGAGGGATATCGTGATCCGGCAGAAATCTGACAGCCCTTCCCTGGGGAAATGTCCCGCCTGCGGGAAGGACGTATATGAGAATCCGAAATCTTTTGGCTGCTTCGGCTACCGGGAGGCGGGCTGCGATTTCGCCATCTGGAAGAATGACAAGTATCTGGAGGCATGCAAGAAGGCGGTCACGCCAGGCTTGGTGAAGAAACTGCTGGCGGAGGGGAGCATCCAGGTTCGGACAAGGAGGGGCAGGAAAATATTTTCAAAAACCCTTCGGTATGCGAAGCGTGAGAATGGCTACTGGGGCTGGGAGACCGTGAAATGATGCAGGGGACGCAATGGCATATAGCAGATGCTATTCATAGTGATATGGACTTAATAGAATTCTAAAATATCTTGACAATGGAAAATCGAGTGCTTATAGTTGTTTCACCCGAATGTGGAGAGGAGAAGGGAATATGAATTATCAGACGGACACGGCAATATTTGATGATGAGCAGAAAATGGAATTATTTAAGGAAATCGGTAGAAATATCACAAAACTGAGGCAGCGGCAGAATCTTACGAAAAGTGACCTGGCAAAGATGGCCAACGTGACTACCAGTACGCTGGTACGCATTGAAAATGGGGAATCTCATTCTGGCTCCTGCCTGATTAATGCCATGATTGCCTTGAAAGCGGATGTAAAAGAAGTGATTCCCCTGCGTTCCTATGTGGGCATGGAAACCAATTCCGAGCGGTTCGAGAATCTGACAAATGCTCTGGATTCCTACGAGATGAACAGCCTGTTCCGCATTATCGAAATGTACGTAAACAGCGTGAAAAGAAAAGGAGGGATGACATGGATGGCACGTCAAAACTGAAATATTGCCCCTGCTGCATGGAACTGGGCAGCATGGAGGGACTGGAAAACTGCCCCCGATGCGGCCGAAGCCTGGGCGGGGTGGAAAATGGCAAGGAGGAACTGCAGATTTATTCCGTAATTGACGGGTGCTACATGGTTGGGAAATCCAAAGATGCCGAGGGAGACTCCATCCTGTACATCGGGCTGGATCTGGCGGAAAAGAAGCGGGTGTGGATCAGGGAGTTCTTCTGCCGCAGCCTAGCATACAGAAATCCAGGAAGCCCGAGCATCCATACCTATGCCGGGCAGAAGGAGGCGTATTTGAAAGAATACGATGGGTGCGTCCGGGAATACCAGAAGGCGGGGAATGGGAAGAAAGTGGCCTTCGCAAATGGCACGGTATACCAGATCACGCCCCTGTCCGATGAGGAAATCCTGGCACTGTGCCAGGCTCCAGATGCCGCAGGGGGGCAGGGAGTGGATTCCGGCAAAAAGGAGGAAAGGAAAAACTTGCTGGAAAACTGGGAAAGAAAAAAAGTATTTGGAAGCATAGTTTCCTCTAAAAAAATGAAGGCGGTGGTGGTGGCGATGCTGGCAGTCTGCCTGGCTGCGGGCCTGCTGCAAAAATATGGTCCGGGAAAGAAGAGCAGCAGAAGTCCAGATCCGGCATCCAACGGATCTGCAGATGGCGTAGCAGTGTCGGCATCTGCAGACGTGCTGATTCCTGCGACATCGCAAATGCCAGACGCCGAGCCAAGAGCCGATGCAAATCTGGAAGCGGAGGAGAGCGCAGTGCCAGAAGCGACAAAGGATCCAGGAGATTCCAAGATGGCAAATAAGAAGGCGACGAAGAAAAAGACTAATAAATCAGCGGCTGCCGGGCCAGCGAAAAAGCCTGCACCGCCAAAGCCGACAAAAGAGCCGGAAAATTCCAAGGGCGATAAAAAGCCAGCCCCGGCCAGGAAATCTAAAAAAAAGAAAACTACGCAAAAACAAAAAAAGCAGACAACCAAAAAACAGAAAAATGTCATCGATGACAGCGAATTAGAGAAGAAAGTATATGAGATTGATTAGGAGGAATGGTTGATGAGAGGATATATTAAGAAGTTTATCATGGCGGCCACATTATCCGTGGCATTTTTTGCGGCTAGCAACGTTAGCGACAGCGCATCAGCACAGGACATGTCCGGGGGCTTTGAATATGCCGTGGCTGGCTCCCATGGGGAGGTCAGGATTACAGGCTACCATGGCACGGAAGACAGCATAGCCGTGCCGGAATACCTGGCCGGCCAGCGGGTGGTGGAAATCGGCAGCAAGGCATTTTCCGGAAATGGCAGGATATTATCCTGCGATTTATCGCAATGCAGTATAGAAAAAATATCGGACATGGCGTTTTCGGACTGCGCAGCATTGAAGCAGATAACCCTCCCGCCGGGCCTGAAAGCCATCGGGGACAGTGCGTTTTCCGGCTGCGCTGCGCTGGAAAAAATAGATTTCCCCTTTTTTATGGAAGAGATAGGAGAATATGCCTTCTATGAATGTGCCTCGCTATCAGAATTGACACAGGAGGGGGCATACTTCAAAGGTATTGGTGCCTTTGCCTTTTATGGGACGGGCATCAGCAGCTTTGCAGTTCCCTACCGATGCCAGGTAGGAAGCAGTGCATTTCCCCAGGGAACTTCCGTATATACATCGAAAAACAACTTATCCCTGCCCGATCTGAAGGACTGCGTCATCATACATGACATGGCGGACTTTTCCGTATCTCCAGATGCAAAGAAGAACGCCATAGCAGGGCAGCGGGTAGTGCTTTCGGTGGAATTAAAGCCTGGCACATGGTGCGCCTGGGAAAAGCATGGCACGGGCAAAATTCTCTCAAAGAGCAGCACATGTAGCGTTACAGCATCGGCGGGAAGCACGGCGTACGTATGCCATGTCACCAATGGCGTGTATTCTCACGATGTTCTTTACACGGTGATTGGAAACTCCACAGGAGAGGGGATCCTGGCAAAGGTCACTGGCCTGTCTGCCACGGAAAAGAATGACTGCGTGATCCTCAAATGGAAAAGGACTGCGGATGCGGACGGCTACGTGATATACAGGTCAGCAAAGCCTGGTAGAGACTACAAAGAAATTGGCACAACCCAGAGCGTGAAATATACGGACAGGTCAGGTAAGAGGGGAAAGACGTATTATTACAAGGTTTGCACCTATAAGATGGTTTCGGGAAGGCGAGCCTGCGGCCAGAAATCTACCTATAAAAAATACAAGCTGCTGGGCATTCCGGCAACGCCCCAATTGAAAATTAACCGAAAAAGGTATATAATATGGAGCAGGAAGAAAGGCTCCGGCGTGGTGATTTATGTCAAGAAGCAGGGCGTGTGGATCCGAGCAAAGCGGCTGGCGTTTTCAAAATATCGCCAGAACAGCATCAGGATATCCGCAAAATCTGTCACTGCGGCAAAGATCAGGCTGTATTATCAGGGCAAGGGCTACAGGGCGGGGAGCAAATTCAGCAATGTTGTCAGGTTAAAGAAGTAAAGGGGAGGATTTAGAGGATGGATGCAGGAATCATCAGGGAGTGCCGCAAGAAAAAGGGTATGACCCAGAGCGAGCTGGCAGGCAAGGTCGGAATGAGGCAGAACGTGCTGTCCAACTATGAAAATGGCAAATTCAACATAGGGAGGATGCCTATCCGGGAGTTCATGGCACTGGCAAACGTATTGGAGATTCCTGACGAATGCATTTATCTGGACAAGTCCGAGGAATTGGACAAGAGGCTGGAAGACGTAGAAGAGAAGCGCAGGGCTGACATGGAGGCGACTGGAAGGAGGAGGCGCATCACCAAATACTGCATGGATCTGGCCGCCCCGCCAGTTACGGAGGGGGAATGCCTGGCATTGTGCCGGGTAGGGGCGGGATTCCAGGCTAACGAGGTTGCCTATTTGCTGGACATCCATGCGCCTGTATACAACCGATATGAAAATAACAAGAGGAAGATTCCATATGGCGTTGCCGTCAAGTTGGCTTATATCCTGGGAATGAGGTTTGAGGAAATATTTGATTTGTAATGGGATAAATAATTTGCTGCCGGAATGGGGGATACTTATGAAGAAGAGGAGATTTAAACAACTTACGCTAAATGACCGTATTAAGATGGAGACGATGCTTAATACGGGACACAGCAAGGCGGAGGTGGCAAGGTATCTGCATGTGCATAGAAGCAGCATATATCGTGAGTATGACCGTGGGAAATATATACATAGAAATTCTGACTATACTGAGGAAGAGAGATATAGCAGCGATCTGGGGCAGAAAGCCCATGACTGGAATAAGCAGGGAAAGGGCCGTAGCCTTAAGATAGGCAATGACAGGGAACTGGCAGAGTACATTGAAAATCAAATAGTGGAAGAGAAATTCAGCCCGGCTGCAGCATTGGAAAAGGCGAATAGGTCAAAGAAAAAGTTTAAAACCAGCATCAGCCTCCGCACCTTATACAGATATATTGATGCTGGAGTTTTTCTGAAATTAACCAATAAGGACCTTCCTGTGAAGGGAAAAAGGAAGAATCATTATAAAAAAATTAGAGTGCAGAAAAGGGCATGTGCTGGCGAAAGCATTGAAAACAGGCCGCAAGAGGTGAATGGCAGGGAGGTTTTCGGGCATTGGGAAATGGATACGGTGAAGGGCAAGCAGGGAGTCACGAAATCCTGCATGCTTGTCCTGACCGAGAGGAAGACACGCCAGGAGATTGTGCTCAAATTGAAAAACCAGAAGGCGGAATCCGTCGTTGAAGCCCTGGACAGGTTGGAAATGAAGTGGGGCGAGTTATTTTCGAGAGTTTTCAAGACTATCACGGTTGATAATGGCGTTGAGTTTTCTGACAACGAAGGACTGGAACACTCTGCGAGAAAAGAAGGG
The DNA here is from genome assembly GCA_910575435.1 of Clostridiaceae bacterium. Lineage (GTDB taxonomy): Bacteria > Bacillota > Clostridia > Lachnospirales > Lachnospiraceae > Butyribacter. The sequence continues at coordinate 86,654 of CAJTGI010000004.1, read as the reverse complement.
AAACGGACGAGCATGTTTTACTGCCATCCATATAGCAGTTGGGAAAGGGGGAGCAATGAAAACCAGAACAAACTGATCAGGAGACATATTCCAAAAGGAACGGATTTTGATCAGAAGACCCATGAGGAGATTGCATTTATTGAATCATGGATTAACAACTATCCCAGAAAGATATTTGGATATGGAACAGCTGCGGAACGCTTTGAGGAGGAATTGGGCAAATTGGCATGATTGACACAATTTATTTTTTTAAAAAAGTTGTCGCATTTCTATTGACAAAATGCAAAAAGGAGCAGGATGGAAAAATATCATTGTCATAAGAAAAGTGGTGTGATAGAATAAATAAGAGGAATGCATGAAATCTGTTAGATTTCAAGATTGGCTTATTCTTCCATGAATGGCAGCGGCATTGACTGGAGAAGTCGTTATATGCACGGAGGAGTATTCTATATGGCAAGTAGCGCAGAAATGAGGATGAAAATGAAGGGTGAGGAAATCTACGAGCAGTTTAAGGAAGTCATTGCAAATTTTGCTTCCTGCATGGATGATTATCTATATGTTTATGATATGAAACAGGACAGATACTATATATCAGAGAGGGCATTGGGGAGATTTCATATTTCAGATAATGAATTTCATAGTGTAAATGAGATTCTAAAGAATTTTGTGCATCAGGAGGACTTTCCTATGCTGTCGGAAGATTTGGATAAGATGGCAAAAGGGGAGAAAGAGTACCATAATCTTCAGTATCGCTGGCTTGGAAAAAAGGGGGAGTCCATTTGGATTAATTGTCGAGGGAAGATCATACGGGATGAGATGGATATGCCTGCCTTTATGATTGGCTGCATTAACGAGATTGGAAAGCGGCAGAAGGCAGATAATATTAGTGGTCTGCTGGGCGAGGCGGCATTTCAGAAACAGTTGGAGGAATTTCAGGGAAACTGTCCGGATGGTTTTCTTCTTCGCATTGGCATAGATGATTTTCGCGATATCAATGAGAAATTTGGTTCCGAATATGGAGATTTTGTTCTTCGCTCTATTGCTTCCTGCATTGAGGAGTGCATAGCGCCGGAGCAGAATGCGTATCGAATGTCCGGGGACGAGTTTGTGGTATTTGACTTTCATGGAGGCAGCAGCGAGAAGGCAGATGAATTGTATCACTGTATCCGAACAGCGGTAGACCGGGTGATTGAAGAACATCATTATGAAGCAGTCTATACCATTTCCAGCGGAATAGTCATGAATCAGCATATTCATCATTTGGGGTATCTGGGCTTGACGAAAATTTCTCAGTTCGCCTTGAGTCAGGCAAAAAGCCAGGGAAAGAACCAGTCGTATATATTTCGAGGAGAAGATTATACCAGCTTTTTGAGAAAGCGCAGGATACTGCGGGCTTTGCGAGAATCTGTTGAAAATGATTTTGCGGGATTTGACTTGTTTTTCCAGCCTATTGTTCATGCGGATTCGGAAAGGCTTTATGCGGCGGAGTCCTTGCTGCGCTTCTGGCTGTCCCCGGAGGAAATCGTATCCCCTGTGGAATTCGTGCCTATCCTAGAGGAAAGCGGGTTGATTATTCCAGTGGGGAAATGGATACTCCGCACCGCTTTCTCCATGTGCCAAGCCTGTCAGAAGCAGTACCCGGATTTTAAAATTTCCGTCAATCTTTCTTATATACAGATATTGAAAAGTCCCATATTTGAAGAAATCATGTCTGGAATTGGGGACGAGGTGCTTCGGCCTTCCAGCGTGATTGTGGAATTGACGGAAAGTGGATATTTGGAGAATTCTCCCTCTATTCAGAATGTGTGGGACAAGTTGAAGGAGAAGGGGGTCAATATTGCGCTGGATGATTTCGGGACAGGTTATTCCAATCTACAGAGCATTGGAAGCACCATGCCAAATATTGTGAAAATTGATCGGAGCTTTACGGTGAAGGCTTTGAATAATGATTATGAGAATAGGCTGATGCGCCATGTGATTCAGATGGTGCACAGCATTGGACTTCAAACATGCGTGGAAGGCGTGGAGACGGAAGAAGAACTTGCCAAGGTGGTGGAGATGGGCGCAGATTTCATCCAGGGATTTTATTATAGCAGGCCTTGTTCCAGGCAAGAGTTTCTTGGGAAATATTTGGCATAGAAATTGGCATGCATTTATGGAAGCGTTGCGGAATCCAGCGCGGCGTGCATCATCTCATGCCGGTTTTGGTTTTGCAATCGATGTAAATATGGAGAGGAATAGAGGTTAGGAAGATGATACGAAATATAATTTTAGATGTGGACGGCACACTTTGGGATACTACGGAGATTGTGTCAGAGGCGTGGAATGTTGCTATCGAGACGGATGGAAGGAGCGGTGCGCATGCCACGCCCCAGCGTTTGAAACAACTTTTTGGAAAGCCTATGAATGTCATAGGGGAACTTTTGTTTACGGATGTTTCGCAAAACGTGCGGGAAAAGTTGCTGGATGACTGCGTGATTCGTGAGCAGAAGGTTTTGGAGGAGCGTGATGCCAAAATTCTTTTCCCCGGGGTGGAGGAGACATTGAAAGCCTTGGTTGACGGAGGAAAGGAGCTCTATGTGGTGAGTAATTGCCAGAGTGGCTATATTGAGTTGTTCCTTCGGAAAAATGATTTTGAATCCTTGGTGACGGATTTCGAGTGTTACGGGAATACGGGAATGTCCAAGGCGAAGAATATTCGCATGGTCATAGAGAGAAATGGCCTGCTTCCCCAAGAGACCGTGTATGTGGGGGATACCCAGGGAGATTGTGATGCGGCAGCGGAAGCGGGAGTGCCTTTTATTTATGCAAGTTATGGATTTGGGGATGTGCCCCGGGCAGATAGAAGGATCGCACGATTTGCAGAATTGTTGGATTTGTGAATATAAAAGAAGAATGTAACTATAAAAACGGCAAGGGATTCATGAAATGGCTCCCTTGCCGTTTTGGGTTCATGTGGATCATTGAATGCGATTGATAACTGTATTTTTTGGTTCAAGAGGGGAATGCTTGTATTAATAAAACAAGCATGCAACACTTTGCATAAAATGTTGCATGCCAATTCCGATATATATATCGGCGGAAAAAACAATTTCTTAACCCTTTTTTAAAAAAAGTGTATCATTTTGTTCTGTTTTATTAATTCATGTGTTATGGGCAGTTTTCTCAAGCCCCTTTTTCTGAAAATTTGCAAGTATTTATAGGTTCAGGTTTAAGAATACGTGATCTTTGTCATCTTGGTCAATGCCCAGATATCGCTTGGTGATTTGGAAGGAGGAGTGGTTGTAGATCATCATTAGGATGGTGGGATTGGCTCCTGCCGTCCAAGCATGGTATCCGAAAGTTTTTCGCAGGGAATGGCAGCTGATTGGCTCGGGAAATTTTAGTGCCATGCCTGCATGCTTGATGATTCGGAACGCCTGTTGCCGGGAGAGAGAGGGGCTTTTCTTGCCTGGGAAAATATATTGTTCAGGTTTTTGTGAGGGCAGGCTTTTCTTGTAGGTTGCCAGGGCTTTCTGAAGGCTTTTGTTTAATGCGATGATAGTCTTTTTGCCAGTTTTATTTTCTCTAAGGGTGAGATGGGGGCGGAAGCGCTTCTGGCGGAAGTCATATACATCCTCCCATGTAAGTTCAAGAATGTCACTAATGCGCAGGGCAGTGTTGATGCCTGTGCAGATTAGTGCGTAATTTCTCAGATTTGGCTCGTTTTTTAAATAGAAGTTTTTAAGTGCGAATAGGTCTTTTTTGCTTTTGATTGGTTGGGTCGTTGACATTTTCAATCCTCCTTTTTTGCTTTTCCGTTATTTCTAATGCATCGAATCGTTTTTGAGATGGGTATCTGGCGTATCGAATATGAAAACTCTATTTTCGCCGATATGCGTCCGATAATCCGATGGCGTTTTCATGCAACATTTTATGCAAAGTGTTGCATGGAGGGTTTGGGCTATTGCGCCATGTGTCACAGAATGGGCTATTTAGTGAGATACAGATGCAGATAGGAAATGTGGAAATGAGGATGGCTATGTTGAATTTGACAATTCGGCCGGGGGATTATTTTACCATCGGCGATGAGATTCGGGTGGTGGTTCTGGGGGGCAGCAAAAATAATGTGAAGGTGATGGTGGATGCGCCCAGGCAGCTTGAGGTGGTGCGGGGCAGCGTCCTGGAGAGGGGGGCCGGCACTCGGGAGGAAAGGGCTAAGGACATTTTACCCTGAAAAGTCCCTTTCGCAAAAAAATTCAAAAGGATAGATGATGGCGGGGTAGCCTAGAGCCTTGCCATTTTCTATAAATCTGGACGGTGGTAGGACCGTTCAGGATGTTTACTTGTTTATTGGGCGGTGAAGGCATCGCCCTGATATCACGCAATCTGCCATACCATGGATGGGGGCAGAGCAAACACAAGGAGGTAGTTTTATGATCGTACAGCACAATATGGCGGCACTTAACACTAACAGGCAGTTAGGCATCACAAACAAGTCGCTCTCAAAGAGCACGGAGAAATTGTCTTCCGGCTACCGGGTAAACCGGGCAGCAGACGATGCGGCGGGACTTTCCATCTCTGAGAAGATGCGGGGGCAGATCAGGGGCTTGAATCAGGCATCAGCCAATGCTCAGGACGGCCAGTCTCTTATTCAGACGGCGGAGGGTGCCTTAGGGGAGATTCACGAAGTGATTCAGAGAATGCGGGAACTGACAGTGCAGGCGGCAAATGATACCAACGTATCTGCGGATCGCAATGCGATTGCATTGGAATTGCAGGCGCTTTCTTCAGAAATCAATCGTATTTCATCTCAGACAGAGTTTAATACGATGAAACTCCTTTCCGGTGGCTTTTCAAATAAGGGGCTTCAGGTTGGTGCCAATAAGAATCAGTTGATTACTTTTAGCATTTCTGCAATGACTGCTAAACAACTGGGGGTTACTGTGAGTGCGATTGCGGTCAAGGTAAAAGATGGAGCAGCAACGTCCTCCAAAATTTCGCCTTTGATTTCCGTTGTAAATAAGGCACTTTCTGTTGTATCACAGCAGAGATCCAAACTGGGCGCATTGCAAAACAGATTGGATCACACCATTGCCAATGCGGACAACATGGCTGAGAATCTGCAGTCTTCCGAGAGTAAGATCCGTGACGTTGACATGGCGAAGGAGATGGTGACCTACTCTGCCAAGTCCATTCTGCAGCAGGCTGGCCAGTCTATGCTGGCTCAGGCGAATCAGGCTACGCAGGGAGTACTTTCCCTGCTTCGCTAGTAGGATAATAATTTTCCCAATATCTAGGCAGGGAGCGAGAGGATGCGTTTGCGCATCCTCTTGTTGGTTTGCGCCTTATTTTAGTTTTGGCGAGGTTCTTTCCGATCTGGAAGCATTTTGCACCTTTTTGATTATCTTGATATAGCTGCTGACTAGGATTAAGTCTGCGCCGGCCCATGCCATGACTTCCGCATAGAAGATGCCCGTTTCGCCGATTGCCATGGGAAGCAGGACGGCGGTGATTGTTCGCATGATAAATTCTGCAATGCCGGAAATCATGGGGAGCACGGTGTTTCCCATGCCCTGGATGGTGGAGCGTGTCACGTGGAGGAGATAGAGGATGGGCAGGAAGATGCTCATAATGGCAAGGTATCGGTAGGCAATCTGCAACGTCCGCTCTATTTCTGCTGGCGTTCCTGAAATAAAGCAACTTAAAATTTCCTTGCCGCCTATCAGCATAATGGCAGCAATGAGACCGGAAGTCACTAGGGAAATCAAGATGGCGGCCCTGATACCCTTGCGGATGCGGCCCGTCTTGCCTGCGCCCAGGTTCTGTCCCGCATAAGTGACCATGGAGTAGCCGTAGGATGTGGCGGCTACCTCTAGCACGCCGTAGAGCTTATTGGTTGCGGTGAATCCGGCAATGAAAATCACGCCGAATCCATTGACAACGGATTGCACAATCATTCCTCCGATAGATATGATGGCGTTCTGAAATGCCATGGGAAAGCCCAGCATCAGGAGCCTAGCAGGTCGATGGCCCCGCAAGGAGAAATCAGAAGGCTGGAGGCTCAAGATTTCAATCTTGCGAATATGATGGAGGCAGAAGAGGCTGGAGAACAACTGGGCGATCAGGGTGGCTGCCGCCGCACCGCCGATTCCAAAGCCAAAGGCAAGCACGAACAGGAGGTCGAGCCCGATATTGATGATGGAGGCGGCGGCCATGGCCAGCAGGGGCGTTCTGCTATCCCCCAGAGAGCGCAGGATGGTGGCGAAGAGGTTGTATGACATGACTACGGGAGTGCCCAGATACATGATGCGCAGATAGAGCAGGGCATTGTCGGTGATTTCCGGCGGCGTCTGCAATAGTTCCAGTACGGGGCGGGCAATCAGCTGGCCGGCGCCTAGGAGAAGCAGGGAGGAAAGCAGGGATAGGGTGACGGAGCAGCCAACGGACTTGCGTAAATCCTTGTATTTGCCCGCGCCAAATTCCTGCGCCATAAGAATGCCAAACCCCTGAGTAATCCCCTGAATGACGCCCAGCATCATCCAATTCATCCAGTCTGCCGCACCGATGGCAGCCAGGGCGGTGACTCCCAGAGCCTTGCCCACCACCATGGTGTCTACCACCGTGTAGAATTGCTGGAAGATATTGCCAATCATCAGGGGCAGGGCGAAGGTTAGAATGAGGGAGGCGGGCCTTCCCTCTGTCATATTTTTGATGCGTGATGCCATGTGCTATCCTCCCTTGCTTATATTAAAAACTGTGTATTCATGATTGCCTATCATATCATATTAACTATGGGACGGCAAGGATATTGACTTGTGGGGGATGATGGATTATGGTATGATAATATAAGATTTTCGCATTTGTAATGCGGGTTGTTCATATAACGAAAGTGAGTTTGGCTCACTTATCAGAAATTGGAGAAATAGAAATGTTTCACTAGGAGGAGCATGCAATGAAATATGCAAGGCAGGTTTCAGAAATTATCAATGCCTTTTCCCCGGCACCATTGCAGGGGGATCAGATGGAGGAATTTTACTGCAAGGATACGATGGAGTTTCGCACTAGCGATAAATATGATTCTCCTATAGAAGATATTTATGACGCTTGCCGTGAGTCCCAGGAGTGCATGGCATTTCTGCTGCTGGGGCACAGGGGTTGCGGGAAAAGCACGGAACTGAACAGGATGTCCGAGAGACTGGCTAGTGATGGCTATTATGTGAGAACGATTCACTGTAGTCTGGATTTGGATTTGCTTAATATGGTACACTCCGACCTTTTTATCCTGATGGGGGAGGCTCTGGTAAAAATGGCAGAAGAATCAGGGTGTGAACTGGGTTGGAATATGGTGGGGGAAATAGAGGATTTCTGGTGTGAGGGAACGGAGATTACGGTATCCCAGGAGGTGGAAGCCGCTTCTCTGGAAGCGGGGATGTCCGCTGGTACGGGGATTTTCACAAATCTTTTCAATATCTTTGCTAAAATTAAGACAGATTTGAAATACAATGAGGAATCCAGAAAGGAATATCGGAAAAAGATTCATACTCGCTCTGGGGAATGGATTAAAATATTGGGGGATATTTCAGGGGAAATTGCTAGGAAAAAAGAGGGCAAGCGTCCTATTATTATTTTTGAGGATCTGGATAAATTGGATCCGGAGGTGGCATGGAAAGTATTTTATAATTATGCGGCACTTCTTTCAGGAATGAATTTTCAAGTCATCTATACTTTTCCCATCAGCCTTTCCTATGACGCCAGATTTTCTGCCATGGAGAGTTATTTCGTGACCAAAACCCTCCCCATGATTAAGATTCAAAAGATAGAGGGAGGGGATTTTGATGACGGCATTGACGTTATTGAAGAGATCGTGGCAAAACGTGCCAAGTTGGACTTGTTCGAAAAGGATGTATTAAAAAAACTGATCCAGAGTACGGGTGGTTCCCTGCGGGATTTGTTTGCAGTGATTTTTGCATCGGCAAAGAGGGCGGTGCGCAGGGAGAGCGAGACCATTTCCATGGAGGATGCCGGTCGTGCGCTGGAAGAGTTGAAGTCTTCTCTGACCCGGCGGATTGAGAAAAAGGATTATGGATTTTTGGAGAATATTTACCAGGGGAACAAAGAGCAGATTGAAGATAAGGAAATGCTGCTGAAAATGCTCCAGGCATCGGTGGTGCTGGAATACAATGGGAAGAGGTGGCATAATGTCCATCCTCTGGTGATACAATTTTTGAAAGGGCAGGGTTTGGAATAGGATGGCGGAGAGCAATCAGGAAGGATATCGGTCATTGGGCTGGATCGTAAATGAATCAGAACAGGGGATTTATCTGGTGGTGGCCGACGAGGAGATGCAGGAAGAAATCGCTGGAATCTATGGGCGGGGCATGGTGGAAGTATATGATTATCGGCAGCATCCCGGTGACTATTCCTTTCAGGATTTGCAGGCATGGGCTGCCAAGTTCCCGGAGACCCAGGTGTTCTTTGTCGTCAATCTCCATCTGGCCATTCAGGAGGAAGAGGGATTGCGCCGCCTGAATTTCAGCAGGGATATGATTGAGGGGCTGGGGAAGAATTTTATTTTCCTGACCACGCCCTATGGGGATGAGAGGTTGGCTACCGGGGCGTATGATTTCTATTCCTTTATCAAACTTCGGATTGCCTTTCCGGGATATGAGACGGAAGGGGAAGGTGAACAGGGGCAGGGAGAAGTGCCTCTCGTGGAAGAAGAGATGGAGATCGTTGGCGGGGAGGAGCCGAGAAATAAGCGGGAGGAAATGGATCAGGTCAATGACTTGATAGGACAGGCTTGGGATGCAGAAGAACAGGCGAAGTATGCTGTGAGTGAAAGATTGCTCTCTTATGCGAGGAAGACTAAGGAGAAATTGCTGGGGGATGGACATCTGGAACTGACGGAGATTGATCATGCGTTGGCATTCATATATGAGAAGCAGGGAAGGTATCAAGAAGCGGAAAACTTGTATCAAAAAAGTCTGGAAATTATAGAAAAAGTATTGGGAGAAGAGCATCCCTATACGGCAAATAGTTACAATGATTTGGCAAATGTGTATGAGAGTGAAGGAAGGTACCGGGAAGCGGAAGCCCTGTATCAAAAAAGTCTGGAAATTAAAGAAAAAGTATTGGGAGAAGAGCATCCTGACACGGCAACAAGTTACGATAATTTGGCAGGGGTGTATGAGAAGCAGGGAAAGTATCGAGAAGCAGAATCCCTGTATCAAAAAAGCCTGAAAATTAGTGAGAGAGTGTTGGGAGAAGAGCATCCTGACACGGCAACAAGTTATAATAATTTGGCGTTAGTGTATGCGAGGCAGGGAAAGTATCAAGAAGCAGAAGTCCTGTATCAAAAAAGTCTGGAAATCAGAAAGAGGGTATTGGGAGAAGAGCATCCCGATACGGCAACAAGTTATAATAATTTGGCGTTAGTGTATGTGAGGCAGGGAAAGTATCAAGAAGCAGAAGTCCTGTATCAAAAAAGTCTGGAAATCAGAAAGAGGGTATTGGGAGAAGAGCATCCCGATACGGCAACAAGTTATAATAATTTGGCAGAATTGTATGATAATCAGGGAAAGTATCGGGAAGCGGAAGCCCTGTGCCAAAAAAGCCTGAAAATTAACGAGAAAGTATTGGGAGAGGAGCATCCCGACACGGCAACTGTTTATAATAATTTGGCGTTAGTGTATAGGGAACAGGGAAAGTACCAAGAAGCGGAAGCCCTATATCAAAAAAGCCTGAAAATCAGTGAGAAGGTATTGGGAGAAGAGCATCCCGATACGGCAATCAGTTACAATAATCTGGCCGGGCTATTTCAAAGTCAGGGGGAGATTGAAAGGGCACTGGTTTATTATCTCAAGGCATATGCCATCTTGCTTCGCATCCTTGGGCAGCATCACCCGGATACGCAGACAGTATATGAAAATTTGGAAGTTGCCTACACTGACGGAAATCCACAGGGGGATTTCCGTCAGTGGCTGGGGGTTCACATGGAGAAGGCAGATTAGCGAGGGCCGTTCTTGCATGAAAAGTAATTGTGCAATTTGACGACAAGAAATAAACCTGCACAAAATGTTTCGCATAATTTCTGCATATCGCCAAATTTTCCTTCTCGCATTGCCATTTGTTCTATCGGAAACATACAAAAGGTTATTTTAATTTTGTGAAATATGACAAGGTTTGATGTCATATAAAAAAAGGGGGATAGGTGACAGATCCCCTTTTTTATTGGAATCTCACGCGTTCTTCATGACGTGTTCTAATCTTTTAGTTGTGCATTTTTACCCACTGGGGCAAATGATAAAATGCACCCCTTGCAAAATTCTATATTATGTCATATGATACAAAAAACACAGTTTGTTTATATTCTTACTTCAGAGAAAGGAAATCAGATGGCACACCTCTTTGACGACATTTTCCGCACGCTGTGCGAGAAGAATCCGCATCTGCTCATACCGCTGATTAACGAAGCATTCCGCAAAAACTATCCGATAACGGAAAAGATAGAACTGCTCTCAGGCGAACACCATATACTGTCTGAACACGGCAATAGCTTAGCTGAACGGATTACCGACTCCGCCATACGCATCGGCAGCAAAATCTACCATTTGGAATGCCAGAGCAGTCTCGATGGCACCATGGCGCTTCGGATGGTAGAGTATGATTTCCACATTGCTCTGGAAAATGTAGAAAAAACAAGCTAGGGATACAGAATCAGATTCCCGGAATCCGCCGTGCTGTATCTCCGCCACGGGAAGACCACGCCGGACGAGATCCAGATGGAGGTCGTCTTTCCAGACAATGCGACAGTGACATACCGAGTTCCCGTCATCAAGGTCCAGCAATACACGGAAGACGACATTATCGGAAAGCAATTGTATTTTTTGATTCCATACGCTATAATGAAATATGAGCATGCTGGCAAAGAAGTTCTGGGCAAGATTTCTGCAGAATACGAAGCATTCTATCGGGGAATGCTTGATGCCAGAGACGAAGGGCTGCTCAATGAATACGATATGTCAAACATCATAGACTTTACAAATAGGCTGGCAAGTTATCTCTTTGAGGAAAATCAAGAGATGAAACGGGAGGTGAATGCAGTTATGGGCGGAGAAGTATTGGAAACCTATGCGGATCGGATGATTGCGAAGGGTAGACTTGAGGGCAAACTTGAGGGTAAAGTGGCAATCTTGTATGAACTGGACTTCACCATTGATAAAATCGCAGAAAGACTGTCCCTTTCCGTGGAACAGGTAAAGGAAATATTAGAAAAATGTAAAATATAATCCCTCGCAGAATACGGTTGACATCCGATGCAAATCCCGCTATAATTTATGCGTAAATGGCGATGACGGAGAGAAGTAGCGTTCATTATCGTTTCCAGAGAGCGGGGGATGGTGGGAACCCTGCAAAGTGAATGGATGCGAATAACACTCCAGTACAGTGAAAATTAAGTTTTGCATAGGCTTATTATTCGCTGTACAAGGATGCTGGCTTTTTAGATGCCAGCGCCCTTGTCCGGCAGTGATGGGATGATGGAATATTTGCCGGGCATGCAGCCGCAATCTGAAAAGAGAAATGTTTTTTCACTGCAATTTTCAGTGAAAGCGATGCTTTTCTACAATGGTAGAATTGACATTTTTCCAGTAGGTGCGCCGCAGGCTCTGCGTTATGGAGCGAGGTTTTATAAAACCGTTGAGTGACTGAGTACAGTAATTCGGGTGGTACCGCGGACTTGATAGAAGGAAGTTCGTCCTGAACATAGTTTAGGGCGAACTTTTCTTTATGATAGAGGGTTTGTCCGCAATAAAGGAGGAAGACGATGCAGACAAATGTAGGAAATAGTTATCGTGACAGAACGATGGACCAGATTACGGAAAAAGATGTGGATCAGAAATTGAAGATTGCCGGGTGGGTGGAGAACATCCGAGATCACGGCGGCGTATCCTTCGTGGATTTGCGGGATATGTATGGCGTGATGCAGGTGGTGATGCGGGATACCTCGTTGCTAGAGGGCATTGCCAGGGAGGAGTGCATCAGCGTGGAGGGCGTGATCCAGATCAGGGACGAGGAGACTTACAATCCCAAGATTCCCACGGGTACTATTGAGTTGGAAGCCCACAATGTGGAGATTCTGGGCAAGGTATACCGGCAGCTGCCCTTTGAGATTATTACTTCCAAGGAGACTAGGGAGGATGTCCGGCTGAAATACCGCTATCTGGATTTGCGCAATCCAAAGGTGCGGGACAATATGATTTTCCGTTCCAATGTGATTGCCTATCTCAGGGAAAAGATGACGGAGATGGGATTTCTGGAAATCCAGACGCCCATACTCTGCGCATCCTCCCCGGAGGGAGCTAGGGATTACATCGTGCCATCTAGGAAATTCAAGGGGAAATTTTATGCATTGCCCCAGGCGCCTCAGCAGTATAAGCAGTTATTGATGGCATCTGGATTTGATAAGTATTTCCAGATCGCTCCCTGTTTCCGGGATGAGGATGCCAGGGCGGACCGCTCTCCGGGAGAGTTCTACCAGTTGGATTTCGAGATGAGCTTTGCCACCCAGGAGGATGTGTTCCGAGTGGGGGAGGAAGTGCTGTCTGCCACCTTTGAGAAGTTTGCGCCGGAGGGGGCCAAGGTCACGCAGGCACCCTACCCTGTAATCAGTTATAAGCAGGCCATGCTGGAGTTTGGCACGGATAAGCCTGACTTGCGCAATCCCTTGCGCATCGTGGACGTGACGGATTTCTTCCAGAGATGTACCTTCAAGCCCTTCCACGGCAAGACAGTGCGTGCTATCAATGTGCATGCGAAGCTGTCCAAGGGGCAGCATGAGAAACTATTGAAGTTTGCCCAGTCTATCGGCATGGGCGGTCTGGGATATCTGGAAGTCAAGGAAGATATGAGTTATAAGGGGCCCATTGACAAGTTTATCCCGGAGGACATGAAGACGGAGATCAAAGATATTGCGGGACTGGAAGTGGGAGACACCATCTTCTTTATCGCTGACAGGGAGGAATTGGCCTCCCTCTATGCGGGGCAGATTCGGGCAGAGTTGGGAGAGCGTCTGGATCTTCTGGAAAAGAACGCATTCCGCTTCTGCTATATCAATGATTTCCCTATGTATGAGTATGACCGGGAGGAGAAGAAATATATATTCACCCATAACCCATTCTCCATGCCCCAGGGAGGCTTGGAGGCACTGAATGCCAAGGAGCCGGAGGAAATTCTGGCGTACCAGTACGACATTGTGTGCAACGGCATCGAACTCTCTTCCGGCGCCGTGCGAAACCACGATATGGATGTGATGGTGAAGGCTTTTGAGATTGCGGGATATACGGAGGAGGATTTGCAGCAGAAGTTCGGTGCGCTGTACAGTGCATTCCAGTTCGGTGCGCCGCCCCATGCGGGAATGGCGCCGGGAGTGGACAGGATGATTATGCTTCTCCGCAATGAGGAGAATATTCGGGAGGTCATTCCCTTCCCCATGAATGGAAATGCCCAGGATTTGATGTGCGGCGCACCGGGAGAGGTGTCCGAGACCCAGCTTCGGGAGACCCATATCAAGTTGAGGAAATAAGAAACTGCAAATTATTATTTATAGTTCCTATGGGATAACGTGCGGTAAATTGGGCATGATAAATCCGTGGTACTATGTGCGGCCTGGGCAGAGTAGAATGTTATTATTGAAGTAAAGCATTGCTTGTTTTTTTTAAGTGGTGATGCCGTAAATAGTACAGTTTTGGCATCCTATGAACGGAGAAGCCGCGAGTAGATATTAGTTTAGATCAGGAGGGATTCATATGGATATTGTACATTTGTCAAAGGAAAATTTCGAGGCGGAGGTAACGCAGTCCGAACTGCCAGTGCTCATTGACTTCTGGGCGACCTGGTGCGGCCCATGCCAGATGCTGGGGCCGGTTCTGGAGGAGATTGCGATGGAAGTGGATGACGTGAAGATTGCCAAGGTCAATGTGGATGAGAATCAGGAGTTGGCGCAGAAATACGGCGTTATGAGCATTCCCATGCTTGCCCTGGTGAAGAATGGGGAAGTAGTGGATACCACGGTGGGCGCTCGTCCCAAGGCAGATATCCTGAAATTTATGGGAAAATAGTAAGGTATGGTGATAATATGTATGACGTGGTTGTAATCGGCGCAGGCCCTGCGGGGCTTTCCAGTGCCATCTATGCCCTGCGGGCCGGAAGACGGGTGCTGGTTCTGGAGGGGAAGAGTTACGGCGGGCAGATTGTCAACACTCCCAAGGTGGAGAACTATCCGGGGATCAAGGAGATCTCCGGGTTTGAATTTGCCACGAATATGTTTGAGCAGGCAAAGGCTCTGGGAGCGGAAGTCCAGTACGAAAAGTGTACGGGGATTGAGAGGAGGGCGGCGGGAGATTTTGTCATATCTGCCGGCGATCATTCTTATGAGTGCCGGAGCATTGTGCTGGCAGCAGGAGCCGTGAACAGGAAGCTGGGCGTGAAGGGGGAGGAGGAACTGATCGGAAAGGGTGTTTCCTACTGCGCCACCTGCGACGGCGCATTTTTTCGGGGAAAGGATGTGGCGGTGGTAGGGGGTGGAAACACAGCCCTGGAGGATGCCCTCTTTCTGTCAAATTATTGCAAGACCGTATCTGTCATTCATCGCAGAGATGCTTTTCGGGGGGAGAAGAAGAAGGAACTGCTTTTGCGGGAAAAGGATAATGTGCATTTTCATCTGGAACAGCAGGTGGTGGCTATCGCCGGGGAGGAACATCTGGAGGGGGTGACTCTTCGCAATACTGCCACGGGGGAGGAGAAGGATCTCCCGGTGGAAGGGCTGTTCGTTGCCGTGGGGCAGATGCCGGACACCCAGGGATTTACATCTCTGATTCAGGTGGATGAGGGGGGATACGTGGTGGCGGAGGAAAACTGCCACACCAGCATTCCGGGCATTTTTGCAGCGGGGGACTGCCGGACGAAGAATGTGCGCCAACTGACCACTGCAGTGGCAGATGGGAGCGTGGCGGCGTTGGCGGCTTGTGCTTACTGTGAAGGGCATTGAGAATTAATTAATGATGGCAAGATGCCAGAATAGCCAATGGGCTTCATCTGGTCATCGCCTTGTACAGTGTTTTTTGATAGCGTCAAAGCTTTCTTTGCTGATGACGTGTTCCATGCGGCAGGCATCTTGGGCGGCAATTTCTGCATCTACCCCCATGCCTGTCAGCCAATCTGTAAGAAATTCATGGCGTTCGTAGATCATTTCCGCAATTTCCCTGCCACTGTCTGTGAGGAAGATATATCCCTGCTCCATCACGGTGATATAGCCCTTTTCCCGGAGATTCTTCATGGCAATGCTGACGCTGGGCTTCTTGAAGCCCAGTTCATTGGCGATGTCTACAGATCGTACTACCGGAAGGTTCTTGCTTAAGATTAGTATGGTTTCTAAATAATTTTCTGTGGATTCATTTGATTTCATTTCGCTTTGTTTCCCCCAATCATATCAGCATTTAAATCATTCATAATTTCCGTATAGTATAGCATAAAAATTCTTGAAGTGCCATCTTCTGTCTTTCCTTTTTTCTTTTTGACTTTCCAATCCATGTGAAGTATAATAAAGAGATGACGAGGAAATCAGTTCTAGTTTGTTTGCCGGAGGTTTGTTTGCGGCTAAGTAGGAATGGGGGTTGTCATGGTTAATGAGGAAAAAGTTCGCGTGATGACAGGCATTGCCCTGACGGAGACCAAATATGGAAGAGAAGAGGTGAAGGAGGGGGGATATTTCCGCTCGGACTATATTCGCTTTCGCATGACTTCTGCCATGTGGGACATTACGGTCAGTTATTTCTTTCTCCTTCTGCTAATTGGGATTTATCATGCTGACTATCTTTTTAAAAATGCGGCTTCTTTGCCATATGGGCTGATCGGAGCCATTATTCTGGTGACGTATATCCTGTTCATGATTATTGCGGGAATGGGTTCCTATGTCTACTACGCCAGAGAATATATCAGAAAAAGAAGGATATTGGAAGAGTATTGCAGACAGTTAGATGCGCTAAGCGGCTTTTATCATAAAAATGAGGAGGAGACTGGGGATGACGCAACTGTTGGTGTATAGGGAACGGCTGATCAAATTCTATCAGAACCATGCTCCGGTGATTCATGCGCTGCTTCGTTTCCTGCTTGGATTTGTATCATTCTATGCGCTCAATCATATCGTGGGCTATCAGCCGGAACTGAACCACTGGTATGTAGAGTTCCTTCTCGCTGTGGTGGGGGTGATTCTGCCCGGCAGCGCTTTTATATTCCTGCTGGCGGTCTTCTCGGTGGTGCATATTCTCTATGTGTCAAGCCTGCTTGCTTTTGTGGTGGGGATGCTCTATGCTATTTTGTATTGTTCTTATATTAAATTTGTTCCCAGACATGGGTATGTGATCGTGGCACTTCCTATTCTGCTGTATCTGCACTTAGGGTATGCCGTGCCGATTTGCCTGGGGCTTACCATGACGCCATTGGCTGTGATTCCTATCGCATGCGGCGTGGGCGTGTATTATCTGCTCCAGACCATCACGTCCGTGGTGAGTACATCGAATGACACCAGCATTAGTCTGTATCAGCTGGTGCTGCAGCGTTTTCTTAAAAATGAAGAGATGTATGTGGTATTTTTTGTGTTTGCCACGGTGGCGATTCTGGTGTATCTTGTGAGGAAGAGGGAGAGCGACTATGCTTTTGAGTGGTCCATTATAGCCGGGACGGCTTGCAGCATCGTATTGTTCCTGGTGGCGAATTACGCATTTACTATCCGGATCGGCGTCATTGCCGTGATACTTGGCAATCTGGCATCGATGCTGGCAGTACAGGTTTATCAGTTTTTCCGTCTTGCATTGAATTATGCCAGCGTGGAAAACCTGCAGTTTGAGGATGAGGAATATTATTATTATGTGAGGGCGGTGCCCAAGATTAGCGTGGCGGAACCAGATAAGAGCGTGAAGAAATTCAGCGTGAGGCGGTTTGCGGAAAACTCTGCCAGGGCAGAGCGGAGAAAGCAGGAAGACAGAAATCAGGAAATAAGCACCGATTAAAAGGAGGCAGATATGGACATGGTTATGGAATCTCTCGAAAATGCCATTTATTTTTTGTCATTGCCCAAAATGACGTTGATTGATGTGCTGGAGATTTGCATTATCGCCTTTGCGCTATATAATATCATTCTCTGGGTTCAGAAAACCAGGGCGTGGACTTTGCTGAAGGGAATTGTCGTGCTGGTCCTGTGCTATATGGTGGCATATTTTTTGGATATGAGCGTGATTTTATGGCTATTTAATAAGGCTTTCGCCATCGGTATCACGGTGCTTGCCATCGTATTTCAACCAGAGCTGAGAAAGGCGCTGGAAGAGTTGGGGCGGAAGAATTTCGTCACGAATATTTTGTCTTTTGACGATACGAAGGACCGAAAGGAACGCTTTTCGGATAAGAGCATACAGGAGATTGTAAGGGCGACCGTAGAGCTAGCCAAGGTAAAGACGGGGGCATTGATTATTCTGGAAAAGAGCATTAGCCTGGCGGAATATGAGAGGACTGGCATCGGAATTGATTCCGCCATCAGCAGCCAGCTGCTAATCAATATCTTTGAGCACAATACACCTCTCCACGATGGGGCGGTGATTATCAGGAATGACAGGATTGTATCGGCAACTTGCTATCTTCCCTTGTCCGATAATCTTGGGCTTTCCAAGGAACTGGGCACCAGGCATCGGGCTGGCGTGGGGATTAGCGAGGTGAGCGACAGCCTGACCATTATCGTCTCGGAGGAGACGGGAAAGATTTCTGTGGCCACGGGAGGGAAGCTTCTCCGAAATGTGGATGGGGAACTTCTGAAAAAGCATTTGCAGGAAATTCAGGGTGGCAATGGGGAAGGCAAGCAGAAGAAGCGGTTTAAATTGAGAAAGCATAGAAATGAAAAGTCTTCGCATGGGGATTGATGATAGTCAGGAGGGAATAACTTGGAGCAGAAAAATAGCGGGAGAGAATTAAATAGAGGGGATTTCTGGAAGAATCTGCTATTCCACAATCTGGGAATCAAGCTGTTATCCTGCGTGGGCGCCATTCTTGCGTGGCTTTTGGTGACCAATATTGCGGACCCCTACAAGGAAAAAGTTTTTACTGTGCCAGTGGAGACGGTGAACGAGGATGCCATCAGTTCTGCCAACATGGTGTATGAGATTGTGGAGGGGAATATGGCCAGCGTCACGGTGGGAGGCAAGCGCAGCGTGATTGACAAGCTGAATGGGGAAGACTTCGTTGCCATAGCAGATTTGTCAGAACTTTCTTCCGTCAATGCGGTTCCAATTAAGGCCAGGATGCGGGGGAGCAATCCCAACGACGTGGTGGTAGAGTGCAATCAGGTGCTTAAGATTTCTCTGGAAAAGAAGGATACCAAGCAGATGAAGGTATCCATCAGCACCAGCGGGGAGCCGGGCAGCGATTATTCTGTGGGCGAGTGCGTTGCAAAGCCCAATGTGATCGAGGTGACTGGGGGGGAGTCTGTGATTGAGCGGATCGATTCCGTGGGCGTTACGGTAAATGTGTCAGGCGCGACGGAAAACTTTAGCCAGAAGCTGATTCCCGTGGCTTACGATAAAAAGGGAAAGAAGATATCTTCCTCCACGCTGTCTTTTAATGTGCATGATGTCAGAGTGCGGGTAAAACTTCTTCAGAAAAAGACAGTGCCTGTAAAGGTCGAAATCAAAGGGCAGCCTGCGGAGGGTTATGAATTTGTGGACGTGAGCAATTCACCAGAGGAGATTGAGGTGGCAGGGAGCAAAAAGCTGCTCCAGGAGATATCCCAGATCGTGCTTCCGGTGGATATCTCAAATCTGATAGATACCTCCGCGGCACTAGAGCAGAATATCAATGTGGAGGAGCATCTTCCTGCTGGAATTTCGATTCCGGCAGAGGAGGAGAGAAATATATCTGTGAAGATATTGATTGAGAAACAGCAGACAAGGACAATGCAGATGCCTATCTCCCAAATTAAACTGAGCAATATGCTGGAAGGGTATGTGGGAGAAATTATCGCAGACCAGCCTGACCTGCAAGTGGAAATCCGCGGGCGGGAATCTGTAATTTATGCTCTTTCTGGGGAGGTTCTGACAGGCTCTGTGGATTGCGGCGAGCGGAGCGAGGGAACCTATTCCCTTCCATTGAAATTGAACTTGGGCGATTCCTGTTCCATGGCCAAGGATTTGTATGTGAGAGTGCGCATCAGCAAGAAGAAGGAGGATGTGACGAGAGAAACCAGCACGCCTGCAGTTACTCAGACGCCGCAGCCGGAGGTTACGACTACCCCTGGGCCGACCGATGCTGATTGACTGTTGTTATTCCTATTCGATCGGCCGAGAATCATAGCATAGGCTAATGGTCCAGCAGTTTCAAGTCAAAGAAGTCCTTGCGGATTTTTCTGCGGAAGATCAAGGTGCTGACCAGGCGGCAAAGGCAGTATGCCAACAGGCAAAAGGCAGGGGCCATTTTCCAGATTTCTTCTAGGCTGGAGGAGCGGCTTGCAGAGACTTGCCATGCAATCAGGCATATTATAAGAATGGTTCCGCTGCATTTTTCTGCCAGATATCTGGAAGGAGAGAAGGAATACTTTTTGGCACAGAATGATAGATATATTTTCTGGGACTCAGGCTTTTTTCCTTCCAAGATATTTGTAAATATCCATGGAAATAATGCAGTCAGGGCAAATAGGTAGATAGAAGTGGGTCTCATGGGCAATATTAGGAAAAGCAGGCAGAGGAGCAGTGCTAGGCGGCTGCAGATCAGTCCGGCATATTTGCCAATTTCCACCCCCTCTCTTTGTATTTGTTGAATCTGGTTTTTCGTAGTATGCATGTTTTCCTCCTGATTTGTCTTATTTGTTTCAGTATAGAGAAAATGCCATGAAAAGTAAAGGACAAGGGTAAAGGACAAATGAAATTCTTGTTGACTTTTTTTGAAAGGTGTGTTAAATTTTAAAAGTAATGATATATATCTTATAATCTTGTGAATGTGAAGAATAATCTTGTGAATGAGAATGTGAAGAGGAGGAAATGACATGAGAAGGAAAATTCTTGCAGTAATGATGGTAGTTGCTTTTGGGATTGTATCTTTGATGGGCAATCGTACTGTGCAGGCGAAAAAGAAAACATCAGCAATGGTTATTGCCAATTATTATTATGGCTCGGCATATGCTTCGATTACTTCAAGCAATGCTGCAGCATCTACCAGTTTCGGCAGTCCGGTAGTGCAAACCGGCGTATCTGCTGTTTATCGCTACAAAAAAGCGAATGGATCACTTGTCAAGATAAATAAATCGGCATCGGGGAAGCAGACATGCTCTGTGGCATTATCGCATAGCAATGCGTATTCCGTAATCAGTGACCATACGGCTTCCTGTTCTGAAGGTTCGAGCAAAAAGCATATCGAAATTGTTTATTAAATTTGTCTGTAAATTGATTTTGCAATCATTTCTGTTTTAACGAGTATTTTTTGATTATTCATTGAAAGGAAGGTTCGATGAAG
This sequence comes from Clostridiaceae bacterium, assembly GCA_910575435.1. GTDB lineage: Bacteria > Bacillota > Clostridia > Lachnospirales > Lachnospiraceae > Butyribacter. The sequence continues at coordinate 66,125 of CAJTGI010000004.1, read as the reverse complement.
AGAAAGAAAATCTTGGTATTCGGCCTTATGATTTTGATCGTTGCTGCTACGGTTGCTTTTTTCTGTTTTTTTCGTCATCGTAAGGAATCGGACATCCTGTGGGCATCTAATTGGCAGGGCGCTCGATGGTTTAATGAGAATGGCGCATTTGAAGTTGATGGTGATTTGCTGTATTATTATAATCCTCAGTCATTGAAGCGGGTAGTTGCCTGCGGCAAGGCAGGCTGCCGGCACGAGGGGAAAGGGTGTCCTGCCTATGGGGGTGATATGTGTGGAATCACATTTACCTCTACGGGGCTGATGTATTTTTCTTCGATTTCTGACCGAATGGATATGTACGGCCTATACCAGATTGACAGCGATGGGACGAATCTGCGGCAACTGCATAGATTTCGGGATGTTGATATGGTTGGAGTTGGAGGGGGCATAGAATACGATGGGAATCAGATATGGTTCAGTTATAATCGGATTGTGGACGATGATGGGAAAGATTTGGTGGAGCCGGAATCAGGCATTATAGGATATAATCTAGAAAACGGAAAAGAAAAGAGGGTATTCAAGGAGCGGAAGGTGGCATCGCATATTTCCGCACTGGCACGTTGTGGTAGCGAGGTCTATTTTATTTACCGATATTCTGACATGACGAGAGCAGAGGCGTTAGAGCATGCGGAGGATCAGGATTATGCGGATGGAAAGGAACATTTTGTCCTGGCCGCCGTCAGCGAAGATGGGGGAGATTACCGCATTATTTCAGAGGAGATTTTTTCTGCGACATGTCTTTCTGTTGCGGAAGATGCGGTATATTTCTGCCGGGAAGATGGCGTTTATGCCTGTGATACGAAGACTAAGGAGGTATCTCGGGTGAAGAAGGGGTCTTTTGAAATGATTCCCGCATACCGGGATGGAGAGCAGGAACTTATGTTGCGGGACATGGATTCTGCGGCAGAGCAGAAGAGTTATTGGCATTGGAATGAGGGAGCCTTTCATAAGATTTCGGGCGGAGGAGAAGTCTGCCTGTCCGTGAATGGAGATTACGCATGGTTTATGGATGAAGAGGGGACGTGGATGGTTGCGGATGCGGAAGATTTTCTGAGTGGGAAGAAACTGACCTGCCGTTCATTCTAATCATGTCAGTATTTGAAATAATATTGCTGCGTGCGGGGTTAGAGAAGAGATGAGGTGAATATATGAGGAGATGTCTGTATGGGATGATTATGCTCATGCTTGTCCTTTGCATGGGAGGCTGCCAGAAGAATCAGACCTATTTTAATGATAGTGAAGAAAGCAAAACAAAGGAAACGCCTGACACGGGTGATGCACAGGCGGCATCGAAGGGGGCATTCCAGACGGCGGATGGCGAGGTACACGATGAGTTATTAGAATATCTGAAACGGGCGAAAGCATCAAAAAATAAACTTGTATGGATTGTATCGACACCTATTTCCGGTGCATGGTATGATGGGGAACTCCTGGCGAAGTTCAATGAGAAATTGCGGAAGGAAAAGAATCTGGAATTGGAACTATGCTATCTTCCGGATGACGAAGACAAGTATGGACAGCGCCTGCAGGAACTCTTGGAAAAGGGATATGGGGATTTGTGCTTTAGCGGGGAGGCGCAACAGTGGAAAACATCTTTCCAAGATCAGAAGGCACTTGTAGAAAATGGATTGGTGCATGATTTGGGAGATATGGCGGGATCGAAAGAGGAGCGCATGATTCGGGATGCCTTTGACGAGGAAGAGTGGAATGGAGTAAAGGAGTCGGAAGGGACTTTTTTTTTGCCAACGCAGGTGTTTTTCGCACATCGGGCATATGTTGCTTTTTCAAAGAAATATATACCGCAGGAAAAAGCGGGGCAGTTTGATGGGAAACTGGACTCTCTGCTCGGGTATGTGGACAAGAAGGCAGAAAAGGAATTGGGAAGGAATACGATTGTCTGGAATATGAGTTATTACGATACTCTGTCCTCGCTGGGAATCTGCCAGTTGGAAGGAGTCTGGTACAGCCATGAGACAGGGGAGGCGGCACCAGCTTTTTCTTCGGATAAATGGTATTCGGTCTTTCGGATGCTCCATGACTGCTGGGAACGGGACATCATGTTCCGCCGGATTCAGTGGGATAGCGTATCGACTGAATTGGCAAATAAGCAGATTGCCAAGAATGAATTTGCCATAGCGGTCTTTGCAAACGATTCGCTGCTGGATTCCGTGGGGGATACTGCGATGGTATATGAAATGCCGTATTATTTTTCGGAGACAGGCGCAGGGCATACGGCCGTGGTGGAGCAGTCGGAGAAGAAGCAGCAGGTGTATTCTCTGCTTTCCACCCTCTTAGGAGATTCCTCCTATGCAAACCTTTTTATTTTGGGCGAAAAAGGGAAGGATTACACGATAAAAGATGGGTATGCCTACGATGCGGAGGATGAGATACCGATAGGAGCTCATGTGGCAAAAAGTACTTTTGGCATAAGCGATATGGTGCATAATGCGATCGGCGAAGAGTTTGGGAAAGATGTCAAAAAGGGAAAGAAGGCGTACTTTTCTTCTAAGAATTGCCGGATTTCGGCTTTGAATGGATTTCGTCCTAATCTTGGCAGCGTTTCCAATATTTCAGATGAAAAGTACTTGGGTATATGGAAAGAGAAGGATTTTGAGAAGCAATATAAAGCGGTGAGGGAAAAGTTTGCGCAAAAGCAAAAAAAGGATATAGAGATTCTGAACCGGCAGGTTCGGGAGTGGAAGAAAACAAGATGAGGGAGATGATGGCCGCCATGGTACAGAGAGGGGATGTGTGATGAAACTGTGCGTCTGGGAAATGAAGAAACTGGTCAAACAATCTAGGGCAATCATGCTTCTGCTACTTTTGTTTCTGGCATCGTGCGCTTTCTTCTGGCAGCGCATGGAGGGAGCGGGGGATGATGCATTTGGTTCTGCAGAGTACTGCAAAATGGCACAGGATTATAAGTCTGGGAAATTGACGTGGGAAGAGATTCGGGAAAATGCAGAATTAGCCGAGGGAATGGATGATATTCGGTATAGCGGAAATGAAGCGACAGAGAGGATGCTATATCAGACACTGTATGATGAATGCAGACAGATTAGGGAATACTCGGAATTTCGCAGTGGGATTACGGATGGTGCGTCTGCATTTATGGGAATCGGCGGTCCTTTTTATCAGCGCAATATAGAGAAAATGGCGGCGGATTACCATAGGCTGAAAGATATTGTCCCGAAGTTTGCGGGCTTGCATGGGGTCAGCCTCCTGAGTGAGATTGGAAAGTCAGAATACTGTATCCTATTTTTTCTGGTGTTGCTGGCATCATTGCTTTTTTCTCATGAGAGGCAGAACCAGATGGGGGTGCTTCTCTATCCCGTGCCGAAAGGCAGAATTTCGCTTGGGTGCGCTAAATATGTTGTGGGCGCATTGTGTGTCGCTATATCGGTCTCCTTGTATTCTCTGATTCAGATTCTGCTTGTTTATGCTACCTATGGAATTGGGGATGCGGACAGCGTGATTCAGGCAGTTCCGGGATTTGGCGCATGTTCGTACCTGATGACGATACGGCAGTTCTTGCCGGCGTATGTGTTGATGCGAATCATGGTGGGGCTGATGCTGTATTCTGTATTTTTTATTATTCAGTGCACTGTGCGCAAGGAGTGGCTGGCGGTTCTTCTATGCATCTGCCTGCTAGTGACCTTTACGCTGTTTAGGATAGTGATACATCCCAATGCATCGGCTGCCATCCTATATTATTATAATCCCGTCACGATGTTTGACGTGGTGGATGCAGTTGTGGGATACCGCAATGAAAATGTGCTGGGATATCCGATATCCCGCCTGGCGATATGCGTCGCATGCCAGGCGGGCGTTTTTCTATGCTGTACTGCGACAGCGATATTTTTTTTCAGTACGAATCTTCTCCGGCAGGGAGCGGGCAGAAGAAAGGGCAGAAAACTGTGCGGGAAGCGTTTCCGCTTTCGGCTCTTGGGGGGCGAGATTTTCAAATGCCTGGCAGTTCAGCGGGGGGGCTTGGTCTGTGCCGCCGTTTTGCTCCTGACACTGTCCTTTTCTCCGAATGTAAGCGATGACTTAGGCACGGCGAATCGGGTCTACTATAAATCTTATATCCGGCACATGGAGGGTTCCTATAGCGAAGAGAAGATGAAGATGTTGGCAGCGGAGAGGGAGAGGCTGAACAAGGAGGAAGAGATCTTAAGCCGGGATACGGTGACCACGGAGGCGGCAGAGATCATCACGCATGACTTGGAAAGACGACCGGCATTAGACAGGACGATTCGCTATGGAAACTATCTGTCTGGAAAGAAGCATTCTTCTTTTGTATATCCCGAAGGGTATCTGATCTGCTTTGGGGTGAAAAGAAAGAGAGCCGCCCTGTGGTATGATATGATGGGAGTGTTCATGTCCATATTTCTCGCTTGGCTGATTGCCGCAATTGATGTCGAGAGCGGAATGGAACAGTTGATTGCTGCATCAGCGCATGGAAGCAAAAAAATGGGTTCTGTCAAGAGGAAAGCGGTGGCTGTTGTAACCTTTGCGGCAATGCTGGCGTTGCAGTTTGTTTTTTTCTTTACTGTCGGCAGAGAATATGGGTATTCCGGAATGACGGCTACGGCGCAGAGCATACGCCAGTTCTCGCAGGTTCCTTCTTGGATCAGGCTGTGGCATATGGCTGCGGCATGGATTTTTATAAGGTATGGAATTCTTCTGGCATGCGGGCAGGCTGCGCTTGCGCTGTTTGGCCGTCTTTTTTGCAAAAAGCGTATTTTAAACCTGCCGCTGCTGGAAAAGCAAGGGGATTTTTATAGGAAGAAGGAGGAGTCATGAAACTCACGCTTTCGCATTTGTCAAAAACATTTGGAGATGTCTGCGCATTGCAAGATGTATCAATAGAAATGGAAGCGGGCATATATGGAATCCTAGGTCCGAATGGCGCAGGGAAATCTACGTTGATGAATGTTTTGACGGGAAATTTGAAGCAAGATTCGGGAGAAATCTTTTATGATGGGGAAAACAAGGATTCGATGAAGAAAAAGTATCGAGAACTTTTAGGGTATATGCCACAGCAGCAGATTTGCTATCCGGATATGACATTGTATGAATTTTTGAATTACATGTCGCTTCTCAAAGAAGTTGATGCCGGACGGGCAAAAGTCCAGATAGCTGAGTTATTGGAACTTCTGAATCTGTCGGATGTCGCAAATCGCACGCTGAGGACTTTTTCTGGCGGGATGAAGCGTCGGGCAATCTTGGCTCAGGCACTCCTGGGCGATCCGAAAATATTAATCCTTGATGAGCCAACGGCCGGACTGGATCCGAAGGAGAGAATCACGTTGAGGAATTTAATTGCTGAATTGTCAGGCGACAGGATCGTGATTTTAGCAACGCATATTGTCAGCGATATTGAGTGCATTGCAAACAGAGTTGTTTTGCTCCGGCAGGGCAGGTTGCTGGCAAATGATTCCCCCGGGCATTTAATCGGGACAATCAGTGGAAAAGTGGGGAAGAAGCAGATTAGCCGCGCGCAGATAGCGGCCATGCAAAAACAAAGGAATATTGGCAATATAGTACAGAGCAAAGATGGATTTATGGTACATGTGATTTCGGACACTCTTCCGAGTGATGTGGAGAAGATTACAAGTGAGATTACGCTTGAAGACGTATTTTTATATTATTTTGAAGCAGAGCAGACGCATGAACCATAGTTTCAGATTGCCGTCCGTATTCAAAAGTCACTACGAAAGGCTAAAAATGTAAAATATACCCTTTTCTATTCCCTAAAAATAGTATATAATGTAAAACAGTATGTTTAATTACTGCTACTTTGGAAAAAATAGAATGGTAGACGTGCATTTTGAAAGGAGAACAGTTTGATGAATGGTAGTGATATCGGAATTGATCTGGGCACAGCCAATGTGCTTGTATATATAAAGGGAAAAGGGGTTGTTTTGAGGGAGCCATCTGTCGTGGCTTTTGATCGGGATACGAATAAGATCAAGGCGATCGGGGAGGATGCCAGGCTGATGCTTGGACGTACGCCAGGCAATATCGTGGCAGTGCGTCCCCTGCGTCAAGGCGTGATTTCTGATTATACTGTGACAGAGAAGATGCTCCGATATTTCATTCAAAAATCCTGTGGAAAATCTCGTTTCAGAAAGCCCCGCATCAGTGTCTGCGTGCCCAGCGGCGTGACAGAGGTGGAAAAGAAGGCGGTGGAAGATGCTACCTATGAAGCAGGCGCCCGGGAAGTGCAGATTATCGAGGAACCTATTGCGGCTGCCATCGGTGCTGGGATTGACATATCCAGGCCCTGCGGAAATATGATTGTGGATATTGGCGGTGGTACGGCAGATATCGCAGTGATTTCTCTTGGAGGAACGGTTGTCAGCACGTCTATCAAAGTGGCAGGAGATAATTTTGACGAGGCAATCGTCCGCTATATGAGGAAGACCCACAATTTGCTGATCGGTGAGAGGACGGCGGAGGAGATTAAGATTAAGATTGGGTCTGCCTATCAGCGCCCGGAACTGGTTGCCATGGATGTGCGTGGGCGCAATCTTGTCACAGGATTGCCAAAAACTATCACTGTCACATCAGATGAGACCTTGGAGGCACTGCGGGAGATTACTTCTCAGATTGTGGAGGCGGTGCACAGCGTGTTGGAAAAGACGCCGCCGGAATTGGCGGCAGACGTGGCTGACCGGGGCATTGTGCTGACTGGTGGCGGGAGCCTGCTCCATGGTTTGGAGGAATTGATCGAGGAGAAGACGGGCATTACGACGATGACGGCGGAGGATCCCATGACAGCCGTGGCGGTGGGAACCGGGAAGTTTGTAGAATTTTTGGCTGGCGTCAGGGAGGATGATGGCAATTAGGGTTAAGATATCAGAGTTTTTTGTCGATATAATGATAGATATCCTATGGATGGCAATCTAGGAAAAGGATTTCCGCTGATAAGGAAAGGGGAAGCAAATGGTCAGAGGGTTGTACGCGGCGTATACCGGTATGATAAATGAGCAGAAGCGGCTGGATATTATATCCAACAACTTGGCAAATTCTGCCACGGTTGGCTATAAAGAGGAGAATGTAACGAGTCAGTCTTTTAAAGACTATCTGGGGATTAAGGTCAGGGACGGTTCCAATGAATACGTTGACGTGCCGATTGGAACTATGAATCCTGGCGTGAAGATTGGCGAGACATATATGGATTGGGGCCAGGGTTCTCTCAGGGAGACTGGCAATACATATGACCTGGCGATTCAGGGAGACGGATTCTTCACTTTGCGCGTGACGAACAAGAATGGAGAGAGCACTACCAAGTATACCAGGTGCAGTACATTTAAGTGTACGAAGGATGGCTTTATCGTGGATGTGGACGGCAATCACCTGCAGGGGCGGGGAGGAGACATTCAGGTGCCCGTGGATGCAAAGGAGATTGCTATCAAGAATGATGGCTCGATTTTTGCTGACGGTGTGTTGGTGGATACCATCACCTTGACGGATTTCGAGGATTACAATTATCTGGACCTCTATGGGGAGAATATGTTCACTGCGGTGGATGGCGCTACGATTAAGGAAAGTTACGCCACCATTGAGCAGGGCTATACGGAGCAGTCTAATGTGAATGTCATTTCCGAGATGGTATCAATGATTACCATTACCAGGGCATATGAGGCGGGACAGAAGATGATTCGCACGCAGGATTCCCTGATGGATGCGGCAGTGAACCAGATTGGCAAGGTATAAAAGGTGCAAAGTTTTTCATAGCACATAACAAAACCATGTGCAAGAAAAACTACAATTGCACCTCTGAAGAATTTACGAAGTAAATTCTTTTTTGAACGCAAAACTAGCGTTCTTCCAATGGTTTTCGCATAGAAACAAGTTGTAGGCATATATTACAATCGCACCTCTGAAGAATTTGCGAAGCAAATTCTTCCTCGTTTTATGCCGCAGTGTACTGTATCCTTGATATTTGATAAAACTATCAAAAATATTTACACATCGACAAGGCGGATGAACGAGTCGTAGTGGTGGCTACGTCGAGTGAATCCAACGCAGTTCGATGGTGTAAATAGGCGAGTAGATTTGCTAATTATAAACGATACAGTACACTAGGGTTGGCTTATTATTTTAATATAGAAAGGCGGGAGATTTAGTATGATGAGATCACTTTGGACTGCTGCTTCCGGCATGAAGGCGCAGCAGACCAGTATGGACAATCTTTCCAATAACCTGGCGAATATCAATACCACAGGCTATAAGAAGAATAGGATAGAGTTTCAATCGTTGCTATATCAGACGATACAGAATAAGACCGTGGATACGGAGGGCAATCCCAAGCCGATCGGCGCACAGGTGGGACTGGGCGTGAAGGTGGCGGCCATTACTACGGAGTTTACACAGGGCGAACTCACTGCCAGCGAGGGTGCCTTCGACTTCGGCATTCAGGGGCAGGGATTTTTTATGGTTCAGATGCCGGATGGCTCCACGGGCTATACTAGGAATGGCAATTTCATCATGGCCATTGATACGGATGGTCTGACCCTCACCACTTCCAATGGATATGCGGTGCTGGATACCAATGGGCAGCCCATCAAGTTTCCGGCGGACACAGATACATCTAAGATGATTTTTGACAATTATGGCAATATCTTTTTAAAGGATGCCAGGGGCAATGCCCAGAGAACGGGCATCCGCATCGGTGCGGCACAGTTTAACAATCCATCTGGCCTGACTAAGATCGGGGACAGTTATTTCCAGGTGTCTCCCGCTTCTGGCGAGGCGAGGATCGAGGGGCTGGACGATGCGCTGACGGTGAGCGTGATTAAGAATGGATACTTGGAGGCATCCGAGGCAAAGGCCGTGGATGAGATGGTAGACATGATTATCACCCAGAGGGCATACGAGATGAATTCTAAGGCAATCCAGGCATCAGATGAGATGCTGCAGCAGGCGAATAACCTGCGTTCATAGGAAGGTAAGGTGACAATATGAGTTCGATTATGGATGTTTCATCTATGTTTAGCGCATATGGCACGTCTGTGAAGTCGGCGGGTTCTGATTCGCTGCAGAGCAGTCTGGGGAGCATTAGCAGTTTCACAGATGATGCGAAACTGATGGAGGTGTGCAAGGGATTTGAATCCTACTTCGTCCAGCAGGTCATCGAGCAGGCCAAGACTTCCCTGGTAGGGAAGGATGGGGAAGAAGAGGGAGAGTACATGCAATACTTTGGCGATATGCTCAATGAGCAGTATGCCAACATGATTGTGGAGAATGGTGGAACAGGACTGGCACAGCAGTTGTATGATTCCATGAAAAGGACGTATCAAATATAGAGATCGCTGTGAATAGTAACAGATGAAAACAAATAAGCGAGATAGTAATTCGGGACTACTGTTTTTGACACAGTAGTCCCTTTGCGCTTTAACGGGAAGAGGATAAGACGCATGCGGTTTATTATACAGATTTGTACTTGCGCATAGTGATTGCAGATTGCTTTGAATAGCAAACATAAGGCTTGTTTGCGGGCTGAGTAAGAATGGGGGATAATCATGGAATTTGAAGGTTTTGTGGAGCGAATTACATTTCGAAATGAGGAAAATGGGTACACGGTGCTGACGCTGGTAAAGCCTGAGACGGGGCAGGAGGAGGAGCAGGAAGAGTGTTGCGTGGGCTGCTTTTCCTACGTGGCGGAGGGAAACTATCTGATCGTGAGGGGGGATCGGATCGAGCATAAGAAGTATGGCCCACAGATCCAGGTGACCAGCTACGAGGAGAAGCAGCCGGAGGATACGGTGGCGGTGGAGAGGTATCTTGGCTCCGGGGCCATCAAGGGCATTGGACCTGCTCTGGCGGCAAGGATTGTGCGCAAATTTGGGAAGGATACCTTTTCCATCATAGAGAGGGAGCCGGAACGTCTGGCAGAGGTGAAGGGAATCAGTCAGAAAATGGCGGTTAGCATTGCGAATCAGTTTCATGAAAAGGAGCAGATGAGGCAGGCGATGCTATTCTTGCAGGGGTATGGCATTTCCATAAATCTGGCGGTGAAAATCTTTCAGTTCTACGGGGAGGAAATGTATGAGGTGTTGCGTCAAAATCCCTACAGGCTTGCGGAGGATATCTCTGGCGTGGGCTTCAAGATTGCAGACGGGATTGCCAGGAATGCGGGATTTTATGCGGATTCCGAACATCGGATCAGGGCGGGGGTGTTGTACACGTTGCAGCAGTCTGGCACCCAGGGACACTGTTATCTGCCAGAGCAGGAATTGATTCATGCTACGGCAGAACTTTTGGCGGTGGAGCGGGAACTGGTATCGAGGCAGATAGATTCTCTGACCTTGAATAAGGAAGTCCTTATTGAGGAAGTGGGGGAGGAGAGGAGGCTGTACGCCAGCAATCTCTACTATATGGAGATGAATTGCGCCCGGATGCTCCTGGATTTGAATCTGTCCTATGAGGTGGACCAGGCGCTTTTGGAAAAGCGGGTGCGCAGGATTGAGAAGAGGCAGGGGATTCTTTTGGACGAGTTGCAGAAGGATGCGGTATATCAGGCAGTACAGCATGGCGTAACAATTATTACTGGAGGCCCTGGCACGGGAAAGACCACCACCATCAATACGATTTTGCAGGTGCTGGAGGAGGACGGCATGGATGTTTTGCTGGCAGCCCCCACCGGGAGGGCGGCAAAGCGTATGTCAGAGACTACCGGCTGGGATGCCCAGACCATTCATCGCTTGCTGGAACTCAACGGGGGCGTGCAGGGGGATGATAAGACGGGGATGCATTTTGAGAGAAATGAGCTGCAGCCCCTGGAGGCAGACGTAATCATTGTGGACGAGTTCTCCATGGTGGATATTTACCTGCTCCATGCCCTCCTAAAGGCCATCGTGCCGGGATGCAGGCTGATCATCGTGGGAGACGTGAACCAGTTGCCTTCTGTGGGGCCGGGAAATGTATTGAAAGATATGATTCAGGGAGAGTTTTGCCACGTGGTTCGCCTGTACCAGATATTTCGGCAGGCGGCGGAGAGCCAGATCGTGGTCAACGCCCATAAGATTAACGGGGGAGAGATGATTTCCCTGGACAATAAGAGCCGGGATTTTTTCCATCTGGAGCGGGACAATGTGACGGATGTGACCAATGTGGTGATCCAGCTGGTGATGAAGAATATGCCAGGCTATGTGGACGCCACGCCCTACGATATCCAGGTGCTCACGCCCATGAGGCGGGGAGAGCTGGGGGTAGAGAATTTAAATCAAGTATTGCAGGGATACATTAATCCTAAAACGCCAGAAAAGAAAGAGCGGGAGTTTCACGGCGTGCTTTTTCGGGAGCGGGATAAGATTATGCAGATTAAAAATGATTATCAGATTGCCTGGAAGAAGAAGAATCATTTTGGCGATGTGTATGAGGAGGGAACGGGAGTTTTCAATGGAGATATCGGTACGATTCGTCGGATTTTGGAATTGGAAGAGGTGGTGGAAGTTGAGTTCGAGGAGGGGAAACTGGTGGAGTACGAGTATGGCCAGATGGATGAGATGGAGCTGGCCTATGCCATTACCATACATAAATCCCAGGGGAGCGAGTATCCCGCTGTGGTGATTCCCATTCTCACAGGTTCCCGGATGCTTATGAACAGAAATCTGCTCTATACTGCCGTGACCAGGGCGAAAAAGTGCGTGACTTTGGTGGGGAGCGGGCATACCGTTCAGCAGATGATTGGCAATATATTTGAGAGGAAGAGGTATTCTAGTTTGGCAAAACGAATACAGGAGATGAAGGAGGAATCATACTGAAGAGATGGGTGGATTTTTTGGGATCATTTCTGTTCCCTAGGAGATGTGCGATATGCGATGAAATTTTGAAGGTGGGTCAGGAAAATCTCTGTCCTGCCTGTCATGGGATTCCCAGGGAAGTGGGGGAGGATTGCTGCGTCTACTGTGGAAAGCCGGTGGCAGAGGAGGAAGAGTGCTGCGATGATTGCCGTGATTCGAAGCGCAGTTTTCAATATGGGCGTTCCGCCCTGTGGTACGATGCGGCCATGAGGCAGTCTATATCTCGATTCAAGTATCATGGGCGGCAGGAGTATGCTGGCTATTACGGGGCGGTGCTGGAAGAAAAGTTTGGGGATTGGATTCGAGAGGTGGAGCCTCAGGCATTGATACCTGTCCCGCTGCACAAAAAGCGGTATCAGAAGCGGGGATACAATCAGGCGGAGTTGATTGCCCGGGAGCTGGGAAGGCGTTGTGGCGTGCCAGTGGACGGTGAATATCTGTTCCGAAAGAGGGAAACTACCCCGCAAAAGGAACTGTCCAGAGGGGAGAGGCAGAAGAATTTGCGAGATGCATTTTATATAGGAAATGTGTCAGGGGAGTTGTGCAAATATAAAAGATGTGTTATAATTATCGATGATATTTATACGACAGGAAGCACAGTTGAATCGTGTTCACATGTTCTGCGTACTAATGGAACGGATAAAGTCTATTTTCTGTGTGTCTGCACAGGCAAAGGATATTAGGAGGGAATTATGGACGTTAGAAATTGCAAAAAATGCAGGAAGTTGTTTAATTACTCTGGGGATCCACTCTGCCCGGCCTGCGCGAAGGAGATGGAAGATAAATTTTTTGAGGTGAGGAAATTTATCAATGAGAATCCGACGGCAACCATGTCTATTGTGGCGGAGGAGAACGATATTCCCATGCAGCAGATTAAGAAATGGGTTCGTCAGGAGCGTTTGATATTTTCTAAGGATTCGGGGATTTCTATAGACTGCGAGTCCTGCGGGAGACCTATTCGCACGGGAAGGTATTGCAAGGAGTGCCAGAAGAAGATGACAGACAAATTTTCCAGCTTTTACGTGGAAAAGCCTGCAGAGAACAAACCAGACGCTAAGAAAAGTTCCAAGGGTAAAATGCGCTTTTTGGGTAATTAATGGCGCAAGCGTTACTATTCACAGTGATTTCTAAAAAAAGCAGAATCGCTGTGCCTGCATATAAGATTCTGATGTTTTTAGAAAATGACTGTGGAAGTTAATTATCTCATTATAAGATGGCCATTGCTCATTGGCCGCAAGGGTATTGGGAAAGGATGGATAGTTGTGAATAGTAGCGTTTGAGTGGTGGTATGGTTCACTAGAAAATGAGTATGGGGGTGACCTATTGTCCGATGTAGATGTGATAGAGCTTTTTGATAAGGCATTTTATGAAGTGACGAAAAAACTAGTGAAGATTGATTTTGAGAAGACCAGCGACGAGAGGGAGAAAGGGGAACAGAGCTTGCTGAATCAAGGATGCAGGGAGTTGATTGAGACGAAAGGTTCCGTAAATTCGGTTGTGGTCTGCCAGTTTTCTGAGGAATTGTACCGATTCATTACGACAGCGATGAACTGCGGGGAACTTCCCTCGGAGGATGAACTTCACTTATACTTAAATGAATATATGAATATCATATGCGGGTTTGCGGTTTCCCAGATGAATAACCTTACGGGAACTAAGTCCAGATTGTCTGTGCCTGAGTATTTTCAAGAAGGGGAGCTGCTTGATGTCTCGTTCCAGAAAAAACAGAGACAGAGGATTACATATGAATCGAAATATGGAGCATTGCATGTTTTTTTGTTTTATTCATTTCAAAATGATTAGTTAGGAGGGAAAATAATGGAAAATACAACAATTATGGTGGTAGATGATTCTCCGTTTGCATCGAAGCAGATAAAGGATATTGTGGAAGAAAATGGGTATGAGGTCATTGGATATGCCAAGAATGGAGAAGAAGGGGTTCGGATGTATGATGAGCTGAAGCCGGATATCGTGATTCTGGATATTATCATGCCGGGCATTGATGGCTTGGAGACGGCGCAGATTCTCATGAAGAACAATCCGAAGGTTAAGATATTGATGCTGAGTTCCCTTTGTGATACTGGCACTTTGGAAGAAGTCAAGGGCATCGGACTGAAGTTTTTAATTCCCAAGCCTTGGGAGGATGATGTGCTGCTGGCAACTTTGGAAATGTTAAAAAAGCAGGGTGAAAAATAGAAGGAATGAGCCGCACTGCGTATCGGTCTGAAAGATCGGACAGGTGCGGTTTGATTTTGCTGTAAAAGTAAAGCCGAGTGGGCGAGAATACACTATGCTTGCATAAGTGTATTCTCGTACATTTGGCGCACCACCAAAATGAGCAAGTAGTCCGACAGGACGGATTGCGAATGAAGGTGGCGATTGCGTGAGTGCAAAGCACGGAGCAATCGACTTTTACAGATGAAGATGATCATAGTTATTTTGTCCTTGACGTATGGAAAAATTTTCTTTATACTCAATTATGAAAAATATTTTGATATACAAAATATTTGCGGGAGAGTTGTTACTGTATATGGTAACGAGGGAGAGTAAATGAGTAGGGAAAATCAGGAAATGAGCAAGCGGCTGATTGCCGTTTTTGATAATATTATGCATCTGGAGCATGTGTCCATTTTAGATGGGCTGGAGGGGAAATTATCCCTCTCGGAAATTCACACCATTGTGGCCATTGGCAGTGAAGATTTCAGCAGCATGTCCCGGGTGGCGGGGATGTTGAAGATTACAGTGGGGACGTTGACTGTGGCTATCAACAATCTGGTGAAGAAGGGATACGTGGAGCGGCACAGGTGCGAGCAGGACCGCAGGATTGTGAAACTGGGACTGACACAGACAGGAAGCGAGGTATACCGCATCCACAGGGAATTTCATCGGCGACTGGCCGAGGCTATGACGCAAGGCTTTTCGGAGAGAGAAAGGCAGACGGTCAATCAGGCCATCGATAATTTGGGGGATTTTATTGAGCAGGGTTATCGGGGATTGAAGATCATGGATCAATAGAAATGGAGAAGAAGATGATTAGAACTAGGGTTATTGCGACTGCGGCGAAGGCGCCAGAGCAGGTGATTACAAATGAGGATTTGTCCAAGATTGTGGATACCAGCGATGAGTGGATTTCTCAGAGGACGGGCATCAAGGAGCGCCATATCTCTGCAGGGGAGAATACTTCCGCGCTGGTGATAGATGTGGCGAAACAGCTGCTGGAAAAGACGGAAGTTCCTGGGGAGAGCATAGATTTGATTGTGGTGGCGTCGGTGACGCCGGATTATGGGACGCCTTCTCTGGCCTGCATGGTGCAGAAGGAGATCGGGGCGAAAAATGCCGTGGCATTTGACGTGGTGGCAGCATGCAGTGGATTTATGTTTGCCCTGAGCACGGCAGATAAATATATCAAGTCTGGCATGTTTGAAAATGCTATTGTCATAGGCGGGGAGACTCTCTCGAAGATTGTAGATTGGACAGACCGGGCCACCTGCGTGCTTTTTGGTGACGGCGCCGGGGGAGCCTACGTGGAGAAATCCCAGGAGGCGGGTGTGGTTCATGAGAATCTTGGCTCTGCCGGGGAATTGTATGATATCCTGACAGAGGGCTATACGAATTGCAGCAATGCCTTTAACGATATTCCTGCAGAGATTGATTCCAAATGGTATGTCAATATGAATGGCAGGGAGGTCTTTAAGTTTGCCACGAAGAATGTGGTCAGGAGCATGAAACGGGTGATGGAGGAAGCCCAGGTAGACAGGGATGAGATTAAGTATATCGTTCCCCACCAGGCCAATGTGCGCATCGTGGAGGTGGTTTCCAAGAAATTGGGCATTCCCATGGAGAAGTTCTATATGAATATGGAGCGATATGGAAATACCTCTTCTGCCAGCATTCCCATGGCTCTGAATGAGCTGAATGAGAGAGGGCTTCTTGAGAGGGGAGATAAGATTATGCTGTCCGGATTTGGAGGCGGCATGACTTGGGGAACCATGCTGATTGAATGGTAGCCTGGGATGGAAGATATGGAGATTGGTGTATACCTGCTTCGGCAGTAATACTGCTTTAGCAGTATATATAAATAAAAAGTTTTAGGAGGAAAAGGATTATGGTATTTGAAAAGATCAGAGAGATCATTGCAGAGCAGACAGGAAAGGACGCTGAGGAAATTACTTTGGAGACCAGCGTGAAGGATGATCTTGACGCAGACTCTTTAGATTTATTCCAGATTATCAATGATATCGAGGATGAGTTTGATGTGTCTATCGAAGATCCAGAGTCTATTGTGACCGTGAAGGATGCAGTGGATTTCGTAGAGAGCCACAAATAATATTTGGGGCTGTGGTGTGCCAAAAGGGATGCGTGCCTGGCGCGTGTCATCCCGGCACCCCCAAAATGGAGGAAAGATATGAGAACAGCATTTTTATTTAGTGGCCAGGGCGCGCAGTACGCTGGCATGGGAAAAGAATTGTATCAGAATTACCCTGTCGCAAGGGATGTGTTTGACAGGGCAGATGAAGTTTTGGGATATTCCATCAAGGATATTTGCTTTGGGGATGAGGAGAAGTTAGGAGAGACAGAGTTCGCGCAGCCTGCGATTCTCACGATGAGCATTGCCGCCATGAAGGTATTGGAGGAGCGCGGCGTGAGGGCTGAGATGACGGCAGGGCTTAGTTTGGGAGAGTACACCGCATATGTTGCCAGCGGGGCAATGGATTTTGAGGAGGCGGTGGCCCTGGTTCAGAAGAGAGGAAAATTCATGGCAGAGGCGGTTCCTTCCGGGGAGGGAGCGATGTATGCCGTTATTGGTTTAGATACAGAATTGGTGGAGGAGGCGTGTCGGGAGGCTCAGGCAGAGGGCTTGGGACTGGCTATTCCCGCCAATTATAATGCGCCGGGGCAGATTGTCATAGCCGGTGCGGCGAAGGCGGTGGAGTTGGCGGCAAAGCTTGCGAAGGAAAAGGGAGCGAAGCTGACCGTGAAGTTAAAAGTCAGCGGACCTTTTCACACGTCCATGTTGCAGCCAGCGGCGGAGAAACTGACGCCGGAGTTGGAGAAGATGCGGATCTCGCCGATGAAAATTCCGGTGTTTACCAATGTGGATGCCAGCGAGGTGGTTTCGGAGGAGGATATTGTTCCCCTTCTTTCCAGGCAGATCGTGTCTCCGGTGCGCTTTTCGGATATTGTTCTGAATATGCAGAAGAAGGGTGCGGATACTTTCATTGAATTGGGGCCCGGTAAGGCTTTGTGCGGCTTTGTGAAACGCACGGTGAAGGGGGTCACGATTCTCAATGTGGAGGATGAGTCTTCCCTGGCAAAGACCATGGCAAAATTAGAGGCGTAGTGAATAAAATGGTACGGCATGAGCTGTATGGAAATGAGGTGAATCATGTTAAAGGGAAAGACGGCGGTAGTTACAGGGGCAGCCAAGGGGATTGGAAAAGGCATTGCCCTTGCCTTTGCGGAACAGGGGTGCAATATTGTGCTGAATTACCGCAGCAGCGTGGCTGAGGAGACGATTCAGGAGATTGAGGCGAAGGGCGTGAAATGTCTGCCGGTGCAGGGGGATGTGAGCGACTTTGCTTTTGCAGGGGATCTGATGAAGCAGGTCAAAAAGGAACTTGGCTCCATAGATATTCTGGTGAATAATGCGGGCATTACCAGGGACATGCTCCTGATGCGCATGAAGGAAGAAGAGTTTGACAGCGTGATTGACACGAACCTGAAAGGGACATTTAACATGATTCGCCATGCCAGCAGTATCATGCTGAAACAGAGGAGTGGCGTGATTATCAATATGGCTTCTGTGGTGGGAGTGATGGGCAATGCCGGACAGGCGAACTATGCCGCCTCCAAGGCGGGCATCATCGGCCTCACCAAATCTGTGGCAAAGGAATTGGCTCAGAGGGGCATTACCTGCAATGCCATTGCGCCGGGATTCGTGGAGACGGACATGACGGCAGTGCTCACAGATGAACAGAAAGAAAAAATGATGGAAGTGATTCCCTTGAGACGCTATGGGCAGGTGGAGGATATCGCCAGAGCGGCTGTGTTCTTTGCGGAAAACACGTATATCACCGGCCAGGTGCTAAATGTAGATGGTGGGATGGTCATGTGAATTATTGTTACTATTCACAGCCATTCATTCCCGCATGCGATAGACCTGCTGCCTAGCGGCATCAGTTGTTGCTAACGCAACTTTGTCTATCTTATGACGGGATGAACAGCTTTCACAGTTCATAGAGAAGGAAAGAAATGTCTCTCGCAAGCAATCTTGACGAGACAGTTTCTTTCTTCTCTATGACTGTGAATAGTAACAATGTATCGCGCGAGCAAGGGAACCGAGCGAAGCGAGACTCACTTGCAAGCGATGTGTTAGCGACAAAATCGGGAGTGCGGAGCACGGCTGGCGCGAAGCGGCAGGATTTTGGAGATGACGAGGCAAGTGCAAGGAAGCAGAGGGATATTTTTATGAAGTGGAAAAGCTTCGCACCTTTTAGAAAGAAAGAGGAAAGTTATGGAAAGAAGAGTTGTAATCACGGGTATGGGGGCAGTCACTCCCCTGGGAAGCACGGTAGATTCTTTTTGGGACGGCTTGAAAAATGGCGTGTGCGGCATTGACTATATCAAGAAGTTCGATACTTCAGATTTCAAGGTGAAGATTGCGGGTGAGGTGAAGGGGTTTGACCCGGAACAGTATATGACCAAGAAGGATGTAAAGAGGAACGATTTGTTTGCTATATATGGCTTGGCTGCCGGGGTGCAGGCGTTTGAGGATTCCGGCATGGATATGGAGAAGGAGGACGCTGACAGGATTGGCGTTATCGTCGGTTCCGGTGTGGGGGGACTGATGACCATGGAGGAGCAGGTGCGCCGCATGGATGCCAAGGGGCCTTCCAGAGTGTCGCCCATGTTTATCACCATGACCATTGGAAATATGGCG
This sequence comes from Clostridiaceae bacterium, assembly GCA_910575435.1. GTDB lineage: Bacteria > Bacillota > Clostridia > Lachnospirales > Lachnospiraceae > Butyribacter. The sequence continues at coordinate 47,330 of CAJTGI010000004.1, read as the reverse complement.
GCGGGCAATATTGCCATCCGCATCGGCGCGAAGGGTGTCTGCGAGAATATAGTCACGGCTTGCGCTACGGGTACGAATTGCATTGGCAGGGCTTTTCGGGATATCAAGCACGGATACTTGGATGCCTGCCTGGCTGGAGGTGCCGAGGGATCCATCTGCGAGATCGGGGTGGCTGGCTTCACGAACCTGACGGCTCTTTCTACGGAGGAGGATCCGAAGAAGGCATGCAAGCCCTTTGATAAAGAGAGGAATGGCTTTGTCATGGGGGATGGCTCTGGCGTTCTGGTGCTGGAGGAATTGGAGCATGCCCTGGCTAGAGGAGCGAAGATCTATGGGGAAGTGGTGGGCTACGGCGCCACCGGCGATGCGTACCATGTCACCCTTCCGGAACCCGATGGAGCCGGAGCGGCGAAGGCGATGAAACTTGCCATGGAAGAGGCTGGCATCCAGCCGGATCAGGTGGATTATATCAATGCCCACGGAACAAGCACCCACGCCAATGACTGCGGCGAGACGAGAGCCATCAAGGCCGCCATGGGTGAGGATATGGCGAAAAAGATTCCAGTGAGTTCCACAAAGTCTATGACGGGGCATCTTCTGGGAGCGGCAGGAGCCATTGAGGCGATTGCCACAGTGAAGGCACTGGAGGAGGGATTCCTTCCGCCTACGATTAACTATCATGTGCCAGACGAGGAGTGCGATCTGGATTATATTCCCAATGAGGGACGGGAGGCGAGGGATGCCGTGTATGCATTATCCAATTCTCTGGGATTTGGCGGGCATAACGGTGTGCTGTGCTTCAAGAAATGGATGGGAAAATAAAAGATGCGTGGAATTTTTTTCCATGGGAGCAGATAGAATATAGAAGACTGCTACGTTGAAGACGCTGCTCGTTGCTATGAGCGGCGTAATCGTGAATAGTTGCGGTAGAAGGTATATGCGGAAAGGTTTGGTAGGTATATGCAGTATAAGGAAATCAAGGAACTGATTGAAATATTTGAAAAGACTGATTTGAATGATATGGAAGTTCAGTTGGACAATGCAAGGATTCGTCTAAACCGCGGCCCGGTCTCTCCCTGGGCGGGAATGCCTGTGGCACCCCAGTCTCCGATGATGGCTGTACCGGAAAGCATGCCTGCAAAGGTAGAGGTGTCTCAGGAGGCATCTGTGGCTGCGGAGACATCGGAGGCAGAGAGGGAGCCTGTGCAGGAAGACAGGGGGGGACTGGTCATCAAGGCTCCCATTGTGGGTACGTTCTACCAGAGTTCTGCACCGGATGAGGAACCTTTTGTGAAGGTGGGAGATACGGTTTCCAAGGGGGATGTGGTGTGCATCATTGAGGCGATGAAGTTTATGAATGAGGTAAATAGCGACGTGTCCGGCACAATTACGGAGATTTTGGTAAAGGACGGCGAGTTCGTAGAGTTTGGGCAGGAGTTGTTCCGCCTAAAAAATATGTAAAGAAGCGTTGAGCCATCAATAAATGCAAATGTTGGTGGATTTACTGCTTCCGATGACTTCAAGAATGAAGAGAGGATAAATATATGGTAATGGATATCAATGAGATTATGTCAATCATTCCCCACAGGCAGCCTTTTCTGCTGATTGACAGGGTGGAAGCGCTGGAAGAGGGAAAATCAATCGTGGCTACGAAGAACGTCACGTACAATGAGCCATTTTTTGCAGGACATTTTCCCCAGGAGCCAGTGATGCCCGGAGTGCTCCAGGTGGAGGCTATGGCCCAGGCAGGGGCGGTGGCGATTATGTCCTTGGAGCAGTTCAAGGGAAAGACGGGGTATTTTGGCGGCATCAAGAATGTGAAGTTCAAGAGGAAGGTCGTGCCAGGGGACGTGTTAAGGATTGAGCTGGAGATTGATAAGATGAAGAAGAATATTGGCATCGGGCATGGCACTGCCTATGTGGGGGATGAGGTTGCCTGTCAGGTGGAGCAGTTCATGTTCATTGTGGAGTAGGTTTCGGAATCTTATGTGCAGGTACGGGGAATCTGCTTATTTTAAATTGCTGTGAATGGTTGCAAGAGTTTCAGTTCCTTAGCACAACGATATAGGGGAGGCACATATGTTTGACAAAGTATTGATAGCAAATCGAGGCGAGATTGCTGTCCGCATTATTCGGGCATGCCGGGAGATGGGCATTAAGACGGTAGCCGTGTTTTCTGAGCCGGACAGGGAAGCATTGCACACGCAACTGGCGGATGAGGCAGTGTGCATTGGCTCTGCCAAGGCGGCGGACAGTTACAATAATATGACCAATATCATATGCGCGGCGGTGGAGAAGAAGGCCCAGGCAATTCATCCTGGATTTGGCTTTTTGTCAGAGAATAGCACCTTCGCTGCTATGTGCCAGGAATGTAATATCAAATTTATCGGGCCAGCGCCTTCCGTGATTGATACCATGGGCAATAAGTCCAATGCCCGCACTATGATGATTCAGGCCAATGTGCCGGTGATACCGGGAAGCGATGGCGTGGTGAAGGATGTGGACCAGGCGTACCAGGTGGCGGAGGCCCTGGGGTATCCCGTGATGGTGAAGGCATCTGCCGGTGGGGGTGGCAAAGGCATCCGCATCGTGCGTGAGGCGGATGAGCTTGCCAAGGCATTTGAGTCGGCGAGAAGCGAGACCAAGGCCGCCTTTGGGGATGACACCATGTACATGGAGAAGGTAATCGAGCACGCCAGGCATGTGGAAGTGCAGGTCCTGGGTGACGAGCACGGCAATGTGATTCATCTGGGCGAGAGGGATTGCTCTCTCCAGAGGAAGAATCAGAAGGTGCTGGAAGAGGCGCCATCTCCTGTGATAACCCCGGAAGTGAGGGAGGAGATGTGTGCTGCGGCTGTCCGCGCGGCCAAGGCCGCGGGATATCAGAGTGCGGGAACCATCGAGTTTCTCTATGACAGGTCTGGGAAATTTTATTTTATGGAGATGAATACCAGGGTGCAGGTGGAGCATCCTGTGACGGAGATGATTACCAATGTGGATATCATTAAGGAGCAGATTCGCATCGCGGAGGGAAAAAGGTTGTCTCTGAAGCAGGAAGATATTCGGATTAAGGGGCATGCCATTGAATGTCGGATCAATGCGGAAAATCCAGACAAGAATTTTGCGCCCTGTCCGGGCTTAATCGACTATCTCATGCTTCCGGCTGGCGGTCTGGGTGTTCGAGTGGATACGGCGGTATATGAGGGATATGAGATTCCGCCTTTTTATGATTCCATGATTGCGAAGGTGATTGTCCACGGTAATAGCAGGGAGGAGGCCATCTCCAAAATGAGGAGGGCGCTCTACGAGTTCATTATCAGCGGCATAGAGACGAATATTGAGTTTCAGAATCGCATTCTCCACGATCGGGATTATCTGGCAGGGGAGTTTGACACTTCCTTCCTAGAAAGAAAATTAACGTAACAGCTCAGCCTTTTACGGTGCCATTTTACACGTTTTTGTGCAAAATGTGTACATCAACAGTGCTGAAAGCACTGCTGTGTAACGATAAAGCCGCAAGGCTGAATGGTTACAAATTAACAGAATGGAAGGAGTGATTGAATGAATCTGTTTGGAAAGAAGAGCTATTATTCCCTGGATGGGAATGAGCGCTCGAAAAAGAATGACAGAAGAAGGGCGAAATCAGAGCCCTCCATTCCAGACGGCATGTGGATTAAGTGCAATACCTGCAAGGCGATTATCTATAAAAAAGAAGTGACGGAATATAAGCTTTGCCCCAACTGCCACGCCCATTTCCGCATGAGCCCGGCGGAGCGCATCGGCATTACTTTGGATGAGGATAGCTTCCAGGAGTTTGATGCCAATATGGTGGCGAAGAATCCCATGGATTACCCGGACTATGAAGAGGTAATCAGGAAAGCTCAGAAAAAGTCTGGCATTAAGGAAGGCGTGGTGACCGGCAGGGGGAAGATTCGTGGATTTGACACGGTGATTGCCATTATGGATAGCCATTATATGATGGGGAGCATGGGTTCCGTGGTGGGCGAGAAGGTCACCAGGGCGGTGGAGTATGCCACAGAACATAGATTGCCGATTATTATCTTTACCACTTCCGGCGGTGCCAGGATGCAGGAGGGAATCATTTCCCTGATGCAGATGGCGAAGGTGTCCGAGGCTTTGGGCAGGCATGACGAGGCTGGGCTTTTGTATGTGACGGTGCTGACAGATCCGACGACAGGCGGCGTGTCCGCAAGTTTTGCCATGCTGGGTGACATTATTCTTTCGGAGCCAAAGGCATTGATTGGCTTTGCGGGACAGCGGGTGATTAAGGGCACCATCCACCAGGATTTGCCCGAGGGATTTCAGCGGGCCGAGTTCCAGCTGGAGCATGGATTTGTTGACAGGATTGTCCACAGGGAGAAATTAAGGGATGAGCTGGGAAGGATTTTGCGTCTGCACTGTCCCCAGGGAAGGGAGGAAGCCTAATTGAGCGATGCGATGAAATCTGTTGGGATTGCTCGCATGATAGAGCGACCGAACACCAAACAATTCATTCGGGAATTGTTTAAGGATTTTATGGAGTTCCATGGAGACCGTCTCTTTGCCGACGATGGCGCCATTGTGGGGGGGATTGCCTCTTTTGAGGGGACGCCTGTCACGGTGGTGGGCATCCAGAAGGGGCATACCTTGGAGGAGAATTTGAAGTGCAATTTTGGGGCCCCAAATCCCGAGGGATATCGGAAGGCGTTGCGTCTGATGAAGCAGGCGGAAAAGTTCCACCGGCCAGTCATTACGCTGATTAATACTGCCGGGGCATTCTGCGGCATCGGCGCGGAAGAGCGGGGGCAGGGAGAGGCCATTGCAAAGAACCTGCTGGAGATGTCCCGGCTGAAAACGCCAATTATCAGCATCTTTATCGGAGAGGGCGGTAGCGGCGGCGCTCTGGCTCTGGCGGTGGGAGATACGGTGTGGATGCTGGAGCATGGAATGTACTCTGTACTGTCACCGGAAGGGTTTGCCAGCATCCTCTGGCGGGATTCGTCCAGAGTGGCAGAGGCGGCGGATTTGATGAAGATGACCTCCGGGCATTTGCTGGAAAATCACGTGGTTGACAGAGTGTTTAAAGAGCCGGAGGAGGGCTTGGAGCATAATCTGTCTTACACCACGGATCAGTTGCGGGAAGCCCTGCGGGAGACGATTCCCGAATTGATGGAGATGGAGCAAAAGGAACTTTTGCAAAAACGATATGAGCGTTTTCGGAAATTTGGGGAATATGCGGAATAAAAAAGGTGAAAAGTTGTTTAAAATAAAGGATGGGCAAGAGGCAAACGCTTCTTGCCTGTCTTTTTGCATTTTTAATAAAATAGAAGATTTTCTGTCACAGGAGCCAGAAATACTAGTCTAAATATATATACAGAGGCTACATGATGTGTCTGCGCGCTGCCCGGCGCAAACTTGCCTTATGTGTATTGTCACTGAAGTTGAATCATTAGGAAGCAGCGCAGAAATGAGGTAAATTATGAATGAGTATGCAAAGGAAGAATTATTTGAATTGGTCCAAAAGGCCACAGCCGGGGATAAGGAGGCTCTGGAGGAGGTGCTTGTCAGCGTGCAGGATTTGATATTTAATCTCTCGCTTCGCATGTTGGGCACCTTTCAGGATGCACAGGATGCGACACAGGATATTCTGCTAAAGATTATCACCCATCTGTCCTCCTTCGAGGGGAAAAGTTCTTTTTCTACCTGGGTGTTCCGGATTGCGTCAAATTATTTAAAAGACTATAAAAAGCATATGTTCGCCAAATTTCCACTCAGTTTTGAGTTTTATGGGGATGACATTAGAAATGCAAAAATTGAGGATGTGCCGGACCTGACCCAGAATGTGGAGAGGTCAATTTTGGCGGAGGAACTGAAGCTTTCCTGTACCAATGTGATTCTCCAGTGCCTGGATGCGGAGAGCCGATGTATATTCATCCTTGGTACGATGTTTAAGCTGGACAGCAGAATTGCCGGGGATATTTTGGATATCACGCCGGAAGCGTACCGCCAGCGTCTGTCAAGGGTTCGCAAGAAGGTGGGAGATTTCCTGAAAGAATATTGCGGAGAATACGGAAAGGGGACATGCCACTGTGCGGAACGGGTGAATTATGCCATTCAGAATCACAGGATTCATCCGGCACGGCTGGATTTTACCACGGCCGTATTAAAAGATATGGCAACAGTGAAAGAGACGATGGAGGATATCGATGCCATTTCTCAGGAGTTCTCATTTTGCAAGACATACCAGTCGCCGGAAAGCCTGAAAAAGTTCATAGAGGAGTTTCTTAACGGACCATCTTATTCTAAGATTTCTGCGAATTTAGAATGAGGGGTGTCAGAAAAGTGAAATGTACGGCCGGTGATGCTATGAGCAGCGTAGCTGCGAATAGCATCACTGGCCGATTTTTTTAATTTATAGGAAACTTCGCACCTTTTTAATTATAAAAACTTGAAATAACTAATGATATTAGGTATAATACTATTATTATTAGTTATAGGGGAGGAGATAACTATGGCACGGGCTGGTCTTACAAAGGATAGGATTGTGAGAAAGGCGGCTGAACTGGCAAATGAAGTGGGATTTGACAAAATTACTTTGAAATTGCTTGCGGATAGTCTCCATGTTCAGCCTCCGTCGCTCTACAATCACATTGAAGGGATTGACGTATTGCAGAAAGAAATCATGCTTTTTGGCTGGAGGGAGATGGATGAAAAAATGACTCAGGCAGCGTTATGCGTAAGTGGGTATGATGCTTTGGAGGCTATTTGCCATGCATTTTATCAATATGCTACGGAAAATCCCGGTGTTTTTAATGCCATGCTCTGGTACAATAAGTTTCAAGATGATGAGGCGCAGGAGGCGACGAAAAGGATATTTTCCATGATCTATAAAGATTTTTCCATGCTAAATATTGGAAAAAATAATTGTGACCATCTGATTCGGACGTTTCGCAGTTTCTTGGAAGGCTTTGCTCTGTTGGTGAATAACAAGGCTTTTGGAAATCCCGTGACTATCGAAAAAAGTTTTGAAATATCGTTGCAGGTTTTAATTGCCGGAACGAAAACCTTTGAGGGCAAGGAGGACGCAGACGAATGAGGGTCTCGGTTTGACAGTGGTATGCCTGTTTAGGAACTATTGATAGGATCGGGATTTGGTGGGAATTATGACAGAACAGGTTGCGTAAGAGAAAATGATTGGAGGAAAGACATGAAAGTGGAGAGATGCGAAAAGGAGTCTTTTGTAGTAATAGGAAAAGAGGGCTCAACAATGGATGGCACTGGTTTTATTCAAAATTTGTGGGAGGATGCAAATTCTCATTTTGGAGAAATCCAGCATTTGGCAAAGAAGGATGAAGATGGCAATATCGCTGGAATATGGGGAGCGATGTCTGATTTTTCCCGTTCCTTTCAGCCGTGGGAGGATTTCAGCAAGGGACTTTATCTTGCAGGAGTGGAATGCAACGATGATGCGGAAGCCCCGGACGGGTGGACAAAGTGGGTGATTCCTGGCTTTGAATATCTTTATGTGGAACGTGAAAATGACGGTACCTTTTCAGAGGTAATCAAATATATGGAAAATCATGATATTCCCTTGGCAGGCGCTGTCCATGACTTTACTTGCCCCCAGACGGGGAAGGGGTATCTGTTTTTTCCGTGCCGGAAATTATAAGTTGGAATTAGATTTAGGAGGGTGAAACAAGTTGGGGGATACAAAGATAAACTATGATGAATTCGGAATCAATACGTTTCGCAGGGAAATCTGCTCGGAGTTGGGAGAGGTATTTTGGGAGGCGCTGACAGATGATATGACCTTGCCTGATATCGAGACGGAAGGCAGCTGTCAATGTAGCAATATGTGTACCTTTATGCACCGTTTTGAGAATATGGCGGAGAGGGAGACGGTGGAAAAGATTCTCTGCAAGGTCAGGCATGGCTTGCATCCCTCCCAATCTGCTTGGGCCAGAGAGGAATTTCTGAAGATTGGAGATCTGGATGCGTTCTTGAAAATTCATCTTGATGGGGAACTTGATCAGTTCGTCAAACGTAATGAGGAGAAAAAGGATTTTTATGGGCAGGAAATTACAGATGAAGTGCTGGCGTTTATCCGAGAATACCCAGCGATGCTGGCTCCTGTGCGAAAAGGGAATACGCTGACTTGTATGGCCTTTCCCTGCAATATGAATGAATATTTAAAAGCAGATAATGATAGGATGAAACGTTATCATGCCTGTCACTGCCCTTTTGCAAAGGAATCGATTTTATCCGATGAAACGGTATCTGCTACGCTGTGCTATTGCAGCTTGGGCCATGTGATGAACTTTGCAGAGGCTTTTCTGGGTAGGGAACTGGAGGGAAGGGTGGTGCATTCTGTGCTGAGGGGAGATCTGACCTGCGAGTATGAGATAAGGATACCTGATGATATCATGCTTCAATATGTTGCTCCAAAAGAAACGAGGAATGTCATAGAAAATTATTATCGATATTATCGCATTTTTGCTTTATCAGGCATTGTGGATTTCCACGAGGGGGTAGTTGATTGGATCATGCCTAAGGAGGGGGAAGCTGGCCCCGACTTAGCCTTTCATTTGAAACTGAACGAGAATGGGTATCAGGAGGATTTGCAGGAACTGATTGTTGGAATACAATCCAAAGCTGTTCCCAGGCGATGGCTCATTACTCCGGATGCCCAGCCGAAGGATATTGTTAATATATTGAAAGGATACGGCTTCAAAAATCTCTCGGAGGAGGCGGAAGAGCCAGAGCCGGGCATGTGTTTGTGCGCGGCAGATTTTCACCCCTGCATGCCAACGGAGGATTCTGGCATTGTGTGCAGGGAGGTAAAGACGAAGGAAGATTTTAGGCGCTGGGTGGATGTGGTAAATAGCGCCCTGCATGGCTGGAATATGATTGATGCAGAGCATTACTATGTGTGGGTGGCACAGGATCATATTAAAATATATCTGGCTGAAATAGATGGGGTGCCTGTGTCCACCGCAGCCACGATACAGACCGGAAACACGGCTTCGCTGGAATTTGTATCTACCTTGGAGGCGTATCGGCGGAGGAAAGCTGCCATCACTTTATCTTCCAAGGCATTGGAGGAGTTATTTGAGAGGGGAGTGGAGACGGTAACGCTCAGCGGTTCCAGCCAGGCCGTGCCTTTGTATAAAAAACTTGGTTTTCATACGTGCTTTCACAATATTATCATGCTGTATGAATGACTACTATGGAGGGATATGCGATGAAACGATCAATAGTGACAGCACAGTTTCCTTGCGACTGTAAGACGGTCTGGGATATTGTTACTGACAATGAGAATTATAGTTGGAGAAGGGATTTATCCAAAATAGAAATCATAGACGAACATCAGTTTGACGAGTATACAAGGGATGGATTCGTGACGCATTTTGAGATTACGGCAAAAGAGGAATATCGGGAATATGGGTTTGTCATGGAAAATAAAAATATGAGCGGGCGCTGGAGCGGTATCTTTGAAAGCCGGGATGATGGTACGCAGATTACCTTTACAGAAGAAGTTCAGGTGAACAATCCGATCATGAATCTGTTTGTAAAGGGATATCTGAAAAAGCAGCAGGCAAATTATATTGCTGATTTAAGGGCGGCAATAGAAGGAGAAATAGGGGAACATTTTGACTGAGGCAGCACACTGTGCATCCTATGAGAAAGGATGATCCAATGCATAAAGATACTATGTGGGCAGAGAAATTGATATCCATGCAAGAGGAAGATGGCAAATGGGGGTGTTTCCATTCGCTCTCTGCCTCTTATGGTTCTCCGGTTACAACAGAGCGGGCCCTCAGGCGCTTGGAGAGGCTGGGATTCACGATAGAAGATGCTTGTATTCAAAAAGCGGTAGGCTATATGGCTGATTGCCTAGCTGGGAAAAAGGAAATTCCAGACCGGAGGGAAAAGCTTCTTGATTGGGATGTTTTTACATCCCTGATTCTGGCAGCTTGGATCAGGAGATATGCATCTGATATCCCAGAAGCAAATCAGATTGCCAAGCAGTGGTCTCAGATGATCTCGGCGGCATTTGAAGGGGGGAGATATAGTCACAAGGGATATATCTCTGCCTACTATGACATTTTCGGAGTGCCGCCGAAGGGAAAAAGGCTCGTTGATTTCGTGAATTTTTATACCGTGTCGCTTTTAAGGGAGGGATTAGAAAAACCAATCGAAAGTGCTCTAGTGGATTATATTTTGGAAAAGGAGGATGGAATCTACTACGTTTATAGCCAGAAGATTTCATCTTTGCCCAAGGTTTTTGAAAGCAAACAGGCCAGCCAGTATCTCTCTGCCATGGAGCTTCTTGCAGATTATAGATTCGCCAGGGGGAAATTGCAGTTTGTTACAGAGTGGCTAAAGAGGAATCAAAACCAGCATGGAACATGGGACATGGGAAAATCAGTGAAGGATAATGTGTATTTTCCCCTTTCCGATCATTGGAGAAGGAAAGGAGCCAGGGAAGCCGATTGCACGGAACGTATATCAAATTTGCTGGGGAAGCTTTCCGAATGAAAATCAGGAAACAAAGGGTGTTTTGGAGCACAGGGGAAAGGAGATTAGACGAAATGAAAAAAATTGGGATATTGTGTGCCACCCATCGGGAATTTAGCCCGTATGTACCGACTATTCAGAATGGGAATGTGGAGGAGTATGCCATGCATTCCTTTTACATGGGCAAGATTGCTGGCATAGAGGTTGTTGCAGTTTATTCAGGTTGTGGGAAAATTAACGCGTCTATTACAGCGCAGATATTGATAGACCGGTATCAGGTTGATGCCATCATTTTTTCTGGGATAGCCGGCGGTATGAAGGAGGAGATCAAAGTATTTGATACGGTAGTGTGCACGGCATCTGTTTTTCATGATACGAATCATGAGATTTATACGGATTTTCCGATTCTGGATGAGCCGGTGTTTTATGCGGACGAGTCTTTGATTTCCCTGGCCCAGAAAACTGCTGAGAGAATAAATCGGCAGATTCATTTTGGGATTGCTACAACGGGAGATCGGTTTGTAGAACCCATCCATCCAGAGGCGCTTTGCATTGATATGGAGACAGCTGCCGTCGCCCACGCATGCTATTTGAGTCAAGTGCCTTTCCTGGCCATACGTTCCATCTCGGATAATACGATAGAAGCTGGCCAGGAAGCAATCAATCGAAACTATGACCAGGCTGTTCACCAATCATATCAGTTTGTCTGTGAACTGCTTCGTGAAATGTAGGAGGGGGTGGCATTATATTTTTCGGATGCCATCGGAGCAAATGGCAATCTTTTTCTGTTTCATCAGGCTTCCGATTGCCCGCTTGAAGGCATTCTTGCTCATGTGGAAGCGGTTCTTGATGGATTCCGGGTCGCTCTTGTCGTGGAAGGGGAGGAATCCCTGGGCTTCTTCCAGGCAGTCGTAGATAAACTGGGCATCTTCATTCATCTGCTCTGGAATCTTTTTCTTGACGCTCAGGGTCAGACGGCCGTCTTCCAGTACCTGCGCCACTCTGGCATACACTGGCTGGTTGATGCGGTATTTTTCAAAGACTTCTTTTTTGGGAATGAGGGCAGAATACTTATCGTCCACTGCCACGAATACGCCGAAGTTTTCGCTGATTTCATATACCCTGCCATATACCTCCTGATCTTTTTCGTAATCGGAGTCGTTTGCCAGTGCCTCATATACCCGCATGGAGGCACACAGTCGCTCTGACTTGTCCAGATACAGTGTTACCAGAACCGCATCTCCCTCCTGTACGGGATACAGTTGCTCTTTATATGGAAGGAACAGATCTTTTGACAGTCCCCATTTCAGAAAGGCGCCAATATTTGTCACCTGGTTCACTTTAAGCCTGGCCACGCCCCCCAGTGTGATGTCCGGTTCCAGGGTGGTGGCGATGGGGCGGTCTTCTGAATCCTTGTAGACAAAGACTTCCAGCACATCTTTTAGCTGGGTCCCTTTGGGCACTTGCCTCCGGGGAAGGAGGATTTTGTCCCTTTCGTCCCCTGTGGGCGTATTTAGGAATACGCCGAAATCTACCTCTTTTACTACGATGAGTTCCTGAATTTTTCCTAATTCTATTTTCTGAGTCATATGATTTCTCCGTTTCTAGTGCATGGTTATATTATGGTTTCTGTTTCTTTTTATAGATGGATACTATTCACAGTCATAGAGAAGAAAGATGCTGTCTCGTCAGGCTTGCTTGTAAGAGACAGTTCTTACCTTCTCTATGGACTGTGGAAGCTGTTCATCCCATCATAAGATAGCCAGAGTTGCGTTAGCAACGGTGCTAGACATCCGGTGGATGTCTGTTCAGCACGGACCGAAACAGAGTGTAGAACCGATGCCGATAGGCAGCGGGGCTATCGCATGATAGGATGAGTGGCTGTGAATAGTAACTATAGATGTTTTTAGTATACTGTTTTTTGGACAAAAATACTAGTAGAAAATGGAAAAAGGTGCTATACTAAAAATAAGCGGGCTTTTTTAAACGCATTGTCACTATTTATTCCATTTTATGAGGGAGGAAAGCAGAGATGAAGAAGGAAATCAGAACAGAAAAGGCTCCAGGAGCCATCGGGCCTTATTCCCAGGCGGTGGAGGCGGGAGGCATGATTTATACCTCCGGCATGATTCCCATTGATCCGGAAACTGGGGAACTGGTGACGGGCAGCGTAGAGCAGCAGGCAAAGCAGGCAATATCTAATCTGAAAAATTTATTGGAGGCCGCTGGCTCTTCCATGGACAAGGTTGTTAAGACAGTGGTGTTTATCAGCGATATGGAGGATTTTGCTAAGATTAATAAGGTGTATGGGGAATATTTTGCCCAGCCATATCCAGCCCGTTCTTGCGTGCAAGTTGCAAGGCTGCCGAAAGATGTGGCGATTGAAATAGAGGCGATTGCCGAAAAATAGGATGGCATGACGAAAATGTAAAGCACATTGCGGGGATTTGCCAAAAATATATTAGAAATTCTATTAATGTAGAAAGATTTTTTTATGAAAATTGAACAAAATTATTCTACAAAGATAGTATAAAAGTGGAAGATGTGAATTGTTTGATGGAGGGTCAAACCCCTTATTTTTAAAGGGGGAAATTAAAAAAACTGTTGGACAGGTATTGACAAAGATAGAGTGCATTGTTATAATTACAATCAAATGTGTAATAATTTTGTAATATTTTACACAGGAAAACACGCAAGAAATGTAAAAAGGAAATGTCAGTTTTTCCTTTGCAGATGGTTACATTTTGAATATGAAGAATGATGATTGTTTACGCTTTTGGAGGTAAGATATGATTAAGACACGTTGGGTGAAAAATGCTGCAGTTCTTGGTACGGTGGTTACTTTGTCAGTAACGGGCTATCAGTTTCTCGGCGAGGAGGGAGTTTTGGCTGCCAGTGTGGCGAAGGAGACTGAGATGGCCGGCCTTTCCCTTTCCATGGACAAATACTATTTGGAGAATTTTGCTGATGTGAAGAAGGAGGATGTAGCGGATGTTGCCCAAGGGGCAGACGAGACCGCTAAGCCCTCGACTCCTGCGGCAACGACTGCGCAGCAAGGTGGGGCGGCTCAGTCTGTTGAAAAGACGGAGGAGCAGAGAAAAGAAGAGACGGTGGCAAAGCAGTTTCGCGATTTGGGAATCTCTACTGCCAGCGATTATGTCAATATTAGGAAACGTCCAAGCACAGAAAGCAAGATTGTGGGCAAACTCTATCGGGGAGCATCTGCGAAGATTGTGGCAGAGAACGCCAGCTGGGTTAAGATTAATTCGGGTTCGGTTGTGGGCTATATCCGTAAGGACTTGCTGGCCAGAGGCGCCAATGCCCAGAAGTTGGCAGGAAAGTTTGGCGTGGCATATGCCTTTGTAAACAAAGGCGTTACTACATTGAATGTTCGCTCGAAAAAGAGCACTTCCGCTTCGATTGTGACTCAGATTCCCGAAGATGAGAAATACGAGATTGTGGGAGAGAGCGATAATTGGTATAAGATTGAGATTGATGATGGAACGAGAGGCTATGTGGCCAAAGAGTTTGTACATACCCATGTGAATTTTAAGAAAGCGATTTCTATCAAGGAAGAGCAGGAAAAGATTCGCCGTCAGCAGGAGGCAGAGAGGGCAGAGCAGGAACGCTTGGCGGCGTTAGAGCGGGAGCGTGCGGCTGCGGCTGCTGCTGCAAGTCAGTCTAGCAGTTCCAGCAGCAGTTCTAGTTCTAGCAGTAGTTCCAACAGCAGTTCTAGCAGCAGTTCCAGTCGTTCAAGTTCCAGCAGCCGGAGCAGCAGTTCCAGCCGTTCAAGTTCTAGCAGTCGGAGTAGCAGTTCCAGCCGGTCTAGTTCTTCCAGCCGGAAGTCTTCCGAGAGTTCTTATGCGGCACCTAGCAATGGCTCTGGTTCTTCTATTGCATCTTATGCGTGCAAGTTTGTGGGGAATCCATACGTGTATGGCGGTTCCAGCCTGACCAAGGGAGCGGATTGCTCTGGATTTACCATGAGCGTGTACGCCCAGTTCGGATATAGCCTGCCCCACTCTGCTGCGGCTCAGTCCAGCAGGGGAAGGAAGGTAAGCCTGTCGGCACTGCAGCCGGGAGATTTGATCTTCTATCGCAACGGTGGAAGGATTGGCCATGTGGCCATATACATAGGCGGTGGCAAAGTGGTTCACGCCAGCACTCCCAGTTCCGGCATCAAGATTTCCAATTACCGTTACAGGCAGCCGGCTTGTGCAAGAAGGATTATTGGATAAGTTTATTTTTCATAATATGGATTTTAAGAGAGAGCATCGCATTTGCTGCGGTGCTTTTCCTTTGCGTTCTTGAAGGAGGCTCGCGGCATGAGTACGAAAATGCAGAATTTCAGGAGGGGGATGTATCATGGGATTCCTATTGCCCTGGGGTATGTTTCTGTCAGTTTTACCTTTGGGCTGATGGGCGTATCGGGAGGGCTTCCCTGGTGGCAGGTTTTGCTGGTCTCTATGTGCAATCTGACCTCGGCGGGGCAGTTTGCCGGCTTGGATATTATGATGGCTGGGGGTGGCATGGTTGAGATGGCATTGTCCCAACTTGTGATTAATATTCGCTACTCGCTGATGTCCCTGTCTTTGTCCCAGAAAGTGGATGATTCTTTTGTGACCAGGCACAGGATATATCTGGGGGCAGGCATCACGGACGAGATTTTTGCTGTTGCCATGAGCCAACCCCATAAGATTTCCAAGGGATATTTTCTAGGATTGATATGCGTGCCCTATCTGGGCTGGGCGGGGGGGACTGCCGCTGGGGCACTCTTTGGAGGGATATTGCCTGAGATGGTGCGGGAGAGCCTGGGAATCGCTATTTATGGAATGTTTCTGGCGATTATACTGCCGAAAGCCAGGGAGAGCAGGGCTTATCTGGCGGTGATTCTTCTGGCGGTGGTTATGAGCTGTTGCTTTGCATTCCTTCCCGGTTTGAAAAATATTTCTTCTGGCTTCGTCATTATTATCTGCGCTATGGTGGCTTCTGCTTTTGGTGCCTGGCGGTATCCAGTGGATGGGAAAGGAGAATGAAGATGGATGCAACCAATTTTTTTCTATATCTGGCGGTGATGGCTGGGGTGACATATGCAGTCCGAGCAATTCCCTTTGTGCTTTGCAAGGGGGAGATTGAAAATGTATTTGTGCGCTCTTTTCTTGCTTATGTGCCCTACGCTGTGCTGGGAGCTATGACATTTCCGGCGATTTTTACCTCTACGGGAGAACCGGCTTCTGCCCTGGCAGGAACGGTGGTGGCACTGGTTTTGGCCTTCTGTGAGAGAGGGCTTCTTACAGTGGCGGTGTTTGCCTGCGTGGCGGCCTTGGCGGTTCGGTTATTGATTTACTTTATGTAAAGAAAAGTATTTAAAATTACTTGACAAAATATTAAAAAGTAGATATAATAGATTCTGTTGTGTGGAACAATATGCATTAGTGGCGGAACGGCAGACGCAACGGACTCAAAATCCGTCGGGGGCAACCCCGTGAGGGTTCAAATCCCTCCTGATGCATTGTATGAAAGATACTTGAAAGTTGTCCGTTTCAAGTATCTTTTTTTCCTTATAGGGCATTTAAACCTGATAAAAAAGTCCGCCACAGCGTAGTGGTGCACCAATGAGCGAAAAGAGGTTTGTGATGAGTGAAAAGATTGTATTAATTGATGGCCATAGCATACTGAATAGGGCATTCTATGGCGTGCCGGATTTGACCAACTCAGAAGGGCTGCACACCAATGCGGTGTATGGCTTTTTAAATATTATGCTAAAGATCCTGGAGGAGGAGAAGCCCCAGTATCTGGTGGTGGCTTTTGACAGGAAGGAGCCTACGTTTCGCCACGAGCGGTATAAGGAGTACAAGGGGACGAGGAAGCCTATGCCAGAGGAACTGCACCAGCAGGTGCCTGTGATTCAGGAAGTGCTTTCGGCTATGGGGATTCCCGTGGTCACCCAGGCGGGCATCGAGGCGGATGATATTCTGGGAACCATTGCCACCAATGCCCAGAGAGAGGGGATGGAAGTCTCCCTGGTATCCGGGGACAGGGATTTGCTCCAGCTGGCCTCTGATAAGATCTTGATTCGGGTGCCTAAGACTAAGCGGAGCGGCACGGAAATTGAGAATTACCATGGGGAAGATGTGGCAGAAAAGTATGGGGTGACCCCCGCCCAGATTATTGATATGAAGGGACTGATGGGGGATTCTTCTGACAATATTCCCGGTGTGCCAGGGGTGGGAGAGAAGACGGCGGTAAAGATTCTGGCGGCATTTCCCACCGTGGAGGAGGCCTATGAGCACATAGAGGAGGTAGAGCCCAAGCGGGCTAGGGAACTCTTGCGGGCGAATAAAGATCTGGCATTTTTGAGCAAGGAACTTGCTACTATCAAGACGGACTGCGATGTTCCTTTCTCCCTTGAGGAAGCAAGGTATGAGAATATCTTTACGGAGGAGGCTTATGCCTGGATTAAGAAACTGGAATTAAAGTCTCTGGAAAAGAGGTTTGGGGCAGAGGTGGTATCCTCCGCTACAATGGTAGAAGCAGATATTTCTACCATTGTAGAAAAGAAGATGGCAGAAAAGCATATACAGGCATTGCTTAGGGAAAAGCCTGGCCGTGTGGGCGTGGGATTTCTGGCGGATGAGTGGAGCAATGGGGGTGCGGTGAAGAAGAAGGCATCCAAGAAATCTGCCGCCCAGCTGAGCCTTGTCTTTGACCAGGATGACCTGTCCCTTTCTGTGGGAGAGGAAACTGAGGAAAATGGCGAGCCGGAATATGACTTTTTGGGAATGAGCCTGGCATATCAGGGGGAGACTCCCGTGGTGCTGTGTTTTCTGGTGAATGAGAAACTTTCGGGGGAAGATCTTCTCGCTCTGTATCGTCAGGTAGAAGAGGCGGTGCCGGAGGTTGACGTGCTGGACTGGAAGGATGTGATGCATCATACTACACCTGTAGAAGTGTTGGCGGAGGGAAGGGAGGCCAAGAACCAGAATGCCTTTTTGGATGACAGCCAGGAGCAGAGGGAGGTGCTGTTCGGAAAGGTATTTGACGTGTCCATTGCCGCCTATCTCCTCAATCCCCTGAAAAATTCTTACCATGTGGAAGATATTGCCAGAGATTACCTGGGGACTGCAGTGGCATCCTTTGAGGAGGTCTTTGGAAAGAATAGGCTGGCAGAGTTTGGCAGGGGCGAGGAGTTTCAGGAACTTCTTGCGCATCCCGACGGGGAACTTGGCAAGTCTGTCGTGTCATATCTGGGAAATCTTGCCTATGTGCCGGTGATGGCGGCGTCATCGCTCAAGGAAGATTTGGAGCGGGAGGGGATGCATTCCCTGATGGAGGAGATTGAGATGCCCACGGCCTACTATCTGTATCAGATGGAGCGGGTAGGCGTGCAGGTGGAGAAAAAGGAATTAGAAGAGATTTCGAAAATGTTGGAGTCCAAGGTGCTTGCCCTGGAAACGGATATCTATGATTTGGCGGGGGAGGAGTTCAATATCAACTCTCCTAAGCAGTTGGGGGTGATACTTTTTGAAAAGATGAAGCTGCCCTTTGCCAAGAAGACGAAGACGGGCTACTCTACCTCGGCAGAGATTTTGGAGAAATTGCGGAACGAGGACCCTATTGTGGCGAAGATTCTGGACTATCGCCAGGTGAGCAAGCTAAAGTCTACTTATGCGGATGGGCTTCCCGTGTTCATTGAGACGGACAGGAGGATTCACGGCAAATTTAATCAGACCATTACTGCCACGGGACGTATTAGCAGCACGGAGCCGAATTTGCAGAATATTCCCATTCGCATGGAACTGGGCAGGGAGATTCGGAAGGTGTTCCAGCCCAGGGAGGGCTGTGTCTTTCTGGATGCGGACTACTCTCAGATAGAACTGCGGGTGCTGGCTCATATGGCTGGGGATGAGGAGATGATTGCGGCCTATCGGAATGGGCAGGACATTCACAGAAGCACTGCGGCAAAAGTATTCCATACGCCCTTTGACCAGGTGACGGATTTGCAGCGAAGGAATGCCAAGGCGGTGAATTTTGGCATTGTATATGGAATCAGTTCCTTCGGGCTGAGCCAGGATTTAAATATTCCCAAGAAGGAGGCCCAGGAGTATATTGACCAGTATTTTGCCATGTACCCTGCTGTGAAGGAGTTTATTGACCAGCTGGTGGCTGATGCGAAGGAGAAGAAATATGCAGAGACATTGTTCCATCGGAAGCGTCCCGTGCCGGAACTGGCATCGGGGAATTTCATGCAGCGTTCCTTCGGGGAGCGGGTGGCTATGAATTCCCCCATTCAGGGAACGGCGGCAGATATTATCAAATTGGCTATGATTCGGGTGGCCGGGCGGCTGAAAAGGGAGAATCTCCAGGCAAAGATCGTGCTGCAGGTGCATGATGAACTGCTGGTGGAGACGCCGATGGAAGAGCGGGAACAGGTGCGCAGGATTCTTCTGGAGGAGATGCCCAAGGTGATGGAATTATCTGTTCCTCTGGAGGTGGAAGTGTCTGAGGGGGGCAACTGGAAGGAGGCGCACTAGCCATGCGAGTGATTGGGCTGACTGGCGGCGTGGGAAGCGGAAAGTCCCTGGCGGCGGAGCTTCTTCGGGAGATGACTGGGGGGGAATTGCTGATCGCGGACCGTCTGGGACATGTAGCCATGGAGAAGGGCACATCTGGATACAGGCAGATTCTGGAAGCCTTTGGGGAGGAAGTCTTGTCATCAGATGGGCAGATTGACAGGAAAAAACTGGGGGAATTGGTGTTCCAGGACGGGGACAAGTTAGAGCGGCTGAATGGGATCGTGCATCCTATCGTCATGGAGTATCTGGAGGAGCGGATTGCCGCCAGAAGAGGGGAAGAAGGGGTCATGGTACTGGAGAGTGCCATTCTTTTTGAGACAGGGTGTGACAGGCTCTGCGACGAGGTATGGTATGTGTGGGTGCCGGAGCAGGTGCGCATGCAGAGGCTTCGGGAGAGCAGGGGATATTCTGAGGAGAAATGCCGTGCCATTATGGCAGAGCAGATGGGGGAGGAGGAGTTTCGGAACAGATGCCATAAAGTCATACGAAATGATGGCGGGGTGGAGGAACTAAGGAGGAGATTGGAAAATGCGTTTATAGATTGTTCATGATTCGTTCACCGACTTTTTTAACAAATCTTTATACTTGCGGTTGGTCATAGCCGCACAGGATCTGGACAATCTGTTCCCGGATGAAAGTATGGTGAATTAATTGATTTATTGGAGGTGAACACTGATGAGCGATTACAAGCCGCCGTTTCACATGACGGATAAAATGACATTTCTGATTGCGGAGATTAGCGAACAGGTCGGTCGCATCACCGTTCTTCAAGAAGGAACGATTAGCCCGCATCTTCGGCGCAAGAATCGTATTCGGACGATCCACTCCTCTCTTGCGATTGAGCATAATTCTCTCTCGTTGGAACAAGTGACGGCTATCCTCGATGGCAAGCGCATCCTCGGCAATCCGAATGAAATCAAAGAGGTACAGAATGCTTATGAGGCATTTGAGCTTATGCTGGGCTTAGACCCATCCTCAGTGGATGATCTCCTGAAAGCACATAAGTTGATGATGAATGGGCTTGTGCCGGAGCATATCCATAATCTTTTTGCATGGTATCGACAGGCGGAACTGCATCCGCTGATCAAGAGTGCGGTATTTCACTACGAATTTGAATTCATTCATCCCTTCGCAGACGGCAATGGCCGCATGGGACGGATGTGGCATAGTCTCCTCCTCGGCAAATGGAAAGAACTGTTCTTCTGGCTTCCGATTGAGGAACTGATTCAGTCCCGGCAGAAAGAATACTATGATGCTCTTGGTGCGGCTGATAGGCAGGCGGACAGCGCAGGATTCGTTGAATTGATGCTTGAAATCATTAGAGACAGTCTAAAGGAAGTAACGGTCGTTGGTTGTTCCACCGACCAAGTAACCGACCAAGATAAAACTTTGGCCGAACGTTTATTCTCTGTTCTCGGCGATAATACGCTCTCGGCTGCAGAACTTATGGAGCGACTTGGTCTTTCGCACAGGCCAACTTTCCGAAAGAACTATTTGAACCCGGCTTTGGAACAGAATCTGATTGAACGCACGATTCCCGATAAGCTGAATAGCAAAAATCAGAAATATCGGAAATGCAAGTAAACATTTATGAGTGTCAGCAATGGCACTCATAAAAATCTTTATCATCATTTGTAATAAAATCACAAACAGATCAGCCATTCTAATTCCAACATAATCTTTAGAATCTTCCTCGGTAACATTTTCAAACCCTAAATGTATTGCAGAATTCAATGTATGTGAGCCTTTTCCTTCTCGAATTAGCCTGATTTTTAATAATCCTATTTTCAAAAAAAGACTGTAGTATATAACCTCCACATCGATTTATTTTATGAATCACCATAATGTGTGGAATCTTCCGCAACCATCATCACATTGCTTTCAGTCTCGTACCGACGAATCTTCGTAGAAGTAGATGCTTCATTCCTTGAAACATCTGTTCTGGAATATTCCTCAAAATTCTCCACCTGTTCCATAACCTTATTAAATACTTCCGGACTATATTGAGGCGGGTATCCATTCTTAACCAAGCATATTTTAATGTCCAACTTTAATTGATTTCTCACATTCTGATTATTAAGCCAGTCTGCAAACGAAGACTTTGTATCAATGATTTCCTTTACTTTTTTCGCTAAGGCTCTGCACTTATCATTGATAACAACGCCGTCTACTTCTTGATCTGTTCCATATTCAAAGTTATATTGGTCGCGCAGAGAAACCAAAATATCATAGAATGCTTTTTCTTCAAAGGCTAAACCGATTTTACGAAAACTTTCTCTGTTCTCGTTCATTTGATGAAGGATAGCTAACGCCTGTTCCGTGGCAATCTGAATAATATTCTCAGATGCCTGTTCCTGTGTTTCTCCGGCTTCTTCAGCAGTAAGGTGTTTACGTCTTTCATGATATTCCGCAATGGTCTTTTCCAACATTTCCTGGAATGACTTTGCAGCTAACTTATTGACTTTTCCATATTCCTTAATCTGTTTACGCAGCATTTTCACAAGAAGCTCCAGCTTGGTTGCAGGCATTTTTACATCAGATAATTTTTCAAAATATTCCGGAGAAAAAATATCCTCTTCCTCGCCACTTTCAAGAACACTTTCCACCTGATTGTATTTCAATGCTTCTTCAACCATCTTGGAAACTGCACGATTCATGGTATCTGTATCCATTTCACTTGTTCCACTCATTTTGCGAACAAAACCAGCTATAGCCATAAAGCACTGTGCAAGTGCAGATTCTTCCTCACCAAGATTACCAGAAGGCTGACAGATATCAAACGCAGTTCTCATTCGTTGTACTGTCTTTAAGAAGTAGGTCTTAAATGAAACCTTCTGAGATTCCTTATTTCCTTCTGTTCGTAATTCCTGCGTTGATGCAAATACATACTCGGCAGCTTTAGCAAGAAGTTTGTAACGCTCGCCAGGGTCACAATCTGGATTTAAGAATGGTAATAAATCATAATCATGAAACAGTGTTTTTAAGATTTCTAACTCTTCTCTGAACACTGATGTAGCCTGTTCAACATCATCAGATGTAGGAGCAATCGAAGTATCTCCACCATAAACCTTCATTGCTTCACGCATATTGTCACGAATACCGATGTAGTCAATTACCATGCCAAATTCTTTTCCATGATATTTTCTGTTTACACGGCTAATTGTCTGTATCAACAAATGCTTCTTAAGAGGCTTGTCGTTATATAAATATGTAAGGCAAGGAACATCAAAGCCTGTAATCCACATATCTACAACAATAACGATATGGAAATTTGATTTTTCCTGTTTAAAAGCAGCGTCAAGTTCTTCAGAGCGCTTATCATTTTTAACACCGCCCAAATAATTGTACATATCTTCTTCATCGTTACTGCCGACACTAGATACCATTGCAATAAATGGCATTGGCTTCAATTCTTTCAGTTCTTCTTCGGTTACAGAAACATCATCTGGTGATTTCTTTACCTCAAACCATTCAGGATATTTATCCTTAAATTTTTGAAGTAATGCATACGCAATCTTTCTGTTTGAACAAACAATCATTGCTTTCTGTATTCTCTCCGGGTCTCCTGCGCATGAAGAAATATAATGGTCATGGATATCTGTAGCAAGACGTTCTAGTCGTGAAGGTTCTCCAAGAATTACTTCCATAGAACTCATTGCTTTTTTACTTGCTTCGATATCCTCATATGTTGCACCATCATCAGCACATTCTTTATAGTAATCCTCAATCTCTTTTACTTTTACCTTGTCTAGTAAAACCTTTGTGATACGAGGATGATATTTGATAGAAACAGTCAAACCATCTGCCACTGCCTGATCCATTGTATATCGGTCAATTTCATCACCAAAGGTCTGATAAGTTTCTGCAATAGGAGTACCGGTAAATCCAACAAAGGTAGCCTGTGGAAATGCTTCTTTCAAAACCTTTGCGTATGGCTTTGAAACCATCGCTTTCATATTTTTATCCGCATCCTTGCTGAATTGAATTTTTTTAGAATGCTCAATCTGGGTTCTGTGAGCCTCATCAGAAAAACATATAATATTCTGACGGTCGTTGATAAGACCGATTTTGTCATCTTTTCGGTCGCAGAACTTCTGAATGGTACAAATGTAAAAACCGCCACTTTGCCTAGTTCCAAGTTCCTGTCTTAACTGCGCTCTGTTTTTTACAACAGATACTTCACCGAGATTCAAAAATTCCTTACTCTTGGTAAAAAGCTTTGCCCCCTGCTTTTGCAGTTCATCACGGTCAACAATTAAAATGATTGTCGGTGATCCGATTTCCGGTATATCTGTACAACGAAGTGCAAGTTGACGGGCAAGAAATGCCATAGTGTATGTTTTCCCGCATCCTGTCGCACCGAAGTACGTTCCGCCTCTACCGCTTTTGGCAGCAACAGAATTTACTATACTTTGCTTTAGTAATCTTGCAGCAAAGAACTGTGGATAACGGCATACGATTTCAACTTCAGAACTATCGTAAATGCTATCTTGAAAATAGATGTAATCTCTGAAAATCTCCAACAATCGCTTAGGTGCATAAACACCCTTTATCATTGTTTCAGTTTCTTCAAAAGGCAGAGTAGATACTGCATCTTTTTCATTCACACGTCTCCATGCATAGAAATGCTCATAAGGAGTACGAACTGTTCCAAGTCTTGTTTTAACACCGTCTGAGATACAAGCCAGAGGACAGTAATGCAATAAATGTGGAATATCTCTCCAATAACGGATATTTATTTGCTTCCATGCACTATAAATGGTCGCATTTGCATCGGCAGGATTTTTCAATTCAATGACACATAAGGGCATCCCGTTTACAAACAAAAGCACGTCCGGTCTGCGATTTTCTTTCTGACCGTTATTGGTATATTCTACAACGAACTGATTCACCACACGGAATATGTTCTTATTTGGATTTTCAAAATCAATGAGGGGTATCATTCTCGCCAGTCCATTTTGTGGTGTAAACTGAACACCATCAACCATCCAGCCATACACTTTGTGCAAAGTAGCAAAGTCACTTTCACTGCCGACAAGACGCACATTATCAAAAATGTGCGTAACCTCATCTTCGGTTAAGTCTGGATTTTTATCGGATATGAACTTCTTGAAATCATCAGCAATCAGTACATCTCTTTTGGTTACACGAGAGATGCTATTGCCCGAAGAATAAATCCAGCCCTCAGCCTCTAAAAATCCAATAAAGGCATATTCATATTCTGATTCACAATAGTGACCGTTGTATTCTTTTAATTTAGCCATAGGTTACGCCTCCTTTGTTTTTCTCGCCTCTTCGATAGAACCTTTTATCAATATGGGGCAGATATCTTTAATCTGTGTTTTAAGTTTTTCGTTAATGTCTTTGCGAGTATTATATACTTCAAAAATATTAACGATATTTTGTTGTATTTCAATATCAGGAACAGGAATTCTGACATCACACATTTCTTCCCAATCAAATGTTTCTCTCGCACTTCCCCATGAATGAAAACGAGAATATCGATTAAACTCACTACGTTCAAACAACATTGATAAAAATTCTGGCAATAATTCTCTGGTATCATTAACCTTAAATACTATATAAGAGGAAGAACAGATATAAATTTCGTTGCTATTGTTACGAGCAAGAGAAATCTTTTCTCCATTTCTTGAAGTTACAGTTACATATGCAAATTCATTAGGATTAACAAGTGCATATGGCTTAAGAAATACCCCATCCATATTTGCCTTTGTATTAATGAATTTCTTTTCAATCGAAATACCTCGTACAGCATCGATTCCGTATAGCAAGTCATCATTTTTATTTTCACATATTGAGATATAACTTCCCAACTTTCTATGTGAGAGTTTCTTTCTGATGTCATCAATATAAGCATCACATACCAGTTTCAAGTCTTCCAATCCACGTTCATAGCTTTGCTGATTTGCAAGCATAGTATTGTAAATGTTTACATACTTTTGCTGAATTGGAAGTGATGGGAGGTCAACTTCCATATCACATAAACTTCCCCAAGAAAATACTTCTGTTGAACTTCCCCATGAATGAAAACAAGCTTCCCTATCCCATTCGTCACGTTTAAAGTGCAAAAATAAATAGTCAGCTAAAACAACTTTTTTCATAGATGCTTTTACTTTGAATGCTATATTGTTCCAACTAATAATAAATGTTTCGTCTGTGTTATTGTAGCCAAAACCAATTTTCTTGCCATGTGTTCTGGGATTGTAAATGAATTCTCCAGGACTTACCACTAAGAATTTTGATAAATTCGTTCCAGTTACGTCAGCTTTCGTATGTATTATTTCCTTAGTAATCGTCATGCCTCTTACATCATCTGGACCATATCGAAATTCTGAATTCGTTTTTAATACAAGTTCTATTATTTCTCCCAGTTTATATCTAGTCAATGCCATAACCAATCCCCCTAAAAGCATCTTCCAGCATCTGTTGTGATTTCTTTTCCTGCTTTATAACTTCTTGCATTTCTATCTGAATACGAGACATTTCTTTTTCGTAGTCAATCTCTAAATCATGATCAATAAATTCAATATATTTGCTTGGTGTAAGCGTCCAACCTTTGCTTTCAATGTCAAGAATACTAACACTGCGGTAAAGTTCAGGCACTTCATATTCTATACCGTCAGTTCTTTCGCTTTGCCATGTATGGTATATATTAGCTGCTCTTTCAATTTGTTCTGTTACTAAACGCACTTTCTTTTTGTTCTCACCCTTAACAGGATTTTCTCTCCACCCGCGCAAATCCATAAAAAGTATTTCATGCTCACGACTACGAAGATTTCTACCGTGGTAATTACCGCCTTTTTTGTTCTGATTCAGTATCCAAAGTGTAACACTGATATCGGTGGTGATAAACAATTCTCTCGGAAGAACGATGATTGCTTCCACCTTATCATTCTGAATCAGTTTTTTACGAATTTCTAAAGTGTCGCTATCGTTCAATGCACCATTCGCAAGAAGGAATCCTGCAACGCCGTCATTTTTTTTCAAATGAGAAAGTATATGTAAAATCCAAGCATAGTTTGCATTACTTGCAGGTGGTGTTCGATAGTCTGTCCAACGAGGGTCATTTTTCAGATTATCATCATACCACCCCTTGAGATTGAAAGGTGGATTTGCCATGATATAGTTGAAATATAATCCCTTATGTAAATCATGGGTAAAGGAAGAATCATTTGTCTCCCCAAGATTGTGACTAAGCCCACGAAGCGCAAGGTTCATTTTTGCAAGACGATAGGTTGCCGCATCCTTTTCCTGTCCGTAAATATTGATTTTGTTGATATCGCCCTGTTTGGATTTGACGAGTTCAGCACTTTGTATAAACATGCCTCCGGAACCACAGCAAGGGTCATATAAAGTGCCATCATACGGTTCTATCATTGATGCGATCAGCTGCACAACATCATGGGGTGTATAAAATTCTCCCTCTTCCTTTGTTGCATTCACTGCAAATTCTTTCAGGAAGTATTCATATACACGACCGATAAGATCTTTTTCTTCCCCAAATGCTTTATGACTGATTTTATTTACTTCATCCACAAGTTTCTTTATATCATTCGGAGCCAAATTTCGGGTGGTAAATGTACCTTCAATAAAACAACCTTTTAAATCTTTTGAATCAGTTGAAATGCTATGTAGTGCGGTATCAAGTGAAACATTGAGCCTTGGTGCAGGTGTATTGATGATGGTTGACCACCTTGCTTCAGGTGGAAGATTGTATGTTCCATCTGTGAAAGTAGCATCATCAAAGAATGCTGCTCTTATGTTTTCATCTTCTGGGTCAAGACCTTGTTCAATTAAAGTTTGGCGAAGTTTTTCAATTCCATCCTCGTATTTCTCCCCAATAAAGCGTAAAAACACAAGCGTCAGCATCATATCACGCTTTTCAAAGAAAGAGCCTGAATTACGTGCAGCACGCAGAATATCTCTACAATTAAATAAAATATTATCAATATTTAATACTTTCTCGGCAGTTTTCTTTTTAGCCATAGTATTATTTGTCCTTTCTTTTTTATGTTCATTGTTCTTCTGATAAATTGAAATCAAGATTGTGATCATTGTAAAAATCTATAATCTCTTTCATTGCAGATGTATTAGGTTTGTTTTTCAAACTTTCCCACGATTGATAGATGAAAATGAAACACTAAGTTCTCTGCCAAAAAACCTCTGTGATAGAAAAGATTTCTGACAAATTTCTTGATTTCTTCTGAGATCAGTAATCCGTAGCACAGTTGAAGACAAAATACCTTTTGACCTCAAAATCATGATATAGCATTACTATAGCATGATTTTATAAATTTTTCTACCATAAGTTATGATACTGTTATCTATTCAAAGTCGTTGTGAATAGATAACAATGAAATTCATTTTGCAGTGATGCAATGGCAGGGTGTTCATGCAACTTTCAGTTGCGAAAATTTCTTGAGAAGCACATTCTATGTGGTGGAAATGAAAATTTTTTCATGATAAGATGATTCTTGTACCAAAGGATTCCTGTAGGGAAAAAATAGATCGAACCTGAAAGATTTTATGTATACTATAAGCATAAAGGATGGCATTTACCATTTTGGCATTCATTTTGCGGAAAGGGGAGGAAATATATGCTGGAAAAATTAAAGAGTGATATACGGGTAACATATTCGTCTACTGCGGGTAACATGGCGGTGGAGGCCGTTCAGTTTCTATTAATGGCGGGAGGGCTGTTTTTTCATTTCTGGAAAATGCCCTCAGTCATCGAGAATGTTTATTTTGGGCTGCTGGCTCTGATGTGGGGAGTCACTTATGTCCGTTTTCGGAGAGATGCTGGGATAGGGCTTGTGAAATGCTGTTCCCTCCAACTGATTATATGTGGATTGCTGGGAGCCGGACTGGTTTCGTTATTCAATCAATGCCTGCCCAAGGGCGCATATCAGGCCGGCTTGATTCTTTTGGTGTTGTTAACGGTGGCGGTGGGAATTCATGTATATTGCTTTCGTGAAAAAAGGACGGCATGGGCCGTCACTTTCCTTATGTTTCCCTACTGCGTATTGTGTGTAGATTTTTTTCTGGTTACAGGGTTTCTATCCGCAATTTTGCTAATGATAGCATTTTTCAGCGGAACATTGGTTTTTGAGCATCAGAAAATGGAGGACGAGGAATATTTTGGCAATTCTGGGGGGAGATTCTAGCCTTTTCTGATTTTGCATTGAAGTGTTGCAAATTTGTCATATGTAGCATATAATATAGATGGGGAGCCTCTTTTGCGCAATGTGAGCGCATTTGAAAGGAGGTTTGCGTGTCTACAAAAGATTTGGCAAGTAAAAAGATTGAGGACTACAACGAGGTTTTTGCGGATATCTATAATACGCTTTTGTTCGGAATGGCTGTTGTGAGTCCGGAAGGACTGAGAGCCGGCGCAACGGAATCCATTTACAAGACAGATGGGAGAGATGTAAATGACCAGCGCAGGGATGTCCTCAAGCAATACCGTAGCAAGGCCAACTTGCTAATCAGTTCTCTCGGCATCGAGAACCAGACAAGCATTGATGAAACGATGCCATTGAGGGTGCTGGGATATGATTTTGGCACCTACCGCCAGCAAGTGATTGAGGGCGAGAAAAAGATTACTCCCGTCATCACGATTGTGCTGAATTTCTCTGACAGAAGATGGCAGGCGGCAAAAAGTCTCCGGGAGATGTTTCGCATTGATTCCAAGTGGAGCAAATACGTGCAGGACTACAAGGTTCGCGTATTTGACATTGCATTTCTGGAGGATCGGGTCATAGAGTCCTTCACCAGTGACTTTAGGGAGATTGCCGCATTTTTTAAGAAGAGGAGATTGGGAGAGGATCCTCTTGCGAGTAATAGAGAACTATCTCATCCCCAGGCGGTGCTGGAGTTTATTTCCGCATTTACGCAGGATGGGAGATACTTGGATGGGGCGAAGTATCTGAACGACAGGAAGGAAAGGGGGAGGTGTGGTGACTATGTGCCAGGTTGCTGATGCGTTGATTTCAAAGGGAGAACGCCAGGGAATCCTGAAAGGGAGGCTTGAAGGAAAAGTCGAGCTTTTATCTGAAATGAATTTTTCGATTTCGGATATTTCAAAAAGGGTAAAGATTTCTGAGGAGGAGGTCAAGAATATTTTAGAACAATCAAGCAAATCGTAGCTCATTGGAGTTAAATAGTTTTTCATTCCAAAATTAATAAAATATTTGCATTAGCGATAATGATATATGGCTGGCAAAGAGGGCTGTACCGATGGGTTTCATACCATTGGCACAGCCCTTTGCTTGTAATCGACCATGAATATTAAGGAACAATTAAAATATAAATGCATACATTTCGCTTTTTTGATTATCCATTTGGTTCCTAACGTGCATCTTCTAGCAGTATTTTTGCACGTTGTTCTGGTGTCAGCGATGTGTTATCTGCGACTTTCCAAATATCTTGGCAATCACTTTCTTTGAATGTTGTAGAAATGTTTCTTTCGATTACGGCGTGAATTCTGCTAAAAGCACCCAGAATTCCCTCGTCAGTACACACAAGTAATTCTGTTCCTAGTAATATCGTATTTAATTTGTCAAAAGCATCATGAATATAGAGAAGTTCCGTCATATCTTTTAAATCTAACATAGCATGCCTCGCTTTCCAAGTATCTTTTTTTGGTTATCTGTGCAACTTCTTACCTATAAAAAATTATAACTGATTGAAAAGATAAGAAGAGTATATAATGATTACATAATATACAAGGAGGTACACCATGTCAGACAGGGGCAAGATTGAAATACATCTAGACAAATTACTTAAGGAAGCTGGCTTAAGCAAAAACAAGTTTTGTCAGCGAGCGGAGTTGCAGCGATCTCAATTAAATGGATATTTGGCAAATACCATTACAAGACTTGATACAGATGTCCTGGCTAGGATGTGTGATACATTGAATTGTTCTATTTCCGACTTATTGGAATATAAGCCAAAATCATGAATATTTTAACCCCATATCATGTTTTTTGAATTTGATAGTTTATCTGTATAATGAATTCGTTATGTCGGGCAGAACTTTGATTCCAAATGTCCATAATATTTGTGGTTTCTATCATCTCCTCTCTTATCGTATTTGCATTCTTTTTCGTTATGTATTAATGCTCCTATTTTGTCATGTCCTCCCTATCGTGCATAACATGTTATTGATAGCTAATCAGAAATAACTTTATATTTATTGATAACTATGTATAACATGTTATATCTGATAAATATACTTTAACTAATGTATACTGTAAAAGTCAATACCTATTATTTTATTTTAAGTGACAAAATTAGACAGGAGGGAACATTTTGGAAGACAGAGGAACATTAAAAATACATCTTGAAAGATTGCTAGAAGCATCTGGCTTGAGTAACAATAAATTTTGCCAAAAAGCGGAAATCCAACATTCGCAGTTGAAAGGCTATATGGATAATACGATTACTCGCTTTGACGCGGACGTGCTAATTAGAATCTGTCATACGCTAGATTGCTCTATTGCTGATCTTTTAGAATATGTGCCACCTGCCAACTGTTGAGTTCAACTGCATTGAAAAAATAATAGTTTTCATTTTCCAAGGAATATGTTATCATAAATTATTAAGTTATTTCCATTTCTTGGAAAAATAAAATGAGAGAGGTATTGTATGAAAGGTATTATTCTTGCCGGAGGATCTGGCACCCGATTATATCCGCTGACTATGGTGACTTCCAAGCAGTTGCTGCCTATTTATGACAAGCCGATGATTTATTATCCCTTGTCCACGCTGATGCTGGCAGGGATTCGGGACATCCTGATTATCTCTACGCCTACGGACCTGCCCAATTTTGAGCGTCTTTTGGGTGATGGGAGCAAATTTGGAATCCGTCTATCCTACAAAGTGCAGCCATCCCCGGACGGGCTTGCCCAGGCATTCCTTCTGGGAGAGGAATTTATCGGGGACGACGCCTGTGCCATGATTCTGGGAGACAATATTTTCTACGGAAGCGGCCTTTCTAAGCATTTAAAAAATGCTGCTGCCAAGGAAACGGGCGCCACGATTTTTGGATACTATGTGAATGATCCTGAGCGATTTGGCATTGTGGAATTTGATAATGAGGGAAAGGCTATTTCTATTGAAGAAAAGCCTCAGAATCCTAAGTCGAATTACTGCGTCACCGGGCTGTATTTTTATGACAAGACGGTGGTGGAGCGGGCAAAGCAGGTAAAGCCGTCGCCCAGGGGGGAATTGGAAATCACCGACCTGAATCGGATGTATCTGGAAGATGGCTCTCTGGATGTGGTCACTCTGGGCAGGGGATATGCCTGGCTGGATACCGGCACCATGGATGCGCTGGCAGAGGCGTCGGAATTTGTGCGGGTCATTGAGAATAGGCAGGGCATCATGATTTCCGCTGTGGAAGAAATCGCCTTTAAAAATGGCTGGATTGATGAGAAAACTCTGCTTTTGGCGGCAGAGGAGTATGGAAAGTCTAACTATGGGAAACACTTAAGGCAAGTTGCTGAAGGAAAAATACTATATTAGAGACATGATAATCATCATAGCGGCTTCCGGCAATCTGTGCCATCGGCAGGGAAATAGCCTGACCAGAAGGGGCGGATGGCTGCGGGTAGCTGCTTTGTTTTGAATGAAGGAGAGAGAGAATGAATATTATTGTTACTGGCGGTGCTGGATTTATTGGCGGCAATTTCTGCCATTATATGACAAAGAAATATCCTGAAGACAACATTATCTGCATTGATAAATTGACCTATGCGGGAAATATGGAGACTTTGGCTCCCATCATGGACAGGGAGAATTTTCAGTTTTACAAGGCGGATATAGCGGACAGGGAGGCGATTTATCAGATTTTCCGGGATACCAAGCCGGATATCGTGGTGAATTTTGCGGCAGAGAGCCATGTGGACCGCTCTATCACTGATCCGGAAATATTTCTGCGCACGAACATTATCGGTACCAGCGTGATGCTGGATGCCTGCCGCGAGTTCGGGATCACCCGCTATCACCAGGTGTCCACTGACGAGGTATATGGAGACCTGCCTCTGGACAGGCCGGATTTATTCTTTACGGAGGAAACGCCGATTCACACTTCCAGCCCATATTCTGCCTCCAAGGCATCTGCGGATCTGCTGGTACAGGCCTATGCTAGGACATACCACATGCCCTGCACCATTTCCCGCTGTTCTAATAACTATGGTCCCTATCACTTTCCGGAGAAACTGATACCGCTCATTATCGCCAACTGCTTGAATGATAAGGAAATTCCGGTATATGGAAAGGGAGACAATGTAAGGGATTGGCTCTATGTGGAGGATCACTGCATCGCCATTGATTTGATTATCCGCAAGGGAACTGACGGTGAGGTATATAATATCGGAGGGCATAATGAGAAGACGAATCTTGAGGTGGTAAAGACGGTTCTGAATCAGTTGGATAAGCCGGAAAGCTTGATTACTTATGTGACAGACCGACTGGGGCATGACAGGCGATATGCCATCGACCCTGCCAAGATTCACAGGGAATTGGGCTGGCTTCCCGCTACTCCTTTCGATGAGGGCATCAAAAAGACAATCCAGTGGTATCTGGATAACCGCAGCTGGTGGGAAAATATCATTTCCGGAGAGTATGCGGATTACTATGATAAGATGTATTCCAATCGCTAAAAGTTGCGTTCCCACTGCATGGCGTTATGCTGTGGCGAGGTTTCTTATACTTTTCATAATAGCAGAATCTCATGTTTGGCTACGACAGACAGTTCATTTGCTTCTCTGTGACTGTGAATGGCAATGATGTGCCGGCATGATGGTTCTGCTATTTATATTGCGGAAATAATACCCTGTGAACAACGGAGTGCATTTATTTAGAAATGCATTTGATCCGATAAAATTCTTGAAAAATGCCCCGTATGGTCTGCTTTTTTCTTGGGAGGGTGGTGGCATTTACGGAATCGGTGCGGTACAGGATGGATTCTTCCAGATTGTCGGATTGCATCTTGATTCGCTTGATCCGGTGGGCGGCGCCCGTTCCCCGATTATTCAGCAATTTATCTAGGGATTCTTCCTCCTTCACGACAGCCATATCCAATTTACCCTTTAGAAACTCTTTGATAATTTCTTCGGGCTTTTCAAACTCTTTTCTAATAATTTCTAATTTTTCCAGTCCCACTTTCTTTTGGAAAAAGGGATTTCTGGTCAGCGTGAGGATATCGGGATTTTTCTGGGCCATGTAGAAGGCACCTGTTCCAAGAAATTTTTCCTGTGTCAGTGAGACAATTTTTTTCGCCTGTCCTTTCTGAAATCCAAAACAAGTAGTTCCGTTGTACATGGATTTCTCCCCATAGGATTCCAGGGGAAGAACCCAGAAATCACAGATCTTTTCTATAGGATTTTCCCCCGCCAGCACATGGATTTCTACCGTTTGCTCATCGATCAGCCGGATGCCCGATACGGAAGTGACGGTATCTTTTCCCGACTGTTTTAGGAGCTCTCCCAGTGCCATTCGCTTTGCCTGCTCGCTGTAATCCCTCTCTGTTACTTTGCCCAGGGCAATGTAGTTTGCGCCGTATTGTGCCACGATGTCCTCCATTACCTGGCTTTCTGTGCGATTTCCAGAGACGTAGGAGGTCTGGTAGGCATAGTAGTAGGCGAATAAATCCTTCGGTTTTGTATACTTGCTGGTGATAAACTGGAATTTCTCATCTCCGTAGAGCCCCTGTACCCAGAGATATTCCCGCTGTAGTTCTGGGCGGATAATTTCATTCTGGATTCGTTCTTTCAGGGCCTGGGAGGGGGATAGGAGTAGCTTGTCAATTTCTTTTTGCCTGCCAGCGATGTCATTGCTCCCATAGGTATATTCCCTGGCTCCCACAATCTCTGTCCCGGCAAAGCAGTCGGACAGGCCGCTGGATGCATCCAAGCGCAGGTAATAGTTGAAAATCACGTCCCTGGCTGTCATCTGGCTGCCATGAAAGGCTTTTTTATCTGGATTGATGGATATGGTCAGGTAAGTGGAGCCATCCTGTTCTTTTCTGGAAGTGATATGGGAGAAGGCCAGTTCACCTTTTTTCCATCCCTTTCCCTCTGTGGATGTCACCCGGCCGCTCTCGTCCCTGGACAGAAGGTTGTCAAAGCAGAGGGAGAGCAGATTTTCCTGAGCCACTCCCTGATATTGCAGGGGGGAGAAATCTTCCTGGAGATTCCCCATCTGCATTTGGAGCTGCTTTCTGTCTGCACGCTGGGTTTCTATGCCATTCTTGCTGGTTTTCATGCTCCGGATGCTGCTGGAGAGAATGCCCACCGATACCACCAGAAATGTCAAAAATAGAACGGCTACGATAATTTCTATAATAAGCAATTTTTTCACGCCGGCCACCTCCTCCCTAAAAGTGTAAGAGATGGCTTTCTAAAATACAACGAAAATGCTTCTTCATTTTTAGACATGGAAATGTCTTGGGATAAAAGAGAAACCATGTATTTTTTTTCCCATCCTCTCATACTCATGTAAGAGTATAGACGCGCATGGATGCACATGGGAAATATGCCGCTTTGGGGCGCGCATCCAGCGCGGGAAACGAATCGAGATGCATTTCGTTTCCAAATAATAAGGGAGGAACAAGCCATGCCCAGAAAACATCTGATTCTGAAAGGATACCATAAAAAACATTTCTGCCTGTCAGAATATACGATGAAGAATATGGTATTGTGCGCGGTAGGCATGGCCTGTGCCTGCCTGATCGCCAATATGACCAGGCACAGCATTTTTGCCAGCGCCGCTGATATTTTGAAGCAGATTACTGATTATCTGTCGCAAAAGGGATTGGCAAAATCTGAGGTGACCTTATACAGTTTTA
The DNA here is from genome assembly GCA_910575435.1 of Clostridiaceae bacterium. Classification (GTDB taxonomy): domain Bacteria; phylum Bacillota; class Clostridia; order Lachnospirales; family Lachnospiraceae; genus Butyribacter. Next base: position 12,365 of record CAJTGI010000004.1, on the reverse strand, counting down.
CTGCGAATTGCAAGTTCGCCCTGCTGCTTTTCTTCTTTTCCTTTACTAATGCCTGGTGGCTTTATTCCCGCTGCTTTGTGTTTTACATTGGTTTCTTGCAGGGCGTTCTCCTCTCGTGCTGCCTTTTTCTGAAAGGGGTTTCTGGCATTTTCTTTTATCTTGGACTGCTGGTACCCCATGCATTTGTCCTGGCTCCCGCCTACTTGTTTCTGCTGCAGCGGCTGGAAGGATGGCATCACGGTTTTTTGTGGGGGGAGAAAGGAACTTCCTCTCGGTCTGACAATTCTTTTTCCAAAAAAAAGAAGCAGATGGTATTGCAGATTCTGCCTCTGTTTTTTGGGATTATGATCCTCCTGTTATTGGGGGCTTTTTTGGAAGGCTATCTGAATGTGCCGCTGTTGCGAATCTTTCATTCGTAAGAGCTGGCATCCAACAGTGCTCCTGCTTTTTTTAGCTTTTTCAGAAATAGGCGAATGTCTTTGAGGGCATCTTTCTCAGCAATATCGTATTCCGCCGACACCATGCGGGATAGCTTTTCCTCCGTGCATTCTTCTTGCAAGTTTTTCCAGAGAAGGGCCCCCACTTCGTTGGTGGGGATGATGTTTTCCTTTTGAAATATTTCGTTATGGAGGGGGACGAGCAGATAAACGTCTCCGATGGACTGCAACGAAAATGCAGGGTTACTTTTCATGATTTCCCTCTCCTTTCTGGAATATCGTCAGTTCCTTGACCAAGCGCTGGCGCTTTCTTGCGGTATCAAGGATATCTTTTGTCTTTGTCTTGCGGAGGAAATGGTTGTTCCAGAGGAAGCATAGACAGGAAATGATCCACAGAAAGGGCCATAGGGGTGGGATTTTGCACAATTTCTGGAATCGTTTCTTCATCTGGCGGTGGAGTTCGATGAAGTATTGGGAGAATCTGCCGCCGCCAGACATGATTAGCATTCGGCTCTGATTTGTCTTTCCAAAGGTTCCCGCATCCAGGATCTCTTTCATAAAAATGTCTGGGAAGCCCTCATCTAGGGAATTGTCCAATAGGCAGGGGAATCTGCTGGCATCCAGTCCTAGGAATTGCTGGCAGAGCCGTGTCACGGCAGAGGAGAATTTCGTGAGTCCCAATTGGCGCAGATAGTTTCCGAATTGCTCCCAAGAGATTTCTGTTCCATGCTTTTCCAGATAGACAGTCCAGTCGCAAAGCAGCCTGATGCCAAAGCCAGAGCCGAGGAAATGCTGTAACATATGGAGTAAGAGGTACAGCGCATTCTCGGTGGCTGGGAGCATCTGGTAGGAGAGGCGGGCCGGGGGATAGAAACCTGGCACTGGGGTTAGTTTCTGGAAGATTTCCTGAACGTTTTGATTAAATTCTGCATTTGCCTGCCCGGCAATGACTTTGTGATGGATTTCCAGCAGGAAGTCCCGACCATCCTCTGAGTCATACATCTCCAGGTGATGTTCCGCAAAACTTCCCTCGTTGCGGAATCCCTGAGCCGTAAGGCGATCCCTCAACCGTTTGAATTCGTTGGAATCGGGAATTAAAATGTCCACATCCCCATATGAACGCAGTTCCAGTTTTGGATAGCAATCCAATAGCGTGGCACCCTTTAGCAGATAGTATGTGACCTCCTCCTGCTCTAAGACTGCCAATATTTTTCGAGTGAAGGCTAGCATCCGATAACTGGCAAAGGCATTTCCCGTTACCATCTGGCGGTAATATTTCCGGTCTTCCGGTGTGAGTGGGATTTCTAGCAGGCATAGGCTTTCATAGAAACAGGAAATCAGGCCGTGTTTTTCTGCCAGGGCGAGGCAGTGGGGGAGATGTGATGAAAGCTCAGCCCGCTCCTCCTGGGAAAAGAGGGTGGTTTTTTCCGGGTGGAGGCAAAGGCGGAGGCATTTGCAGAAAAGCTTCTCCGATGGGTTCATAGGCACACCCCTTTCTGATTATTGGTTTGATTATTATTTCCGTTTCCCTTGCCGTCAAGGCTATTTGCTGAATATCGTCTTCCAGCGAAATTGAAGATAGCGCAGGATGACGTGGGATTCTTTGTAATTTTCCGCTATTTTCTGGTATAGGATTCTCCTGTGTGCTTTGTGCCTGTTAAAATATTTTGGGAATTTGATAAGTATCTGGCGGTATGCGATGGCAGCATTGAGAGGCGTATGGTTTTTATAGGAATCCTGGCAGATGGAGATAGCCGCCTCTTCATCCATCAGGCAGCCGGGGGGATTGATAAAGTTGATGCGGGTCCATAATTCCTCATCGCAGAGGCATAGCATATTTTCATCAAAGTTTCCCGCCATGGAGAATACGCTCCGGTGGATGACGGCCTGTGCAAGATAGCGGAAGGATCCGGTGGGCAGGGTGTAGTAATTGTTTTCCAGGGTATTGTCTACCTGGAAGGTCATGCTGGTATAGTATACGAGTTGCCTGGAGTTATCCTTGAATGCTCGGAGAATGGTTTCCAGGCGCGTTTCCGTCATCATATCTTGTGCGGAAATGATGGTGATATAGTTTCCAGTGGCTTTTTCTAGAGCCAGATTCTTTCCATGAACCATTTCCCCCTCCTCCGGATAGTATACATATGTAATATCCCGGAGCAGTTCGCCCTCGCTGGAAATGGCCTGCTGGTAGGAGTTTCCCTTTTCATTGGCATCCAGCAGGATGATTTCGATATTTTCCAAGGTCTGGGAGCGGACGCAGTGAATGCAGCGCTTTAGAATCATGAAGGGGGTGTTGCGGGTGATAATGATGACGCTGATGTCCGGGCGATGTTCCTTCTTGCTTTTGCACATATCTGGCCTCCATTCGGGGTGACGTGTTGGGATTTTAGCAGGGTTGCTGTTTACGTTGATTTGTTTTCTGATTCTTTATATAAATGAAATGCTATCAGGATTTTTTTGACGCTCCTGGAGAGGATGGGGCGGAATGGCCGCAACCGCAGCCAGAGCCTGCCGGCAATCCAGAAGGCCGGGCGGCGTGGGGAAAAGTCTTTGCCCTGGCGGTATATTCGGGTCACGATGCCCAGCAGTTGCCCTCTGTCCAGCGGGCCTTCCAGTTCTGTCTGATTGTCCCCTGTAAAATAATAGCCCTCCCCGTTGCGGTGATGCATCCGATGGAGCACCAGCAGGCCTTCTTCCCTTCGGTAGAGCACGATATCTCCCCGACGAGGGCGTTTTTGGGAAGGGATGGGGGCCAGAAGCACCTTATCCCGCCCCGCAATGAGAAAGGGGAACATGCTGCTTCCCTGGGGAGCGATTAGGAATGGCTCGCCCCGGGCGATTTTTTCCTGAATGGCTGCGTAGGCTCTCTCTGATGCATCTAGGGATAACATAGGCTTTCCTCCGTCAATGTTGTCATTTATTATTATTATACTGCATTCTTGTCGCTTGTCAAAATGGTTAAATAAAAAAATAGACTCTTATTTTCGTTGTCATGTTGTGGAAATCTGCTATAATATTTTGTAAAAGAGAAAACTGACCATTCGTTTTATGATAAGCGGGAAGGATGGTACTTAATGAAATCTTAAGAATTTTTGGTTATTATTATATTGTGGCTATGAATATCGGAAAAAATGAAAGGATAAGGTGTTAATATGGAGAAAGGAAAGGGGCAGAGAAAACTTTGGCTATGTTTTTTGGCAGTTGGCTTGCTGATGGGCTTATATGATGTGGGCCTACAATTCTACGAAGGATCAATTGAAGTCATATTCTAATAATTTTTATAACAGCAACGAGCAGTCATCAACAGCGAAAGATCAAGCAAGACAGGATTTGAGGCATATAATCAATGCGGCTTATGACCATGATATTGCAAAAGTGGGAAACAAAGTGGAGATTAATAGAAGGCGGCATTTGCAATTCCTAGGCTTTGCCATTCATGCGGCCACGGATGCTTTTTCCCACCAGTATGTGATTAATCCTAAGGATGCGGAACCGATTGCGGCAAATACTCGAGTCACGAGATATCAAAAGACCGCAAATGTCAAGACAAATATTCACTATGATTCTTTCATGAGAGGCTGGGTGATGGCGGGAAGCACTAACACAAAGGATTTGGAATTGCTTGCATATCCAGAAGAAAGAAAAGACTGCCATAAATATTATGCGGATAATGTGTCTTACGTGGAGGGAAGGTTTGACATTGCCTCTCAGGATTGTGTCTCTCGGCTGCTGACGCTGTTCCAGACAAAGAATCAGTTCGATCCCCGGGCATTTATTAGCAATGGCTACCAAGGAGAGACAACAGGCACATATCGGATACCTGTCTGGAATCTGTATGAGAATGTGAAATCTGCGGGATATGTGCCGGAAGACTGGCTCAAAAATACATCGGATCCAAGTATGATGAGGAGAATATGGAATAATTTGTCTTTTTGGTAGAAACAAGCGCAAGGAGAGATCAATGGTCGCAAATGGCAATAATAAATATATCATGTGATATGATTGAATGGAGGGATTGTTATGGAGAGATGGAAGCAGATCATGCTGGCAGGCGTGGCGGTAATGGGCATATGGCTGATTGGAGGGATGCGGGCAGAGGCATCTGTTCCCGTGGATGAGGTGAATTTTCCTGACCCTACAGTTCGTTCCCATGTGAAGGCTTATGATATCAATCGGGATGGCGTGCTGTCGAATGAGGAATTGAAAATACCCACGCAATTTGGAAGAACAACTGAAATGTCAGGAGAGGTGTCTTTTGATGTAAAATCTGGTACGGTAGTGGATTTTAAGGGAATGGAAAATTTCCCCAATATCAGGGAACTGGATTTTGCTCTCATAGGGAATGATAAGGAACGGGAGTGGATTTTTGGCGGCAGTCTGCTCCAGTGTTTTCCCTATGCTGAGAAGATTTCCTTGGCAGGTTCTTATAGAGATACTTTCGATGGGCAGATTACCCTGTCTGGCACATCGGATTGCCTGAAAAAAATAAAGATTGATACACGTAGTCTGAAAGTAAATTGGAATGTAGGAGCTAAGAATCTAAATGATATCAGCATCAGGGCTTATGAAGTGGATGGGCTTAGGAATGGCGCAGGGGAGATTTCTTCGCTGGCATCGTTGTGGTTGAAATGTGAAAAAATCCAAAACTGCAATCTCGCTTTTTCCAAAATGCCTTCCCTAAAATATCTCAATATCGCCTATAGCGGTATTTCTCAAAAGGATCTGAAGGAGAATGGCGTATTGTTTGAGGAACTATCCCGGTTGAGGCTGGAAACTCTTGAGATTGACGTAGAGATGCAGGATTTTAGTTTTCTGTCAGGCCTGAAATACCTGGAGAAATTGGTAATCCGTGGCAGTTTGCAGGGGAAGAAATTTTCTTTGAAAGGATTATCTGCTCTGAAGGAATTGGATTTGGTTGCCGCTCGCTTTCCGCAGCTGGACTTGAGTCCTGTGAGGAAAACATTGAAGACACTTTCTGTTGGGTCGGCACAGGGAGTGAATTGTATCGCTATGGCAAATGACCCGCAATTTGGAAATCAGGCATTTAAGGTTCTGGATATCTCCCAGATGGAATCTCTGGAGACGCTATATGGAACGGATACATGCTTGGAAAAGATTATCACTAGGGATGCGGCCGGGCATTCTGCCTTGAAGAAACTGAAGAAGGTTCATCTGTGGTACAGCAGGATAAAATCTATCAATCTGGCCGATATGCCCAAACTGGAAGAACTTCTTATGGAAGGGAGTTTTTCTAAGCTTGATGTTGCAAAATGCAAGAACATGAAATATCTGTATATTAAGAGTAGCAACCTAAAAAGCATAAATTTGAAAAAAAATACAAAATTGAAAACTCTATGGATTGAAGGGACAAAAAAAGTTAAGAAGTTAGATATGAAGAAGAATGTTAAATTGCACTCTTTGCATTTAAAAGGCACCAAGATTACAAGTCTGGATTTGAGCAGGAATACTTTCCTGAGCGGTCTGTATCTGTATTCGGCACTTCGTTTGAAGAAACTTGCCATGCCTCCTATGAAGAAGTCGGCAGTGCAGGTGTACCATTGTAAAAAGAGTTGCAAGGTAAATGTTTTAGATCTGTCCCGGATTAAAAAGTTCACAAAAAAAACCAGGGGGGCTTATCTCCATCCATTTCAGGTGCATAAAAATTACAAAAAGATTATTCTCAGCAAGAAGGTGAAGAAGTCTGACAGAAACTGGTTTAAGAAGAAGGCAAAAAAAATAAAAGCCAAAGTGCTTGTGAAGTAATTCAAAAAAATATTTCCTAAACTATCATGGTGCATTTCATGCCATCACATGCTGCATTCCTGTCACTTGTCAAAAGGTTGTGGAAAATGTTAATATTAAATAAATGGCTGTGAATAGCAGTGCAGTGATTGGAACATGTAGTTGGCAGTGGGGAACGGAGCAGGCATGAAGGAGAGATGGAAGTTTTACTGGAAGAGGATTCGGGAGGGCAGGCTGAAGGAGATGATCAGCCAGACCATATGGATATATACCTATGTGAGGAAGTACTGGCTCTCCATTTTTATTTATACGGGCATCGGGCTGGTGGGCACGGGAACTTCCCTGGTGACCAGTTTTTTGTCCAGGGATCTGGTAGATATCATTACCCAGCATAAGTCGTCAGAGATCGTGAAGACATTTGTCATGTATATTACATTCACCATGGTGAACGTGATTATCTCCCAGTTGCTGAGTTATATTTCCGCCATGATAAGCATCAAGGTGGACAATGAAATCAAGGCAGATATTTTTGAGAAGATGCTTCTTACCCGGCTGGAGCCTTTGATGGCCTATCATACGGGGGATTTGCTTACCCGTTGGAGCAGCGATGCCTCCACCATTTCTGACGGGGTGCTGAATTGGGTTCCCGACCTTGTTATCAATTTTTCTAAGTTTATCTCGGCACTGGCCATCGTGGTGTATTACGACCCGGCCTTTGCCCTGCTTGCCATGGCGGGCATGCCCGTGAGCCTTCTGATGTCCAAGACGCTGCTTTCCAGAATGCAGTCCAGGAATAAGGAAAGTGCCGCTCTGAGTGCCAGGATGATGGGATTTAACCAGGAGACGTTCTCCAATATTCAGACCATCAAGGCTTTTGACTTGATTCCTCTCTATGTGAAAACTCTTCGCCAGTATCAGAAGGATTTCTGGAAATTGCGAAAGAAATATGAGAAATTAGGCATCCTGATTTCCATCTTCATGTCCTTCGTGGGACTGGCAGTGTCTTACAGCTGTTATGGATTCGGAATATGGCGGGTGTGGGTGGGAGATATCTCCTACGGCACCATGACGCTGTTTCTATCTCTGTCCGGCACGCTGACTGGCACGTTGAATGCCCTGACCGGCATGGTGCCCAGCGCTATCGGGATTACTACCTCCGCCGGGAGGCTGATGGATATTCTGGGAATGCCTCGGGAGGATTATTCGGAGTATCGGGAGGTGGAAGCCTTCTATCAGAGAAATCGGGATAGAGGGCTGGCGCTTGGCATTCGGGATATGGATTATGCATACTATAATGGCAATCAGGTCTTTGAAGGGACTGATTTCTTTGCCAAGCCCCATGAGATTGTGGCTCTGGTGGGTCCTTCCGGGGAGGGAAAGACCACCCTTTTGCGGATTATGCTTGCCCTGCTGGAACCCCAGCGCGGCAAGATGGAAATCTGGGGAGAAGGCAGGGAGGAAGACAGAGTGGAATATTCCCCTTCCGTGCGCCAGCTTTTTTCCTATGTCCCTCAGGGGAACACCATGTTTTCTGGCACGATTGCGGAAAATATGCGGAATGTGAAGCCGGAGGCCACGGAGGAGGAAATCGTGGAGTGCTTGAAGGTGGCCTGTGCCTGGGAATTTATTGAGAAGCTTCCTCTGGGCATCGACAGCAAGATTGGCGAGCGGGGAGGTGGCTTTTCCGAGGGCCAGGCCCAGCGTCTGTCCATTGCCAGAGCATTGATGAAGAAATCCCCCATCCTTCTGATGGATGAGGCCACGTCGGCGCTGGATGGGGATACGGAGCGGAGGATCCTTCGCAATATTATGAAGGACGAGTATCCCAGGACTTGCATCGTCACCACCCATCGCACCTCCGTGCTCTCCATCTGCCACCGGGTGTATGCCATTCGGGACAGGCGGTGCGAGCCGCTGTCCCAGGAGGAGATCCAGGCGATGAAGGCAGAGGGATAGAAAGGGGAGCGTATGAAGAAGGAGATCAGAGAAGGTTTCTTGAGGGCAGAACTGGGGGGCAGAACCCATGTGCTTCCCTATGGACAGAATATTGCGGATTGCTGCGAAGGCTTTTCCCTGAATGAGACGGGAGAGATTCTCTGGCGGGGGATGGAGTCTGGCTGCGGCAGAGGGGAACTGGTGCGCCTTCTCAGGCAGGAGTATGGCCTGGGGGAGGAGATGGAGGACAGGCTGGGAGAAGATGTGGAAGGCTTTCGTGGATATCTGGCACAGATGGGGATGCTGCGGGAGGAGCGGGGGGAGGAATATGGATGGAATCCCCTGTACTTTTCCGCAGGGCCGATAAAGATTGCCTACAAGGGGCCAGAAGCGGTCTATCAGTCGTTTTTCCAGCAGTTTGCCTGCGAGGAGGGGGACGACTTGACGGTGCAGGTTGCCTGCGTGCCTCCCAGGCATCGCATCAATGGCAGGGTGATATTGCGCAATGGGGAGTTGGTGCTTATTGACGGGGGGGAAGTTTATGTCTTTCTCTTTCCGGGGTTTCCTGTGCTGGAAGAGATGCATGTGAAGAAGGATGGTTCCCATGCTCTATTGTTCTGCGAGTACGATTTGATTGACAGGGACGCTCAGGATATTTTCCATGCCATTCGATTTGCGGTTTTGGTGGCGGCTAGCGAGAGAGGCTTCTTTTTCCTGCATTCGGCATCCCTTCTTTACCGGGGGAGGGCATGGCTATTTTCCGGGCGGTCTGGCGCTGGGAAGTCCACCCATGTGAATTTGTGGAGGGAGGCTTTTGGGGCGGAGATCTTAAATGGAGACCTGAACATGCTGGGAATAGAGGGGGGGACGGTCATGGTGCATGGGCAGCCCTGGTGCGGAACTTCTGGCATCGCTACGGAGAAAGGCTATCCTCTGGGTGGGATTGCCTTTCTGAAAAAGGCGGCTAAAAATGCCTGCGAGATACCAGACGCATCAGAAAAAATCCTTGCCATCGTCCAGAGAATGATTTCCCCTGCCTGGGAGGAGGATTTGCTGAGGAGGAATATTGCCTTTGCGGAGAAGGTGGAGAGCTGCTGTCCTGTGTGGCGTCTGTCCTGCCGACCGGATAGGGAGGCGGCGGAGGTGATGAAAAGCGCGGTGGATGGAAGCCTTGAGGGCTGAGGGAATGACCTAGCTTACCTTTGAGGCGGCAGGCTGGGCGCAGGGTCGGCATTTGCTCTGATGCTATAGGTTGTATATGATGGTGATATGGTCTCTGGCGGCGTATGTGATTTCTCGAATCAGGTAGCGGCACAGGAGTTTTCTGTCATCAAAGGAACCGGATCGGAGGATGGAGGGTACGGATTCCGCAGTGATGTCTGCCTGCCTTTGCAGAAGGCTTTCTGCATTCTGCCGGATGGAGAGGATGGTTTGCCCGATTTCTTTTTTTCTGGCATCTAATTGGGTGATATGGTCATTCAAATATTCGATGGCTACTTCATTCGCAGAGGCACAGGCGGCAATCAGCTGCCGGATTTCATTTTCTATTTGGGCATGCTCCTGCTGTAGCGCATTAATTTTGGTGGCATCTGCGGCGGGAACCCGGGATGGGGCATCGGAGTGGAAGAGGTCGATGCATTTGGGATCGGATAGGTGGGCAAGCAAGTCATCTAGCACGATGTTTTCTAGGAGGGATACCTTGATGCTTTTGGAAGGACAGGTGCCATGGGCGTAGTTCTTCTTGCCGGAGCATATGAAATATTTTGTGCCTAGGCGGCTGCCGGAGGGGGACATGGCCCGGCCGCACATGCCGCACCTAACCAGGCCGGATAGTATGGTGCTGCGGGAGGTTCCTGAGCGGGGGGTGACTTGTAGGGAGGATTTCCTTTTTTCCTGCACCCGCAGAAAGGTATCGCCGTCAATGATGGCAATGTGTTTTGCGATGGCCAGGGTCATTTCGCTGACGGGCCTGGAGCGTTTTGGCGTGCTGCTGCCCCGCTCCCTTTTCCCGAATACGTTCAGGGACAAACTGCCATCGCATTGTTCTGGCATTATGCGGACATTTACTCCCTGGGCCTTATAATAATGGTAGATATCCATGGTATTTGGGGCATAGAGGGGCTTGGAGAGCAGATCTGCCATAACTCTGGAAGTCCAAGCAGACCCTTTTCTTGTTTTAATGCCTAATTCTTGGGCCCTGTTCAAGATTGTAAAAATCGTTGCGCCTGGTTCCAGGTACCATGTGAAGAACTGTCTCACCACTGGGGCTTCCTTTTCATCTATCTCCAATACGGTGTGCTTCTGATTGTTTTCCTGGATTTTTTTTAGGCGGTAGCCATAGGGGGCTGGGCCTCCCCCCCAGTATCCCAGTTCGCATCGGTAGTAGTAATTGTCCGTCACCCTGGTAATGATAGCTTCCCTCTCCATTTGGGCCAGGGAGCCGAAGAGGGTTGCCATCATCATGCCCCCGGGGGCGGCAGTGTTGATGTTATCTGCGAAAGAGATAAAATGGACGCCCAGTTCGTTGTAATCTTCGATGAGATTTACCAAATCTCGGATATTGCGGCTGATGCGGTCGATTTTGTAGCAGACTACGGTCTCCACCAGTCCTGCCTTCACGTCTTGGTTTAACTGCTGGAAGCTTGGGCGTTCGAGATTTTTGGCAGACCATCCCTTGTCTTTGTATACTTTGTAAGTATTCCAGCCATTGCGCTTGCAGATGGTAACGCAATCTTCAATCTGTGCCTCGATGGATAGGGAGTCTTTTTTGTCTAAGGACTGGCGGACATATATGGCAATCATGGCGAGATCCTTTCCTTGATGGGAGATGATGGCTTCTTGTGCCAATGACAGGCACCTTTGCTATTTATATGATGCTAGCACGGCGAATATTATTGCTTGGCTAAGGCATAGGACAAAATGTGGGGCACATAGAATGAGCAAAAGGACAGAGGGGAACGGGAGAGATGGGTGATTATATCGGAACAAGGATGATTGGCGGGACGGCTGTTCGCAGTTATGTTGCCAATCTGACGGAGGAGGAGAAAAAGAAGATTGTGGAAGGGGTCTTGAGGGTTTGCCTGGAAGCGATAAAAGGGGAGGGGGAACGGTCTGCGAGCACATGTCAATGAACAGCATGACCTTGGGATTTCTAATCAGATATGATGAAAATTGGTTGAAATAATAGAGAATATTATATATAATCCTGTCTTTGACAGTTTATAAGAAATAAAATCGCTGTAATCCTAATAAATATAGGGCATACAGCGATTTTTTCTTTTGTCACGGACTATAGTATTTTATTCTCTGCCTTTACTTTTTTTCTGGATTGTTTTCATCTGGCTTTTTGTTATAAACTGATAGTCTGTCCGAAAACCGCAGGCTTCGTGCAAATCATCCGTGATCTTTAGCCGTTTATATAAGGGAATGAATCCCTGCTCCTGTATCCCTGCAAAGTTCATTGACCTTAAAGTTTCCAGGATTTCTTCGCAAGTATAATTAAAATCCAGTTTCCTTTCCAAAACACGATACGTCAAAAGTGCTAAAAAACATATGAGAAAGTGGGCTTTGATCCTATTCTCGTCTTGCAGATAAACAGGTCTTGCCGCAAAGTCTGTCTTCATGATCCGGAAGCATTCCTCGATCTGCCATCGCCCTTCGCTGACTTTGAGGATATCACTCACATCATCGTCCAGCAAATCTGTACACACCGCATATAAGCCATCATATAATGCCTCATCTGCGATTTTGTTCTCGTCAAGGAAACTATGCACTTTCGCTTTTTCGCCATCATCCGTGACAGCAACAGCGCCAATAAACCTTCCCGGGTCATTTGGATTTTTACGCTGCTTCTTGGCATTTCCGGAAGCGATCATTTTTTCAGCACGTTCTACCTGTTTCTCACGTATCACTTTTTGGTAGCGTGCATACTTCGGGGAATAAGTAATGATCAGCCGTTGATGTAGTTTTTGGGGAGTATAGGGTTCATCTTTATAATACAAGCTTGTATCATCATCAGGCAATGACGTGATATCTACAGGCCTGTCATCGGAAACCCTCTTGAACCCGCTTTTGTCCAATGCCCATACCTTATCTTCAGCAGGGAGTTTCTTTATGGACTGGGTTACGATAAAAGCCCTTTCGCCCATGTGATTGTATGTGCGTATATTTTCAGAAGCCAGACCGGCATCACTGCAGTAGATAAACTTCTGGCAGCCGAACTCCCTGATGACTTTCTGTTCCAACGGCTTC